>NZ_VIUA01000004.1:0-690912 GCF_007828395.1 Rhizobium sp. ERR 942
AGAACCCCAGCTGAAGTGTTCATGGCATATTTGCAGGAAGAGGCGTAATCCCCTACCCTAAACGCCGGCGTGATGCACTTGGGTTAGCTTCTCCAACGATGCCACTGGAAAGCTCTTACATCTTCGCTTTGCTGGCTCGGAGAATACGTTCGATTATCTGCATGCGACGAAGGCTTATTAGGCTTACTGGCACCGTTTTGCGCGATCACGACGAGGTCAGGGTCTCATACGAATATGAAACCACACAAGGCAAGCGGTGTCGTGGTCATGCCGACGTCCAGACTGTTTACACGTATGGCAAAACTTTAATATCAAAGATCAGAGCCTTGGATGGGTGTTGAGATCGTGAGGCCTATGGTGAGAATTGGCTGAAGCCGTCTGTATTTCCAAGTTTCTATCGCAGGTCAGCTGTCTTAAATTCGCAATCTGGCCCCGACGAAGTGCTCTGGGTGATGGATATGAAAACGAAAATAGAATTTCGAATTGATGGAAAGAAAATACAAAATCTAGACGACTTCTTTGGCGAGATTTCGCGACAGCTTTTTCCTGATGTCATTGATTGGAAACATCACTTGGACGGGCTGGACGACATGCTTGGCGGCGGATTCGGAACACCCGAGGAAGGTTGCGTGCTTCTATGGGATCATCACCAAACATCGAGGTTTCTGCTCGGATACGAAGAAACAATCCGCACGTTGGAGGCGCGACGGGAGCAATGCCATCCGACCGCTCGAAGGCAAATAAATAAACAGATCCGGACGGCAAGAAGAGGAGAAGGTCCGACTATCTTCGACAATATCGTTGAGATTTTCGAGCGCCACAGGCCAGGAAAGAATGAGAGGTATAGCGTTGATTTGCGACTTCTTTAGGCAGGGACAACAAGGTGAGGTCTCGGTCGCCTAAACCGAACGGCATCAACGGCTGAAGCGAGAATCCAAATGACCGAAGCGCCACGTTTAGATCTTGAGCCGGGAAATCGTTGGAAATATTCCCTGGCGAGACAGCCTCACTCCGCGTTATCGTCAAGCAGAGCGAGGAGCACGGTCTGTTTAGATTTTCCTTAGAGCGATTTTTCGGTCCCGCCAGCGAAGATGAAGGCCAATGGCCTGACGGATTCTGGCAAAGGATAAAGGCGTCAGGACTCTATGCGTCGGCCGTCGAAGCGATGGAGGAAGCACACGCTTCCTTAAAGTCGCTGGGAATTCGCCGGTAGAATGCCCAACCGCACTACGCTGGAAAGAATCGAGATCGGCACCCCGTCACGAGGTGGCGAATTTCACGGTCACACCACGCTGCCGAAAGTAGGCCTGCATAAGTTTCCTGCCAGAACGATTGCCATGCGCGAGTCTGCTCGGATCGAAAACGGCTTCCTTCAAACCTGCCCGAGTAAGGGCTTCCTTAAGGGTCGCAATGTGCAAATCGATGTCGGCATTGTCGGCCTGGAGCGACTCATAAATGCGGTCGATTACATCTGCTACTGTCGGTTCAGTCACTCTCATACTCCTATTATGGCTTCGCACGTGCTTACCGCGTTTATCGGGCTGACCTTATTGTGGTGAAGGATGTCCGCGTCAATGAATAACGACAGAGTGAAACGCCGCATCGCTATTCGAGGTGGCCAGCCCGAGCCGATTAGCATGCTGCCACGGGGGGCACGCGACGCGACCGCTTCTCGATAGCTGTGGTCATTACTAGCCTAAACGTAGGGACTCGCTTCTACGATCAAAGGGGAATAAACGGGAACGAAACTGACAGGTGCAATTAGGGTCAGAGCTGCGGCATCCTGAACGTTGACGGCCGAGATGTCGGGCAGACCCTGCTCTCCGAGGGTTTGGCAGTACCGTTCGTCGGTGGGCGCATGAGCTGCCCAAGAACGCCAAGGCCATGGGCGGGTGACCTCTATGCGGCTCCAAACAGCCGATCTTAAGTCGACTATCCAGCATCGTAATTTTGGCGGGAAGCCGACAGACAGAGTTTCATCGCCAAGTGGGCTTTCCTTGTTTCTGTGTGGGCCTACATTATCGGCAGGATCCCACCATGCTCTCAATCAAACCGTCTCAACCACTTCAGGGTTTCGTCGCGGTCATCGAATTTCGGGGGGAGGTCTCTGAATAGACCAAGTCTTTTAAACGCCTCGAACCGTAGAGGTTTCAACACGCGGGCCACAGCGCGATAGTCATCCAGCCTCTCGCCTTGATTGAAATCACCGATCTCCGGCTTCGGACCAGCCTGGATGATGATGCCACCATTAAAGGAATAGACCGGACAGGACGGTCCAAGCTCCTTCCGGATCGTGTCTGCTCCACCGATGAGATCGGCACGCATAGTGTCGATCAGGGACAGCCAGTTGATAGATCGGATGACTGGCGTTTCCGCATCCCCACTGCGAACTTTCCAAAGGCTGCGATCGGGATAATCCAGGCCGATGAAGCGCTTCAGGAAGGGGAAGGCAGTGGGCATATCTGGGCCGCGAGGCCCGCCCTCCTCCATGACCAGTCCAAAACCAAACGTGCCATGAATGGGTTGGCCGATTTCGGCCCAGCGCTGCAACAGCTCCAACAGCTTATGATAATCGCCCTCCGCCCAGTTGATGGGAAAATAGGCTTCCAGTCGGCCGAGCGCATTATCCTTGTTGCCCAACTTCATTTCATCGATTGCAGGGCTGGCGACGACACCAATGTGATAAGGGGTCGGCTCATCCTTATCGATGGCGTCGGGAAAGCCGTAAAGCTCGGCATCAAACCCTTCCACGCGCTCATCTGGCGGAATGCTCAGCATATGGTTGCGGAAATACGCAACATAGTCGAACCCCTTGGTCGGCTTTAGGCGTTTGCCCTCATACGGCATGTAATGGGTGATGCTGCCTTTGAACAGCTTGCCATAGTCCTCAACGAGCGCGATCAATCTCTCTCGCACGTCATTGTCGTAGGCCCGCTTAAAGTAGAGTTTGAGCACATAGCCGAATTGAAGCTTCGGATTTCCGCGCTGGTCGACAATGGTTAGATTGACCAGATCGTCAATGGTTTTGAACGCGGCCATCGCCTCATCGTAAGTCGCCATGATCAGTGTCCTGTCTTCACTCTAAGAATGCATCACTGTGTTGCCAGCGCCGTTGTTCCGCCAACGCCGAACAATGCCAATACCGCCGCGCCGCCCGAGCCGCCAGCCCACCAGGTAAGTGCTCCTGCACCGACAGCCGCAGCGCCCACGCCTCCCCAAAAAATGTAAGGATGGTTTTCCGCAAAGCTGCGGCTCTCTTCGGGTTTCGCTGCAGGCTGCGTCACCGGACTCGGTTCCCCGGCATTGCAATCACAATCTTTGAAATTGAGATCATGGCGTTTCTGTTCAGTCTCTTCTTCTATTTGATCATATAACTCATCCTGATTACCGCGATAACGGTCACCGGGCAGCTTGTTCTCGCCGAAGGTATTGTTGTCGTGGTCGGTATAGTCCGGTCGTTTATGGCCTCTGGGGCCACCCTTCGTCTGATTGCCATCGCCATCGAGACGCTTCTGCCACTTGCCGTTTGTACCCTTTTCGTAAGCACCGTTTGGTGTGACGTTGCGCCCGGTCTCGTCAGCCCAGGCTTGCATTTTGTCGTCAATGCAGGATTGCGTGAGCTTGCCTTCCGCCTTGCACTTACAGGCAAATTCACACATTTTTTCGAGGACTTCACGGGCTTCGCCTTCGACCTTTCCCGTATAATATCCTCCCGCCGAAATCGTGTTCCCATGGTTCATCAGCATTTTGTCGGTGAGCCGGGTGACGGCGCGACCTTCCATGAACACATTCGGCGACCAACTCAGCCATGTTGCTTCCGCCTGCACCGTGCCCGATTTGACTCCGAGCCCAACTCCAGGCTCATCACCAAAGGAGATGGCGAATTTCGAACCTTTGACACCATTCATCGCCCCGCCATGCGAAAACACAGTCGTAGTGCCGTCCGCAAGATCACGTGCATAGGCGACATTCGTGTAGGGAACAGGTGACTGTGGGCTGCGGCAGACATCGGGAAGCGTCGAACGGGTAAATCCGTCTGAATGCTTGTGACATAGGGTCAGGCCGTTGATACCAACAGTTTCTCTCATGCTTCTTTCCTCCTGGCATGCGCCAGCATCAAAGCGCACGATCGCCCGCGAAGGCTGGTGGCAAGGAGCAGTGTCGGATATTTGATGGGTTCGCTGTGAGCCGGGTGGCCACGAGGCGATGGCATGGCCCCGAGCGCCAGCGCAACCATGACACCACCTGCTGCTGCGCCCACATCGCCCATCGCAAGCGCATAGCATTCAGGGTCAAGCAAAGCCTCGCCGAAACCATTGCCAAAACTGGCGATGCCTGCGCCATAATGTTCAGCTCGCCAGCGTTCGCCATTTAAATCAGCCATGGCACGCATCACCGGAGCAGATTGTTCGGGCCCTCTGGCGGCACTTCGCAAGGCATTACCAAGTCCGCGACCACGAATTCCGATTGGCTTGCCGCCCGCTGCTTCCTCGCCGACACCAAAGCCCAGAATTTCAGCGCTGGTTTCCAGACGTAGGTTGCTTTTGCCTACGGCAATGACGGTGCAAGCCTCGCTGGGGACCAAGCAATGCGGCTGACCTGAACCGAATGCCCTCCCTTCCGTTGCCAATCGGTCCAGCAAATGCGTGTCGATATGACTGTCAAGTGCTGCAACAAACACGACATCGGCCTTACCATTGGCGATGTCCTGTCGCGCCAGATCAATCATCCACAACGCCTCGGCTTGAGCGCCAAAACAGAACCATTGATGGGAGATGTGCACTTCGGAATCCGCCGAAAAGGCCGCTGCTAATCGTGTGGTCAGCGGATGCCCGTTCAGCCAACGCGGCAGCACGATAATCAGTCCGAAGCGCAATGGGCCGACATTGTGCAAACTTGTTGCCCGCAAGAGGCAATCGGTAAATGCGTTCTTGAGCAAGTTCAGCAAACGCCGTTCGTAGTCACGCTCCTCTGCGGGGGCAAAGACGTAGGAAAGTGTTATCGGGTCACCGTCGTGACCAACAAGGGACCGATCGCGCTCAAGACTCCTCTCGCCCTTCGAATACGCCACTGTCGCAGCCTCGAAGTTTTTGCCAAGCGGGCAACAAAGGCCAGCAGTGATGACGATGGCATCCTGGGTCACCGCAGCCTCACCCCTGCCATCTGCCTGAACATCACCATCGATCCGTCAACGCTCATGTCGTCAGAGCATGGCAGGCTGCCATTCCAGATCATGGACAATCGCTTCTTGGTCGCTTCGATATGAACTCCGATCAGCCGTAGTCGATGGCTATCACGCCGCATGCCCATACGAGTCACCGCTTCGAAGATGATCTGGGGCAACATGAAGGTATAGGGACCCTCAGCATTGAGCCCGACCACAGTGACAGGCTCGCCACCCTTGATATCAAGTATCTGATCTGGAGGAGCGGCTTGATGGAACTGTTCAGAAAAATCGAGTGGCAACAAAGGTGCTCGCCCGCGTTCCCATTCTCCATCATAGGTGCCCGCATGGACTAGTCGCGGCTGCCATCCTGGCTGGATCGCGCCAAATCCCACAGGCGACGGCAAGCGTTTCACATCAAAAGGATGCGCAGGGTCCTCGATTTGGGCAAGCTCAAGTGGTGTGTCGGGCCAAATATCGTCGTAGTTGGTGGACCAGCCCTTGCCGATCGGATTGAGCGGGTAGACCTTATCTCCCCCGAACGCATCCGCGCCCCCGAGCGCCATAGACCATGATAAGGGAACGGTGATGGTTTGCTCGCTGGCCTCGAAGCTCCATCCGGCGTTGCCCCCTTTACGCTTGAGCCAGCGTCGGCCGAAGGCGACAGCTTTCTTCTCAAAATTGCCAACGGTGAGGCTGATCGGAAGCTCCCGGAAAGGAGCTTGATTGACCGCAACGGCGGCCCCGCTGACGGTCAGGTCAACCTTGGGCCTAAATGGCGCGATATCCGATTCCGCCAACAACTCCCCGGCTTTGTCGTCGGCATACGCTGGTGCGATATGAACGGATTCTTGCGTTTCGCTCAGAGCAACCAGGCCATCATCTCGAATGTTGAACGTTGCCCGCAGGGCCACAACCCAATGTTCGAAACCGTCGCGGTCTCGAACAAAATATCCAAGGGTGGCGAAGGGCGTCTTATTATCGACCTGCCACATTAGGCCCCACCTGTGATTAGTTCAGCTCGATCCGTCCTGCCAGTAGATGGATGTCTTCCGAGACATCCTGGATTAGACGCCTACCAGTGAGCTTGATCGTGCCGTCTTCGCACAGCGTGGCACTGGACTTCCCGATTTCGATCGTCAACGAGCGTGCAGCGGGATCGAATTTTATGAATTCTGACAAGGCTGCAAGCGCCGTCCAGTCGATATCGACGGGAAGGAAAGGTCCAGTGTCCTTGAAATTCTTCATCCCAATAACTCCATCACGACATATCGCATTCATTTCACAACCATACGACGAGGATTGAAATAGGCACCAAGGGGTGATTTCAAGATCTCGACGCTGTATAAATGCAAGCAATTGAATAATCTGCCAGCGAGATGCTTCGGTATGCGTCCTGGGTCATACACCCGCCTCGATGGGCTGTTGTTCGGGATGGTGCTTGCGGCTGCCCGCTTGTACAAATCCAAGCTTTGCAGCCGGTATCGCCAGCGAAAGTTTCCCTACCTTTGGGTCTGATATTTGTGACCGCAACGCTCATTTGCTTCATGGACTGGGGACGGCTTGCGGGACAAGGCATTTTGCCGGTGTTTCAGGCGCAGCTCGGTGCGGTCGCGGGATTTCCGCTGATTTCGATCGGCATCGCGCTGATTTTCTGCGCCATGCTCGATCTTGAGCATGTTCTAACTCGCTGGCCCATACCTGGTGCCGCTATTGTCGCAACGCTATCCTACAGCCTTTACCTTCACACAAATCTGTTTTCCAAGTTGTGCGCCTCATCGTCGTGGAAGAAAACCTGCAAGGCAGTTGCGGCTTTGTGGTCTATCTGGTCGCGAGCTTGGTAGTTGCGGCCGTTCTCTGGTTCTGTGTAGAGCGAACGTTCCTTTATCTGAGGAATAGAATGCTACCGTCGTCGAAGTAAACGTTGCTCTATTCGCCAATGTTAAGCCAATGTCGACAAGGAAGTCCGCAACGGCCAAGCCGAACAGATCACCAGACAGGTCGAATAGCTGCTACGCGACCAGATGGACGACCTCTCCTTCCCGCTGGATGCGACCGTTGATCGCCATCATTGATGATCCGAGTAGGACACGCCAACGGCGTTCGAATAGCGACGGCCAAACGACGATGTTTGCCCGTCTCGTCTTCGATACCCTTAGCCACGTTGAGCGACTGCTGGACCTGCGCCCGGTGTAGTTGTATCAAGAAGATCTAGCGGGCGGGATATCCGAAGAATGGTTTTGGCGTCGCGGTCCAAACAGAAGCGGGAGGGAAAGCCAGACATGTCACGTTTATCAATGGGGTCGCTCTCAATCGTTGCTCGGCAGCTGCCGCAACTATTCGCAATCATACTTGTATTGATCCTCGGATCTTCTTACGCCAAAGCAGGAGCCATTGGCGGCGATAATCGGCATCCAATCGATGAGTATGCCAAATCACACAGCATGTCGCCGGATGAGGCCCGCAAGACGTTTGGTGCGACGGGCCGGATCATGTGCCCCTTTGGCGAGGCTAGCGCCTTCCTTATTTTCAAGTCCAATATTGTCGTCACCGCAAGACATGTTCTTTTTCCCGAAGCGAGCATGGGCGGCTACGCTGGTCGGATGTCGATAACGCGTTGTGGCTTTGAGGTGAGCGACGGCAAAGGGTCGACATGGCACAAGGTCGATGTTCGATCTTTCCTCTATCCCGATGCCAAGCAACGTTCGCTGACGGACCGCTTTGATTGGGTTGTGATGCGACTATCCGAACCTGTGACCGAGTTCGAGCCGTATCATATGCCTTCAAAGCCTGTTTCTGCGGGCGAAAAGATCACAATGGCCACTATTCGCCAGGACAACTTTCTTCCCGACGACTGGAACGAGCGAATTCTCACGGATTGTAGGATACGTGCGATCGACAATATTGATGGCGTCGCCGCCAGTGGCATTCGCACAGATTGTTCCTCCGGCCATGGTGCGTCGGGTGGGGCGTTGCTCCGCCAAGGGCCTCAAGGTCTGGAAGCAGTTGGCGTCATGAGTTCGATGAGTGCGTCCTGCACGAAGTTCAACCCAAAGCGCTGCTATACCTTTGCCGTCGGCTTCGAACCGGAACTTGTCGCAGCCGTGCACAAACTTGCAGGAGAATGAGTCTTGGTTGCGATGGTGAATGGGCAACACCGGCTCGATCATGTGCCACCCGAAGTTGGTCAAATGATATCGGCACATGCCAACTCTGAAGCAGCCCTGGCCCCAAAAGGAACCCTTCCTTTTTCCTGGCGCTCGCGCAGGATAAGCCCATGACCGATTATTGTTGCAGTAGAATGGCCGCCGATCTGAACCAGTCTTGCGAACAGCACGCTGATCGCTTGGACTGCCCGGACGCCTTGATTGATCAAATCCGTGGGGGGTATGGCATCATCGTCCATGATGGTGGCAGCAGCGTGATTGAGATCGCCTTCTGCCCGTGGTGCGGAACCAAGTTACCGCCCATCGGTGACGTCGATTTATCCGATCTACCAGACGACGATGTGCATTCCGCTAGGTAACCCGTTTATGGGTTCGCTGCCTAATGCTTTGATAGCGAGCTTATTCGACCGCAAGTGTAGGTTACCTTGATTCAGCAAGCACCAGTGAATCGTTTTGGCTGCAGCGCGGGCACCCCAGCATACCCGGTGTTTTGGGACTTCGCTTTCCTTTTTTCGAAGAAGGCGAGCGCAAGCATTATCGTAGGATCAAGTTCGGACTAGGTCGGTGACTTTGTCAACAGGGCCTAGGCTCCTTTCAACAGGAAACTTCTCTCTCTATCTCGCATCCGCCGTAGAGCGATCTCAGCTTAGCTCGCTGAGTGCTTGACATTGTCTGGGAAAAGTCGCTCAATGCCCAGAACAGCGCGATCTTTTCCAGCTGGGTCGGATTGACTATTCCACATCGAAACAGGTCGATCAGCGCGACGGCAAAGCCTTCACGGCTGTATTCAGCGTCATCGAACCAGCTCTGCGTCGTAGCTAAGTCGAACACCCGTTTTATGACTTCGAGCTCGCTTTGCGACAAAGCGCCTTTTGCGAGGCGTTTCAACCTTTCCATCATCATCTCCACCGCGAGACTGCTGGCAACCCCACGTATGCCGGCCGAGTTCTCCTAGGTTCTTTCCGCCATTGACCGTGCCCATAAAGCTTGGGGGTGGACCAGCACACTTGGCGGTATCAAGCAGCATGAGATTGCGACAGCGATAGGCACTATCAACGATTGTCTCGCCGGCGTGATCGGGGTCGCCTCGCGATCCCTATTCTCAGCCTTGGATCAGAGCCAGTTCAGCGAACGGCAGATATTGTAGGCAATCGCAAGCCATGCAGCGATGATTGCTCCAAATATTAAGAACGCAACCCTCATATTCCCTTCTTTGAAATCCGCGACGATGCCTGCCGTATCGGTGGAGCTTACTTTTCTCACGGACCATCCCACCTTGGTTAGTATTCGTCTCAGCAAACTGGATCTCTCGAAGTTTCCGTGTGTCAGCGCGACATCAATCGTTGATAAGAGAAAGACCAGAGCCTGCTAACAGTGACCATGTGCGTCGCCGACAAGCTCGTTTAGATGCTCGCCGGACAGCATCGGGAACTCGGTTTCCAAAAGCGAAAGAAGAGCAGCTTGTGCTGCTTTTATAAGGAATACGGCCTGCGATGCGTTCAGCTCACTTGCGACGCCTCCGGCATATTGCATCATTTTTGCAAGCGCCAAAATCTCTCCCTGGCGTTCCTGTCTTTCAAAATCAGTCACTTTTAAGCCCCAACAAATGATTTCGTTGGGGTAGATTGGCATATTTCGATCGACACGGTGCGTTGCAAAAGCGTTGCACACGCAGTGCCTGTATTTTGGAATAAATTATATACGGTAAAATTGTGGGAAAAGTTTGCGCCACAGCGGAGTTGCATTGAATGACCAGTCCGTTATAGGTGCCAGCAACGGTGCCTCGGCAATGGCGCGTATAAGAGCTATGGCATCGTCGCGCTTTTGATCAGTCCATGCTTTTGCGACGAGAGCCCTCACCTGCCCTATGTCCATATCGGCGGTTTCAGCAAGACGTCTCCAGGTCCGATCCTTGAAGAACAGGCGTCGTGCCGCCCGGGAGAGCCGCAGAGCCTCTTCCTTGCCGATAATGGTCTGGTCAATCGCAGTCTCTAGTGTCGCATCGACATTGACCAACGGCACCGACAAAGGGGGATAGCTCAATTCCGCTGGACCATGAAGGAGAGCGACATCCGCATCCTCCTCCCGGAGCCCGGAGGCATAGTCACCGAATATCCTCCCGATGCCGACCATGCCGTAGGCCTGGCACTCCATCGCGCGGAGCGCTCCCATGCTGGCTGCTCCGAACACGGGAACGCCCTGGGATAGGGCAAAGAGCAGCTCCTTGTGCCAGACTGGCGCGACGAACTCGAACTGGCCGTCGACAAGACCGATAGCGGTCGCGCCATTCTCAAGTGCTCTGACAACGTCGCCCTGGGATGCCGGCGGCCGTATGACCATTGTGTCATCGGCGAACGTTTCTGCATCGGGGAGGCTCGGACCCACGAAGATCACTTTCATAGGAAACCCTTTGACAATGCGCGGCTGCCGAGACGAATGCGGCGATCCCCGTCTGGATGCTCAAGTTGCGGCGCGAAAACCTTTGCGACCGATGCCGGTAGCCATTCAGGTGCCAGCTCGATGGCATAAAGCTGGTCAACTCCGCATTCCAAAAGCGTCTCGACAAGCTGGTCGAGCGCATCTTGCGCCGACGTGGCCGACATCGTCGGCAGTTCGTTCAGGTTCGTCGTGCATCGCGCCTGAAACGACTGCAGATGGTCGGGATCGGCGCGGCCTGAGAACAGCTCCTGGACAAGATCATCTCTGGCACCGGCGATGAAGGTCATCCGCGACTGCACGGCCTCGGAAATGGCTCGGGCTGCTGCCACATCGGGGGACAAGGATGCCCCTGCCCCCATGGTCAAGTCGACATATCTGAGCGAGCCGTCATCGCCTTTCGGCCGCAGCAACGCGACGATGGAGGCAACGGCCAGATCGCTCGTCACATCGAAAAGGGCGAGATCGAAGTCGGCCGAGAAAATCTTCTCCAGCATCTCGCGAATACCCTCATCTTCAATGCTATGCGGATCGATCCGGCGCGCATGCCGGCACGCCGGATCGCCAATATTCCAGAGGACGCAAGCATCCCGCTCTACCCGCTCCAGCAACCCGTGCAGGACTGCCTCGTGCCAAGTATTCCCCGATGCCAGTCCATCCGATGATACCCAAAATCGCGGGCTGACATGCGTCCGGTCAAGATGAATGGCCTCGAAAGGTACGAATATCGAGGCGTTCTTTGCCAGATCGTGGGCTTGAGACCATCTGATCTGTTCCATGGTCTCTATCGGTTGCGCGCCGATCGCCAGCAGATCTTCCAGGCAATCTGTGGCATGGCCACTTGCGGCAAGCTCATTCTGGCTTGCCATGAGCGTTGAACAATAGGGTTGGGTCGCGACCGATCGTTCGATCGCTTCCATCACCGCGGATGTCTTCGCGGAAACGTCGTCCAGACCTTTTCCCTGAGCGATGACGATCGCCCTCGAATTCGGGGCATAGGCGCACCAAACGGGAATACCTATGCGATCGAGCTCGGTCTGGCGGCCAACACGGGTTATGCCAAGTCGTCCCAGATAGGGCCAAACCCTCGACAAGGTTTCGCCAGGCGGGAGTGCTCTAAAGTTGCTTGACACCGATCGACGAGTGCCTAGCCTTCAAGGAGGCCTGACGCCGCGACGCTTGCCGACGTCAGCGCCACAGCGAAATCGACATCTTTCTCAACTCTGACCCCTTTGGCCCGCCAAGCTTCAGCCTTCGCCAGATCGCCCGACAACCGCCGCGTATATCGAACGACAGTCCCCTTTTCGAGGTCAGCCAGCCAAAGCCCCTTTTCACCCTTGATTCCAATCAGAACTACACCTGCCATAATCTCTTCCCCTCAAAAACCGGCCTTCTGCAGGCCTTCCCTGTAATGATCTGTCTGCCACTTTTCCTTGAGTGGAACCATGGCGAGCCATGCCTCAAGATCGAAATTCGGATTGTCGCGCAGAGCGCGCAGTCGATGGGTCTTAGCCTTGGCAGGATCGCCAAGCATTGCCCAGCTTGCCGCAGCAAGCCTGCTTGCCGGTACCGGATCTCTCATCCTATCCAGATAGGTTAATGCTTCTGTATACTCCCCAAGGAGATAACTCGCTCCTGCTGCGGTCCAGTAATAGTAGTCCGGAGCAAGCGGATTAAGATCGAGAGCGGTTACGACCTTCTCCAATGCCGCTTTCGGATTGGCGCCATGGGTGAGACTGTCGGCGTGGCTGCAAATGACATCGGCATAGTGCGGGCTTAGGTTCTCGGCATTCGACAAGGCCTCGAGGCTGCCGTCGATATTTCCGCGGTAGAGCCGGGCGACGCCGATTTCCTTGAAGCCTCCGGCAAACTGGTTGTCATCCCGGATTGCATCGGCCGCCATTTTTTCCGCTTGATGCAATAGATCGCCATCGCCGCGCGCCGTCAGAACCCATTCCATCGTCAAGGTTCTGGCAATGCCCGCAAGTGCCGCTGCAAACCCCCGCTCGTGCTCGAGCGCCTCCTTAAAATGCTTGCGCGCGCGACGGACATTCTGAAGGCTCAGGCGGGACAGACATTGTACGCCCTCGAGATAGGCAAAATAGGCTTCCGGCTTGCAGCTAAAGTCAGAAACGATGTGGTGGAAGGCTCCCACACGCTCGATGATGGAATGCTGGATCGCAGTGGCAATCGCGTTGCGCTGTTCTGTTATGGCCGCATTGTCCAGCTGAACGCGCGTCGCCCAGACAATCTCGTCGCGCGGCATGAAAATCAGCTGCGCGAAAAGGCTGTCGCCCGTTCTCTTGGTATCGAGCGCGTAGACAACATTATGTTGCTTGAGAAGTCCGGCCTTGTCGCTTGAGGAGCGAATCTGCTCAGCGGTATAGGGCGCGACTACGGATACGCTTCGATCGACACAAAGACTGATCGTCAGGTCTTCGATGACAGCATTGGCGACCGATCCGGCACGCTCCGAATCCTCCAGGGTCTCGGGAGGAAGGAGAGCGATACGTGGCACTGCGTTGTCGGTGATCGCAATCGTATCCTGAGCCGACGGGCCGGGATTCGGATCTCTCGTTACGCTAATCAACTGACTGTAGGAGGTGATTTTTTCACCGAGCGCGACCCTGACTTCATCATCGGTCTGGTCCCAGTCCAGCAGAAGCATGGCTGCACGCTTCAATTCGCCGCGATTTTGAGACAAGGAAGGTTGGCTCATCGCCTTGAAGAATTCTGCTCGCAGCTCCCGTGCAAACCGTGCCCGAACATCGCGTACCCAGGCAGCCACAGCTCCGGAGCCATTGCCGTAAGCCGGTAGAAACGTCTTGGCGACGGCATCGGCGAGCACGCTAAGCTTGGCAAGGCCGGACGCATTTTCGATGCTATCCAGATCGCACCGCAACGCGTTGAAGTTCAACGTAATGTCCGTCGTGACACCGCCGATCAGCGGCTGGGGGGATTTGGACGTCGCAGTCGCCAAACGCAGCAGGGTCGACCTCAAATTGGCGCCGGCGGCCTGAAGATTGCTGGACCAAAGAAAAGCCGCCAAATCTTTCCGCGGCATCGGCTGCCGACGGTCGTAGAGATAGGCCAGCATGAGCAGAGCCTGCTTCGGCACGTTCACGCGATCGCCCATCTCATCATAAAGGGCGCAGCTGCCGAGTGTCGTTAAATGAAATGTCATCTTGCCAGGTCAGCGCTCGTTGTCGGGTTCGGATGATTGCACGAAAGCGAGGATCTTCGCCCGCAAACGCTTGTCCTCGATCCCGGACAAGGCCGTGCGCAGAACGGCCTTATGATGCTTCGCAAGTCGAAAATCGGCCAGCGCCTCCTTGGAGGGAAAGGCGTCGTCCGATGCACTTTCGAAGAAAAACATGACCGGTACAGCGAGGAGTTCTGAAATGCGCAGAAGGCGGCCAGCGCTGATTTTTTCGATGCCGCGTTCGCATCTGTCGAGCTGTAGAGGGCTTATGCGAAGCTTCTCGGCCAATGCATCCTGCGCGATTGACAATTCCTCCCGACGCAATCGGATACGTAATCCAACCTCGACATCGATCGCATCGGTTTTTTTGTCCATGAGGGAACCGCCAGAAGAGAAACTGCTTTCATGTTCGCAGGTTTCCCTTGAATTCACAATCTTCCAACAAGACACTCAAAGTCAATTTTACACAGCGGCAGGGCGTTTCCGATCATCGTATCAAGACAATGGCGAAATCGTTCTTGGCGGTTGCAGCCGCCTCGGCGATATCTTATCGCAGCAGTTCCCGGCTGCCGTACAATGTCAGGCGTTGGCGAAAACATCGGTGCCGAGAATTCTCTTCAGCGATCCGATGGCCGAGGCTGGGGTATAGGAGCCGGTCACACCGCCAAGCGACTGCGAACTCACCGAAATATCCCATTCAAGACCCCTGCCGGAAACCGCTATATGGTGCTGCATCGTTTTCGTATCGGGATCGGCGACAACGATGCTGCGGGTACGGTCGAAACCGATCCCCGCAAAGGCAACGGCGGCATGGACATTGACGTTGCGCGGAAACCGCATGCAGGCTTCGCGGGTCGAGCCATCGAAGAGCGTTCCCCTGGCATCGGCCGGCTGACCGAGGCTCGCGCCGCTTTTCGTCGTGGTTATCACTACTTCTTCGATCTGCTCACGACCATCGCGCAGACCATCGAGACCGAGAACGGCGCCGTGGGGAACGAAGAAGCGTCGTCCGCTCCTGCTGGCTGCCGCATGCATCGCCGCCTCCACGGTGTGATCCGCCAACGCGGAGCAACTGAATCCGCAAAGGTCCGAATGGGAAAGGATATCCGGCCCCAGCGTACCCAGAAGAGCCGGCGTCGCGCATTCGAGCACAAGGTCCGCCTTCCGGTCGAGCGCATATTCGGCATCATCCGTGACGAGCGTAGCCATGGCGGCGTTCCGCGCGTATTTATCCTTGTCGGATACGAGAATATAAACGACCTCGACCCCATCCAGACTGCTGACATAGTCGAACAGGCTCCTGCCGATCACGCCTGCGCCGATAATTCCTATAGTTCTATATCTCATCATTTCCCCTACATGGATTTCAAGTTTTGGAGATCCCTTCACAGGCCTCGACAAACGCGCGAATGGCCGCAATCCGTGGGCCGGAATTCGCCCACAGCACTCCCATATTGCGAAGCTCGCCATCTTCCATGCGATGTTTTTGCAGACGCAGTCCCTCCGGCCACGGCGGAGCCCAGTCGGGAACGAGCGCGACGCCCAGTCCGCGATCGACCAATGCCGCAATGGCATCCAGCGCGTCCAGTTCCGCCCATTCGCGCACGCTGATGGCATGGCGGCGCAGATAACGATCGACGATCTGGCCTCCCCACTGATTGCGGTCATAACGAATGAAGGGCTGCTGCGTAAGCGCCAGATGAAAATCGTGAATTTCCAGGTCCGCGGGCGCCAGCAAGACCAAAGGTTCGCGCCGGATGGTCGACCAGCCGAATGCTTTCGGAATGGGAAATTGCGGCTCGATGATGAGAGCGGCGTCCAGCTCACCTGACAAAACCGCATGATAGAGGTTCACAGACGAACCCGGCTGGAGGAAATAGTCGATCTGCCGAAATCGCTCGCTGAGGGCTGCGGTAATCTGGGGAATGAGACCCGTCATGGCCGTCGCCGTCGCACCGAGGCGAAGCTGCCCGCTCGGGAGATCGCCCGCAGCTATTGCTCGCAGGTCCCTTGCCATGCGCACAAGCGCCGGTCCGTGGCGCTGCACGGCAAGTCCCGCCGCAGTGGGTCGGACCGTGCGCCCCACGCGAGAAACCAATGCCTGCCCGAGCTCCGTCTCCAGCGCCCTTATGCGCTGAGCGACCGCCGCCGGCGTCATATTCAAGCGCCGCGCGGCTTCGGCGACCGATCCGCATTCGGCGACGATGAGGAAGCTTTCGAGGAATTTCGTGTCCATAAGATATATTTTCTATCTTCTGAAGAAACTGGCAAGCATATTTTATTGCTTTAAATCCAGGCTATTCTAGCTTTCCATTCTTACGCCCTCGCCGACAAAAGGAGTTTCAATGACCATTCAAGCCAAGTTCGAGCGCATGGGCACCGACGCCGCGCCAGGCCAGGAAGTGCGCCAGCAGGTCGAAGGTATCGAAGCGCTGCTGCGGGGTGAACGGATGGCGGAACGTGAGGTCGATTTTTCCCATGGTGACGTCGATGCGTTTACGCCGACACCAGGCTCTTTCGAAGTCTTCACCGCTGGGGTGGAGGCTGGCGGCAAGCAGGCCTATACCGAATACCGCGGTGATCTCTCGATCCGCGAGCAGCTTGCGCATAGTCTTGAGAGCTTCACGGGCGCCCCGGTCGACCCAGCCGATGGCATGATACTGACGCCCGGCACGCAGGGCGCACTGTTCCTCGCCGTCGCCTCCACCGTCGCCCATGGCGACAAGGTCGCGGTGGTGCAGCCGGATTATTTTGCCAACCGCAAGCTGGTGGAATTCTGCGAGGGCCATATGATGCCCATTCAGATGGACTACCTGAATGTCGAGGGGCGCGCGGGTCTCGACCTCGGCCAGCTGGAAGATGCCTTCGCGGCCGGGGCGAAAGTTTTCCTGTTTTCCAATCCGAACAACCCGGCCGGCGTCGTTTATTCGCGCGAAGAAATCAAGACGATCGCATCGCTGGCCAGCCGTTATGGCGCGACCATCATCGTAGACCAGCTTTATTCGCGGCTGCTCTATTCCGGCGTCGATTATGCGCATTTGCGCGCGGAAGCCGTCGACGCGGAAAACGTGATCACCATCATGGGGCCCTCGAAGACAGAGTCGCTGAGCGGTTACCGTTTGGGCGTCGCCTTCGGCTCGAAGGCGATCATCAACCGGATGGAAAAGCTGCAGGCGATCGTATCGTTGCGCGCCGGCGGCTATAGTCAGGCGGTTTTCCGTACTTGGTTCAACGAACCGCAAGGCTGGATGGATCGGCGCGTGCGCGAACATGAGGCCATTCGGGACGATCTCCTCGGGCTATTTCGCGCGGGCAAGGATATCAAGGTTCGCATCACCGAGGCAGGAAGCTATATATTCCCGCAATTGCCTCCCCTTGCCGTCGGCGGCAAGGATTTCGTGCGGATCCTCCGGTTGCAGGCAAGCGTCATCGTGACGCCCGGCACCGAGTTCAGCCCTTTCTGCGATAGCAGTGTGCGCCTGAACTTCTCGCAGGACCACGCCGCCGCGGTAGCCGCGGTGGAGCGGCTCGTTTCGCTTGTCGATCGATATCGCGCATGAAACAGAGCTCCGCAATATAGCTTGAAGGCTCCCTGCTCGCGGATATCGAGGCGACAACACGCGTCATGAGCTCCGTGCGGAGGTCAAATCCGACCGCGCAGCTTTTAAATCGATTTTAAAAAAGCGAGATACGAAGCTAATCGATTTTAATTTGCGTATTAAAAAATTCTTGTTGCGGCGCGAAGAAAATCACCCCTAATTGCCTCAGGCTGTTCTGTCCGTTCTCAGGAAACGCGCAATGACGATTTCATTTCCGCTTACAGACAAACGTACTGTCGATGAGCTGCTGAAGCACCTGAACGCGCATAAGCTGTTCTGTCCAGGAAACTGCGCCATCACCGTCAAACCCCTCGCCGCGCACGTTTCGTCGTGCCTTTCATATGCGCTCAGCACCGCCCGGACCGCGTGGTAGATCTGATCGTTCCTCCATTAAGCCTGTTTCGAGTGTGGAGATCCGAAGCTTGACCTCGGCGCAGGCCGCGTTGGCATCCGCCGGGCACTGCTTGATTCCGTAACGATACACTTCCGCAGGAGAAAGACATTGATGACGACATTCGAAGCCTATCTCGATGCCCATAAGGGAACATTGTTGAATGAGGACATGGTCGCCATCCTTCGCAATATTGCCGAGGCTACCCGGCAGATTTCGGGCAAGCTTAGAAGCTCGTCATTGTCAGGCCTGACAGGCGCGACCGATGCTGTCAACGTTCAGGGTGAGACGCAGAAACCGCTCGATATACTTTCCAACGAGATCATGCTCGAGGCATGTCGTAAATCGCCGGCGGTCGCATTTGCCGTATCGGAAGAACTCGATGCCGAAGTGCTCATTCATCCCACTGGCAGATATGCGATGATCTTCGATCCGCTCGATGGATCCTCCAATCTCGATGTCAACGTAACGGTCGGAACGATCTTTTCCATCGTCGAGGCTAGCTCCGCGGCTGAGATCCTGAAAAGCGGCCGCAGTCAGTTGGCTGCGGGGTACGCGGCTTACGGGCCGCAAACCAATCTCGTGCTTGCGATCGGAGATGGCGTACAGATTTTCACGCTCGACCAATACGACGTCTACGTGATGACGACCGCGAATGCCGAGATCGTTCCGGAAACCAAGGAGTTTGCGATTAACGCGGCACGTCGCCCGTCCTGGGACGACGTCATTACCGAATATGTCGACAGGTCCATTGGAACTCCTGGGTACAATATGCGCTGGGTCGGTTCGATGGTTGCCGACACACATCGCATCTTCAACCGCGGCGGAATCTTTCTCTATCCCGCTGATCGAAGCAAGCCTGCCTCCGGCGGCCGCCTGCGTCTGCTTTATGAGGCAAATCCGATCGGCTTTCTGGTCGAAGCCGCGGGCGGTTCCGCCATTGCCGGGAAGACCGCGATCCTCGACATCGAACCAACCTCCTTGCACCAGCGGGTTCCGGTGATTTTTGGCTCGCGCCAGGAGGTCGAGAAGATCAGTCGGGCGTATTGTGTCGAGCGGACCGTCGAGACGGTGTAGCAACCGAACGGAATTCTGCTTGAACGGGCGAGGACCCGCTCCCCTTCTACGCCTTTGTCGCGATGCTCGGATTATGAAAAGCGCGCGCGTCGATCGTTGCACCGTCGAGAAGTATCATGAGGATCGAAGCAACGCGCGCAGCGGCGGCTTCCGGTAAAAGCGCCTTAAGCATGTCGGCCATCAATGCCGTCATGGTCTTCTTGCATCGAATGGCGAGGGCACAGATGTTTGGATAATCGGCTCCGAACGAGATTTTGCGCGAACACGCAAAACGTTTGATCGCGCGCCCATTGCCACATTCTCCGGTTGCTCTATTTATCGCTCAAAGGCCATAGGCCTGAAAGTAGACAGTTCCCGTGAACCGGACGCCTTCGACCTTCATGTTCAATTTCTCAATACTCGACTTTCCCGAAAACGATCGGTTTCATGCTTGGGTCAGCGACAACAACTGCGATTGTATATCGCGTGACGATGCTCCCATCGAGTTCGACACAGAAGCAAGCAGCGCGGCGCTTGGTCCTTTTATCCTATCCACCAGGCGATGGCTCAATCAGGTCCGACCTTCTGCCTATGAGGTTAATCGAGCCGAACGACATATACGGAGCGATCGCCCGAAGTTTATCGATGCAAATCGGCCTTCAGGTCCGCATTGGCCGATTTTCAGAAGGCGCTCGCATTGACGTCGGCCGATGATCCAGGCCGCACCAATATGCTGTCGGCAATAGAATCGGTGAAAAGATGAACTTGATCGCCACCTTCGCCACGAACCGCGCCGCAGCACGGCACGTGGGGTCGGCCACCGCGACTGTCCTAGCCCTGCCCCATAGATCTATCGTCGTATCATCAACAGAGGACGTTTTCGCTTTGTATAAGACAGCTTTCTACGCTTTTGCGTTAGCCACTATTTCTCTCGGCCCCGCCGCCGCCAGCCCATGCTCGCAACACTATCAGAGCACCGGCGTTCCGCTTGTAACCGGCGTGACCTATAAGACCTGGATGGAATTCCCGTCAATCAGCCCAGCCGTCGCCTTTGATAAGGTTTCGCGGGCGGTCCTGGCCGAAGGTTTTGTGGATGTGAATGTCGAGAAGCAGCTCGGCACGCTAACCGCGCAGCAGGAAACGACCGGTTCGGGTCGGCCTCAGACCCTGCGCGTCGTCGTCAGAAAGAGTGGCAAGGGCAGCCGGGTTGATGCGCTTTTCATGGTGCCCCAGGGCCAAGTCGCTCCCAACATGAGCGACAATCTCTGCCGTGTCGTGAACTCTGTAGCCGATTAAATCTCTCGCGCTCCCGCCGAGCATGCGTGTGTTTAATCTCGGCACGTTTCGGCTGCTATTGGAGTTGGATTGCTGCTTGGGCCGGCCGCGCTCTTCAATATCGACAGATTGATTTGATCCACTCATGAACAATGGCTCTCGACCGTAGCTCAGTAGGAAATACGTCCATCGACGATGGACGAGGAGCCAGATGAAAGCTGCTGCTTCAGCACCTGCCTCGCATCATCGCTGACAATAGACATGGGAGCGGCGACCACAACTTTCGCTGCGGAGCCCGCCAGGCCCGCGGTTCGCACCGCCGCCATGCCGACCCGATCCGCAAGCGAGGTTTGCCCGGTATCCAACGACTGTCCTGCCAGCCGCCGTCCAAGCAATTGGACCATATCGCGATTGTCCGCAAACGTATTATGGCCCAGCGCATCGTCGGGTTTAACGGAACTCGTATCGACGACCGTGATACCGAGCTTAGCCAAATCGGCTGCATAAGGTGTCGAATCGAAGCCGCCGACACGGTTGACGCCGCCGGAGAGCCATCGCGAGACCTGCAATGCCTTGTCCCTTGTCGATGAAAAGATCGTGAAATGCGGGTGCTGCGGCCCCATTTCGATCATCTGCCGGCGAAAGACGTCGATATCGATGTCGGGCGACGCCAGGATGACATTCTTTACCTTCGACGGAATTGTCTTGTTACGCATCGCGACGCCGCGCAGCGCCTCGGCGGTCAGCCAGGATCCCATGGAATGGGCAAGAATGGTCACTTCCCCGACGTCAGGGCTTCTGGCAGATTGCAGGATCAGATCCTCCAATGCCCGGCGGGAGAAATTCGTGCTCTCCTTGTCGTAGAGATAGTCGAAGACATTGCCGCGCGAGGGCCAGGTGAAGAGGATCGGCGCGGCGTCGGTTCCCGAATCATGAATGATCTGCGCGAAGCGAAAGACCGCGTCGGAATAGGTATTGTTGAAGCCGTGCACGAAGATGACGACCTGGCGCTTGGCATTGCGGTTCTTGCTGAACCACTCGAAAATATTGCGCTCGGACGCCACCCTTCCGACCTTGAGGACAGCGAACTCCTTTTCGGGATTGGCCGGCGCATGCGATGGCCATTGCACTTCGCCGATCTTGCGATTTCGATCGGGAGGAATGGAGACGACGATATCGTTGAGAGAAATCGCCGTTCCACGTTCGCCGGAGTAAAGCTCGCCTGGCTTGTCGGTCGGCTGGCGTGTCGTCGCCACCATCATGTCCACGGTGCTGGTGCCCGGTCCCGCCGTGGCGACCGGCTGGAGAACATTCTCCAGCCGCCCCGCGCATCCGGCCAATACCGATAGGGTCATCAGGACAGAAAGACATGGCCGCCTAGCAGCACAGGTCGCCTTTCGAACGCCAGACATCAAATCACCTCGTGCTGCGCGCCATCACGGGGAATGCGAAACCAGGCGACGTACAAGGCGGGAAGGAAAAGCAACGTCAAAGCCGTGCCGACGACGATGCCGCCCATCATCGCATAGGCCATCGGACCCCAGAATATCTCCCTGGAGATCGGGATTAGCGCAAGCGTTGCCGCAGCGGCCGTCAGCATGATGGGCCGCATTCGATGCTCCGTCGCCTCGATGACGGCTTGCCAGGCCGGCACGCCCTCGCTTCGAAGGTGCTCGATCTGCACGACGAGGATCACCGAATTGCGGATCAGGATCCCTATGAGAGCGAGCACGCCAAGGATTGCGACGAACCCCATCGGCGCGTTGCTGAAGAGAAGTGCGATAACGACACCGATAAGTGCTGTGGGAGCGACAGCGAACACCAGAAAGAGCCTGCTGAAACTTTGCAGCTGGATCATCAGGATCGTCGCCATGATGAAGAGCATCAGCGGCGCCACCGCCACGATCGGCCCTTGCGCTTTGGCGCTTTCCTCGACCGAGCCGCCATCCACGATATGGTAGCCGCTTGGAAGCGTCTTGCGGAATTCGTCGACTTTCGGCTGCAGTTCGTTGACGATCGTTGCCGGCTGCGTCGATCCGACGACTGCGGCCTTGATGGTGATGGTCGGTATGCGCGTCCGCCGCCAGATCGTCGGCTGCTCCAGCTCGTAATGGAAATTCGCAACCGCCGAGAGGGGCACGGATTTGCCGTTCGAACCGGCCAGTAGAAGGTTCTGCAGCGTCTCGATCGAGCCGCGCTCGGCCGTCTGGGCTCTGCCGATCACATCGATCAGATAGATGTCGTCGCGAATATTGGTTGCGGCCGTTCCCTCGACGATGCCGTTCAGAGCCGTTGCGATATCTTGGGACGAGACGCCCAATTGCCGCGCCTTGTCCTGCAGAACGTCGACTTTGACGACGCGCGAAGGTTCGTTCCAGTCGAAGGTCATGTTGGACAGCAGCGGATGCTGACCGACGATGCCCGCAAATTGCTGGGCGATGTCCCGGACCTTCTGGACATCGGGTCCGCTGATCCGGTACTGCACCGGCTTGCCGACCGGAGGGCCGATGTCGAGCAGCTTCACGAAAGCGTCGGTTCCGGGGAAGGTCTTGGTCAGATAATCCTGCAATTCGGCTTTGACCTTGTCGCGAACGTCAAGACCCTTGGTGACGATCACTGTCTGACCGAACGAGACGTCGGGCGTTTGCACATCGAAGGACAGGATGAAGCGAGGAGCGCCTTGCCCGACATAGCTCGTCCAATGATCGATATCCTTGTTGTTCGCCAGCATCTCGCGTTCGAACCTGGCCATCTGCTTGTTCGTCTCGGAAATCGAGCTGTTCTGCGGCAGGTTCCAGTCGACGATCAGTTCAGGTCTGTCGGAGGAAGGGAAGAATTGTTGCTGCACCAGGCTCATCCCGCCGATGGAGAGGGCAAACGCGGCCACGGTCGCGCCGATGGTTATCCAGCGCCAACGCAGGGCAAGGCTCAGGAGCCAGGCAAAGACGCGCGCAAAGCGGCCTTTCTGCTCATGGTGGGATTTCATGGTCTTCGGAAGGATCGTCACGCCTAGAAGCGGCGTGAACAACACCGCGACGACCCATGAAACCAGGAGCGAAACGGCAATGACCACGAAGAGAGTGAAGGTGAACTCGCCGGCGGCACTAGTATTGAGACCGACGGGGATGAAGCCCGCCACCGTCACAAGCGTGCCCGTCAACATCGGGAAGGCGGTCGAGGTGTAGACGTAGGTCGCCGCCTTTCTGAGGCCGTCGCCCACTTCCAGTCGGGCTACCATCATCTCGACGGCGATCATGGCATCGTCAACAAGAAGGCCAAGGGCGATGATCAGCGCTCCAAGCGAAATACGCTGCATGGAAATGCCGGTATAGGCCATAACGAGAAAGGTAATCGCCAGCACGAGCGGAATGGAAATGGCGACCACGAGGCCCGCCCGAACGCCAAGGCTGATGAAGCTGATCGCAAGCACGATGACGATCGCCTCGAACAGCGCGCGCGTGAAGCCCGATACGGCCTCATCGACGACGGCGGGCTGATCGGATACGCGTTGAACGTCGACGCCGATGGGAAGATCGGCCGTGACCTGCTCGATTTCCTTGTCGAGCGCCTTGCCGAACTCAAGCAGATTTGCCCCGGTCTTCATGCCGATGGCAAGCCCGATGGCCGGCTGCCCGTTAAATCTGAATAGGGATGAAGGAGGATCGACATAGCCGCGTTTGATCGTCGCGACGTCGGTCAGCGGAAAGAAGCGATCGTTGACGCGAAGATTGATCGATCTGAGGCTATCCTCGGATGTGAACTGTCCGCTCACCCGCAAGGCGATGCGCTCAGGACCGGCGTCGACGAAACCGGACTGGGTGACGGCGTTCTGCGCCTGAAGCGTGTCGATGACGGATTGCTGGTTAAGGCCGAGAGCGGCGATCTTTCGTGTGGAAAATTCGAGATAGATGGCCTCGTCCTGCGCGCCGATGATATCGACCTTGCCGACATTGGGAACCGTCAGCACCTTCGCGCGCGCATCCTCGACCAGATCCCGAAGCTGGCGCTGCGTCAGCCCATCACCGGTGAAGGCATAGATATTGCCATAGACGTCGCCGAAGTTATCGTTGAAAAACGGCCCGACGACGCCGCTTGGAAAATCTCCCTTGATGTCGCCCACCATGTTGCGGACCCGCATCCAGATGGCATTGACATCCTTGGCCTTGGTCGTCGGCAGAAGCTCGACGAAAATGGTCGTCTGGCCGGCAACCGTCTCGCTCTTCGTATAGTCGAGCGAATCCAGCTCCTCCAGCTTCTTTTCTATGCGGTCGGTGACCTGTTTAGTCACCTCCTCGGCCGATGCGCCAGGCCATTGGGCCTGAATGATCATGGTCTTGATGGTGAAGGCGGGATCTTCTTCGCGACCAAGACCAATATAGGAAAAGGCGCCGGCCAGAATGAAGACGATCATGAAGTACCAGACGAGCGAACGATGTTCGAGCGCCCAGTCGGACAGATTGAATTTTTTCACGGGGATCTTTCCTTAATCTACCCTGACGGCCTGGCCGTCCGTGAGCTTGTGAACTCCGGCAATGACGATGCGTTCGCCGGGGCTGATGCCTTCGGCGATCCTCACCGAACCGCCTTCGACGAGGTCCCCGTCGATCTTGATCGCGCGAATGGAGACCTTGCGAGCCGTGGTATCGACCACCCAGACGTTTGGCTTTCCGTCTTTCACCAGCACGGATGAGGACGGCAGCAGGATCATCGGATCCGCGATAACAGTCGCGGTCGCGGTAACGACGGAGCCAAGGCGAAATGCTGCCGGCGGATTGATGAGCGTGATTTTCGTGCGCCGCGTGCGGGTGGTGGCCTCGGCTTCCGGAGCAATTTCTCGGACCACACCGCTCGCGCGGATGGTCGGGTCGAGCTGGAGCGCCACTTCAAAGGGCGAGCCCACCTTGAGACCGTCGAAGCTTGCCACCGGTATGTCGATGATGGCATCGCGCTGGTCGGGACGTGCGACGGTGGCGATGCTCTGGCCGGCCGAGACGACCTGGCCCACTTCGGCGGAAGTTGCGGTCACGACGCCATCGAATTCCGCGCGCAGCTGCGCATAGCCCAGCTGCTCCTCGGCCTTGTCCAGATTGGCCTGCGCCTTGGCAACCGCCGCACTCGCGCTCTTGCGGCCAAGTTCGGCTTCTTCGTAGGCCGCCTCGCTTCCTGATCGGCTCTCGAGCAGGGACCGTTGGCGTTCTTCCGTGGATGCGGCATTTACCAGCTGTGCCTGGGCATTCGAAAGCTCGGACTGAGAGCTCTTGACCGCAAGCTCGAGCGAAAGCGGATCGATGGCGGCAACGACATCGCCTTTCCTGACGATGTCGCCGACGCTGACCTTGCGCGCAATGACCCGTCCCAGGACCCGAAATGCCAGCTGGGTCTCGATCTTGGCCTCGACCGTTCCCGGCAGGGTCAGCGCCGAAGCCGCCGTGGACTTGGCGACAACGGAAAGCACAGGACGCGGCGGCTCGTAATGGGCTTCATCCTGTTTTTCGCAAGAAGCCAGCAGCAATGACCCGAGGATCGCCAGGCCAGTCGTGATGCGGATATTCATTTTGCAGCTCCGTTGTCATATGTGACGGCCTGGCCCGATCGCAGGAATTTCGCACCGTCAGCGACAACGATCTCGCCCGGCGACACTCCCGCCCGCACGGCAAAGCGGCCGGTTTCATAGCTGGAGACTTCGACCTGGCGAAGAGAGACGCTCGACGAGGCGGGATCGACAATCCAGACGGCCGGCTTACCGCTCTTCGACGCCATCGCCGACCACGGCAGCTCGATTGCGTCCCGCGCCGCGGACCGAAACAGCCCGACCACCGGAGCGCCGAGCGGCATGTCCGGCGCCCCCTCCAGCGCCACCTTGATCCTGATCGTCCCGGTCGACGAGTCAATCGTGGGCGAGATTTCACGGACGGAGGCTTCTATCCTGTGAGACGGCGCCGAAAGGAGGCTGACAGCGACCTTGTTTTCAAGATTGCGGCCCAGATAAAGGGATTCAAAGACATTGAAGACCGCGTCGCGCGGACCGTCATGCGCAAGGGTAAAGACCAGTTGCGCCGCTTGCGCGACCTGGCCGACCTCGGCGTTTCTGGCGGTGATCACACCGTCGGCATCAGCGCGCAGTTCCGTATAGGAAAGCGCGTCCTGAGCGGTGTCGAGCTGCGCTTGCGCCGATTTCACGCTCCCCTGGGCCGTCAGGAGGGTTTCCTGGGCCTGATCAAGCGCGGCGCGGGTCGTAACCTGCGTCTTGAAGAGGTTCTGCTGCCGGTCGAAGGCGAGCTGAGCCTGTGTCTGCTGGGCGAGCGCCGACTGCAGGTTCGCCGTGGCGACGCCCAGATCGGCCTTCTGTTCTTCCGCATCCATGCGCGCAAGCACCTGCCCCGCCTTCACCGACGAGCCGACATCGACGAGGCGTTCGACAATGCGCCCACTGACCCTGAAGGAAAGATCGCTCTCGACCCGGGCACTGACTTCGCCGGTGATGCTGTTGTTTTCGACGACCGGCGTCACCTTGGCGACGACGGTCTCCACATTCTTTGGCTTGGCCTCGCTCGCGCTTTGCTCTTCGCATGAGGCAAGCGCGACGGCGCTGACGCCGAGCCAGGCGACGACAAGGACAGTTTTCATGAATTTGACCTCTTGCATCCGTTCGGCAGACGAATATTATTGACTGACTAGGAAGTCAATGGAAATTGCCTTGACGCCAAACGACGAATAACGCTCAAGGTGGGATATGCCCGATACGAAAAAGCTGACGCGCGCGGAGCAGAAAGCCCGCCGCCCCGTTCAGATCCTGGATGCTGCGTTTGAGGAGTTCGTCGAACGTGGTTACGTCGCGACGCGCGTCGAAGATATAGCCACCAGGATTGGAGTTACGAAGGGAACCATCTACGTCTACTTCGAGACGAAGGAGCAGCTTTTCGAAGCAATGATCCGGCACATTTCGACGCCCCTCGAAGATCTATTGATAAGCGGAAATGAGCTGAAGGGGACCGCTACGGAGCGGCTTCGGAAAAATATCGAGCTGATTTACGATCTCATAATCAATGATCGCAAATTGCGCGAATTGATGAGGTTCGTCATTGCCGAAGGTTCGCGGTTTCCACATATCGTCGACAGGCACCACGACATATTCATCGATCCTCTCGAACGGCAGATGCAATCCCTTATCGACGAAGGGGTAAAGCTTGGGGAGTTCCGTCAAGCACCAGCGGCGTTCTGCGACGCGGTCGTCGCTCCTGCCATTGCCTTTCTATTCTTCAAGCTTCTTTTCGACGAGCGGCGAACTCTGGACAAGGCAAGCTATGTGAAAGCACATATGGATCTCGTCCTGCATGGGCTGCTTGACCGGCGTTGAACGTGCAATGCTCTTTATGGCCTTGCCGGCCATGGTGCGTCTCGGAACTCAATGCGCCCCTTTCGGCTCTCTGATCTGCTTGGTGGAATCGTTCGTCCGAACAAAAAGCAGACCACTCGTGAGATATTGAGCAGAAAGCTAACCGATGAAACAGCGTATGGCCAAAACTTACGGCGGCAGGCTGGGACGATTATAGCCTTATCGACTGACACATGGAGGACGATATGTCGCTGAATGATTTCGGAAATGTCGGAGGCGCCTATCAGAGATATTCGGAGGGGATACGCGGCAGAATACGGCACGAACTGGTGTTTCAGGTGGTTGCTGAACTGACAGCTGCGGGAGGAACGGTTCTGGATATGGGATGTGGCGATGGTGAAATAGCCGTGCGTCTATGCGAGGCGGGTTTCAATGTTCTTGGTGTCGATGCATCGCCCGAAATGCTGCGTCGAGCATATTTGCGTAAGGATCAATTGTCGGAGCGAGCCCGCAATCGACTAGATTTTACAGTCGGCACTATCGAAAATTTCAAGCCAAAGCAGACATTCGACGCGGTCTGCTGCCACGGAGTGTTGATGTACTTGGATGACAGCGGCGCTGCCATTCAAACATTAGCAAACCATGTCAGCCCCGGCGGCCTGCTTAGTATTCTAACCAAGAATGCACTCTCCAACGGTTTTCGCGAAGCACTCCGAGGAGACTATGAGTTGGCTCGGCAATTGATCGAGACCCGCGCGGCGAGCAGCATCGGCAATCTCGGCATCAGCACGCGCGGCGACGATCCTTCAGTAATTGTTGACTGCATGAAGCAATGTGGTTTCAACGACTGCCAGTGGAGGGGAATCCGCATTTTCTCAGATCACCTCGATGCGGACAGCTTTGACGACAGTATGGCTGATGCACTCATTGGGCTGGAGCAGGCAACCTCGCTGCGCGATCCATATAGGCTAATGGCCCGGCTGTTCCACGCGACGGGTCGAAAAAATCAATAGGTTTGCCACTGAGCTGGTCAAGAGCGAAGCGCTGGCGTTATCGTCGCGCCGTTACCTTCCCCGAAAGTCACCGCGCGTCGCCATGCCCGCTTACCGCAACGTGCCGATCGTTGCCGCACAGCTCGGGCGCCATGCCGGCTTGATCGGTGCGGCCAGCCTCATCTTCGATAGCTAGCTGCTGGCAGACAGCTCGTTGTTCGAGAAATAGCTCATCGGGTCTTCGGTGCGGCCACTCGTTCGAGCCATCCGCACCGTGCACTTTCTATCGGCTGGCCAATGCAACTACGCGATCGGCCGCCGCTGAGAAGCCTTGCAGAGACACCTGGAATCCAAGGGCATTGCCGCCATCGGCAACAACCTTGAGATTCAAGCGCGAGCCAGTTCGCAATTTGGCAAGGGTCGGAGCATCGATCGGAAGCAAGGCTATGCAGCCGTTCGGCAGGCAGGTGCGAAAGCGCACCGGCTTCAGGGGCGGCTGATCGTCGATATTCGGGGTGACGCCCGAGTCGAGCACAATACCGAACGGCAGCAGCAGCGTTGCAAGCGCGCTGCCGTCGGGACGCATCTGCATTTCCACGGCGAGCAATCTCTGACCATTCTGCTGGGTTTGATCCTGCGAGAGCGCACAAGACGCAGCCTTGTCGCGCTGATTGCACGCGACATGCCAATCCTGATAGGTCTCCTGCAGACTGGATGCGCCGTTCGGCAGAGCCGATTGGGCAAAGGCCAAAGGTGCGGGCGTCAGAGCAAAGCCCGCGGAGATGAAGGCAAGTACCGCATGGGATATGCGGCTGATGGTCCGAGATGAAATGAATGCGGAATTTGACAAGGGATAAAATCTCTCAGCTTGAAACATGACCTTGTGCAATCGGTTGCGCAAAAGGCCAAGATAACGGGCTAGCGGCGGCGGCCGCCTTTGAACGCGAACTGGCGCGCCCAAAGGCGGTCATGTTCGAAAGCGTTCAGGTACATACCCACTCCCGTACGCTGCAGCGGGAGCCGGAGCTCTCGCAGGCCTTGAGCGCGAGGTCTTCGGCTTCGCCGCGCGTCGGTGCCGAATTCGCACCCCATGGCGTAACGCGCTTGCCGCCTTCCTTGCCGATGGCGAGTGCGCCGCAATGATTGTAGGGAAAGCCGGTCTTGTCGTCGTCATCCCAGTGACGATGATTGCGGAAGACGCTGACGACGATGCAGCTCTTGCCCTTATCCCGCTCGCAATGCTTGAGGGCGATATCCATGGCTTCCTGGCGCTTGTCGGCTCCCCAGAAGAAGCCGTATTTTTCATCCGGTGCCGAATAGGCGATGGCTGCCCATATGCCGCGCTCTTCAGGCGGGGGAGCCGGCGGCTGCTCTGTAGTGAAGAGATCGGCGGCCCACGGATGGACGGCGGAGACAAGCAGCATGCCTATCGCGGCAATCGCGGATTTCAACCTCATTTTGCGCTCCCTTGGTTTCCTGCTGCCGAAGCCACGGAAATGACGACGCAGCCACTTCCCGTCGGCAAAAGCATCGCGTCACCGCCATCGTTGCCGAGCTGGTAGACACCGATCTGGTCGAGATTGTTGACGAGCTTGCTTCCATTCGGGAACTTGGCCGAAACTTCCGGGCAAGACATCGTGAACGGTGCAACGCGAACCATTGATCCTTCACAGCCGGATGCGACGGGTGCTGCGAATACGATGCCGGCGGCCGGACCGCTATAGCCCTGTGTGGCATAGTTCATGCCGACAAGCGCTTGTACGGCATGCTTGTCGGCTGCCTCTTTGTTCCACACCGATTGGACATTGTACTGCGTGCCATTGGTCAACAGCTGCCCGAGAACCGGGAAAATCGTCGAGCAGGAATGCAGTCCGGCCTGCTTGGCGTGCTGCAGGAATGGCGTATCAGGCAGCCCTTGATTGGCATCGTTCGCGGCCGCGACCGCCGGCTGGGAGAGAAGATTACCCAACACATCGTATCGCAAGGCGGCATAGCCGCCAGCGGAGACGATTGCCATCGCCAGCACCGAAAGGGCGGCGGTCTTTCGCCAGCTTCGCTTCGGATTGGCTTGCTCGACGGCCAGGTTCTGAATTGCGGCGTCCTTGGTGTTTCGCGACATGATGCGATCGTGAATTGATTGCTGGGTCATTGAAATCCATCCATCACTTTATCGCCTTCACGGCTGTGGAAAGGCCTTTGAGATTTGCGGTCACGCTGATCGTTCTCCCGTCCGCAGTCGGATAGGAAACCGTTGGCGCCGTATTCTTGGAAATCTGCTCGCGCAGTAGGGGTCCGACCGGCAGCATGCCGACGCATACCGTGTTGTTGCAGCCGTTGAACCGGACCTGTATCGGCTCCTTGCGGCCGTCGAATTGCAACAGGATACCGCCGTCGCTTTTGGCAATCGGGGCCGCACGCAAGATCATGTAGGGATCACCCTTTTTCGTCGCGGCGAGCGACCAGCTGAATGCGACCTGTCCCGCCTCGTTCTCGATGATCTGGGTAACGTTGCAGACCCGCTGGCGAATTTTGAGATTTTCGTCGCAGATCAGCGTCCAGTTTTCGAAGGGACGAATGGTTCGCTGATAATCGCCAGGCCTTACTTCCGGAGGAACAACGACCTCGGACGGCTTTATGCGATACGCGGGAGTGGCAGTCTCCTGTCCGGCTGCAATCGAGCCGAACAAGAGCATGCACATCAGGAAAGTCGGGACGCCGAGAAGCGCTCCTTTGACCATGACAGGCTCAATTCAGAGTGAAGCTGAGGCCAGCGCCGACACCCACCTGGCCGCCGGCTGCCGTACCGGACAAATTCGCCCGGACCCTCCCGTTCTCGCTGGTGTAGCCGGCACCGAAGGCCAAGGCGCCCTCGCCTCTCCACACGCCGCCGCCAACTGCCACGCTCACCTTGCCGGGGCGATCGTCATAGCGAAGCGATGCCGCGGCAAGTCCAATCGCGGCTGCTTGTCTTGCTTCCGACCGTACGTCTCCGAGTTCTCGGTTCAATTGCCCGAACTTCTGGTCCGTATAGTTGTTCGCGGAAGCCAGCGTAGTGGCGGCGGCCGTGTCCGCGTAGGATTTGACCTGAGTGATGCTGTCACCCAATTGAGCGACGTTGACGGCATCCGTCGGGGCGACACCCTTGCCGACATTGGAAATGACCACCGGCGCATTCACGTCACCACCCTGCAGCGTGATGCTGTTCTTCTTGCTGCCATCGGGATTGAGATCATAGGTGACGGCGTTCTTGGTGATCGTTCCCACACCCGTCTGCAGGCTGTCGATCGCCTGATTGGTCGCATAAAGCTGCGATCCGTTGATGGCATCGGTGCTGTCGGAAGAAATGCGGCCGGCAGCGACGTTCGTGATGGTTCTTTCAGCCCCTTGGGAACCCACACTCACCGTTCCGACAGGCGTGGTACCGGCGAAATCGTAGTGCTGACCCTGAATATCCGTGCCCGACGTGCCGACAGCAGCTTGTGTTGTAGAACCGGAGCCCAAGGCCACATCATTGGCATTGTTAGCCTGCGCCCCCTGGCCGAGGGCAACCGCCCCCTCCCCTGCCGCCGTAGATCCAAGTCCTGCCGCCAGGCTGCTCACGCCGCTGGCGACACTCTGCGGACCGATCGCAACGCTATCCGTGCCGCTGGCGGTGGAATCGGCCAGCGTCGAGTTGGCGTGGAAATACTTGATGCCGCCGCCATTCATGATGTTGGTCAGGGAGTTATCGACCGCACCGAAGGCATCATAGACCGTATTGTAGTTGTTGCCCTGGATATTATAGGTCGGGCCAGTGATCGATCCATCCGGGTTTACCGTCGTATTGCCGCCGATCAGGTTGGTAACGTTGGTGCCGAGGCCCTTGAGCTGGCTGACATTCACTGCATCCGTATTTGCCGAACCGGCAGCAACATTGGTCAGCTTGCGTTCCGAGCCGGCCGAGCCGATCGATACTTCGCCGACGGAGGTTTGCGGGCCAGTAAGGGCAAAGCCGGTGTAGCCGGTTTGAGCGCCCACGGTCGTTACGGATTGCGCACCGAGAGCGACGCTGTTGATGTTGTTGGCTTGCGCGCCGGCACCAAGCGCCACCGACTGGACGCCCGCAGCCAGCGAGTTCGTGCCAAGCGCGACGCCATCAGCCAGCATGACATGGGCATTCTGGCCGATGGCCGTGCCGCCAGGGGCAACCTGGTCGACGACAGCGCCATTGCCGATGCCGATGCCATTGTCGCCGTTGACGACGGTCGTCGGGCCAACTGCTACCGACTCTGCGCCAACAGCAAGCGAGTCACCCGCCGCTGAATTGGCATGGAAGTATTTGCTTGGTGTCGTCGCCACCGAAGCGATGGCGCCCTGGAGCTGACGAACGGTGACGGCGTCCTGCGCGTTGGTGCCATCAGCCACATTGATGATCTGTCGATAGGCCGTGCTCGAACCGACCGAAACGGCGCCCAGCAGGGTCTTGTCCGTCGTATTGTATTGGATGAAGTTCGTCGGCCCGGCCGCGATCTGGCCCGTTGCCGGTGCGAGGGCGCGATCGGAAACCGAGTCGGAACCGAGGGCAACTCCGCCGACGATGGTGGCTTGGCTTTGTCTTCCAAGTGCCAGGGCATCGCCTGCCGTCGCGGTCGCGTTATAGCCGACCGCCGTGGAGCCGACGCCCTGAGCGGAGGAGTCGCTGACGGCAAGCGTGCTGTCATTGGTGCGCACATATCGGATGCCCTTACCGTTTGCATCGGTATAGGTCGTCGATGTGTCACCGGCGAGATTGTTGATCGTATTGCCGAGATTGGTCAGATTGCCGCCGATCGTGGTGACGGTCGTGTTGAGACTGTCGACCGCCTGGTTGGTGGCAAAGAGCTGCGAGCCGTTGACCGCATCCGTCGAGCCGCCGTTGAGCTGGCCAGCCGCGACATTCTGGATCTGACGCTCGGCACCGGCGGAGCCGACAGAGAAGGCCCCTGCCGGCGTCGTGCCCGCGAAGGTGTAGGCGGTACCGCCCACCGTTGCGCCCGAGACCCCCGTCGTCGCACCGGACTGAGAATTCAGACCGATGGCCACGTCACCGGCATTGTTGGCGACCGCATTCGGACCAACGGCAACCGAATCCGTGCCGAGAGCTTGGGAGTCCGGCAGGGTGGAATTGGCATGGAAATACTTGATGCCGCCACCGGTGTTGATGTTGTTGACGATATTGCTGAGATTGGTGATGCCGGTCGTGTTCAGATCAACCTGTTGGTTGGTGGCAAAGAGCTGCGAGCCGTTGATGGCATCCGTCGAACCATTGTTAAGCCGGCCTGCGGCGACATTGGTGATGGTGCGCTCGGCACCCGGCGCGCCCACACTCACTGTCGAGCTTGGTGTCGTACCGGCAAAATTATAGGTATTGCCGCCGATCACCGCGCTTGATGTGCCGACCGCTACATCAGTCACGGAGCCGGAACCAAGCGCCACGTCGCCGGAACTCGCCGCCGCCGTTGCACCGTTGCCCAATGCGACATTGCCGACGAAACCGGAAGCACCGGCAGTGGAGCCGTTGCCGAGCGCAACCGAGCCCTGGCCGATTGCCTTATTGTTGTTACCGATCGCGACCGCGCCCGCCGCCTGATTGGCGGCGGTGGCCGTCGCCGTGCCATCGCTGTTGGCGATGTTGTTGGCGCCGCCGGTGAAGGCGCCGGTGCCGCTTGCATAGCTCGGATCGCCGATCGCGACCGCGCCGTCGCCGTAAGCGCTATTGCCGTAGCCGATTGCGACGGCCTGACCGCCATCGGCGATCGCGCCCGTGCCGATGGCGACGGAATCGTCGGAGAGCGAGCCGGCGGCGGTGCCGATGGCAATCGCGTTCACGCCTTGTGACACGGCGCCCGAACCGATCGCGGTCGAAGCTGCTGCTGTCGCGACGGCCGACGTGCCAATGGCGGTCGAGTCATCCCCTCCGGCATTGGCAATACGGCCAGCGGCGAACGCACGAGCACCGGTGGCCTTGGCTTGAGAACCAATCGCGGCCGAGTTCGCTCCCGTTACGCTGGCCTGGAAGCCCACAGCTGCCGAATTGTCGCCGCTGGCGACAGTGCCGATGCCGAGCGCGGTACTGGCGATTCCGCCGGCATTGGCGCTGACGCCGGCAGCGAGAGAATTATTGCCTGTGGCCTGCGTTCCAGAGCCGTATGCGGAGGCATTTGTGCCACTGGCGACGGCCTGGCGTCCTGTTGCGGTGGAATTGTCGCCGCTAGCGTTGGCGCCGGCGCCCGAGGCAATCGATAGGACTCCACTGGCATTCGCGTTATTGCCGAGCGCGACACTCGAGGTCCCGGTGGCGGCAACGGTTGCGCCCGAACCTATCGCCACGGCACCACCTGCAGCGAGCGTCTGCGCCTGGTTGCCCAAGGCAACGCCGAAATCTCCCGAAGCCGTGGCGACGTTGCCGAGCGCTACTGCGTCGATACCTGTCGTCTTGGCTTGAGGTCCGATCGCGATCGCATTGGTCGCGCTGGCCATCGCGTTGTAGCCGATCGACGTGGTCGTGTTGTTGGTGACGCCAATGCCGGCGTTGGTGCCGATCGCGATATTGTCGTTACCGGTCACCAAGCTGCCTGCGGACGCCTTGAGCGTGGCGTCATAGGCCACGGTGCCGTCGCCGGTTCCCAACGCGACATTGCGCGCTCCGGTGACGCCGGAGCCGGCGCCCCGCATGACGCTGGCGATGCCGCCGCCGATGGCGCTGTTCTGGGCACCGCTCACAAGCGTGCCGGCTGCGATGCCCACCGCAAGGGAATTCGTGTTGGCGGTGGTTGAGCCGGCGCCGGCGCCCTGTCCGACGGCAACCGTGCCGTCGCCGCTGGCCAGCGCCTGCCCGCCGAGCGCGAGCGCAGTGTTCCCCGTCGCGCGAGCCAAATTGCCGACAGCGACCGCTGCGGGACCCGCCGCGTTGGCCTGATAGCCCGCAGCGAAAGCATAAGTGGCACTGGCCTGGGCTGCGGTTCCGATCGCAGTTGCGTTATCGCCTCCCGCGTTTGCGTTGATGCCCAAGGAGATCGCCTGGGTCCCGCTGGAGACCGATCCGCCGCCGATCGATGTGCTGTTCACACCGCTGGCTGTGGAGGATTCCCCCAGCGCCAAAGTGTTTGCTTGGCTTGCGGCGGCATTCGCGCCGAACGCTGCCGCATTAATGGCTGACGCCTTTGCATTGAAGCCCACGGATGCGGCCCCGCTCCCTGAGGCATTCGCGCTGGTGCCGACCGCAGTTGCTAGATTGGAGGTGGCGCTGGCCGCGTTGCCTAGCGCGGTGGCGCTGGTGCCACTTGCGGTAGTGTTGACGCCAAAGGCCGAAGCTCCATCCGCCAATGCGTGAGCGGCTCCACCAACGGCGAGGGCATTGAGGCCGGTCGATTGCGCGAAGACACCCATTCCTATGGCATTGAGACCATTGACGCTCATAGAATAGCCGATGGCGATCGAAGCATCGCCCGTTGCGCTGTTAGAGGTGCCCAGCGCCACGCTGTTCGCGCCATTCGCTGCAGCACCGTTACCGATGGCGACGGCGTTGCCGCCTGACGCGGTTCCGCCGCCGGCGGTATACTGCGCCAGAGCCGGCGTAGCGATACCCCCGAATGCGATCGCACCCAGTGTCACCGCTCCACCAACACCCAGCATCCCGTGCCCCAGACGGCTCCGCCTGAAGCCGAGCACGCGAGATGCCATTCGCAGCACCGCCATCAGCCGCCGGCGAACCAGGCGATTGCCATCACCGCCCGAAATCCAGCTTCGTGCAAATCCAGTACGCGATTTAGTCTGCAGATGTTCCCCAACGCACTCGCTCATGCTGCTTTCTCCTCGCTGCTATCTGGACGACCGAGCGCGCGTGAACCCGCATCTGCGGCTGTGTCGTCATTGAAATTGTGCGCTTCCTGAAGCGCACGACCCATTTTGGCGGCCTGACTTTCGAGCTGTTCGCGCACGGTGTCGGCCCATGGCTGCGTCAGTTCCGGAACGGAATACAACGCAGCGTCAGCCCGATCGGGCGGAAGCTTCATCGTCACCAGGGCGCGGCAGACATCGAAATGGAATAATGGTTCTCCTTCCCCATAGGCCGGAGAGGTCAAACCAAAGACAAGGCAGGCAAATAGATAATCGACTTCCGGGCCGGTCAGGCGGCTGGCATATCGTTCTTGCAAGGCAGTCCAGGCTACCTCGATTTTCGGAGCAAAGATTTCAAATTCAGGGAATTGAATGTCCATGAAGCACCGGATGGTTACCAGCACGAACATGGCCTTATTTCAGCACTACGGTATTTTAGAAAATTCCGGATTTTTTTTAGGAAATTACGGTTTTTTGCTTAGCCGGTTGCAGGTGTAACCGCTTTGCCACACTTAACCTAAAGCTGTTCCGCATGAAGAGGCGAATCGCCTGATGATCGGCGCCAAACGGTTCTTTCCATTCCGAAAATCTCTTCTGCCGCGTGAGCAGAAAAACCCCATGCCACATGCACCTCTCGGTCAGCCCGCGGAAAATCATGGGTTACGAAATATTCGAATTGGCTTGGGACGAATCCGGGGGTTGCCTACAAACCCGCGCGGTTATCGCATGTATCGAAGCTCCGTCGGCGTCCGTCCACGGTATCTCTTCATCGTGGTCGCCAGGTGGCTTTGATCCGAAAACCCTGTCATGTAGGCGATTTCCACAATCGCGATCTCGCCTTCGGCGAGCAGCTTTTCCGCAAGATCCAGGCGCAGATTTATCAGATACCGGTGTGGGGGCATGCCAAAGGTCTTGGCGAACCTCACGATGAAATGGTTGGGCGAAATGCCAGCGACCGCCGCAAGTTCAGCGACGTGAACCTTTTCGGTGAAATGTTCGCGAAGATACTCTTCCACGCGTCGAGCGCTTTTCGCGGAGAGCCCTCCCCTGGGCGACGGAAGCTGTCTCATATTGTTCGCATAGGTACGGAGAAGATGGGTACTAAACAGCGTAACCAATGAATCCAGATAGAGTTCATTCGGAGTTGCTTTCCCGGTTAGCTCGACGGAAATCCTCTGCGCTATGCCGAGGGCGATAGGATCGACGGTTCCAAATGCTGGAGGTTCGAGTTCTACGTCGGCAAGATCAAACTCCTGGAGCGCCAGCTCGGACAAAATTTGGGGAGGAATCGCGACCACCAGATTTTCCCTGGTTTCCGACCAGGCAAGAGTGCTGTCGACGCCAGCAGGATTGATGATGAGGCAACCAACAGGCGCGTCATACTGGGTGATCTTGTCGCTGCCGAGAGACGCTCGCAAGCCACGCATGGGAGCCAGCACGATCCCCATCGCATGTTCTTTGGCCAGGAACGTCTGTGATCCAGGCTCGCGAACGGAGCTGATGACGCTCCCCCGCATGGTGGCCTTTCTCGGACCCGCGCTTTCGGGAATTATGTCGAACACATATCGATCGGTACGTTCCCGCACCTCACCCGCATAGTCCATTCTTCATCGCCCCGCCCGAACGAAATCATGCAATTGCTAACAAGCAGACGAGATCCCAATATCAGCCGAGATCTCATTATTCCCAACACTGCCCGCCGGATACCGCCGTAAACCAGCTTATAGCGCAAGATTAAATAGTATAATTCACTGAGTTTGGAAGGGGGGATACGCATATGGTAAAGAAAGAATGACGCGGTAAAAACACGTCAATCTTTAGCGCGGACAAATATATCCACGCACGTCGATAGATGGTTGCAGTCGGGCTAAACCTTTGTTCGCGTCGAAGTAGAAAAAACGATTGTGGAGCGGCTGTGACCGCTAAAGATCGCCTCGGCGCTTCTCATATAAGTCCCAAGCGACATCCACCATCGCTAGAAGAACATCCTTCTGATTCCATCCAGCCGCAGCCGCGGCCCGAACGATTTCACTAACTATAGGCTGCAATTGGCGCTGGCACTCGTTTGAAATGTCATCGGCCCCGTTTCCTACAGGTGGTTCACTAAATTTGAATTCTACCATTCGCACTCTCGCAGCCTTAATATATGTCAGCTATCACATTCCCAACATAAAATAAATCCGTAAGGACGCCCCGAGATTTTCATAGCCCCGTACCTAGTCACACTATCGCTATGCTGTAATCAAGCCAAACTTCATTACAACCATTAACTCTATATCATTGGGCAACTCGCACAGTGAGCAGCAAGTGATACAAGAAGAACGGAAGTTATTCTGCCGCCCCGACGAAAGAGCTGAAAGACGCGGCGGCAAATCTCCAAAGCCGATCGTCAGGCCGAAATCCTCAACGAAGGGGTCTGTGCCTTCGAAATCGCGAACATTGCGTATCACGACACTCAAACCGTGAACGAGCGCAGACGGGCCTTCTGGATTTTGCGCAAATGGCAGGCGCACCCGCAGCGGGATAACACGGCGCGGTCTCCGGATTGCGGCGCTGGAGAGCTACGCCTTTTGCCCGCTATTGAACCTCATGCACATAGCGATGACTTCTGGTCGTCGCACGATGTTTTGCGACGAGAACCGGAACCGCGGACTGATCATAGGCCACTTCGTCGATCGTCAGCACGGCGCTGGGCATGCTCAACTGCAACAGCCGGCAGTCCTCCTCCGTCGCCATATCGGCGGCAATCTGCTCTCGCACGGCGGAAATGCGAATCCCGTAGCGATCGAGAAGGAAGAGATAAAGAAGGGAGGGAATCTCCTCCTTCTTATCGGGAAACTCCGGCAGCATGCTCGCCGAAAGTGCCATGACTTCATGCATGACCGGCTTGCCTCCGACGCTGCGCAGCCGGTGAATCGAGATGACTTCAGCCGCATCGTCAAGCCGCAGTCCGGCCCGCTCTTCTTCGTTCGCCCCACGGCGTTTCAGCGAAAGAATGTCGGATGTCGAGTTTTGCAGCGAACCGTCGAGCCCGTGCAGGCGAAAATACTGGAAGAAAAAGCGCAAGCTGTGCTGCGGCGTACGACCGGTGACCACCGTCCCCGTCTTGCGCCGGCGGCTGAGCAAGCCCTCATTGGTCAGGTCCTGCAGGGCACGCCTGATCGTGCCGACAGCAACTCCAAACTTTTGCGACAGCGCGATCTCGCTCGGCAGCACGGTCCCGGCCGGCCATTTGCCCATCATGATTGCTTCCGTGATCTGACGTTTCACGACTTCATAGAGCGGAACGGAGAGCTCGGATGCACGCGGCACATCTGCTGAAAATTTGGGCATTTCGCGCAATTATTTGCCTCTTATTTGGAGTTGACTCGAAGCGTGAGCGGCAGCATCATTACTATATAGTTTATATAAATACGAGTGCGGAACCTCCATGTGTTTCTGCGCGTCTTTTCGGAATTCGAGCATGCGCGATCAAATCTTGTCATCTTTTGAGGAGCCATTTGCAAGCGCCTTGAAAATCATTGAAGAGACCGTCGAAAGCGCTGTCAGCGACCTCGCGCGGATGGTGGCGATCGATACCTCTTTTCCGCCCGGAGACGGCTATCCCGCTTTTGCGGCGCTGATGTCGGGCCTGCTGGAACCCATGGGCTTTCATTGCCGGGAGGTTACCGTGCCGGAAGAGCTATGGCGGGTCAGCAATGGCCCTGCCCAAGGGCCGCGGGTTAATCTCATTGCCGAGCGATCCGGCAGCAAGCCGATTTGCGGGTTGTACTACCACGTCGACACGGTTCCGGCCGCCCCTGCCTGGCAACAGGATCCGCTCTGTCTTCGCCGCGAAGGCCAACGCCTCTTCGGGCTTGGAGCGGCGGACATGAAAGGCACCATCGCGGCGACCCTCCTTGCGCTGCGTGCCGCCGATGCGTGTGGGGTCGAGCTTGCCTACGATCCGATGCTGCTCCTCTGCACCGATGAGGAAGGCGGCCTCTATCCGGGAATCCGATATCTCGCCGAGCAGGGCATGCTCAAGGGACATATCGTCAATTTCAACGGTTCGGCGGCACCACGCATCTGGGCGGGCTGCTTCGGCGTCTTCAATCTTCAGATCACTATTCGCGGCCATGCGGTTCACGCGGGCGAAGGCAACCGCACCGGCTCGGGCATCAATGCCATCGACGGAGCCCTTCCGCTTCTGAATGCCTTGCACGCCTTGAAGCCGCAGGTGGCTGCCTTCGCATCCGCCTTGCCAGCGCCGCCGCATGCGAGCGGACCGCTGCGGCCACAGCTTTCCATCGCCGCCATCAATGGCGGTACGTCGGGAGGACAGGTTCCCGCGGAGCTGAAGATCCTCGTCAGCCGCCGTTACGCACCCGAGGAAAGTTACGAAACGGCAAGGGCTGAGATCGAAGAGCTCGTGCGCACCGTCATGGCAAAATCGCCCGAGCTGCGCGTCGAGATCGATCTTGTCGGCCATCTTATTCCGACCTCAGACCCGGACGGTCCGCATTGGCCGCGCTGGCAGAAGGCGCTCAGCCTCGGCTTCGGCTATCAGGATTCCGATTTCAGCAAATGGGGTGCCGCCAGCTGCTCCGATTTCGGCTACGTGCAGCAAACGGGTGCGATGCAGGAAGTCCTGCTCGGCGGCCTTGGACGTCCGGAGAGCTGCATCCATAGCGCCGACGAACATACGACGACCACGGATATCGTCGCGCTGGCGCAGAGCATCCTTGCCTATCTCGCCCGCGACTTTGAGACCGGCCTTATTCCAGAACACGCACCATCAAAATAAGGGAACATCGCAATGCTGAAGCTGAATCGACGTCATTTCCTGGCGAGCACCGCCGCCATTCTGGCAACGCCCGCCATCGGCTTTGCTCAGGCCACCGTTCCAGCCAAGGGCGGCACATTGCGCATTTCCGTCGATCAGGCCGCAAGCGTGATCCATCCGCTGCTGACGCGCGTCAACCCGGAATACATGGTCACCGAGTTGCTCTACAGCAATCTGACCCGGCTGAAGGTCGATATGTCGGTCGAGCCGGATCTTGCCGAAAGCTGGAGCGCCAACGATGCGCTGACGGAATGGACCTTCAAGCTGCGTAGCGGCGTCAAGTTCCATGACGGATCGCCGCTGACCGCAAACGATGTCGTCCAGAGCTTCAAGGCAATCCTTGATCCGAAGAACGCTTCGCCGGCACTCAACAATGTCGGCCCGATCGCCGATGTGATCGCAGTCGATCCTCTGACCGCCGTCTTCAAGCTTTCGACCCCTTACGCTGACTTCCCAGTGGCGACAGCCTACACGGTCGCGCGCATCATCCCAGCCTCCATCGCCACAGGCGACTTCAAGAAGCTGTCGACCACGGCCGTCGGCACCGGCCCGTTCAAGCTTGTCTCCTACGAACCCGACCGTCTGATCGTCGTCGAGCGCAATCCCGATTATTACGATCCGAAGCGTCCCTATCTAGATCGCGTCGAAATCCAGGTCTTTCCGGATACCTCGGCGCAGACCTCGGCCCTGCTTGCCGGCGATATCGACATCATTTCGACCGTGCAGCCGACCGAATATCTGCGGATGAAGGACGCCCAAGGCGTCAATCCGCTGCGCGTGCCGTCGGGCCAGTTCTGCAACATCAATTTCGGCTGCGACACAAAGCCCTTCAACGATGCCCGCGTTCGTCGCGCGCTGGCGCTTACCGTCGACCGGCAGGCGATGGTCGACTTCGTCACCGAAGGCTTCGGCACGCCGGGTAACGATACCGCCCTCAATTCCTCCTATCGCTTCTATGCCGACCTGCCGCTGCGCCAGGCCAATATCGAGGAAGCCAAGAAGCTGCTGGCCGAGGCCGGTTATCCGAACGGCTTCGAGGCGACGCTGATTGCATCGGACAAGCCGAGCCAGCGCACCCAGCTCGCCGTCGCATTGCGCGAGATGGCGAAGGAAGCCGGCATCAACATCAACGTCCAGACGATGCCGCACGCGACCTATCTCGAACAGGTGTGGAAGAAGGGCAGTTTCTATGTCGGCTTCTACAACATGCAGCCGACGGCGGATGCGATCTTCAAGCTGCTCTACACCTCCGATGCCGCTTGGAATGAAACGCGCTGGAACAATGCCGCCTTCGACAAGGTCGTCAACCAAGCGCGCGGCATCACCGACGAAGCCAAGCGCAAGGAGCTTTATGCCGAGGCGCAGAAGCTGATGAATGAGGACGTTCCTTCCATCATTCCGGTCTTCTTCGATGTTCTCGCCGCCAAGCGGGATTGGGTCGCCGGTTTCGAGGTCCATCCGCGCGCTTCCGTCTTCCGTCTCGATTACGTCTCCTTGACGGACAAGGCGCCGAAGCGGAGCTGATAGCACCTGCGAGCTGAATGAGCGTCGCGAGGCCAACGACCTTCGCGACGCATCCCATAGCAAGAAGATCGGCGCTTATGTTGAAGCGACCGGTCGCTCCAACGCCAGGAAATGGCCCTTGTCACCGAACTATCTCCTGAAGCGGCTTTTGATGATCGTTTACACGCTCTTCATCGTGTCGCTCGTCGTCTTCGCGATCACCCAGGTCCTGCCGGCGGATGCCGCCGTGATGATGCTTGGCGAGAACGCCACCGACCAGGCGCTTGAGGCACTGCGCCAGCATATGGGATTGAACGATCCCGTCTGGCTGCAATATCTGCATTGGCTGGGCGGCGTCCTGCATGGCGATTTCGGCCAGTCGCTGCGCACCGGCCAGCCGGTCGGGCCGGCCATGCTCCAGGCTCTCGGCCGCTCGCTTCTACTCGCCGTGCTCTCCATCGCCTTGATGCTCGCGCTTGCCATACCGCTCGGTGTCCTCGCAGCGATCCGCCGCGGCAAGCTCGCCGACATGATCGTCAGCCTCATCTCCTATGCCGGCGTATCGCTGCCGGAATTCGTGACGGCGACGCTCGCGGTGCTCTTCGTCTCCGATTGGGCGAAGCTTTTGCCACCGACAGGCTATGTGCCACTGACCGAGAATTTTGTCGACGGCCTTGCCCACCTGGTGCTGCCGGTTTGCGTGGTGTCGATCATCCTCATCGCGCATGTCTCTCGCATGGTGCGTTCCGAACTCGTCGATGTGCTGCATACCGATTACATCCGCGCGGCTCGGCTAAAGGGTCTTTCCACGTCAAGAGTGCTGTTCGGTCATGCGCTGCGCAACGCCCTGCTGCCGACCATCACCGTCGTCGCGCTCGATGTCGGCTATCTCCTCGGCGGCATCATCGTCGTAGAGGAAATCTTCGCACTTCCCGGCATCGGCAGGCAGTTGATCGTCGCCATCCAGACGCGCGACCTGCCGGCAATCCAGGCCGGCGTGCTGCTCATGGCGGCAACCTATTCCATCGTCAATTTCGCCGCCGACATTCTCTACGCATGGCTCGACAAGAGGATCCAGTATGATTGAGCTTCTCAAACGGCTGCTGCGCACGCCGCAGGGCGCGGTCGGCCTTGTCCTGGTCGTCCTCGTCTTCATCGTCGTCGTCTTCGGTCCCTGGCTTGCTCCACGCGATCCGGAAGCCATGTCGATCCTTGCCCGCTATAAGGGACCGAGCGCGAATTTCCTTCTCGGCACCGACCAATACGGCCGCGATATCTTGAGTCGCCTGCTGATCGGTGCGCGCTCGACCGTAACGATGGCGGTCTTCGCCACGCTTGCCGGCACGCTTGCCGGAGCCCTCATCGGAACGGTATCCGCCTTCCTGGGCGGCCGCGCCGACGAATTCATCATGCGCACCATCGATGCGATCATGGCAATCCCGAACCTTCTGTTCGCGCTGCTGATCGTCAATCTGCTCGGGTCCAGCAGCATCAATGCGCTGGTCGCCGTCGCCGTTGCCTTCGCGCCGGGCATGGCGCGCATCACTCGCAGCGTAGCCCTTGCCGTGCGCAAGCAGGACTATGTGAGCGCGGCGATCGCCCGCGGCGAAAGCTCGCGTTACATCATCCTGCGCGAAATGCTGCCGAATGTCGTCGCACCCATCGTGGTGGAAACGACGATCCGCGTTTCCTTTGCCGTCATGCTGTTCGCGACGCTGAGCTTCCTTGGTCTGGGCGCCCAGCCGCCCGCCACCGAATGGGGGCTGATGGTCTCGGAGGCGAGACAATACATGCACCTCAGCGCCGGCATCCTGATCTGGCCGAGTCTCGCCATCGCCATTGTCGCCATCGGCTTCAATCTTCTCGGCGACGGCCTGCGCGATGCGCTCAACCCGCGCACCGGAGGCTGAGATGACAGAAACGGCAAGCAATATCGTCCTACAGGTCCGCAATTATTCGCTCGACTATCTGACGGCGGGCGGCGTGTTTCATGCGCTCAAGAATATCGATCTCCAAGTCGGAGCCGGCGAGATTCTCGGCCTCGTCGGTGAGTCCGGCTCGGGCAAAACCTCAATGGCCTGGTCGATCATGCGCTATCTGCCGGCGAACGCTCGGGAGGTCGGTGGCGACATCCGGCTTCGCGGCGAGGATCTAACGGCGAAATCGTCAGCCGAGGTCAATCGCATGCGGGGCAAACGGATCAGCATGGTGTTCCAGGACCCCGGCACCTCGCTCAACCCGACGCTCTCGCTTGGCACGCAGCTCACGGAAACGCTGAGGCGCCATCGCGGCCTGACCGCAAGGCAGGCGTGGAACGAAGGCGAAGCCATGCTGCATCGCGTCGGCCTTAAAAGCCCCGCTGACATGATGAAGCGCATGCCGCACGAGGCATCGGGCGGCGAAAAGCAGCGCGTGGTTATCGCCACCGCCTTTGCCTGCAATCCGGAATGCATCATCTTCGACGAGCCCACGACGGCGCTCGATGTCATCACCTCCCGTCAGATCCTCGACCTCTTCCTCGACCTGCAGGCCGAGACGGGCGTCGCCTCGCTCTATATCTCGCATGATCTCGCCTTGCTGTCGCGCACCGCGAAACGGGTCGCCGTCATCCGGCGCGGCGAAATCGTCGAGCAGGGAGCGGTCGACGCGATCTTCCATGCGCCGCAGCATGATTATACGCGCCAGCTGACCGCCGCGGTGCCGCGGCCGAGCGACCGCCGGACGCAGACACGCCCGTCCTATCAGGACCAGCCCCTGATGAAGGTCGAGAATGTCAGCGTGCATTACGGCCGCAAGCCGTTCCTGTCGACGCTGACCGGCCGGTCCTTCGAGCGCTTCGCGGGCAATCGTGCCATCAGCCTCAGCGTGCAGCCGGGAGAGATCCTCGGCATCGTCGGGGAATCAGGCTCCGGCAAATCGACGCTTGCCAAGGCAATGACCGGGCTCAATCCCTTCGAGGGCCGGATGACTTTCGCCGGGCGGACGATTTCAGGCCTTGCCGACATGGACAAATCCTATCGCAAGAATGTCCAAATGATCTTCCAGCATCCGGACGCCTCGCTCAATCCACGCCAGAAGATTCGCGAAATCCTGGCACGGCCACTGAAACTCTATGGCGAAGGCGAGAATGGGGCCATCGCCCAACGGATTGGCGACATGCTCGAGCAGGTGCGCCTGCCGCGTACCCATGCCGATCGCTATCCGCATCAGCTCTCCGGCGGCGAAAAGCAGCGCGTCGCCATCGCGCGCGCCTTCGCATCCAGACCGAAGCTGGTGATCTGCGATGAGATCACCTCGGCGCTCGACGTCTCGGTGCAGGCCTCCATCATCGAGCTGCTGCTGGAACTGCATCGCGAACATTCCACCGCCTTCCTCTTCATCACCCACGACCTCAACCTCATCCGCCAGATCGCCCACCGCATCGCGGTGATGTATCGCGGCGATCTCCTCGAAGTCGTGCCGGCGGAAGACATCACCAGCCCCGAGCGGGCCGACTATACGCGCCGGCTGCTTGCCGCGGTCCCGACGCCTGTCGGCGCCGCACCTACAGAACGAGACTTCTAAGGAGCATCAAAAATGGACCCGAAATCGCTCATCGGAACAATCGATGAGAAGAGCTGCCTCGACTTCCTGTCGATGATGGTTCGCCAGAAGAGCCATTCCCAGACCGAAGGCGAACGCGAGCTTGCGCGCATCATGGCGCGCCAGATGGAGGCGATCGGACTTCAGTCCGAACTGCAACCCTTCGATAATGGCGAGCGCTTCAATGCGATCGGACGCCTGAAGGGAACCGGCGGTGGAAAGAGCCTGCTCTTCAACGGCCATCTCGATACAAACCCGGTTACCGAGGGCTGGACCGTCGATCCCTGGGGCGGCCTCGTCGACGATAAATTCATCTATGGCATCGGCGTATCCAACATGAAAGCGGGGGATGCCGCCTACTTCTGCGCGGTCAAGACCTTACTCGACGCCGGCGTCAAGCTGAAGGGCGATGTGATCCTGACCTATGTCGTCGGCGAGCTTCAGGGCGGCGTGGGCACGCTTGCAGCCATCCGCAACGGCGTTAAAGCTGACTATTTCATCAACAGCGAGCCGAGCGATCTTGCCGCCGTGACGATGCATGCCGCCGCGCTAAGCTTCGTGATCGAGCTGACCGGCGACACGCGGCACCTGTCCAAACGCGAACAATCGGTCGACGCCATCGCCGCCGCCTGCGATCTTATCCCGCATATCAACGCCATGACCTTCAGCGGCGCTAGAAGCGAAGTGCACCGCTCGATCAATCGCGGTCATGTCGGTGTCGTCCATGGTGCGCTCGGGCGTGAGCTGGAGGAATGGCGCCCGCCGCAGGTCGCCGATTTCGTCCGCATCCGAGGTTCGGTCCGCTATGCGCCCGGCCAGACGCAGGAAGGCGTGCTTGCCGATCTCGCCGCGGAATTGGTCGCGCTCGAAAAGCGCTTTCCCGGGCTGAAAGCCAAGCTGGTGCCTGAGATGATCGAAGGCCGTCCCCTGATGCCTCCTTTCGAAGTCTCGCCGACTTCACGCATCGTGACCTCGATCAACGCCGCCTATGAGACCGTCCGCGGCGAGACGCAGCCGACGGGCGCCATTACGCCCACGCGTTTTTACGGAACGGACGCCGGCCATCTCTACCATGAACTCGGCATGGAAGGCATCGTCTGCGGACCAGGCGGCCGGTACAACACCATGCCGGACGAACGCGTCGACATCGTCGACTATCTCGACATGATCCGGATCTACATGCTCACCATTCTCGATATTTGCGAGGCTGCCTGAGGCCGCATGTTTCCTCGTGACGAATATGATTGGCGTATCGCCAAGGCACATGCCGCCATGGACGCCGCCGCTGTCGATCTCCTCCTGATCGACAGCGGTGAGCTCCTTGCGTGGCTTACCGGTTATACCGTTTCGGAAACCATGTACCGCGCCGCCTTTCTCCCGCGACACGGTGCGCCCTGGTTCGTCCTGCGCGAGCTCGACGAAGCGCCGTGCAGGGAAAAAACCTGGATCTCCGATATCATCGGGTTCGCCGATACGACCAATCCGCACGAGGCGATCGCCAGCAGCATCCATGCTCGAGGTTTCGCCAGCGCCCGCATCGGCGCCGACTTCGCCTCCTATAGCTTCAGCGCCGATACGGCGGCCAAGCTTCGGGCGCACCTGCCCCAAGCGCAATTCGTCGCTCTGCCCGGCATCAGCGACAGTCTGCGATGGGTCAAATCGGCTCGCGAGATTGCCGTTCTGACGCAAGCGGCCGGCATCGCCGACAGGGCCATGCTGGCGATAGCGCAGAATACGCGAGCCGGCTCTTCGACCCGTACGGCTGCGGCGACCGCGGCTGCCACCTTCCTGCTTGAAGGTGCTGATAGCGGCGAGACCGGTCCGATCGTCAAGGCCAGCGGCGACCACCAATTCCTGCACGGCTCTTTCAAGAGTGAATTGCTTGACGCAGGCGATATTCTGCACGTGGAGCTTATTCCGCGCGTGGGCAGCTATGGTGCCCGTCTCATGCGGCCGATCGTCATCGGCAGTGCATCGGCAAGGCTTCAGGATATCGCCTCGCGCATCATCGCGCTGCAGGACCGGCAGATCGAAGCCATGAAGCCGGGCGTTCCTGCCTGCGAGGTCGATGCCATAGTCCGTCAGGGTCTCATGTCGTCAGGACTGAGACAGCGTTATGACAATGTAACGGCCTATACGCTTGGTCTCTATACCCGCACGCCGCGCACCAGCGATTTCTCCCGGGTTTTTCTGCCGGACGCGAATTGGCCGCTGGAGGAAGGCATGGCTTTCCATGTCTATACGACAGCCGCCAGGCTTGGATTCAGCGAGACGGTGGTTGTTACGCCGGAGGGCGGAAGACGGCTGACGATGACGCCACGCCGCCTCCTCGGTCTGGCTAAATAACATCTGGCCGACACGCGAAAGTCCTGCGCGCGGCGAGGTCGTGCCGAGATTTTAGCCGAGCGCCTGGCTAGCGAGAGCATATGTGACCGCCATACCGGCGCTGGCCTTGTTTCTATTGGAGGGATGGTTTCCAAGCGACATGGTCAGGACGGTATCGTAGACAAGCATCCCGCACTGCGACACGTAAGAGGCGAAATCGCCGCTCTCCATGTGCGTGTCGAGACGAAGAAATTGGCCGGCATGATGCACCACGTGTGGCTCGACCACGACGATCGCATCGGCATCACTCGACGCAACCACGGGCCCGACGACATGGCCGCGTCCGAAGGGCCGGCACAAGGCGAAAGCCTGCAAATCCGCTCCCCGGAACAGGCCGTAACCGATCGATTGCTCGTTGAGACGCCTGACCAGCTCCGAGCGATCGGCACCGAAGGCCATGGCATCGAGCCGCAGGATCGCTGCAAGATCGTCGGCGCCAAGCCGCCTTACCGTGCCGTCCGAAGGCAGCGGCGCGAAATCCTTCGCGATCCGCGCCTCCCCCTGACATTGGTAGACCGTCTTTTCCGGCTTGAAATCCAGCGAAAGATACAGACGCCGCGCCGCCCGTGTCGCGCTGAGGCTGAGGCGGCGTCCCGCAACCTTGTCGAGGATCCGGCTCATCAGCCATTGACCGGTGCCATTGGTCTGCAAACGCGGAGAGGTAATCACCATGCCGACGGTGGCAAACTCGTCTCCGTGCGGAAACCACATGGCAGATCCCATGACGCGACCGATCTCATCGAGTGCGACGATGCCGCTACCCGTCTGCCTCAGAAATTCCCAGTCTTCGGCTCGATGCGGCCAACGGACTGAGATCGACAGCGCGTGCAACTGATCGAGCTCCACGTCCTTGATGTCGCCGATATGCATGGAGAAAGCATCGACCCGCAAACTGTCAGATACCTTCACTGGACCACCTCGAAACCTGCTACCTATACCCATGCGCCAAAACAGACGCGCTCCCCGTCAGCAAGGATAGGCGACGCCCGCCGATACAATTAGCTCGAATTGCGTGTGCCTGCACAACAATCGACTGAAACACTTCGACATTCGGCATGCAATTATGAAAGCGCAGGCCAATGCTATTGGGAAATGTCAGCAAATGCCGCAGCCGCCGAGGAGCATATGGACACGGTTGAAATCCTCGCCCGTCTTGTCGCCTTTCCGAGCGTCGTCGGCACGCCGAATGACGGGATCGTCGGCTGGATCCAGACGTATCTGCAAGGCCTCGGAATCCACGTCACCGTGCTTCCAGGGCCTGAAGGTGACAGGTCCAACATCTTTGCCACGATCGGCCCCAGGGATGTCGCGGGTTATATCCTATCTGGCCATATGGATGTCGTTCCCGCTGGAGAGCCCGGCTGGGCGTCGGAACCTTTCGCGCTCAGAAAGGAGGCCGATCGGCTCCACGGGCGTGGTACGACCGACATGAAAGGGTTTCTTGCCGCAGCGCTTGCCGCGGCGCCGGAACTTGCCAGGGCAAATCTTGCCCGTCCCATTCATCTCGCATTCTCCTATGACGAAGAAGCGGGATGCCGGGGCGTGCCGCATCTACTGGCGCGGATGAAGGAACTCTGCGCACCCCCGCAAGGCGCTATCATCGGCGAGCCCAGCCGCATGCAGGCCGTGCGCGCCCATAAGGGGAAAGCGGCGGCTCGCGTCACCGTCGGCGGACGGGCGGGCCATTCGTCTCGTCCAGACCTGGCGCTCAACGCCATCCATGCCATGTCGCGGGTGCTCAATTCGGCGGTCGATGAAGCTCGGAGGCTGACGCTCGGCCCGTTCGACCCCGTATTCGAGCCGCCGTACTCGACGCTTCAGGCCGGCATTGTGTCCGGCGGACTGGCGCTGAACATCGTCCCCGACAACTGCCGGCTCGACCTCGAGGCACGTGCTATCGCCGACGTGGCCCCTGAGGAACTGCTTGCCCCAATCCGCCATTGCGCTGACATGCTCAAGGAACAGGGCTTTTCCGTCGATTGGACGCCGCTCAGCGCCTATCCCGCGCTGTCGCTTGCGAAGGACGCGCCACTTGCGGCCCTGTTGGAAGAAATGACCGGCAGGCCGTCGCTTGCGGCGGTCAGCTACGGGACCGAGGCTGGCCTATATCAGGCAGCCGGGATCGATGCGATCATCTGCGGGCCTGGCGACATAGAGCGCGCGCACAAGCCCGACGAATACATTCTAGAGGACGAACTCGAGGAATGCCGCCAGATGATATTGGCCCTGGCCGCGCGCTGCGCACGGGCTTGAGGGAGCGATCGCCATGACATTTCTCTTCAATTCGGATGCCAAGCGCGGAGCGATCTTCGCGCAGGCCTTCGCCGAGGAACTGCCGGATCTGGCATTTTCGATGAATGCGGCGAGCGTGGATCCTGATGAGGTTCGCTTCCTCATCACTTGGACGGTGCCCGACGACCTCGCCCGTTACCGCAATCTGGAAATCCTGTTTTCGATCGGCGCGGGCGTTGACCAGTTCAAGACGGATCTCGTGCCTGAACATGTGAAGATCGTCCGCATGGTCGAGGATGGCATCGTCAGGATGATGCAGGAATATGTGACGCTTGCGGTGCTCGCGCTGCATCGCGACCTTCTTTCCTATCTTGCGCAGCAGCGCGCCGGGGAATGGCGCGGCCTGCCTCAGCGCCAGGCGCATGAAAGACGAATCGGAGTTCTGGGATTGGGCGTTCTCGGGACAGCCGTGCTCGAGCGGCTGAAGCCCTTCGGTTTCCCACTCGCCGGCTGGAGCAGATCGCCCCGGACGATCGAGGGCGTCGAGTGTCATCACGGCGAAACCGGCCTCAGGACCATGGTGGCTGCGACGGACATTCTCATTTGCCTGCTGCCTCTGACGCAAGAGACCACGGGGTTCCTGGGCGACACGCTTCTTGGCGGCCTTCCGGCGGGGGCGATGCTCGTGCATGCCGGTCGCGGCCCACAGCTCGATGCCGACGCGCTGATCGAGGCGCTCGATAGCGGCCGTCTGGCGGCGGCGGTGATCGACGTGACCGACCCAGAACCCCTGCCTTCGGGTCACCCTTTATGGCGACACCCGAAAATCATGCTCACTCCGCATATCGCCAGCGTTACACAGCCCGATACCGCCGCACGCGCGGTGATCGACAACATCCGTCGTTATCGCGAAGGCCAGGATCCCATCGGGCTCGTCGACCGGCGGCGCGGATATTGAACCCATAGCAATGAAAGGCTCACCATGACCTTCCTCAAGACCGTCGTAACCAATCCCGGTACGGCCCCGCGTGAATCCAAAGCCTTGCCGGAAAGACTGATTGCCGGCGATCCCTCGTTCAAGACCTGGGCGCAGGATGAGGCGAAGGACGGCGCCGTGCGCACTGGTGTCTGGGAAGCGACGCCAGGCGAGACCCGGTCGATCAAGGGCGAGACCTTCGAATTCTGCCACATCCTCGCGGGTGTCGTCGAAATCACCCCCGATGACGGCGAACCGGTCATCTACCGGGCCGGCGACAGCTTTGTGATGAAGCCGGGCTTCGTGGGCAGATGGAAGACGATCGAGACCGTTCGCAAGATCTATGTGACTGTCGGATGAAAGCTGCTGGCCGCCGCAACAGAAATCACTGTTCGCCCCGGCTGAAACGCAAGATTCGTCGGCCCGCGCGCCGGCATACGGAGCAAGCTGCTCGTAAGCCGGCGCTAGGCTCTGGCAAAGCCTTAAGAAAGAGCTTCCCATGAGCTTGAGCTTCGATCCTGACACCTTGCCATTGCCGATCGGCCATTTCATCGGCGGGGAGCTCATTGAAGCGCCCGGCGAGATCGACATGAAAAGGCCCTCCGACGGCAAGCCTTATGCAGGTTGCCCGATTGCGAGCCACGAGATGGTGGACCGCGCCGTCGAATCGGCCAAGGCGGCATTGAAGGCCAGCAACTGGAGCGGCCTGCGGCCGCGCGAACGTGTCCGCGTAATGCATGCCTGGGCGGACTTGATTGAAGCGGAGACGGAGACGCTGGCTCGAATAGAGGCTCTGTCCTCCACCCGATTGATCAGTCAATTGCCGGCCGGCGACATAGCGGTCACCGCGGAGCAGATTCGTTTCTTTGCCGAATTCGCCGACAAGGAGGGCAGCGATGTCGTGCCCACCGATGACAAGACCTTCGGCATGATCCTCAGCGAACCCTATGGGGTCGTCGGCGCGATCACGCCCTGGAACTTTCCGGTCTCCATGGCCGGCTGGAAGCTCGGTCCGGCGCTTGCCGCAGGCAATGCCGTCGTCCTCAAACCTTCGGAAATGACGCCATTTTCGACTGTTTACCTAGCCGAGCTCGCCGCGAGGGCCGGATTGCCCGCCGGCCTCTTCAACGTCGTTCTCGGCGACGGGCTCGCCACCGGTACGGCGCTCACCGGCCATCCCGATATCGCCAAGGTCAGCTTCACTGGCTCCACCCGAGCGGGATCCGCGATCATGGAGAATACCGCCCGGTCTGGCATCAAGCCGATGACCCTGGAGCTTGGCGGCAAGAGCCCGCAGATCGTCTTCAAGGACGCCGATCTTTCGAAAGCGGCCGATGCGATCGTCGGCAGCATTCTCTTCAATGCCGGCCAGGCTTGCGTCGCCGCGACGCGCGTGATCGTGGAGGCAAGCGTTGCCGGCCAATTCACGGAAGCCCTCATCGCGCGGATGGCGGATATCGGTCCTGGCCCCACCTGGGATGAGGCGACACGCTATTCGCCGATCATCTCCGAACGCCAGCGCGACCGGATCGACGCGATCGTTGCTGCCGCGATCAGCGAAGGCGGCCGCTGTATCGCCGGCGGCAAGCCGATGGATAGGCCGGGTTATTTCTACGAACCGACGCTTTTGACCGATCTCGATCCGTCTTCTCCCGCCATTCTCGAGGAAATCTTCGGGCCGGTCCTGACGCTGCAGACTTTCGAGGACGAAGACGAAGCGATGGTGCTTGCCGATCACCCCTCCTACGGGCTTGCCGCGGGCCTGTTTACATCCGACCTGTCGCGTACCATCCGCCTCAGCCGGCAGATCCAGGCAGGTACGGTCTGGGTCAATCGCTACAGCCGCTCGCGGGATCATATCTTACCGACCGGCGGCTATAAGCGCTCCGGCATCGGCAAGGACCTGGGACGCGAGGCTTACCTTGCCAATCGCAAAACGAAGAGCGTGCTCATCAGCCTTTAAGGGACCTATACCATGAAGACCTATTCCATCGCTCTGATCCCTGGTGACGGCATCGGCAAGGACGTGACAGACGCCGCATGGTCGGTGCTGCAAGTCGCCGCCGAGGCTGGCGGCTTTGCACTGAATAGCACCGAATTTCCGTGGTCCTGCCAATTCTACAAGCAGACGGGGCGGATGATGCCGGAAGACGGGATCGAGACGCTAAGGTCGTTCGATGCGATCCTACTCGGGGCCGTCGGCTGGCCGGCCGAAGTGCCCGATGCGGTCTCGCTGCACGGCCTGTTGCTGCCGATCCGCAAGGCCTTCGTGCAATACGCCAATATCCGACCGCACCGGCTGCTGCCGGGGGTCCAGGGACCGCTGCGGGCGGAAACATTCGACATTCTCTGCATCCGCGAAAACACCGAGGGTGAATATTCGGGCGCCGGCGGTCGCGTCCATCAGGGCACGAGTGATGAAGTCGCGGTGGAGACGTCGATCTTTACCCGCGCGGGCGTCGAGCGCATCCTGCGTTTCGGCTTCGAGCAGGCGCGTACCCGGCGCCGCAAGCTTGCCTCCGTTACCAAGTCCAATGCCCAGAAATATTCCATGGTGTTCTGGGACGAAATCACCGCCAGGCTTTCGGCGGAATATCCCGATGTCGAAGTCACGAGCTATCACATCGACGCGATGGCGGCCCGCATGGTGATGGCGCCGGAAAGCCTTGACGTCGTCGTCGCCTCCAATCTGTTCGGCGATATCCTGACCGATCTTGGCGCGGCCATTCAGGGCGGCCTTGGATTTGCGGCTTCAGCCAACATCAACCCGCAGCGCAACGCCCCATCGATGTTCGAGCCGGTTCACGGTTCAGCACCGGACATTGCCGGGCGCGGCATCGCCAACCCGATCGCCGCCATCTGGTCGGGAGCGATGATGCTCGATCATCTGGGCGAGAGGGATGCTGCCACCCGCATCATCGCGGCGATGGAGGCCGCAACCGCGCGCGGCATCGGCACACTTCCGGGCAAGGATCGAACGGAAACCATCACCGCCGGCATCATCGCCGCGCTCTCCTGATTGCAGAGGACCTCATGTTGGATTTGAAAGACAAGCAGCTTTTTCGTGACAAGGGATTGATCGATGGAGCCTGGGTCGCGGCGGCCTCAGGCGCGGCGGTGGATGTTCAAGACCCCGCCAGACAGGCTGCCATCGGCACGGTGCCCGACATGGGTTCTAGGGAGACGCGCGACGCGATCGCGGCTGCCGAGCGCGCGCAGCGCGGCTGGAAGCGCAAGACGAATGCGCAGCGTGCCGCCCTTCTCGAAGCCTGGCACGATCTCATGCTTGAGAATGTCGACGATCTCGCCCTCATTCTGACAACGGAGCAAGGCAAACCGCTCGATGAAGCCCGTGGGGAAATCCGCTACGGCGCCTCCTTCGTGAAGTGGTTCGCCGAGGAAGCCCGCCGCATCAACGGTCACACGATACCGTCTCCCACACCCGATCGCCGCATCATCGTGCTCAAGGAGCCGGTCGGCGTCTGCGGCATCATCACACCCTGGAATTTTCCCAATGCGATGATCACGCGCAAGGTCGCGCCCGCCCTTGCCGCCGGCTGCGCTGTTGTCATCAAGCCCTCGGAATTCACCCCCTATTCCGCGCTCGCCCTCGGGGTCCTTGCCGAGCGCGCCGGCATCCCGGCCGGCGTGATCAATATCGTCACCGGGATGCCGGCCGAGATCGGCAACGAGATCATGGGCAACGAAACCGTGCGCAAGATCTCCTTCACCGGCTCGACGAGGGTCGGCGCGTTGCTGATGCGCGGTGCTGCCGGCAGCATCAAGCGGCTCAGCCTCGAACTCGGCGGTAACGCACCCTTCATCGTCTTCGACGACGCCGATCTCGATCTGGCCGTCGAAGGCGCGCTTGCCTCCAAGTTCCGCAATGGCGGCCAGACCTGCGTCTGCGCCAACCGGCTCCTTGTGCAATCGAGCGTCTATGACACCTTCGCAGCGAAACTGAAAGCGAAGGTCGATGCCATGAAGGTCGGGCCGGGCACGGAAGCCGGCGTGTCGATCGGCCCGATGATCAACCACGCGGCAATCGAGAAAATCGACCGGCATGTCCGCGACGCGCTGGCAAAGGGCGCAACGATCATCACAGCCGCCCGGCAGCTACCCGACGGCGGACAATATACGGCTCCGATCGTCCTGACCGGGGCAACGACCGAGATGGAGCTTGCCGGCGAAGAGACCTTCGGGCCGGTGGCGCCGCTCTTCCGCTTCGAGACCGAAGAGGAGGCGATTGCGATCGCCAACGGCACGCCCTTTGGCCTGGCGTCCTATTTCTATACCGACAATCTCAAGCGCGCCTGGCGCGTCGGCGAGGCCTTGGAATTCGGCATGGTCGGGCTCAATACCGGCTCGGTGTCGATGGAAGTTGCCCCCTTCGGCGGCGTCAAGCAATCCGGGATCGGCCGTGAGGGCGCGCAAGCCGGTATCGAGGAATATCTCGAAATGAAGAGCTTTCACATGGGCGGGCTGGGCTAGATCAGAATCCAGTACCATAGCGGGTCAATCTGCTCGCGATCGGCCCACCATGGCCCCGGCAACTGTCGTTACTGGAACTTGTCCAGCGCCTTATAGTAGAGGCCCACCAACGGCAGGAACCATGGTTTGCCGAAATGACCCGGCACGGCCGGCCAATCGACATCCCTCATGGGATTGCGATCCTCGCGGCCGAGCATGGCATCGGCCATGATGATGCCGAGATGGGTCGACAGTTGAGCACCATGGCCGGAATAGCCCATCGCATACCAGCTTCCATCATGATAGCCGGCGCGCGGATAGCGATCCTTGGTCATATCGACGAGACCGCCCCAGCAATAATCGACATCGACTCCGGAAAGCCGGGGGAATATCTCGGCCAAACCCGCCCTCAGAATTGCGCCACTCTTGGCGTCGGAACGATGGTCGGAGGTCGCGGAAAATCGTGCCCGGCCGCCGAATAGCAACCGGTTGTCGGGGGACAGGCGGAAATAGTTGCCGATGTTCATCGAGGTAACGCAGGTGCGGTTTCCCGGCATGACCGATGCGATCTCATCCGCCGTCAGCGGTCGGGTTGCGATCAGGAAGCTGCCGACCGAGATGATCCGCCGGCGGAAATAGCTGAAATTCGGGGTCGTGTAGGCGCCGGTCGCCACCAGTACATTGTCGGCCGTGATCTCGCCGCGCGGTGTCACCAACCGATGCCTGCCCTTTTCCCGCAGCCTGTTCGTCACCGGCGCCGCCTCATAAATTGCCGCGCCATGGCGAACCGCTGCATCCGCGAGGCCGACAGCGTAGCGGCCCATATGCATCATCGCGCTTTTCTTGAAAAGCATGGCTCCATGGAAAGGCGAGCCGATTTCCTGTTTGAGATCGTCCGGCGTAAGCAGCGCCGTATCCGGATCGACTTCGGCATGAACCTCTTCGAAATTGCGGGCGATCGATCCGAAATGCTGCGACTTCGATGCCAGCTTCAGCTTTCCGGCCCGCCGAAAATTGCAGTCGATGCCCTCTTCGGCGACAAGCGCCTCGATCGTATCGATGGAGGCATCGAGCGCCTTATAGAGCGCGATCGCCCTCTCCTTGCCGAGTTCGGCTTTGGCGGCTGGATAACTATGGGCAAGACCGTTGTTCAGATGACCGCCGTTACGGCCCGAGGCGCCCCAGCCGACACGCTCGGCTTCGAGAACGACGACCCTCGCACCGGCCTTGGCCAGTTGCCGGGCCGCGGACAGTCCGGTGAAACCGGCTCCTATGACACAGGCGTCGTAATGCCCTTCGACGGGGCCTTGCCGGCCTCCGGCAAAGGCCGGCGCCGTGTCATGCCAATAGGAGACGAATTTCATGAGGCTGCCTTTCCCTTAAAGTCCGACGACGCCGGGCAGGCCGGATATGTCCGCGATCTCGACATAGCCGTAATAGGGATTTGCCGGCTCATGACCACGGTTGACCCAGACCTTGTTCTTGATGCCGAGATCATGCGCCGACATCAGATCATAGCGGAAAGAGGACGAGCAATGCAGGATGTCCTCCGGTCCACAGCCCAGCATGTCGAACATATATTCGAACGCCTTGAAGCGTGGCTTGTAGGCATTGGCCTGCTCTGCCGTATAGACGGCATGGAAAGGCGCGCCAAGTTTCTCGACATTCGACATGATCTGGCTGTTCATCGCGTTGGACAGGATGACCAGAGGGATTTCCTTGGCAACCTTCGCCAGTCCGGTTGGCACGTCGGGATGCGGCCCCCAGCCGGGCACGCGTTCATAAATTGCCTTGGCGTCTTCCGCGCGGAACTTGACGCCATTCGCGCGGCAGGTCCGCTCGACCGCATTGTGAACGACGTCGGCATATGGCTTCCAATCACCGAGAACCTCGTCCAGCCGATAGGCGGCAAAATTCTTGATGAATTGCAGCATCCTCGCCTCATCGAGCTCGGCGCCATAGATGTCGCGAGCCGCTTCGGCCATCTCGAAATTGATGAGCGTGCCATAACAATCGAAGGTGATGTATTTCGGCCGGAAAGGCGCCATGTCCGTTCGTCCTCTATCTAAAGGGCATCTGCGTTCTTTATGAGACGATCATAGGCTGAAGTCCCACGACGGACGTGATCGAATTGGCGTGTCCGCAAAGCATATTGTTTCGTATGCGCGGCGTCCTTTGGCAGAGTGTTGCAGCGGATATGCGTCGCGACGTTGTTTTTGGACCATCGCGGAGCGACCGAAAAAGGATCCTCAGCATAAGATGCGGCCAAGCGCGCCCGCTACGGCGAAAGATATCACGACGAACCATGCCTTCAGATAATCTGCCATGCGGGGATCGCCGAGACTTGGGGCAAGGAAAGGATGCCCCATGCGAACCGACAGCATAAATTTGGTCAGCTTCACACCGGAGCATATAGACGGCGCCCTCGCCCTCTCACGTCAAGCCAAATGGCCTCATCGTGCCGAGGACTGGCGTCTTGCCTTGCGTTTGAGCCAAGGCGCAGCAGCCGTGGACGAGACGGGCCGCGTCGTGGGCACCATTCTGATGACCCCCTATGGAGAAGATTGCGCGACGATCAATATGGTGATCGTCGACGAAAACCTGCGCGGCCGCGGGCTTGGTCGCAAGCTCATGGATGCGGCAATGGCGCTGGCTGGCCACCGCCCTCTGAGGCTCATTGCAACCACGGAAGGACTGCCGCTGTATCGCAAGCTCGGCTTTGTCGCCGAGGGCGAGATCTTTCAACATCAGGGACATCTCGCCGACCTCGCGCCGGCTGGGGATGTCGAGGCCGCGACCGCCGATGATTTTTCCGCGATCAAAGCGCTCGACCGCGCAGCTTTCGGTGCGGATCGCCGCACGTTGATCGACGCTCTCACAGATGTCGCGCAGATAGTCGTCATTCGGCGACGCGGCCGTATCGAGGCTTTCGGCGCGCTGCGCGCCTTTGGACGCGGCGATGTGATCGGGCCTGTCGTCGCATCGAATACCGAGGATGCGAAATCGCTGATAACGGCGCTTGCCCTTAGCAAGCCGAGCGAATTCCTGCGCGTTGATACGAACGAAAGCTCGGGACTGGCCGGCTGGCTGGCGCAGATCGGCCTTAGCCATGTGGGTGGCGGTATCGCGATGCGGCGCCCGGGCGGCGCTGGAGCCTTCGGTCGGGACGCGAGAATATTTGCATTGGCCAATCAGGCTCTTGGATAATTTGGAGATCATCATGCTCGCCAACTCGCTCATCGAACTTGATCGCGCGCACCTCATCCATCCGGTCTCATCCTATCGCGGCCATGAAAAACTGGGCGTGCGGGTGTTGCGGTCAGCAAAAGGCGCAACCGTCACCGACGCATCGGGCCATCAGCTTATCGACGGCTTTGCCGGCCTCTGGTGCGTGAACGCGGGCTACGGGCATGAGAGCATCGTTGAAGCAGCAGCCCGCCAGATGCGTGAACTGCCCTATGCGACGGGTTACTTCGATATCGGTTGCGAAGCGGCCATTCGCCTTGCGGCCGAACTCGCCGACCGGGCGCCCAGCGATCTCAATCATATCTTCTTCACGCTCGGCGGATCGGATGCCGTCGACAGCACGGTGCGTTTCGTCCGCTACTACTGGCATGCCAAGGGCAAGCCGGAGCGCGACCAGTTCATCTCGATCGAGCAAGGCTACCACGGCTCCTCGACCGTTGGAGCCGGCCTCACGGCGCTACCCGGCTTCCATGCAGGCTTCGGCGTCCCCTTCGACTGGCAGCACAAGATTCCCTCGCCCTATCCGTATCGCAATCCGGTCGGCGAAACGGCAGATGCGATCATTGCCGCCTCGATCGCGGACCTCAAATCAAAGATCGAAGCGATCGGCGCCGAGCGCGTGGCGGCATTTTATGCCGAACCTATCCAGGGATCGGGCGGCGTCATCGTGCCGCCGAAAGGCTGGCTCAAGGCGATCCGCGATCTCTGCAGTCAATATGACATTCTCTTCATCGCCGACGAGGTCATTACCGGCTTCGGCAGGACCGGTCCGCTGTTCGCCTGCTCGTACGACGAAATCGTCCCTGACTTCATGACGACGGCCAAGGGCCTGACCTCCGGCTACGTGCCCATGGGCGCCGTGTTCATGTCCGATCGGGTCTATGATGTCATCGCTGACAGCGCCGGTAGTGCGGCGGTCGGCCATGGCTACACCTATTCGGCCCATCCCGTCAGCGCGGCAGTCGGGCTCGAAGTACTGAAGCTCTATGAGGGCGGCCTCCTCGAAAATGGTGTCAAGGCTGGTGCGCGTCTGATGGAAGGACTGGAAAATCTGCGTGACCATCCGCTGGTCGGCGATGTCCGCGGTCGCGGCATGCTGGCGGCCGTCGAACTGGTCGTCGACAAGGCCAGGAAGACCCCATTGCCAAGTGCTGCCGCGCCGGCGCGCAGGATTTTCGATCGCGCCTGGGACAATGGCCTCGTCATCCGCGCCTTCGCCCATGGCGTGCTTGGATACGCACCGCCGCTTTGCTGCACGGATGATGATATCGACGCGATCCTGGAGCGCACACGAAAGACCCTCGACCAGACTTTGGAAGATCCGGACGTTCGGGAAGCCATGCGTTGAAGGGCGTATGCCATTCTTGGTTGGCGAAATGTCGGAGAGGGCCAGAAATTCGGAATTTTGTGCCGCTGTACACCATCGATTCGGCGACTTCGCCGTTCAGGAACTGCCAAACTGCTTCCTAGAACGGCTGAAAGCCGGCTTTTCCGGGCCTTGGCAGGACGATTTCCGCCCTTTGGGTCAGAATTTTATGCTGCAAGCGGCTTGTCCGCAGCGGATCATGAAGGAGAGCATGACTTGGCCAAAGACTTTCAGGACTTCAAATATCTTACCTTCGATGTCGTTGGCACCCTCATCGACTTCGAAGGTGGCATAAAGACCTGCCTCGCCGAGATTGCGGCTGAAGCTGGCACCTCCATCGATGGCGAAGAGGCGCTGAGGCTCTATCGCCGGGCGCGCTACAGCGAGGACGCGGAACTCTTTCCGGATGATCTCTCACGGGTTTACATGGTCATTGCGCCCGCCCTTAGCCTGCCGACGGAAGATCGATATGCGCAGCGACTGCGTGATTCCGTCGCCAACTGGAACGCGTTCGACGATAGCGCGGCAGCGCTTGCCGAGCTCAAGAAAACGCATCGCCTCGTCGCCATGACAAACGCTCGCCGCTGGGCACTCGATCACTTCGAAAAAAAGCTGGGCTCGCCGTTCTTCGCGAGCTTCACGGCCGACGACACCGGCACGGAAAAGCCGGATCCCGCCTTCTTCGAACAGGTATTCGAATTCGTCGGCGGCAAAGGAGCGAGCAAGAACGACATTCTGCATGTCGCTCAAAGCCAGTACCACGATATCGGCATTTCGCGAAAGCTCGGGCTGACCAATTGCTGGATCGAGCGCCGTCATGCGCAGGACGGCTATGGCGGCACGATAGAGCCAGAGAGCTTCACTCAACCCGACTACCATTTCACGTCGATGGCGGCCTTCGCCTCGGCGGTGAAGGAAAGGCTGACCGAAAGACAGTGACCCAACCCGGGAGAGCTTGCGACCAAGACGGGCATCCCATCAATCAACAGAAAAAAGGGGAATGAGATGACTGACAGAATCACGAACTGGACCACCGCCGACGACGCGATGGTGGAGAACGCCATCCGGCGCGGTGCAACGCGGCGCGACCTCCTGAAACTGATGCTGGCGGGAGGTGTTGCGATATCATCGGCGGGCATCATTCTCGGCCGCGCCACGCAGGCCGTCGCAGCGACGCCGGTTTCCGGCGGCGCTTTCAAGGGGGCCGGCTGGTCGTCCTCGACCGCCGACACGCTGGATCCCGCAAAGGCGTCCCTGTCGACGGACTATGTGCGCTGCTGCTCGCTCTACAATCGCCTGACCTTCATCGACAAGGCCGGCGTGACACAAATGGAGCTTGCCGAGAGCATCGAAAGCAAGGACGCCAAAACCTGGACGATCAAGCTGCGCAAGGGCGTAACCTTCCATGACGGCAAGGAACTGACGGCCGACGATGTCGTCTTCTCGCTGAAACGCCATCTCGACCCGGGCGTCGGCTCCAAGGTCGCCAAGATCGCCGCCCAGATGACCGGCTTCAAGGCCATCGACAAGTCGACGGTCGAAATCACGCTTGCCGACCCGAATGCCGACCTGCCGACCATTCTGGCCCTGCATCATTTCATGATCGTCGCCAATGGCACGACGGACTTTTCGAAAGGCAACGGCACCGGCGCCTTCGTTCTCGAAACCTTCGACCCGGGTAATCGGTCAGTCGTCGTCAAGAACAAGAACTACTGGAAGTCCGGCCAGCCCTATCTCGATTCCTTCGAGTTCTTCGCGATCAGCGATGACAATGCCCGCGTGAATGCCCTGCTCTCGGGCGACATCCATCTTGCCGCCGCCATCAATCCCCGCGCCGTGAAGCTGGTCGATGGCCAGTCCGGCTTCGCACTTTCGAAAACGACAAGCGGCAACTACACCAACCTCAACATGCGCCTCGACATGACGCCGGGGAACAAGAAGGACTTCGTCGACGGGATGAAGTCCCTGGTCAATCGCGAGCAGATCGTCAAATCGGCACTGCGCGGTTTTGGCGAAGTGGCCAACGATCAGCCCGTTTCCCCGGCGAACATCTACCATAACAATGACTTGAAGCCGAAAGCCTTCGATCCGGACAAGGCCAAGTTCCATTTCCAGAAGGCGGGCGTGCTCGGACAGTCCATTCCGGTGATCGCATCCGACGCGGCAGGCTCGTCGATCGATATGGCAATGATCATCCAGGCCGCGGGCGCGAATATCGGCATGAAGCTCGATGTCCAGCGCGTTCCGTCTGACGGCTATTGGGATAATTACTGGCTGAAGGCGCCGATCCATTTCGGCAACATCAATCCGCGCCCGACGCCCGACATCCTGTTCTCGCTCCTCTATGCCTCCAACGCGCCATGGAACGAGAGCCAGTATAAGTCGGAGAAATTCGACAAGATGCTGATCGAAGCTCGCGGCTTGCTCGATCAGACCAAGCGCAAGCAGATCTACGACGAAATGCAGGTGATGATCGCCGACGAGGCGGGCACCATCATCCCTGCCTATATCTCGAATGTGGATGCCATTTCGAGCAAGGTACACGGATTGGAAGCCAATCCGCTCGGTGGCATGATGGGCTACGCGATGGCGGAATATCTCTGGCTCCAGGCCTGACCCCTGCTGGACATCTCTCCCGGGGACGGTCGCGGCCGCCACCGGGAGCCGTCCCGCGAACGCCATTCGTTTCGTAGAACGCCGCAGGAGCGATTTGTTTGAGATCCGAGGTTTCCATTCTTGTCCTGAACCGGCTTTTAATTGCGATCATCTCCTTGTTGATCGTGTCGTTCGCCGTCTTTTTTGCAACCAGCATGCTGCCGGGAGACACCGCCTCGATCCTGCTCGGCCAGGCGGCTACGCCCGAGGCGGTTGCGGGCTTGCGCAAGGCCATGCACCTCGACGAGCCAGCGATCCTGCGATTCATGGGATGGCTTTTGGGTCTGATGAGAGGCGACCTCGGCATTTCCTACGCGAATAACATGCCTGTCGCGCAGTTGATCGGCGGCCGCCTGGTCGCGACGTTGGAGCTTGCCGCCATAACGACGCTCGTCTCGGTGCCGCTCGCGCTGCTGCTCGGCATCACATCCGCCATGCTTCGCGGCTCCTATTATGATCGGCTCGTAACCGTCATCTCGATCGGCGTCATATCAGTGCCCGAATTCATGGTCGCGACGCTCGCTGTGTTGCTGTTTGCCGTCTATCTGCGCTGGCTGCCGGCATTGTCGTCGACGAGCGAGGCGCATACGCTCTTCGACCTCATGAAAATCTATGCCATGCCGGTCATCACGCTCACCTTCGTCACCTCCGCGCAAATGATCCGCATGACCCGGGCAGCGCTTATTGAGACGCTGAAGACCCCCTATGTCGAAATGGCGCTGCTCAAAGGCGCCTCACGCAGCCGCATGGTGTTCAGGCACGCATTGCCCAATGCTCTCGGGCCGATCGTCAATGCCATCGCGCTTTCGCTTTCCTATCTCGTCGGCGGCGTCATCATCGTCGAGACGATCTTCAACTATCCAGGCATCGCCAAGCTGATGGTGGACGCGGTCGCGACCCGCGATCTGCCGCTGATCCAGAGCTGCGCGATGATCTTTTGCCTTGGTTATCTCCTGTTGATCACCGCCGCCGACATCATTGCCATCCTGTCGAATCCGAGGCTGCGATGACCACGAAAAGCTTGGCTCCCCGCACTCCATCCCTGTTTGGCTACAGGGTCAACCCCGTTGGCGTCGTCGCCTTCGCCATCATTCTCGGCTGGACGACCGTCGCCCTGTTCGCGCCCTATATCATCCCCTACTCCGTCGGTGACATCGTCGATACGGACTATTTCGGTCCGATAAGCGATCAATTATGGCTCGGCTCGGACTATCTCGGCCGAGACATGCTTTCGCGCGTCCTGATGGGCGCGCGCTACACGGTCGGCATTTCCTTGGCTGCGGTGGCGCTCTGCTGTCTTTGCGGCGTGGCGCTTGGCATGACGGCCGCGGTCATCGGTGGGTGGTTCGACACGATCCTGAGCCGGTTTCTCGATGCCCTGAACTCGATTCCAAGCAAGCTTTTCGGCCTGGTGGTCGTTGCCGCCGTTGGCTCTTCCATTCCCGTCCTGATCATTACGCTCGCCGTCATCTACACGCCCGGCGCCTATCGCTTTGCTCGCGCGCTCGCTGTCAATATCAATACGATGGACTTCATCACCGTTGCGCGTATCCGCGGCGAGAAGGTCGGCTATATCATCGCCTCCGAAATCCTGCCGAACATTATCCGGCCGGTCCTGGCGGACTTCGGCCTGCGCTTCGTCTTTGTCGTGCTCCTGCTCTCGGGCCTTTCCTTTCTCGGCCTCGGCCTGCAGCCGCCCCATGCCGATTGGGGAGCCCTGGTCCGCGAGAACATCGGCGGCCTGCCCTTCGCCGCCCCTGCCGTGATCGTGCCTTCCTTCGCCATTGCCAGCCTCACCATCAGCGTCAACCTGCTGATCGACAACCTGCCACGCAGGATCAGGGACAGGAGCGCATGATGATGACCAACCTCGTTGAAATCAGGAATTTGAAAGTCGAGGCCAGGACAGATTCCGGCCGCGTCATCGAGATTATCAAGGATGTCAGCTTCGACATAGCGAAGGGCGAAATCATCGCCCTCATCGGCGAAAGCGGCTCGGGCAAGACGACGATCGCGCTGACGCTCATGGGACATGCGCGGGAGGGCTGCCGCATCTCCGGCGGCAAGATTTACGTGGATGGTCAGGACATGGCCGCGCTTTCCGAAAGCGAGCGCGCAAATGTTCGTGGCACGACGGTTGCCTATATCCCGCAAAGCGCGGCCGCCGCCTTCAACCCGGCCACGAAGATCATGGAACAGGTGATCGAGGTTACCCGCATTCACCGGCTGATGCCTCCCGAACAGGCCCGTCATCGCGCGATCGAGCTCTTCCGGGCGCTGTCGCTGCCAAATCCCGAGACGATCGGCGAACGATATCCGCATCAGGTCTCCGGCGGCCAGTTGCAGAGACTGGCAGCGGCCATGGCCCTGATCGGCGAACCCAAGCTCGTTATCTTTGACGAACCGACCACCGCGCTCGATGTGACGACGCAGATCGACGTGCTTAAAGCATTCAAATCCGTCATTCGCGCCGATAATATTGCTGGAGTCTATGTGTCACATGATCTGGCGGTCGTCGCCCAGATCGCCGATCGCATCGCCGTGCTCAAGGGCGGCGAAATCCAGGAACTTGCGAAGACCGAAGCGATCCTGACGCGACCAAGCCATCCCTATACGCGCGAGTTGTTGGCCGCCTTCGAGCCGAAGCAGGCCATCCGGGATAGCAAGACAAGCGGGTCGATTGCGCCCGTATTGAGGATCGACAGCCTGGTTGCCGGCTATGGCGATCTCCAACCCAACGGCCTGCCGGCGGTCTGCGCGGTTCAGTCCGTGAGTCTCGAGGTGGAGAAAGGCAGGAATCTCGGCATCATCGGCGAATCCGGATGTGGAAAGTCGACGCTGGCGCGTGCGATCGCCGGAATACTGCCGGCCGTGTCGGGCACCATCGGCTTCAATGGCAGCGATATCAATCGCGCCGCCAAATCGCGTACGCGCGATCAATTGCGGGAGATGCAGATCGTCTTTCAATATGCCGACACCGCACTCAATCCGGCGAAGTCGATCGCCGATATTCTCGAGCGGCCCCTGGCATTTTATCACGGAATGGATCGCGCGGCCCGGGCGGCGAGGGTCGATCAACTGCTTGACATGGTGCGATTGCCCCGCACGCTTCGCTATCGCTATCCGTCGGAATTGTCAGGCGGACAGAAGCAGCGCGTGAATTTCGCCCGCGCCCTTGCCGCCGAACCACGCCTGATCATCTGCGATGAGATCACCTCCGCTCTCGACACCGTCGTTGCCGCCGCGATCATCGATCTCCTCAAGGAACTGCAGCGTGAGTTGCATCTGTCCTACATCTTCATCAGTCACGATCTTTCGGTCGTCGAGGCAATCTGCGACGAGATCGTCGTGATGTATGGCGGCAAGAAGGTGGAGCAAATCACGCGCGAGACCGCGAATGCGCCCCGCCACCCCTATTCGCAGCTGCTGTTCGGGTCGGTTCCGAAGCTCGATCCGACCTGGCTCGACAATCTCGTCCAGGACCTGGAGCTCAAGCGCGAATATGGGCACGGCTAGAGCGTGATGCCGAAAAGTGTCAGGGGATTTCGGACGACATCACGCTCTACTTCTTTGATTCTAGAGCGGATTCAGATTTTAGGTCGACTCGATCTAAAATCATCCGGCTCAAGCCGCCGATCTGGCCTTGAAAGGTCGTTACATGGGAAACAGGCTGGTCAGCGGCATATGCGACTTGACGATCGGTGATTTCAGCACGACGAAGCTGAAATATTTGTCGATCCCGATATCCATATCGGTCAGCCGTTCCATGATGGTCTGGTATTCGCCGATCCCGGCGGTGACGAACTTGATGAGATAGTCGTAGCCACCCGATACGAGATGGCACTCGATCACCTGGTCGATTTTCTCGACCACGTTGAGGAAGCGCGCAAAATCGATCTGCCGGTGGTTCTTCAGGGTGATTTCGGTAAAGACGGTCAGCGTCTGGCCGAGCTTGGCGAGGTTGATCTGGGCCGAATAGCCTTCGATATATCCTTCCGCTTGCAGCCGTTTGACTCGCATCAGGCATGGGCTGGGTGAAAGAGCCACCAGTTCCGCCAGCTCGACATTGGTGATGCGGCCGTTTCTCTGAAGCTCATAGAGGATTTTGATATCGATCCGATCCAGTTTCATCAGAGGTCCGCCATTGAAAGAGCGCCGGGAGAAGACGGCACAAAATGCTGTTATCACGCAAAGCAGAGCCTAGCATATTGCCCGGTTATGTCTATCGGGAAGACAAATCTCCTTTGAAGCACAATAGTTTATAGACTGCATCAATCACGGCATAAAATTTTGTGGATCCACCATCTCCGGCAACGTCTGGCGAAGCAATGGGGTAGATTTGGTTCGAACCTGGAGATCGCGCATGCCTGCACCGCTTTGCCTTGTCGAAAGCTCGCCGATATTGCCGAAGTCAGCCGATGTCGTCGTGATCGGCGGAGGAATTGTCGGCGTTTTCGCCGCATACTATCTCGCACGATCGGGCCTGCGCGTCGCCCTTGTCGAAAAAGGCCGGGTCGGGGCAGAGCAATCCAGCCGCAATTGGGGATGGTGCCGGCAGCAGAACCGCGATGGGCGGGAACTGCCGATCGCGACGAAAAGCCTCGATCTCTGGGAACGATTTGCTCCTGATAGCGGCGAGGACACAGGCTTCCGCCGCTGCGGCCTGCTCTATCTCAGCAATGACGATCAGGAGATCGCCGGTTGGGCGCGCTGGCACGACTTTGCGAGAACGGTCGGCGTCACGACGCATATGCTCGACAGCGCTGCTGCGACCGAGCGTGGCCGCGCCACGGGGCGCATCTGGAAAGGCGGAGTTTTCTCGCCGACGGACGGGGTTGCCGATCCGGCCAATGCGGCGCCGGCGGTGGCACGCGCGATCATGAAGCTAGGCGGCACGGTCCATCAGAATTGCGCTGCCCGAGGTCTGGAAACGGAAGCGGGGCGCGTCAGCGGCGTGATCACCGAAAACGGCGTGATCCGCACCAAGACCGCGATTCTCGCCGGTGGCGCCTGGGCGTCATCCTTCTGCCGACAGCTGGGCATTCGCTTTCCTCAAGCCTCCGTTCGTTCATCCATTCTGGCCGTTTCGACCGGTGCCGAAGGATTGCCGGATGCCTTGCACACCAGCGGCGTATCGGTCACGCGACGTGGCGATGGGGGCTATACGCTGGCCATCAGTGGTCGCGGCCGGGTTGACGTGACACCTCAGCAATTGCGGTTCTCGTCGCAATTCATTCCCATGTTCCTCAAGCGGCGAAAAAGCCTGTCGCCCGGCGGCCTCGAAGGCTTTCGCTCCGGTCATGAATCGCTGAAGCGCTGGCGGCTCGACCGAACGACGCCGATGGAGCATATGCGCATTCTCGATCCAAGACCGGACCATGCCACGATCGAACTGACGCATGCGAGAGCCCTGGAACTCCTGCCGGAGCTTCACAAGACGAGGATCACGGCCGCCTGGGCCGGCTATATCGACAGCACGCCGGACGGTGTTCCCGGCATTGGGGAAATCCAGGGCCTTCCCGGCTTCATCCTCGCCGCCGGATTTTCCGGCCATGGTTTCGGGATCGGACCCGGCGCCGGCCATTTGATCGCCGACATCGTGACCGGCGCTGCGCCTGTCGTCGACCCGACGCCCTATCATCCAAGCCGCTTCGCCTCATCCGTTTGGGGCAAGGTCGCCGATTTCTGAGGCACAAAAACACTGGTCTTCTGATTATTGACCAAGCTCCGCAGACGGATGTTATCATCGGCAAGGGCAGCCGCCCTGGAAAGACGATGAACATGCCTCTGCGCATCAAACGAATTTACGAACCCGCTGATGACGGCGACGGCAAGCGTATCCTCGTCGACCGTCTATGGCCTCGCGGCATCAGCAAAAACGACGCTCATATTGACGCCTGGCTGAAGGACATCGCCCCAAGCGCCGAGCTGCGACGCTGGTTCGATCATGATCCAAAAAAATGGGATGAATTTCGCCGGCGTTACCAGGATGAGCTCAAGAAGAACTCGAAGGCCGTGGAAGAGCTTAGGGAGCAGATCGGGCCATCGACTGCCACGCTTCTTTATGGTGCGAGAGACGCCGAGCACAATAACGCTGTCGTGCTCATGGACTTCCTCACCAATCGGTAGATCATTGACCGGCATTGTCATCGCCCAAGATGGAAGTATGTCGAAACCTCCGCGCGGATTTCAGGCGACGGCCTGAGCCGGGGCATCGCGGGGCGGCAGAAGTCGCGCCATCGCGCTCAACAAATCCGTCTGCGATATCAGACCAAGAACGCGCCGATCGGCATCAATGACGATGACCGCGTGTGTGCGTCCGTCCGTCAGAACAGGCAGGAGCGAAAGAGCAGGATCGGTCGCGCCGGCGACAGCCGGTTTCGATATGGCGTGCGCGATGGCGTCGAGGCCGCTGGAGAGCTCGCGCAAACCAACCGTACCGATCAGGCGGCCCTCCCGATCCTTGACCGGCAATGTTCGAATATTGTGCTTCAGCAGAAGATGTCTCGCGTGATCCGGCTCAGCATCCTCGCCAATGGCGATGACATCGCGCGACATGATGTCGGCGCAGCTTATATCTCCATGCGATCGCACCGCTGCCTGCAGTTCGACCTGCCGCAAGAGGCGGCTGAGGTCGGCGCGATCGATATCGAAGGTCTCGTCCAGCACGCCCAAGGCGGCATCGACATCTTCTTCTCGAAAGCCCACCCGCAAGGGCGGCGGAAGATCACGTGTCTGATGGATATTCTCGGCAGGCTTTGCGGCGACATGCGGATAATTGCGCCTGGAAAGCTTGTGAAACATAAGTCCGAGGCCGACGAGTATACAGGAGTTCAAGGCAACCGGCACGAACGGAAACAGGAAGCCCCAGCCTGCGACGACCGGGCCGCCAAGAACGGCGGTCAAGGCGGCAGCACCGCCTGGCGGATGCAGGCATCGCGTAAATGACATCGCTCCGATCGCAAGCGAGACGCCGACCCCGATCGCGATGATCGGATCATGGATGAGATAGGCGGCGATGATACCCATCATGGCTGAAATGGTGTTGCCGCCAATGATCGACCAAGGCTGGGCAAGCGGACTTGCCGGAACCGCGAAAAGCAGCACCGCGGATGCTCCCATTGGCGCGACGATGAGCGGTAGATGCGGCCCCTGACCGAAGAGATAGCCGCTGATCACGCCGGTAAGGCCGATGCCGATCAAGGCACCAAGGCACGCGATCAGCCGTTCGCGCAAGGTGGCTCCGGCCAGGATCGGGGAAAATAGGCGGAACCGGCTGGACGCCGCCTTGTGGGACTCTGGATGCTGCATGATGGAACCAGTTTTAGAGAAGGGCTTTCCTTGGATGAACGGCGGGACGCCGGCTAGTTCGGCGCTAGCGGCAGGCCCTTGCCCCTGGTGGCGCCGAGGACCTCATGAAACGCATCGAGCGAACTCGGGCGACCATTCTTGCGCGAGATCAGGATCGTGTCGACGATGGCGAGCTGGTGCGTCACCGATGTCGCCGGCCAGTGCATGAGATCGAGAACCGATCTTGGCATGACACCGGCTGCGTTGCCGGTCGCCACACTGGCCAGAATCGCATGATAGGAGCCAAGTTCGGTCGTTGGCAGAGAGCTCGACCTGCGCGCCCAGCCTTCAGCAATCCCGCGATAAGTGCATCCGGGCTCAAGGGCAGCAATCGAACCGACGCGCAAATCGGCAGCCGACCGGATCGGCGGATGCCCGGATGGCAGCAGAAGCAGCAGATCCTCGACAAATACCGGTTCGGCTTCGAGCTGCTTGAGTTCAGCCGCGAAACTTGGATCTTCATCCAGCATTGCTTTTGGCGGCCGGGCGATCAGCGCGCAATCCAGAACATCGCGCAGAACATCTTGAGCAAGGTCGCGGGAGGCGCCAAGCGTCAACTTGAGCGATACATCCGGCCACATTTGGTTGAACCGGCTGAGCGCCGCGGGCAGCCGGCTTGCCGCCGTGCTTTCCATCGTCCCCAGACGCAATGTGCCCGTTGGGCGCTGGGGCCGGACCGCCTGACGCGCCTCGAGCGCAAGCGCGGCGAGCCGATTGGCATAGCGGTGAAATGTCTCGCCTTCTTTCGTAAGGGTCATCTTCTTGCCGTTGCGGCTGAAGAGCAGGACACCCAGATCGTCTTCCAACTGCTGAATGCGCGTCGTCACGTTCGACGGCACGCGCCCCACGGCCTTGGCGGCCTTGGTCACGCTGCGGTCACTGGCCACGGCAAGGAAGATCTCGATTGATGAAAGGTCCAATTAAAAGATCTCGATTCAGGAATTAAGTTACCTTATCATTCCCTATATAAAAATCATTGTCGCAGCTCAAGCATGTTTCGGTATCGAGCCAGGGAATGGAGTTCTGACGGGCGGATGGCAAAACCAGATCGACATGAAACCGACGAGGCAATCCGCGAATACGCGTCGCCTGCCTGCATGTTGCACGAGGTCGATCCAGCCTATAGCGGCATTTCACCCGATGAAGACCGGATCTCGGATATTTTCGCGTGGCGAAGGACTGAGCGGCAAAGGCTGATCGGCGAGCGAAAGGCGCTGCCAATCGCAAAGCGTGATGAATATACAGGCGCGATCGCCACCTATCTCGATCAGATTGTCACCGATATCGACGGCAAACATATCAGCCTGTTCTGGCCCTTCTCGGGAGAGCCGGACCTGAGAGGATGGATGGCGGCCTTGACGGCACGCGGCGCGGATTGCCTGTTGCCGGTCGTTGTCGCCAAGGCAGAACCCTTGATATTCCGATCATGGAAAACAGGAGAGCGGCTCGAACGCGGGGTATGGAACATTCCCGTGCCGGCAGAGGGCAGGCAAGCGGTTCCCGATATCGTCATCGCGCCCCTGGTCGGCTTCGATCCAGCCTGCTACCGTCTTGGTTATGGAGGCGGATTTTTCGACAGAACCCTTGCGGCCCTCGAGCGCAAGCCTTTGGTCATCGGCGTCGGCTTCGAATCGCAGAGGATCGATACCATCCGTCCGCTCGCTCATGACATTCCGATGGACGTGATCGTCACGCAAGCGGGACCGCGCTATCGATGAACTCAAAGCCCCTTTCCTGCCCGGCATTAAGCCTGCCGATTCCGGCGGGATGCTGAACGGAGCGGCAGATCGCCGCACAAACGGGCAGCAGTCTACACCTGAGCTCCGATATACCCGGCCGGATCAACGCCTGCGCCTATTGGCACATGAATTGCGTCTTTACGATTGATCCATCGGAAGAGACGATATTCATGCTGTCCATTCTCCTGCCGCTACTTTTGAGCATTTCCCTCGGCTTGAGCTGGAACAGGTTTCTGCTGACCTTCGCAAGCCGCGGTGACAGTCTTCAAAACCAGATGCCGGTTACGATGGTCGCGGCGGCAGTCAGCCTGACGGCCCTTGCATTGTCCTTTGCCGATAAGGGGCCGTTACTGGGAAGTGCCATCGTCTTGCTCGGCCTGCTGCTCGCGGCCATCAGCAAGAGCCTTTCCCACCCCGCTGCGATTGTGGCGCTTTCCGCCGTCAGCCTTGCGGCCTATCTCCAGTTTACGGGGAACCACTGAGCCACCGATATCGGCACGGTATTCGAAGCATACATCGAGTCCGACGTTGAAATCGGAGATTTCCGCGACGTCAGGCCCAGCGTCGGGGGCTGGGCGCGGATCATCGGCCAAAATACGATCTTCGTCGACGATCGAGATCCTTTGGCCTATGGTTTCCAGATCAAATGGAAGAGGTCTGTCCGTCGAGGCATTGCATGAAATCCGTCAAACAAGAAGCTAAGCACGATCCCTTGAAGGTCGGATTCATCCTCGCGCGATCATTTACGCTTTCCGCCTTCGCCCTGTTCGTGGATACGCTGAGATTGGCGAGCGACGAAGCCGATAAATCGGGCAGGGTGCTGGCCGACTGGCAGGTATTGGGTAGCACCCGGCATCTCATCACATCGAGCTGCGGTGTTCAGGTCGCACCGACGTCGGACTTTATCGACCCCAAGGAATTCCACTACATTGTCGTCGTCGGCGGACTCTTGAATGCCGACATCACGATCGATCAACAGACTTCCGATTATCTGAAGAAGGCCGCGGCTCAGAAGATCCCGCTGATCGGGGTCTGCACCGGCACGTTCATCTTGGCACGCCTTGGCTTGATGAAAACACACCAGACCTGCGTCAGCTGGCTGCATTATCAGGCCTATCGGGAGCAATTCCCCGAAAACCCCGTTCGCTCCGATCGCCTGTTCAATCTCGACCGGAGCCGCGGATCATGCGCCGGCGGAAGCAGCGCCGCCGATATGGCCGCCTTTCTCGTCAGACGGCACATCAGCCGGGACGCCGAGCGAAACGCGCTTGAAGTGCTGCAGATCGAGCGCGCTCGATCCGGGCTGGATATCCAGCCGCGCAAGCCGCTCGCGATCGAATGCCAGGACCCACGCCTGAAGGCCGTGCTGATTACCATGGAGAGCCATATCGAGGACGTGGTCCCGACCGAAGATCTTGCCGCATCGGTCGGACTGTCCCGGCGGCAGCTTGAACGTCTGTTCACCGAGGAAATGAAAACCTCTCCCGGAGCCGTCTACACCCGTATTCGCATGGAACGGGCCAAGCAGCTGGTTCTCCAGACAGAGGCTCCGCTCATTGAAATCGCACTGGAGGTCGGCTTCGACAGCGCGTCCCATTTTGCGAGGCTCTTTCGCCGGCTCTACGGACAATCTCCCACGGAGTTACGGCGCGCGCATGCCTGAAGAGCTGATGGCGCGATGACTGCCAGGTTCGCCAAAGGGACTCCCGATCAAGAGCGAGCCGGAGCTCAGGTCTTTGGCGACACGGCGCGCAGCGGTATCATTCAACGTCCAGATCAAAGAAATGCTGGGTCGCCAGAGCTGCGGCGCCCCGCGCCCAGGAGCCCGGCACCCAATCAGGAAGTAATTCTGGCGTATTCAAGAAGACATATTTTGCCATCGAACGGCGGATCGGCTCAAGAATCGCCTCGCCAAACTGCATGGCTTCGCCGCCGGCGATGAGGACCTCGGGATCGAACAGGTTCACCAGATCGGCCAGATGGCGCCCGATCAGCTCCCCCGCCTCCGCCATGACCTGGAGAGCCGCCGGATCGCCGCCATCGATCGCGGCTGCGAATTCATCGCGATTGGCCTTTGCGCCTCTTTGTCGGCCCCAGTCCTCGATCATCGCGGCCTCGGCTGTGTGCGCCTGAAGGCAGCCCCTTCTCCCGCATTCGCAAAGACGGCCGCCGGGAACAGTGATGATGTGGCCGAGTTTCCCGGCTAGGCCGTGACTTCCGTGATAGATTTCTCCACCCATAACGAGCGATGACCCGACGCCGGTGCCAACGGCGATCGTCGCGAAATTGCTGTAGTTGCGGCCCGCGCCGAAGAGCCGCTGCGCGACGGTGAAGGCGCTGATATCGTCGTCGATCCAGACCGGAACATGGACCCGCTCACGCAGCAGCTCGGGAAAAGCAAGATTGCGCCAACCGAAGCGCGGGCTCTGGACGCAGATGCCGTTGACCGCGTCCACCTCGCCCGGGATGGAAACGCCGACCCCCATGACCGGCAAGCCGGTGCGCCCGGCATCGGCCAGCAGCTTCGGGATTGCCATCGCAATCGCCTCGACCATTGTTTCCGGTCGCGTATCCGGCACAGGCATATCGAAGGAGGCGATCGGCGTCGTGGCGAGATCGGTCAGGACACAATCGATGCTGTCGTGGCGAAGCTTGAAGCCGACAGCCAGATGGCCATCATAATTAATATCGACCGGCACAGGCCGCCGACCCGTGGCACCCGTCTGCGCTTTTCCCTCGATGACAAGCCCCTCCTCGACCAGCTCCGTGACCACGAAAGTCACGGCCGCCGGGCTGAGGCCCGTCACGGTGGCGATTTCGGCGCGCGGCATCGCTCCGCGATTACGCAGCAGGTTCAGGATGAGCCGTCGGTTGAGGGCTCGGGAGGTACTAGGGTTGCCGCGCACGGGGATCCTTTAAATTTATTTTGTAAATTAACTATTGTTGCTTCCCGGAAGATACGGTATGCAATAGCGCATGGCAATGGAGGAATGTCTGCTTGTATCTGCACAAGCGGAATTGCCGGTTTATTGCGTAGTTTCTGAAGGTTAGTGGCTGCTCACGTCGGTGGGCGGGCCTGGAATTTGATGTGCCTCGGGAGGAAAAAGATGGCATCGAAGAACGAACTTTCACTCGTCAATGCAATCAGGGCGTCTCGGCGCCAGTTCATGATCGGCACGGGCGCTGCCCTGGCCGCCACGGCGCTTTATCGGCCGGCAATTGCCAATGGCGGCGAGGTGACGATCATTTCGGATATCGGCAATGCCGATCAGCGCGCCGTCCTTGACCGTATCGCTGCCGATTTTGCCAAGAAGACAGGGACGAAAGTCACCATCAACAATATGGATCACGAGGCTCACAAGACGGCCATCCGCAGCTATCTCGTCGTCGGTGCCCCGGATATCTGCTTCTGGTTCTCCGGCAATCGCATGAAGGCTTTCGTCGACCGCGGACTGTTCGACGACATTTCCGACCTGTTTGCCAAGGAAGGCTATAGCGATAAGCTCGGCGCTACCATGACGGCCGTCACCGTCAACGGCAAGCAGTACGGTCTGCCGCTTGGCGGCATTCTCTGGGGACTTTTCTATCGCAAGGATGTTTTCGCCGAGAAGGGTTGGACGGCGCCCAAGAACTGGGACGAATTCTTGAAATTCGGCGAGGCGGCGAAATCCGCCGGCATGACCCCGATCAGCATGGGTACGAAGGAACTCTGGCCGACCGGAGGCTGGTTCGATCACATGAACCTGCGCATCAACGGTCTCGACAAGCACCTTGCGCTGATGGAAGGCAAGATCGCCTATACCGACCCGATGCTGAAGCCGGTCTTCGACAAATGGGAAGAGCTTATCAGGGCCAATTTCTTCTCCGCCAACGCGCCGTCCTTCGGCTGGGAACAGGCAGGCGCGGCCTTGGCGCAGAAGAAGGCCGCGATGATGGACCTTGGAGGCTTCATCAAGTCCGCCTTCCCGGCAGGCGACGAGGGCCAGATCGCCTTCGCTCCCTTCCCGGAAATCGTCTCCGGCGTCGAACGCTACGAGGATTTCTCGGTCAACTCCGTGCATATCCCGGCCAAGGCGAAGAACCGGCAGGGTGCGCGTGATTTCCTTGCTTACTTTTATCAGCCTGACAATCTCAGCGCATTCCTCGAAGCCGAAGGCACCATTCCGCCGCGCAACGATTGCCCACCCAGCAAGGACCCCTTGGTCAACATCGCCGTGGAGTCGCTCAGGAGCGTGAAGGGAACGTCGCAATATTATGACCGTGACACCGCCCCGGACATGGCGCAGGACGGCATGAAAGGCTTCCAGGAATTCACGGTCAAGCCCGAGCGTCGCGACCAGATCCTGGCGCGGCTCGAAAAGACCCGCGCGCGCATTTTCAAATAGTCCTCCCGGACCAAGGCGCGGCGGGCATCGGCTTTAAGTCCTCACCCCGCCGCGCGTGCCTTGAATTATCGAACCAAAAAGTCTGAGCCATGTGGAAAAAACACAGGAACTGGCTGACGCCTGTCCTCTTCATCGTGCCGGGATGCATCCTGTTCGGAACGATCATCATCGCTTCCTCGATCCAATCGATCTGGATTTCCTTCTTCGATTGGGACGGCGTCGGACAGAAGAGCTGGGTGGGATTGGCAAACTATTCCGAGCTTTTTGCCGACCCGCAATTCTACGTCTCGCTGAAGAACAACATCATCTGGCTCGTCATGTTCATGGCGGCGCCGCCGCTTGGGCTGGCGCTGGCACTGCTCGTCAACCAGCAGATCGCCGGCATGCGGATCTTGAAGTCGCTCTTCTTCATTCCGCTCGTACTCGCCACGGTCACGGTCGGTGTCGTGTTCGGCTGGGTCTATGATCCGAATTACGGGCTTCTTGCGCTCATCTTCAACCTCTTCGGCGCGACGGCGCCTGCCCTGCTCGCCGATGAGCATTTCGTCACCTTCGCCGTGGTTGCCGCCGCGCTCTGGCCACAGATCGCCTTTTGCATGGTGCTGTTTCTCGCCGGCCTCAACAATCTGAGTTCCGACATCATCGGGGCTGGACGGGTCGATGGCGCGCGCGGCTGGAACATGCTCTGGCACGTCGTCCTGCCGCAATTGCGCCAGGTGGGTTTCATCGCTCTTGCCGTGACCGTTGTCGGCGCCTTGCGATCCTTCGACATGATCGCGGTGATGACATCAGGCGGGCCCTTCGGCTCGTCGGAGGTGCTGGCCTACCAGATGTACGAGCAGTCGATCTTCTCCTATCGTTTTGGCTACGGCGCGGCGATCGCCACCGTCCTCTTTGCAATCATGATCGTTTTCATCACCTGGTATCTGCGCGTCATGGTGCGCATGGAACGGGAGACACGCTGATGTATCCTCGCCCCATCCCCGAAGAAAAGCCCGTACTTCGCGGCCTTTATGCCGGCTTCGTCGGCCTGATCCTGATCCTCTGGCTGCTGCCCCTCTTCGCGGTCATGTTGACCGCATCCAAGACGGCCGATGAAATCATGGCCGGCAAATACTGGACATGGCCCGAGCACGTCAATCTCGTCGAGAATTTCCAGGCGGTCTTCCAGCAGACGAATATGTGGGGCTATTTCATCAATAGCCTCATCATCACCCTGCCTTCGGTGCTGCTAGTTCTCCTATTCTCGACGCTGACTGGCTATGTGCTCGCGCGCTATAATTTTCGCGGCAACGCCCTGCTCTTCTCGCTCTTCGTCGGCGGCAACTTCCTGCCCGCGCAGATCATGATGATCCCGGTGCGCGATCTCATGGTCTCGGTTGGCCTCTACGACACCTATTTCGCATTGATCATCTTCCATGTCGCCTTCCAGACCGGCTTTGCGACCCTGTTCATGCGCAATTTCATCGCGGCTCTGCCCGACGAATTGTTTCAGGCCGCGCGCGCCGAAGGCGCGTCCCCCTGGCAGACGATGCGCCATGTCGTCATACCGCTGATGCGGCCGGCGCTGGCAGCCCTTGCGATCCTGATCTTCACCTTCGTCTGGAACGATTACTTCTGGGCGATCGTGCTCACCCAGAGCGATGTCGTGAAACCGGTAACGGCGGGCCTGAACAATCTCAGAGGCGAGTGGACCTCCGCCTGGAATATCGTGGCGGCGGCAACCTTGTTCGTCGCCGTCCCACCGGTCCTGATGTTCTTCCTGATGCAGAAACATTTCATCGCGGGCCTGACCATGGGCGCCGTCAAGGGCTGACGCTTTCCGCACCGCGCGAACAGATTTGGAGTATCACTCATGAGCCATGTAAAGCTGATCGACATCGACAAACATTATGGCGGCTATCACGCCCTGCGTTCGGTCAATCTTTCCGTCGACAAGGGCGAGTTCATTGTCATGGTCGGCCCTTCGGGCTGCGGCAAGTCCACCACGCTGAAGACGATCGCCGGGCTCGAAAACATCAGCTCCGGCGAGATCTGGATCAACGGCCGCGACGTGACGCGCGAAGAGCCTGGTGACCGCGGCATTGCCATGGTCTTCCAGTCCTATGCGCTTTATCCGCATATGACGGTTGCTGAGAACATGGGCTTCGGCCTGAAGATGGCGAAGCGCCCGCAAAGCGAGATCGACGCTGCCGTCAAGCGCGCGGCCGAGATCCTCAGAATATCCGACCAGCTCGACAAGCGCCCGAAGCAGCTTTCGGGCGGCCAGCGCCAGCGCGTCGCCATCGGCCGCGCCATCACCCGCTCGCCGGAAGTCTTCCTCTTCGACGAACCGCTCTCCAATCTCGATGCCGCGCTGCGCACGCAAATGCGCGTCGAGCTTTCAACGCTGCACCAGCAGCTCGGCTCGACGATGATCTATGTGACGCACGATCAGGTCGAGGCGATGACCATGGCGAGCCGCATCGTGGTGTTCAACAAGGGTATCATTGAGCAGGAAGGCGCGCCGCTCAATCTCTATCACAATCCGGCAAACCAATTCGTCGCTGGCTTTTTGGGCGCACCGCGTATCAACTTCGTCAATGCGAAGCTCGTTTCCCTCAGCGACGGTATCGCTGAAGTCGCACTGGAAGGCGGCGGCACGACGGTCCATGTTCCGGTGGCCGATGTCGGCGATCTTAAGGCGCAAGCCAGCCTGACGCTGGGAATTCGGCCGGAATCGTTGAAGATGGGCTCCTCCACTGAAGACGCCGCGATTTCCTTTGACGGCAAGGTCGGGTTGGTCGAGCAGCTCGGCCGTGAAACCATTCTCTATGTCGATGCGGGTCCGCTCGCAACGATCGGGTCTGAAAGCGGCACGCGCAATTTCACCGTTCAGCTCGGTAATGCCGCCGGCTTTTCGGCCGGCGAGCAGATCAAGCTATCCGCCTCGACATCGTCCCTCTATCTCTTCGGTCCTGATGGCAGAACCCTCAGCCGGCCGAAGTCAATCATTGCCTCTCTGTAAAGAAAGCTTGTGACCTCATGAAAGTTTTGGAAAGAAAGCCGCTATCCGTCTGGCGGACGCTCAATCTCGACGGCTTCTTGGTCGGCGTGCCGCATTATCCCGAACATGTCGACGAGAGTTATTGGGACCGCGATGCCGAACGCATGGCGGCCGCCGGTTTCAACACCGTTCGCATGGCGGAATTCGCCTGGCATATCATGGAGCCGCATGAGGACCATTTCGACTTCTCGCTCTTCGACAAGGCAATCGCCGGCCTGGCCAAGCATGGCATCAAGACCATTCTCTGCACCCCGACGGCAACACCACCGCGCTGGCTGACGGCAAAATATCCGGAAGTCCTGCGCGTCGATGCCAATGGCAGAGAGGCAAGCCATGGATCGCGCCAGCATTGCGATACGACGAGCCCGGTGCTGCGCCGGCACAGCCAACGGATTACCCGCGCAATGGCCGAGCATTATCGCGACAATCCTCACGTCATCGGCTGGCAGACGGATAACGAGCTCAATACGACGACCTCCGAAAGCTATTCGCCTTCGGCGCTCATCGAGTTCCAGAAGTTCTGCCGCGCGAAGTATGGTACGATCGAAGCCCTAAACTTTGCCTGGGGCGGCGATTTCTGGGCAACGGCCTATCAGACCTTCGACCAGATCGTCTTCCCGCAGCCGATGAACCCGTCCTTCTCCAGCCCCGGTCACGTGCAGGACTATCATCGTTTCCTCGCATTCGCGACGGCTCTCTTCCAGCACGATCAGGTCGAAATCTTGCGGGCGACCAATCCCGCATGGTTCATCTTCCACAATCTCGGCGGCCTTGTAGATATCGATTTCCGCGGCCAGTTCGGCCAGGATCTCGATTTCATCGGCTTCGACATCTATCCGTTCCTCTATGATGAGATGCGCCGCGGTGGCGGGCATGCGATCACGCAAGCCTTCCATCTCGACCAATGCCGCGCCTATTCCGGCAATTTCATCGTCCCGGAACAGGCCTCCGGCCTCGGCAGCCAGCCGGGCTTTTCCTCCTCCGTGCCGGAGCCGGGCGAGATGCGCCGCATGGCGATGACGTCGGTGTCGCGCGGCGCGGACGGCCTGATGTTCTTCCGTTGGCGGCCGGCGCATTTCGGCGCCGAGATCTACTGGAACGGCATTATCGACCACGACGACGTTGCGCGCCGTCGCTACGAGGAAGCCAAGCAATTCGCATCCGACATCCGCACGATCGAGGACAAGCTGCTCGGCACGACCGTCCGCATGGATATTGCCATCGCCGGCGCGGATTTCGACAATCAGGAAGCGTACAAGACCTACGCGATCGGCCTGCCAAGCCCGATGCAGGATGCAGCCCATCTGCACCGCGCATGCTATGAGGCGGGCATAGCCTGCGGCTTCATCCATCCGGAAGATGATCTCTCGCGCATCAAGGCCCTCTATGTCCCCCATTGGGTCATGTGGAAGGAGGAGTGGTCGAAAGCCGTGGAGAAGTTCGTCGCCGACGGCGGCACGCTCATCCTGTCGGCGATGACCGGAACTCGCGACGAAAACAATCACATCATCCGTACCCAGGCACCGGGCAAGGCGCTCGCGGAGCTTTCCGGCGTGCGTGTCCATGAATTCGGCCCTGTCTCCGCTCCAGGAGCGGATGGACTGTTCACCGGTTTCCGCGAAGGCGGCATCGGCAGCCACCAACCATCCCCACGTCCGGCCGCAACCTCGGCCTCGCGCAAATATGCCTATACGATCGGCAATCGTCAGCTGGAAGCCGGACACCTTTACGAGAAGCTGGAGACATCCGCCGATACCGAGATCATCGGCCGCTGGTCCGACCGTTTCCTGGAAGGCACGCCGATGCTGACGCGCCGCCGGCATGGCAATGGTCAGGTCTACTACCTCGGCACCTATCTCACCGCGCCGCTCGCGGAGGTCATTCGCGAGCTTCTCGTCAGCAACGGTGTTGCCGCGCCGCTGGTGCAGGATCTGCCTAACGGCGTCGAAGTGTCACTGCGCGAAGGTGGCGGCAGGAAGCTGCTGTTCGTGCTCAATACCGAGCATGAAACGAAGATCGTCAATCTGCCGGCGGGTACCGACCTGCTGACGGGCAAAGCCATATCAGGCGCGACCGAGCTCGCCGGCTACGGCGTATTGGTGATCGAGCAATCGGTCTGATACCATCTGTGACGTCTCCGGCGCCGAGGATGAAACTTCGGCGCCGGAGTTTTGGGATCGAGGCTCTTCGATTATTGGTCGGCGTTTAGGCGCGCAGCGAATTGAAGTGCTGCATCATACGCTCGGCCGCCGGACGGATGCCGGTGAAGAGTTCGAAAGCCTTTACCGCCTGGAATACCGCCATGCCGCCGCCGTCGAGAACACGGCACCCTGTCTGTCGGGCGCGTTTCACCAGCGCGGTCTCGATCGGGAAATAGACGATTTCCGCGACCCAGAGACGATCGGATAGAAGTTGCGCATCGAGCGGCAGCCCAGGATGGGCGGCCATGCCGGTCGGTGTTGCATGAATCAGACCATCGGCGACATCCAGTGCCGCGGCAAGATTATGACCGACCGAGAAACGGCAAGCGGCATGTGCCGGCTGAAGCTGGTCGACGAGGGCCCGCGCACGCGAAGGGTCGAGATCGAATATCTCCACGGAATGCGCGCCCATTTCAGCCATTGCATGCGCCACGGCAACGCCGGCGCCGCCCGCGCCCAGCTGCACGACATGGTCGAGTGAAACCCCGGCCAGCCCGCGCCGGAAGCTTTCGGCAAATCCCCACCAATCGGTATTGTGGCCGATCCTGCGCCGCCCATCAAAAACGATCGTGTTGATGGATCGCAGCGTCTGGGCATCGGGCGAAAGCTCGTCCACCAGCGCGACGGCCGCCTGCTTGCAAGGATGGGTGATATTGAGGCCGGCAAACCCCATCGCCTCGGCCTCATCGATGAGAGCCGGCAGGTCCGATACGGAGAGACCACGGACGTCGAGGTCGATGAGATCGTAGCGATAGGATAGGCCGCAATGCTCGCCTTCGCGCATATGCATGGCCGGCGTCAACGATCGGCCGATTCCGGCGCCGATCAATCCGACATGAAGTTGACGAGGAACAATGGCGGCTTGAGTGTTCAATCTTTCCTCCCGAGCAGCAAAACAAAGCCATGCCGCAGGCTTGCTCGCAAAATGTACGAACTAGTACGTAAAGTCAATAAGAGGCGTGATGGAGCGCCGCCGGAAAACGCCAAAGCCCATCAAATCACCCCGGGCCTCGTCAGGCCATTTCGGAGGAAGGATGTCTCAGAAATGCAAGGATCGCATCGACGATTAGCGACTTGTGCCGCTTCTTCAAGGCTTCGGACGACAGGTCACGCTCGAAGATCGCCCCAAAGGTATGGCGATTGGAAACGCGAAAGAAGCACTGGGCGCTGATCATCATATGCAGATCGACGGGGTCTACCCTGCGCACGAAGCTGCCATCGGCGTAGCCCCGTTCAAGGATTTCCGTGATGATATCGATGACGGCGATATTCATCTGCGACAGGACGACCGAACGTTTCATATGTTCTGCGCGATGAATGTTTTCGATGCTGACGAGGCGCACGAAATCGGGATTCTGATCATCATGATCGAAGGTGCTTGCGATCAATTGCGCCATGGCCTGAACGGGCGGCATGTTTTCGAGATCGAGTTCGCTCTCCAGCGTACGAATCTTCGTATAGGCCTGCTCGAGAACGGCGAGATAGAGCCCTTCCTTGCTGCCGAAATAATAGTAGATCATGCGCTTGGACGTCTTGGTGCGCTCGGCGATCTCATCGACGCGCGCACCGGAAAACCCGGCTGCGACGAATTCCTCGGTGGCGATCTTGAGAATGTTCTCCTTGGTCGCGTCTGGATCGTTCTTTCGCGTAAGACGCTCGATCTTGGCCGCTTGCGCTTTGGTCATGCCTTGCCCGTCTTCCTGGGTCTGTCCCTGCCCAACATTGAAGATCAAAGCTTTAACACAGGCTTCACGCCAATGGGGAGGGCCTAAAGTTTCGGCAGACCAATCGGTCGCAGATGCCGCCTCAGCGCCGCAATGCGAAAAATGGCATTCGCCGCGCCATATCCACGATAGCCGCTGCGCTGAACGATTTCGAAGAAGAAGCCTTCGCCGTAAGTGGGGCTGTAAAGCTGGAAATATTCGCCGTGATCGTCGCGGTCATAGAGGATGTTGTGCGCCTTCAGGCGATCCGTGAAAGCCGGCTCCAGGCCGAATCTCGCTTCCAGATCGTCGTAGTAGTTGGGCGAGATCATCAAGGTGGCAAAACCGTTGTCCGACAGAGCGGCCGCGGCGGCAAAGATATCATCGGTCGCAAAGGCAAGATGCTGGATGCCGGAGCCAAAAGTTTCGGCGATGAAATGCCCGGCGAGCGTGTTGCGATTTTCCGCACCGTTCAGCGTGATGCGCAAGCTGCCCGGCTCGTTTTCGACGACCTGGCTGCGAACGACCCCGGCGGGATCGATAATGTCGACCATCGGCGTCTTATGCGCATTCAATATCGCGGTATAAAAGAGCAGCCAGGTCAGCAGCTCTTCGTATTTCATCGTTTGCGCGACATGGTCTATGCCCGTCAACCCAACAGGTCGCCAATCGGTATCGTCATGGACCGGATCGAATTCGATCTCCCATATGCGGCTAAGCGCGCTCCTGCGATCGAGGAAATACAGGATGCCGCCGCCAACGCCCCTGACACCAGGCATTTCAATCTCGCCGGGATCCAATGGTTGTTCGAAGCGTTCGGCGCCCAGGGCCACGGCCCGCGCAACCGCGGCTTCCGCATCATCCACCCATAATCCCATCGCATAGGCCGACTGCCCGTGCAAAGCGTAAGAAGCGCCCGCAAACCCGTCCGGATCGGTATTGACGACAAGATTAATGTCGCCTTGCCGGAAGACATCGACACGCTTGCTCTTATGGCGCCCGACATGGCGAAAGCCCAGCGCACGCAGCCGATCAGAAAGGACAGACGCCTCGGCTTCGTCGACGGTAAACTCGACAAAGGCAACGCCGTCCACTTCGGCACGCGGCGGCATCGGGGGCAAGGTGAGACCGCTGTTCTCCGCGCGACGAACCTGGTCGCCAAGATAGGTGAGCGAGCGCCGGCCATCGACGGCGATGGCGGTCGGCGAGCCGCCGCGGAACTGGTCGTTGAAAATCTCCAGCGACAGATAGCCGTCATAGCCCGTCGCGGCGACGGCCTTCATGAATTCGAGTACGGGAAGATCGCCCTCCCCTGGCATGTTGCGGAAATGGCGGCTCCAATAGAGCAGATCCATGTCGATCAGCGGCGCGTCGGCAAGCTGGATGATGAAGATCTTCTCTTTCGGGATCGACCGGATCGAATTGACGTCGATCTTGCGAGAAAGCGTGTGGAAGCTGTCGAGAATGAGGCCGATATTTGGATGATCGGCACGGCGGACGATTTCCCAGGCATCGCGGTGGTCGTTAATGTGTCGTCCCCAGGCGAGCGCCTCATATCCGACGCGCAAGCCGCGTTTGGCCGCTCTCTCGCCGAGCTCGAAGAAGTCGGCGGCGGCACGATCAATCCCGCCCAGCGCCACGGACGAGACGTTCGAACAAACAAGAACGAGATCGGTCCCCATCTCCTGCATTAGATCGAACTTGCGTTCTGCGCGATCGAAGGTCCGGCTGCGGAAGGGTTCAGGCATGCCTTCAAAGTCCCGGAAGGGCTGAAAGAGTGTAATCTCCAGCCCATGATCCCTCACGATCTGACCCACCTGGCGCGGTGATTCATCGAAAGCGAGAAAGTCGTTCTCGAAGATTTCGACGCCATCGAAACCTGCCTTGGCGATGGCCTGAAGCTTTTCCTTGAGGTCACCGCTGATCGAAACGGTCGCAATCGAGGTTTTCATTGTTTCATCCCGTTACTTGACGATTTTCAACAAACTCATCCGCGATCGCGACACGTCATTGCTGCTCAGATCGGGACTGGCCGCTAGATAGCCCGATCGGCGTGGCGAACGGCAGCTGCCAAGCGTCGTTCATCCCTGCCAAGCTGATCGATCGGCGTCCGGTAGGTCTCCGTCGCGGTTGCCGCGGAAATGGCGGCAATCAAGGCTGTGATGGAGGTAAAGACCGCGACTGGCACCCAACCCATCGGTCCGGTGCCCATGACCGCCGCGCTGATCGTTGGCGCGAAGCCGCCGAGCGCGAAACCGATCTGGGTTCCGACGGCCATGCCGGACAGACGCACGCGGGTATCGAACATTTCGGCATAGAGGGCCGGCCAGATGCCGTTCGATGCACTATAGACCACGCCCGAAAGCAGGATGCCGAGGACGAAGACGAGCATGAGGTTGTTCTGGCTGATGGCCCAGATGTAGGGCCAGATCAGCACCGCGCAGCCGACGGCTCCAAAGATGAACACGGGTTTGCGGCCGATGCGGTCTGCTAGAATGGCCCATGCGGGAATCGCGCCCAGCGCCGCGATATTGGCAAGCACCAGAACGGTCAGCATCGTCGAACGATCGATATGCATGGTATTGACCGCATAGGACAGCGTGAAGACGCTGAAGATCGTGCTGACGACGGAAATCAGCGCCGCGAAGATGATGCGCAGGACATCCGCCCAATAATTGGTGAGCAGCGAGACGAGCGGCAGCTTTACGATCTCGCCCTTCTGGGTTTCCTCCAGAAAGGCCGGGGTTTCGGCAAGCGTGCGGCGAACCCAGAATCCGACGATGACCACCACGAAGCTCAGGAAGAACGGGATACGCCAACCCCATGACATCAACGCGGCTTCATCGAGCTTTCCAAGCGGAATGAAGACCAATGTTGCAAGGATCAGTCCGGCCTGTGTTCCGCTCAGCGTGAAGCTGGTAAAGAAGGCCCGTCTATTTTCTGGCGCGTGCTCAAGCGTCATGGAGCTGGCGCCGGCCTGTTCGCCGGCGGCCGAAATGCCTTGCAGCACGCGCGCCAGAACCAGAAGAATGGGCGCCAGGATGCCGGCCTGATTATAGGTGGGCAGGCAGCCGATGATGAAAGTCGAAAAACCCATGAGAAGCAGGGTGAAGGTCAGCACCTTCTTGCGGCCGAACTTGTCGCCGACGTGACCCAGGACGACCGCCCCCAGCGGCCGCATGATATAGGCGACGCCAAAGGTCGCGAATGAGGCGATGGCGGCCGTTTGCGGGTCTTCCGCCGAAAAGAATATCTTCGGGAAAATGAGCGCTGCTGCCGTACCGTAGACGAAGAAATCGTAATATTCGACGGCGCTTCCCAACCAGCTCGCAAGAGCCGCGCGCTTGGGTGTTTTATGTTCGATTTGTCTTTTCATGGTCGTTCCTCCCCAGAGCATTCGAATGTCGAGGACATATCGCAACCGTGCGCATATGGCCTCCGCCTGCACCCGTTTGCAAGGACATCCGAGATCATCCTGACAATCTTCGATGCTGCACGATGCGGCACCATCACTCCTCATCAACAATAATGTACGAACTAGTTCGTTTTGTAAAGCGCCAGCAACCTGTCACCCCGCGGCGCCTCGGCGGGAGCAATAGAAACAATGCATTGAAGCAGCTTGTTACGTCACAGCCTGAAGGCGGCGAACGCCTTGCGGTCGGGTTGAGCGCGCCTGCAGAGGCCCCATCATTATTCGTTGAAAATCTTGAAGATCAGGCAATATCAGCCGGACCAAGGACAGTTCCCTCTCGCCTAGTGCATGTCAATGATCGGCGGCACGCCCTCGATCATCCCGCGACCCACGGCTTACCGGCCGGCCTCGTTGCCATCTGCCAGCGGCACGAACAAACCAAGCTTGACGTCACGCAGCACCACATTCGTGTGCATGCGCCGGATCTGCGGATTTTCCGCCATGATCACGGCGGCGATGTCGTCATAGTGCTCGACATCCCTGGCGGTGACGATCGCAATGAGATCGACCGCGCCCGTGACGTAATAGACCTGCTGGAGATGATCCTGCTTTTCCGCCCAAAGGCGGAACTTGGCGAGCGCATCGTAATTGTCCCGCTCGATTTCCATGCCGACAATGAACACCATTGGAGTTCCGGTCGCCTTGCGGTCGACGACCGCGATTTCCGCCTTGATGATACCGTCCTCGCGCAACCGTTTCAGGCGCCGTTGCACAGCCGAAGTCGAAAGGCCGACCTCCTCCGCGATCGCTTCGGCAGTGAGCTGGCAATTGCGCTGGACGATATCGAGAATATCGCGATCAAAGCGATCCAGATTTTCCATTCCCGCTCCTTTCGGCGTCGATGAACTTAGGCGACGACATCTCTGTTCCACCATAAAAGATGCACAAGAAATACATTTTTGCTTTTTATATGCAAAATAATCGGAAATTGCGCGCAAATTCCGCTCTCCTTCGCGATATTCTCCGCAAATTGTTTTTCATCGGAATTCTATATGACAGAGCTGCCCTCCCAGGCTCTTCGCGTGGAAGATCTCCACAAGAGCTTTGGGTCACATCAGGTCCTCAAGGGCGTTTCAACGACCGCCCATCAAGGGGACGTGATTTCCATCATCGGCTCGTCCGGTTCCGGGAAAAGCACGTTCCTGCGCTGCATAAACCTGCTTGAAATGCCCGATCGCGGCCGCATCCTCGTCAACGGCGAGGAAGTCGCGCTGAGGCCGGGACGCCATGGACAGATGCAGCCGAAAAGCTGGCGGCAGATCGAACGGATGCGCAGCGGATTGGGAATGGTATTTCAGAGCTTCAATCTCTGGGCGCACATGACCGTTCTCGAAAACATCATCGAGGCTCCGGTGCATGTCCTCGGCGTCCCCCGTCGCGAGGCAATCGACAAGGCAGAGGTTCTTCTCAATAAAGTCGGGCTTTACGACAAGCGCGACGCCTATCCGGCCTTTCTCTCCGGCGGACAGCAGCAAAGAGCGGCGATCGCTCGCGCGCTTTGCATCGACCCGGCCGTGATGCTCTTCGACGAACCGACATCGGCGCTCGATCCCGAGCTGGTCGGCGAGGTCCTCAAGGTCATCCGCGATCTCGCGGAAGAGGGCCGAACCATGCTGCTGGTCACCCACGAAATGCGCTTTGCCCGCGATGTCTCGAACCACGTTCTCTTCCTGCATCAGGGACGGATCGAGGAGGAAGGGCCGCCAAAGCAGATCTTCGACGCCCCGATCAGCAGCCGATGCCGGGAATTTACCGGCATGCTCACGTCCTGATCCACATCCCATTCGCAGACAACACCATTAGGAGAATCCCTTATATGAGAATGGCTTCCACTCTGTTCGCCGGGCTTGCCCTCGCTCTCTCTTCGATGACGGCGCAGGCCGAGGTTCGCTTCGGCATCATGAACGAATCCTACCCGCCCTTCTTCGCCAAGGATGCCTCCGGCAAATGGCAGGGCTGGGAAATCGATATGATGGACGCCGTTTGCGAGCAGATGAAAGAGAAATGCTCGATCGTCGAGCTTTCCTGGGACGGTCTCATTCCGGCGCTTCAGAGCAAGAAGTTCGACGTGATCTGGTCGTCGATGTCGAATACCGCCGAACGCTCGAAGATCATTGATTTTACCGACAAATATTATAATACGCCCAGCACGCTGATCGGCCCGAAGGACCAGAAGACCGGAGCGACGGCAGACGATGTCAAGGGCAAGACCATCGGCATCCAGGTATCGACGATCCAGTCGGAATATTACAAGAAGTACTTCGCCAAGGTTGCCGACGAAAAGACCTACCAGACGCTCGACGAGGCGTTTCAGGACCTCGCGGCAGGCCGCATCGACTACGTCTTCGGCGATTCCCTTGCGCTTGATGCCTTCCTGAAGAGCGACAGCGGCAAGGATTGCTGCGCCAAGATGGGCGATGTCGCCGACGACAAGGAAGTCCTCGGAGCCGGCGTTTCCGGCGGTCTTCGCAAAGACGACACCGAGCTCATGGCTAAGCTCAACGCAGCGATCGCCGCGGTACGCGCCAGCGGCAAATACGACGAGATCACGAAGAAGTATTTCAGCTTCGATATCTACGGCGCCAAGTAAACGATCGCAACGATGGCGACCTCTCCTCAGGGCATTCTGGACCTGCTCTCCCCCTATCCTCCGGGCTGGGGTGGAGTACTCTTGACCGGGGCCGCCTCCACGGTCGCCATCTCCGCCGGCGCTTTTCTGATCGGCCTTCTGCTCGGTACGGGCGGCGCGCTCGGCAAGCTCTCCGGCATCAGGCCGCTCCGGCTGCTGCTCGAACTCTATACGACCGCCGTCCGCGCGGTCCCCGAGCTGATCCTGATCGTCGGGCTCTATTACGCAGGGATGGACGGCCTCAATCGGCTCCTCATCGCGCTCAATCTGCCGGCATTCGAATTGAATGGCTTCGCTGTCGCGGTCGCCGTGCTTGGCTTCGTGCAGGGCGCCTATATGACGGAAGTCCTGCGCGGCGCGATCCTGGCGATCCCTGTCGGCCAGATCGAGGCGGCAAAGGCCTTCGGCATGGGCGCACGCCTGCGTTTCCGTCGCATCATCTTACCCGCCTTGCTGCCGAATGCCCTTCCCGGTCTTGCCAATCTATGGATGTCGGTCACCAAGGACAGCGCTCTCGTCGCCGTCGTCGGCTACCAGGAACTGGCTCTCGCCACGCGGCTCGCTGGCGCTAGCACCAAGCACTATTTCATCTTTTTCCTGGCTTCCGCCCTCATTTATCTCGCTCTCACGCTCGTCTCGAACGCCGTCTTCGACCTGCTGGAGCGGCGTGTGCGCCGCGGCCAGCCGAAGCTTGCCTGAGGGGTGCCGGCATGACCTTCTCATGGATATCCGCCTATTGGCCGCTTCTGTTGACGGGAGCCGTGCAAACGCTGTCGCTGCTTGTGATTTCCGTCGTCTTCGGCTTCGTCATCGCGATCGGCCTCGCCTTTTCCCAGGTCAGCGGCGGCCCCATCCTGCGAAGCCTTGCGCGTGGCTACTGCACCTTCTTTCGGGGCACGCCGCTGCTGATACAGCTCTGGCTGCTCTACTACGGCGTCGGCTCTCTTCTGCCGATGATCCCGGGAATCCGCCAAAGCCTGTTCTGGCCGATCCTACGTGAAGGTTTCTTCTTCGCGGCCGTCAGCTTCACGCTGAATTACGCGCCCTATGAGGCGGAGGTTTTGCGCGGCGCGTTGCTGGCCGTCCCGAAAGGCGAGCTGGAAGCCGGCCGCGCATTCGGCATGCGCCCCCTGACGCTGACGCGGCGCATCTGGCTACCGCGCGCCATTCGCATCGCATTGCCGACGATCGGAGGCGAAATCGTCATGCAGTTGAAGGCGACACCTCTCGCCTTCACCGTCACCGTGATGGACCTCTATGCCGTTGCCACCAAGGTTCGTCAGGACACCCTGCTGGTCTACGAGCCTCTGATCGTCGTCACCGTCTTCTATCTCGTCATTACAGCCATCATCGCGCGAAGCTTCCGGTTCCTGGAAGCGCAGGTGCCGGTGCGGCGCTAACCCCGGCATGACGGAGAGATCAAACCTCTCCGCAGATCCGAGCCATTCTGGAGATCCCATTCATGAGCAAACCCTTGATCCTCGACGGCGGCATGAGCCGCGAACTGCTGCGTCTCGGCGCGGAACTGAAGCAGCCGGAATGGTCGGCGCTGGCACTGGTCGATTCACCGGAGATTGTCCGGCAGGTGCATGACGAATTCATCGCTGCCGGCTCGGATGTCGTTACGACCAACAGCTACGCGCTCGTGCCCTACCACATTGGCGAGGAACGGTTCTGGAAGGAAGGGGCCGATCTCATCACCCTTTCCGGACGGCTGGCGCGCGACGCCGCTAACGCCTGCAAGAATCGAAAAATCCTGGTCGCAGGCTCCCTGCCTCCGATCTTCGGCTCCTACGAACCACAGAATTTCGATCCGTTACGCGTTCAGGACTATCTCAAGGTTCTGGTCGAAAACCTCGCCCCTTACGTCGATGTCTGGCTCGGGGAAACCCTCAGCTTGATCGCGGAGGGAGAGGCGGTTCGGACGGCGGTCGCTGAAACCGGCAAACCGTTCTGGATCTCCTTCACGCTTGCGGATGACGCCGCGCAAAGGAATGGCGCCTCGCCTAAGCTCCGCTCCGGCGAACTTGTCGAGGATGCGGCTCGGTGGGCAGCGTCGTCTGGCGCGGACGCGCTCCTGTTCAACTGCAGCAAACCGGAAGTCATGCGCAAGGCCGTCGATGCGGCAGCGGAGGTTTTCAAGCAGGGCGGCGATAATCTGCGGATCGGCGTCTATGCCAATGCTTTCGAGGGAGAACAAGGCGAGTCGGCCGCCAACGAGGGCCTTCACGCGACCCGTCAGGATCTGAATGACGACGCCTATTCGCGCTTCGCCTGTTCATGGGTCGATGCCGGCGCGACGATGGTCGGTGGTTGCTGCGGGATCGGCGCCGGGCATATTCATAGGCTGAGGAAGGCTCTCCTTCATCCTCAAGGAGCATAGGAGAGCCTTGCGCAAGCATCGATCCGGGCAGGATCAAAATAGGCTGTATCGGAACGATCAGGCAGCCTTGAAGGGAGCGCTTGCGGCCCTGTAGGCAATCAGATCCTCGATCGTCACGAGATGGAGGCCATGCCGCTCGGCAAAGACCTCAAGCTCTGGAAGGCGCGCCATCGTGCCGTCGTCGTTCGCCACTTCGCAGATGACGCCGGCCGGCGAAAGGCCGGCAAGCCGGGCCAGATCCACGGCTGCTTCCGTGTGCCCAGGACGCGACAGGACGCCGTTTGGATGCGCGCGAAGCGGAAAGATATGACCGGGCCGGGCAAATTCCTCCGGACGCGATCCGTCCCTGACGAGGGCTTGAACGGTTGCCGCCCTGTCGGCGGCGGATATTCCGGTCGTGGTTTCCGGAATGTAGTCGACGGAAACGGTGAAGGCGGTCTTGAGGACTTCCGTGTTGCGCGGCACCATCAACGGAATATCGAGCTCGTCGAGCCTCTCGCCCTCCATCGGAACGCAGATGAGACCACGGGCATGGTTCATCATGAACGCGATCGCCTGCGGTGTGACCGCTTCCGCGGCGATCACCAGATCGCCTTCGTTTTCGCGGTCACGATCATCGACAACCACGATGATCTCGCCCCGCGCAATCGCAGCGATCGCATCTTCAATTTTCGAAATTGCCATTTTCCTGCCTTTCAAGGGTTGCCGTTCGAAACGGCGTGCATGGCCGGTCAAAGCCACCATTTTCCCTTGGGCGAACAAGCATGTGAACGCCGCCACGACGCGGCGTCTCCTGCGTTGCTCTCTTCCATCCGGACTATACCGTCGGCTCCGGCATCTCACCGGATCTGCTGACCCTTCCGAAAGTTCGGAAGGCGCTCGCGGGCTCGAGGAAACTCCCCATACCGCCGGTGGGGAATTACGCCCCGCCCTGAGAACAATTGAAAGATAAGGGATCAATGCCTCATTCCGCAAGAGGCTTTGATCGCCAAAACGTCGAGAATCCGATCCGCCCAACGAACGCACCGTTCCTCATTGTCGAACTACGACATGATCAAGCCGCCATCGACATTGATCGTCTGGCCCGTGATATAGGCCGCATCGTCGCTGGCCAGGAAAGTGACGAGACCGGCGACATCTTCGCCCGATCCGGCCCGTTTCATCGGAATGCCCTGGACCCATTCCTTCATGAGTTCGCCGGGGCCGTAATTGCCCAAAAGCTTCCCCCAAGCCTGGTCGTTATAGGCCCACATGTCGGTTTCGATGATGCCTGGGCAAAAAGCGTTCACTGTGATGCCCTCGGTCGCGACTTCCTTGGCAAGGCTCTGGGTAATGCCGACGACGCCCATCTTCGATGCCGCATAATGCGGCGTGTATATGAAGCCGTCCCGCGCCTGGCCGGAAGCGGTATTGATGATGCGGCCGCCGCGGCCATGTTTGCGCATGCGGGCAATCGCCTCCTGGGCGCAGAGGAAGACACCTTTGGTATTGACCGCCATGACCTTGTCCCATTCGCCCTCGGTCATGTCCTCGACGCGGGCGATGGTGATGACACCGGCATTCTGGATGGAAACATCGACGGCACCGAAGGCCACCTCGGCCGCCTCGTAGAGCCCCTTCACACTGGCCTTGTCGGTCACGTCACCGACGAAGGAAATCGCCTTCCCGCCGTCAGCCTTGATCGCATCGGCGACCGCATGGACGGAATCCTCATTGGCCGAGACTACGAGATTGGCGCCCTCACGCGCGAACCGTCTGGCGATCGCGGCCCCGATGCCGCGGCTCGCGCCGGTGATGACCACGGTCTTGTTTTCGAAACGCTGCATTTCCTATTCCTTTCGCGGTGACAGCCACGCCAGGCGCCGGCTCAAGGGGCCGAGCGCCCGCCTGTTGCTGGCGACTTCAAACGGCGGCCGAGATAATCCCGGCAAACTCCGATGCCTTCAGGGATGCGCCCCCGACCAGGGCACCATCGACGTTGCGAACGCCGAAGATTGCCCTTGCGTTCGATGCTTTGACCGAACCGCCATAGAGGATCCTGACATCCCTCCCCTCTTCTCCCAGCCGCTTTTCAAGCGCCTGGCGGATGGACGAATGCATCTCCTCGATCTGCTCCAGGGTCGGAACTAGCCCTGTTCCGATCGCCCACACTGGTTCATAGGCGATCACCGTGTTCGAACTGGTTGCGGTGTTGGGAATTGATGCTTCTAGCTGGGCACGAACCACTTCGATCGCCCTGCCCTCGTCCCGTTCCGCACGTGTCTCCCCGACGCAAATGATGCTCGTCAGCCTGGTCTCATGGACCGCGACAGCCTTGGCCGCAACTGCGCCGTCCGTCTCCCTATAGGCCGAGCGCCGCTCGGAATGTCCCAGAATGACGAAACGAGCGCCGATTTCGGCGAGCATCTCGGCGGAAACATCTCCGGTATAGGCGCCTGAGGTCCGCGCGTGACAATCCTGTGCCCCAATGGCAATCCCTGATCCTCGCACCCGTTCGACCGCTTTGTCGACCAGCGTTAAGGGCGGGCAGACGACGATGTCACACGCCGCGTGGTCCGTTATTCCCTTCAGCGCCTCGATCTCGGCCAGGGAGGACGCGAGACCGTTCATTTTCCAGTTGCCGGCAATCAGTTTCCTCATCGCATCACCAGCAGCAAAACCCGCCATCGACGAGCAGATCGACGCCCGTCACGAAGCTTGCGGCATTCGACAGCAGGAAGACGGCGGGGCCGACCATCTCATCGACCGTTGCCATGCGCTGCATCGGCGTCTGCTCTTCGAAAAGTTTTGTCTGATGAACCATTTCCGGACGCGTGTTCATCGGCGTCGCCGTGTATCCCGGCGAGATGGTGTTGACGCGGACGCCGCGACCGACCCACTCCATCGCGAGCGACTTCGACATGTGGATCACACCGGCTTTGGAGGCGTTGTAATGAGCCTGGCTCAGGCCGCGATTGACGATAACCCCGGACATAGAGGCGATATTGACGATCGATCCGCGCCCGTTCTTCAGCATCGCGCGTGCTTCCGTCTGGCAGGACAGAAAAACGCCCTTTAGGTTGATGTCCATCAGCGTCTGGTACTGTTCTTCTTCCATCTCTTCCGCGGGATTGGCGTTGGCGATACCGGCGGCATTGACTGCAAGCGTCAAGGCCCCAAGTTCCGCCTCGGTACGCGCAACCGCCTCCCCGAGAGAGGACTTGCTGGTCACATCGGCTGCAATCTGGATGGAACGGCGACCGGCAGCTTCGATATGCGAAGCCGTGTTCGCTAGACCATCGTCGGATCGACGGTCCAGAAGCGCGACGTTGGCGCCGCACTGCGCAAGACCGATGGCGATACGCTGCCCAATCCCGCTTCCGGCGCCGGTCACAAGCGCGACCTGTCCCTCAAGATCGAAAAGCTTCGGGGCGTTCAGAGTGATGTCGGACACCGCTCTTCCTTTCTGTTTGTCTAGATTGTCGCAAGTTCCATGACAGAGACGTCATTGGCCTCGTCACGATTGAGAATGCCTGCCTGCTTGCCCTGTGCAAGCACGAGAATCCGGTTGGAGACACCAAGAACCTCCTCGAGATCGGAGCTGACGACGATGACGGCCACCCCCTGCTTTGCGAGGTTGACGATGATGTCGTAAATGCTGGCTCGCGCGCCGACATCGATGCCACGGGTCGGCTCATCGAGGACGACGACCTTGGGGTCACGCATCAGCCACTTTGCGATGACGACCTTTTGCTGGTTGCCGCCCGACAGGTCCGAGGCATATTGCTCGGCCCGGCCTTTGACGCCGAATTTCGCCACAGCCTTTTCGGCGAAAGCACGTTTGACACGTGATGTGATCCAGCGTCCACCGAGCTTGTCGAGGTTGGCATAGATGATGTTTTCACTGATGCGATGCCCGACGACGAGACCCTGCTCCTTGCGATCCTCGGGCACCATCACGATGCCCTTGGCGATCGCATCGGCCGGATTGCGAAGCTTGAGCTCCTCACCCTCCAGCTTGATCGAGCCGGCGATGATCGGATCAGCGCCAGAAACGGCACGGACGAGTTCGGTGCGGCCGGCACCAACCAGCCCGGCAATGCCGAGGATCTCCCCGGCGCGAACTTCGAACGTCACGTCCTCGAAGGACCGGTCAGGCGAACTCAATCCGCTGACCTGCAAAACAGGGCGATCCGTCGGTTCGGGAAGAGCCGGGAACATCCGGTCCAGCGAACGGCCGACCATGCTTTCGACGATGGTACGAACAGGTGTGGCGCTGTCGGCGAACTCCTGAACCCGCTCGCCATCGCGCAGGACGACGATGCGATCGGTGATCTGCTTGATCTCCTCCATGCGGTGGGAGATGTAGATGATGCCGACACCTTCAGACCGAAGCTTTCTCACCTGCTCGAAAAGCGCTTCCGTCTCCGCGCCACCAAGCGCTGCGGTCGGCTCATCGAGAATCAGCAGCTTGGCATTGAGCGCCAGCGCCTTGGCGATCTCGATGAGCTGCTGATTGGCAGTCGACAGGCCCGCGACCTTGCGTGTCGCTGGAATATGTAGGTTCAGGCGTGCGAGCTGTTCCTGGGCGCGCCGGACCATCTCAGGGCGATCGACAGCCCCGTTCTTCATCGGCCATCGCCCGATGAAGACATTTTCGGCGATCGAAAGATGCGGCAGGAGCTGCAATTCCTGATGGATCAGGACGACGCCCTTGTCGATCGCCTCGCGCGGAGTGGCGGGGGCATAGGGCTGCCCCAGCCATGTCATCGTTCCCTCGGAAGGCGTGCGTGATCCGGCGATGATGCCCGACAAGGTCGATTTGCCGGCGCCGTTTTCACCGAGAAGCGCGACCACTTCACCCGGATAGACATCAAGGCTGACATTCTTCAGCACCTGAAGCGGTCCGTAGCGCTTGGATATGCCCCTCAGGGAAAGAACGGGCTCAGTCACGGCACACCTCCTCAAGATTTCAGGACGATTACGGGTGGTTGGCGATGAAGCCGGCCACGTTTTCCTTGGTCGTCAGCGTGGCGTCCATGAGCTGCACCGCGGGCACGTTCTCGCCGGCGACGAGCTTGACGGCATTCGCGACCGCGTCGCGGCCCATCTTCTGCGTCTGCTGCGTCGCGGTCACATCGAAGACACCCTTGCTGAGCGCTTCCAGAGCCGCCGTATCGCCGTCGAAGCCGCCGACAACGATCTTCTGGGACGGGTTTGCAACCTTGATCGCCTGCGCGGCGCCGAGGGCAAGCGCGTCGGCCTGAGCAAACACGATCGATACGTCGGGATTTGCCTGAAGCATGTTCTGCATGATCTGGAAGCCCTCGTCCTGGGCCCACATGTTGGAATATTGCTCGGCAACCACCTTCACGCCGGGGTTTGCCTTCAGCGATTCGGCGCAACCCTTGCTGCGGTCGACTTCAGGCGTCGTGCCCTTCTGGCCGTGGATGATCACCATCTTGCCCTTGCCGCCGGCCTGCCTGAGGATGTAGTCGCAAACGGCCTTGGCCGACGCGACAGAATCCGTTGCAAGGAAAGTGTCGCCCGGCGCGCCGTCGGCATTGCGGTCGACGTTGACGACAGGAATACCGGCATTCTTGGCGAGCTTTACCGGAACACTCGCGGCAGCGGCACCGGCCGGAATATAGATCAAGGCGTCGATATTCTGGGTGAGCAGATCCTGAATCTGGTTGATCTGCGTCGGACCATCGCCCTTGGCATCCACGGTGACGACCTGAATGCCACGCTTCTTGGCCTCATCCTCGACGGACTGCTTGATCTGGTTGAAGAAGTTTGCCTGCAGGTTCGCGACCGCCAGACCGATCTTCTTGGTGTCTTTTGCCTGAACAGAGCCCAACGACATGGCCAGCACGGCGGCCGAGGCCAGAAGTATGCGCGCAAGTTTCATTTCATTTCCTCCTTTTTTAGTGAACCCTTGGGCATATCCTCCCCCTCGGGCAAATGATCCGCTCCAAACCTTTCGGAGAGGAAATCGCTGGGATCCGCCGGACGCGGGCCAGAATGTCAGGCCCGCCGCCTGCGGATCGTTTCCGCACCGACCGCGAGCACGATGACGATGCCAATGATGACCTGCTGCAGGAATGGCGAGACGTTGAGAAGATTGAGACCGTTGCGCAGGACACCGATGATCAGGACGCCGATCAGCGTGCCGCCGATACCGCCGGCCCCACCGGAGAGCGAAGTGCCACCAATGACGACGGCCGCAATCGTGTCGAGTTCGTATCCAAAGCCGCTGGATGGCTGAACGGAATCGAGACGAGCCGCCAGTACGATACCGGCAAGACCGGCAAGTACCGCGCTTGCGACATAGACAGCAATCGTCACGAGCTGAACATTGATGCCGGCGAGACGAGCCACCTCCGGATTGCCGCCCACGGCATAGAGCATGCGCCCCTCGGAGCGGAAGTGAAGGAACACCCAGGCCACGGCGACGACCGCCAGCATCAGGAAGACCGTTGCCGTCAGCACGCCGAAATGGCGATCGATCGCGAGCATCATGAACCAGTCGGGAAATCCGACGATCTGCTGGCCATCCGTGATCATGTTCGCGACGCCCCGCGCGGCCGACATCATAGCCAAAGTTGCGATAAAGGCCGGAACCCTGAAAAGAGTGACGAGAAGCCCGACGATCAGTCCGCTCACCGCGGAGGCGGCAAGTGCAACCACGATGCCGGCGGCAAGCGGCAGGCCGGCGATATTTGCCGTCCAGCCCATGACCATCATGGACAGCGCAAGAACCGAACCGACGGAAAGGTCGATGCCGCCGATCAGGATGACGAAAGTCATGCCGACGGCCATGATTCCGAGCACGGTGATCTGATCGAGAATGTTGAGGCCGTTGCGGAGCGAAAGAAACGCATCGGTGCTGAGGCTCAAGAAAACGCAAAGAGCGAGCAATCCGACAAGCGGTCCGGTAGCACCGGTGAGCTTTCTCAGCCATGCCACGGACGGACGGCTCTGTTCATTAACGTCGATCGCCACCATCATTCCTCCCAGGGACCTGAGGCTAGCGGCCATGTCTGGCGGCTAGAACTTCAAGCTAGAATATTTATTCACATATGCTGGAAAATTCATTACCAACTCACTTTGGCGCTGTCAACCGGGTCTTATCTGCCTGTTTTACTGACAATGGACATATGGGGGCTTGACTAACGGCCCTCCTGTGCAAAAATATAAACTGATGAATATTTATTCACACGAGGGAATAATGGAGCCTTCCGAACTTGAACGTGTTGCTCGCCAGATACGTCTGCGAGACCTCCAGGCAGTCTACGAGGCAGGGGCCGGACATATTGGCGGCGAGATGTCCGTGATCGACCTTCTGACCGCGTTGTATTTCCGCGTGCTGCGCGTCTGGCCGGATCAGCCGAAACATCCCGATCGGGACAGGTTTGTGCTGTCGAAGGGACATACGGCGTGCGCGCTCTACGTCACTCTGGCGAAACGCGGCTTCATCCCGGAAGACGAGATTTCGACGTTCCTGAAGCCGCATTCGCGGCTCAATGGACACCCCAATTGCAACAAGGTGCCGGGCGTCGAAACCAATACTGGTCCTCTCGGACACGGCCTGCCGGTCGCGGTTGGCATGGCCAAGGCGGCGAAATTATCTGGGGCCGGCTACCATACCTACGTGATCACCGGCGATGGCGAGATGCAGGAAGGCTCCAACTGGGAGGCGATCATGGCCGCGGCGCAGTTCCGGCTTGATAACCTCACCCTGATCGTCGACCACAACCGTTTCCAGCAGGGTGCCGCGCTTTCGGATACGAACGACATAGCACCTCTTCGCCCGAAGCTCGAAGCCTTTGGCTGGGACGTCAGCGAAATCGACGGCAACAACATGCACGAGGTCGTCCCGGCGCTCGAGCGCCGAAGCGAGCGCCCCCACTGCATCGTGGCCCACACCAACAAGGGGCACGGAATCTCTTTCATGCAGGACCGTGTCGACTGGCACCACAAGGTTCCGAACAAGGAACAGTACGAAGTCGCATTGGCAGAATTGTCGGAGGCACTTTAATGAACGCGCCCGTGAACGCACCCAAGCTCCATGATTGCCGAGACGCTTTCGCAGCGACGCTCGAACGCCTTGCCGCCGAGAACGAAACGATCGTCGCAGTCTGCAACGATTCGGTCGGCTCTTCGAAGCTCGGCGGCTTCAAGTCCAAATTCCCCGATCGGCTGGTCAATGTGGGCATCGCCGAGCAGAACATGGTCGGCGTGGGCGCGGGCCTCGCCAATGGCGGACGCCTCCCCTATGTCTGCGGCGCGTCACCGTTCCTCACAGGTCGATCGCTTGAGCAGATCAAGGCCGACATCTCCTACTCGAACGCTAACGTCAAGCTCGTCGGCATTTCCTCCGGCATGGCCTATGGGGAGCTCGGCCCGACCCATCACTCGATAGAGGATTTCGCCTGGACCCGAGTTCTGCCCAACCTCCCCGTGATCGCGCCTTGCGACCGCATAGAGACGGCGGCGGCTGTGGAATGGGCGGCAAATTACAATGGCCCTTGCTTCCTGCGCCTGTCTCGGGTCGGCGTGCCCGACCTGCTGCCGGAGGACTACAAGTTCGAGCTTGGAAAGGCCAATCTCTTGCGTGAAGGTTCCGATGTTACGCTCATTGCGAACGGAACGTTGACCCATCGCATGGTGAAGGCCGCCGATATCCTAGCGCGACGCGGCATAGAGGCCAGGGTGATCAATCTCGCCACGGTTCGTCCGATCGACGAGGATGCCATCATTGCCGCCGCCAAGGAAACCGGCGCGATCGTGACGGCGGAAGAACATTCGATCTTTGGCGGGTTGGGATCGGCCGTGGCCGAGGTTGTCGTCGACAACGCCCCCGTGCCGATGACGCGCCTCGGCGTTCCCGGCATCTACGCGCCGACCGGTTCTGCCGAATTCCTGCTCGATGAATTCGGCATGGCCCCACCAGCTATTGCCGACGCCGCGCAAGCGCTTATCAAGCGCAAGTAGACAAACAGACGCATTGGAACCGAGGCGGATTGCCGTCGGTTCCAGTAATTGGAGGCGGATGATTTTAGCTGGAATAGAGCCAAAGTCTGAATCCGCTTTGAAATCAAAGAAATAGAGCATGATGTCGTTCGAGAACCGCTCACACTTTTCGGTACCATGCTCGGGTGGAGGATATGATGCGGGCCATTCTGGCAATCGACCAGGGAACCACCAATTCCAAGGCGGTACTGGTCTCCGAGAGCGGAGACATCATTGCCAGAGGCTCGGCTCCGGTAGGCATCTCCTATCCGCGGCCCGGCTGGGTCGAGCAGGATCCCGATCGGATTTACGCATCCGTCTGTGAAGCGATCGCACTATGCCTGCGAAGCGCGCCCGTCGCGACAATCGAAGCGATAGCGATCTCCAATCAGCGGGAATCCGTCACCATTTGGGATGCCGAAACTGGCAAGGCGCTCGGACCGGTCTTGAGCTGGCAATGCCGGCGCACCGCGTCGGATTGCGAGCGTCTTATCGCGGACGGACATCTCAAGCGCGTCGAGGCGCTGACCGGCCTCCCCCTTGATCCGATGTTTCCTGGTCCGAAATTCCGATGGCTTCTCGATCGGGTCGCGCATGGGAAAAAGGCCCGCATCGGAACGATCGACAGCTGGCTCGTTCACTGCCTTACCGGCGGTCGCAAGCATGTCTGCGACGCCTCGAACGCCGCGCGAAGCCAGTTGTTCGACCTTGAGGCCCAAACCTGGAGCAGGGAATTGGGTGCGATTTTCGGAGTCGATATCCGGCTCCTTCCGGAGGTACTCGACAGTTCCGCGGACTTCGGAACAACGCACGGCCTTGCCGGCGTTCCGGACGGCACGCCGATCAGATCGGCCATCGGGGACAGCCATGCGGCCCTGTTCGGACACGGGGCCTTCAAGCCGGGCGACAGCAAGGCGACCTTCGGAACAGGGTCTTCCGTCATGACCACTCTTCCGCGCTTCATCGCGCCGCGCAACGGCATCACCACGACGGTCGCCTGGCGCATCGCCGGACAACCGACCTTCGCATTCGAAGGCAATATCCTCGTGTGCGCCGCGAGCCTGCCCTGGATGGCCGGCATCCTGGGCCTTCCGGATGTTGGCTCCCTTATCGACCTAGCGGCGACCGCTGAGCCTGATGGCCCGGGCTTCGTGCCCGCCTTCGTCGGTTTGGGCGCCCCTTACTGGAATTCCGACGCCCGTGCCCTTTTCTCACAGATCAACTTCAGCACAACCCGCGCGCAGATGGCGCGCTCGGTTACTGACTCGATCGCTTTCCAGGTCCATGACGTGATTACGGCCATGCGGGCGCAGAGCGGTGACGATCTCGGCACGCTTTATGTCGACGGCGGCCCGAGCCAGAACCACTTTCTCATGCAGTGCGTATCAAACCTGGTGAGGCACGCCATCATCCAGTGCGAGGCACCGGAAGCCTCCGCTCTAGGGGCAGCCTATCTCGCAGGTCTCTCGATAGGCCTGTGGCCGGATCTCGTCGCCATCGCGGCGCTTCCGAGAAACAATAAGATCATCGAGCCGGAGAACATCGACAGTACAGGCCTCCTGAACAGGTGGAATGATGCGCTGGCCCGCTCGACGTTGCGCGCAACTCCGGTTAAAGGTGAATAAAAATTCACCCCGGGATCAACGATGGCTCGCCTTAACGAACTCCGCCTCATCTCAAGAGTTGCCCAGATGTACCATATAGAGGGCAAGCGGCAGGCGGATATCGCGCAGCACCTTCGCCTGTCGCAGGCGACGGTGTCGCGAATGCTGAAACGGGCCGAGGCGGAAGATATCGTTCGCACGAGCGTCATTCCGCCCGTCGGCACCTACAGCGAACTCGAAGGAGCGCTGCGCGAGAAGTACGGTCTCCCCGAGGCAATCGTCGTCGAATGCACGGAGGACCGCGACGGCGCCATCATGGCCCGGATCGGCGAAGCCGCCGCGCATCTTTTGGAGGTGACGCTTGCACCCGGCGAAATCATCGGCGTGTCGAGCTGGAGCCAGACGATCTTCAGGATGGTGGAAAACATTCATCCGCAAAAGAGCGCCCAGGCCAAGTACGTCGTTCAGACGCTGGGCGGCATGGGCGACCCGTCGGTCCAGACTCATGCCACCCAGCTGACCACCCGCCTCGCTCGACTGACCGGCGCCGAACCGAAGCTTCTTCCAGTACAGGGTGTTACGACCTCGCGCGAGGCTAAACTCCTGATGCAGGCGGATCCGTTCGTGCGGGAGACCATGGATCTTTTCGGCAGCATCACGCTCGCCATCGTCGGCATCGGCGCCGTGGAGCCGTCGGAACTGCTGGCGAGATCCGGCAATATCTTCTCGTCGCGGGAGCTCGCCGATCTTGCCGAGGCCGGTGCGGTCGGCGATATATCGCTGCGGTTCTTCGACAAGGACGGCAAGCCTGTTAAAACGCCGCTCGATGAGCGCGTGATCGGCTTCCCGCTAGAAGATCTCGAACGGGTCGATCGGGTCATCGCGCTTGCCGGCGGAGCGAAGAAGACAGCGGCGATCGCCGGCGCCCTGAGGATCGGAGTTATCGATACGCTGATAACGGACAAGTTCAGCGCCGAGCGCCTCATAGAATCATAGGCGGCCACGGCGGCTACAATCTGTTGTCAATGGAATCGCCGCCTATGTGGTGACCGTAGAGAGTTGCGCCACTTTCGTGGGCGCTTGTGGGCGCCGGTTCGTTCCGGCCCACTCCAGCAAGCAAAAAGGCTTTCACCGCATCCGTTCAGGCCCGATGCATTGCATCAGATGGTGTCTTCCTTCAGCGGCGGCACATCCGGCGCTTTGTCCAGCAAGCCTGTCAGCGCACCGCGCTTCGTCGTACCTGCACGCGCTTTCAGGAATTCGCTGGCCGTCTCAACGGCCCCGATCTTCTGCGCGACCGCAGAAATAATCCACTGATTGAGGGACACGCCGTCTTCTTGTGCCAGACGCGCCGCCGTCTCCTTGAGCGACTGCGGCAGTTGCAGCGGGTATTTATAGCGTTGGGTCTGCGTCATGTATTCAGTCTCCTGACAATCTCTCCCGGTGTTATCACGGTCACGCCCAATCCAAGCGCCGGACGGAAATCCTTGACGTTATACGTCACGATGGCCTCAGCCTGTCCGTTTAAGGCAGCTTCCAGCACCATTTCGTCGGCGACATCGGAGAGCATCGGTCGCGTCCGAAACGAGATATCGACGCCCTCGGCAATGGCGGCAAGCGCGCTCATCACCGAAGCGACATCCTCAAGGCTGTGTCCGGTCGCCTGTCGGGTTTCCTCGCGGCTCAACACCGCCTCATACTCTAGAAACACCGCCGTCGAACAAAGCGGCGTCACCATGCCCCGATCAGCAAAGCGCAGAAGCAGGTTGCTTGCGCCATTCCGGCTGCGGAACGCCGCTACGATCACATTGGTATCCAGAACCAGCCTCATGGCAGAGAATTTATAGACATCCCATAGGATGTCAATGTTTTGAATGGTGGATCCCATTATCCATTGTCATCCTCTGCGCTGTCTTCGCTTCTGCCCCGATTGTCACTGGCAGCCCGCAACGCTTCGAAGTGTTCCCGCGCCATCTGCCTGCCGATCAACCGGGCAATGGACAGCACAATCGCGTTCAGCCGCTCGGAAGCCTCGGCCTTGCCTGCTCCCTCCTGTCCATCAGGCGGTTGATTGTCATTCGCCAGCTCCTCTCTGTCATTGAGCTTTCTATCATCGGCCATCATCGCGCTTTCCCTTCGGCCGCCGCCATGCGACGGGGTTTGCGATCCAGCGGTTGATCTCGGATTCATGCCATCCCGCGCCGTTGACGCTGATCCTGATCTGCGCGGGAAACGTACCCTCGGCGATCTTGCGGTAGATGGTGGAGCGGGAAAGACCCGTGCGGAAACGCACGGTATTCAAGCGGATGATACGGTCTGGCACGGGCATGGCAGCGCTGCCCCCTGCTGGTTGTTCCTGAACCAGGGAGAAATCAAGATTTACCCTTTTGCAATAGGTATTTAGCCGTCGTCGTACTGGTGCGTAGAGACGGCGGAAAAAAGGAAAAACTTACAATCGCTGTTCCGGCCTCAACGCGTGGTCTTCTTCGCCAATCGCACGCCCGGACCACCGCCGTTCTCCGGGATGAACTCTATGCCTTCAGCTTCAAGAGCAGAACATATCTTCCGCTGAGTTTCGGAAGATACGACGGGTATGTTCTCGCCCTCACTTTCGCAACGCTTAATCGTCGGCACAGAGACGCCGGCCCGACGAGCAAGCTCTGCCTGTGATATTCCAATCAATGCGCGAGCTGCCCGCATCTGTCCTGCTGTTACCAAAGCCCATTGATCCCTTTAGATCATTTCGGCATGATCCAAAAGGATCAATCGCCCTTAACGCGGCTGAACACGGTGTTCGCGCACCGCGCCCAGCCTGACCACAACCAAGCTGTATGGAGCTCAGATCATGGCTGATTCTGACAATAACACGACTTTGTCTTCCGTCACGCGCAGGATGTTGCTGACGGGCACGATGGCAGCCACGGCGACATGGCCGTTCGACTATGGCGCGGCCGCCGCCGATGCGCTGGCCGGCGATGTTGTCTCCGATCCCGCGCTGGACCTTTGGCGGCAATGGCTGGCGGCACACAATGAAACGCAGCGGCTTTGGAACATACAGCTGGACCTTGAAAGCAGGATGGTCCCCGCCGTCGGATTTCCGCAGGTGGAAATCACACTGCCCGGAAAAAAGAAGCCGGTGCGTGCGTTCAGCCTGGAAGACATAGACCGAATATGCGGCGATGCAGCCGGGCATGAGCCCGTGAAGGCGCAAGCAATAGCCGCCTTCCGGGAACGGCAGGAAGTTTGGGATCGTCTGGATGACGCTTTGGGATATAGTCGTGTCGAGAAAGCCGAGATCCAATCTGACCGCATGGAAATGAAGTTGGCCGACGCCCTGATGGCCATGCCGGCCACGACGGTTGCTGGTGTGGCCGGCAAGCGTGATGTGATCTTGTGCGGAGGCGAACACTTCGACAAAGGCCCAGACTTCCCCTCGCTGCAAGTGAGCGCGGCGCTGGCCGATTTGGTGCGCATCGGGCAAGCCCTACAGCCGGGTCTCTCCATGCCCGGAAGCGACCGGCTCCCGGGAGCCAATGGCGGCGCATCATGAAAAGCCTGCTCGGGGAAATAAGACGGCAAAGCCCTCCACGGCACATTTGCACCGGGGGCTGCCGTGTCTGTGACCCTTACTGAACGCCTCAGCCATCTTCCCGAGAACAGGCGTCGTGAACTGGAACGGATCGCGCGAATCCTGTTCGATGAATTCGAGGACGTGCAAAAGAGCAGACTGTCGGACACGGAGAAGGGTGGACGTATCCTCAAACTGCTTCTCTTTAGCCCTCTTGCACGCTGTGACTGGGTAGAGGGCCGCGAAAACGATGGTCGTTCCGAATATAACCTGCTCGTCGTCGTTACGACTGAAACCTTTGCCGATCCACGTTTCTGGTACCGGGGTATCGATCGCTTCCTACGGGAACTGACGGTCACCAGACATCTGGCAACGCCGGTCAACTTCATCGTTCATTCCGTCACGGACCTCAATAAGCAGCTCGCGTATGGTTGACCCTTCTTCGTGGACATCGCCCGTGACGGCATCCTGCTCTACGAAACGCCGGGTCTTCCCCGCGCCAAACCCAAGCCGCAGGATCCAGAGGTCGTCGAGGCTGAAATGATCAGGCATTTCGGCCACTGGTTCCCAAGCGCCACGCATCGCTTCGAACTGGCGAAGGAGGCCATGGGTCGTGGTTACGGCAAGGAAGCAGCCTTTGACCTGCATCAGACCGTCGCGACGCAATATCGCTCGCCGTGGGACGTTCTCCATCCCGGTCGCGCCTTCGCGACGAAATTGGCGGCGAGCCCCCTGACGGACGCTGCCCTACAGAAGCGAGTATCTGACTATCTATGATAAAGGCTCAGGGTCCCCACATAAGCCAGGACCTGCAGGTCCCAGCGATCTGGCTGACTACCTCCCTACACGATGGCTCTCACGATGGGGTCAAAGGAACTTTTGATGGCGCAGCGCTGCGACCGACGGGGCAGCTGTCACCAATGGGCATATCGAAGCCACATCGGCGCCGCGCATTCCGGCCCAGCCGCCCGACAGACGGCTGAGATAGATCTTTTAGTCATGTGCAGTCACTGCAACCGGTGGCACCGGGCTCGGCGTCCGGCTTTGCAAGAGTTCGCCGCGCTCCTCCAGAACGGGATATGCTGCGGCGGCGACGAGGTGGGAATTGATCTGCTTGAGGTCGCGCAGAAGGTCGAGGTGAAGCGAGCTGGTCTCGGCGGTCTCGATCCCGCCCTGGCGCAAGCGCTGGAAATGGGCTTCCGTCCCCTCGCGCTCCGCCTTGCGGAAAATCACCTTCTCCTCCGCCAGCATACGGGCGGCACTTTCATTCTGCGTCATGAACAGGGCAGCCGCCGTCTGGAGGTTCGACTGCAATCGGTCGAACAATGTCGCCAGTTCGAGCTGTCCTTCCTTCGAGAAACTCAAACCGCGACGCAGGCGTTTTGCCAGGTGCGGCAGAAGGTTCTGGTCGAGCACGTCGCCGGCATGTTCCATGTTCATCGAAAACAGCAGGATCTCGTTCAGACGCCGCCGGTCGGCTTCTCCAAGCTCGTCGGGATCGATCGATGTCAGATAGGTCTTTACGGCCGTGTTCAGGCTGTCGAGGATATTGTCCAGCGATCGCAATCGCGTCAGCGCCTTTCGATCCGTGTCCGATAAGGCGGACTTGGCGCCCGCAAGCATTTCCGAGAGCACGTCCACCAGTCTCAGCGCCTCGCGCGCTGCCGCGCCGAGAGCAACCACGGGCGTTTCCTTGGCCGCCGGATCAAGATATCTCGGGCGCGTCGGATCGGCCTCGTCGATCTTCCGCGGCAGCAATTTGGTCAATAGATCGGCATAGGGCCGCAATAGCGGCATGAACACCACGGCCAAAACGACATTGAAGGCGGTATGAAAATTGGCGACAGCTCGGGCGCTGTCGCCATCGATCATCGCCGACAGACGTGCGGCTGGCTCCAACAGGGCGATCATCGCGATCACACCGACAATGCGTGTCAGCATATTGCCGATGGGCAAACGCTTCACCGATAGATCCGCTCCCGACTGCCCTTCGATGAGTGGGTTGATCGCGGTGCCGAGATTGGCACCGAGAACGAGAGCAAAGGCCTGATCGACATCGATGAGCCCCTTGCTTGCAAGCGACATGATGAGCAGAACCACGGCCACGCTGGAATGGGCGGCCCATGTCAGAATAGCTGCGAGAAGCATACTCAGCACCGGCGTCGCGGCGATCGCATCAAGGACGTAGGCGAGCGCCTTCGACCCCTCATACTGCGTCATCAGGTCGAGGAGCTGATGCAGTGCCAGAAGCATGAAGCCAAGCCCAATCATGACGCGGCCAAGATCGTGCACGCGTGAATTCCCGGTTCGGCGGAACATCAGCACGCCGATCAGGATTAGCGCCGGCGAAGCCGCCGCGACATTGAAAGACAACACCTGAACGATCAGGGTCGTGCCGACATTGGCTCCCAGCATGACGGCAAGTGCCGGCACGAGATCCACCAGCCCGCCCGCCGCGAAGCCGGAGGCCATCAGGCCGGTTGCCGTACTGCTCTGCAGGATGGCGGTGACACCGATGCCCGCAAAAAAAGCCTTCGTGCGATTGCTGAGCGCCCGGCCGAGAAAAGAGCGCAGATCAGGCCCGAAGGCGCGCTGGATACCGGTCTGGACCATGCGCGTGCCCCAAAGCAGAAGGGCGATGTGGCCGGCCAGAGCAACGAGGCCGAGAATAAGCGCCATAGTGGTCCTCCATATGCCTACGATGCTGGGCATCAATATCGCGATTATCTAAACTTTCATTAGCCGACTATGTTTCTTTGTCTTGGCGCCTTTTGCAAGGTCAGATTGTCATAAATCGATGAAATAAGAGTTTTTACGTTAAAAATCATAGATATAGGATTTTCATGAATCCTACCACCATTCGTTAGGAATATCCATTTTCCCAAGAAAGGTCGGCCTGAAAGCGACGATTTTCTGTCTCCAACGAGATCGTCTGAGGGTTGTTGCGTCGCCTTTTTGCTTTGATCCGTCCAAGGTCTGGCCAATATAGCACAGAAGCCTTCACTTGCCGTGCGGCGGGTCCGTGGTCGCAGGTTGGAAAGACACACTGGCGAGGAGTTCGAGATGACGCATTTTATCTGCATCACATGCGGCACACAGTTCGACGAAGGCGACGGACCACCTCTGGCCTGCCCAATCTGCGAAGACGAGCGCCAGTTCGTACCTCAATCGGGACAGGAATGGACAGACATGGCGAGCCTCGGCCAGAAGCATGAGGTAATCTGGAACGAGGAAGCGGAAGGCGTCCACAGTCTGCAGATCTCGCCTCATTTCGGCATTGGCCAGCGCGCCTTTCTGATCGAAGGACCTGACGGCAATATCCTCTGGGACTGCCTCAGCCTTATCGACGAGCCTAGCAAGGCACGGATCACCGCCATGGGCGGCTTAAGCGCGATCGCGATCTCCCACCCTCATTTCTATTCGTCGATGACCGAATGGAGCGCCGCCGGCGTCAGCGTGCCGATCCATATCCACGCCAACGATAGCGAATGGGTGCAAAGGCGCGATGGGGCGCTACATCCATGGACAGGCGAGACACTGTCGATTGGCCAGGCGACCATGATCCGTTGCGGCGGCCATTTCGACGGCAGTTGCGTGCTCTATTGCCCTTGGCTCGAAGGCGGGCGCGGCGCGCTCTTCGTCGGCGACACGATGCAGGTGACCATGGACCGCCAGTTCGTCAGCTTCATGCGCAGCTACCCAAACCTCGTTCCGCTCGACGCCAAGGCCGTGACGGCGATATCGGAAGCGGTTCGACCCTATCGGTTCGAAGCGATATACGGTGCATTCCCCGGTCGAACGATCGAGATCGACGGCAATCGCGTGGTGGAACGTTCTACTGAGAGATACCTGAAGGCTATCGCAGGTTGAGGTTTCATTGGGCTAAGAATATGGCATCTGCTGCCTGCTTCTTCCCCAGTGGTCATCGATCGGTCATGATTAAAGGCACCTTAACGCTTCTCAAGCATATCTGACCGCATGTCTCATCAAGACATTCGCGGCGCCATGACGGCATTTGCTGGAATGACCATGACGTTTGGCCCATCCGGCGCGTCGGCTTCTTCAATCATCGACACGCTGGATCACCGTAAAGGACCGATCCCGTGCAAACCCGTTTCAATTTGATGACGAAAATTTTGGTGGTGGCATCTCTGGTCGTCATCGCCGCCCTCTCCGGTTTTTCAATTTACATAGACAGCCTTCAGCGCACGGCCGCCAGCGAAGCGGTCAAGGGAGAGATCGAATCCTCCGGTCTTCAGGCGTCGCAGAGTATCTCGAACTGGCTGGGCGCACGCGTCATGCTGACCGAACTTGCCGCCAATGCCGCCGCCAAGGCTGGAAATCCGGCTGGCATCAGCGGCGCCTTCGACAATCCCGTTCTGCTGCGCGAATTCATGTCCACCTATGTCGGAGACGAGCAGGGCGTCTTCACCAGCGTTCCCAATCAGCCGCTTCCGGCGGATTACGACCCGCGCAAGCGGCCCTGGTACAAGGATGCCGTGAAGGCCGACAAGCTGGTCCTGACCGATCCCTATAATGACGCCTCGACGGGCAACCTCATCATCAGCGCCGCCATGCCGGTCAAGCGCGACGGCAAGCTGTTCGGCGTTGCCGCAAGCGACTTCTCGCTCGGTTCGCTCGTCTCCATGATCAAGTCGGTCACCATGGGCGGCAAAGGTTCGGCATTCCTGGTGAAGAACGATGGAACCATTCTTGTCCATCAGGATCAGCAGCTGGTCACCAAGAAGCTCGCCGATGCCTTTCCGCAGGCAACGCCTGCGATCGGCTCCGGCATTTCCGAAACGATCTTCAACGGCAAGTCCGTCCTTGTCAGCTTCCTGCCCGTTCAAGGCTTGCCGCGCACCGACTGGTATCTCGGCGTGCAGATCGACCGCGACGCTGCTTTTGCCGGCGTCGCCAAATTCCGGGTTGCTGCGACCGCCGCGACCGCTATCGGCGTCGTCGCCCTGATCGGCGTCTTGGCGATGCTGCTGTCGAGATTGGTGGTCCGCCCGGTCCTGCAGATGACGAGCGCCATGGGCAAGCTTGCCGGCGGTGACGTTTCCGCCGAAATTCCAGGAACCGATCGCAAGGATGAGCTCGGGCGCATGGCCGCGGCGGTCGCTGTCTTCAGGGACAACATGATTCAGCGTGGTCGCCTTGCGAAGGAGGCCGAAGATACGCGGATGCTGAGCGAGCAGGAGCGGCGCGACCGCGAAGCCCTCAGGGCCATTGAGGAGGAACAGATCGCTTCCGCCGTGCAGTCGCTCGCCGATGGGCTTGGCCGTCTTGCCAATGGCGATCTCGTCCATCGCATTAACGTTCCCTTTGCCGGTGATCTCGACCGCCTGAGAACCGACTTCAATACGTCGGTGGCACGGCTCCACGACGCCATGGCGACCGTCGGGCGCAATGCCCGGGCAATCGACACCGGTGCGGGAGAAATCCGCGCCGCCGCGGATAATCTTGCACGCCGCACCGAGCAACAGGCCGCTTCTGTCGAGGAGACCGCGGCAGCCCTCGAGGAAATCACGACAACGGTCAAGGATAGTGCCCGCCGGGCGGAAGAAGTCGGCCAACTCGTCACGCGAGCCCGCGGCGGCGCGGAAAAATCCGGCGAGATCGTCGAAAAGGCCGTCGGCGCCATGAACATGATCGAAAAATCCTCCGGCGAGATCTCCAACATCATCGGCGTCATCGACGACATCGCCTTCCAGACCAATCTTCTGGCGCTGAATGCCGGTGTCGAAGCAGCCCGTGCCGGCGAGGCGGGCAAGGGCTTTGCCGTGGTCGCGCAGGAAGTCCGCGAGCTCGCACAGCGCTCCGCGCAGGCGGCAAAGGAGATCAAATCCCTGATCACCGCCTCCGGCGAGCAGGTCAAGAACGGCGTTACCCTTGTTAACCAGACGGGCGAAGCGCTTGAGGTGATCGTGCGGGACGTTCAGGAGATCAACCGCAATATCGAAGCGATCGTGCGAGCCTCGCGCGAACAGTCGACAGGTCTGCAGGAGATCAATACGGCGGTCAACACCATGGATCAGGGCACGCAGCAGAACGCCGCCATGGTCGAGCAACAGACGGCCGCGAGCCACGGTCTGGCGTCGGAAGCCGCGACCTTGAACGAGCTGCTCGCACAGTTTCGCATTAGCGAGCAGGGCGCCAACGAAACACGCACCCGGCGCGCGGCCTGAGGCGACGAGGTCCAAATTCGATCCGTCCGCCCGCCTTGCGAAAGCAAGAAGGCGGGCGGCAATGCTTGAGCCTATAGCGAACTAGTTCTCCAGCGCCGTCTGCTTGTCCTTGACCAGCCGCGTCGGCAAATTGACGGTGACGGACAGCCCTCCGAGGCTGGAACGGGCGAGCGTTAGCTTGCCGTCATAGGCTTCGACCAGATCCTTGGCGATCGCCAGCCCGAAGCCGGTTCCGGCGATGCTTTCGTCGAGTCGCCTGCCGCGCCGGATGAAAGCCATTTCCGCATCCTCGGGCAGGCCCGGGCCATCGTCCTCGATGCACAGTTCCACGCCCTCGGGCAACTGCGACAGGCGAACCTTGACCTTGCCGGCCGTCCATTTCCTGGCATTGTCGATCAGATTGCCGGTAATGTCGGCAAAATCCGCCTCGTCGATCGCCAGCCACATCTCCGGCGGCGCCACGAGCTCGAAATCGATTTTCCGCTCGGCCGAGAGACGCCGCATGACCGAGATGATCTTCTGGAGATCGGCGCTGGCATCCATGACGCCAACGGTATGGGCGGCGGCGAGGCTTGCGCGGGTTTGCGCAAGCGTTCGCTTGATCTGCGCCTCCATCCGGCTCACCTCCGTCTGGATCGCCGCGGCCCGCTCCGACATCCCCTCTTCGGAGAGAATACGCGCGGTCGCCTCAAGCGCCGCGAGCGGGGTCTTCAGGCCATGCGCGAGATCGCCGGCGCGCGCACGCGCCTGTGTCAGTTGGGTTTCACGCGATGCGAGCAGCCCGTTGAGGTCGTCCACGAGAGGCTGTACTTCTCGCGGAAACTGACCAGTGATCTTGCGCGCGGACCGCTCCTGCACCGCCATCAGGGCCGTGCGCAGGTCATTGAGCGGCCGCAGCCCGTATCGCAGGAATACCACGACTGCCCCGATCAGGGCGACTGACAGCACGCCAAGAGAGGGCGCCATGGCATAGAAGAAGCGCCAGCGCGCCGGTGCAAGCTCGCTGTTGTCGAGCGCCATGACGATATCAACCATCTGGTCGCCCGTGGCCGAGGGGATCGAAATGGATCGTTCGACGGCGAGAAGACGGCTGCCATTTGGCCCTTTCATATCCGTCGCCCGTCCGGCATCGCGAGGCCGGGCACGCAGCCAAGGCAAATTCTGCTCCCAGAGCGATTGCGAGCGCAGCTCGACAGTGCCATTGCGGCCGACCTGCCAATAGAAGCCACCATTCGGAATGCCGAAGCGGGGATCAGTCGGCGTGTCATCAAGGAAGAGCTGATTCGACGAATTGATATCGACCGCGGCGAGAAGAACGCGCAACTCCTCGTCTATCTCCGAGAGGGCGAGAGCTCTGACGGCCAGCCCGGAAATGGCATTGATGCCGACCCCCGCCAGAAAGGTTGCGACGATGATCGCCACCACGGAACCCAGCAGCAACCGCCCTCGCAGCGAGAACGGTGTCATGACGGCGGCGCCTCGCGCGGGATAATGTAGCCCTGGCCGCGCCGGGTCTCGATGACGGTGCCGTCGAACTTGCGCCTGAGGCGTGCGACAACCACTTCGAGCGCGTTCGACAGAAGCTCCGTCTCTTCGTCATAGATGCTGTCGGCGATCTGCGTTCGGGAAAGCACCGTGCCGGCATTGTGCATCAGATAGGCAAGAAGCCGGTATTCCAGCGCGGTCACCTGAACGGGCTGACCGCGGAACGAGACGGTGCGCTGGCGCGTGTCGAGCTCCAGCACGCCATTGGAAAGGATGGGAGAAGATTGCCCGGCGGCGCGGCGCATGAGGGCGCGCACGCGGGCCAGAAGCTCCTCCATACGGAAGGGCTTGGTCAGATAGTCATCGGCACCCGCATCCATGCCGTCGACCTTGTCGCGCCAGCCGTCGCGCGCCGTCAGTATGATAACAGGCATACCCCGTTTTTCTGCGCGCCAGCGCCGCAGAACCGTCAGGCCATCAAGCTTTGGAAGTCCGAGATCGAGTATGACAAGATCAAAGTGCTCGATATCGCCACGATACCAAGCTTCCTCTCCGTTGCTCACGCTCGAGACGACATAATGCTGATCCTCCAGGCAGCGGCGCATGTCCGCCACGATACTGGGCTCATCTTCAGCAATCAGAATGCGCATTCTCAGCGTCTCTCGATCACGGCAAGCGTTGCGCCGTCGAGCACTATATCACCACGTTTGCCATCCGGCTTCAACACGCGCACGGCATAGGCCTGACGCCCAGCCCGGCGAACCCGCTTGATGCGAAGCACCTTTCCCGGCATTTCGCGCGCAACGACCGCATAGATGTCGCGCAGCGGCCGCAAGCTGCCGGCATCTTCGACCAGAACACTGTTATGTATGCGACCGAATGCCTCCATGCCTGGCAAGCTTAGCGGAACCGCCACCAAGAGAACGGACAGCCAGCGGGGCCAGCCGGCTCCTCGCCCGAATATGCGCAACAATATCAATCCTTCTTTCGAGCTGGCACGCAGGGCTCGCCCTGCAGCGAACCAAGCATAGCTTTCCCAACATTACAATTCACTGACAACGCCCGTAAGAGAGCTGCAAATTGAAGGGTGTATAAGCATGAGCAGATGGCACGCTGATTGTGCCGAGTTTCGTTCCGCAGAAGTTACCATGACTATCCAGATTTCGTCGATTACCCCAAATGCCAGCCTCTCGGTTTCCTCAGGCGGCATTCGGCCTGAATTCGTCCGCAATGAAACCATGGTGGACATCTTCAAGGCAACGGTTGCCCGCAGCTCCCACAAGACGGCACTCACGCTGATCGGAACCGACCAGGCGATGACCTATGCCGAACTGGACCGGCGCTCCGATGAGGCAGCGCGCGCGCTCAGCCGTCGCGGCATTGGTCCGGGTGACTTCGTCGGTCTGTGGTTCCAGCGTTCCCTCGAGCTACATGTCGCACTTTTGGCGATTCTCAAGGCCGGAGCTGCCTATATTCCCTTCGATGCAGCGGCCCCTGCCGACCGCGTGGCGGTTAGCCTCGCCGATTGCGGCGCGAAATGGCTGCTGACCCATGATGAAAAGGCGGCCCTTGCCCCCGAATTCGACGGCCAGACCCTGATCCTCAAGGGACTGCTCGCAGAAGACAATGATGGCATCGCGCCGCGTGCCGCCACGCATGACGATCCCGCCTATGCGATCTACACCTCCGGCTCCACGGGCAAGCCGAAGGGCATCGTCATCACGCACCGGAATATCTGCCACTATCTGCGGGCAGGCAACGATGTCCTCGGCATGGTCGAATCGGACGTCGTTCTTCAACAGGCTTCGGTCGCCTTCGATCTTTCGCTCGAGGAGATATTCGTTCCCTATCTGGTCGGCGCGACATTGAAGGTTGCGACATCTGCCGTTATGGCCGAACTCGACAGGCTCGCAGATGTACTGGAAGCAGAAAAGATCACGGTCATCGACACGGTGCCGACGCTGCTCACCATGCTGGAGCGCGATGTCGAAAGCCTGCGCGTCATCATCGTCGGCGGCGAAGCCTGCCCTCCGGCGATCGTCAGCCGCTTTTCGAAAGCCGGCCGGCGCCTGATCAATACCTACGGCCCGACCGAGACGACGGTGGTTGCAACCTACGCCGAACTCGATCCATCCCGGCCGATCACGATCGGTGGGCCGATCGCCAACACGACCGCCTATGTCGTCGACGAAAACCTGCAACTCGTGGCACGTGGCGATACCGGTGAATTGCTGATCGGCGGACCGGGTGTCGCTGCCGGCTACAGAAACCTGCCGCAGCTGACAGCCGCGAAGTTCATCGCCAATCCCTTCGCCGGTCATGACGACCCGATGCTTTACCGCAGCGGCGACGCCGTGCTGATGGACGAGGAAGGGCAGCTCCATTTCCTCGGGCGCATCGACGACCAGGTCAAGATTCGCGGCTATCGCATCGAGCTCGGCGAGATCGAAACCGTCGTGGGCGAGCTTCCCGACGTGAAGGCCGCATCCGTCGTCGTGCATCGTCCGCCGGATGGCGAGGACATGCTGGTTGCCCACGTCGTTACCACGGGCAGCAGCTTCGATCGCGACAAGGCGCGCGCCGTGCTTACAGCCAAGCTGCCGCCCTACATGGTACCCGCCGCCTGGCATAGCCATGTCTCGCTGCCGCGGCTTCCTTCCGGCAAGATCGATCGCAAGACGCTTGCCGCCATCCCGCTGGTGAGCGATCAGCCGACCCAGGCACAAGAGCCGCCGCGCACATGGACGGAAGCACAGCTACTCAAGGCCGCCACGGAAGCGCTTCGGCTGCGCTCCATCAGCTTCGAGGCGGATTTCTTCACCGAGCTCGGCGGCCATTCCATGCTGGCGGCCCGGTTTGTTTCCGAAGTGCGTAAGATCCCGCTGCTGGCGGGCATCGCCCTGCGCGACGTCTATGCCGGCCGCACTTTGCGCGGCATCGCGGCGATCCTGGAGCAGCGCGCGGAGCGCGCTTCCGGACAGGAGCGCAAGAATTTCGAGCCCGCTCCTTGGCGCCGGCGCTTTCTCTGCGGTCTTGCTCAGGCCGTGGTGCTACCCTTCATCGTCGCGATCGCAACGCTACAATGGATCGGCCTACTGCTCGCCTCCATCCTGCTGATCGATGACGGCGCGTCGGTCTGGAATGAAATCCTCATTCTGGGCGGCGTCTATCTGGCTCTCAATCTCGGTGAGAAGCTGGTCGTCGTCGCCCTCAAATGGCTTGTCATCGGCCGCACGCGGCCCGGTGTCTATCCCTTGTGGGGCACCTATTATTTCCGCATCTGGCTGATGCAGCGCATCGTTCAGCTCACCGCTCCGAAATTCCTGAGAGGTTCGCCGCTTATCCGCGTCTATATGCGCGCACTCGGCGCCAAGGTCGGCAAGGATGCGATGATCGATGAGTTCGAGGAAGGCGCGATCGACCTTGTGCGCATCGGCGCGAGATCCAGCCTCGGTGTCAAGATCAAGCTCGCCAATGTCGAAGTCATCGGCAATGAGATCCATGTCGGCACGATCGATATCGGCGAAGGCGTGCAGATCGGCAACGGCTCCGTCATCGGCCACAATGTCAAGATCGATGACGGCGCCGTCATCGGCGATCTGACGGCGATTGCCGCCGGCACCCATGTTGAAGCCCATACGCGCTGGGATGGCTCGCCCGCCCGCCAGACCGGGCACGCCGAGCACGAAGAGATGCCCGCCCATCCGGAGCTCGGTACCGTCGGACGCATCTTCCAGTTCGCGGCCTATTTCGTTGCCTACAATCTTAGCCTCGTCGTCGGCCTGCTGCCGATCTTCCCGGCCTTCTATCTGTTCTCCGCCGTACAGCAGATCTACGCGCCCGGCTCCGATGAGGCCTTGTCCTGGGGTATGATCGCCGCGCTCTCCTGGCCGGCCGCCTTCCTGCTGATCGTCGTGTCGATGGCTGTCGTCGTGGCGCTCAGATGGGTACTGTTGCCTCGCGTCGTACCGGGTCGCTATTCCATTTTCGGCAATCTCTATTTCCGCAAATGGGTCGTCGGCCTGACCACCGAGGCCATGCTGGAAACCCTGAATTCGCTCTACGCCACCGTCTTCATGCGCAATTGGTACCGCCTGATGGGGGCCAAGATCGGCAAGGGCACGGAGATCTCGGCAAACTTCGCCGGCCGCTACGACCTTATCGAAATGGGCCGCGACAACTTCATCGGTGACGAGACCATCTTCGGCGACGAGGAAATCCAGAATGGCTGGATGATACTCAAGCGCCTGAAAACAGGCGATCGCTGCTTCTTCGGCAATTCCTCCGTCATCTCGCAGGGTGCGGTGATCGAGAGCGATTCGCTCGTCGGCATCAAGACGCGCCTGCCCGATTCCCTGCACGTCAAGTCGGGCGAAACCTGGTGCGGCAGCCCCGCCTTCCAGTTCCCGACGCGCGAGAGGCTGCAGGCGGCTGCGAACACCACCTATGCACCGCCGCTCCGCATGCGCCTTGTGCGCATCCTGTTCGAGGCCATGCATACGTCGTTGCCGACCGCCATCCTCATCGTCATGGCACTCGCCATGTCCGACATGCTGGCCAGCGAAATCGACAACGGTGCCTGGGGCAGCCTTTTCTGGACGCTGATGGCCGCCGGCCTCGCCACCTCCGGCATCCTCTACCTCGTTGCCGTCGCATTCAAATGGACGCTGATTGGTACCTACAAGCCGATGAACCGGCCGATGTGGTCATGGTGGGCCATGCGCACCGAAGCCGTCGCGGTCTTCTACGGCGGTCTCGCCAGCAAGATGCTGCTCGACTATCTGCGCGGCACGCCGTTCCTGCCCTGGCTGCTCCGTCCCTTCGGCGCCAAGATCGGCCAGGGAGCATGGATCAACAGCACCGATATCTGCGAATTCGATTGCACCCATATCGGCGACCACGCCGTCCTCAATATGGGCTCCTGCCCGCAGACCCATCTCTATGAAGACCGCATCATGAAGGTCGGCCGCATCACGATCGGCGACGGCGTCTCGATCGGCTCGGGCAGCACCGTGCTTTACGAGGCCAATGTCGGCGATTTCGCTGATATCGGACTGCTGACCCTGGTCATGAAGGGTGAGGCCATCCCGCAAGGAACGTCGTGGGTCGGCGCACCTGCCCAGGCGGTTCAAACCGAGCAGGAACCGGCTCCCGTCGCTCAGAAAGAAGCCCTGCCCTCCGCCGCGGCGTGAGCGTGGGATGACTGCCCCTCGACTAGAGGTCGTCCTGGCGGTCGCGGATGCGATCGCCATCCTCGTCCGCCCGATGCCTGGCGGACGAGCGGAGCGTGATCAGATCGCGCAAACAGCCTTGAGAACAGCCACGCAGCGGGACGATCTTTCCATCTATCGCCGACCGAGCGAGCGGCCGGCGCTGAGGCAGCCCTATCACGAGCTGGGTGTTTCGCTTTCACATCGCACCGATCTGCTACTGGCGGGCTTTGCACCCAACAATGCTGTCGGCGTGGATATAGAGGTCGAGGATATCGACGGCTTCGACCCAATCGCTTTTGCCGCCGACCACTTCTCGCCGAGGGAAGCGGCCGCGGTTGCCACGTTCGATAGCGCGATCGCGCTGGAAGTCTGCTACCGGCTCTGGGTCGCAAAGGAGGCTGCGCTGAAGATCAGCGGCCGCGGCATCTTCGACGGGCTGGACGAACCCGATCTGGCGGCGCAACTGAACCTCCTGCGCACCGATGGCGCGACCATCCGTCTTGGCGCCGGATCGCGGCTGCCGCCAATTGCGCTCACCGTAACGCGACTTGGTGGAACCGTGGATCAAGCCGTCTATTGCGCCCTTGCCACGGATATGAGCTGAACGACGATTCAGCGATGGGAAGCATTTCGGCCGGCACGACGCGGGTTGAAGCCGCGCCCCATCCATACCCGTAGATTTCACGGCCGCGGCGGCGCGTCCGCATCTTGGCGCGAAGAAAACCAGTTTGCCAGGGTTGCACCGGAAATATTGTGCCAGACGGAAAAGATCGCGCTCGGAACGGCGGCGATCGGCGAGAAATAGGCTGTGGCCAGCGCTGCACCCAGGCCTGAATTCTGCATGCCCACTTCGATCGCCAGCGCCTTGCGCTTGTAGAAATTGAGCCCGAGCACTTTCGATGCATAATAGCCGAACAGGTAGCCGAGACCGTTGTGCAGGACGACGACGGCGAAGATCAGCAAGCCGGACTGCACGATGGCTGCCTTCGATGCACCGACGACAGCCGCAACGATCAGTACGATGCCGATGACGCTGACGAGAGGCAGGACCGGGATTGCCGCGCGAACCAGGCCGGGCACGGCCTTTTGTGCGATGACGCCAAGCAGCAGCGGCACGATGATGACCTGCACGATGCTGATGAACATCGACCAGGCATTGACAGGCAGATACTGGCTCGCGAACATCCAGACGAGGAACGGCGTGACGATGGGCGCTGCGAGCGTCGTCACACTCGTGCAGGCGACCGACAGCGCCACGTCGCCACGGGCAAGATAGGTCATGACATTGCTCGAGGTGCCGCCTGGGCAGCAGCCGACCAGAATGACGCCGGCTGCGACTTCCGGCGGCATCGGAATGATCCGCGTCAAAAGCAGTGCCAGCGCCGGCATAATGCCAAAATGTGCGATGACGCCGATCGCGACTTCATGGGGACGACGTGCCAGCTCGCGAAAATCGTCAACGGATATGGTCAGCCCCATACCGAACATGATGATGCCGAGAAGGACGACGATCCAGGGTGCGAACTGCTTGAAGAAATCGGGCAGGAAGAAGCCGAGAGCGGCAAACAGGATGACCCATATGGAAAAAGTCTTGCCGACGAAGGCGGAAAAGGATGCCAGGAATTTCATGGAATCTCCGGGGGGAAGGAGCATGATGATGTTCGGCCGGTCTAAACCCGGCGCATCGCGTGTCAAGGCTTCGAACCGCCCGATCCGTTCGCTTCCATCATCTAAGCAGCGTAAATCCACCGAAGGGCGCGGCAAGTTTGCCTTGCAAGGAGCAACTGCATGACTGTTACCGAACCTGAACCCATGTCCCGCACGAAGGCCATATCCTACGCGATCGGTCTGCCGCTTGCGCTGCTTGCTCTCGTCTTTTTACCTGTCGGTCGCCTCGACTGGCGGCCCGGATGGGTCTTTATTGTTTTCCTCCTGGTAATCTACGGGATCGCGATACTGGTCATGCGACGCGTAAACCCCATGATCTTCAGGGCACGCAGCCGCTTCCAGGCCGGAACCAAACGTTGGGATCTCATTCTGGTCTCGCTCATCTGCCTGGGTATGATCGCCGAAATACCGCTTGGAACCCTGGATGCCGGCAGGATGAAATGGTCGGTGATGCCAACCTCCGTCGTGATCCTGGGTTATATCCTGCTAGCGGTCGGCATTGCGCTCGGCACATGGGCGCAGGCCGTCAATCGCTTCTTTGAACCCGGTGTCCGCCTCCAGCGCGAACGCGGCCAACATGTCATCAGCAATGGTCCCTACGCCTATGTGCGCCATCCGGGCTATGTCAGCGCGATCTTGGTATTTGCAGGGCTGGCGCTGGCGCTCGGTTCCTGGTGGGCTTTAATCCCAGCCGCTTGGGCAAGCGGGGTACTGATTCTGCGTACCAGCTGGGAGGACGCCCTGCTGCAGGCGGAACTCGAGGGTTATGCCGATTATGCCGGGCGCGTGCGGTTCCGATTGCTGCCGGGTGTCTGGTAATGCTCGATTTCGGCCGGCGCTAGGCTTTGCCATGCCATAGAGAGAGGAGGCCACCGGCCCCTCCTTTCAATGGATCCCTTGCGGGCACGCCAAGTTTTTCGATCATCGCCTGCTGCTCGGCCGTGGGCATTTCCCGGCAGAGATCGGCCTCCTGACCGGGAGGATAGCCGCCGATCACGAGCAGGTCTTCGCTCGCCTCCAGCCGGCAATGGCCGGTTCCGGCCGGTAGCAGCAGGGCATCGCCGGCCTCGACCGTGATTTCCTTGCCGCTGGGTCCGCCGATCATCAGCCGGGCCCGACCTGCCGCAACGCCCAATATTTCGTGCGCCGTGGAATGAAAATGGTGAAAGGGATAGACGCCATTTCGCCAGAGGCCGCCCCAGCCATTGGTTCGAAAGAGCCGTTCGAAACTCTCAGCTCGGTCGGGGCCATCGAGCACCTGCCGATAGACGATCACAGGAAATCGCTGATTATTCGGGATCCAGCCGGACTGCTCGAATTTGATTGCCTGCTCCATCCGATCTCTCCCTGTCGATTTCCATCATAACCGCGGGATCGCGCTGCGGTTCCCACAAAGCCGGGGAACGATTGCCTGCGGCTGGGGTTTGGAAACGGGCGTTCCGATCAACGATACAGCGAAAGGATAGATCATGCCTTCCATCAATTCCGCACATATCCTCATTCTGGCGACCGACGGCTACGAACGTTCAGAACTTCGCGTTCCCCTCGACGAACTCAGGAAGCGTGGCGCCGATGTCAAGGTTGCCTCCATCAAGAAGGACAGCATCAAGAGCTGGGACAAGACCGATTGGGGCGACAGCGTTGAGGTCGATATCATCGCTAAGGATGTCGACGTGAACCAGTTCGATGCGCTGGTGCTGCCGGGTGGCCAGATCAATCCCGACAAGCTGCGCATGGATGGCGATGCCATGCGGGTCGTCCGTGATTTCCTGAATTCCGGCAAGGTGGTCGCCGCCATATGCCACGCGCCCTGGCTGCTCGCTGAAGCCGACGCGTTGCGTGGGCGCCAGGCAACCTCCTACTGGTCCATCAAGACGGACGTCAAAAATGCCGGCGCAACCTGGAAGGACGAAAAGGTCGTGACTGATGAAGGCATCATCACATCTAGGTCGCCCGACGATCTTCCCGCCTTCGTAGACAAGATCGTCGAGGAGGTTCAGGAGGGCCGGCACCACCGGCGCGCAGCCTGACCACCCGATCCCTGCGAAACTTGCCAAGCCCCGACAGCATCTGCCGGGGCTTTCGCATCCTTTCCCTGTAGCAGAACGATAGCTCAGCCAATCCGCATATTGACTGGTCGCGCTTGCTTTGATCTGTTGGCTGAACATGACGATGCCTGATGCCCGCCGGAGGTAGACGGATATCGGGGAGGAAAGCAGGGCATGACGATGGAGGCTGTGAGGGCGGTCAGCCTGAAACAGGTGGCGATTTCCTTTGAAATGGCCGGCAAGACACGGTTCGACGCCGTAGCGGCGACCAATCTGAATGTTGAGGCGCATGAGTTCGTGGCTATTGTCGGCCCGACGGGCTGCGGCAAATCCACACTTCTCAATGCGACGGCGGGGCTTTTGACGCCCGCGTCAGGGACGGTCGAAGTCTTCGGCCAGCCCCTGAAATCCATCAACCGCCAGGCAGGCTATCTCTTCCAGCAGGATTCGCTGATGCCATGGAAAACGGTTCTCGAGAATGTTGCGATCGGACTAGAGATCACGGGAACGGATACTGCCGAGGCAAGAAGGATTGCGCGGGATTGGTTGGGACGCGTCGGCCTTGCCACATTTGCCGATCGTTTCCCGCGCATGCTCTCGGGCGGCCAACGCAAGCGGGTCGGTCTTGCCCAGGTGCTCATCCGCAATCCCAAACTGCTCCTGATGGACGAACCATTCGGTCCGCTCGATGCGCAGACCCGCCTGATCATGGGCGACCTCCTGCTGAAACTCTGGTCCGAGGACCGCAAAGCCGTGATGTTCGTCACGCACGATCTCGATGAGGCGATCGCCCTTGCCGACCGTGTCGTCATCATGTCCGCCGGTCCGAAGTCCCGCATTATCGGTGACTTCAAGGTGCCGCTGGAACGGCCTCGCGAAATCGGCGAGATCCGGCACGATCCCGTTTTCAACCAGCTTCATCGTGATATCTGGCAGGCGCTGCGCGACGAGGTGATGACCGCCTATCGCCAGAGCAGCGGAGAGATCGCATGAACCGCTCCCTCCTTCTCCTGCTACAGATCCTGGTGGCGCTGGTCATTCTGGTCCTCTGGCATCTGGCGACGAATACCGGCCTCTTCGGCAATCCGAAGACCATATCCTTCTTCTTTGCCGATCCGCTCAAGGTCGCGCAACGTGTGATCCAATGGTTCGCCAGCGGATCGATCTGGTATCATCTCTGGATCACGCTATCGGAATCGATCCTGGCCTTCCTGCTCGGCGCCTTCGGCGGCGTCGTCTTCGGCTTCTGGTTCGCCCGCCGGCCGCTGATCGCGGCAGTCTTCGACCCTTATGTGAAGGCGGCGAATGCACTGCCCCGTGTCGTGCTGGCACCGATCTTCGCGTTGTGGTTCGGCCTCGGCATCTGGTCCAAGGTGGCGCTCGGCATCACGCTCGTCTTCTTCATCGTCTTTTTCAACGTCTACCAGGGTGTCAAGGAAGTCAGCCAGCCGGTGCTGTCCAATGCCCGCATGCTTGGAATGAACGAGCGGCAGCTGCTGCGCCATGTCTATCTGCCCTCCGCGCTTTCCTGGGTGTTTTCCAGCCTGCATACTTCGGTCGGCTTTGCCGTTGTCGGTGCGGTCGTCGGCGAATATCTCGGTTCCGCCGCTGGTCTCGGCTACCTCATCCAGCAGGCCGAGGGTGTCTTTGATGTGACGGGCGTCTTTGCGGGCATGGCGGTTCTGACCGCTTTCGTCCTGCTGGTGGATTGGGTCATGACGATGGTCGAACGACGGCTGCTTGCCTGGCGCGGCCAGTAGCGCAACGAAACGGAGACGTGGAGGAAAAACTATGGAACGCAGGACATTTCTGATCGGGACCGCGAGCTTTGGAATCGGCGCTTCGCTTGCGGGGATTCTGCCGGCGGTGGCGCAGGATGCGAAGCCGGAAAAGCCGGACCTGTTGATCGGCGTCGGCGGCAAGCCGCTGCTCTATTATCTGCCCCTGACGATCGCCGAACGGAAGGGCTTCTTCAAGGAAGAGGGTCTCAACGTCACCATCAATGATTTCGCCGGCGGTTCGAAGTCGCTGGAGGGACTGATCGGCGGCTCCCTCGATGTCGTCGCCGGCGCCTATGAACATACGATCCGCATGCAGAACAAGGGTCAGGATATCGTCGCGATCTGCAATCTTGGCCGCTTCCCCGGCATCGTCATCGCCGTGCGCAAGGACCTCGCCGGCGAGATCAAGTCGATGGCGGACATGAAGGGCCGCAAGATCGGCGTCACCGCGCCAGGCTCCTCGACGGCGCTCATGTTCCAATATGCCATGCTGAAGAACGGACTGAAGACGGACGATGCGTCGCTGATCGGCGTCGGCGGCGGGGCCGGCGCCGTTGCCGCGGTCAAGAGCGGTCAGATCGACGGCCTTTCCCATCTCGATCCGGTCATCGCGCAGTTGCAGTATGATGGCGACGTCACGGTGCTTCTGGATACGCGCACCGAGGCCGGTACACGTGCGCTTTTCGGTAGTCCGAACCCGGCCGCGACCGTCTACATCAAGCGCGAATTTGCGAAAGAGAACCCAATCACCACGCAAAAGACGGTCAACGCCTTCATGAAGGCCCTGAAATGGATCGCGACAGCAAGCCCCGAAGATGCCGCCGGCGTCGTTCCGGAGGAATATCTACTCGGCAATCGTGACCTCTACATGCAGGCATTCAAGAATTCCAAGGAAATGTATTCCCCGGACGGCATGGTCACACCGGAAGGCTATAAGTCCATGATGGGCGTGTTGAAGACGCTCGATCCCGAACTCGCCAATGCCGACGTACCCTTCGAGAAGACATTCGATCCGACTTTCGCCAAGGCTGCAAAGATTTGACCGAAGCAATGGGTCTGCCCGGCGGTTGACCGGGCACATCCATATCCTGTCGGCTCCCGGGCTAGCGAACCAAAATCCCTATCAGATCGGCGAGCGTCGGTGGGCCGGCGTGATGCTGGTGGCGAAGGCTCTCCCGCCTTATGGATCCAGCCCGCTGCTGTCCTTGCACGTCAAGCGATCATAACGGCAACTAAAAGCTTCCATCCCTCTCGAAAAAATCAACCAGGCGCCTAGATCACGCATGGTAGTGTGATCTGAGGTGTAGCGAGGTTTTATTGCCCGTGCCTTTCGGCGGCTTCATTCGTCGTCAAACGCCGGGATTCAAGCGGAAATCTATGGAGCACCAACGGCATGGCTTCACTTGCCAAACTGTTTCGAGCGCCCTTCCTAATTGCCTTATTTATCCTTTCCTGCGCGATTTCCGTTGCCTGGGCCGATGATGCCGGTCAATCATCAGGTGGGGCTCAGCTCCCGCGACCGACGAGCAGCCATAGAGCGACGGCGACGGAAAATATCCGCAATACATCAACTCAATGGATATGGAGGCGATGAAAATATCAACCTGAGGCTGAACAAAAATGAATCAGTGGGTGTGTGGGACGGACAGACCTTTTATGATGAGCTCGACGGCACCAACAGATCAGACCGTGACCTCACCATAGCCGATAGCGTCTCGCTCCGGATTTGCCCCGGAACGACGAACTTGGCCAGGCGCAGATAGCGAAGTCACTTGCTTGCCACCGCGACAAGCCTCGGCGTTCTGGAACGGTCGATCCTGTCGATTTTACCGCCGCGGCCATCGGCAGCGCGATCATATTTATGCAGCTAACGGTGGAATATCTCTACGTCATGTATGATTAGTAATCTCATTGTCATATGACGATAGCGAAAACCTGATACGGCGTTGACAGGCGCACCAGCCAACTACCCTATTCCGTAAAGCAACACACGGGGGAAAAATATGATCGGCACACGATATCAGATCAAGGCGGGCGATACGCTCTGGTCTATCGCCCACGAGCATCTCGGCCATGGTGCGCAATGGCCGCGTATCTGGCGCTATAACAACCGCCGCGATGTCATTCGCACCACCGGACATGGAATCCCCGATCCGGATTTGATCCATACCGGCAGCACAATTTTGATCCCCGTTCTGCCAGGTCAGCGCGAGCATGGCAGCAACGGCCATAACCATACACCGCATATTTCGCAGCATCATAATCCCTCGACATCCGCCGCCACTTCGGCGCCGCATTCAGCCTCGCCGCAGCCGCTTCGCACCGGCAACCCGGCTACGGAACTGAAGAAGGAGTTGCCGCACGTCTATTCGCCGATCTCGATCAAGTACCGCTTGAATGATCTGACAATGCCCGTCATTGAGACCCCGACGGCGACGATCGAGTTCCGCATGACCGGCGATGTCGTCCTGATGACGGACAAGCGCTACCCGGCGACCTATGTGAGCAATGGCGGACGGCTGGAAACGCAGATTTCGCAGCAGGCCAACGTCGCTTTCGGCCAGCTCATTGGCGACACCCGCTTCATCTACGATTCGAAGAAAAAGGAAGTGACAGTGCGCTCGATGCTGGTCAGCCAGAGCACGACGCCCAACGCGGCCGCCACCGCGGTTGGCGTCGAGTTCAGCTCCGGCAGCCCGATCCCGAAGCTGCGTGCCGAGGTCCGCTTCCCCAAGCTGCAGGGCAGGATCGGCCCGTTCCACTATGTCGCGATGAGCGTGGCCTTTGTGATTCTGATCACGCCTAAAGCACAGATTCCTCCGTCTGCGCCTTCGCCGCAGGCCGTGCGTGACGCGGTGCGTATCCGCGAGCCCGATGAAGGAACAAACTGGAGCCGCGTCATCGGCACCGGCCTGGTCATCGGTGCTGGCGTCATTGTCGTCGGCACCCTCGTCGAGGATTTCTTCTCCGGCGGCGTCGGCGTCGCCGATGATCCGGCCTCCTTCGCGGCCGCCGGCGCCTCGCTGACGCGCGGCCTCGCCATGCTTCGGGGTGCGGCCACCACAGCCCTGCCACGCGCCGCGGTTCCAGCCGCCGTGCATGTCGGCGCCCGGGTTGGACTGGCACATTGATTGTCTCCCGGCGTCTTCTACTTGGCGCAGCGGTGGTTCTGGCCGGGAGCGGTTCCTACCTTCTCGGCCGATCTACACCGAAAGAGGATACCATTGCCGATGCTGATGCTTATGCGGCCAAGCTTGGCCAGCAACAGGGCCTGACGATCGGCTTTGGCGATCCGTCAACCTTCTACGTGCCACCCTATCTACCCGCCGACGCGCCGGTAGAGGGCGTCGTGTTGAGCCCTGCCGACCGCACCGCCGTGAAGGACTCGCTGCGCGGCATTGCCAGGGCTTTCGAAGCTTATCCGGATCAATGTCTCGGCCGGATCATCAAGGCGATCTTCATCGCCGGCAAGATTTTGATCGACGGCGCCGAAGCGGGCGGCACCTATGGGCAGGACTGGATATTTCTCGCCGCACCCTCCAACGTATCGGCCGAGACGCGTCAGCTGACCGCGGAGCTTGGCGTGCACCACGAAACAAGTTCCTTCATCTGGCTCCGCAATGATGCCCTGCAACGGTCCTTCACCGCGCTCGAGCCAGCCGGATGGCAATTTCAGAACAGTGCGACCGATCAGATCGCTCGCAATGGCCAGACCGCTCCACCGGTGGAAACCGGCTTTCTCTCCGCCTATGGCGCGACGACCTCGGAGAATGACTTCAATACCTATGCAGAGATCGTGTTTTCCGATCCGGAGCGTCTGATAAAGCTGGCCGAAAGCTTACCGCTCATTGCAAAAAAGCTCGCGCTGACACTCGATTCCTACATCGCCGTCGACGAGCGGCTGCGCGAGACCTTCGCTCGCAACGGCCTGCTGAAAGCGGCCGTGCGATAGACCGGCCGATCGCCTCACCGCCATCGCGATGAAGATGGCAGTCGATGCCGCGCCGAGATGCGGCATCGATCTGATATCACATTACGTGGAGATCGTTTCGTCGCTTACTGTTGCGCAGGTGCGGCTTTCTGAATCTTATCCTGGACTTTCTTAACGAGTACAGGATCCTTCTTTGCAGCCGTTAGAATTGCGTTGTATTCGTCTACCGACATCCCAGGAGAGGTCTGAACGGCCTGCACCATCTGCTTGCTTGCCTCGGTCTGCAGCTGTTGTTTCGCGGTCGGATCCTGTGTCGCGCCGATCTTGGCCGAATATTCCTGCCTGATCTTATCCACCTGGAGATAAGCGACCGCAAAAGCCTCTATTTTTTGATCGCTGACCGTGGGAGCGGCAGCATTGCTATCGGGCTGTTGTGCTTGAGCAGGCTGCTGCTCTTGTGTTGCTTGCTGTGCGAAGGCTTGATTGCTGAGAACCATCAGGCTCAAGGCTGCAGCGGTCAACGATACAGCGGGCATATGACGAATCATCATCTCAATTCCTCTTGGTCGTGCGGGGGGAACACCTCTTTGATGGCGTAGAGCGAAATTTGGCGTACCATATTGGATTCAGCCGCCGGTTACGGTCGAGGAACGATCCGGCGGCAATGTGGCCGTCAAACGTTTTCTATGAGGCAATAGCATGGCGATCCCCTGACCATGACGCGGCAGCTTCATGGCGATTGCTTATCGCGTATCCATGACGTCATTGGTCTAAAGAATCGGTCGGTGTGACAGGCGGACCGCTGACTACACGGCCACCACGCCTCTCCGCGAGACGAAGCAGCCGTGATCTTTGTCCCTCATCGGGGATGGGTGACGATTTCGACCCAGTTCGCGCGATGTCGACGGAATAATAGTCGATTAGCATGAGCACGCCATTTGACTAGTCATGGCATGGACGAATGTCTGGCAAACAGACATGTGTAGATGCAAGCATTGCCGAGGTGGCCATCATCTCGATAAAAATTCGAGACGGCAAGCTAATCACGAGTATCTTCCCCCCGCAAAGCGGGATCGCCAGCATTGCCGACGATCGTTCGCATGTGCCTGGCTGAGCCTCACGCGGCCTTGGCCGCCTCGATGATCTTTGCGAGCGCTGCCAGTTCCTCCGGCGTCAGATCGGTCAGCGGTGGGCGCACAGGACCTGGATCCTTGCCGAGAACATGCAAGCCGGCCTTGATGATCGAGACCGCATAGCCCTTCTTTCGATTGCGCAGGGCGACGAACGGGAAGAAGAAGCCCGTGAGGATTTCATCGACCGTTGCCTGATCTCCGCCCCGCAACGCGCTGTAGAAACGCTGGGCAAGCGCGGGAATGAAATTGAAGACGGCGGAGGAATAGGTCGTGACGCCTGCGGCGAAATAGGCTTGGGCATAGACTTCATGGGTCGGCATGCCGCCGACATAGACGAGACGGTCCTTGAGGGTCGTGGTGATCTCGATCACCTTGTCGACCTCACCGACCCCGTCCTTGTAGCCGATGAGATTGGGGCACTCGTCGGTAAGCCGTGCGATGCTGTCGGTGCTGAGCACCGCATTGTCACGGTTGTAAACGATGACGCCTATTCCGACGGATTGGCATACAGCCTTGACATGAGCGATCAGGCCGGCCTGTTCGGCGAACATGAGATAAGGCGGCAGGAGCAGCAGACCGTCCGCCCCCGCCTTCTCGGCTGCCTTGGCGATCTCGATGGCAAGCGACGTGCCATAGCCCGTGCCTGAGATGATCGGCGTATTGCCCGCGGATGCCTTTGCGGCGCGAACGACCTGCGGGATTTCGGCGGGGTTGAGGGAGAAGAACTCGCCGGTTCCGCCGGCGGCAAAAAGAGCGGCGGCATCATAGCCTGCCAGCCACTCGACATGGCGGCGGTACTTCGCCTCGTCGAATTTCAGGTCGCTGTCGAAATGAGTGACGGGAAAGGACAGCAGACCGCTGCCAACCGCCTTTTTCAGTTCAATCGGGTTCATATCGGAATCCTGTTATCGATTGGTAGGGGCGATGGGTCTCAGGCGCCTTCGAGTGACTGGACGAGGGCGGCGATGTAGCCGTAGCAGAAGGCGAAGGCGACGCCGGTCGGGTCCCGGCCGCTGATGGTCGGAACATGATCGGGCATCAGCATGTATTGGTAGCCGACCTCCTTGTAGACCTTCGCGGAGCGGACCATGTCCATGTCGCCCTCATCCGGGAAGGTCTCCATGAAGGAGAGCTTGCCACCGCGAATGTTGCGGAAATGGACGTTGAAAAGCTTGCCGCGCGTGCCGAACCAGCGGATGATGTCATCGATCTCCTCGCGCGGATTGTCGAGCATCTCGCCGACCGATCCCTGGCAGAAATTCAGCCCGTGATAGGGGCTTTCACGCATCAGCACGAACTTCTTCAAGCCTTCCACGGAGCCGAGCACACGCGTGACGCCGCGATAACCCGGCGGTGTGTAGGGATCATGCGGGTGGCAAGCGAGGCGGACGCGATTGCTCTCCGCCACGGGCACAACCCGCTCCAGGAAATAATCGATGCGCTCCCAGTTCTCGTCTTCCGACAGGACGCCGGCAAGGCCGGGGGCGGCGTGGTGGTCCGCCTTGTCCCAGCGGAAGCTCGCATTCATCGAACCGCCGCGTCCAGGCTCTTCCGGCGTGCGCGGTATGCCGATGAGATTGAGATTGTATTTTGCCGCGGGGATGCCGGCCGCCGCCACATCTTCGATGAGCTTGCAGACCGCATCGATCTGGCGATCGCGATCCGGTCCGGCAAGTAGAATATCAGGATAGGATGCCTTTTCGATCGGTTGAGACGGCAAGGGAAGCTGGATCATATCCAGAATCAGCCCGAAACTCTCGACCTTGTCGCGAAGGCGCTCAAGATCGGATAGCGTCCAGCTCTCCGGCTTTCCCGGCGGGTCCGCACATATATGCTTCAGCCCCAATTGCGCGAAAACGCGATAATCGTCGTCGTCGCGCGCCTCGACCTGTGTTCCTACATACACCGAGCGTCTCTCCCGTGAGATTGATCCGTATCATATGACATAATATGAATTCTTAGAGGTGTCGAGAGCTATTGCCGCTCCGTGAGGAGGCGACACGCGCAATCGCTGATATCGAGCCGCCCCATCTCCGGCCTTATCAAATGCCACCCCATCTGGTACCTTTTACCGCCAAGCCACATGGCAACCGATCGATTGCCCGTTACGCCAGCTTCAGGCAACCCGGGTCTCATGTCGCCACTTTTGACCTCCGCTCATTCGCATCAGGTCATCCGCCTGGCCTTGCAAGCCATGCCGATTTTCGATAAATCATAATATGACATATAGACAACATCATACGTATTACATCGCACTCCCGGGAGGAGCCATATATGCGATCGCGTGCTGATCATGAAGGACGGGACCTTCGTCGATGAACTGACTAAGGCGGATTTGAAGGCCGGCACCACGCCTATACGCGCGAACTCTTCGAGGCGAGTTCCCTTTAAGTGGGCGTGACCGATAGCCGATCGCTCCATCTTCACGCGAAGGCAAATCGTCATCCGATTCCTATCGTGATCGTGATTACGATTTTCGTGGCCATGATTTTTCTACAACGGAATGCGGAAGTCCGAAGGACAGGTTGATGTAGGGCCATTCGCCTCGTTTCGATATGGTCCATGATGATGGTGGGTTTGCATTCATCATATGATCCTGTAATCGAAGACGGATGATGCACAAGTTTCTTGCTCTCCTCTTGATCGGTCTCACGCTTTCCGCATGCGAGCAACGCGGCACAGAGGCCGTGGATTGCCCGTCGCAAACCCCAAATCTGGAAGCTATGGGTCCCAATGGCGTGTATGAGTTCCGCGAGGATTGTGATCCCCATGCCTTGACATGCATCGATCCCAACAAGAAGGCGCGAACGGGTGACGGTACCGTCATCTGCAGGATCCGTAAGCAATAGGCGCCGTTGCCGGAACTTCGGAACGTCTGAGGACCATATGACCGAAGTCTGGGCGTTCAGATGGCACGCCCAGACGCAGCGCATCGAACATGTGTCGAAACAGCGGCGGCGACGAAATACGTTTATTGCAGCCGTGGCCTCAGGTGCCGGGAATTGGCTCCCAGGCAGAATTGCCGGTCCTGGAGAATTGAGGAATATGAGCGAGGCCCTGAATGAGGTCGCAATCGGATCCCAGCGTCTCCTGCCAGTCTCGGGCCTCGGTCAGGATAACGCCAATGCCGACAACTTCGGCTCCCGCCTTGCGCACCAATTCCAGCGAACCCTTGAGGCTTGACCCCGAGGCGACCACGTCGTCGACGACAAGCACGCGCTTGCCCTTGAGAAGGGGGATCGCGGCGCGGTCCAGCAGCAGGCGCTGCTCGCCCTTGGAAGTGATCGAGGAGATGCGTTGTTCCAGCGCATTTGCCAAATGGATCTTCGGCGACTTCTGCAGGACCACATAGTTGTCGAGGCCGAGCGCCCGCGTCACTTCAATGGCGACGGGAATGCCGAGTGTCGCCGTACCGACCACGATGTCGGGCTTGAGCGACGCGAACTTGGCGGCAAGCTTGATGCCGACGTGCTCACCGAATTTCACGCCGAGATCGATGACCATCATGAGGGAAATGGCAAAATCCGGTTTGATCGCCACGATCGGCAACTCGACGGCATAGCCGGCAACATCGACCTTCCAGTTCTGCCCGGTTCTAGGGTCCGCGGTCTCAGGGGTCATGGGCCTTATCCTTCATACTGAGGCGCTGCTCGACCATCAGGCCGACTTCTCGCCAGGTTGTTCGCTTGTGTTTCAGATCATACCCGTAAAGGGTGAGGGAAAACGAGATGGCGTGCGCCATGCGGATCGCCTGGACGAGCAGCGGAATGCCGCGTGCCAGCGCAAAACGCAATTTCGTCGGCAGGCTGACATCGTCGATCTCCATGCCGCGAGAACGCTGGGCGTCCGCAATGCGCTCGAAATCATCGCGCAGCATCGGAATGACGCCGAAGGTCAGTGACAGGACGAGCGTGGCGATGGACGGCAGCCTGGCAGCGCTTGCCGCCGCCAATATTTCGCCCGGCGAGCTTGTCTCCATGACGAAATAGAAGGCGGCCGTCGTGGTCACTAGCCTGGCGGCCATCGCCGCCGCGACCGACAAGGCTTCCGGCGTCGAAAGACCCTGCAGCCAGAGATTTATCATCCAGCTCACCATGACCATGCCGGTCAGCAGCGCGGCGCCCTTGAGGTAGCCGCGGAGCCCGGGAACCCTCAAGCTCCATAGAAGGGCCAGGCAGATAAGCGCAAGGGGTACTCCGAACCGCCAGCCCGGGGCAAACCAGGCGGCCATCATGATGATGAAGGCGATTCCCAGCTTGATGAAGAAATTGAGCTCATGAAGCCGCGTCATGCCATGCTCCACGCTGTCATATCGTAGGGTGCTTGCCATCCGAGAGAACCGAAGGTGCCGCTTTCCCAGCCGTCTTCGGGCGCCCCCATGAACGCGATCCTGCCATTGTCGAGGATCATCAGGCGGGTAGCCAGATCGTCGACCAATTCCAGATCGTGCGAGATCAGCATGACCGCCCGCCCCGAAGACTGCATCGACGAGATGAAACGTTCCAGCATTTGCCGGCCTTTGATGTCTCTGCTCAAAAGCGGCTCGTCGATGATGGCAACAAGCGCGCCGGTCGCATCGGCGCAAGCAAGCCCCAGCAATGCTTGCTGGCGGGCCGAAAGAGCAAACGGATTGGCTTCCGCCAGGTCGGAGAGTGCGTATCGCTCCAGCGCTGCCTTGGCGCGCGCAACGACGGCCGGGTCGCTCGACGATGCGCTCGACGCCGTAATGGCAAAGATCACCTCGCCGATTACGGTCATGTTGAACAGGATATGGCGCATGTTCTGGGGAATGTAGGCGATCTTGCGCGCCCTCGCCGCAACAGACCAGTCGTCGGCCTTTGTCCCGTCGAGAAGAATGGAACCCGAGGTGGTTTTCACCAGCCCGAGGATCGATTTGAACAGCGTCGTCTTGCCGGCACCATTGCGGCCGATGAGCGCCAGCACGTCTCCAGCCCGGATATCGAAACTGACGTCCTTCAATACCGGGTTGTCGCGCGATCGGGAAAGCTGGCTCGTCAGACCCGAAACGGTCAACAGCGGGCGACCCGGCTCGACGGTCTGCCGCGCCGGCCGGGCGCGCATCGGCGGCAAAATGCCGGCGTCGATCCAGGCGGCGTCGTGCTTAAGCACCGTCTCCGGCGGCATGCTCGGAGAGACGCCGCCGCGACGCATCAGGGCAATGCTGTCTATTACGGAGCGGAGTGTCAAAGGGTCCTGCTCCGAGACCAGCAGTGTCGGGGTGCTGTCCAGCACTTTCAGCAGGATATTGGACAGCCGCACGCGCGCGGCAGGATCAAGCCCGGTCGTCGGTTCGTCCAGCACCAGAATCGATGGGCTCGAGACGATCGCCGCGGCGATGGTGACCATTCGCCGCTCACCCCCGGAAAGGGTGAGAACCCGACGGCCGCTCAGGGCCTGTAGCTCGAATTCGGCCATCAGTTCGGTCAGCCGGTCCCGAATCTCGTTGCGCTCGATGCCCTTGTTTTCCAGGGGAAAGGCGATGACGTCCTCGACGCAGATATCCCAAAGCTGGTCTTCGCTATTTTGCGACACGAAGCCAATCGTGCCGAACAGTTCCTTCTTTGTGAAGGAAAGCAGCGGGCGGCCAGCAAGCTCCACCTGCCCGGAGAATTCGGCAACTGGAATAAGGCGCGGAATGAGGCCGGCGGCAACGCCGAGCAATGTCGACTTGCCGCTGCCCGCTTCACCACAGACGAGAAGCCGCTGCCCCTCGTCAAGCATGAGATTGGTTTCGGCAAGCACCGGCGCAGCGCCGCCGAAACCGATCGTCAGATTAGCGATATTGAGCACTTGTTGATCCAGATCGGGTTCAGAAGCGCTTGAAACCGGATGGATGCGCACTCTTCAGGATTTTCATGGCCGGGATGATCAGAAGCGGCGTGCCGACAACCATCGGGACGATGTCGGACAAGCCGAGATAGCCAAAACCCCACCAGAACGGGAAAATGCCGAGATAGGCAAGGCTCGCAGACACCGCTGCCACCATAACGAGCCCGACGATAAGGCAGACCACGGCAATCTTGATCAGCCCACTGCGATCGAAGGTCGTCTTGGCAGGATCGAAAAGCAGCCCTGGCACGAGGCCGGTCAGGCCGACCATGATGCCGTCAACAAGAAGCGAATGCGCAGGTATGAAGGTGCCGGCCAGCAGCGACCAGACGATGGTGCCGAGATAGCCGCAAATGAAGCCGCTGCGCCAGCCGAGCAGAATGCCGATCACCGATGGCAGAAAGGCGAAAATGCGCCATTGAATGACGCCAGGCACGAGCTGGATTGGATTGGCATAAGCCCAAAGCACGCCAGTCGCGGCAGCCGCCACGATCGAGAGTACGATAGGAAAGAGTGTATTGCCGTCGGTTTGTGAAACGGTCGCTGGTTGCATGATCTTGGTCCCTTTAAAAAGCAATTTCCAGAAATTCTCGGAAAACCCATTGGATGGTCCTCCGCGATCATTCGGGCGCAGTTTCGCGCTCTCTTATTGACGCATCCGATTACTCAGATCCCGGACTTCATCCAATCACGAACGGAGACCGGGACACCACACTCTACAGACCCTCGGGATCCCCCATAGACTACTGCTTCAGCCCCCTAAAACTCACAGGGACAATGGAGAAAAGGCCAGCGTAACGCGCGGTTTGGAATTGCAGTAGGAATGCAATGCCCGCGCACGGAAGTTCTCTCCAACATTCAAACGACGTATAGGAAATTCAAATCACGAAAACCACCCATGATTGCATATGGAACTTGATCTAGCACACGCAGTATCGGCAGGCCAATCCAATCATGCGCGTCGCGACCAACGAGTGCCACAAAGATAGCTCAGCAAATCATCGGCACCCTGCCTATATTCGCGCGACGTCTTTCTCGGCCATGGAACGTTTCCGCCGGATCCGCGCGATCGGCTTGCTGACCGAAGCGCGATCTTCCGTCCAAGCATCCTTTTCGGTCGCGCCATCCGGCGTCGCCACTCCCTCGATAACATCAAACTGCGGAATGTGGCCCAGACTGGTCACCAGCTTGGCGTCCTCTCCGAGTAGCGTCCGCCAGGAATGACCTTCGGTCAGAATGGCGCCCGCACCAATTATGTTTGCGCCGGCACGACGCACGAGCCTGATCGCCGCCGCCATGCTGGAACCGGTGGCGATGACATCGTCGACAACCAGAACGCGTCTGCCCTGAAGCAGCTTTATCGAACGGCGATCCAGCAGAAGACGCTGTGGCGTTGCGGTCGTGATGGAACGAACATCCTCGACCAAGGCGTCGGCAAGGTGAAATTTGGGTGATTTCTGCAGGATTACATATCGATCGATGCCAAGGCGCCGCGAGACCTCGATGGCGACCGGGACGCCCAAGGTCGCGCTGCCGACGACGATGTCGGGCCGCAACGGCGCAAAATGACGGGCCAGGGCCTCGCCGACGAGCTCTCCGAACTGGATACCCATGTCGATGACCATCAGCAATGCGATTGCTCGCCGATCGCTCAGCTGGACGATCGGCAAGTTGAAATTCTCGCCTGCAACCTGCACCTGATGGGTTTGCGGGGTCTCCAGATACATGCTGCGGCCTTCTTGGCACATTGATTGCATTCAAATTATTGTCTTAATAGACACTAGATCACACAATTTTTACAACCAACAAAATTCGTCCGGTGTGTTTCCTTTTCTTCAACGAGGTATACTTCCGAATGAGCCGACTCCTGTTTTCTCGCTTCGCGCATTACCTCGACGAGATAGCCAACCATGGCTCGATCAGAAAAGCCGCGGAAAGACTGAATGTGTCGGCTTCGGCGATCAACAAGCAGCTCATCAGCGCAGAGGAGGAATTCGGTGTTGCTCTCTTCGAGCGCCTGCCGCGCGGCATGCGGCTGACATCGGCGGGCGAACTGCTCGTCAATGGCTACAGGGAATGGAATAAGGATCTTTCCCGCATCAAATCCGAGATCGAGGAACTGAAGGGACTACGCCGCGGCGAGGTGAAAATCGCGGCTTCCCAGGAAACCGTGCCCGATTTCCTGCCGGCAGTGATAGCGCGATTCACGAAGGACCACCCTCGTATCCGCAATGCGATCGCAGTGGAGGATTCCGATCGCGTGCGACAGCTGGTCAGGGACGGGGACGCAGATTTCGGACTGACCTTCAGCCCCCTGCCCCTGCCGGGGGTCATTGTTACGCGCTCCGCCGATTTTCATCTCATCGCCATGCTGCCCGCAGGCGTAGAGCAGCAGGACAGCATCTCCATCGGCGAATTCTTCAAGAAGCCGACGATCGTTCCCGACACCAGCAGTCATCTACGTGATGTCGTTGATATTGCGGCGGCGCGTATCGACATCCGCTTTCAGCCTGTCTTGACGACCAACAGCTTGTCGCTCATGCGGTCCATGGTCCGCGAGGGCTGCGGTTTCGGGGTGACCGCGATCGCTTCCGGCATGCCCCTCCCGCATGAGGACGGATTGCACTATTCTCGCTTAGCCGACAGCGGCTTGCCGCCAATGATCCTTTCCTTGATCGTTGACCCCAGACGCAGCCTCTCGATGACATCCATCATTGCCCGCAGATATTTCGAGGAATATCTCGATGAGATCGCAGTTCGAGCCGGAAAGGCATCCGCGCATTCATTGGAATAGTCGCTCCCTTGTCTGGACAGGATGATCCTTGCTCGGCGGCGCTATCCATCACGGCGCTATCTCGCCTCCGTCGACCCATTATCAATCAAAGGTGGCAGGCATCGCATTTTTTACTCCAGCTTGAGATGTCAACGCTCATGTCATTTTCGTGAGCGGCAGGCCGGAGCGCTGGCGCGTAACGTTATTCATGCATCGCGGAAGTATTCGGGGGCCGCTAAAGCAAATGTGGCTCAATATATTCGGATTTGAGGCGTCGGGGACACGTCGCCGTTGAAGAAAAGGCAACACACCGAACGAATTTTGATGCTTGCAAAAGTTGCACAAGCTCGCGCCTATAGGGCCAATATCTTCTGCTGCTAATTCTCGAGGTGGCATGGGAATGGCGAATGATTATAGCCCATATGAATCCCATAGGAGAGCACGACCGCAGCTTCGCCTCGTTCGTGCGCAAGAACCGCACTTCGTCGAACGGCAAACGGAAGAAATTCCCATGCCAGAAGCCAAGTCATATCTTTTAAGCACGGTCGACGGAACGATCCGGACGGTGATGCTTCCCGCCGGCAACCGGATCGAGCACATCCGCAAGTTGGTCGGCTCCAGTGGGATCGATATCGTCCGCATCGCGGACTCCCATCTTCTCTATGCCGATAATAACGGCCTTATCGACGGACTTTCCAGCATAGCGGATTTGAAAGATCACCCCTCGCCGCTGGCCGGCAATCTTTTGATCGTCGGCAAGGATGAAAGCGGCAAGACTACAAGCGTCAGTGCCAACATCGACGAGGTCGCTTCCTGGTTCACGATCATTCGTCCGGTTTTCCTGCCCGTTTTCGAAACCGTGCGCGAATCTCAAATTCTCAGCACGCGCGTCATCCGTCTGGATGTTCGCATTGAACGCTCGATCCCGAACATCATAGAATAGGCGCGAGAAGATTTGGCATCGCAGCGCAAATTAGAAATATCTATTATATTTTTCCATGATACCCCGCTGACGGGATGTGAAGAGCATCGCTCGTAAACCTGTTTCCCGATAGCCGCATAACATAATCAGCGCCGCCCTTCCGGCAGATAAAGAGCCTCATTCAGGATCAGACAACGCCGCGCGATCAGCCCAATTCCACAAAGCAAGCTTGTCAGCTCTGGTTTCGAGTGCCATTGGTCTGGAAACGATAAGTGACGACGACAAGCAGCTTTCACATGAGACTTGATGCAATCGATCTGCGGATACTGGACGCCATTCAGCGCGATGGCCGCATCACCAAGCTCGCGCTGGCCGATAAGGTGGGATTGTCGCCGACACCATGCTGGCTCCGCCTTCGAAAGCTGGAAAAGGCTGGAATTATCACCGGTTACCATGCACATCTGGCACTGCGGCGTCTTGCTCCGATCGCCAGCGTCATGGTCGAGGTCACGCTCGCCAATCATCGCCAGGCGGATTTCGAGCGCTTCGAACGAACGGTCGCGGCGACGCCGGAGATCGTTGCCTGCTGGGCCGTCGGCGGTGGCGTCGATTACATCCTGAAGATCATGGCGGCAGATATCGATGCCTATCAGCGTCTGATCGACGACCTCCTAAATCGCGACCTCGGCATCGAACGCTATTTCACATACATCGTGACCAAGACCGTGAAGGAAGAAACGGTGCTTCCCGTCGCCGACCTGCTTTCCCCGGATGCGCCTGGCGGCGAATAGAGAGATTCTCTACAGACACCATTCACTTTAGGTCCTTTCTCTCTTCCAACCGCCAGCAATGGACAATCTCTCGCGGCGTTCCATGGCAGCATCGGGTATCTGGAACGAGAGACCCGACCATGACCGCGCTCCACGCTCGCGCCACCTATCATGAAGCCCTTTCAAGGCTGAACGACCGCCATCTGCTGCGAGATCTTTCCTATATTGCCGGTCGTTGGGTCGCCGGCAAAGCCAATCAAAGCTTCGAGGTCACGGACCCTGCATCGTCCGCGACGCTTGCCTGGGTTGCCAGTCTCGACAGGCAGGAGACCATCGGCGCCATCGATACTGCCGCGCGTGCCTTTGCCGCCTGGCGTTCGCTTCTGCCGCAACAGCGATCAGCGATTCTGCGCAAGTGGTATGAACTCATGCTGGAGGCACGCGAGGATCTGGCGCTCATCATGACGCTGGAACAAGGCAAGCCGCTCGCCGAATCCCGCGGCGAGATCGATTACGCCGCAGGCTTCATCGAATGGTATGCCGAGGAGTCAAAGCGCATCAATGCTGAGAGCGTGACCAGCCATCTGCCAAATGCCGAAATGATCGTGCGCCGGGAAGCGCTTGGCGTCGTCGGCATCGTCACCCCCTGGAACTTTCCTTCCGCCATGATCACGCGTAAGGCCGCTGCAGCGCTTGCGGCCGGCTGCACCGTCGTCGCTCATCCGTCGTCCGAAACTCCGCTATCGGCGCTGGCCCTTGCCGAACTCGGCGAACGTGCCGGGCTTCCGGCCGGTGTGTTCAATGTCGTGACCGGTGATGCCGCAACCATCGTCGGCGCCTTCTGCGACGACCTCCGGGTCAGGGCATTGAGCTTCACCGGCTCGACCGGCATCGGCAAGATGATCGCCGGCCAGTGTGCGGGGACAATGAAGCGTCTTGTGATGGAGCTTGGCGGCCATGCGCCCTTGATCGTCTTCGACGATGCGGATCTCGACCGCGCCGTCGATATCGCTATCAGTGCCAAATTCGCGACCTCCGGTCAGGACTGCCTCGCCGCCAACCGTATCTTCGTCCAGCGCCCGATCATGGACGCTTTCGTTACGGCTTTCGCCAAGCGCATCGAAGCTCTTAAGGTCGGGAACGGATTGGATGGCACCTCCGACATCGGGCCGCTCATGCATGAACGTGCGGTTGCCAAGGTCGAGGAGCAGGTCAGGGACGCCTTGCAGCATCGCGCAAGGCTCGTTACCGGCGGCAAGCGCCATGCGGCCGGCTCCCTCTTCTTCCAGCCGACCCTGCTCGTCGAGCCTGCGCCGGACGTGTTGATCATGCACGAAGAAACCTTCGGGCCGGTCGCAGCCGTCAGCGTCTTCGACAGCGAGGACGAGGTGGTGGCCCGGGCTAACAACACGGAATATGGCCTCGTCGCCTACGTTGTCACGGCCAACGGTGCGCGGCAGATGCGGCTTGGCCGATCGCTAGAATACGGCATGGTGGCCATCAACCGCGTGAAGATCACGGGCGGCCCAATTCCCTTCGGCGGCTGGAAGCAATCCGGTCTCGGCCGCGAAGGCTCCCGCCACGGCATCGAGGCTTTCACCGAGCTCAAATATCTCTGCGTCGACACGACAGCCTGACGCCGCGAATAAAAAAGAAGGAACGAGAATATGTTGGACAAGCGCAACGAATTGAATGCCTGGGACAGGGACCATTTCTTCCATCCCTCGACCCACATGGGAATGCATGCGCGCGGCGAAACTCCGACGCGCGTCATCGCCGGCGCCGAAGGCGTCTACATCACGGATACCACTGGCAAGAAGAGCCTCGATGCCTTTGCCGGCCTTTATTGCGTCAATGTCGGCTATGGAAGAGAGAAAATCGCCAATGCAATCGCCGAGCAGGCAAGGAACCTTGCCTATTACCACGCCTATGTCGGCCACGGCACGGAAGCTTCCATCACGCTTTCGAAGATGATCATCGACCGCGCCCCGGAAGGCATGAGCCGCGTCTATTTCGGGCTTTCCGGGTCCGATGCCAACGAGACCAACATCAAGCTCATCTGGTACTACAACAATATTCTCGGCCGACCGGAAAAGAAGAAGATCATTTCGCGCTGGCGCGGCTATCATGGCTCAGGCGTCATGACGGGCAGCCTCACCGGTCTCGAACTGTTCCACAAGGCCTTCGACCTGCCACGTGCGCCGATCCTCCACACCGAGGCGCCCTATTTCTTCCGCCGCGCCGACCGCGCGATGAACGAGGAACAATTCGCGCAGCATTGCGCGGACAGACTGGAGGAGATGGTCCTCGCTGAAGGTCCGGAGACGGTCGCGGCCTTTATCGGCGAGCCGATCCTCGGCACCGGCGGCATCGTTCCGCCACCGAAGACCTACTGGCAGAAGATCCAGGCCGTCCTCGACAAATATGACGTGCTGCTCGTCGCCGACGAGGTCGTCACCGGCTTCGGCCGTCTCGGCACGATGTTCGGCTCCGATCATTACGGTATGAAGCCGGATCTGATCACCATCGCCAAGGGCCTGACTTCCGCCTATGCGCCGCTTTCGGGCAGCATCGTCTCCGACAAGATGTGGCAGGTTCTCGTGCAGGGATCCGACCAGCTCGGCGCCATCGGTCATGGCTGGACCTATTCGGCGCATCCGATCTGCGCGGCTGCTGGTATCGCCAATCTCGAGCTGGTCGACGAACTCGGCATCGTCGAAAATGCAGGCTCTACCGGCGCCTATTTCCGCTCCGAACTCGCCAAGGCCGTCGGCGGCCACAGGCATGTCGGCGAGGTTCGTGGCGACGGGCTGATGGCGGCCATCGAATTCGTCGAGGACAAGGATGATCGCAAGTTCTTCGATCCCGCGCAGAAGATCGGACCGCAGGTGGCGTCGGCATTGCTCGAGCGCGGTGTCATCGGCCGCGCCATGCCGCAAGGAGACATCCTCGGCTTTGCGCCGCCGCTATGCCTGACGCGCGAGGAAGCCGATATCGTCGTCAAGGCGGCGGCCGGCGCCATCGAAAGCGTATTTTCGAACCGCTGATCCGCTCCTGACGAGGCGACCCTGCACATCCTACGCCAATGGCGCGGCCTGTTGTTGACAAAAGGCCGCGCCATTGCATTCGGTCGTCGCCATCCGGTGCCGAATGGTGTACATGGACTCCTGTAATTGTACCGGATCAATCCATGTATCGTCATGATTCAAAAAGCCAGGACAATGGCGCCTGGAAGCCCGTCCTTCAGCATCGCAAGGGCGTGACCAAGCACAAGCTGCTCACCGACAAGATCATCTCCGACATCGATGACGGCATTCTGCCCGTCCACGCGCAGATGCCAACGCATCGCGATCTTGCCCATGCACTGGGAATTTCCGTCCAAACCGTGAGTTTGAGCTACAAGGAGGCGGAGCGCCGCGGCTACCTGCGCGGCGAGGTGGGGCGCGGCACCTTCGTGCGTAGCCGCGTCACCGAACGCGCCGACAGCTTCATGCTCGATCGCGATCCGAGCGGCAGCGCCGATCTCTCCATCATCCGAGCTGTCTATACCGAGGCGCATGAGCGATCGGCCCGTGAACTGATGCAGGCGCTTGCCGAAAGCGACAATAGCAGCTTCATGCGGCCCTGCCGGCCGATCGCCGGCCTCGATGCCCATCGCGCCGCGGCGCAGGTCTGGCTCGCCGGCTTGTCGGTGAAGACCGATCCAGACCGGATCCTGATCACGAATGGCGCGGCGCACGGGCTTTTCCTTGCCGTCGCTTCGGTCGTTCGTCCCGACGAAGTGGTCCTGACCGAGAGCCTGACCGATCACGGCATCATCGGCCTTGCCAATGTTCTCGGCTTTACGCTGCGTGGTCTTCCGACCGATCGCGAGGGTATCCTGCCCGAGGCCTTCGAGGCGGCCTGTGCCATCGGCGACGTAACGGCGCTTGTCATCGTTTCCTCGCTTGGCAATCCCACCAGCCATGTCATGGGGGCCGAGCGTCGGCGCGCAATCGCGGATATCGCCCGCCGGCATGGTGTCTTCGTCATCGAGGATGAGGTTTACAAGCCGATGCTGCGCGATCCCCTTCCCTCGATGGCGGACCTCATACCCGAGCTCGGCTTCTTCGTGACCAGCTTCACGAAATCCGTCATGACGGGATTGCGCATCGGCTATCTGGTCGTGCCGGCACATTATTCGATCCGCGCCGCTTCGATCCTGCGCGTCACCGGATGGAGCGCCACCAACGTCGTCGCCGAAATGGCGTCGCGCTGGGTACTGGATGGGACGGCGCAAGCCCTGCTTGCCGTCCAGCGAAGCGAGGCGGAGGCCCGGCAGGCGATCGTCTCTGATGTGCTGGCGCCATTCGTCGCCGGCAGCCATCCGCTGTCGCTTTGCGCCTGGCTTTCTGTTCCGGAACGTTGGACCGAGGAAGGTCTCGTGCGGGCGCTTGCCCGCAAAGGCGTGGCGGTCACGCCATCCGATCCGTTCGTCGCCGGTGGAGAGCGGCCGGTCGGCGGCATCCGCATCTGTCTCGGTGGCCGACTCTCCCATTCCGCCCTTCGCTCGGCGCTCGAAACCGTTCGCGGCACGTTCGAACAGCTGCCGCCTGTCTTCGATGTGGGATCGATCGTTTAATCGCAACGGAAGGCGTCAAGTTCAGCGCTGCATCCGATCAAAGAACGGAGCGCAGAAACTCCTTGGTGCGGTCTTCCTTCGGCGCGCTGAAGATATCTTCCGGCTTACCTTGCTCGCAGATGCGGCCCCTGTCGAAAAAGCAGACGCGATCGGAGACTTCGCGGGCAAAGCGCATCTCATGGGTGACGAGCAGCATGGTCAGATCATGTTCATGGGCCAGATCGCGGATGACGCCGAGCACCTCGCCGACGAGCTGCGGATCGAGCGCCGATGTCGGCTCGTCGAACAACAACACCCTTGGACGCATGGCGAGCGCACGGGCGATCGCGACGCGCTGCTGCTGGCCGCCGGAAAGCTGGCTCGGATAATGATCCTTCTTCTCCGAAAGCCCGACCATGCGCAAAAGCTCGACCGCGCGGCACTCGGCCTCCGCCCGGCCAAGCCCGAGCACGCGTGTCGGCGCTTCGACGACGTTGCGCAGCACGGTCATGTGCGGAAACAGGTTGAAGCTCTGGAACACCATGCCGACATGGGTACGGATCTGGCGCAGATGCGCCTCGCTGGCGAGGAAACGACCACGGCCGTTATCCTGATGATAGGCCATACCGGCCAGATGCAGGGTACCCTCCTGGAAAGGTTCGAGCGTCATCAGGATGCGCAGGACCGTCGATTTTCCAGAACCGGAAGGACCGATCAATGTCACCTTTTCGCCGGGCGTGACGTCGAAGCAGAAATTGTCGAGAACGGTCAGGTGGCCGTAGCGCTTGGTCACATCTTGAAAGCGGATCAGTGGTTGCGTCATTTGAGAGCAATTCCGTTTTTCGGCAACGCCTTTTCGAGCCAATGAATGGCCGCCGAGCAGACGAGCGTGAGGATGAGAAAGATCAGGCCGACGAGCGAAAGCGGCACCAGATACTCGAACGTCCGATCCCCGATAAGATTGGCGAGGTTGAGCATATCAACCACCGTGACGACGGACAGGACCGGTGTCTCCTTCAACATGGACACGAGATAGTTGCCCATGGCCGGAATGATGCGGGGAATGGCCTGTGGGATTATGATATCCCAATAGGTGCGGCCGCGGCTGAGATTGAGCGCCGTCGCAGCTTCCCATTGTCCGAGCGACACGGCATCCAGGCCGCCGCGATAGACCTCCGACGTATAGGCCGAATACTGCAGACCGAGCGCCAACGCACCGGTCAGGAAGGCCGGCAGGACGATGCCGTAGATCGGCAGGACGTAATAGAGGAAGAAGAGTTGGACGAGCAGCGGCGTATCGCGCAGGAACTCGATGACGAAAGCCGTCGGCCAGGAGATCACCGCGAAGCGGCTGCGCCGCAGCAAGGCGAAGACAAGGCCGAGAACAAGCGCGATCGCAAAGCCGGCGGCCGCCGCCTCCAGCGTGACGATCAGGCCGATGCCAAGGATCGGCAGGATCGACAATGCGAAAGACAGCGTCGTCGACGTATCCCAGGTGAAGCCATACATCATGCCGGGGCCCTCCCCGGGAAGGCGACGCCACGGCGAAGAATCGTCTCCAGCCAGCGCATGAAGGCAACCAGAATGAGCGCCATGATGAAATATCCGATGAGCGTCAGCGAATAGATCGTCACGCTGTCGAGCGTGATGTTGCGCAATTGCTGCGCCTGGAAGGTGAGATCGCTGATCGAGATCAGCGACACCAATGCGGTGTCCTTCAGATTCTGGACGGCGAGATTACCGAAGGCCGGCATCATTTCGACCACGGCCTGCGGTAGGACGATATGGAAGAGTGTCTGGCCGTGCCCGAAATTCAAGGCGCGCGCCGCCTCATGTTGCGTGTCGGGAACCGCCTGCAACGCCCCGCGCACCACCTCCGCGCCATAGGCGCCGATGTTGAGCGCCAGACCGGCGATGCCCGTGGTGATGGGATCGAAGGAGATCCCGATCAGCGGCAGCGCGTAATAGAGCCAGAAAAGCTGCACCAGAAGCGACGTACCGCGAAAGATCTCGATATAGACGATCGCGATTGCGGAGAGCAGCCGCCCTCCGGCAAAGCGCGCAAGGCCGGCCGCAAAGGCGAGGATCGCGCCCAGGAACATCGAGGCGACGGCGATGAGCGCCGTCACCTCCGCGCCCTTCAGCAATGCCGGCAGATAGTGGGTCCAGCTCATGTCCGGGTCACCTCCGTTCCAGAATGGCAGGGGCCGAACAACCTGGCGATCGTCCGCAGACGGCCGCTAGGTCGTTCTCGATTATCGATAGGCTCATTTGCCCGCGCACAGGTCATCGGTGCTCTTCGTGCGCGCGGCCTCGACGCTTTCGGCGCTGAGACCATAGGACATCAGGATTTTCTTGTAGTCGTCGGTCTTCTTGAAAGCCTCGAGAGCGGTATTGAAGGCCTTGTAGAGATCCTTGTCCTCGGGCCGGAAATCAAAGCCGCCATAGCTTCTGACGGATTTCCCGTTGATGACCGGATCCGTGAACGGCTCTGCGTGCTCGACATTCGTGCTGCCCTGAACGAGCTTGGCGACGGTCAGCTCGGTTGCCGCATAGGCGTCGGCGCGGCCGGTCTGGATCGTGGACAGCGCATCCGCATTCGCCTGGATCATGACGATCTGGGACTCCGGAATGCCGAGACCATGGAAGAAATCGAGCTGATCGGCACCCGATACGATCGCGACCTTGAGCGACGGATCCTTCTTGATATCCTCATAGGAATGCAGCTTCTTCGGATTGCCCTTCGGCACCAATAACCCCTCGCCGTAGCTCGAATTCGGCGTGGTGAATTGCACCTGCTTGCAGCGCTCCGGCAGGATGTTCTGCTCGGCGGCAACGAAGTCGAAGCGCTTGGCCTTCAGGCCGGGGATCAGCGACCCGAATGGCGTTACGGTCCAGTCGACTTCCTTGACACCCATCGACTTCAGCACGGCGGCGGCAACATCGGGACCAATGCCCTTGGCGGCACCGCTCTCGTCCATATAGCTATAGGGAACCTCATTGGCGCTGGCGCCGCGGATGTAGCCATCCTTCTTGATCTGCTCGAGGCTGGCGGCATGGGCTGAAACGGCGAGGCCGAGGGTCAGACCCATGGCGGTAAGGCTGCGGTAAAAATTCGATCTCATGGTTCACTCCTCTGCGGTTGGATTCCGCTATCGGCCGTCCGGTTTTCCGGTTCTTTGCCGTCGCGGGTTGGTGATCCGCGCCGCGCTGTCGCGGCGCGGCAATTCAGAGGCCTCCCGTCAAGGTCGCGACGACGGCCAGGCAATCCCCGGTCTTGATGAGGCCGGGGAAATGACGTGCGGCGAGAACACCGTCCAGCGCCGCCCGATAGTCAAAGGGCTCCGATCCGGTGCGTCCAATCGGATGGATACGGGCGATGATTTCTCCTCGCGAAACCTTCTCACCCAGGTCCTTGAGCGGTTCGAATAGGCCGTCGCCATCGGAAAAGATGAAGCAGTCCGACGACGGCATATCGAGCCATTGCGTCGCTTCGATCTCCGGAGCGCCTGCAAGGATTCCGGCGTGCTTCAGCACATTCAATACGCCGCGCTTGGCAATGGAAGCCGTGCGCGCCGATATGGTTCCACCGCCCGAAAGCTCCGTGGTCACAAAGACCTTGCCCATTTCCTCGGCCGTTGTGTCGTACATGCCGACAGCATCGATCTCGATCATGCGCATGGAATAGGGCGCGGAGAACGCGGCAACGCTGGCGAAGCAGGCCTTTTCCTGCCCTTTGTCCGGCAACTCATGCGCTGCGGCGTACGGCAGGAAATCAAGCGTACGGCCGCCCGAATGAAAGTCGAGCACGATATCGGCCAACGGCAGCAGGTAGCGCGTGAAGTAGTCCGCGATCTTCTCGGTCACGCTGCCGTCGGGCCGACCGGGGAAGCTTCGATTGAGATTGCCCTTGTCGATCGGCGAGGTACGGGTGCCCGCCCGGAACGCAGGGTAATTCATCGCCGGAACGATGATGATCCTACCCTTGATCTCCTCCGGCTTCAGCGTCCGGGCGAGATCGAAGAGGGCAACGGGGCCTTCATATTCATCGCCATGATTGGCGCCAGTTAAAAGCGCCGTCGGCCCCTCGCCGTTCCTGATGACGCAGATGGGGATCATGATCGAACCCCAGGCGGAATCGTCGCGCGACCAGGGAAGGCGCAGATGCCCGTGCTGGATGCCGTCGCGATCGAAATCGACTGATGGTGTGATCGGCGATGGACGTTTGGATATGCTCATGCTGTTCATCTCAGGCGATCACTTCACGACAAGTCGTCGGGGGACGTTGGACAGGCACTCGACGCCGCTTTCCGTGATGACGATGCTTTCGGTGATTTCCATGCCCATGTCTTCCAGCCAGAGACCGGTCATGAAATGGAACGTCATGCCTGGTTTGAGCTCGGTGCGATCGCCGGGGCGCAGGCTCATGGTCCGCTCGCCCCAATCCGGCGGATAGGAAAGGCCGATCGGATAGCCGGTGCGGTTGTCCTTGACGATCCCGTATTTCTTCAGGACCGCGAAGAAAGCGTTGGCGATATCCTCGCAGACGTTGCCTGGCTTGGCGGCGGCAAGGCCGGCCTCCATGCCCTCGAGCGTCGCCTTCTCCGCGTCGAGAAACGCCTGCGTCGGCTTGCCGAGGAAGACGGTGCGCGACAGCGGGCAATGATAGCGGCGATAGCAGCCGGCGATCTCGAAGAAGGTGCCCTCGCCGCTCTTCATCGGCTTGTCGTCCCAGGTCAGATGCGGGGCGGAGGCATCGGCGCCCGACGGCAGCAAGGGAACGATGGCAGCGTAATCGCCGCCGAAGCCGTCAACGCCGCGAATGCCGGCATCATAGATTTCGGCGACCAGATCGGATTTGCGAATGCCCGGCTCGACCTTTTCGACGATCCGCTGGTGCATGGCCTCGACGATGCGACCTGCCTTGCGCATATAGTCGAGCTCGGTCTTGCTCTTGACGGCGCGCTGCCAGTTCACGAGCCCCTGGGCATCCTTGAAACGGGCATTCGGCAAGTGCTTGACGAGCGAGGCATAGGCAGCGGCGGTGAACCAATAATTATCCATCTCGACGGCGATCGAGGCGTTGGCCCAGCCGCGTTCCTCGATGATCTTCGAGAGCAGATCCATCGGATGGCGCTCATTGGACTGTACGTAGTGATCGGGATAGCCGATGATGTTGTCGTGGGCCAGATAGGCGGTGCGCTTGGCGCCATTGGCATCCTGGCCACGGCCATACCAGATCGGCTCGCCGGAGCCTGGCACCAGCACGCATTGATGCACGTAGAAGGACCAGCCGTCATAGCCGGTGAGCCAGTGCATGTTGGAGGGATCCGTGACTATGACGAGATCGACACCGGCTTTTTCCATCGCGCGGCGCGTCTTTTCGAGCCGCTCGGCATATTCGGCCCGGGTGAAATTGAGGGTTGGTTCGCTCACGCTTGGTCTCCTGATGCTTTCGTCGTTTCGATCGCTTGGCCTGCGCCGGCCGAGACGGCGCGTCGATGGGCAAGCGTGGCAATGGCGGTATCCTGGACGCCGGTCCCGGTCAGATCGCAAAGGGTGATCGCCTCGGGCGACCAGCGGCCCGCCGCCTTGCCGGCGATAATGGCGCCGAGTTCGGGGAAATCGGCGCTCTCGCTCACAAGTCCTGCGACGATCGCATGATGAAGCTCGCCCAGCCGCCGCGTCTGTTTCAGGCTATCGGCGACGTAAGGCGTGGCTTTCAAAATCAGGGACGGATCGATCTCGTTCTTGTGTTCGGCGTCGGAACCCATGGCGGTGACATGCTGGCCCGGCTGCAGCCAGGTGGCATCGAGGATCGGCGTATCCGACGGCGTGGTGGTGACGATAATATCGGCGTCACGGCAGGCTTGTTTGGCATCCGCTTCCGCCACGACGGGAAAGCCGAGTTCGGCCGTCAGGTCGGTCGCGAGTTTGTCGGCCTTTGCTAGATCGCGCGCCCAAATCCGTGCAGCCTCGATTGGTCGGACGAGCGCAAGTGCACGCAATTGCAGACGGGCTTGCATGCCGGCGCCAAAAATCGCTGCGATCCGGCTATCTGGGCGCGACAGGTGTCGCGCGGCAACGGCCCCTGCGGCGGCCGTGCGCACATCCGTCAGATAGCCATTATCGAGCAGGAGCGCCTCGACAAGGCCGGTGCGTGTCGACAGGAGCATCATCAGCCCGTTGGTGCTTGGCAGTCCAAGTGATGGATTGTCGAAGAAGCCGGGGCTGACCTTGATCGCGAAACTGGCGAGATCGGGAACATAGGCCGTCTTCACGTCGACCTCGCCGCGATGGGCGGGGATGTCGAGCCGCATGATCGGTGGCATTTCCACGGCCTTCGTCGCCAGCGCCGCGAATGCCTGCTCGACGCAATCGACAGCATCACTATCAAGCTGAACGACCTTGCGAAGGTCTGTTTCCGTCAGGATCAGCACGCGTGTCATGGCGCCACTCCCTCATCGAGCCCGCTCACGATAGCCCGATGGGTCGCCGGATCGATATTGCCTCCGGAAACGACGACAACCGTTGGACCATTGGATTTGATCTTGCCGGCAAGCAGGGCCGCTATCCCGACCGCGCCCGCCCCTTCGACCGTCAATCCCTCGATCAAAGCCGCATGGCGAATGCCGGCGGCGATCTCCTCCTCGCTGAGCAGGATGACATCATCGAGAAGCGTCCGGCACATTCGGAACGTCAGGCGGTTATCGAGCCCAATGCCGCCGCCCAGTGAATCCGCCAGGGTCTCTACCTCCTGCACATCCGTTGGACGACCCGCCGCAAGGCTTGCCGCCATCGCCGCGCCGCGCTTCATCGAAACGCCGACCACCTTGGCGGCCGGCAGACGGCTCTTGATCGCGGCCGCAACGCCCGAGGCCAGCCCTCCGCCCGAGAGTGGTACAAGGACAAGCGCGGTCTCAGGCAAGTCATCGGCGACCTCGAGTCCGAGCGTGCCTTGGCCTGCAATGACATCGGCATCATCAAACGGGGGAACGAAATACATGCCCTCTTTACGGACGAGGCGCTCGACCTCCGACATCGCATCATCTTGCGAGTGCCCGACGATACGGATGTCCGCGCCAAGATTTCGGATAGCTTCCACCTTGTTGGTCGGAACAAGTGCTGACAGGCAGATGGTCGCACGGGCGCCCATCGCCTTGGCGGCGTGGGCCACCGCCCTGCCGTGATTGCCGGTCGATGCCGTCACCAGCCCGCGCGAACGTTCCTTCTCGTCCAAACATAGAAGCGCGTTCGTGGCGCCGCGAAGTTTGAAACTGCCCGTATGCTGATGGTTTTCCAGCTTGAGATGAACTGGAATACCCGTCCGCTGAGACAGAGCTTGCGAGAGCCGCAACGGCGTGCGCAGCACCTTTGGGGCAATGCGCCGCCGCGCCGCTTCTATATCCTCCAGCGTCACCATCATTGTCATGGCGCGCACCGATGCCTTGCCAATGATGCAACCGGCGTCGTCACGAATTTCATCTCTTTCTCGGGCTGAATGTTCATGACATCAGCGTGAAAGAGACAATGGATCATGTCAATCTGTATATTGTTTCATTACAATTATAAGTGCTTCTTCCAAGACCGACAGCCAATTGAGGTCATGTCGGCATGACACGCGCTTGGCGGCTCGCCAAGCGCGTGGGAGTTCGGATTCGTGCTGGTGCTGGCAGCAGTTGCCGTGCGCTACGTTCAAAAAGACTTCAGGATTTCAGCGCGTGCCTGACCCTCAGGATCGCGAGGGCAACCGCTCCGATCACCACGGGAATGGAGATCAGCATGTAGATCGGATTGATGTGAAGGCCGGCATGATCCGCCGTCTCGATCGCGACCTTGATCAGGCTCAGAAGGTAGTAACTGATGGCGATGATCGAGAGACCCTCGACCGCCCGCTGAATTTTGACCTGGGTTTCGGCGCGTTCGGCCATGGCCTGAATCTGAACGGCGTTCTGGACCTCGATCTCCACCTGGATGCGGGTCTGAAGCAGGTCGATCAGATGCATGGTCGCATGCGACAATTGCTCCAAGCGCAATGCGGTCGCTTCACAGCTCCTGACCGCCGGTTTGAAGCGGCGCGCCACGAAAACCCCGAAACGCTGAAAACCTGGAACGTGGGTCTCGCGCAGCTCGGCGATGCGTTCCTCGACGATCTTGGCGTAGGCTGCCGTTGCGCCGAAGCGATTGCGCGTCTGTGCCGCCGCGGAGATCACCTCCGCGGAAAGCTGAGAAATCTCATCGAGCAGCCGCTTATGGTCTTCAGCGGAGGTCGATACGTGGCGATTGGTCAATTCGACAAGCTTCCGGTCGTAGCCGCCAAGAACCGGGCCAAGCCGCCGCGCCTCCGGAAAGCCCAAAAGCGCCATGACGCGGTAGGTCTCGATTTCATAGACCCTGCGCACCATGCGGCCGAGCCGATAGGCGTTGAGGTCGTGATTGAAAAGGATCGTGCGGCTGGTACCATTGTCTCCGACGCGAAAATCCGAGCAAACGAGCGCGGCTCCGCCGCCAATGGTGGACGCTGCCGTATCGCCGAATTGAAGCGACGAAAGGAGAGGGCCAAGTTCGCTGGGCGCCGATCCGCAAATGAGAATTTCCAATCGGCAAATGAACGCCCAGTCGATCAAGCCAGCGAGCCGCGCCGCCTCATCGATCGACAGGGAACCCGCGGGCCAGGTCGACGGATCGGCCTCAAGAGGTGTCACCCGGGTGACGGTCACGAACTCGGTATGAAACTCGACCTGTGTTCGAGGGCCTTCGATTGCGTCCTCGGCAACGACAACGCGGTGGCTGAGGTCGGAGATCGAGGGTGATGTGCCCGACAGGGCGATATGCTCGACCAGCGCCGGACCCGAAAAATAGATCGATGGCCGCGCATGAAGTTCCGAATTGAAATCGACTGCCACCGCTTTCGCCCCCTAAGCACATCCCTACTCTCATCGTATGCCGGCCATTGCTGCGATCGGCAATGCTTCGCTGCCTGCGACAGAGTGTCCCGAGGTTTTGAAGCCAACCCTGCTCGCCTGAATTCTGACATAGGGTAGGCTCGACGCAACCAACATCGATCGCATGACTTGCGAAGCGAGGCTTTCGGTAGAAAATAGCGGCGACCGCGCGACGGGGCCGCGGAACCACGCAGGCGACGGTTCGTCCTGGAACTGTTGAAGGGGAGACTTGCATGACAAATGCCACAAGCCTGGGATTGCCAGGCCTCCTGGGTCAAGACCATACGGGCATTACCGTTCCTGATCTTGACGAGGCACTCGACTTCTTCGTCCGAATCCTTGGTTGCAGGCATGCCTATACCTTCGGCCCGATCGGTGACGAAGACGGCGATTTCATGCGCCAGGCGCTGGGCACTCATCCACGCGCCCGCATCAGGCGCGCGGCGCTTATCCGCGTCGGCTACGGCTCCAGCCTGGAGCTCTTCGAATATGAGGCACCGGACCAGCGCCGCCTTGAACAAAGGAACAGCGACATTGGCGCCTTCCATGTCGGGCTTTATGTCGAAGACATTCAGGCGGCCAAGGCCTACCTCGATACACAAGGCATCCCGACCCGCCTCGGACCGCTCCCCATCAGCGAGGGACCGAATGCCGGACAGAGCATCCTCTATTTCCAATCACCCTGGGGCTTGCAATTGGAGCTCATCAGCTATCCGGAGGGCATGGCCTACGAAAAGACGGCCGAAACCATCCTTTGGTCGCCGAAATCTCCGGAAAAATGACTATTGGCAGCTGAGACCAGCTCAGATGTGCAGGGCATGGCCAAGCGCCTTCAACGCGGCTTCCTGCAGGCTTTCGCTGCGGGTCGGGTGGGCGTGGATCGTCCCGGCGATGTCTTCCAGCCGCGCGCCCATCTCGAGTGCCAGCGAGAACGCGCTTGACAGCTCCGAGACGCCGGCACCAACCGCCTGCAGGCCAAGCACCAGATTGGTGTCCGCGCGCGCTACAGCACGCACAAAACCGTCTTCCGACTGGGTGGTCATCGCACGACCGTTGGCGGCGAAAGGAAAGAGACCGACGCGGATTTCATAGCCCTGGGCGCGCGCTTCATCAGGTGAAAGCCCCGCCGTGACGATCTCGGGATCGGTGAAGCAGACGGCGGGAATGGCACGTTTATCCCAGACACGCTTGCGGCCGGCGACGATCTCCGCAACCATCTCCCCCTGCGCCATGGCGCGATGGGCAAGCATCGGCTCGCCCGTGACATCGCCGATGGCATAGACACCGCGCATGGAAGTGCGGCAGCGCTCGTCGATGCGAATGAAACGGCCAGCGCGATCGAGATCGAGTTCCTCGAGACCCCAACCTTCCGTGCGTGGCTTGCGCCCGACTGTGACGAGAACCTTGCCAGCGGCGATCCGCTCCTCTTCGCCCGCAGCGGTCTCGATCAGCAGCGCCTCTCCCGAATAGGCTTTCGCCTTCGCTCCAGTCAGAACGCGCACGCCGAGCTCAGCCAAGCGCTTGGCAACCGGCTTGACGAGCTCGGCGTCATATTGCGGCAGGATTTGCGCCATCGCCTCGACCACCGTGACCTGCGCGCCCAGCTTGGCGAAGGCAGTGCCGAGTTCCAGGCCGATATAGCCGCCGCCGACAACAGCGAGGCTATTGGGCACACTTGTCAGCGACAGCGCCTCGGTGGACGAGAGGACCGCTCCGCCAAAGGGCAGCAGCGGCAACTCGACCGGTTCGGAGCCAGTCGCGATGACAACTGCTTCGGCACGGATGACCTGAGTTCCGGTCTCGGTCTCGACCTCGACGGTCTTGCCGTCGCGGAACGTCGCCTGGCCATGCACGATCTTGACCTTGGACTTGCGCAAAAGACCGAGTACGCCGTTGTTCAGCCGGCCGACGATGCCATCTTTCCAGCGTATGGTCTGCGCGAGATCGAGCTTTGGCGCCTCGACAGTGATGCCGAGCGCGTTGGGTGTGGTCATGTGGCTGACCTTTTCGAACTCCTCGGCCGCGTGGATCAGGGCCTTGGAGGGGATGCAGCCGATATTCAGGCAGGTGCCGCCAGCCTTTGTGGATTCGACGATCACCGTATCGACGCCGAGCTGACCGGCGCGGATGGCGCAGATATAGCCGCCGGGTCCGGCACCGATGACGAGGAGCTTGCAGACGATTTCTTTCATGTCATCAACCTTCGATGAAGATCAGCGCGGGGGTTTCGAGCAGCGCCTTGATCCGCTGGACGAAGACCGCCGCGTCCCAGCCGTCGACGATGCGATGGTCGAAGCTCGACGACAGGTTCATGATCTTGCGCGGGATGAACTGGGTCCCGTCCCAGACGGGCTGGGTCATGATCTTGTTGACACCGACGATCGCGACTTCGGGATGGTTGATGATCGGCGTCGTCACGATGCCGCCGAGCGCGCCGAGCGAGGAGATGGTGATCGTGGAACCGGACAGCTCCTCGCGTGCGGCGGTGCCATTGCGGGCGGCGTCGGCAAGGCGTGTCAGCTCGGCGGCGCAATCCCAGATCGACCTGGCTTCGGCGTGGCGGACGACCGGTACGGTCAGGCCGGAGGGTGTCTGCGTGGCGATGCCGATATGGACGGCTCCGTAGCGGGTAACGACACCGGCATCGTCGTCGAAGGTGGCGTTGATACCGGGCTGCTCGCCCAACGTCTTCACCATCGCCCGCATCAGGAAGGGCAGAATGGTCAGCTTCGGCTGATCGGGCTTGCGGCCGGCATTCATCGTCGCTCGCAAGTCTTCAAGGTCGGTGACATCGACCTCTTCGACATAGGTGATGTGGGGAATGCGCGAGGCGGCGAGGCGCATCTTCTCGGCGATACGCCGGCGCAGGCCGGTGACCTTGATCTCCTCGACATCGGTCTTGCGGGCGGGGCCGGTTGAAGCAGCGGTTGCATGCTGCATGCCATGCGCGATGAACTGATCGAGATTGTCATGGGTAATGCGTCCCGCAGGCCCAGTGCCAGGCACCTGGCGCAAATCGACACCAGCCTCCTGGGCACGCAACCGCACGGCAGGGGAAGCAAGCGGACGCTCCGCCGGTTCGCGGGGAACCGGGCCCCCGACCGGCGCCGTCGACTGGATAGCCTTCGCTTCGACCGCCGGTCTTGCCGGAGGTGGTGCGACCGGCTTGGCCTCCGTCCACTCGTCCTTGGCCGGTTCGGTCTTCACAGGTTGAGGAGCCGCGGCGAAGGAAGCCTCTTCGCTCGCATTCCCATCCTCGCCGGCGACCTGGATTCGCAAGAGCGGCGCCTTGACCGCGACCGTATCGCCGACATCGGCGCCGAGCCAGAGCACGACCCCTTCGACCGGCGAGGGGATTTCCACCGTCGCCTTGTCGGTCATGACCGCCGCGAGCACCATATCCTCACGCACCGGGTCGCCCGGCTTGACATGCCACTCGACCAGCTCGGCCTCGGCCACGCCCTCACCCACATCGGGCATCTTGATGACGAATTCACCCATCCTCAGCCCTCCATCACTTCTTTCAACGCCCGGCCGACACGGGCGGGACCGGGGAAATAGTCCCATTCCTGTGCGTGCGGATACGGCGTGTCCCAGCCGGTCACGCGCACGATCGGCGCCTCAAGACTATAGAAGCAGTACTCCTGAACCAGTGATGCGACTTCCGCGCCGAAGCCGGAGGTAAGCGTCGCCTCGTGCACGACGACGCAGCGGCCGGTCTTCTTCACCGACTGGACGATCGTATCGAGGTCGAGCGGCAGAAGACTGCGCAGATCGATCACCTCGGCATCGATCCCTGTCTCCTCGGCGGCGGCAAGCGCCACATGCACCATCGTACCGTAGGCGACCACGGTGACGGCACTCCCCGGCCGGCGGATTTCCGCCTTGCCGATCGGGATCGTGTAATGCCCTTCCGGAACCTCGCCGAGATCATGTTTCGACCAGGGCGTCACCGGCCTTTCGTGATGACCATCGAAGGGGCCGTTATAGAGCCGCTTCGGTTCGAGGAACATCACCGGGTCCGGATCCTCTATCGCCGCGATCAGCAGGCCCTTGGCGTCGTAGGGATTGGACGGCACGATCACCTTCAATCCGCAGACATGGGTAAACAGCGCTTCCGGGCTCTGGCTATGCGTCTGCCCGCCGAAGATGCCGCCGCCGGTCGGCATGCGCACGACGATCGGGCAGGTAAAGTCGCCATTGGAGCGGTAGCGGATGCGCGCCGCTTCCTGGGTGATCTGGTCATAGGCCGGATACATATAATCAGCGAACTGGATTTCGACGCAGGGCTTCAAGCCGTAGGCGGCCATGCCGATCGCCGTACCGAGAATACCGGATTCGTTGATTGGCGCATCGAAGCAGCGGGTCTTGCCGTATTTGGCCTGGAGTCCTTGCGTGGCGCGGAAAACCCCGCCGAAGTAGCCGACATCCTCGCCGAAGACGACGACATCGTCGTCACGCCCCATCGAGACGTCCATGGCGCTGCGCACGGCCTCGATCATTGTCATTCTTGCCATGTCAGTACCCTGCCTTCTGCCGCTGGCGGCGGATATGAGCGGGCATTTCCGCGTAGACGCCCTCGAAGATGTCGCGCACCGATGGCTTGCCGCCCGCATGCAGCGTGCCGTGGCTTTCGGCCTGCTTCTGTGCCTCGATAACTTCATCGAGAACCTCGGCCTCCGCCTGGGCATGGCGCTCCTCCGACCAGACACCACGCACGATCAGATGCTTCTTTAGCCGCAACACTGGGTCGCCGAGCGGCCAGGCCTCGGATTCGGTTTTCGGCCGATAGGCGCTCGGGTCATCGGAGGTGGAATGGGCGCCGACGCGGTAGGTGACATATTCGATCAGTGTTGGGCCGAGGTTGCGCCTTGCGCGCTCGGCCGCCCATTTGGCGACGGCATAGACCGCCAGATAGTCATTGCCGTCGACCCGAAGCGCTGGGATGCCGAAGCCAAGGCCGCGAGCGGCGAAGGTTCCGGAACCGCCGCGGGCAATGCCCTGGAAGGTGGAGATGGCCCATTGGTTGTTGACGATATTGAGGATGACCGGCGCCTTATAGGTGGAGGCGAAGACCAGCGCCGAATGGAAATCGGATTCGGCCGTCGAACCGTCGCCGATCCATGCGGCGGCGATCTTGGTGTCGTTCTTGATGGCCGACGCCATCGCCCAGCCGACCGCCTGCACATATTGGGTGGCAAGATTGCCGGAGATGGTAAAGAAGCCATGCTCCTTCGATGAATACATGATCGGCAGTTGCCGACCACGCAAGGGATCGGCCTCGTTCGAGTAGATCTGGTTCATCATCTCGACCATCGGATAGTCGTCGGCGATCAAGAGGCCCGCTTGCCGGTAGGTCGGAAAGTTCATGTCCCCTTTGTTCAGCGCCTTGCGGAAGGCGGAACTCACCGCCTCTTCGCCAAGATGCTGCATATAGAAGGAGGTCTTTCCCTGTCGCTGCGCCATCAGCATGCGCGCGTCGAAGGCCCTGAGCTTCATCATGTTGCGCAAGCCCGTCAGCAACTCCTCATCGGAGAGCAATCCGGCCCACGGGCCGACCGCCTCGCCGTCGCGGTTGAGAACGCGGATGATGGAATAGGCGAGATCGCGGATCTCCTCGGGCGCAACGTCGACCGCCGGTCTTGGCACGGAGCCGGCCTTGGCGATCTTGACATTGGAGAAATCCGGCTGGCCGCCTGGCCGCACCGCCGGCTCGGGGACGTGCAGGCTCAGATTTGGAACCTCGTTCATGCGCTGTGATACCTCCCTTGTCGGCCGCCCCTCCCGCGCTCCCCACGGCGGGCACGACCGCAAACATTCCACGAAAACATACTATAAGTTGCGCGCGATAACGATGCGCTGAACGTCGCTCGTTCCCTCGTAAATCTGGCAGATGCGGACGTCCCGGTAGATGCGTTCGACTGGATAGTCCGCCATATATCCGTAGCCGCCATGGATCTGGATCGCGTCGGAGCAGACCTTTTCGGCCATTTCCGACGCGAACAGCTTCGCCATCGACGCTTCGGTAAGGCAGGGCCGCCCCTCCTCCTTCAACTGTGCCGCGTGCAACACCATCTGGCGGGCGACCTCGATCTGCGTCGCCATATCGGCAAGCCGGAAGGCGACAGCCTGATGATCGATGATCGGCGAGCCGAACGTCTTGCGTTCGCGGGCATAGTCGCGCGCCGCCTCGAAAGCCGCTCGCGCCATGCCGATGGATTGCGATGCGATGCCAATGCGCCCGCCTTCGAGATTCGACAGGGCGATCCTGTAACCGTCGCCTTCCTCGCCGAGCCGATTTTCCACCGGGACGCGCATGCCGGTAAAGGCGATCTGGCAGGTGTCGGACGAGTGGAGACCGAGTTTGTGTTCGACGCGCACGACTTCGTAGCCGGGCGTGTCGGTCGGCACGATAAAGGCGGAAATGCCCCTCTTGCCCGCCTCGGAGTCTGTGACGGCAAAGACGATGATGACATTGCCATTCTTACCCGAAGTAATGAACTGCTTGGCGCCGTCGATAACATAATCATCACCGTCTCGGCGGGCACGAGTCTTCAGGTTCGAGGCATCGGAGCCAGCCTGCGGCTCCGTCAGGGCAAAGCCGCCGATCCATTCGCCGCTTGCCAGTTTCGGCAGGAAGCGCTGCTTCTGCTCCTCCGTGCCGTATTTCAGGATCGGTACGCAACCGACGGAGCTGTGCACGCTCATGATGGTCGAGCACGGCCCGTCTCCGGCGGCAATTTCCTCAAGTGCCACGGTATAGGCGATCACGCCCGTTTCCGAACCGCCATAGGCCTCGGGCACGAGCATGCCGAGGAAGCCGAGTTCGCCCATCTCCTTCAATTCCTCGCGGGGGAAGAGGCTCTTCGCGTCGCGCTCGGCGGCTCCCGGAGCCAGGCGCTCCCTGGCGAAATCACGCGCCATGTCGCGAATCTGGATGTGGTCTTCGCTCAGGATCATGGTCCGGTCTCCTCCTCGAACCCTTCAGTTCAGTTCGACGGCCATGGCGGTTGCTTCGCCGCCGCCGATGCAAAGCGTCGCCATGCCACGCCTCATGCCGTGGCGCTTGAGCGCTGCAAGCAGCGTGACGAGCACGCGGGCCCCGGACGCGCCGATCGGATGGCCGAGCGCGCAGGCGCCGCCGTGAACGTTGACCTTGTCGTGCGGCAGGTCGAGATCGCGCATAGCCGCCATGGCGACGACAGCAAAAGCCTCATTGATCTCGAACAGATCGACATCCCGAAGGCTCCAGCCGGTGCGTTCGGAAAGCTTGCGCAGCGCGCCGATTGGCGCGGTCGCGAAGAGATTGGGCGCCTGCGAATGCGTGGCGTGGCCGACGATAGTGGCAAGCGGTACGATACCTTCGCGCTCGGCCGTTGAGCGGCGCATCAGCACCAGCGCGGCGGCACCATCGGAGATGGACGAGGCATTCGCGGCGGTCACCGTGCCGTTTTCACGGAAAGCCGGCTTGAGCGTCGGGATTTTTTCCGGTTTCGCCTTGCCGGGCTGTTCGTCACGGCCGACAACCAGTTCGGATCGCCCTGTCTTGACGGTGACTGGCACGATCTCACTATCGAATGCACCCTCCTCGGTCGCCTTGCGGGCGCGGGTCAGGGATGTGACGGCGTAGTCGTCCTGCGCCGCGCGCGTAAACTGATAGGCTTCGGCGCAATCCTCGGCGAAAGTGCCCATGAGGCGTCCCTTGTCATAGGCGTCTTCGAGCCCATCGAGGAACATATGGTCGATGACGCGGGCGTGCCCGAGCCGGTAGCCGCCGCGTGCCCTATCGAGAAGATAGGGGGCATTTGTCATGCTCTCCATGCCGCCGGCAATGGCGATCGACGCGCTGCCGGCGCCGATCAGATCGTGTGCCAGCATGACGGCCTTCATTCCCGAACCGCACATCTTGTTGACGGTTGTCGCTCCCGTCGCAAACGGCAGGCCAGCGCCGATCGCGGCCTGTCTTGCCGGTGCCTGACCCTGCCCGGCCGAAAGAACGCAACCGAAGACCACCTCCTCAATTGCGTCCGGGCCAACACCGCCGCGCTCGAGGGCCGCGCGGATGGCGGCGGCCCCGAGTTCCGGCGCCGTGCAATCCCTAAGATCTCCCTGGAAGCTACCCATTGGGGTACGGGCCGCGCCAACGATGACGATCGGATCTTCTCGCGTCATATCAAACCTCCAGTTACGAGCCTGCCTCAGTGCGGCGCCATGCGCAACGCTCCATCGAGGCGGATGACTTCGCCATTCAGCATGACGTTCTCACAGATGTGGCGTACCAATGCGGCGAATTCCACCGGCTTTCCGAAGCGCTGCGGAAAGGGCACGCTCTTGCTCAGCGAATCCTGCACCTCCTGCGGCATGCCGGCCATCATCGGCGTCTCGAAAATGCCTGGCGCGATGGCAACGACGCGAATGCCGCTGCGCGCCAATTCGCGAGCGATCGGCAGCGTCATGGCGGCAACGCCGCCCTTGGAAGCCGCATAGGCCGCCTGACCGATCTGTCCGTCGAAGGCGGCAATCGAAGCCGTGCTGACGATGACCCCGCGCTCGCCGTCCGTATCCGGCTGCTCCTTGGCGATGGCTGCCGCCGCGAGCCGGATCATGTTGAAAGTGCCGATAAGATTGATGCCGATCGCGCGGCTGAAACTGTCGAGCCGGTGCGGACCGTTGCGGCCGATCACCTTCTCGCCGGGCGCGACGCCGGCGCAATTGACGAGCCCATGCAGATGGCCAAAGCGTTCTATCGCCATGTCGATCGCGGCCTGGGCGTCTTCTTCCTGCGTGACATCCGTCTTGATAAAGGTCGCGCGGGCACCAAGCTCACCGACAATACCGGCGCCAGCATCGGCATTGACGTCGGCTATGACGACATTAGCCCCCTCATCCGTCAGCATGCGCGCGACCGCCGCTCCAAGGCCCGAACCGCCACCGGTAACGACGAAAGTCTTTCCCTGGATCAACATGGTCGCTCTCCTCCAGCGCAGCCGATTTCAACCGAGGGCCTCCACGCTTCGTGCAGTCGCCCGCAGTATCGCATCCCCGGAAGAGCGCGTTTACCTCGCGCCTCGCCTAAGCTTATCGTCGCGCGATATTGCATTCGATGACAAAAGCGTCTCAAATCATCGGCCAGTTTTACCATATTTTACAGGTCATGACGATGACGGAAACCGCGCGGCGGATGATATCACCTTTCTTCGTGAAAGAGGCGATCGACTGCCTTCGGCGGCATGGAAAATCCCCCGAACGATTGCTCGCGACACTCGGCCTATCCACGCAGATCGACGTGCCGGTTTCGGCCGAAAGCTATGGCGCGCTGTGGCTGGCGATCGCGGCCGAGATGGATGACGAATTCTTCGGCATGGGCGGCAGGCCCATGCGTCGCGGCAGCTTCACGCTGCTTTGCCATTGCGTGCTGCACGCAAGGACCCTCGACCAGGCGCTACGGCGCGCTCTCAGGTTCTTAAACATCGTGCTGGAGGATCCGGAAGGGCATCTCGAAGTGGCGGATGGGTTGGCGCATATCGTGCTGACCGACCGTGCGAGCGAACGCTCAGCCTTTGCCTATCGGACCTACTGGATTCTCCTGCACGGCATTGCATGCTGGCTCATCGGGCGCCGCATTCCGCTTAGAATGGTCGACTTTCGCTGTGCGGAGCCAGATCATGGCGCCGAGTACCGACAATTCTTCGGGGCGCCCGTCCGTTTCTTACAGCCGGTTAGCAGGCTCGCCTTCGATGCCGCTCTCCTCAGACTGCCGGTGATACGCAACGAGCAAGCCCTGAGGCAATTTCTTCGCAATGCGCCGGCCAATATCCTCGTGCGTTACCGCTATGACGCCGGCCTTGCAGCGAGCGTGCGCAAGCGGCTGCGCCAATCATCGCCTGCCTCATGGAAGGCATTTGACGATTTGGCCGCGCAAATGCGCATGTCTCCTTCGACCCTGCGGCATCGCCTCCATGCCGAGGGCCAGAACTATGCCGCCATCAGGGATGAAATCCGCCGCGATCTTGCAATCGAGATGCTGCAAACGACCAAGTTCGGCGTCGGGGAGATCGCGACACGCCTCGGCTTTTCCGAACCCAGCGCCTTTCATCGGGCATTCCGGAAGTGGACCGCAAGAAGCCCCGCGGCATTTCGAAAGGAAATGACCGCGCGGAACCGGTGACCGCGCCAGCCGCCGGTCTTCCAACGGCCTGCGCCATGGTGCTTCGTCATGGCCAGCGACGGTATTCGCGATCTCGACAAGCCTTATCTAGCTTGAGTTTCGAAACTGGCCTTACCGCGTCAGCGCATTGGCAAGCCAGTGTGCGGCGTGTTCCGCGGCGAGCGTAAGGCGCGGCCTTGCTGGAAGGAGAACGTGATACCGGTCGGGGGTGGAGATCTCGGGCTCCTCCAAGGCGACGAGCGTGCCATCCTCCAGGAAAGTCTGGACAAGAAGACGCCAGCCGAGCGCGATCCCCTGCCCCGCACGCGCGGCCGCGATCGCCTCCGTATAGTGGTTGAAGCGAAGATGCGGCTTTATTCGCAACGCCCGGCCCGTTTCCTGAACCCATTGCGTCCAGGAGAGCCATGAGCGATCGTGAGCGTCTGTCTCTATGAACTCATCGGCATCGGACATCTGCGCCGTCGGACGACGCCGATAATAGTCGGGCGAGCATACGGGAACGACGACGTCCTCCTGGGCGGCGACTATCTTGGCGTCGGCAAACGGCGGCCTGCCGTATCGAATGGCTACGTCTATGCCGCCAGCGTCCAGGTCGATTCTTGCGTCCTGCGAGATGACCCTGATCTGCACGCCCGCATTCTCCCGCCGAAACTCCGTCAGCCGCGGGAGCAGCCAGAAGGAGGAGAAGGCGACGGTCGCGCCGATCGTCACGATGTTCTGCTGGGAGGATCTGACCACATCGACGGCGTCCGCGATGCTGGCGAAGCTTTGCGCGAGCGTTGTTCCCAGGGTGAGGCACGCAGCAGTCGGTTCGATGGCGCGATGCTTGCGTACGAACATCGGCAGAGCGAGTTCCTCTTCCAATGTCGCGATCTGGCGGCTGACGGCTGCCTGAGTGACGCCAAGCTCGATCGCCGCCGCCGTAAAGCTCCGGTGCCGTAGAACGGCCTCGAGCGTCATCAACGCGGTCAGGGAGGGAATTCGCCGCCGAAAGTTCATATGCATCCCTCACATTACATAATGTTATGCGTTCGTGAAAATTAATGCCGTTGAAGCATAACGGATGCAAGGGCAAACTGCGGATCATAGAACCATAAGAGGCTATCATGCTAAACAGGCTTCCACCCTCCATCTCCGCCCTGCTTGAAGCACGCGCCGATGGTTATTCCCTGCCTGCCGGCCTCTATACCCGCGAGGATGTCTTCGAGGCCGATATCGACGTCTTCTTTCACAAGCACTGGATCTGCGTCGGCCTCGACTGCGACGTACCGGAACCAGGCGATGCCACCGTTGTCGATATTGGCAAGACCAGCCTGATCCTGCTTCGCGACGACGACGGCGAAATTCGCGTGCTTCACAACGTCTGTCGCCATCGCGGGTCGCGCCTGCTCGATGCCGGCAAGACGATCGTCTCGAAGCTTGTCTGTCCCTATCACACATGGACCTACGAACTGACCGGGGAGCTGAGCTATGCGCCACACATGGGCAAGGATCTGGACAAGCGGTGCCATAGCCTGAAGCCGGTGAACTTCAAGTCGATCGGCGGCCTGATCTATGTGTGCCTCTCCGACAATCCGCCGGAAGACATCGCAACCCTCGAGCAGGTGATGATCGAGCGCCTTGCGCCCTACGACATCCGGAATGCCAAGGTCGCTTATCAGACCGATGTCATCGAGGACGGCAACTGGAAGCTCACGATGGAAAACAATCGCGAGTGCTACCACTGTTCCGCCAATCATCCCGAGCTCTGCGTCTCCTTCGTCGATCTCGACTTCGGCTTCGATCCGGAAACGTTGAACCCAGAGGACCGCGAGCAGGCCGCCGAGCACTTCCGGCTCTACGACGAGCGGACAAAAGCCTGGGAGGCGGATGGTTTCCCGTCGGCGGCAGTCGAACAGCTCGTCGACTGCGCCACGAACTTCCGCACACAGCGTCTGATCATCGCCGGGGCCGGCGAATCCCAGACACATGATGCGACCGCGGCGTCATCGAAGCTGCTTGGTCGGATGACCCGCAAGGATCTCGGCGACACGCATCTTTGGGGCCATAATAGCTGGAATCACTTCATGGGCGATCACGCTGTCGTCGCGATCGTCATCCCGCTCTCTGCCGGCAAGACGCTCGTCAGAACCAAATGGCTGGTCCACAAGGATGCCGTCGAAGGTAAGGACTATGACCTCGACAAGCTTACGGACGTCTGGGTCGCCACGACGGACCAGGATGCAGGCCTCGTCGCCCGCTCGCATGCCGGCGTACTCGACCCTGCATACCAGCCCGGCCCCTATTCTCGATTCTCGGAAACCAATCTGGACAAGTTCGCGACCTGGTATATCGATCGGATGCGCGCCCATGGGTATTGAATTCGCTCAGATGCAGCGCGGCCAGGTCGCTATGTGGGATCCGGAGCACGACGAGACGCTTGTATGCATCGACGTGCACCAGGAGACGCATGACGTGAAGAGTTTCACATTCGCGTCTCCGGAAGGCAAGCGCTTCAGCTTCGATGCCGGGCAGTACTTTTTGTTCGATTTCCCGATGGGTCCGGATAGTGAAGCGCGCTGCTACAGCATCTCGTCGTCGCCCCATCGCGACAACGCGTTCACCGTCACGGTCAAGCGCGTGCCCGGCGGCAAGGTCTCAAACTGGCTGCATGACACCATGACTGCCGGCATGATGGTCAAGGGCCAGGGGCCGCTCGGTCACTTTATCCGTCCGAAAGGCGAAAAGACGAAACTCCTGCTGCTCTCGGGCGGATCCGGCATCACGCCGGTCATGTCGATCACACGCGATCTGGCGGATCGATACGAACCCTCGGACATCGTTTTTCTTCACGCGGCGCGCACGCCCTCCGACCTCATCTTCCGCCATGACCTTTCCGGCCTCGCGACAAGGATGAAAGGCCTGCGTCTCCAGTTCCTGCCGGAAACGGTGGCTGGCGAGCCGGCGTGGCCGGGATTGACCGGGCGGCTCTCGCTCGAGTACCTCAAGCTTGCGGTTCCCGACATCGCCGAGCGTGTCGTCATGTGCTGCGGCCCGGCCCCCTTCATGGCGGCGGCGCGTTCCATCACCGCGGCATTGGGCGTTCCCGCGTCAAACTACATCGAAGAGAGTTTCGATGCGGCTGTCATCGACGAGCCGGGACTGGAGGTCGAGCAACAACCGGCCCAGAAGATCTATCGGGTCGAGTTTTCGAAGCAGAAGCGAATGCTGCAAGTCTCCTCCGATCAAACGGTGCTTGCGGCCGCGAAGAAGGGTAGCATCAGGCTTCCTTCGTCTTGTTCGAATGGCATGTGCGGCACGTGCAAATCCAAGCTCGTCTCTGGCTCGGTCGAAATGAATCACAATGGCGGTATCCGTCAGCGGGAAATCGATGCCGGGATGTTCCTGCCCTGCTGCTCGAAGCCGCTTAGCGATCTCGTCGTTGATCGCTGACGAAGGATTGATGCGAGAGGCGATGCCATCTGCTCTCGTGCTTTAGCTGGCCAGCATTGCGTTGAGCGTCTGGGCCGTGTGGGACGCCAGGGTCAATCCGATGGACCCATGCCCATGCCCGACGGCAAGAATGACGTCCCTGCCGCCCCTGGAAGGCCCGATGACCGGCACGGAATGGGCATTGAAGGCCGAAACCCAGGTCAGGAACGACTTGGCGTCCCGGGCGCGGGAAAGAATCTCCCTCTGCAAGAATAGACCTTCTTCCGATCAGGACAACGAGCTTACATCCGAAGGTTGAGGCAATTGTTTATTGATTAACCGTTTGCATTTCAAATAATGTAACACCATCCATGTCATGAATAGCGGCGTTACTCTATGAGCGGCGCTATGGAAATACTAAAAGCCAAACAGAAATTTCAGCATTTCATGTCCATTCGGTCCGATAATCCGGACTTGTTGAAAGCTCAGTACCGTGCTTTCACACGGCAGATGCCGATGATGTATTTAATTCTGATTTCGAGTACATGGGCGCTTTCCATTACCCATATGCAATCGGCACCGACTTGGCTCACCATTGGCATCCCTGCTTTCTTCACGCTCGGCTGCATGCTCAGGATCAAATTCTGGTGGAGGACACGCAATGTCGATCCTCAGCCCGCAGTGGCTTATGCAGCGCTCGTCCGCACCAATCGCCTGGCTATCGGGATCGCTACTGCATTCACTGTTTGGTCATTTTTGTTGGTGCCCTATGGCGATGCATATGCCCAGTCTCATGTCGCCTTCTATATGGCGATTACAGTCATTTCCTGCATTTTCTGCCTGATGTATGTTCGCTCGGCGGCATTCATAGTTACCGTGATCGTCAATGGAGCATTCGTTTTATTTTTCGCGGCCTCAAGGCAACCCACTTTTATTGCGATAGCTATCAATGTGGCACTTGTGTGCGCGGGCATGATGTCGATTCTCCTGACAAACTACCGCAATTTCGAGCGCATGATTATCTCGCAGCAACGCACGGAAGCGCTTAGCAATGAGAACCTCTTGCTTGCCAATGTCGACAGCCTGACGGAATTACCCAATCGTCGCGCGTTCTTTACGCATCTGGAAGCTGAGTTCGAAAGGGCCAAGACCGAAAACACGCGGCTGGCTCTTGGCGTCATCGATCTCGATGGCTTCAAGCCGGTCAACGACCTTTACGGACACTCGGTCGGGGACAGGCTGCTGATCGACGTCAGCAGGCGCCTTACCACCAGCTTGAAAGCCAGCCGGGCGTTTCGATTGGGTGGCGACGAATTTGCAATCGTCGCCCCGGTCGCGCCTGAAGATGCTCAGCTTGTGAAAAACGCGAATGCGATTTCCGAATGGCTCGGAGCGCCTTATCACCTGCCGGAAGGAACGGTGCACGTATCCGCGTCGATGGGAATAGCGGTCTTCCCGAACCTCGCTTCTACTCTGGAGCAGCTTTTCGACAGGGCTGATTATGCCCTTTACCATGCCAAGAGAAGCCGTCGCGGAGGCGCGGTTTTATTTGACGCCGAGCACGAAAAGCAGATCAATATAGAAGCGCGCATCGAGCACCTGCTCAGGCAAGCCAATTTGGAAGATGAGCTCTCGGTCATGTTTCAACCGATCGTGAGCTTGGCGAATGATCAGACGGTGGGCTTCGAGGCCCTGGCCCGCTGGCACAGCCCGGTTCTTGGACATGTCTCGCCCGCGCAATTCTTCCCAATCGCCGAACGGGCCGGTATCGTCAGTTCACTGACACGGCCGCTGCTCAAAAGGGCACTTGCCTTCGCATGCGAGTGGGAAGAGCCTTTGCGCCTGTCGTTCAACCTGTCGGCCTACGACCTCAATTCCAACGAAGGGGTGCTGTCGTTGATCGGAATCATCGAAAGCAGCGGCTTTGACGCGAAGCGTCTCGACCTTGAAATTACCGAAACGGCCTTTACGCACGATTTCGAGCAAATCAAATCGTCGGTGGAAATGCTGCGGCATCTCGGTTGCGGCATTTCACTCGACGACTTCGGCACCGGTTATTCCAGCTTGACGCGGCTGCATGCCCTTCCTTTGACCAAGATCAAGATCGACCGCAGCTTCGTCACGGATTTGCACAAAAGGCCCGCCAGCTATAAAATCGTGAAATCACTTCTCAATCTCAGCCGGGACATGGAGCTGGAATGCGTGGTTGAAGGCGTCGAGACACCCGAAGAACTTGTGGCTCTTCGGGGGTTGGGGGGCACGCTGGTGCAAGGCTACCTCTATTCGCGGCCACTGAACGAAAAAGACGCTGCCGAATGGTGCTGCGCCGCCGCACGGCAAACAGGCTCGTCAACCAGCTGAACCACAAACATCTTCGATATGTGCCGCAGATGGCATGCTCCTGAACGGAAGCGAGCGGGCGACCCTCACATCAGCTCGACCGCAGGGCGGCGGTCAAGGGAAGTCGGCTGGCGACGGTGGCCGGCAAGGCGCCGCCCAGAATGCCGATCGCAAGTCCGAGCAGACCCGCCGTCGCCATGACATCGCCGGTTGCGGAGAGCTGGAACGCCATTCGCGTTCCGTTCGTCCCAACCGTGCTTGCCTGCCAGCCATTGAAGGCCAGCCAGGATGCGAGCAGTCCAAACGCCACGCCAAGGGCGGCAAGCACGATTGCCTCCACCCATGTGCCGAGAAACGCGGATATCCGGCTGAAGCCGAGTGCCCGAACCGTTGCGATCTCGACGGTACGGTCCGACACGGAGTTCATCATTGTGTTGAGGGCACCGGCGGTCGCACCGATGGCCATCAACAGAGCGAGCGGCCAGCCGAATAGGCGGATGAGACTGGCCGTGCGGGCTGATTGCGCCGAATAGAGGTCGGCTTCAATAACGGCGTGCAACGGCGATGTCTTTATTGTGTCGAGCTTGGCCTGCAGCCGGGACACAGAGGTGGGATCGGACAGGCGCAAGCGCAGGCTCTGGACCTGCCCCTGCCGGTCGAAGGCCGACCGTACCGCGTCGAGGTCGCCCCAGATTTCGGACTCGAAGGCGCTGCCGCGCGCCGAGAACAGGCCGACCACCGTCCAGTCGACCGTGCCGAGCCGCAAGGTGCCGCCGATCGATATTCCGACCTGTCGCGCGAGACGGTCCCCGACGACGATCTCGCGCGAGCCTGGCGTGAACAGGCGACCGGACGGCAGGGCGATATAGTCGCGGATGGAGGGACCGGACTGATCCATGCCACGAAGAGCCAAGGTCAGGCCCTCTTCCGACCCGTTCGATTTGGCGTCGACGGCAACGACGATTTCGCGCGAGAAAATCGGCATGCCGTTGGTGTCTCGCGTCACGCCGATATCCTCGGTCATTGCGCTTAGGGTGCGAATGACGGATGCCGGAACATCGGAGCCGGCCTCCTGGTTCGTACCGCCACCCAGAACGACGGCGAGGGAGTTTGAGCCGGCACTTTGCAGGGCCGTCTCGAAACCCCTTGCCATGGCCAGGAAGCCCGCGAGAACGCAGACGACGAGCGCCACGGAAAAAACCATGGAGACGGAAATGGAGATGCGTCGCGGCAGGCTGAACAGGTTTGCCCTGATCATGACGAATGCTTGTTTGGCATTGGAGGACATGAATCTACCTCGTTCTAAATGCGGAGATTATCGGGATCCTGAGCGCGTTCAGAGCCGGAAGGGCGCCTGTCGCAAGCGCTAACAGGGTGACCATCGCAAGAGCTCTTGCAAGAATTGCCTTGGAAAAGACGAGGCCGATCGCAGGTCCCGTGATGACCGTTGCAAGCAGTGCAAGCATGAGGCCGATGGTGCCGCCAACCAAGAATATGAACAATGTTTCGCCAAGGATCAGCGCCATGATCCATGAGCCGGAAAAGCCCAGGGTTTTCAAAACGCCGATCTCGAAGGTGCGCTCGCGAACGGCAAAGACCATGGTGTTGCCGACGATCATCAGCAGGGCGACGAATGCCGCGCCGACCACCATGTTCACGATCAGGCCGATATCGGCATATTGGCGAAGGAAAGCCTCGAGGAACTGCTTTTCCGATCTAGTCTGTGTCGGCGCCGCCGAATTGGCGAACAGCTGATCTATCTTCGAGGCAAGTTCCCTTGTCTGAACATCAGGCTGAGGCCTAATGATGAAGGCGTCAACCGTGTCCTTGTTGCGGGCTCTGAGCGCATTGACATAGTCGTATTGGGCGATGACGAAATAGGTGTCGGTGGAGGCGTTCTCGCCGTTGAAGATGCCGGCGATTTCAAAGGACCAGTCACGGCTGCCATCCTGCTTTGCCGTATCGAAGCTGGTGACGGTGATCTTCTGGCCGACGGTCCAGCCTTGCGCCTCGGCGAGCGCCTGGCCGACGAGGACGGTGCTGCGGTCCCTGCTGAGTGCGCTGATCAGAGAAGGCGTCAGCCCGAGCTCCTTGCCGTTCGAACTGTAAAGTCGCGCGGGATCGGCGGCACTCACGGCGATGATGTTCTTTTCGACCGTCGTAAAGCCGCGCAGGCGCGACATATAGCCGACGGCGGCCACACCTGGTTCGGCGGCGATCCGGTTCAGGTAGGACATCGGCAGCGGCTGGGCGCGGCCAGCCGCGCTCATGACCCCGAGGATGTCCTCGCTGGCCGCCGACGAGCCCTGGCTACCGTCGATGAAGCTCGTCGTCAGACCATAGATGAGAAAGGCCGTGGCGACGCTGACCATCAGCAATATCGTGCGCAGCGGCTTTCGCCACGCGCTTTTTCGCACAAGATCGAGGAACGTCATGCATCCGCCCTCCGCTCTTCGACGAACTGGCCCTTGTCGAGATGAAGCGTTCGGCCGGCATAGCTTGCGGCCCGCGGGTCGTGGGTCACCATGATGATTGTCTTGCCGAGCTCGCGGTTCAGAAAACGCAGCATTTCCAGCACCTCGTCCGCCGACCGCCGGTCGAGGTCGCCCGTGGGCTCGTCGCAGAGCAGCAATGCCGGGTCTGCGACGATCGCCCGCGCGATACCGACGCGCTGCTGCTGACCGCCCGACATCAGCTTCGGATACTGCTTCTGGCGACCCGAAAGTCCGACCAGATCCAGAACCTTGTCGACGCGCACCCGCCGCTCCCTCGACGAGAGCGGCTTCAAGAGAAGTGGCAGTTCGATGTTCTCGGCCGCGTTCAGCATCGGCAGGAGATTATAGAACTGGAAGACGATCCCCATGTTGTGGGCGCGCCAGGAGGAGCGGGCCGCCTCGCCCATCTGATCAAGATTACTGACCCCGATGCGCAGGCGGCCCTGATCCGGCTTGTCTATGCCCGACAGCATGTTGAGCAGCGTCGATTTCCCGGATCCGGAAGGCCCCATGATCGCGACGAACTCGCCGCGGGCGATTTGCAGGTCGAGATTGGAAAAGATCGGGACGATCTCGGTCCCTATTCTGTATCCCTTCTTGACATTGTTGAGCACGATATAGGGCTCGTTGCTTGTGGAGGCGATCATCGAGGAGTGTCTCCTGGCTGTTGTGCTGGAATGGTCGAAATACGAATACGGGCGGCCATGTTGGGCATGGTGCCGTCAGGTGGATCGAGGAGCGCCAGGCGCAGCCTGATCGTGCCCTTTTCCGCCGAAGCGACCGGCCAAAGCTGCAGGATCTCGGTCGCGAAGGGCTTATCCGGAAAGCCGTCGAGGACGGCTTCGCCGCGAAGGCCCGGACGAAGCTTGCCGATATTGGTTTCGGCGACATCAGCGTCGATCACCAGGCTGTTGGTATCGGTGATCGTCAGCAGGCTTTCATTTTCCTTGATACTGTCCACTCGGGCCAGCACCCGACCGCCGACGTGGCCGTCGAGCCGTGTCACCGTGCCCGAGATTGGAGCTTTGACGGTCAACGCATCAACATGTTCCTGCGCAATCTTCACGTCGAGTTGGCCTCTTGCATAGCTTTGGCGTGCCTGATCGACCGCGTTCAATGCCGTATCTCTGGCTGTTTGTGCTTCCTCGACGGTCTGGACCGAGACAGCGCTCTTCGCAGAGAGCGCCGCATTGCGCTGCAACGAGCTATCGGCCTGCTTGAGCGCCAGGATCTTTCCCTCAAGGGCAAGCTTGGCTGCGTCGCTGTCGGCCTTGGCTTGTTCGAGTGAGAAGCCGGCGCTGACGTCATCGATCCTGACGATAACCTGCCCGACTTCAACGCGATCGCCGATACTGACGTCAACCGATGCGATCTCTCCCTCATATTTGGAAAAGACCGTCACGATACGTGGGGCGACGACGAAGCCGGACCCGGTTATCTCCGGCGCGGATGCCGATCTCAGCGAATTGGCGGAAGGGATCGGCGAACCGCTACCGAAGGCCGCCTGAATGGATGGAACACTTGATTTGTCACCAGTTTGCGCCGTGCCCCGGGCCTCGATCTCCGGCTGCGGCTGAAGGGAGGTTTTGAGGCGAGGCGCGATATCCGGCCAGAAGAAGGCGACCGCGCTGACGCCAAGGGCGAGCATGGTACTCGTGAGGACAAACCGCCGGCTCTTCTTGACCGGCGACCCGACTGATTGGAACGAAGGCTCAAGCGACAATGACCTGAGCGTTTCAGCGAGTTTGCGATTTTGTTCGGTGTTCGTGTTCATGCCGCCAACATGAACGAGATGCCCGAGAACTCGACCTCAAACGCGTTCTGGCCCGTACTCGATCGCGATCTGGTACCTCTTGCGCCCTGCTGCCTCCAGACGGTCTTCTTCGCAACTCCAGTATTGGATGCACCCGAAGAGAAAATCATGCTTGCGGCGTTCGTTGATCCCTCCCGATCCAAGCTGCCTGGTGGGTCGCTTGCGCCGAGCATCACAGGCGGCTTTTTTCCATGGTCGATCTTGTAACAATCGCATGAATATGCTCACGCTCGGAGGTGGTCGATCGGTATCGATCGGCGCAAGTGAGACCATAACAGCCATGCCAAATATCAATCTTAAATTGCTGCAAACCTTTCTTCTTGCAGCGGAATCCGGAAGTTTCCGCAAGGCCGCGGAAGAAAGCAATCGGTCACCTTCGGCGGTGAGCATGCAGATCAAGGATCTTGAGGAGCAGATCGGCATCAGCCTGTTCACACGCACGCCGCAGCGGGTCAATCTCACCAACGAGGGCCAGGCGCTGTTCGAGGAAGTTGGGCGTGCCATGGCCGACGTTCAGGCCAGTCTCGACAGGCTGGCGGAATTGGCAGCCCGCCGCAAAGGGAAAGTCCAGATCGCCTGCGCCCCGACGCTTGCCACCAGCCGGCTCGGCGACATCCTGTCGACCTTCAAGCTGCGCTATCCGCGCAGCATGGTCGAGGTGCAGGAAACGCCGCCGCAGGCGGCACTCGTCATGCGGCAGCAGCAGGAGGTGGAATTCTATATCGGCCCGGAGGTGCCCAACCTCAACGACTTCCACTTCGAATCGATCATCGACGATCCGCTCGTCGCCTGCATTCCCGAAGAGCTATACAGCGGTGAAAAAACGATCCGACTGGAGACCATCGCCCAATTCCCGCTGATCATGCTCAATCGCAAGACCGCCGTTCGCGGGCTCGTCGATCGCCTGACGCGCGAGGAAGGCGTCGAGCTTGATGTTCAATACGAGGTCGAGAGCGCACAAACCGCGCTAGCGCTCGCCGCGTCGGGGCTCGGCGTTTCGATCGTGCCTGGTATCGCGTTGGGGCAGAATGTCGACAGCCGCGTCCGCGTCGTAGCGCTCGACAATCCCAACGCCCGGCGGGCTGTCGGCATTATCACGACCCGTGGCTATGTGCAGCAGCGCTATGCCGAGCAACTCATCGCCCTTATCCGCACCAATCTGCGCGGCGAAGGCTGAACGCTAGTCCGTCTGTATCCAAACAGCCTTGGTTTCGAGATACTCGTGAAGGTGCTCGATACCACCCTCGCGCCCGTAGCCTGACATCTTCATGCCCCCGAATGGTACGGCCGGGTCGAGCGCATGATACATGTTCACCCAGACCGAGCCCGCCTTGATGCGGCGCACCAGCTTGTGCGCCAGTCCGAGATTTTGGGTGAAGATGCCCGCCGCCAGCCCGTAGGGCGATGCATTGGCGCGCTCGACCGCTTCCTCGATCGTATCGAAGGGCATGGCTGAAATGACCGGCCCGAAGATCTCCTCGCGCGCGATCCGCATCTCGTCCTTCACGCCGCCGAATACGGTCGGCGCGATGAAGTTTCCCTTGTCGTAGAGAGCTCCGGAAAGGCGCGTGCCGCCCGCGACCAAAGAGGCACCTTCGCCCTGCCCAGATGCGATGAAGCTCTCGACGACCCGCGCCTGGCGAGCCGAAATCAACGGCCCGATGTCGGTATCGGCTTCGATCCCGTGGCCGATCCGAAGCGACCGGGCAAAATCGGCGACCTTGGCGACGAATTCCTCGTGGATCTCACGCGCGACGAACAAGCGCGAACCGGCGATGCAAATCTGCCCCGAATGCGCAAAGACCGCCATGGCGGCGACAGGCACGGCTCGGTCTATGTCAGCATCGCGGCAGACAATCACCGGCGACTTGCCGCCGAGCTCCAGCGAAACACGTTTCAAGTTGCCGACCGCGGCACGGGCGATCGATTGTCCGGTGACGGTGGACCCGGTGAAGACGATCTTGTTGACATCGGGATGCTCGGCCAGCCGGGCGCCGGCGACCGATCCCTTGCCGGTGACGATATTGACCACGCCGTCCGGCACGCCGGCCTCTTGCATGAGTTTGGCGATCAGCAGCGGCGTGAGCGGCGCGTCTTCCGAGGGTTTCAGAACCACCGTGCAGCCTGTCGCCAGCGCCGGGGCGATCTTCCAGATCGATGCTGCGGTGGGCGCGTTCCATGGAATGATCGCACCGACGACCCCGATCGGCTCCCGGCGGGTGAAGGTCACGATCTCGCCGGGTATGGAATTGTCGATCACCTCACCGTGAAGGGCTGTCGCCATGCCGGCGTAAAACCGCAGCATGCCGATGACCCGACGCTTGTTGGCAAGCGTGCGCGTGATCGGCATGCCCATGTTCAGTGTATCGGAAACCGAAAGGCGCTCCCAATTCTCCTCAAACAGGTCGGCGATTTTCAGGAGCAGCGTCTGACGCTCATAGGGTGAGAACTTCGACCACGGCCCTTCCAGAGCCTGACGCGCCGCGGCGACGGCGCGGTCGACATCGGCGGGAGCAGCCAACGGAACCGTTGCAAGGACTGCGCCGGTCGCCGGATTATAGGTCTCGCTGACTTCGCCGGATTGGGCCGCAACCCATTGGCCGCCGATGAACATTGGCCGGAAGCCACCATCGTAAAGCTCAGCCGCCATTTGCTTGGCGTCGAAAGTCAATGTCATGGCGCGGCCTCCCAGCTTCATTCTGTTGTCGATATTCACTATCAGACGGCCACAATACAAATAAAGAAAGCTAAAAAGGCGTTCAGATAATCGGACTGTGAAATCGCTTCGAGTTATCCGATGCTGTAGGAAATGGAGGAGCTTGACATGCGTCTTACGGGAAAAGTGGCGATCGTTACCGGTGGCGGATCGGGTTTCGGCGAAGGAATCGTCCGGAAATTCGTCGAGGAAGGCGCGCGGGTCGTGCTCGTCGATCGCGACCTCGCCGCAGCGGAGCGGGTGGCAACGCAGCACGAAGGATCGGTCGCGCCGCTTGCCGGCGATGTCGCCACGCTCGACAGCCTCGCTGCCGCGCGAGATCTCGCGCTGGCGCGGTTCGGCGGCCTGCACATCCTCGTCAACAATGCCGGTATCGGACAGCCTCCAATGCCGATGGAGGATATGGACGAAGGCCTGTTCGAGCGCATCTTCAATGTCAACATCCGCTCGATCTACAATGGTGCGCGGGCGGTGCTGCCGCATTTCAAGGCCGAGCGGCACGGCGCCATTTTGAACATCGCCTCGACCGGCGGCGTCTCCCCTCGCCCCAATCTCACCTGGTACAATGCCTCGAAGGGATGGGGCATAGCCGCCACCCGAGCGATGGCCGTGGAGCTTGCTCCCTTCGGAATTCGCGTCAACGCCATCAATCCCGTCGCCGGCGATACACCATTGCTCTCGACCTTCATCGGCTCCGACAGCGACGAAAGCCGAGCACGGATCGTCGCCACCATTCCGATGGGGCGGCTTTCGACACCCGCGGACATGGGCAACGCCGCTGCTTTCCTCTGCTCGGACGAAGCGAGCATGATCACCGGCGTCGATCTCAATGTCGATGGCGGCAAGTGCATCTGAAGAGGCAGCGATGAAGGATATGTAAGAGATTGCCGTCGTTCATGGCGACGGCATCGGTCCGGAGGTCTGCGCGGTCGCGGTCGAGGTGGTCATGGCTTTCCGGGAATATCCAGCCGGTGCGGAACATTTCCTCAAGACGGGCGAGAGCTTTCCCGAACCGACCTTTGATGACATGCTTCGGCGCTCGCGTGGTGCGATGATGAACCGTGCTCGTATTCGGTGCTTATTCCGCCTGGCCAAGCCGCGTCAGGTATCGCCGCAGATGTCTTGCCCGCCGAAAACGATAGCAAGCACTCGAAGAACTTGCCGTTCTTCGTCGAGATCGAAATAGAAGATGGCCCGGGTCTTTGTAACCTGCCGCAACCCTGGGCCACGTCGGGCAGAAGCGTTCTCTGGTATGCGCCTAGGCAAGTGCTTCCATGTCGCCTTCGATCGCGTGAAGGCGCGCTGCACCACGATCGAAGGCGTCAGTCAACAGATCGCCAAGCGCAATATAGGATTCGATCAGATGGTCGAAGATCAGGCCGAGGTCCCGGTCGCAGTCGGCGGAACGCACGACTTTAAAGACCATGAGATGCCTTCTTGGAGGAGATCAGCTCCTGGGTCCGCCGGCGACCTTCCTCCAAGGTCAGAAAGTCACCTACCTGCCGCTCGGAAATCAGAACCTTCAAAGCCGCGAGCTCGGCTGCCCTCAGCACGGCTTCTTGGCGAACGAGTTCAAGCCCATGCTGCACGACGGCGCTCAGGCTTGAGAAGCGCCCCTCTTCGACCAGCTTTCTCGCAAAGACGTCCTGCTGGTCGGAAATTGAGACCGATACCTTCACCGACATCCCACTTCGCTCCCTGTTGCCGAGCTCTATACATTATTCAGTAGTATATAGTGCAACCGTCAATTCACTCATTGATGCAGACGCCGATCCGGCAGCCGCGAGAAAGCAAGGATAGGTCCATCACCATGGTGACTTGCTAGAACAAAGCTCCTCTCTGCAGAGCGAATTGAGTTTGCTCTTGCGCTGTCCCTTGGATGGTCTAAGTCATGTGGTCGTGGCGGCGAGCGACGTCGGCCTAATCGAATTTGACGATCGAAGGTAATTCAATGACCGGACAACTTTCTCTTCCCCGTGACCGGATTTCAGTCCTTCTCCTGGAAGGGATCAGCCAGAGTGCGGTGGACTATTTTGCCTCATCCGGTTACGTCAATCTCACCCATTTGCCGAAGGCCCTCGATGACAAGGATCTCAAGAGCCACATCGCAGAAGCACACATCATCGGCATCCGGTCGCGCACGCAGCTGACAGAAGAGATTTTCGGCTCCGCCAAGAAGCTCATGGCGGTCGGCTGTTTTTCCGTGGGAACGAATCAGGTCGATCTGGATGCGGCGCGTCGGCGCGGGATACCGGTGTTCAACGCTCCCTATTCGAATACGCGCTCGGTTGCCGAACTCGTCATCGGTGAAATCATCATGCTGACCAGGCGGATTTTTCCGCGTTCGGCTTCGGCTCATGCAGGTGGATGGGACAAATCCGCCGAAGGCAGTCGCGAGATGCGCGGAAAAACGCTCGGTATCGTCGGCTACGGCAATATCGGCTCGCAGCTGAGCGTCCTTGCCGAAAGCATGGGTATGAACGTTCGCTATTTCGATCCGTCGGACAAGCTTCGCCACGGCAATTCGGAATCCATGGCTTCGCTTGGCGAGTTGCTCGAAATCGCGGATTTCGTGACGATGCATGTTCCCGAAACCAGCTCGACCCAGAACATGATCACCGAGGCCGAGCTGCGCAGGATGAAGAAGGGTGCCTTCTTCATCAACAACTCCCGCGGCACCGTGGTCGATCTTGATGCGCTTGCGAAGGTCTTGAAAGAGGGACACCTCGCCGGCGCGGCCGTCGACGTGTTCCCCAAGGAGCCGGCATCGAACAAGGAACGCTTCGAAACGCCGCTGCAAGGTTTGGACAATGTGATTCTCACTCCGCATATCGGCGGATCGACCGAAGAAGCCCAGGAGCGTATAGGAAGGGAAGTTTCCAGGAAGCTTGTTGAATATTCCGATGTCGGCTCGACGCTGGGAGCCGTCAATTTCCCGCAGGTCCAATTGCCGCCGCGTCCAAACGGCACGCGCTTCATCCATGTCCACGAAAATCGCCCGGGTATCCTAAACAGCCTGAATACGATCTTTTCGTCGCGCGGGCTGAATATCGTCGGCGAGTTCCTGCAAACACACGGCGAAACGGGTTACGTGGTTATTGAAGTGGAAGGCGTTGGCCAAACGGCGAATGAGATACTTGACACGCTTCGCCAGATCCCGGGAACGATACGAGCGCGATTGGTCTACTGATCGATCTGCTGTGGACGACGGTGGCGCCTTTGGGTGACGATAAGGGCGCACACCCCTTCACTATCATCGATCCATAGCGTTGAACGCGACCTGACATCGTCCAGCAGACCTACCACTTTCAGCAAGGCTTGCGGGCCGAGATCGGACCTCGAGTTTTCCCTCAATAATTCAGCGGGTCTCTCAATCAGGCGATACGGCGGGCGGCAGCGATCCGGGTGGCGCCGATACTGGCAAGAGCGACGCTGAACAGGGTCGGGTTTGTGGCGGTCTTCGTGGGAATGACCCCATTGCCGGCAACATAGAGGTTGTCGAAGCCCCAGACCTTGGAATTCCTGTCGCAAACGCTGGTGCCATCGTCGCGCTCGCCCATACGGATCGTGCCCTGATAATGCAGCGACGAGCCGACCGGCTGCACGAAGGTGGCAAAACCGGGCGCCGGGCGACCGATAATGGCGGAAATTCGCTGGGCATGGCCCTTGGCCTCTTCGAGGCGCGCCTTGTCGCCCTCCGACTGACGCCAATGGATGGAAATAGCCGGCAGCCCGAGCCAGTCACGGCGATCGTCATCGAAGGTGACACGGTTGTCGGCGCTGATATCGGAGGGCACGAAAACGCCCATGCCAATCGGCTGGCCGCTCATGTCGCTGGCATGCGGCATCGAGTGCAGGCTCGCCGGGGCGATGGTGACCGAATAGGGGAAATCCTTGGTAGCCGGAATCCAGCTCATCGCGGTCATGGGCACATCGGTTTGCATCTCGGTGATCTGCGAGACGATATAATGGTCGTTGATGTAGCGACCGAGCGCTTCAGGGCGGATGCCAGAGGCGTAGAGCAGCTGAGGGGAGTGCAGCGAGTCGCATGCAACGACGACCGTGCCGGCCTTGACAATGAAGGTTTCCTCCGAGCCGGCGCGGGCAAGTTCAACCCCCGTGACATGACCATTTTCGTGGATCACGCGGCGGCAGGCGGTTTCAGAGAGAATATGAAAGCTCTCCTCCGGCTCGTCGACAAGGTTGCCGAGAACGACGTCAGTGCCATGATAGCGCAGGCCGTCAGGACCTGGCGTTGCCGCGAGTGGCATTGGCTGGACGAAGCGATCGGGTGAGCGACCGGGATTGAAGACCTCGCCCAGGCGCTCGCCCATGGCGATTGCCGCGGCATCGCCGGCGCGTGGGTCCTTGTTGGTACCCAGCAATCGCGCCGACACGGCCAGGGCCTCATGCATCTCATCGGTGGGGATGAAGGGCACCAGTTCGATCTCGGATGGCACCGGCGTGCCGGTCGACCATTTGGTGCCCATGCCGCCGACATTGGCCGCCGAGAAGCCGGCGAAGAGGTTCTCATCCTGGGCATCGGCGTCATTGGCGATGAAAAGGCCCGAGCGGCGCAGCAACGAATGATCGAAGCCGCCAGCGCGGCGGGCCTCCCACTCTTCCTTGTTGATTGGCATGCGCGGGCTGCGGTCGCCGCCCTGGGCGCGCACCTCGCAGGCCGCGCGCTCGTCGAGATCGAGAATATTGTCGAGATGTGCGCCCTTTTGCGGCAAAATCTGCGGGCCGGCTTCCACCATCAGGATACGCGCTTCCGGCCAGTCGTTCCTGATGACCCGTGCATAGGCCGAGCCAGTCGGGCCACTTCCGATGATGACGACGTCGGCGGACTGACGAGACATTCCTGCTATTCCCCACTCTTAAATCAATTTGATTGCAAACAAAGATGTATCGTAGCCGAAGTCAACCGGGATTGTTAAGTTGCCGAACAAAGTTTTTGTGAAAAGCTCGAGGAGAGGCACGATGAAGGTAGGTCTGAGTTCATACAGTTTCCGTCCGTTGATGCAGAGCGGCGCCATGCAGATCGAGGATGTCTTTGCCTGGGTCGGCAAACATGGCGGCGATCATGTCGAACTAGCAACGCTTTCCGTGGCGCCCGAAGGGCAGGACCTGCGATATGAACTCGCCGATGACGGGGAGATGCTGGAGCGGCTGAAGGGCGCGTCCCAGAAAAACGGCGTCCCGCTTTCCGGTCTCTGCATGTCCGGCAATTTCATTGATGACGGCGAACGCGCATTCCAGCTTAGCCGGCTGAAGCGTTATGTCGAGCTTTGCGACAAGCTCGGTGTCCGCTTCCTGCGCCACGATGTCGTGCCCTGGTCGCTCCGCGCAACGGAGCCCGGCCAGTTCGAAGCGGCATTTCCGGCAATCGCCGACGCCACCCATGAGCTCGCCGCGCATGCCGGGCGCTATGGCGTGACCACCAGCGTCGAGGATCACGGGTTCTTCATGAATTCCAGCGAGCGGATCAAGCGGCTTCTTCATGCCGTCAATCTGCCGAGCTTCAGGCTGACCGTCGATATCGGCAATTTCCTCTGCGTCGACGAGAATCCGCTCACGGGGACGCGTGCCTGCCTCTCTCATGCAAGTTTCATCCACCTCAAGGATTTCTATGTGCGCCAGTCAGCGCCTGGCGCGGACTGGCTGCGGACGGTCGGCGGCCAGGCAATCCGCGGCTCGGTCTTCGGCTATGGCGACCTGCCTGTCAGGTCCATCATCGAGGACATCGTCGCTTCGGGCTATGACGGCTTCGTCTCGCTGGAATATGAAGGCAACGAGCCGACGCAATTTGGCTGTGAAACCGGCCTGAAGAATGCGAAGGCAATGTTTGCGGCCGCCGCCGGCCGCTAACCATCTCCCGCTGCAATCCTGCCATCAGAGCGTGGCGATCCGATCGACGCGCTTCTTCAAATCGGCGAGGCGCTGTCGGTCGCCTCCCGGCACCTCGAGGGAGGCCCAGCCGGAATAGCCAATATCAGACAGGGCCTTGTTGACCGCGGCCCAATCGCAGTCGCCCTCGCCCAGTTCGACATCGAAGCCCTTCCATGGGCCTTCGCTGTTCATCTTTTCCAGGCTGTATTCCTTGATGTCGATTTTCAGGATGCGCTTGCCGAGCGCTTCGATCCAATTTGTCGGCCGGCCGTAGCGGAGTACATTGCCGACATCGAAATACCAGCCGAGCTTCGGATGGCGGAAGCGATCGATGAAATCCGCCGCCTCAAGGGGGCTTAGCAGAAAGTCGTTCCACACGTTTTCGAGCGCGATCGATACGCCGCTCTCTTCCGCGGCGGGCAGGATCCTGGCGATTTCCTCGCGAGCTCTCGCGTAAGCGGTCTTGTAACTGGTGCCCGCATTGACAATGCCGGGAACGAGCAGCACCGTCGTCGCGCCATAGAGCTTCGCATCATGCAGAGCCTTGATCATCGAATCGACACAAGCCTGGCGTGCCGATGGATCGGGATCCGTCAGCGGACGCTTCCAGTGTACGGCATTGACGAGGCCGGGGATAGCGAGCCCAGTCTTGTCGCGGGCATTCAGAACTTCGCCGAGCGGCAGATCATTGGGCGCATCGAGTTCCACCCCGTCATAGCCGAGATCCCGCAGGAGCTGGAACTTCTCCAGGATGGAGAGCGAAGGCTCCTCGACCATGCCCCATTTCAGGCTGATCTTCGCCAACGGGCGAGCGGAAACGGGCGAAAAGGAATTAGCAGCGGATTCGGTCATTGATGGGTCTTCGCGTGGCATGGTCGGATAGCGGCGGCACTATGTCAGCCAATTCAGGGCCGATCAATCGATCATTGGCAGCCAGGACGCGATGCCCGCCATGCTGCCGTCCGGAAGGCTTTCGGCTTCCATCAGACCAAAGTCCAATCCACGACAGGACCTAGGCCCGAAGATGCAATCTTTGGTCCTAATGCCATGGATTGCCCGGGCCTTTGCGCCAGTTGTTTCCGGCGATGGAAGTGGTCGGATACCCGGCCGCTGTCGTAATGCATGCGGAGAAGGTCGATGAATATCAACGGCGTCCTTGAAAGCGGCATCCCAGCCCCGGCATCCGACATAGTTTCCGACGGCGGCGATATCACGCCACCAGTGGCGAGATAACCGTCATGCAGCAAACAAAGCGAATCCTAGTTACCGGCGGCGCAGGTTTTCTCGGCTCCTTCCTATGCGAACGGCTTTTGCGTGAAAAACATGAGGTTATCTGCGTAGATAATTTTTTTACAGGACGGAAAAGCAACGTCTCGCATCTGCTCGATAGCAGATCTTTCGAAATCGTACGCCACGACATTACCTTCCCCCTTTATGTGGAGGTCGACGAGATCTACAACCTCGCCTGTCCGGCGAGCCCGGTTCACTATCAGTTCGATCCGGTGCAGACCACCAAGACCAGCGTCCACGGCGCGATCAACATGCTTGGCCTCGCCAAGCGGGTCGGCGCCAAGATCCTCCAGGCCTCGACATCCGAAGTCTATGGCGATCCCGAGATCCATCCCCAACAGGAGGAGTATTGGGGCCGGGTGAACCCGATAGGCCCGCGCTCCTGCTACGACGAGGGCAAGCGCTGCGCGGAGACCCTGTTCTTCGATTACTGGCGTCAACACCGGCTACGGATCAAGGTGGCGCGCATCTTCAACACCTATGGCCCAAGGATGCGCCCCGATGACGGCCGCGTCGTCTCCAACTTCATCGTGCAGGCGCTGCAGAACAAGCCGATAACGGTTTATGGCAGCGGCCAGCAGACACGCTCGTTCTGCTATGTCGACGATCTTATAGATGGCCTGGTTCGCCTGATGGGAACAAAGGACGAGATCACAGGCCCGATCAATCTCGGCAACCCGGCGGAGTTTACGATGCTGGAACTTGCCAATCTCGCGATAGAACTGACCGGCAGCCGCTCGGCGATAAAATACCTGCCACTGCCGGCCGATGATCCCAGGCAACGGCAGCCGGATATCGGGGTCGCGTCGCGCGAACTCGGCTGGAAACCGAAGGTTCAGTTGAAAGCCGGGCTTGGCAAAACGATCGCCTATTTCGAGGAACTGCTTTCGTCTGGCCGTTCGCGCGCGATCGCCGCCGAATGAGGACGGTCCTTGTCACCGGCGGAGCCGGCTATATCGGATCGCATTGCTGCAAGGCCTTCGCCGAGGCTGGATGGTCGGTTGTCACCTACGACAATCTCTCCCGCGGCTGGCGCGACGCCGTGAAATGGGGACCGCTGGTCGAGGGCGACATTGCCGACGCCGAGGCGGTGGCGGCGACGTTACGCCAATACCGTCCGGATGTGGTCGCCCATTTCGCGGCCTATGCCTATGTCGGCGAATCCGTCGAGTTTCCCGAACTCTACTATCGGAACAACACATTCGGGACGCTGGTTCTCATCGAGGAAATGCTCAAAGCGGGCGCCAACCGGCTGATCTTTTCAAGCACCTGCGCATCCTATGGCATTCCGAGCCGCACCCCGATTGACGAGACTCATCCGCAGTGGCCGATCAATCCCTATGGATGGTCGAAGTTCATGATCGAGCGGATGGTGGAGGATTTCTCGCGCGCCCACGGCCTCAACGCGGTAATGCTGCGATATTTCAATGCAGCCGGCTGCGATCCCGATAGCGAGATCGGTGAACGGCACGAGCCCGAGACGCATGTCGTGCCACTCGCCATAGAAGCGGCGATCAGACCGCGCCGAACCTTCACCATCAACGGCACCGATTTCGACACGCGCGACGGAACGGCCATCCGCGACTACATCCACGTCAGCGATCTCGCGCAGGCTCATGTCCTTGGTGGAGAGAAGCTGTTGCGGGATGAGGGTGTACACATCTACAACCTCGGCACCGGCAACGGAACGACCGTTAGGGAATTGGTCGATGCCGTCAGCCGCATTTGTGGACGCAGCCTTCCGGTTGCCTATGGTCCGCGCAGGGCTGGCGATCCACCGGCTCTTGTGGCTGCGGCCGATAAAGCCGAGCGAGAGCTTGGATGGGTGCCCAGGCATTCCAGCATCGACAGGATTATCGAGACGGCGCTCGCCTGGTATCGCGACCGGATGTGATCCTTACCTGCGTGCCGTTGTCAGAAACTCGTCGAGAGCGGCGCCAACCGCTTCGATCGAAAACTTTTCCATCACCCGCCGTCGGGCGGCGGCACCCAATCGCGCGCGAAGAGCTTCATCATCTTTCAATCTCGCCAAGGCCGACGCGATTTCGTCCGGCTGTTCCTGCGCGACCATCAGGCCGCCCGAGGCCTCGCCGTCGATGAGAATGTCCGGCAGGCCTTGTGCATCCGAAGCGATGACGGGAAGGCCGCAGGCCATGGCTTCCAATGGCGCGACCGGCATGCCCTCGATACGGGAAGCCGTTACATAGACGTCCGCGGCCGATAGCCAGCGGCGGATCAAGGTTCGGTCCGTCATGTAGCCGGACAACCATTGCACGTTCGCCAGTTCGCTTGCGCGAACGAGTTTGGCGAAAGCATCATTGTCCTGACCCGAGCCAATGATTACCAATCGGCACGCAGAAACACCGGCGAAGCGTTCCCAGGCCTTGAGAAGCACATCGAGCCCCTTGCGGCGGATATCGATGCGCCCATGATTGACGACGATGAAGCAATCCCGCGGCAGGCCAAGATTTGCTCGCGCCTCGCCGCGATCCATCGCGTACCATTCCTGGGTAGCCAGCGGATTGGGGATATTCGCTATATTGGGAGCAATGCGTGGATAGGCCCTGGCAAGACGCTCACGCTCCGCGGAAGACGCAACGATCAGGCCGCGGCACGCGCGCAGCGAAAGCCGTCTTGCAGCGGCCTCGACCGAGGACAGCGTGCGATCCCCTCCCTGAAAGGTGGCATAGAGTGGGAGGTCCAAGCCTCGTGCCAGCCATGCCAGCGCATCGAAGCGCGTATATTCATACTCTTGGGCAAGCAGCAGATCGCATTTGGAGCGGCAAAGAATCTCGCGGAAGGCTGAAAGCGGCGTTGCAGACCAGCGCCGCAGGCTATAGGCGGCAGGGGAATGGCCCTGGCGTGGCCGCTTTGCCGGTGCGACCCAGATCGGCGTGCCCGGGCCGGGGTGCTCATAGCACTCAATCCTGTTCACTCGCTCCGATGCACAGACGATGATCGGCTTGTGGCCGGCCGAACCCAGTGCCGCCGCATAGCCGAACAGCCAGCCTCCCGTCATCCGCTCGACGAAATCCTGAAGTTCAAGCCCGATCGGATCGAGAAATTCTTCGATCACGTCTCCCCATGGGAAAAGCGCGATCACCTTTGACGTCTGGTCGCCTCTCATTTGCGCCAGGCAAAGGCCGTCTCGGTGCCACGCGTGGATGGCCGGTGCATCAAGTAACCGAGAAAGGTCACGGGCGCGGCCAGCGCATAGAGGACCTTGCGACGACGGCGTCCGATGCGGGAAAACGAAACGTCGTGGAAAAACGCGGTGGCGGCGTTGATGAAGGTGGCGCGCCGTTCCGGGCGTCTGTCGAAAAGGGCCGCGAGTTCCGGGTCCCGGTATCCCCGCCTGACATGGCCCCATTCGCGCATCAGTTCGCTTTCATGCGGACAATGGCGTTTCATGACGCTGAAATAGGGATAATGCCAATTGATCTCGGGGGTGGAGATCAGGACATATCCGCCCGGCCGTACCACCCGCAGCGCCTCCTGCGCTGCGCGGCGGTCGTCCTCGATGTGCTCCAGCACGTCGAACATGGTGACGATATCGAAACTGTCGTCATCCATTGGCAGCGAGCAGGCGTCGCCGCAAATGAAGGTCGATTTCGCCCAGGACGGCTGATGGTCGGCCAGTTCAGGGTCGATATCGAGCGTGACGATTTCGGCTTGCGGATAAAGGATGCTGGCAAGACCGCTGCGACCGCCGCCGATTTCCAGCACCCGTCCGGTGCCTCCGGTTTCCGCCGGCGCCACCCGATGGATGGCGCGCATCTTTTCGCGATAAAACAGACCATCCGTCAAGCCGTTCGGATAAGGGTTTCCGGACAGAAACTGGCCAAGCGCTGCTTTCTTGATCATCGCGATATTCCCTTTTCAGCCTTAGCAGCGGTCCCCATCGGGGTTCGCCGCATTCTCCAGCCGAAGCGCAGGAGAAACTGCAGGCCGGTGAGCCAGCCCTCTACTTCGGCCGCCAAAATTCCGAGCCTGCCCGGAGGCCCTTCGAAAAGCGCCTTGACGAAGGTCTTGGCAAAATAGACCGGCAGCTGCTTGCCGATGCGCACGATGTTTCCGCGATCGCCGAAATTGTCGTATTGCGTCACGAGGGCTGCGACATGGCCCTTCATATAGGCTTTGATCTGCCGCTTGAGGCCGGGCCAGTCGCTGCGATGGTGGTGGAAGACAACGGCCCGGGGTTCGTAGAGGCATACGCCGCCGGCCGCCAACAGTCGGTACCAAAGCTCCGAATCCTCAGAGCATCCCGCCGCCCCCGCGCCGAGGCGTTCGTCGAAGAGGCCAACCCGCTCGAACACGCAGCGTCGAAAGGCCATGTTGGCGCCGGCGCCGATCTTCCAGACATGGGCTCCGCTCGGCCGCGTCTCCTCAAAGAAACGCCTGTCGAAGGTGAGCGGCACAAAGGTGGAGCCAAAGCCGCCCATGGTGAACTGAAAGGAGCATTGCGCCGCCGTATCGAGACGCGCCGGCAGCACAAGACCGGTGAACGCGTCGACGACATTCCGTTGCGCAAAGGCACGCGCGATCTCCGCGGTCCAGCCCGGATGGGCTTCGACGTCGTCGTCGGTGAAAGCGACGATATCAAACTGGCTCACTTGAATCCCAGTGTTCCGGGCTCGACTTAGACCGGCATGGGGCTCGTGGACATAGCGAAAATCGGGGAATTGCCTGCAGATGTCCCTGGCATTCCCGTCTTCGGAATTGTCGACGATGACGACCTCGCCCGGAGCGCTGCGTTGCGCTGCGAGGCTGGCCAGACATTTGCTCAGGGCCGGACCACGATCACGGGTGCAGACGATCACGGAGACATCCCGCGCCGAAGCCGAGGATGGAATTGCGATCGCATCGAGCGTCTCTACCAGATTTTCCGATTCAAGCGCGGTCTCCAGCGAGAGCGCGGGCTTGGGCTGTCCTTCATAGGTGGCACGCAACGGCGCGCCCAGCCCGACGCTGCGCGCTTGGAGTTGTGCGGCCGCATGTTCGGCAGCAAGCTGGCGCAATTGAGAGGCACCGTGAGGTAGCTCGTCCTCCAGGGATGCCCGTGCCCCGAGCGGCAGGTCCTTCCACCAGAAGATCGACAATGCGGGCGCACGAGCGCCGCCGATATCCGCAGCGGCAAGATCGACATGCCTCACCTCAAAACGTTCTGTCGTCATGAATTGCGCTCCCGGATCGACCTGATACGGGCGCGCGAGCGATCGTATTCACCGGCAAGGCCGTAGATTCCGCCCCACAGCTCCGCGATACCGAAACGCAGCTCATGCCCACGCAGCCGCCGCGCAGCGCGGGCAAGCGCCTTCAACTGGTCGAAGAACCACCAGCGGACCATGGCGCGATGGCGCGCTCGCATCGCGCTATCGGTGCGATAGCTCTTGACGAGAAAGGCCATCATGCCAAGACCCCAGGTCCAGTATTGCCGCCTGAGCTGCGGAATGGTTTCGCGGTGCTCGTGATAAACCGCATATTCCGGCTCATAAATCATCGGGCGTCCGGAGCGCAGGACGCGGTAAAAGATATCGAGATCCCCGCCTCCGGGCAGCGGCGCGCCCGTATCGAGCGCCTCGTCGAAACCGCCGAGCTCGATCAGCAACGCGCGGTCGAAGGCCATGTTGCAGCCGGCGCCGAGAATGCCGGCGCCAACGGGATGGAGCGGATTGTCAAAGCGCGCCTTGTGAAACTCCCGCCGCGCAAAGCCGCGACCGAACCCTCCGCGTCGCTCGAAAAAGACCTGCGCCTCGGTGTCGAGACGAAACGGCAGCACGAGGCCGGTGAAACCGCCGACGCCAGGGTTGTCGCGGCACGCCTTGGCAAGGCCTACAAGCCAATTGCGGTCCACCACGACATCATCGTCCAGATAGGCGATAATGTCGCCCCAAGCCGCATGAAGGGCGGCGTTTCGGGCGAAATCCAACCCAGCCTTCGGTTCGAAAACGTAGCGGATATCGCGGAAACTCTCGGCGGCTTCGCGCGTGGCCGCATCCACCGAGGCATTGTCGACCACGATGATTTCGACGAACTGGAAAGGAGATCCATCCCGAACCTGATCGAGCGACCGCAGCAATCGGGAGAGGCGCTGCGCACGATCCTTGGTGCAGATCGCGATGCTGAGACTGGGCAGCGTCGTCTCGCTCGCCGGCAAGCGCGCCCTCAGCTCCTCCTCCAACTTCGCGACGAGGATGCGTTCCGCAAATCGCTCATCGGCAAGGGATTTCAGGCTCTCGGCCGGCAGCATGGAGCCGGCGGGTCGCTCGATCATTTCAAATGCGATCAGCCGGCCTTGCCATCGCGCGATCAAGCCGACACCGGTCTGCTCAGCCGAGAGTTCGATCGGCGCCAGGGGCTTCGACAACTCGATATCAATAAGCTTGTAACTCATCACCCAACTCCCGCCCGCCGCGGCGACCGTGCTGAAATTCGTGGAGCCTGGAAAAATGTCCCTGCCGCTTGAAGAGCTCATCCGGCGAACCAGCCTCGACCACACGGCCCTTCGTCATGACGATGATCTGATCGGCGGCCAGAACGGTCGAGAGCCGGTGAGCGATCACGACAACGGTGCGGTTGTGTGAGTACTCGTCGAGCGCCAGCTGAAACGCCTGTTCGGTTTCGGCGTCGAGCGCGTTCGTCGCCTCGTCCAGGAGCAGAATATCGGGATTTCGAAGGATCGTTCGCGCAAGGGCCACGCGCTGCCTTTGCCCGCCCGACAGGCGCATTCCCTGATCGCCGATCCGTGTGCCGTAGCCATCCGGAAGCAGGCGGATGAAATCGTCCGCCTTGGCGATTTCGGCAGCCTTGCGGATCTCGGCGGGCCCGGCCTCCAGATCGCCATAGGCGATGTTGGCTGCAATCGTGTCGTTGAAGAGATGGACCTCCTGCGACATCAGCGACAGGCGCTTGCGCCAGCTGCGGAGATCGAATTCGGAAAGAGGCATGCCGTCTGCCACGATCGCACCGGATGTCGGATCCATGAAGCGAAAGAGCAGCGCCATCACCGTGGACTTGCCGGCCCCCGATTCGCCGACGATCGCAGTTGTTTTGCCGGCAGGAATGCTGAAGGAGACATCCTCCAGCGCAAGCGGCTGACCAGGCGCATAACGGAAGGAGACGTTGCGAAATTCGACGGCTTTCCTGAAGGCGGGCGCCTGCACGTGCCCCTGCGAGAGAAAAGGCTTCTCCGTCGTGCGGAGGAAGTCGTCGACATCGTCGATGCTGCCGGCGAGCCCATCGAGCGCGATCTTTGATTGCAGCAACTCGCGCGTTGGGCCTTGCAGACGATATAGCAGCGAGAGAAACGCGGCCAGTGCGGCAATGCCCAATCCTACCGATTGAGCGACAAGAACGAGCGCACCGATCAGGATCGTAATCGAGATTTCCGAGACGGGTCCCGGTGTCGCCCACAGCATATCGAGCTTCAGAAGGCGTCGCCGCACATTGTCGGAAGTCTCCCGGAAGCGGTTACGTTCGTAGTCCTCCTGGGCGAAGGCGCGGATCAATTGCAGAGCGTTGATGCTCTCCCACATCCTCAGGCCGAACTGCTTGTTTTCCTCGACAACGGCCTTGCCGGTCTCGTCCGCGCGCCGAGTGGCCAGGCGAATGGCCATGGCGCCCATGAGCAGGAACATCATCGAGAAGAAGGTCAGCCGGACCGAAATCAGCAGCATCAACAGCATGAAGACGGCGAAGGTGCAGAAGCAGATCATCAAACGGTAAGCGAGGCTCAAGGCCTGACTGACTTTCCAGGTGTTGTTGGCGATCGTCGTGATGATATCGGAGCGTTTGCTTTCCACCCGGTAGTCGATGCACGAGCTTATCGTCTGATCGAAGACCCTTGCTCTTAGCCGATGCGCAACGAGACCGTCGATATACCGGGTCACCCAGATATTGACGAGATGGACGGCGTTCTTCAGAAGGATACTGACGCACAACACGCCCACCAGGAATGCCGTCAAATGGCTCTGTGGAACGGCCGCGAGCAGCCGGTCGAAAATTCGCTGCCATTCTCCCTGCTGCGCCGCTACGGCACCGAGACTCTGAATGAGGGGAATGAAGAGAAAGAGGCCTGCCCCCTCGAGAACCGCGGCGGCCAGGCCGAGCCCGATGATGGTCGGTCCTGCCCAGGCAGGCGCCTCCGCCAGGCGGAAGAGCCGTTGCAGGCGCGTGAGAAACGAACCGCCCGGCCTCACGGGACCGTCTCCAGATAGAGCGGCCGCAACTCCGCGTTTCTTTGCAATCCCCTCAGCCGAGCCTTGAGCCAATCGGGAACCAGCCTGGCACGGCAATATACGTCCAATATGTTTGGCAGGCTCGAAATCGCCTGACGTGGCTCCAATGCCAGAAATCGCCGAAACAGATCACAACCATCGAAAAAGCGACCGCTGACAAAAGCTCTGACGACCAGCCAATGGATCATATCGACCAGATGGGCATCGAGATCGCTACCATACTGAGGATATTTTTCACGATACTCGGCGAGGACGATTTCGCATGAAGAGAGCATCCGCCTGACGTCGCTCGACATGTTCGTGTTCGTCATGCGGTAGCCGATCAAGTGCTGCTGTATGACGCGGAATTCGTAATTCTCCGCAATTCTGAGGCAGATCAGAAGATCCTCGCAACCCTGCGCGTTGCGTGCCCTTAAGGATGGGTCGAACTGCCCGGCGTCTTCGAAGGCGGAACGACGCATGAGCATCGAACTGCCGTTGCCGACGAAATTGTTTCTGCACATGCGCTGAAGCACGTGTCCTTCATGGCTTGGCCGGTTATGCAGCGAAAACACGCGGCTATGTTCGTCGATGAGCGCATACCAGCAATAGGCCAATCCCACTGACGGCCCGCCCACGTCAAGCGCTTGCCACTGAAGTGCGATCTTTGACGGAGCCCATAAATCGTCGGCATCGATAAATGCGAGAAATTCGGCATCGGTCGCGGCCGCACCGTTGTTACGCGCGACGGCGACACCACTATTGGCCTGCCGAAGGATCCGAATTCGCCGATCCTGCCTCGCATATTCAGCCACGATCGATAATGATCGATCCGAAGAACCATCATCGACAATGATGATATCGAGCTCCTGATGCGTCTGGCGACAGATGCTGGCCAGGGTCGCACCGATCGTTCGTTCGGCGTTGAACATCGGTACGACGACCGCAACGGTGGTCCTTCGCTTAGCTTCCACAGCCATTGCCACCCTTGGCGACGAAGCCGATGATACAGCTACCGACGGAATCATTGGTGAATGCCGGGGCTGGGGTGCCGCTTTCACGGGCGCCGTTCATATTCATCGATCTCTCCGCATGCACTACGACAGCGGCCGAATATCCCGCCGCTTCCCTCGCGGGAAACAACTGGCGCAAAGGTCGGGGCAATCCATGGCATTAGGACCAAAGATTGCGTCCTCGGCCCTAGGTCCGATCACAAACCAGACTTTAGTCCGATGTAGATGGCTTTGTTGCCAAAATCAGCGGGGCGATTTCCGGCAGCGATGGTTTTCAGCGGGATTTTTTACGGGCACTTCCAGGTGAACTCACCGCGGGGGCGGTGACTTTGCGGGTATATACATCCCGCCGCCTACCATATTTCGATTCGGCGCTGATCCATTCAATGCGACACGCCCGCGGACGCCAACCGGAGGCGCCAGCAATTTCAACACATCGGCGCGCACGAGGCTTGCATATGTAACGGGGTCGCGACGACGGCGCGTAGATCGATCGACAACGACTGGGCTTGATGCGTGATCCTATCCGACCACCTCCACCATCTGCAAGACATCTCGCCTTCGCCCAAAGATCATTCGTTCAGACGGCTAGCCAATCGCTTCATCAAATCCATTCGTTCATGAAAAATCGCCGCGATCAGTGCAGGCGCATCTTCGCGAAGCAGACAAAAGACATAGTAGTGTTCACATCGCGCCATTCACAATGCCGGATAAAGCGCACTCATATCCTTAAAAGGACCCTTACCCTCGGCAAGATTCGCAAAACCTCGCTCCAAAGCCGCGATGTACCAGCGCACCTGAGCGGCACCCCATTGGGCATGCGTGTAGCGGATTACAGATCGCAGATCAGATTCTGCATCCGCGGTAAGAATGTAAGCCGTCAAGCACGATCCTCGGCAATTTCCTCATCGAGGATGTCACCTACGGTTTTAGTCGACAGTTTTCCGGCGAGCCCATCATTGATGCGCGTATTCATCAACATCTTTAACTCCTCCCAGGCTCGATCTCCATCTATATCCCCGGGAAAGAGACGCTCAAGTGCATACTGTTTGATTGTCTTACCCTGCAAAGCGGCCATCGCCTTTAGGCTTTGATGTTGCTGGTCTGTCATGTCGATCGTTAAACGGCTCATCTAGCGTGCTCCTCAAGGCCCACATTAGCACATATGTGGGTACGTGACCACTGCCGCGAGGCTCATTGAAATGCACGGCGGCCGCTCCCAAGTGCTACAACCATTCCTAGAATAGGAGAATTGCTCATTCGTAACGGCGAGCAAATGATGGTACTTCGCTTGAAAAATAGCCTTGCAGCGGTTGCCTGCGCTCACCCGCGCTATACCTTGTCGATAAATATGGACGTCTGTCGTCATGGAGGAGAGCATCGTCATGCCAGCTAAGCAATGGCTGATCGGTTTTGCGGATCAATCGAAGCAGCAATGCCACGAGCAACTCCAGCGGACAATCGATGCGGCCGTGCAGGATCTCCTGCAAGATGGATCGGAACCTCAGTGCATAGCGGAAGCTCTGCTCGAAATCGCCGACAACTATTTCGATACGGTCATCGGTGACATGGAGATGACGCCTTCGACACCATTGCATTGATCTGGCATCGACCGCTTGGGGGCTACAGGTTGTTGGCCCGCGGGTTTTGTCCCACCACCTGCTCTGCGTCGACGGGCACCTCGACCAGGATGGATGAGCGACCAGGGCCGTAGCTCTCGCGCATGATCTCGGCCAGGTTGCTAAGATCCGGCGCCAGCTTGCGGCTTTCCCAACCGCATGCGCGCGCCATCGATCCAAAGTCGATGCGGTGCAGATCGCTGTGGTAGCGATCGGACGAATAGTCGGGAATGACCACGGGCAGGCCCTGCACCATGATGCCAAGCGCGCCGTTGTCCAGCACGAACAGGACGAGCCCCAATGATCGGGCTTCGGCCAGGCAACCGGCAATCAGCCGGAAGCAGCCATCACCCGTAAAAGCGAAGACCGTCGCGTCCGGTTTCGCGAGCTTAGCGCCGATTGCCACGCCGAATGCTCCGCCCATTGCCGAACCGCGATAGAGCGAATGGAAGCGGACGTCCGGATGCGGGCGCTGCGTGACATACTGACGATCCTTGTAGGCAAGGCACACATCATCGAATGCGACGCTTCCCGGCCGCCAATGACGATCGAGCTCCTGATAAAATCGGGCGATATCGATTGTGCCGGGACGTGGCGGCATGATCTCGCGATCATTAAGATCGGCCACGAAAGCCGGTGCCGGAGGGCGCGGCAGCTGAAGGTCCTCGAGCCGACCGATCGCTTCGCTCAGAACCTGATCGATCGGTCCTCGAACATCGAAATATTCGCCTCGTACGCGATGCCGAAATTCGCCTCCAACGCTGCCATAAGGGGCGGCCAGATTGGTGAAATTCCATGTCGTATGGGCAGGTATGTCCGAAAAATTAAGCGTATATTCGTCAGGGCAAAATCCGAGAGTGATGACAATATCGTCAGGGCCAAGGCTTCTCCAGAGCTGCATTGCGCGATCATTACCGCCAAATCCCAGATAGCCGAAACCGAAGACATTGTTGCGCGCCACCGCATTCGCCCCGTTTATGCTCCAGACGATCGGTGCCTGTAATGCCTTGCACAAACGTGTGGTGAGAACAGGCATATACGGATACATGGCCGCCTCTTCTCCAGCGAGCACGATCACCCGGCGCCCAGCCGATTGCCGCGGGAATTCGGCCAGAAAATGGGCGAGCGCCCCATGGTCGATCCTGTTCGGTTTATGGGGGTAGTCACCACGCCGAGGCGTATGGACCGGCTCAGGCACCATCTTTCCGAGCGCCTCCGGCGGCATCAGAAGTGCGATAGGCGAGCCCTGATCGAGATGTTTGCGGGCCTGCTCGAGTTGCTCTCCGATACGTTCCGGATCATTCAGGACGAATGTGCCTGATGGCAGCTCGGCCATCATCTGAGCCACGACGTCCGCGCCTTCCGGGCTCGTATCTTGCAGCGGCGCTCGGTATCGCGTATCCGCAGGGCTGAGAGGAATGAGATAGATTGCCGGAATATTGTGCAATTTCGCATCACTCAGGCCGCAGGTCAGCAGCCGCGTTGCGGCTCCCGTCGTCGCAATACCCGCACCGATTTTCCCGCTCGCCAGATAGTATCCCAACGGAATAAAGCCGGCGACATACTCTCCGATATTGAAGAAAACCGGGAACTCGGCACCGTCGTCGGCAGAGACCATCGGCTCGATGTGTTTGAGCAAATGGATGACCCCTCCTCCCGTGACCCCGGCATAGTGACGCACATTCCAGGTCGCAAGCGTATCGATCAGGAATTCATATCCTGTTTTTGGCACTGCTCTCGGCTTGGCTATCCGAATGTCGCCCGCCGTTTCGACTGCAAGATCCATCGTCATTTTCTCGCTTCTCCGCTGTGACCATCGTTCCCGAATGCTGCAAACTATTGACGCGCGGTTCCCCCGGGCCGGCCGAGGTCCGCGGCAAGCGCGGTTCCGGCACATGGCCGATCCCGTTTAGACGTTCTGGAAGCAGAACTAGGCGATGTGGCTTTCCCTGGAGAGGGCTTCCATACCGACAACCGTCGCCAGAAGGTCCTCATCGCAAAGCGATGCCTTTTGATCGGCGATATCCTTGAAACGAGAGAAAGCGCGATCGAGATCGGCGTCGGAACCGAACTCGACGCCCAGCGAGCGCATGCACATGCGAAAACCGTTGCGGCCCGAATTCTTTCCGAGCACCAGCCGATACTCGTCTGCACCGACCTCCGCCGCCGTCATGATCTGATAGGTCAACGGGTTCTTCAACATGCCATCCTGGTGAATGCCGGACTGATGCGAGAAGGCATTCCTGCCGACGATCGCTTTGTTAGGCTGCACAACGAAACCCGTGATCTCCGAGACGAGCCTGGATGCGGCCGTCAAACGCCGGGTTTCAACGGAGGTTTGGCATCGGAAAAAATCCTCGCGTGTATGCAGCGCCATGACGATCTCCTCAAGCGACGCATTGCCCGCTCGCTCACCGATACCATTGATCGTGCATTCGATCTGGCGCGCGCCCTGCCGGGTCGCTTCGAGCGAGTTGGAAACAGCCATGCCCAGATCATTGTGACAATGCGCGGAGAACACGGCCTTGTCAGCGTTGGGCACGACATCGCGCAGATAGGTGAATAGCTTGCCGTATTCGTAAGGCGTGGCGTAGCCGACCGTATCAGGCAGGCTGACCGTGGTCGCGCCGGCTTTGATCACCTGTTCCACGAAACGGGCAAGAAATTCGGGCTCCGATCGGCTCGCGTCCTCGCAGGAAAACTCGATATCCTCGGAATAACGTCGCGCGTGGGCCACCGCGCGAACGGCATGTTCGAGCACGTTTTCCGGTGTCATTTGCAACTTGTATTTCATGTGAATGGGTGAGGTCGCCAGCACGATATGGATACGGGACGATGCCGCACCGGAAACAGCCTCCGCCGTCAGATCGATATCGCGCTCGACCGCGCGGCTCAGGCTGCAAATCGTGCTGTCCTTCACGACACTCGCCACGGCCTTGATCGCGTCGAACTCGCCTGGACTGGAGACGGCAAAGCCGGCCTCGATCACGTCGACTTTCAGGCCTTCGAGCATAAGCGCGATCTCGACCTTTTCCCCGGCGTCGAGGTTGATGCCGGGGCTTTGCTCGCCATCACGCAAAGTGGTGTCAAAGATTATGATCTTTTCAGTGTTCATGCGACTCTCCCGATCAATTGAAGCATCGGCTTTGCCGAATTCCTAAGGCTGGCTGTATGGCACTACACACAAGTCATGGATGACCGATGCCTCGGGCGCGTTTCATGCCTGCGGCGAAAATCCATCATCGGATGCAAGTCTCGTCGGATCTGATCCTGATCGCCCCTGGCGTTGCCGGCATGCTGGAAACCGGGCAAAGCGCTTCACGCTTTGGTCGGTATCCAAGCCTGCGCCGTCGGCGAAATTTCGCAATTCTTGGTGTACGCGTCCCATCCAGATGCCTGGCTTTCGATCTGCAGTGATATCCGTGTCTCCGGGCGGCGGCGGCGTCGGAGCGGGATGCAGTCCAGCATGCATGTGATCGGAAGGGAGCTCCGTCCCCGCGCGGGGGCGGCGGGCATCTGGCCGTTGCAGGACAGTCCAGGCCATCTCTATTTTCGGAGCAAAAATTTCAAAACCTGAGAATTGAATGTCCATAGCGCACCGAATGGTTACCACGGCGAGGATGGCTGCATTCGAGGCGGCGGTATTTTAGAAAACTATGGACTATTCTTAGGAAATTACGGCTTTTTGCTTAGTGATAGACACGTGTCGCCAGTTTGCCACACTTGTTTCTGCCAGCAGGCATTTCAATGATATGCTGACGGTTGGCACCTACCCCCGCAGCTCTTCGGCAGCATCCCACACGTCGACGACTACCTGCACCCGCGCGCCTATTGGCGGATCTTGTTCATGCCCCCACCTGCTGGTGCGCACACAAGGTACTTTCGCCAGTTTCCATGCTAGGCTGCCATTGATTTGGACCGGAGCACCAAACTCGGTCGACGATCTTCTCAAACTTTGCCGTTCGGAGGAGCCTACGAAGTGACGCAGACGCGGGAGTTGGTCGACTGGATCATAGCCATGGGCCTGACCAGCGACAGCATCGAAGAGATCCTGACCGGAGTTTCAGAACGGCTGACCAGGCTCGGCTATCCACTCGTTAGGGCGTCCATAGCCATGCCGTCCATCGATCCACTTCAAAAGGGCTCTTCTATTTCCTGGTCGCGGTCGTCGAGCATCTCTCTCGAAATACAAGAGCACGGCGAAGCGGGTGACGCGATGTTTCGCCGCTCGCCTATTTCATATCTTCTTTCACGAGAGCTGGATGTTGGGCGCTGGAGACTGCCGCCCGGCGGTGACGCAGCCGGGTTCCCGCTGCTAAACGAACTCTCCGATCTTGGGGCAACCGATTACCTGGTGAAACTTGCCCGGTTTCCCGGGGGAACCGCACTGGGCGGTATCGGCTTCTCCTTGGCCGTCGATAACCCGGAGGGGTTCTCCGACGGCCAGATTGCCGCCCTGAATGAATTTCTACCGGCTCTCGCCCTCGCCTGCTGCCGCATCGCGGCGATGCGTGTGGCGACCGACATGCTCGCCGTTTATACCGGAGCCCGCACGAGCGGCCACATTCTCAGCGGCCAGACACGGCGCGGCAACGGTGATGCCATCCATGCCGCCATCCTGCTTGCGGACCTGAAGAATTTCACGGCGCTAAACGAAGGTTTTCCGCCCGAGCGTATCGTCGGTTGGCTGAACGAGCATTTCGATGCGATCGGCGGGCCAGTCGAGCAATTCGGCGGTGAGATCCTCAAATTCATGGGCGATAGCCTGCTTGCAATCTTCCCGACCGATATTGAAGATCCGGCCAACGCGTGTGAAAGGGCCCTGTCCGCGGCGAAGATGGCAATCGAGGCGAATGCGGCGGTCAACCGGGCACGCATGGTTTCCGAGGAACCACAGCTCCTCGTCGATATCGTTCTGCATATCGGAGACGTATTCTACGGAAACGTCGGAGCTGCCCGCAGACTTGATTTCACGGCAATCGGCAGAGCTGTCAACGAGGCGGCCCGGATGGAAAAGTTGTGCGATACGGTCCAACGCAGCGTGTTGGCCTCCGAACTATTCGCTTCGCAGGTCCAAGACGGATTTGAACGGCTCGGGATTTTCACGCTGAAGGGTGTGAGCCAGCCCGCCGCGGTTTACGGCCTGCCGGATGGGCCAAACTGTTGACTATCACCTCGATGCGCCCTTTCTACCGCGTCCGCACGTTTCCCTACCAACGCTTCGAGCGCGATCTCAAGCTACTGCGAATTAGTTCCGCCGGGCGAGGCTTCCTCACATATCACTTTTCCACCGTCCTGGCTCCGCATACCGGTTTGGCCCACTTGCTGCTTGGTATCCGGCAAAAAACCAGCGAGCAACTGCGCAAGTCGTTCTTTCGACATCGGCGGGGCGGATAAGCGCATGACAAGCCTCCTTTTTGGTGTCGCGATCGTGCCAATGCATGCTCATGGGAGCAACGGTGACGCGGGATCATCCCCAAATAATTTCAGCTGGAAGTATTTTCAGTCGATCTGAACAGCGTACGAGTTCAAGAGCAATCCGGTTCTGGTTGCAAAATGAGTGGCCTCCGTATGCCGATCCGCTCAATGCTCAAGCCGGAGTTGCCCCGTGAAACGGCGATTGCGCTCGGCCTCGAGCCGATGGTCAACCGGCTCCTTGCTCCGCGTCATTCACCGCCAACCTGGCGAGAGCGAGCGCCGCCTCTCGCGTTTTGGCGGCGGCGATAAAGCGGCCGTTGTGGCAGAAACTTGCGCCCTCAATACCGGTCGCCATCTCCAGGTCGCGGCCGCTCAACCCGGCCCAGCCCACCGGAAGATCGGCTCGCAGTTCGAATCCTTCCTCGGCGCGGCGAATTCCCGTCAGGCACCAGTCGGCCTCGCGCGGATGGACCACGAACAGGAGATGATCGGCACCCGCCTTCACGATCGCCGAACGAAACGGCATGCCTATCGGCAGTTCGAGAACACGGCTCTCGCCGGCTGACGCAATCGCCTGCAGCACCAGAGTTTCGGCACGCAGTTTCGCATGGAGCCCGGCAATCTTCGCTTCGACGAAATTGCGGGCGATCGCAACGGCGGCGTGGAATGCCCGATCGGTCGCCTCCAGGTCCGCGTCGTCGAAGACGGGCTTCAATGTTTCGAGCAACGACGGCAGGGTCAACCCAGCCAGCAGGCCGGCGCTATCCGGGCTGAGCGCACCATTGTCGACCAAGTCGATCGGCAGGACGAAGCCGGCATCGAAAGCCGCATGCACGGTTTCGACAAAGCCGCTTGGGACCAAGAGGGCTGTCAGGTAATCGCGACCGAAATGTTTCCAGATCAACCCGAACGAACTGAAGGGCTGATCATCGTCGCGTCGCGGTGCGCCGCGCTGGTGATGATCGAAAATCCCGGCAGTCGCATCATAAGCGCCGCCGACATCATAGACGATGCGATCGACACCGGGCGTGATCCATTCCGGCGTCCTGCTGCGAACCAGGCGGGCATCAGGGAAAAGCCGCGTGAGAATGACGCTGGACAACACTTCGTCGGCATGGAAGCCGCCGGAATGGGTGACGAGGAAATTGGGAGCCATACGGCCGGGACCTTACTATTCGCGAATTGGACGGACAGGCAGATAACCGGATTTGCGCGTCATCTCAACCGGCAAAGCGATTAGGGGATCCGATAATTGCATGGCCGCATTCGGCTCGGGAATGGCGCGATGATCGGCGAAAGAAGATTCCCATTGCTTCATGGCGCCCGAGCGCGCGACCGATCTTTTCAATCGAGAGCAAGGTGATTTTACTTCGTCGCTCCAGCCGTCAGGCCTGTGATGAGTTTCCGTTGGAAGAACATATAGGCAAGAATGAGCGGTCCGATAACGATGACAGCGCCCGCCGTCAACACAGGCGTATTGACCGTATAACGTCCCTGGAAAAATAACATACCAATTGGCAGGGTTCGGTAGTTATCGTCATTGACGAGAACAAGCGGAATAAGAAACTCGTTCCATGTCCAAATAAACAGGAACAATGCCAGTGTGGACATCGACGGCAGCATCAAAGGTACGATAACTTTTGAAAGAATATATCTTCTGGATGCTCCATCGAGAACCGCTGCTTCTATGATTTCCGATGGCAGTTGTTGCATCGCGCTAGCCATGAACATGGTGGCGAAAGGCAGAGACATGGCAATTTGGGGAAGGATCAGCGCAGCATAGGTGTTTATGAGGCCGACATAGCGCATTTCATAGTAGAGTGGAATAATGAAGGCTTCGGTCGGCACCATCATTCCAACAGTTAAAAGGACGAAAATGGTGCGCCTGAACGGAAAGGTCAGGAACGCGAATCCGAATCCCGTCAGCGTGCCAAGTATGATGCTAACCACGACAACGGGGAAAACAATCATGACGGAATTCAGGAAATAGACATTAAACCGGCCATCGATCCAAGCATTTGCATAGTTCTCGAAATGCGGATAGGCTGGCAATACGAATGCGCCTTGTATCAGATCGGCACGGCTCTTCAGAGACGTAAGTATCAGAAGGGCAAAGGGAACAATCGCCAAGACCGCGAACAGCCAAAGAATGATACGTGAGGGTAGCACCGCACCTATCGTATGAAAATCTCTGCTCACGTTGCACTCCCTTCATTCACAGGGCGCACCAGCCGGTGAACGGCATAGTTGATAGTAAAGACGAGAATCGCACCGATGATGGCAACGGCCGAAGCATATCCATACCGATTCAGTTGAAATCCAAGCTCATACATATAAATGTTGGGAACAAGTGTGGCGTTGGCCGGACCGCCTCGAGTCATCGTAAAGATCAGATCAAAACTCTTGATCGAGGAAATGATCGTGAGAAGGAGCGCGATGCGTATTTCCGGCAGCAGGAGCGGCAGTGTAATGAAGAAGAATATCCTACTTCCGCTGGCACCATCGACTCTCGCCGCTTCAAACAGCGCAGGATCGATCCGCTGGATGCCGGAGAGAAACAACACCATGCAGAAACCGAAGAAATACCAGCTCGCAACAATGCCGACCGCTGGTAGGACAAACGTGAAATCGCCGAGCCAGGGCAGAGCGATGGAACCCAGGCCAACCAGCTTTAACGCCTGGTTGATCGGACCAAAAGCGGGATTGTAAAGCCAGTGCCAAATGATGCCAAGCACGGCGGTGGGCATGATATAGGGTAGGAATAGCAGTGTCCGCAGCGCGAACTGCTCCCGCTGCCTGAACGTCCAGACCATCGCGGCTAGTGACAGGCCAATGACAATCGGGATGACACAGTAAAACACCATGAAGAGAGCATTGTTTTTCAATGCAACATAGAAAGTTTCATCTGAAAACAATTTTGCATAATTGCCAATGCCAATCCAATTGGGCGGGCTGATCCCATTCCATTCAGTGAAACTGATACCGATTGCCGCGACAATAGGACCAAGAATGAGAGCAAAATAGAGCAGTAAGCCAGGCAGAACGTAGATGAGATTTCTACTGGCCTTCGCGTCAAGTGGTGAGCGTTTCATGCACCATCTCGTGGATATGCCAGAGGTCGAATGGCGCCGCTCTGGCCGTGATCAGGATAGACGTAGCGAAGTTTCCCGCCGCTGCCTTTCTTCGATCGAGTAGCGCGGCGGGATTGGCTTGTTCGCCGGCAATCACTTGCTCTTCATGTAGGCGGCGTAGTCCGCGTCGAGCTTGGCGATCAGCTCTTCAGGCGTTTCCTTGTTCGCAAGCAATAGGGGCGTGTTTTCATCAAACGTCTTGAGCATGGTTGGGCTTGCCCAATCGGGATAATGCCCGAGTGCATTGTCATCGTTCAATGATTTCCAGATCGCGATGCCCTCCTTCAGGAGCGGGGACGCGTTAACCCCGGCGTCTGCCGGAACAGGGGTGGCGGGCAGATAGCCGGCGCGGGCCCAGGTCACGGATGCGTCCTTGGAGACCATGTAGTTGATGTACTCGCCGGCGAGGTCCTTCATTTTGTCGCTCTTGGCCAGGCTGGTGATCGCCCAGGCAAGGTCGACGCCGCCAACCGAAAGCGGATGCTTGATACCGGCGGGCGCCGGGATGGGCATGAAATGGATATCGGGATTGTTCTGCATATCGCCGAAGTACCAGGTGCCCGAAATCAGGAAGGCCCCTTGGCCGGCGACAAAAAGCTGAACGGCATCATCGCCCGAGATGCCCTGGTAACCATCTGAGAAATAGCCGTTTGTTGCCCATTTCTGTACAAGTTTCACCGATTCCAGATTGCCGGGCGTATTCCATGTGCCGCCGCGGCCATAGATCAGGTCATCGAGCGCCTTTCGATCCGAAGCATCGATATGCGCCTGGCTGATCCCGGCCAACATATGGAGCGCCAGATGGCCCTTGGCTGTACCGATTGTCAGCGGCGCGCTGCCTGCCGCCTTGACCTTATCGAGAGCGGCAAGGAAATCGTCGAAGTTCTTGATCGGAAGTTCGACGCCAGCGGCTTTCAGAACCTTTTCATTGTAATACAGGCCGACGATTTCGGCGAGCGACGAGATGCCATAGGTCTCACCGACACCGAACTCGCCCTTGCTCGACCAGCGGTCACGCGCCAGGAGACTATCGGACTGGTTTTTATCCCATCCATATTTCTTGAGGTAGTTATCGACAGGAACGAGAAGGTTTTCCTTCACCATCGCGCCCATCGCGCCGGCTCCCTGGTTGACCTTAGTCACCACCGGACCATCGCCAGACGAAACGGCGAGCTTAAGCGTGAGATTGAGGTCCTGGAAATCGCGTACGGTGTGATCAAGCTTAACGTCGGGATGCGCCTTCTGGAAATTGGCGTTGAGTTCGGTCATCACGGCGGCTCTCGACTCAGAATCGTGGTCGTCCCAAACCGTGAGCGTCTCGGCAAAGACGGTTGTCGACATGCCGATGCCAATGAAGACGGATGCGGCCAAAATTCCTGTCTTCTTCAGAATGGATGCTGCATTGGTGGAGATGAAATCGCTAAACATTGATTGGTTCCCTCTAGCTGCGTTTTGGCAGTTTCTATCGATTCCAACCGGCTGATCTTGCTAAGACGCGCCGAATGTCTTGCATTGTCGGGCCTTTACTGGACCGACGAATTTCCTTATTCTTTTCCAAAATCTGCGGGTTTGGCCCTCAGATGCAGTCCCTCAAACTTCCCAGTTTTACCGCCGCCTGACGTCAGTTCTCACCGAGCAGCGGCCAGCAGATCGATGATGCCATGCCTCCCAAGATCGACGATTATTTCATCCGCCCGGCCACTGAGGACGACGTTGACGCCCTCTTTCACATTTGCCTGGTCACGGCTGATGCAGGGGCCGACGCGAGTGCGCTTTACAGCAATCCGCGCCTTCCCGGCTACGTATGGGCCGTGCCTTATCTCAAATTCGCTCCGGAGTTTGCGTTCGTTCTTGCCAGGCACGATCGGGTGGTCGGCTATGTTGTCGGTACGCCGGATACCGCGGGCTTTGACACAGTGCTCCGCAGAGATTGGTGGCCGGTTGTTCGACGCGAGACCGCTGGCCTGATACCCAAGACGGAAAAAGACGCCGATGTTCTGGAGCGAATAGCCAATCCTCACAGCGGCACGCCGGGCCTTGAAGAGACCTACCCCGCGCATCTTCACATCAATATTCTGCCTGAAGCCCAATCGGGCGGATGGGGACGGCTGATGATCAAGACCATGCTCAAAGCCCTCACGGCGTATGGCGCACCTGGCGTCCATCTTGGTGTCAGCCCCGCGAACGAGCGCGCCAAGGGATTTTACCGGCATCTCGGTTTCGAAGAACTCAGCCAAAACGGTCACCTCGCCTTCGTCATGAGATTGGACAAGCCGGTAGCCTAAGGAAAATCCGGCCCATCCGCTCATTACCTATTCTCCGCGTTCGCAGCCTCTAGGCCATATTTAAGAACAACAGCCGCCGGCATCGCACTCCATCCCTGCAGAAGGGAACCGCGTCCGTAGGGCGGCGAGAAATATTCGACCGCACCGGCCCATCCATTTGCGAGGCAGGTTTCCCACCAGCGTATAAGCGCATAACGCGCTCCACCGAGACCGTGGCGTATTCTTTCTTCCGCATAGACGCCGTCCCAATAGGGCCAATCCGATCCATTATGATAGCGAAAGGGGAACGCGGTCTTTGATCTTACATCACTCGCCCGTTTAAATGGCGGAAACGCGCAAAGGACGCCCCAATCGCCATAGGGCTGTTTCGTATTGTTTCGAGCCTCCAGAGCTCCTTCCATCGCCTTCAGGAGACCAATCGCGCGCGTTCGCGAAATCGCCCCATAACGGGAGAGTGTCAGACTGTCGAGCACGAGATGATCCTCGACAAATCCATCAGAAGTGATGAAATCGGCGTAACCGTTCCTGCTCGGGACAAAAAGCTTGTCCTCGATTTCGGCGCGAGCGGACAGCGCTATTTCGCTTGCCTTCCGCGCCAATGCGGGATCATGCCCGGCTCCCAGTTTAGCCACCGCATCCAGCGCGCCGACAAAAAGGCCGAGATTGTAGGAGACGAGACCTTCCCGGTAGACATTGTCCGCCCAGTCCCTGTCGTTTCGCGGCTTCAGCGGCAATACGCTGCCAGGGCCAGCGAGGGCCAGGTATCGTTCAACGATTGCGGTGACAAGCGGCCAGTGCCGCAATGCTTCCGCCGTATCCCCGGTCGCGTCCACATAATCGACGAGAAAGAGGATGAAGAAAAGCGGGCTGTCAAAATGATCGCTCCACCAATCACCTGGACGATTGTGATGCTCCGGAGCAGCCTTGCCACGATATTTTTCGGGATTTTGTTTGGCATCAAGAACGAAGTTCTGCCAGGCACGAGATTGCGCCGGTCCGGTCAATATCACGCCGCTTGGCGCCTCTCCATCAGGCTGAATTCCCTTGGCCAAAAGTCGAATTTCATCGCGTACCGCCTCCGGCGCAAGCTTCAGCAGCATTTGCATCGTCCAGTAGCCATCGCGATAATAGGTGCGCGCGGGCGCGCTATAGGCCTGACCCGCGGCTAGGCCGGCGAACACACCGTTCTCGTCCAGTCGAATGCTGGAAAGCGCGGCATGCGTGCCTTGAATCACCATGCTGCGCATCACGGGATCGGCATCGGGCGCGACGTCGCACCGGGCGACATAATTCGCCGCTTCTGCCAAGATAGCGTCGCTGGCAAGGCTCAATGCGGCTTCAGCCTCCTCTTCCGAGGCCCCGGCCGCGACGCGGATATCTCCGTCGCCAACCTCGACGATCATCACACCCCAGCCACTCACGACGATACGGCGACTATCGCGTTTGATGATCTTGGTTCGCTGACTGTCCTCATCGATCTCATGCCACCAGGCACCCCGACGAGCCGGATGGATTCGTTCCAGGCGGGCATTGCGGATCAGAAGGATGGGCTTTGACTGGGCGACGAAGATGCCACCTGCTTCGGCGGTGACCCTGTTTGGACCGTAAACGTAAGGTCCGGCAAGTTTGGAAAAACGTATTCGTCCAAGACGGCCGCTTCCCCAAAGAGCGAGATCAAGATACCCGTCGGGATGCGCGTCCGCCTGCAGTCGAGGCGCCATGATCGGCAGAATGACCGGGTGCTTGGTTGTGATTTCGCCTTGGGATGTGGGGGTCATCATGGCAAATCCAGCACCTTTCAACGCGCGGTGTCAGAGATGGGATCAAGCGTGAGATCCAGATTGCAATATCCAGTACACTCGCCGGAATGGAGCGTCACGAAGTCCTCGGCGAATGCGGGATTACACATCCTTTGACCTCGCTTTCATTACCCCTCCGCAACTTGCTCAGCCACTGGGCAAGTCTACAAATTGGGCGCTTAATTTGTCAATGACATGGACAAATTAAATGGTTTTGTTTAGCCAACTCACGGAGATTCACTTGAATTTTGCGATATTCCAGCCGAAGCTAGCGCAGCCACGCGCGAGGTTGGATGAATTAGGAAAAGGTCCCGAACTAATTAGAGGCAGAACCCGAGCCAGCACTGATGCCAAATGCGACCCAGACACCGATAGCGCGAAAAATTTCAACAAATTCCGTCATTCGGACCATACTTGCAAAAGGCCCTATTTCCCGCGCGGATATCGCCAAGCAAACGGGCTTGTCCAAGCAAACGATTTCCGACGTCGTTCGCAATCTCGAAAATAATGGTTGGTTGAAGCCGACTGGATACACCGATGGGCGCCTGGGGCGAACCGCAATAACCTACGAGCTCGATGCAAGTGCCGGTTTCGCTGCATCGATCGATCTAGGCGGAACCAAAATCGCGGCTGTCATCTGCGATCTGGTTGGAAATATCGTTGCTGAAACCAAGGTGCCGACAAGCTCGCGCGGCGGGGTTCATCTCGTTGATCAATTCCACGCCATTGTACAGGACCTCGCCGGGAGCGCCGACATCGATCTTTCCAAATTGCGCGTCATAGTGCTGGCGACCCCAGGCGTGCTTGATCCGACCACCGGACATATCAATGTCGCCCCGAACATCCCCGGAGTCGAAACGATTGACTTGCGCCGGCTCCTGAGCGACCGGATGGCAATCCCGGTCATCATTGAGAACGACGTCAATCTTGCCGCGCAAGGAGAGCGATGGCGAGGGCACGGCGCCACATCGGATAATTTTGCCTTCGTGGCCGTAGGCACCGGTATCGGCATGGGCATTATTGCAAATGGTAGCCTCATGCGTGGCGCACGCGGTGCCGCCGGGGAGATCGCCTATCTGCCTCTCGGCGGAGAGCCGTTTGATCCGGGCGGCTTTACTCTTGGTACTCTTGAAAGCGCCGTGGGTAGTGCGGCGATGGTGCGGCGCTATTGCGGATATGGTGGGCAGAGCGACGCAACGGTCGCGGATCTTTTTTCGGCTCTGGTGGCTGGCGAGCCGGCCGCTGTTGCGGTGATTGAGGAAACTTCGCGATCGATTGCGCTTGCCATTGCCGCGATCGGTGCGACCCTCGATCCGGAGCTGGTGATCATGGGCGGCGGTATCGGCGCGCGCCCCGAACTTGTTGAAGCCATTCGCAGGTATCTGCCACGTTGTACGCCTTACCCACCTCGCATCGAGATTAGTCAGCTTGGCAATCGGGCGGCTCTGGTCGGCGGCATCGGCATCGCAGTCGAGCACATGCACCAGGAGCTGTTCGGTGTTGATTTGCAAGATTCATGAGATGGGCATCGTATCGCGCAAGCGAATTGCTTGAAGACAAATTCAACAGGCAGAGTTTAAAGATAGCAGGCTGCCGGACAACTGGCCTCAAGGAGTATATGAACAATCGGGAATGCGTGGCAGATGCCCGACTTGCGTGAATGGAATGCGACCATTCCTCAAGCAATTCGTCTGGAGCGATGACCTTGCCGACGGCGAAGTAACCACGATGCCCTCCGTCCGTCGGCGCATGAGCGAGAGTGCGATCCAGTACACCGATTGCGGCCGCGATCTGCTCCTCGACGTTGCGCAGCAAATCGCGGACCTCATTCAGTTTCATTCCCTTCTCTTCCTGGGCCCGGCGGCGCCCATCAGAGTATCCGCTCCAGAGCTGTTCAAGTCTCGAGAGTTGGCGCTCGCATCAGGCTGCCTGAGCCGCTGTTAACCGCTGCGCAACTCGTGCCACCCGCTCTCCGTAGATGCGGGCGGTTTCGAGATCGCCGCTCGACATTTCACTTGGAGCTGCGTCGGCATCGGACTGCGCCATGGGCGCGATGTACGACCCCATCCTGTTCGCATCGTCTCGTTTCGACGCCTTCACATTTGCCGGTTTCATTCCCAGGCTGACCCAAAGACCGCCGTGCTGTCCCGCCAGAAGCACGAAGTATTCGAGGGTGTTGAGCTTGTCGCCGTTCAAACTGGCGCTGTTGGTGAAGCCCCCGAATACCTTGTCCCGCCATTTGTTGGCAAACCAGGCCTTCGAGGACGTATCGGCAAACTTCTTAAACTGCCAGCTCGGGCCGCCCATGTAGGTTGGCGACCCGAAAATGATGGCGTCCGCGGCATCCAACGCGGCCCATCCCTCATCTGAAAGATTGCCATCAGCGTCAATGGCGTAAAGCACGCCTCCTGCCCCTTCCGCGACGGCCTGAGCCATCCGTTGGGTGTGACCGTAACCGGAGTGATAGACGACGACTGTATTGGCTTTGCGATGTGACATGATGGTCTGGCCTCCTTGGGGCCGTTGCTTTACACCGTCCGAAGGCGATTTCGCTCCGTACGGCACTTTCCTTCGGAAGAGTTGATGGCGGGAGTTCGGGTGACGTCCAGCGTCTGGCGACAGATGGTTTTATCCAGCCAGCTACGCGGAGGTTCTCGGCATGATGAACTCATCTGCTGCGAGATGCTCAAACATGACCGCTGACGCCGGCCAGTACCAGCAACAACAGGAACACCACAGGCGGTGGGAGTTCTCTATAGTTCCGGATGCGGACAATGGCCGCAATTGCAGCGAGCATGATGCAAGCGCCCAATGCCACTCCGATGTATCGGATACCGGCTGTTACCAACAACACCGCCGTCAAGAGCTCAAGCGCGGCCGTAACCCAGCACCACCAGAATGGAAATCCGAGCTGTACAAAGCCCGCGCGGATTTTTTGGTGGCCACTCATGTTGACGATGGCGCCAGTGAGAAACGCCCCTGCGGAGAGCCAGACCAGAACGGTATCGAGCACGGTTGCGCCTGTGAAAATTTGAACTGGAAGATTCATCGATATTCTCTTCTCTGCCGATCCGTACCGGCGAAAACTTTTATAGCGCCATCACATATTCTAGCGCTGCTAGTTTGTCAACCAACATTCTCTTTGATATCTTTATTGGCAGAGAAATCGCGCGAATAAGGACAGGAGCCAACGTGGGCATCAGCGAACGCAAGATCCGGGAAAAGGACGAACGACGCCGCAGGATCGTTGCTGCCGCAAGGACGATCGCGGAACGCGACGGCTGGGCTTCGGTCACGATCCGGCGTCTTGCCGACGAGATAGAATACAGCCAGCCCGTTCTCTATTCGCATTTCCAAAATCGCGACGAAATCGTCGGCGCGGTCGCGCTTGAGGGCTTTAGTGAGTTGGCGGCAATACTGCGTGCCGCGATCCGGTCATCGTCCACGCCCGGAGAATTGGTGGAAAGTGTCGCGACCGCCTATCTCGATTTCGCCTTCGCCCGGCCTGCAATGTACGAGGCGATGTTTATCCTTCCGACCGGTCTCCGCTTCGCCAAATCCGACACGCCAGCACAGCTCCGTGAGGGTTTTGGAGCCATGGCGACCGTGATCACGCCATTCTTCAAGGATGGGGATACCGCTACCGAGACTTTCTGGGCGGCGCTCCACGGATTGGCGGAACTCGAGCGCCACGGCAGAATAAGACCCGCTTTTCGGTCTCACCGCATCACCCTCATCACGCAGATGATATCGGGTCGGATATGAGAGATTCTGCCTTTAGGATTGTCGCAGGGCTTCAATGACAACGCTGAAGGCAGGCGAATTCCGTTTCCGACTGAAATAATTGTCCGGCCGCAAAGATCGCGTGAGGGGGGAGGTCCGAGGATCAGGCTTGCCGAGGCTCACCTAGCTGACGCCGTTGAACACCACCATCTTGTCGTCGGCCATCTCCTCCATCGTCCAGGGAATACCCCCGACACCATATCCCGACTGCCTGCGCCCGGCAAAAGGCATCCAGTCGGTTCGAAACGCCGTGTGGTCGTTGACGAGCACCGCGGATGCGTCGAGATGCCTTGCCGCCTTGAGCGCGACGGCTATATCGGTGGAAAAGACGCTCGCCTGGAATGCGTAGGGCAGCGAGTTGGCTGTACGGATCGCCTCGTCGATGTCGCTATAGCCATAGACACAGGTCAGCGGTCCGAACACCTCGAGCCGCGACACCTTGGCGTCCGCCGGTGGATCGAGCAGGATGGAGGGCAGAAGCGTCGTCTCGGACAGCCGCCCTCCCCCGAATTGCCTTGCTCCCGCATCGGTCGCTTCCTTGATCCAACTTGCGACACGTTCCGTCTCGCGCGGCAGGATCAGCGGCCCGACCTCCGTCTCCTTCAACGTGGGATCGCCGACACGCAGGCTTGCGACCTTGGCGGCAAGGGCGTCGGTGAAGTTGGCTAGGATATCATCGTGCACGAAGAGGCGCTGCACCGACACGCAGACCTGCCCCGCGTGATAGTATCCGCCTTTGACGATCGTCCCGACGATCGCGTCGATGCTGGCGCTGCGATCGACGATGACGGGGGCTGCTCCACCATGTTCCAGCGCACATCTCGTGCCTGGCGGCAGCTTGCTTTTCAAATACCAGCCGACCTTCGCCGAACCGATGAAGCTCAGGAAGGCGACGCGCTGATCCACAGCAAGGCTCTCGGCAAGCGCATTGTCCTCGGTGATGAAGGTCTGGCACCAGCGCTCGTCCAGTCCCGCCTCCCAGAACAGCTTGACGATCTCGGTGCAGGAAATCGGTGTGGTTGCCGCCGGCTTGACGATGACGGGGCAGCCAACGCCCACAGCCGGCGCAATCTGGTGGATGATGAGATTGAGGGGGTGGTTGAACGCCGATATCGCCGCCACGACGCCGATCGGCTCCTTGGTGGTGAAAGCCCATCGGTTGGTGCTGGCAGCAGTCAGGCCCATCGGGATTTCCTTGCCGCCAAAATTGCGCAGCTCGTCCGCCGCGTTGAGGAGACCATCGATCCCACGGGTGACCTCGACGATCGCATCCGTCAGCGGCTTGCCACCTTCGCGGGCGATCATGATGGCGAAGCGTTCACGGTTCTCCGAGAGAAGCTCGGACACCCTTTTGAGGATAGCCATCCTGCGATGCGTGGGCAACCAGGCGCTACGATCGGCATAGGCTTTCGCGGCGACATCGAGCTTATGCTCGAGAACAGCGGCATCATCGGCCGGTATTTCGGCAATGAGCGCGCGATCGAATGCCTGATAGACCTTCAGCTTAGGCGTCATCTTGATCCTCCAGAATGGCGGGAAGCCGTTCGCGCAATTCCTTCACCAGCACACGTTCGTTTTCCGAATAATCGACCGGGACGTTGACGAGATGAACACCACCGCCGGAAAAAGCATCTTCAAGCGCCTGCTTGAACTGGCTGATGTCGTCGACCCTCGTTCCCTTGGCGCCATAAGATTGCGCATATCTAACGAAATCCGGGTTGCCGAACGTCATTCCGAAGTCTGGAAATTCGTCCACCGCCTGCTTCCAGCGGATCATGCCATAGGCGTCATCCTCGATGACGAGGATGACAAGGTTCAGTTTCAGCCGGACGGCCGTCTCAATCTCCTGCGAGTTCATCATGAAGCCGCCATCCCCGCAGACTGCCATGACACGCCGCTCGGGATAGAGCATCGAGGCGACCATGGCCGAAGGGAGCCCGGCACCCATTGTCGCAAGGGCGTTGTCGAGCAGCAGCGTGTTCGCCATGCGCGTCCGGTAGTTCCGGGCGAACCAGATCTTGTACATGCCGTTGTCGAGCGCGAGGATGCCGTCATGCGGCATGACGTCCCGGATGTCATGGACCAGCCGCTGCGGCGTGAACCGATCTTCCATCGCCCGATCCGCGATACGCTCGAGGATCCGTTCCCTAAGATGAAGAAGGGCCTGTGCGTTCGGCAGTTTACCCTCAAGGCGATCCGCCAGCGCCTTCAACGATGGGCCAATGTCGCCGATGACCTCCGACTGAGGAAAGTAGACCTGCTCGACGGTCGCCGGCTGATATCCGACATGGACGACATTCGGACCACCCTTGCCCATGATGAAGGGCGGCTTCTCGATCGTGTCATGGCCGATGGTGATAATGAGATCGGCCTGCTCGATCGCCTCGTGGACATAGTCCCGCTCCGACAGTGCGGCCGTGCCCATGTAGAGCTCGGTTCCGCCCGGGACCGTTCCCTTGCCCATCTGGGTCGTGAAGAACGGGATGCCGGTGCGGATGACGAACTGCGCGATATCAGAGGTCGACCGGGGACGCGAAGCGGCCGCCCCGAGCATGAGCAGCGGGCGTTTTGCCGCGGTGATGAGGGTGGCCGCGCGATCGAGGGCCGCGTCGCTTGCGATCGGCAGCTCCAGTTGATGCGGAGCGACGAGAGCGACCGGCGCGCATTCCTCGGCGGCGATGTCCTCCGGAAGCTCGAGATGGACCGGTCCCGGCCGCTCCTCCTGTGCGATCCGGAATGCCTCCCTGACCATCGTCGGGATCATCTGCGGCGAAACGATCTGCCGGGCAAGCTTGGTGAGCGGCTTCATCGACGCCACCACGTCTACCACCTGGAACCGGGCCTGCCGGGACGAAAGTATCCCTTTCTGGCCGGTGATCATCACCATTGGCATGGCGCCGAGCAACGCGTATGCCGCGCCCGTCGAAAGGTTCAAGGCGCCTGGCCCCAGCGTCGTCAGGCAGACGCCCGGCTTGCCGGTCAGGCGACCATAGGTCGCGGCCATGAACGCGGCGGCCTGCTCATGCCGGGTCAGCACCAGCTGAATGGACGATTTGCGGATCGACTCGACAACATCGAGATTTTCTTCGCCTGGAATACCGAAGATACGGTCGACACCCTCGTTTTCGAGTGCGGCCACCAGGAGATCGGAGCCTTTGGTCATGGATGGAGCTCGTGCTTGTTGGCAGATCGATTGATTGATGCTTCCCAAACTGGAAGACGGACAGCAAGAATAGATCCTTTTGCTGGCTAGTCCATCAGAGTTCTATCAGATTCCAGTTACCGCGGATGACCGGAGCTGCGCGAATGCTCGACGAAAGCAGGCAAAGCCGAGTCACGGAAGGAATGGCTATCGCTGATACAAGACTTCAAAGACGATCTGGTGCGAAAAAACACGTTTGATCACAGGACCTGACGGGCGCCATTAGCAGATGTGCTTGATCTGACAGCAGTTGCCCGCTAGGTTGCCGCCGCGATCAACTGCAAAGACATGGGGATTTCATGCCAACTGGCACGGTTAAGTTTTTCAACACCGACAAGGGCTTTGGCTTCATTACGCCGGAAAGCGGGGGACCTGACGTTTTCGTTCACGTCTCCGCCCTGCAATACGGCAATGTGCTCAGGGAGGGGCAATCCGTCTCTTACGATCTGGGTCAGGACCGGAAGACGGGCAAGTCGAAGGCGGAAAACGTCAGACCGCTCTAATCATTATGGACACGTCACTACCCGAGATCTCGGGTAGTGCACTCGGGCGCCATGGAAATCATGTGAGCGCCCTGCTTCGCACGGGGCATGGGCGGTAGCCCTTTGCCCGTTTCTGCCGCGTCAGTGCGAGGAACAGTCTGACGGCATCCCTTTCATCCTCGAAATGATGCGCCATCGTCTGTCCGCTGAAGCCTATGCGGCCCCATCGTCGCGTAAGACACGTATCGCCGAACAGGGTCGTCGATATCTCCAGCACATAGTAGCGTGCCATGTTCTTCGCGGCATTGGTGCGCTCGATATAGAGATGATAGGGCTGAGTAAGCATGCCGGAAGAATCGTCGATCGCGCGGCTGCGGTCCAACGAGTGTTTTGAATCGGTCGGCCAGCTTCGATTCATTTCCGTGATGTATTCGGCGATCCGCCGAACAATCGTCAGCCCAATCCCGGGCGCCGGCTCCAATCCAGCGGTACCTCAAGGCTGATGTGCTACGTTGACGACGGATCACCAGGGAACCGTTCGGCCGAGATAATCCAGATATTCAAGGCCTCGCTTCCCTTGCTGGCCGAGAAGTACATTCACCAGGTTCGGAATGCTTTCCTCGATCGTCAGCCGCCCGTCGGGACCGCCCAGATCGGTCTTGACCCACCCGGGAGCCATGAGCACCAATGCACGCGCGTCATCCGCGTGCCGGGCGGCATAGCTGCGCATCAACGTGTTCAAGGCCGCCTTGCTGCCGCGATAGACCTCCCGCATGCCCGTGGTATTGTTGCTGACGCTCCCCTGGCCCGAGGACATGACGCCGATCAGCCCCGTCGGCGAAACGAGGTCCTGCAATCCTTCCACGCTCCGCATCGGGCTTAGCGCATTCGTCACCATGACGCGCACGAACTCCTCCGTCGTCACCTCCGCTATCGTCTCGGTCGGGACATTCGTCGTTCCCGCATTGACGAACAGCATGTCGAAGACGCGGCCGTCGAGGCGCGCGCGCAACGAGGCGAGCTGTTCCGGCTCGTTGATGTCGAGCGTTTCGATGGTGACGCGGCCATCGGAACGGTCCGCCAGATCGTGCAGTTTCGTCTTCGCCGTCGATGCCCGCACCGTGCCGACGACGGACCAGCCCTTCTTGAAGAATTCTTCGGCCATGGCATGGCCGAGACCGCGTGATGCACCGATGATCAGGATGCTGCCGGTGGACAATGATGATGACGGCATGGGCACGCCTCCTTTGTTTGCTGTGAGCCCAATATGAAAGCCCGATCCGGATTTCTCCAGACGCACAGGATGCAAAGAATAGCTGCGTCGGACGCTAGGCATGGCGATCGATCTGGTCTACCCAAATGCCATGGAAGACATAGATCTCAATCTTCTCATCGCCCTTGACGTCCTGCTTGCCGAGGGGAGTGTGACGGAAGCGGCAAAGCGTCTTGGCTTGAGCCCTTCCGCCATGAGCCGCACGCTGTCGCGGCTGCGTGCCGTGACGGGGGATCCGTTGCTTGTCAGGGCAGGCAGATCCCTCGTGCCGACACGCTTTGCCGAGACCCTTCGGGATCGCGTTCATGCCGTCACACTGGATGCGCGCGCCATTCTTCGGCCTGCGGCCGGCGAACTCGACGTTACCACATTGGAGACCACATTTTCGATCCGCGTGAGCGAAGCCTTTCTTGAGCTTTTGTCTGCGCCCCTTGTCGCGGCCATCACGGAGGCCGCACCCCGCGTTCGCATCCGCTTCGTGCTCAAGCGCGACAAGGAGCCACACATGTTGCGGGAAGGATTGATCGATCTGGAAATCGGCGTCTTAGGCGTGCCTGCGCCCGAGCTGCGCACGCGGCTTCTGCTTCGCGATCGGCTGGTTGGAGTGGCGCGGGAAGGTCATCCTCTGCTGACGGGCGGGCCGGTAACGGCAAAGCGCTATGCGGCCTGCCGTCACCTCGCCACGTCCAGAAAGGGAGAATTTGCCGAAACGGTCGATGAGGCCTTGGAAAGGAAAGGTCTGAAACGGGAAATCCGCGTCGTGGTGCCTGGTTTTCCGGATGCGATGAGAATTGCAGCTTCGACGGATTTCATCGCGGCTGTCCCCCTCTCCTGCCTCGGCAAGAGCAAGCTGAACGAGCCGGTGGGCGAGTTTGGTATTCGAAGCTTTGAATTGCCGTTTGAAACGCCGGAAATACTCGTAGCCGCGATATGGCATCCGCGCGTCGACGCCGACCCCGCTCATAAATGGCTGCGCAATCTCATCACGCGCGTCTGCCGCGCGGCTTACCCATGAACTGATCAGCAGGCAGTCGAACTGCGAAATGAGATGCACTGGCACGCATCGTTCCCGGCTCTGAAAACCATCTCGAGAATGGAGTGTCGGATTCTCGCTCAGCCGATCGTCTTTAAGGCAGACAAAGCCACGGAGAGCAGCAATGACGATAACGATCACCGCCTTTGAAAAATCGCCGGATCGCGGCAGAGGCCTGGCGCGCGACATGCGCGTTCGCTGGGCGCTCGAAGAAGTCGGCCAGCCTTATGAGGTGCGCCTCCTCTCCTTCAAGGCGATGAAGGAGCCTGCGCATCTCGCCCTTCATCCCTTCGGGCAGATCCCGACCTATGAAGAGGACGGCCTTGTCTTGTTCGAATCGGGGTCGATCGTGTTCCATATCGCGGAGCGTCATGCCGGGCTGCTGCCGGACGACGCCAAGGCGCGGGCACGGGCGATCACATGGATGTTTGCTGCGCTCTCCACGGTGGAGCCGCCGATCATCGATCGCGCAATCGCAAGAATCCAGGAGCGCGATCAGATTTGGTACCAGCAGCGCCTGTCCATGATCGATGAGCGCATCCACCAGCGGCTGAACGAACTTTCCGATCGCCTCGGCAGCGCCGACTGGCTCGAGGATGCATTCAGTGCCGGCGATCTTCTGATGATATCGGTCCTGCTCAGGCTGAAGGACTCGGGGCTGTTGCAGGAATATCCGAACCTCTCCGCCTATGTCGCCTGCGGCGAGGCCCGGCCGGCATACAAGCGGGCCTTCGAGGCTCAACTGGCGGTCTTCACCGCCGCATCGGCCGACTAAGCGAACTAAGACCGATCAACCGTTGTCGACCCGCAAGCCCTCAAGGAAAGTCCGGAATGCGCCCACCGCCCGTTTCGAGGTCGTCTCGGGATCGTCCGAATTGGCGATCCACTGCGCGGCACAGCTGCTTGCAGCATTGATGAGGCGAGCACCGGCTTCCACGTCGATATCAACGATGATGCCCTCCTCGCGAAGGCAACGAAGGCTTTCCCTGATCGTGGCGATACAACCGTTGGCGCTCGGCCATCCGGAGGGCTCGCCGAGCACGGCAGGCCCGTCACGAAACATGATGCGCTGGATTTCCGGCTCCAGCGCCATCTCGACATAACCGACATTCTCGTCGACGAATGCCTGCCAGCGCGACGGCGCTTTCGACGCGATCTGACAGAGCCTTGTGGTCATTTCCGCATCGATCTCGCTGACGACGGCCTGCAGAAGCCCCTTCTTGTCGCCGAAATGATGATAAAGTGCGCCCCGCGTCAGTCCGGCGTCCGCTGTAAAGTCGTCCATCGATGCATCGGCATAGCCGACGCTACCGAATGCCTTACGGCCGGCAGCCAACAGCTTGGCTCGCGTCTCCGCGATCATTTCACTGCGAGGTTTGCGCATTGCGTCTCCGTCGATCACGCACATTAATTTGCATACGCCACGTATATTAGTTGACATACGCCGCGTATGCAATTACTTCATTCACATACGCCGCGTATGTTTGCGGCCATTTCGTTCAATACAGGGAATGTTCCGATGTCCAATCCGTACAGAGCGATTTTCCGCGCACCAGGCGCCAGGAGCTTTTCGGCCGCGGCCTTCTTTGCCCGTCTTCCGCTTGCCATGGCTCCCATCGGCATCGTCGCCATGCTGTCTCAGACGCGCGGTGAATATTGGCTGGCCGGCGCCGTTTCGGCGACCTTCGCCCTGACCAATGCGTTTGTCTCGCCGCAGATATCGCGCCTCGTCGACCGGCTCGGTCAGCGTGCGGTCGTTACGCCCGCCACCATACTCTCGGTCATCGCCTTCATCATTCTCATTATCGCCGCAAACCAGGTCTGGCCGGCCTGGACACTGTTTACCTCGGCCTTCTTCGCGGCAATCATGCCGAGCATACCGGCAATGGTACGCGCCCGCTGGACGGAGATCTTCCGGGACCGGCCCGAATTGAATACAGCCTTCGCCTTCGAATCCGCCGCCGACGAGCTCGTCTACATCATGGGTGCATCTCTTTCCGTCGGGCTAGCGGTCTCGCTGTTCCCGGAAGCCGGCATGGTCGTCAGCACCATCTTCCTCGCGCTTGGATCGGCGGCCTTCCTGGCGCAGCGATCGACGGAGCCGAAGGTGCGCGCGGCTGGCTCCGCAGGCTCGCAACGCTCGGCGATCCGGCTGCGGCCGGTCCAGATCATCACGCTCGCCCTGATCTTCGTCGGCGCCACCTTCGCCACGGCGGAAGTGAGTGCCGTTGCCATCACCAAGCAACTGGGAGAGCCGGGTGCCGCCAGCATCGTCATCGGCGTCTATGCGCTCGGCTCCTTCATCGTCGGTCTCATCATCGGAGCGCTGAACCTCAAGATGCCATTGCAGCGCCAGTTGCTGGTGGCCGTCAGCGTTCTCGCCCTTACCTCCCTGCCGCTTCTGGCTGCCAGCACCTCGGTCGCTCTGCTTGCCTTTGCCGTCTTCCTCAGCGGCGTTGCCATTTCCCCCACCTTCATCACCGCCTTCGGATTGATCGAACGACGCGTGCCCGAAGCCATGCTGACCGAAGGCGTGACCTGGGTGATGACCGGCATCGGTATCGGCATGGCACTCGGTGCCTTCGTCTCCGGCTGGGTGGTGGACAGCTTCGGGCCCGCAAACGGCTTCTGGGTTTCGGTCGCGGCGAGCATCACAACCGTCGCGGTGGTAGCGCTCGGACAAGCAAGCCTTTCCGGCACGCGTGCGTCCGGCTCAGCCGCCGTCACGCAACTGGCGGAATGAGCGGGCCGCCAAGTTCCAACCAGAGCCGCGCGGGGGCATATTGGTCAGTGACGAATTTGCCTTCGTGACAACATTTCCTATGCGCGCCGAAAGGTCCGTTGCCTGGCACTGACCCAGTCGAGAAAAGTCAGCACTCCCCCCAAAACCAGCAGGGCCGATGCCAGGAACCCCATGTTCAGAAGGACCGCTTCAAGGCCGATATCGCGGACATCCAGGAACGGGTATGGATAGAAGTGGGAGACATATCCATGCGCAAGCGTATAAGCGGAGTATGCCGCGGGAAAAGCCAACCACCAGAGCACATCGCGCCAGGAAAGCCTGCCGCGCTCACTCAGAAAAATCCAATCCGCGGCGTACAGCAGCGGAACGCAATAATGGAGTATCTGGTCTCCGAGCAATTGCCACCCGCGAGGGTGCCAAACGTCCCTTAGCATCAAAGCGTAAACGATGCCGGCGATCCCCACGTAAAGAAGAAGGGCGCTTCGTACCGACGGCTTGTTCGCCCATTTGCCGATCGATGAGAGCGGCGCAGTTTGCGCGCAAAGTAGTGTCACAGCGAGCAAAAGATTGGATTGCATGGTGAAATAGCTGAAGAAGTTCACCGTCATCGTCAGCCGTGAAACATGCACGCCCGGTGTGATGGCGATATATGAGACCGCGATACCCGATAAAGCGAGCAGGGCAAGCAGATAGCGATAGACGCGGATCAAGCCCGCCATGAAGTCCTCCCCGCTGAATTGACGCCGGAATGGGGCCAGGAAGAATTCAGCATCGCATCGTTCGACTTCATCGAAACCCTATATCTCATTGATGACAGACCAGCCTCGAAATCCCCACCAACTCCACCGAACTCCCCAACAAAATCGACTGTATTGAAGACATCTACCGCCTCGCAGAAGAATACGCGATTGCGGCAAATCAAAAGCAGGCGCCGAACAGCCAACCATCGGCCTGCCACCCTTCCCTCCGACCGCGCGATATTTTTCGGACCGGCTTTCTCTGGGGACCAGGCGCGGCGGTCTCAGCCGAGCCCAGGGATCGGAATGCCGAAAGTCTGCAGAAGCAGGATCACGTTCAGGCACAGGATCACGATCGTTCCGACGATGGCGGCGATATCGGTCATCCGGCCGTTTGCGAAATCCCCCATGATGGCGCGATTACGCGTGAACATGACGAGCGCGATCATCGGAACCGGCAGCGCGAAGGACAAGACAACCTGGCTATAGAGCAAGGCATCGGTCGTATTGACGCCGAAGAGAACGACCGCGAAGGCCGGCAGCATCGTCACCAGACGCCTCACCCAGATCGGAATATGGAAGCCGACGAAGCCCTGCATGATCATCTGACCAGCCATGGTGCCCACAGCCGACGACGAAATGCCCGAGGCCATCAGGGACACAAGGAAGACGGCGGCCGCCGCGCCACCCAGAAGCGGCGTCAGCATGTGATAGGCTGTCTCGATCTCGGCGACCTCGGGATGGCCGGCATGGAAGGCGGCCGACGCCATGACCACCATGGCGATATTGACGGCACCGGCCACCGCCAGTGCGATGATGCACTCCCAATTCGAAAAACGAACCAGCTTGCGCCGCTCGAAATCATTGCGGGCCGGCGCACGATGCTGTGTGAGGCCGGAATGCAGATAGACGGCATGCGGCATGACCGTTGCGCCGATAATGCCGACAGAGATGGTCAACGCAGTCGTGTCAGGCATGGATGGCGTCACGAGCCCCAAGCCGACCTGCCCCCAGGCCACCGGCGCGATGAACATTTCGATGACGTAGCAAAGGCCGATGACGGCCACCAACGCGCCGATGATGAGTTCCATCGGCCGGAAGCCGCGGCCCTCGAACAACAGGACGCCATAGGTGACGATGGCGGTCACCGCCATCCCGGCCAAAAGCGGCATCTGGAAGAGCAGCGACAGCCCGATGGCGCCCCCGAGGAACTCGGCAAGATCGGTCGCCATGGCGGCAACCTCGCTGACAATCCACATCGCGATGCGAACCGGCGTCGAAAACCGATCGTGACATATCTCGGCGAGATTGCGGCCGGTGACGATGCCGAGCTTGGCCGACAGCGCCTGGAACAGCATGGCGATCAGATTCGCCATCAGCACCACCCATAGCAGTGAATAACCATAGCTGGAGCCTGCCTGGATATTCGTCGCGAAGTTGCCGGGATCCATGTAGGCGATGGAGGCGATCATGGCGGGGCCGGCAAAGAGCAGCATCGCGCGGACACCTCGCCGCCGTCCAGCCAGCACCTCTCGGATCTGCTCATCCGTCCGTTCCGACAATGTCGGTTGCCTCACTATTTCAGTCATCGCATTTCTCCAGCCTTGGGGAGTCGGCATAGATTTTGTAATTGCAAATCATTCTTAATTGCAAGATATGGGAAATCGAGCGAGCGTCAACCATTTTTGCAAATCAGTATCAATTGCAAAAAGAACGGGACCGCCTGCTAGATGTAATTAGGTCTCAATATCAATCTGGAGGTAGTATGCTCGACAGCGTGGAATGGTCTGTCCTGGCGGAAATGGCGGGCGCATTTGCCGCCGCCCTGGCTGCGGTCCCAAGCATTGCTGAAGAAAATTCAAAGTGATTACGGCCTTCACGATCATCGCCGACATGGTAAGGAACGTTGCAAGTGATGACGCGACCGTTGAATTCATCACCAAGCCGGGAGCGCAGATCCACGAATAGCAGCCGACGCCAGGAGATATTAAGCGGGCAAAGCTCATTTTCGCGAACGGCCCATCGCCGCCGGATTACCCGATGTTCTTGCGGCCGCGCGCTCTTTTCAAGGGTCTGACATAGATCTCGAGCTTGTGCCCGACGATCTCGAAACCATGCTTGCGCGCAATTTCTTCCTGAAGGCGCTCGATTTCATCGGACCGGAATTCGGTGATCGTGCCGGTCTCCATATTGATCAGATGGTCGTGATGCTCCTGATCTGCACTTTCGAAACGCGCCGGACCGTTTCCGAAGGAATGACGCTCGAGAATGCCGTTTTCCTCAAGGATGCTCAGCGTCCGGTAAACGGTGGCGATCGCGATGCCGGGATCGATCGCCGTGACGCGGCGATGAATTTCCAGCGCGTCCGGATGATCCGACGCCTCCGACAGAACCTTGGCTATTGCCTGCCTCGGAGCCGTCAAGCGCAGCCCCTTCTCCTTGCAGAGCCCGGCAATATCTTTCTTTTCATTCATGGATCAGAACCCAAATACATCGGCGCATCGCAATTATCGTGTTTCTGCGGCGATATTCCACGCCAAGCCCCAGCACAACCTCTTCTGCTTTACAGTCATCGACACCGCATCGCAACGATCCGGCGGAGACGGCAGCCCACACCAAATTATCAGTTGATATCCCCACCTTGCCCCTAGAAGGTGATTTGCCTTTCGCGACAGCGAAAAAGATCGTCAGATGCGCATCCGTGGCACATCGTTGGGATCGAGGCGCAGCTCGATCAGCACCGGGCGGCTACGATTCCTGATGGCGTCCAGAGCCCCTTCAAGCTCATGAGCCGAGCTGACCGCAACCCCGTGTCCGCCGAGCGCAGTCGCGACCTCGGCAAAGGAAGGCCAGTTGAACTGGGTTAGCCCCGGATCCATGCTGCGATCACGAAATTGGATATGTTCGGCCCCATAGGCGGAATCATTGCAGACGATGACGATCAGGTCCTGCCCGAGGCGCACGGCGGTATTGAACTCGTTGACGCCGCTCATCATGAAACCGCCATCGCCGGTGAAAAGCACCACCGGGCGATCCGGCGCGGCGACGCTTGCGCCAATCGCTTCCTGCAATCCCAGGCCGATCGAGCCGAAATTTGCCGTCACGACAAAACTCCGCGGGTCACTGACGGAAATCCGGCACCAGACCTCGGTCATGAAACGCCCGCCGTCGGTCACAAGCACTCGGTTCTTCGGCAGGGCCTTTTCCAGCTCTTCGAGCGCCCAGATGTAGTTCACATATCCCGCGCTCGTCTTGCCGCGCTGATCGCGTGGATGGGTGGTCAGCGATGGAACATCCAGTTCTTGCGTGAAGCCGCTCGGCGGAATTTCAGCCGCATCCAGCCAATGGACGAAATTGTCTGCCGTCAGGCCTGAATCGGCCACCAAGGCCGCATCCGGATGAATGTTCTTGCCGATCGCGCGCGCATCCATGTCAATCTGGACGACGCGCTTACCCTTCAGGAGCTTGCCCCTGTCAGTGGTGAAATCATGCAATCCCGCTCCGAAGCAGATCAGGCAATCCGTCCTGGCGATCAGGTCATAGGCGGCAGGGGTGCTGAGCGTGCCGAAAATGTCCATATTATAGGGATGGCCACCGAAGAGCCCCTTTGCTTTCAAGGTCGTCGCAAGCGGAGCCTCCAGCCGGTCCGCCAGGCGGATAAGCTGATCGCGCGCAGCGCAAGCCCCGCCGCCCGCGAGGATGAGCGGACGCTTTGCAGAGGCAATTATGCCAATGGCCCTGTCCAATCCATCTCCTTCAGGCACATATCCGGGGGCATCGAAGACTTCGAACACGGCCCGCATGTGGGCCTGCTCGCACCACATGAAATCGGCCGGCATGTTCAAGACGATCGGGCGCCGCTCGACTCTCGCACGATAGAAAGCGCGGGCAACGTCCCACGTTGCCGTTTCTGGCGAGCGCATCTGCTCAAAGCCGGCGCCGGTGGCCTTGACCACCTCGCGCTGATCTATACTCTGCAGATGGTGCGGGTTGACGACCGGCGTGTCGCCCGCCAGGAGCACCATGGGGATGGAACCGCGGGCACCTTCGGTGAGAGCGGTGACGCAATTGGTCAAAGCCGGACCGTGAGTCACGCTGGCCACACCGACCTTTCCGGAGACATGGGCATAGGCGAGCGCCATAAGGACCGAGCTTCCCTCATGGGCCGCCGGCACGAAGCGGCCGCCGCATCCGCGTACATAGTGGTCGATCATGAAGAGGTTGGCATCGCCCATGAGGCCGAACATCGTGCCCGCATCGTGATCGCAAACCGCACGAGCAATCGACTGGTACACATAGATCGCATTCTCGGCCATCTTGAGTATTTTCCCTTCCGCAGCGCCTCAAATCACTGATGCTCAGAATATCAGCAAGGGCGTACAAAAGGCGCGCAAGTTTCAGATAGAAACCCTATCTTTGCGCAAGGTAATTTCACAAATCGGAAAGGAATGCACGATACGTGCACGAACTCGTCCAGGGTATATCGCGCCATCAAAATCCGCCATCCCCCCGGAAGATAGAGGCGGTTCCAGGGCGCGAGGTATCAAGGGGACCAAATGATTTTGTCCCAACTCTCCTATCGGGAAAGATGGAGGTTCTCGCCCGCAAGTTTCTGCTTGGTGTCATCAAGCTTATTATAACCTGCCTGTATGATATCGATATCGGCTGCATGACCGACGCCGGCCAATTTATAAAGCACATCGCCAACAGCTATATCCACGCGTGGCTTGTTCTGCGAATAGACTTTCTCGATAATCGGCTGGATTGCATCCAAGGCGCCGCCGGCAGCGAAATAGAGCTCCAGAGCTCGATATAAAAACGCATCCCGGCGATCGTTCAAATCCAGCAGGGACTCGTGGCCGACGCTCGAAGCCAACAACCTGACCGCCTTGTTTTGATACTCGCTCATTATACCCCACCCAAATCTTCTGAATGATACTCGAGCCCGAAAATGGACTATATGTTTCTGCCCATGTATTCTTTCGCGAGACTGAACCGGCCTCAATGGCCGCATCGTCACTTGTGTCGACGCGAGGGGATATAAAGTCGCTGCTCCGTGTCGGCTGCATGGAGCGTTCCCCCCTCCCAATTCCACCAGCGAAAGATCGCGGTCCGCCAACCAGACCAGCGCGGGCATGGCCTTCTGGTAAGGTGTTTCGCATTTTTCTATAAAGTCATGAGACGGCGCACACCGTAACGTGCAACGCTCGTTTGGAGGAAACGAGAAACGCAAAGGTATGGAGGAGATTACCTTGGCAATAGCAGCAGAGGAAAATACCGCACGCCCGGCCCCCGAAGATGAAAAGCTCAGCCTTGGCGCCAATCTGGCCTATGGCCTTCAACATGTCCTGACCATGTATGGTGGCATCGTTGCCGTTCCGTTGATCATCGGCCAGGCATCGGGCCTGACACCTCCCGACGTCGGCCTGCTCGTGACCGCATCGCTGTTTGCCGGCGGTCTCGCGACCATCCTGCAGACGATCGGGATACCGTTCTTCGGCAGTCGTCTCCCCCTGGTGCAGGGCGTATCCTTTTCCGGCGTCGCGACGATGATTGCCATTACCGGACATGGGGGCATCCAGGCCGTTCTCGGCGCGGTCATTGCGGCGTCCTTCATCGGGCTCCTCATCACGCCCGTCTTTTCACGCATCACCCGCTTCTTTCCGCCGATCGTCACCGGCATCGTCATCACCACCATCGGGTTGACGCTGATGCCGGTCGCGGCGGGCTGGGCGATGGGCGGCAACCGGAGCGCGCCGGATTTCGGCAGCCAGGCCAATATCCTGCTTGCGGCGGTAACGCTCGTGATCGTGCTGCTGCTCAGCAAATTGGGTAGTGCCGCCATATCAAGACTATCGATCCTGCTCGCCATCATGATCGGGACGGGGATCGCCTATGCGGCCGGCATAGCGGACTTCTCGCGGGTGACGAGCGGTCCCTTCGTCGCGCTGCCGCAGATCTTCCATTTCGGCTATCCCGTGATCGATACCGCGGCGATCATCTCGATGTGCATCGTCATCATGGTGACGCTGGTCGAAACCTCGGCGGATATCCTCGCCGTCGGCGAGATCGTCGGCACCAAGGTCGATGCGCGCCGGCTCGGCAACGGCCTGCGTGCCGACATGCTTTCCAGCATCCTCGCCCCGGTTGTCGGCTCCTTCACCCAGAGCGCCTTTGCCCAGAATGTCGGCCTCGTGGCCGTGACCGGCATCAAGAGCCGATTTGTCGTGGCGACCGGCGGCCTCTTTCTCGTCGCTCTCGGCTTGCTGCCGATCGTCGGCCGCATCGTCGCCGCCGTTCCGAGTTCCGTCCTCGGAGGAGCAGGCCTCGTCCTGTTCGGGACGGTCGCGGCAAGCGGTATCCGCACGCTCGCCAAGGTGGACTATGAGAACAACATGAACCTCATCATCGTGGCGACCTCGATCGGCTTCGGCATGATCCCGATCGCCTCACCGGGCTTCTACGAACACTTTCCCGCATGGGTCATCACCATCTTCCACTCCGGCATCAGCTCGGCGGCATTGATGGCGATCGCGCTGAACCTCCTGTTCAATCACCTGACGACCGGAAACTCGGATCAGCAATCGGTCTTCGTCGCGGGCACGGAACGCCTGATCCGCTATCAGGACATTGCCGGCCTGCATGACGGCGATTATTTCCTAAACGGCAAGCTTTACGACGCCAATGGCGCGGAAGTTCCATTGGTCCCCGCGGAAGCCCATTAGAACACAGAGGGACCTGCTTCGGCGGCTGCGAATCATTCCGCACGGCTGAGCCCGCCTACCAAACCCCGTGGACCGGCGGCCCCACAATTGCGCCGGTCTCGTAATCCAGCCATTTGGCCGGGGGACACCTGCTATTGAAGCATTGCCCGAGTCCGCGAGTGGCCTGCGCTAAGTTCGGCTCAAGGCGCGCTGCCGAGCAGCACTTCCCCTCTCCACCCGTAGATTGGCAGGTCGTAAACCACGACCTCCGATCCCTCCGCAATTCATCTAACTGACTTGAGTAAGATTGAGTCAGGATTCGCGCTACATGCCCTCCACGGTGTTTACTGTATAGTTTGTATTGTTTACTTATTATTTTGCGATATTCTCGATTAATAACATACATTTGGTACGTTTACTACGTATAGATTTCTAATATACTTCATATACATACTAAGATCGCGTGATTTTATGGTGTATTTTTGCATCTTTGACGAATTTATGACGATAATTACTTCACGGCTCCGAATTATTCTATTCCGATGCATCAAAAGCCCCGCTAACGTGCCAGCACGAAAGTCTTTCGGGCTTTCGGTAAGAGGGAACACCGAATTGATGAACGTGGCGGAAGACGTCCGGCTGCGTTCCGATCCGGCAAATCGATTGGAGAAAAAATGAATATCAAGAGCCTTCTTCTCGGCTCCGCTGCTGCCCTGGCAGCAGTATCCGGTGCTCACGCGGCTGACGCGATCGTCGCAGCCGAGCCGGAGCCGCTGGAATACGTCCGCATTTGCGACGCATACGGCGCAGGTTACTTCTTCATCCCGGGCACCGAAACCTGCCTCAAGATCGGCGGTAAGGTTCGTACCGAAGGCAAGTGGTACGACGCCTACAACCCAGACACTCACTTTGGCACTCTCTGGCACACTCGTGCCGAGCTGCAACTGCAGACGGCAACCGACACCGAATACGGCCCGCTGAAAACCAACACCGAGCTGCGTTGGGACTGGAACGACGGCGGCGCTACGGCTACCAACCTGCTACACGCCAGCATCAGCCTCGGTGGCTTCACCGTTGGTAAGGAAGACTCGCAGTTCAACGTCTTCACCGGTTATGCCGGCGACGTCATCAACGACGACGTGATCGCCGACGGCCCGTACGAACTGAACCAGATCACCTACAACTACGACGCCGGCAACGGCTTCACGGCTGTGATCTCGCTCGAAGACAGCAACTCAGGCCCGGGTGCCACGGGTGCAAACGGCGAAGACAGCCACAACCATTACGCTCCGGACGTGGTCGCCGGTGCTGGCTACAAGGCCGGCGCATGGAGCTTCAAGCTCGTTGGTGGTTACGACTCCATCGTCGAAGAAGGCGCCATCAAGGCTCGCGTAGACGCTGACTTCGGCGTATTCTCGGCCTTCTTGATGGGCGCCTGGAACACTGACGGCGACAAGTTGAACAAGTATGCGCCTGGCGATTCGATCGGCCAGAGCTGGGGCGACTGGGCTGTTTGGGGTGGCGTTGGCGTTCCGGTCAACGAAAAGCTGAAGTGGAACCTGCAGCTCGCCTACACCGACAACAAGACCTTCTCGGCAACGACGAACGTCAAGTGGAAGCCTGTTAAGAACCTGCTCATCGAGCCGGAAGTCACCTACACCAACTGGGACTCCATCAATCAGGACCAGTGGGCTGGCATTCTCCGCTTCGAGCGTACGTTCTAATCTGATCTGAACTAGACCTCCGATCAGAGACGGAAGAAGACCTGGTTTCCCTCCAGGTCTTCTTCTATTTTATTGCAGCTGTATTCGAGCGGTCATTCCAGGCCGCATGGCCGGCAAGCCCCAATCGCGCGATCGGATGGGGTGTCGATCATCAATGGGCTGATCCGACGATGATTCCGCCGGGCCTACGGCGGCGCCACCGAACGGCTCGCGTGGCGCCTCTGACATTTGAAGGTTGACTTCGGCGCCCCTGGCTTCGCTTTTGTCGATCTGCCGACGACAGTCACACTCGCTTCACGCAAATGTTTCGAGAATCTTTCTCGAAGGAAAGCATCTGTCTGGTTGCCAAAAAACCATAATTGTTCCACCTAGATTATAGATTGAACATTTAACGATTGAGAATCGGGCCAAGACTTGATGCGTACGAAATATGGTTTCCTCTGCCTGTTCCTGGCATTTGCCTCATCGGCATATGCTCTGGAAGCCGGTTCACCGCCAGTTTTGACACCACTGCCGCAGCAGGCGCAGGCCGCGCATTTGACGGCGCAATTTCTGCAGCGCTTCCACTATAAGCCGGTCCCGCTGGACGACGTCCTCTCCGCCAGGATCATGAATCGCTTCATCAAGTCCCTTGATCCGGACCGTGTCATCTTCCTGCAGAGCGATATCGACAAGTTCATGGCGGGCAGCACCAAGATCGATGACGCCATCAATCAGGAAGACTTGAATATCCCGTTTTCCATTTTCAATGTGTACGAGCAGCGCGTCGTCGACCGCATGACCTATGCGCGCAGCCTGCTCAACCAGAAGCTGGACTTTACCACCAAGGAAGACTACGCGCTCCTGCGCGACAAGGAGCCTTGGCCACAAACCGAGGCGGAAAGCAACGATCTCTGGCGCAAACGCGTCAAGAACGACTGGCTGCGCCTCAAGCTTGCCGGCAAGGATGATGCCGCCATTCGCGATACGCTCGACAAGCGCTACGAAAACTCCCTCGAGCGCGCCTATAGATACAAGAGCGACGATGTCTTTCAGACATTCATGGACGCCTATACGACGTCGGTCGACCCGCATACCGACTATTTCGGCGCGACCGCCTCGGCCGAGTTCGATATTTCCATGAAGCTCTCTCTGGTCGGTATCGGCGCGGTGCTGCAGGAAAGGGATGATTACACCACGATCCGCGAACTGGTCGCAGGCGGCCCGGCGCAACTCTCCGGCAAGCTCGCGGTCGGCGATCGCATCATCGGTGTCGGTCAAGGCGAAAACGGCCCTATAAAGGAAGTCGTCGGCACGCGACTCGATGAAATCGTGCAGATGATACGCGGCGCCAAGGGGTCAGTCGTGCGCCTTGATATTTTGCCCGCCGATGCCGGGCCAGATGGCAAGCATCACGTCATCAGTCTCGTCCGTGACAAGATCAGCCTCGATAAGCAGGCTGCCAAGCAGACGATCCTGTCGGTAAAGGATGGTAATACGACGCGCAGGATCGGCGTGATCACTCTGCCGGCTTTCTATGAGGATTTCGAAGCCCGGCGCAAGGGCGATAAGGACTACCGCAGCGCCAGCCGCGACGTCGCCAAGCTTCTCGGCGAGTTGAAGCAGGAAAAGGTCGACGGCGTCCTGATCGACCTGCGCAACAATGGCGGCGGCTCGCTGGCCGAAGCGATCGACCTGACAGGCCTGTTCGTCGGCAAGGGTCCGGTCGTCCAGCAGCGCGATGCAGGCGGCGAGGTGGAGGTCGAGAGCGATGATCTTGCCACTCCGGCCTGGACCGGCCCGGTCGGCGTGCTGATCAATCGAGGCTCGGCATCGGCCTCCGAGATTTTCGCGGCCGCGATCCAGGATTACGGTCGCGGCGTGATCATCGGCGAACCGAGCTTCGGCAAGGGCACGGTGCAAACCGTGGTCAATCTCGATCAGGTGGCCCACAATCAGAAACCGAAATTCGGCGAGCTGAAACTGACGGTCGCTCAATTCTTCCGCGTCAACGGCGGTACGACGCAGTTGCGTGGTGTGACGCCGGATATCAGCCTGCCGGGACTTGCCGACCTCAAGACCTTCGGCGAATCCAGCTACGACAACGCGCTGCCTTGGACACAGGTAAAGCCGGCGAATTACAAGCCCTGGGGTGACATCCAGGCGCTGCTGCCGCAGCTGCAAAGTCGCCATGACGCGCGCGTGAAGGATGATCCGGAATACCAGCGCTTCGTGGAAGACGTCACCACGCTGAAGGAGCAGCGCGACAAGAAGGTCATCTCTCTCAACGAAGCCGAACGCCGCAACGAGCTGACCGCTCAGGCAAACCGCATCAAGGCACGCGGACAGTCCAATGACGGCATCGATACCGGCGAGGATGATGGCCTGCAGGCCAACGAGCGCAGCCTGAGCGCCGATATCGCCATCGAAAAGGCCCGCAAGAACGCAAAGGATATACTGCAGAACGAGGCCGCCTCCATCGTTGCCGACGAGGCGGACCTGCAGGCCGGCACGTCGAGGGCCGCGGCAAAATAGTCGCGAAGTTACATCGTGCCGCTCACGGCCGAGGAATCGACGTCGCCGCCGTGACGTCGATCACCACCTCGCCGGCTGTGGGTGCATAAGACTAACAGCTAAAGCAAAATGCCAAAAAGTGTGGATGACTTTTGGGCGCATCCGCTCTATCTATTTGATTTCAAAGTGAATTCTTGTTTGGGGCTGGACAGACCTGAATTCATCTGCCTCTGGGGCCTCAGCTACGTTTCAGCTACCCGTTGTAAGCTATGTGCGTGCGATACTTGCGCCCCCAACAAAGTTTCGCACGAGGCGCCGATAAGGCTCTCTGCTCTGCCTCATGCCCATGAGGCAGAGCTTTCCCGCCTTGACCACGCTCAACGAGTTTCGGCTACGCCATTGAAGGCCTGGGAAACTCTCGCGGCGATCCTCATCCAATTCATTTTGTCCCACGCCACCTCATGTCTCTCGGAACAGCGGCAACTGCCTCTTCGCAGAGTGCACGAAATTGGCTAAGAGGCCGTATGTTTGAGCTTGTTTCGATCGCCACCGCCAATCAGGAAATCAAGCGAAGCCGGTTCGTTGCGACGGCCGGTCCGATTGCCGATAGCGAGGCAGCAAAGGCGTTTGTCGCACAGCACTCGGTCACGGATGCCAATCACAATTGCTGGGCCTGGCGTATCGGACAAACCTATCGCTTCAGCGATGATGGCGAACCGGGCGGAACCGCCGGCAAGCCGATCCTCCAGGCCATCGACGGCTTCGAATTGGATATGGTGGTCGTCGTCGTGACACGCTGGTTCGGCGGCACTCTTTTGGGTGCTGGCGGGCTGATCCGCGCTTATGGCGGCACCGCCGCGCTATGTCTGCAAGGCGCGGAGAAGAGAGAAATACTCCCAACCGTCGCGGCAACGATCGATGTGCAGTTTTCACATCTCGCTCTGGTGAAAGCGAAACTTTTGACGGAGGCAGGCGTGCGGCTTGTGGAGGAACGCTTCACCGAATCCGGAGCCGTGCTCCGCGTGACCATAGCCGCCTCGATGGTCGAACGGGTCGTTGACAATATTCAGGATCTGACAAGCGGTCGGGCAACCGTAAGGTTGGATTGATCGGGATATGCCGAAGGATGACGCTCTCGACGCGTCGTGATGGGGCCGCGATAAGCAGCTCAATCGCCGGAGAAAACAACGCCCTGAGGCTGCCCCGGTACGGAAGCGGCTACGCGCAGCACGCCATGAAACCCGACCCAAAGCGCAATCGACCCGAGTGCAAAACTGCCGAGGATCATGAACATCGTGCCATAGCCGATCTCCTGCGCCAGCCAGCCGCCGATCGCCGGGCTCAGGGATGCGCCGACCCCTTGCATCGTCATGACGACGCCCTGACCGACATTGATGCGGCCGGTTCCGTTCAGGATGCGCGCGACGAGCGTCGGCACGGCAACGCTTTGCAGGCCGGCGCCGATGCCATCGAGAACCTGAACGGGATAGACACCCCAGGATGTAATCAGATGCGCCGCCACGAAGCCGCGGATCGGCAAGGAGACAAACGAAATCAGCAGCACGAGCCATTGCCCTCTCCTTTCCGCCATATGCATCGCGATCAAGGAGGTGATGATCATCGTGCCCTGCGCCACCACCACGGTCAGGGCGACAAAGCCAGCGGGATCGGCGTGACCGGCAGAGACGACAGCCAGCCCGAACAACGGCAACATCGCGCCGTTGCCGAGATGGAACAGCGCAAGCGCACCCGCCAGGATCAGCAGCGGCTTCGACTCGGCGAGTACTTTAAAACCGCTCGGTTTTCGGTGTCTGGAAGGCTCCATCTCCCCCACCGGACCAAGGGCGGCAAGGGTAGCGCCACGCGCTTCGTCATCGTCGATCGCATCGGCCGGGATCATCAGCACGGAAATGATGGTCAGCACGCCGAAGATGGCCGACAACCAGAACACGGCAGTCAGCCCGAACATCCAGCCGAGCCATCCCGACAGCCCGGCGCCGACGAGGTTGCCGGCATGATTGAATGCCTGATTGTAACCATTCTGCCGATTGAAGCCGGCCTGCCGGACAATGCCGAGCGTGATGCCATTGAGGGCAGGCCCGATCGCGGCACCGGCAACAGCGGTCGCAACCTGCGACAGGGCCACGACCCAGAAGAGCTGCGAGACCAATATGATCATGGAGGCGAGGACCGTGCAGATGCCGAGCACGATCACGCATGTGCGCTTATGCGTCGTCTCATCGATGAAGGCTCCGGCAGGCGCCATCATCACCATCCCCGCAACCCCGCCGATCGTCATGACGGAGCCGATCGACCCACTTTGCCAGCCATGGGCGACGAGGAAAACCCCAAGGAAGGGTCCGATGCCCGCCTGAACATCGGCCATGAAGAAATTCAGAAATCCAAGTGGGACGAGAGCTCGGGCTTGCTGCTGGTCGTTTGGGGATGAACGCGACAAATGACAACCACATGGTTCCTGAAATCGTCAGATGAAAAGCGCTTGATGGCAAAAGGTTCCCTTCTGTTAGAGATTGATGCCCGAGGCTCGCGGTCCTAGCTCCTGTGGCGAAACGAATCTTACCGTCGGTGTTTATCCGACATTGAAGCAGCCGAACCATCGCGATCTCGATAGCACGTTGCCGTTCGAGGAAAGCTTCGCCTGTCTCGGCGAGACAAAAAAGAGAAGGATTCGGAGGGAAAGCCGAATCCTTCTCGTCTTGATCGGAGGTCAACCGATCGGGGTGGGCAGCCGCATCGGATTGGAACGATGGGCTGCTGCTACCGACACAGTGTGTCGGATTGTGGCGGACTCGGAGTTTGAAAACGCCCCCTCGCCCAAGCTTGGCTTCTATATACATACATTCGGTATGTTTGACAACAAGTTCGATGCGAATTAAGGCAGAAACTGGAAAAAATTCTTGTTCGCACGTGCCGCGGCATTCATATTCCCGCAGCCACAGGCGGTTATCTGACCAGGCGGATTCGCCCAGCGTCATACGGGAGCGCTGAACGCGAAGAACGACGAGGATACTTTGACGACCTGGCTACCGAAGGAATAATATCTGGCAAATCAGATCTGCCCTCGAGATGCCGCCCCCTGAAATCTTACTGAAAACGATTGTGTCGCCGCGACATCTATGACATGGCGCCTGCGACGATAGTGGCAATCGCTGGGAGAACCGGATGAACTTTCTGGGAAAAGACAGGTTTGCGGGTGCGCATCAGCAGGCTGCGTCCATCGACAGCAGCTCACCCTCCGAATATTGGTGGGTACCGGGATGCCTGGCCATATATTTTATCGTCCAGGCAGCCATCCGCATCGCCATCTCCAGCTCGCTGCGGATCGACGAAGCACAGCAGTTTCTCGTCGGCCAATGGCTCGCCTGGGGTTATGACGCCCAGCCACCGCTCTACAACTGGATTCAGTACGGCATCTTCGAAATCTTCGGCACGAGCGTCGCATCGCTCGTCATCGTGAAGAATCTCCTGCTTTTCCTCGTCTATCTCGCCTATTACAAGCTTTTGCGATTACTTGTGACCGACAAAAGCCTAGCGGCGGTCGGGACGCTATCGCTCCTGACGATGCCGCAGATGTTCTGGCAGGCGCAGAGAGACCTGACGCATACCGTCGGCACCCTACTTGCGGTGCTCATGTTGATCTATTTCGTCGTCGTAACCATTCGTCGCCCGACGCTCATCTCCTACGCCCTGATCGGCCTATGGGCCGGGCTTGGCATGCTGACGAAGTATAATTTCGCTCTGGTGATTGGCAGCGTTGTCATAGCAACCTTCTTGCATCCGGTCGGGCGAAAAAGGCTGATCGACTGGCGCCTTCTGCTAACGCTGGCAATCGCCGTTCTCGTGTTCCTGCCGCACGCCATATGGATGGTCTCCAATATGGACCGGGTGCTGACGACGACGGTCCACACCATGTCGGAACAAGGCGCCGGCGGAAAGCTTTCCGATATCGGTTTCGGACTTCTAGAACTTGTCAAAACCAGTGTCGCAATCGTTGCCCCTACGTGCGTGATCTTTCTGCTGTTCTTCCGTCAATCATTCCTGCATTCGCTGCGTGCCAGAAGCGAATGGAGTGATTTTGTCGGAAGGATACTTTCAAGCACCGTCGCGATCCTGCTGATCTTGATACTGGTGATCACGCTCACGGAGTTTCGTGACCGCTGGCTGCTCCCCTTCCTGTTCCTACTACCGGCCTATTTCTGTCTGAAGCTCGACGCAGCGGGACTGCAAAGCCAGGCCGATATAAAGAAATTCCTTTACCTGCCCATCGTCATGATGATTGCGCTGCCTCTGATCATAGCCGGAGGTGTCCTTTTCGCGCGGTTTTTCCATTCTTATGAGCATTTGAACGCGCCCTACGCCACCTTCGTGGACAAAGTCGTTACCGTAGAAGGAAAACAACCCTCGGCAGTCGTGACGACGACCTGGCTGAAGGCCGGCAATCTGCGTGTGAACATGCCGCACACGTCGATCATATCGACGGAATATCCTGCGTCGGATTTAAGCCGGCAGGCCATAGGAAATGGACCGGTTCTGCTGGTTTGGAACGAGCGGGACGGACATCAATCAACCATGCCGAATGCACTGCAGCAATGGCTCACATCGAAATTCGGAGCGGCGACACAGTTGCCACCGCAGCAGGACATTGCCCTTCCGTATTACTACGGAAAGGAGCCGGATCGTTATCACTTTGGTTATGCGTGGTATTATCCCAAACCGAACTGACTCGGGATTGCGCGGCCATTCGATCTCACCGGTGGATGAGGCAATCGAGAAGCAGGAGGGATTAACTGTCGGCTACCGCTCCAGCGCGCCCTTTCCGGCGAGAATATGATTGCGAAACTTAGCAATTCGCGCGGTCCGCGTTTCGGACTTCTTCACGGAGCCGAGGTTGATCACATAGCTTTTCTTTCGCCCCGGCGTCAGATCATGGAAAGCCTCCGCCAATTCGGGATCGGAATCCAGCGCCTCGATCAGCTCGTCAGGCAATTCGATATCGCTTTGCTCTTTCGGCGGCTTGATGCCGGCCTCTGCATAACCCATTGCCTCCTTCAGATAAGATCGGATGACGGGCTCCATCGTCGCCACGGCGTCATCGCTCACAAAGCGGATCATATCGGGATGCCGGGTATTCTGCCCTTGCTTTTCGAGCACCCCCTCAGGGTCCTTCATCAGTGCCGCGTTGAAGAAAGTGAGGCGAAAATCGCCACGAAAGGCACCGATGATCACGATGTTGCGTCCCTCATGCATGTAGCACGGATGAGCCCACTTCACCGTCTCGACGAGCCCCGCCTCCAGGCAGATTCGGCGCAGTTCGTTCAGACCGTCAATCCACAGCATCGTCGAGCAGTCCGGCGTCGCAAAGCGTTCGCAGCGCCCACATCCCTTGGTAAAGAAGTCCTCGATATCGGTAATCATGTCCTCATCCACTTCATATTCCGGCCTTCTGAATCATCCACACCGTCAGCTCGCGCACGGCGTGGTGAAAGCAAGCGGCCGGACCATGCTCGCATGATTGTATTCCGGGCTTGCGAGCAATGGGTCTCACTTCACTTCTGCCAGCACCCGTTCAAGTCTTTCGAGGAACTGCCGCCATCCCGCCTTGGCACCGCTATAGGCCTGCTTCTGGTCCGGTCGGAAGCCGACCTGCTCCATGCGCAGATGCGTTCCCTTGTCCGTCTGCGTGAGCGTGAAGGTCACAACGCTCTTCAGATCGAAAGCCGGGTCATCATGTGCGAAATTCCATCGATAGGACAGCCTGGCGTTCGGCTCGACGACGAGCACTTCGCAATCCAGGACGCCACCCCAATCGCCACGAAAGCTAAACCGATGTCCGAGGACGGGAACGAAGTCGTTCTTCATCAACCACTCTGCGATCAGATGCGGCTGTGTGAGTGCGCGCCAGACCTTTGCCGGCGGATGCGCAATTTCGCGCTCAACCACGACAGCGCGTACCTCGCCCAATGCCGCTTTCATTGATCCATCCGATCGAGCAAGTCTTCGAGATCATCGAACTTGTCTTCCCAGAAACCGGCCATTTCGCTCGTCCAGTCACGCAACGGCGCAAGAGCGTTTCGTTGTGCGCTATAATGCGTCTGGCGTCCTTCATGCCGGTCGCATACCAGCCCCGCCTGTTTCAGAACGGCGAGATGCTTTGAAACGCCCGGCTGGGAGACGCCGGCATAAGCCGTAAGTGCGACGACGGTCTGATCGCCGTCACGGCACAATCGCTCGAATATCGCCCGCCGCGTCGGATCGGCGAGCGCTCGGAAAATGGGATCATGGAGGTTTGCCATACCGATTCATAACTCTTTGGCTATTGATTAGATCAATAGCTGACAGGCTATGAATAAGTCAAGCGGCGATCGACGGCGCTATTCTCAGGCGCTCGTGCTCAGCATGCGGAGGAAATCCACATCGTCGCCGATAAGGGCATCGACCAGCCGGTCCCTGACGCAGCCGCGGATCATGGGAAGCAGGTCGCGGCCACCCTGCCAGAACATGGCAAGCTTTTCCGGCAGCGGCAGGCTCAGACGCACTGCAATGCCGGCCTGCTGCAGCGCCTCTGCGTCAGTGCGGTGAAAGCGGTTCAATTCCAACGAGACGCCATCAATGCCGCCGGCGCGCATCGAGGCGACGATGTCTACCGGACGATGGTGGAGGATCGCTTCCGTCTGAAGGCGCGGTTCGAGCTCTTTCACCCGCCGTAGATCGATATGATCAAAGGAGGATATGGCAACATGGTCAAACGCGTCGAGCTCTCGCAGTGTCGCGATCATGATATCGATGAGACGATCGGCACGCTCCGGCTCCTTCATTTCGATCGCTAGGCGGGTATCCGTTTGCTTTGCCCACAGCAGCGTATCGGCAAGCGTCGGCACGCGGGTTCCGGCGAAGCGCGCGTCGAATTTCGCGCCGGCATCAAGCGAAAGAATGTGCTGGAGATCGTGATCGGCAACGAAGCCGGAGCCATTGGTCGTGCGATCAAGCGTTCTGTCGTGAATCACGACGATCTGGTCGTCGCGCGTCAGCATAAGGTCGATTTCGCACTCGTTGGCGCCTGCGTTCACACCCGCCTGGAAGGCGAGAATAGTGTTTTCCGGGAAGCGCCGGCTGAAGCCGCGATGAGCGGCGATGCGGAGCGAACCACGACGAGCGGCGTGAAGGGGCAAAGGCAATGCAAGTCTCCTTGGAGGCGGTTCTTTAGGGGGGCGAGCTAGTGAAGTGTCGGATCGAGAACATCGCGCAGATAGTCACCAATCAGGCTGATCGACAGCGACAGGATGAAGATCACGATGCCCGGCAGGATGGCGATCCACCACTCGGTCATTACATAGTCGCGGCCAGCGCCGACCATGCTGCCGAGGCTGACAAGCGGCGGCTGGATGCCGAGGCCGAGAAAGCTCAACGCCGATTCCTGCAACAGGATTTCCGGCAGGACGATCGTGAGGTTGACGAGGACGACAGAGAGCGTGTTGGGCAAAACATGCAGGAAGGCGATGCGCCCCGTTCCCGCACCATTTCGTCTCAGCGCCGCGACATAGCCTCGCTCCAGCTCCAGCCCTGCCATGGTGCGCACCAACCGCGCGTAACGCTCCCAGCCGTAGAGGCCAAGCAACGCCATGAAAAGCCAGAGATTGTCGCCGAAGAAGGCGAGAACGGCGAGGGCAATGATGAGGAACGGCATCGAGGCCTGAAAATCGACGGCGACGCGGATCAGCATATCGGCAAATCCGCGACCGAAAGCGGCAAGCAGCCCAAGCACCGTGCCCAGCGCCAGGCTGATCGCCGACGCGCCGAGCGCGATCAACAGGCTGGTGCGCAATCCATAGAAAATGCGGCTTAGAATATCGCGGCCAAGCTCGTCCGTGCCGAGAATATGCTTGAATGAGCCGCCGAACAGGATCGGCGGCGCCTTGCGGGCATGAAGATCGATCTGTGCAAAACCATGGGGCGCAAGGACATTGGCGAAGATCGCAACCGTGATGAAGGTTACGAGAACAATGACGCAAATGGCCGTCATCAAATCGAACCGAAGCCTGGGTTGAAAAGATCGCTCCGATCTGGTTTTGCGAGGAACGTCGGCGCCGGTCGCTGCATTCGCCATGGTTTCACCTTTCGAGGCGGCCGATCAGGCCGATGCGCGATGCCGCAGACGCGGATCAGCGAGAATGTAGAGACAATCGATCATGAGATTGGCCGTCACCATCGTCGCCGTGATGAGCAGCACGATGGTCTGCACGATGTTCAGATCGCGCTGCGCAACGGAGGAGACGAGAAAGCGGCCGACACCCGGCCAGGCGTAAACGCTCTCAACCACGGCCGCGCCGCCGATCATGCCGCCGACGAGGAAGCCGAGCATGGTCAGAAGCGGCAAGGCCGCATTCGGCATGATATGCCGCCACAGAAGGGCGCTTTCGCCGATGCGTTTGGCGCGCGCCGCCAATATGAATCGCTGGCCCAGCACCTCCAGCACGCTCGAGCGGACGAAGCGGGCGATGATGCCGGCATTGTAAAGGCCAATGACCAAAACGGGCATGACGAGATGCGCCATCGTCGATCCCCCGCCGCTCGGCAAGATCCGCAGGGAGACGGCGAAAAGCTGGATGAGCAGGATGGCGATCAGGAAATTCGGAAGCGAATGCATCAGTACCGCAAGCGCCATGACAAGGCGGTCGATCAGTCCGCCGCGGTTGCGCGCGGCCAGAATGCCGAAGGGTACGCCGGCGCCAAACGCCAATATGAGGGCAGCGCCCATCAATTCCAGCGTCGCCGGGACTTTCGACAGAACCAGCGTCAGGGCATCCTGCCCGTTCAATAGCGACGTGCCGAAATCGCCGCGCAGGAGATGGCCGAGATAGGCGAAGTATTGAATGTAGAGCGGCTGATCGAGACCCCATTGCTGCCGCATCAGCGCCACGACTTCCGGCGGTGTCTCGATCGGCAAAAGGGAATGCAAGGGGTCACCGCTGACGCGCAGGATGACGAAGGTGAAGGTCATCGCCAGGAACAGGGTCACGAATGCTCGCAGAAACGCCCGCAGGATGGATTGAAGCATTGCCTATTCCCTCAGAGCCAGAGCGTTTCAAGCATGGCCGCTGCCTGCCGTACCCTGCCGCGCCGCCCGCGAGGAACAGCCGACAGGAGCTTGACGGTATAGGGGTGGGCCGGGTTCGCGAAGACATCCTCCATGGGACCGGTTTCCACGATCTGTCCCGCCTCCATGATCGCGACGCGATGCGAAACATGACGGACCACGCGCACGTCGTGGCTGATGAAAAGTAGCGACAGGCCGCGTGCCCGCTGCAGTTCGAGCAGGAGGTTGAGCACCTGGGCCTGCACGGAAACGTCGAGCGCAGAAACCGGCTCGTCGCAGAGCAGAATTTGCGGTTCGACCACGAGAGCACGGGCGATGGCGACGCGCTGACGCTGGCCGCCGGAGAGTTGATGGGGAAATTTCTGCAAGGCGGAGACCGGCAGGCTGACAGCTTTAAACGCCTCCGCCGCGCGATCGAGCCGGCTTGCCGGATAGCCTATGCCGTGGATGGTGAGCGTCTCCACCATCTGATGGCCGACGCTCCGGCGCGGATCGAGCGCACCCATCGTATCCTGCGAAATAACCTGCAGATGTTTTGCCAGACCGCGCCGGTTCGGCTTCATCAGGCTTTTGAAGGACTGACCGAACAGCGTGATTTCGCCTGATGTCGGCTCGCGGTCGCCGCAGAGCAAGGAGGCAAGCGTGGACTTGCCGCAACCGGACTCGCCGACAAGACCCAATGTTTCGCCGGGTCTCAATTCCAGGCTCACATCCTTGATCGCGTGAAATCCCTTCACGCGTCCCGGCCAAAGGGAGAAACCCGGAGCATAGGAAAATTGCAGATCGCGGGCGGCAAGTGCAATTCTCGTCTCTGAATTGGCGGCGATTTGCTTCTCAGGCATCATGGGCACTCCATGGATTGAAGCAGGCAAGCGCCGCCGCACCGGCAATCAACGGCGGAACCATCGTCGCGCAATTCGGCTCCGCGCGTGGACAACGGGGCGCGAAGGCGCAAGCCTGCGGCAGCTCATCATGCAATTTCAGTTCGCCAGGGATATCCGCGAGCCTCTCCAGTGGCCTGCCCCGTCCGGGCATGGCCTCCAGCAACAGGCGCGTATAGGGATGGCGCGGATTGTCGTAGAGATCGTCCGTGCGATTGATCTCGACCAGGGAGCCCGCATACATGACCGCGATACGGTCGCAGACCTCCGAGACGAGATCGAGATCATGGCTGATGAAGATCATGGGGATGCCACGCTCGCGCACCGCCTTGACAAGGAGAGCGACGACCTGCGCCTGCACCGTCACATCAAGAGCCGTGGTCGGCTCGTCGGCAATGATCAATCGCGGCTGCATGGCGAGCGCCGTGGCGATCATCACGCGCTGGCACATGCCGCCGGAAAATTGCGCCGGATAGGCGTTGTAACGCGTCTCTGGCTGTGGAATGGCGACTTCCGCCAGAAGCCGGAGCGCCTCGTCCCTGGCTTCCTTTGCCGACATGCCGGCACTGACGGCCGCCTCGGCGATCTGTGAGCCGATCGTGCGCACCGGATCGAGACAGGAGACAGGCTCCTGAAAGATCAGCCCGATGGGCGGCAGCTTTACCCGCGACCCTGGGCCGAGCTCGGCCGCGTCGTACATGGCATCCTGAAAGGAGATAAAGCCGGTGGCACTGGCGCTCGGCCCAAGAAGACCAGCAAGCGCGAGGCAGGTGAGGCTCTTTCCCGATCCGCTCTCGCCGACGATGCCGAGGATCTCACCCTCGGCAAGGTCGAAAGACACGTTGTTGACCGGATGAAACCGCCCCGCGCCCGTTCCGAACGAGATGCTCAGATTGTCGACCGAAAGAACGGGCGTCGCCATGACCAGCCGCTCAGCTCTTCTGCTCTTCGAAGGAAAGGCTACCGGCGCCGAGATCCATCTGGAAGGCCGGCAGCGGCTGCCATTTGATGCCCTTGCGGATGCCGAAGAAGACAGCATTCTGATGCAGGACGGTCTCGCCCGGATCTTCCCATTCGATCAGATGCAGCATGTCGCGGAAGATCTTGGCGCGGTCGGCCGGATCGACGGCCTGCTCCATCTTGGCGCCAAGCGCATCGAAATCGGCATTCTGCCAGATCTTGAACGAGCTCAGGTTGCCGGCCGAGCTGAACTGCGTGAAGAAGGAGATATAGGGGTCGGGGACCTGGCCGGTGCTGGACCAGTTGCCGGTCGCGCGGGTCGACGAGGCCTCAAACAATTTGCCCGATTCCACGAACTTCATCTTGGCGTTGACGCCGACAGCCTGCCACATGGCGACAACGGCCTGCGTCACCGGGTTTTCCGCCGTGTAGTAATTGTTCTGCGAGCGGATCTCGATCTCCTCGCCATTATAGCCGGCATCCTTCAGGAGCTGCATCGCGCGATCGGGATCGTACTGATAGGCCGGATAATCCTTGAGATAGACAGGGCCATAGAGCTCGAACTGTAGCCCGTTCGGCACTTTCGTGCGGCCGTTCCAGATCGTGTCGACGATCGCCTGGCGATCGATGGCGAGGATGAGTGCCTGGCGAACGCGCGGGTCCTTCAGCGCGGGATTGTTCTTGTCGAAGAACAGAATGCGATTGTTCGGAACCGGACCGCCGACGATCTCGTGATCGGTACTCGCGGTAACAACCGAGAGCTGGTCCGGCGGCAGGTCCGTCGCAATGTCGTAGTCGCCGGCCAGCAGGCCGGCAATGCGCGAGGAAACCTCCGGCACGATGCGCAAGGTCACGCGCTTGGCGGCCGGTTTGCCGCGATAGGCCTGATCGTGAGCGGCGAGAACGACGCTCTCATTGGCCGTATAGCTTTCGACCTTATAGGGGCCGGCACCGACCGGCTTCTGCCGCCAGGTCGTCCAGTTGCCGCCGTTTTTCTGCCAGGCATCCTTGCTGATGACAACGGCCGCATAGGATGCAAGGCGCTGCAGGAAGATCGGGTCCTGGAACTTGGTGACGAAGCGGACCGTCAGAGGATCGACCACCTCGACATGGTCGAGGCTGGTGAAATTGGTGCGATAGGTCGGATAGCCCGGCGCGTCCTTGTTCAGGAGCCGCTCGGGGCCGAAGGAGAAGGCAACGTCCTCGCCGGTCATCTCGCGGCCATCATGGAAGATCACACCAGGACGCAGCTTCATTTCGAGCACGGTCGGAGAGATCCAAGTCCAGAAGGTCGCGAGATTGGGCTTGACCGAAAAATCGCCGCGCATGTCGAGCGCGAGCACCGTCTCATGGATGGAATAGTTGTTGCGGAAGGCGACGTTGCTGGCGGCGTCGACGGGCTCCTGCGAGACCGGATTCATCTGAACGGCGATACGAAGCTCCGGCCTTTTATCGGCGTTTTCATCAGCGGAAGCGGACAGCGCCGGGAGAAAGGCGGAGAGGCCGGCGCCGGCTCCCATAAGAAGGGTCGTACGACGGGTGACCGGGCTGTTGAGGCCGGTGAGCAGAAATTCGGGCATCGGCACACTCTCCAATTAACGCTTTGCACAAACGTTTGCGCAAATAAAATATGGCCACTTGCATTCAGAACCATCGTTTCTTCTACGCAAGGGAGAATGGCCGCAAGCTAGGCGAGCTCGATGACGCACGTATGACAAGTTCGGGAGTAACGAACCGGATCGGACGCTTTTCAACGCGCAGATCCGCCGGAAGATTTGAAAGCTCAATCAGAAGATCAAGCGATGCTTCGCACAGTGCATCCGTCGGCTGTGCGACCGTCGTCAAAGGCGGAGCCCAATAGGCGGTATCGGGTACGTTGTCATAGCCGACCACGGAAATATCGGTGGGGATCCGAAGGCCGAAATCGCGCAGGAAAGCGACGACTTCGATCGCAAGCCCGTCGCTACCACAGACCAGCGCCGTCGGGCATTGCGGCGATGCCAAGATATCCGCAAGGAGCTTGCGGTCGCGCTCGCCCTTCTCAAAGGAAATGACGTCGCCGACAACCAAGCCGGCGCTGCCGGCAACGGCGTCCTGGAATATCGACAGGCGATCGCGAAGGGCGCTGCGACTGACGCGGTAGACGAAGGAGATGCGGCGGTGTCCGAGCTCCACCAGGTGATCGAACAGCAATCTTATGCCCTGCCGGTCGTCGGTGAGAACCGCGGGAAGCGGCCCCGTCAGTCCCGCGCCAAGCGTCACATGTGCCTTGCCCATGAGATCAAGGTGATCGCAGAGCGCTTGTTGGCCCGGAAGATCGCTGACCATGATGACACCATCGAAGAAATCCTGCTGAAACAGGCGCAGCTGGCCGGCGATCTCGCCGGCGTCCGCCTTAGCCTGCGCGACCAGCAGTTCCACGCCACGGCGCTGCGCCACGATTTGGAGGCGACTTGTCAGATGCGGCTGATAATGGCCGGAGAGGCTGTTGACGATCGCCCCGAAGACACCGGTCCTGTGCGTCCGAAGCGATGTTGCCAGACGGTTGACGACATAGCCGACGCTGCTTGCCGTTGCCTTGACCCGCTCCTGCGTCTCCAGGCTGATGCGGCTGTCAGCCTGGCCGTTCAGAACGCGGGATACGGTCGTCGCGGACACGCCAGCCAATCGGGCGACGTCCAGAATGCCGATTCTTTTGGGTGCTTTCATACAGTCTGCCGAAATTTTTCGCGCCGTGCCGCACCGGCGCTAGGGGGTTCGGGAACTCTTGCCCCACTTGCTTCGAGACGCAAGATCGCATTTCGACTTGCAGGGAGATTTTCATAGACAACGATGGATCACGAATTCCTCAACTGCTCTAAAGACTTCTAAATCAAAATGGCATTGCGCCCATCTTTAGGGCCCACAGAGCAATTCATGAGATCGTCACGACCGTGACGCAAAGTGGGATAAAGCCACCTAACTGGCCCGGCAGTCGGTTAGACACGGTTTTCAGTTTCGGCGCAAATTCCTGCCTGGAGTTTAATCCCAAATGCCGCAAAAGCTGTTGGCAGGCGATCAGCAAGCATTTTCCAGCCCGTAATGAAGGTCCTTTCTCATGACACGTCAGCGTCGAAAACCCAGGAGTGCCCAGCGCACCTACGGCGTCCTGGTCGGCAAGGTCGCCGATGGCACGATGAAGCCGTCCGGCTCTTCGCCGCATTACGAGATCTGGGTCAAAGCGAATGACGAGGATTTCCGCAGTGCCGTCAATGTCCAGTCCGTTGATGGCAGCGAAGTGTTGGTTCACTACGACCCGGACTTCAAGGACAATAGCGGCCACGACATTGCCGGCATCGCCGAAGGGCCTGCGGGTTTCAAGCCCTTGCAGAGCGGACCCGATGGAGAAGGTCTCGACTATATCCGAGATACGCTCTTCCCGATCGACGACATGACAGCCATTCCGGCCGATGGCGCGCAGCTGTCGCTCTCCAACATGCTCGACGCACAGATCGAACGCGCCAAGGCCGACACGGGCGCCGTCATCGTTGCCTTCGGTGAGTATTTTCAGGACCAGGGGAGCGACGAAACCTTTCATTTCAGCCCGGAACGCGGCGTCCACGATATCCACTTCATGCAAGGCAACTCCGGCAGTTTCGCCGATGACAATCGTGTCCACGGCGATGGCGGGCTATTCATACGTTTTACGGGCGGCGAGACCATCGCCCTGTTCGTGCGCTTTAGCGTGCAGGCGCTCAAGACGGACGAACAGACGGGGGCGCCGCTTAGCTGACGCACCTTGCTATCCAAGGTCGCGCGGCGAGGAGCGTCAGCACTGATTTCATGCCTGGCAGCAATCGTAGCAACTGGAGCAATCATCGAGGGAGAGGTCCAATGAACATCAGTCTGATCGTGCATCCCGGTGTGGATAGCGCTCTTATTGCCTGGCGCAGCGACTTCATCGACCAGTGCCGTGGCTTTGCCCTGCGGCGGAAGATCAAGCGGGCGGCTGGAAGCCCGCAAAGCCCGAATACGGTCTCCGATGTCGATGCCGAGGGTTTTCATGAGGAGATCGTCGCGAGCTGGGTCGGCTTCGCCGACGGGCCGCCCGTCGAGGAAGGCACGCGCAAGCCGACGACGGAATGGCCGATCCAGAAATATCTCTGGTCCGATTTCGCCGTCAATCCGGGTGATGTCGTCGCCTACCGGGTCTCCGCCATGATCGGGCCTGAGACGGCGTTGCAGGAATCGGCCGATCACGTATCGGACTGGAGCGATGCCGTGCAGATCGGAGCGGAAACCAGCGGCCATGTCAGTTGCTATTTCAACCGGGGCATCGTCGCCAGCCAATGGCTTGCCCGCCTATTACCGGAAGAGGCTCCCACCACCAAGCTCAAGAAGGCGATCGCCAACCCGGAGGACCCAATCCGCCAGTTCCTCGCAGGGCCGATCCGCGACAAGCTGGTATCGCTCCTCAATGATGTCAGGTCGAATGGCGGCCATATCTATGCCGCCCTGTTCGAGCTGGATGATCCTGAACTCATTCCGCTGCTGCAGGGCTTCAAGAAACGCGCCCATATCGTGCTGGGCAATGGCAGCGTCAAGAAAAAGGGAGAGGACGAAAACGAGGATGCCCGATCCGAACTGGCTTCCTGTGATGTCAGGGATCGCATGAGCGCGCCGCGGGCGTTGGCGCACAACAAATTTCTGGTCATCTGCGGCGCCGACAAATCGCCCCAGGCCGTATGGACCGGCAGCACGAACTGGACAATGACCGGCCTTTGCACCCAGGCCAATAATGCGCTCCTGATCGACAACCCGGCCGTGGCGCAATTCTATCTCGATCAGTGGAAGACGCTGGCCGCCGACGGCAACGATTCTCCGCCCGCCCTCTATCAAAGCAATGCCGAGCCCCGAACAACGCCGAAAGCCAAGAATACGACGGTCTGGTTCACGCCCATGCGCGAAGGGTTAGATCTAGAACAGGCAGGCGAGCTGATCCGTGGCGCCCAGCAGGGCATCCTGTTCGCCATGTTCAATCCCGGTCCTCGCGGTACGCTTCTCAACGACATCATCGAGCTTGCGTCTCCGTCGAGCCCTTCGTTCAAGCCCGATCTCTACATCCAGGGCGTGGTCAACCAGAATCCGGGTACGGCAAAGAACCCGGTCGTGCTGTTCAACAGAGGCGAGCGGATCGACGCCAATGCCGACGTCGTCCTGCCCGCCGCCATCCCCGGCCGTTTCGCCTATTGGCAGAAGGAAGTTCTGAAGCTGCCGACGGCTCACGCCATGGTCCATAGCAAGGTCGTCATCGTCGATCCATATGGTCCCAATCCCGTCGTCATGACCGGCTCCCACAATATGGGTCCTAAGGCCAGCGGCGTGAACGACGAGAACCTGATAATCATCACTGGCAACGGCGATCTTGCCAGCCAATATGCCGGCAAGATCATGGAGATCTATGCCCAGTATCGCTGGCGGCAATCCGTGCAGAAGCAGGGCGGCACGCCGAAGTGGACCGGCCTGGCTGATGATGACAGCTGGCAGATCAAATCGCCGGATCAACCCTATGACAAGCGTCGCATACGCGAGCTCGACTTCTGGTTCGGCAACAATGACAACAACTGAGATCTGACGCGCGTCAGCCCTGGATCGCAGCAAACCTGCCGCGATCCTGCTTGCGGGCATGGCTCGACTCTATCGCGCATGTGTAATGCCGACGCAATCTTCGGCTTCTATTGGCTTGGCAACAATCTGGATTTCCGAATGTTGCTTCGCTGCTTTCCTCCCATGCTTCTCTTTATCGGCGCTTTGGCGCTTACGGTGTGGCCTTTCATCGTCGTCAAAACCCATAGCGATGGGTCAGGCGAGATGGTTGAGCAATATCACCGGCCACTCGCTGGCGTTCTTCGTCCCATACCCGAACGACAGTTCATCGCAGGATATGAGATTGCCGGCAACGCCGTGCCGCTCCACTTCGGTCGCAAGTTCCGCCAGGCTTCCTCGCTACATGGCGATGGCAGCTCGCCCGCAACGCGTGGCTATTTCGAAAGAGCGAGGATCCTTCTGTACATTCTACGTTCGCGCCATTGGCGAAAAGCCTAACGAAGCTTCGCAAGCCGACCGGCGAACATGAATGATCCCCCGTTTGCCCTCCCAAGTCGCCCGGGCTCTCAGCCGTCCATTCGGGTAGGTTAAATAAACCTCTGGTAGATGCTATAACTTACTCTACCGGCTTGGACGCCACCCCCGAGCCGGGCATTGCAGCGTCCGACGAGACTGCATGCCCTCGCAGTGTCGTCGGACACCCTCCCGTGAAGGAGCGGTTAATTCGACCGGCTCACGCTGCCTGCCCCGCCTTGCGGCCAGAGAAAATGCATCCTCCCAGGAAAGTGCCTTCCAGCGCATTGTAGCCGTGATATCCACCGCCGCCGAAGCCTGCCGCCTCGCCGCAGGCATACAATCCCGGTATGGGCGCCCCGCTCTGCCCAAGGGCCTGGCTATTCAGATCGGTCTCCAGCCCGCCAAGGGATTTTCGCGTGAGAATGTTGAGGCGCACTGCAATCAATGGGCCAGCCTTCACATCCAATATACGATGCGGTCGGGCGGTGCGCATGAATCGATCGCCGAGATAGCCGCGCGCCTGTCTCAACGCGACGATCTGGGCATCCTTGGCAAAGGGATTGTCCAACTCGCGATCACGGGCTTCTATCTGGGAACGCAGATGGCCAAGATCGAGCGGGTGATCGCCGATACGGTTCATGCCGGCGACCAGCTCGTCCAGCGTTTCAGCAACGATGAAATCCCGACCCTTCGCCTTGAAGGCTTCCACCGGCGGCGGAGCCGACCGCCCCAAGCGGCTGCGCAGTAGGAGCCCGATGTCGCGTCCCGTAAGATCCGGATTCTGTTCGGAGCCCGAAAGGGCAAACTCCTTCTTGACGATCTTCTGCGTGGTGACGAACCAGCTGTAACTGTGACCGAGCTTGCAGATGTGCTGCAGCGTCGCGAAGCTGTCGAAGCCCGGCAAGCAAGGTGCCGGCATGCGATTGCCATTGGCGTCGAACCAGAGCGAGGATGGGCCTGGCAGGATGCGGATACCGTGGTTCGGCCAGATCGGGTCCCAGTTGGCAATGCCTTCGGTATAGTGCCACATCCGGTCGCCATTGATCGGCCGCGCGCCGACTGCCTCGGCATGACCGATCATCAAGCCATCCACGTGATGGGGCACGCCGCTCAGCATCCGCTCCGGGGGCGCGCCAAGACGTTCGACGGGCCAGGCGCGGCGAACCAGTTCCGGATTGCCGCCGATGCCGCCGCTTGCCACGATCACGGTACCCTCGATGCGGAAATCCCCCACGACGTCACGGTTCGATTGCCGGCCACGGGGGGTACCATCCTCCGCCAGAAGCTCGCCTTCCACGCCGGTTATACCATCGCGATCGCCGATCAGCCGCGTCACTCGCCGACGGAACAACAGCTCGATTTTGCCTTCCCTCTCCGCCGCCAAAACCCGCTTTAGGAATGGCTCGAGAACGCCGGGACCCGTGCCCCAGGTAAGATGGAAGCGCGGCACGGAATTGCCATGTCCGTCGGCAAGGCCTCCGCCACGTTCCGCCCAGCCGACGACGGGAAACCAGCGCATGCCGAGCCCATGTAGCCAGCTGCGCATTTCGCCGGCGGCAAAATCGAGATAAGCATCCGCCCAGGCACGCGGCCAGAAATCCTCGGCCCGGTCGAAACCCGCCGCCCCCAGCCAATCCTGACGGGCGAGATCGAGACTGTCGCGAATACACATGCGTCTCTGTTCCGGCGTATCGATCATGAACAGCCCGCCGAGCGACCAGAAGGCTTGCCCTCCGAGGCTTGCGCGCGGCTCCTGATCGACAAGGATCACCCGTTTTCGGCGCTCCATCAGCTCGCAAGCGGCGACAAGGCCCGAGAGGCCGGCTCCGACGATGACGACATCTGCACGACTGCTCATTCGTTCTCCCCTCCGCGAATAGCGTATCAACGGGAGAGCTTAGTGAACCTTACGTAAAAGTAAAACGGATACCGGAGTTGAAGGGCATTGGGAATCGATCCACCGAGCCTGCATGTTGCCTCCATGAAACCTGCACGATGTTCATGTTGTCTTCCGACGCTCGCGGCGACCAATCGCCATTTTTGTTAATGCGGCAGCCGCTGTTGACACGAAGGCCCCTCGATAGGGATGCGGCCTTCCGTGGGACAGTGATGTGATGAACGATATCGGCAAGCCCTCAAGGGAAACATCATGTACAAACAGAAGACGCCCACACTTATCGATTGGCTTTCGATGTTGGCACGTCTGACGCCGATCATCATGGTTTACTTGTGGCCGACATTTCTTCGGTTCATTCTAGGCACTGTTCTTTTTGTCACCCTCGCCGCGCTCATGTATCATTTGCTTGATGTGGAACTGTATTTTTCGGTGCAGGGCCCTCCTCCACAAGTGCCTCCGCTTTCTGGCGAGCGCTAATCCTTATCTTCGGAACGGAGAACTTTCCCCATTGCCGAGCCAGGATGGCGCCGCTTCCACAACGAAGCCTCGTCCCGCAATTGACTGCCGGAGGGAAATCACGACAGAGTAGGTGCTACACGGCCTTCTCCATCGCATCGGCTTGCCTGACATCGGAAAAGGCGCCATCCGATTGCTTAATCAAGAGAGGAGCAGCAGCCATGGGCAAGCTTCCCGATATGACGAAACACCGCGGCTTTCCTTCCGGCATGCCGGGCACAGGGGTGCAGTTCACCATTCGCCGCGCAAATCCCAAGGGCGTGACGCCGATCAAGAAACTGCCGCGGCGTGCGCGGCCAGGATCGCAGGAACATCTGATTGATGCCGCATTCCTGCACGCGCTCTGGCATTATTTCGGAGCGGAACCTTTCGAGCGCGGCAATCTCGATGCTGCGCGGCTGAACCTCCTGTTCGGACGGGAGGTACTGCCCGCCGACAAGGATTTCGATCCGCTCTCCTATGAGGCCATGCTCGTCATCAACGAGAAAGTGGCGCGCGAAAGCTTCCCCGAAGCATTCGAAGATATGATGGAAATCTGACGACACGCCGAATGCGCAGCTCTCTTGAACAGGCAGTCAACGGAAGCGCTAAGCGACAGACCGATATCGATAAGAGGAGCTACGGCCCTATGCCCGGTTGCCTCCGGGCTGGAGTGCGCTAGCTTCCGGTAGTCGACACCCTTCATTCGAGGCTGATATGTCTGACGATGTCTTGCTGACATTCAATGCCGGCTCCTCGACCTTGAAAATCGGGGTCTTCGAGCTGGCGACCGAAGGGGCAAGGAATGTCGGCCGCGGCAAGATCGATTTCGATCAGAGCCCGCTGATGCTCCGCTATTCCATCGGCACGGATAGATACGAGAAGACGATCAGGGGCGATAATGGCACGCAGTTCGTCTCCGTGATCTCCGACACGCTGGATCATTTGCTCGCCCATCTTCCCGGCAAGCTCCGGGCGGTCGCCCATCGCGTCGTTCACGGCGGCATGGCGTTTCAGGAGGCTGTCCTCTTGGATGAGGCTGCAATCAAGCGGATCGAGAAGCTTGTTCCTCTTGCGCCTCTGCACCAGCCGCAGGCTCTGCGTGCCATTCGGTCAATGCAAATGCTGCGGCCGGACGTCCAGCAGACCGCCTCCTTCGACACGGCCTTTCATTCGTCGCAAGCCGACGTCGTGCGGCGGCTGGCGATACCGCGCGCCATGCATGATGACGGCGTGCGCCGCTACGGCTTTCACGGGCTCTCCTATAAATACATCGCCGCAAAGCTTCGCGAGATCGATCCGGAGGCAGCGAAGGGAAAGGTTGTCACCTGTCATCTCGGCAGCGGCGCCAGCCTGTGCGCGATGGAAAACGGCACCAGTCGCGACACGAGCATGGGTTTCTCGGCGCTTGACGGCATCCCCATGGCAACGCGTCCCGGCTGGCTGGATCCAGGCGCCCTGCTTTATCTCATGAGGACGGGAAAACAGCAGCCCGAACGGATCGAGGATTTCCTCTACCATCAATGCGGCCTGCTCGGCGTCTCCGGCATCAGCGGCGACACACGGGTTCTGCTCGATGACAAGAGCCCGGAAGCCGCCGAGGCCATAGATTTGTTCTGCCTGCGCATCTCAGGCGAGATCGGGCGGCTATGCGCAACGACGGGCGGTCTCGACGCCATCGTCTTCACCGCCGGCATCGGTGAAAACCAGCCTGAGATCAGGACGCGTGTCGCACGAAGGTTGCAGTGGCTGGGTATTGAGATCGATGAAGATGCAAACGACAGCAATTTGACTTCGATCAACGCGGCATCCAGCCGCGTGAAGCTATTCGTGATCCCGACCGACGAGGAACGTGTGATCGCCGAGGAGGCGGTTGCCCTCGTCGCCTGACGAAAACGAGGAGACGCAGATGAATGCCGTGACCACACCGCTTTCGCCCGAGGAACTCTCCCTGATCGACCGCTACTGGAAAGCGGCAAACTATCTGTCGGTCGGCCAAATCTATCTGATGGACAATCCGCTACTGCGCGAAGCGCTGAAACCGGAGCATATCAAGCCGAGACTGCTCGGCCACTGGGGCACGACGCCCGGATTGAATTTCATTTATGCGCACCTCAACCGCATCATCAAGGCACGCGATCTCGACGTCATCTATATATGCGGCCCCGGCCATGGCGGCCCCGGCATGGTTGCCAACACCTATCTCGAGGGTACCTATAGCGAGATCTATCCGGATATTTCCGAGACGACGGAAGGCATGCAAAGGCTGTTCAAGCAGTTTTCCTTCCCAGGCGGCATTCCGAGCCACGCCGCACCGGAAACGCCCGGCTCCATCCACGAGGGCGGCGAACTGGGCTATGCACTGGTGCATGCCTACGGCGCCGCCTTCGACAATCCCGATCTGATTGTTGCCTGCGTCGTCGGCGACGGCGAGGCCGAAACCGGACCTCTGGCTGCGAGCTGGCATTCCAACAAGTTCCTCAATCCGGCGCGCGATGGCGCGGTACTGCCCATCCTCCACCTCAACGGCTACAAGATCGCCAACCCGACGATCCTCGGCCGCGCAGATGACGACGATCTGCACAAGCTGCTCTCAGGCTATGGCTACGAACCCTTCTTCGTCGAGGGACATGAACCACCCGCCATGCATCAGGCGATGGCCGGCACGTTTGACCAGGTGTTCGACCGCATCCGCGACATACAAAGAAACGCACGTGAACAAACGTCGTCGGAAAGCATGCCGCGCTGGCCCATGATCGTGTTGCGAAGCCCGAAAGGCTGGACCGGCCCCAAGCAGGTCGATGGCAAGAAGGTGGAAGGATTCTGGCGCGCGCATCAGGTGCCGGTCGCCAATTGCCGCGGCGACGAGGCGCATCGCAAGATCCTGGAAGACTGGATGCGAAGCTACGATCCCGACGATCTTTTCGATCATAGCGGGCGGCTGAAGGAGGAGCTGCAAGCGCTGGCGCCGCGGGGCAAAAGGCGCATGGGCGCCAATCCCCACGCCAATGGCGGCCTGCTGCGCCAGGAGCTTCTGGTTCCGTCCATCGAAGATTACGCCGTGGAGATCGGCGAGCGCGGCAGCAAGCAGGTACAATCCACCGAAATCCTGGCGCACTACTTGCGCGACACGCTGAAGCTCAATGATGCCAAGCAGAATTTTCGCATCTTCGGCCCCGACGAGACGGAATCGAACCGGCTCGGCAGCGTCTTCGAAGCCACGAATCGGGTCTGGATGGAGGCGATCGAGGATTATGACGTCCATCTGTCCCGCGACGGGCGGGTGATGGAGGTGCTCAGCGAACATCTATGTCAGGGCTGGTTGGAGGGCTACCTGCTCACGGGTCGGCATGGGCTCTTTTCGTGCTATGAAGCCTTCATCCATATCGTCGATTCCATGTTCAACCAGCATGCCAAATGGCTGAAGGTTTCGCGCGAATTGCCCTGGCGCAAGCCGATCTCGTCGTTGAACTATCTGTTGACGTCGCATGTCTGGCGACAGGATCACAATGGCTTTTCCCACCAGGATCCGGGCTTCGTCGATCTCGTCGCCAACAAGAAGGCCGACATCGTGCGCATCTATCTGCCGCCGGACGCCAATACGCTGCTGTGGGTCGGTGATCATTGCCTCAGGACCTATGACCGGATCAACGTCATCGTCGCCGGCAAGCAGCCGGAATCGCAATGGCTCGGCATCGACGAAGCGGCCGCCCATTGTAAGACGGGCGTCGGCATCTGGGATTGGGCGAGCTACGAAGACAACACCATCGCCCCTGACGTCGTGATGGCCTGCGCAGGGGATGTCCCGACCATGGAGACGCTTGCTGCCGTCATGCTGCTGCACGAGGCGATCCCCGATCTCAAGATCCGCACGGTCAACGTGATCGATCTCCTGGCTCTGCAGGACCCACAACAGCATCCGCATGGTCTCGATCATCAGGCATTCGATCAGATCTTTACCACGGACAAGCCAGTGATCTTCGCCTATCACGGCTATCCCTACCTGATCCACCGCCTGACCTATCGGCGGACCAACCATGACAACATCCATGTTCGCGGCTTCATCGAAGAGGGTACAACGACCACGCCATTCGACATGACCGTGTTGAATGAACTCGATCGCTACCATCTCGCCTTGCAGGCGATCAATCGTATTCCCGGCCTATCGGAGAAGGTGCCGGAGGTCGTGGATGGCCTGAAGGCAAAACTCACCAAGCATCACGATTACGTCCGCCGGCACGGCGAGGATATGCCGGAAGTCTCAAATTGGCGGTGGAGGCGATAGAGCAGCCGGAAATACCGCGGTGCAGCGTTCCTGGATCTCAGGACTTGGATGCGTGCTGCGGCTTTCCCTTTTGCTTGGTCGAGGCCATGTCGTGAAGCTCCTTCTCGCTCATGGAGTCGACCATGCTTTTCGACGCACCCTTCAGTTCGCTCTTCTTTCGTTCGCCACGTTTGGCGGCAAGCGCCGCACCGGCGGCCATTTGCTGTGATTTCGACTTTGCTGGCATGATGACATCTCCTTTGGATGAGGTTGAAATTTTGCCCACCTATCCGGCAAAGCGGACCAGCAGGATAACGAGGACTACGGCGGCAAGTCCGCCGATGAACACCAGACGCTGCCACCGTCGCTTCAGGATGATCTCGCCTTGGCGTGCATCTTCCGCGGAAAACGTGCGCGGTTCCTGTTTGTACGCACCGTCTGGGTCTCTTCTGCTCATTGCAACCATCCCTCGGCGGCAGGAACCGCCGATCATGTCTGCCTGCAAAGCGTGGCTTACGACTGGTAGCTGCCAGTAAGGCTTGCCTCTGCAAGCATGTGTTTCTTCACTTTCTGCCACATGGCTTCCGCGCCGGCGGCTTCGGGAAGCGTCATCCGCGCTACATCGAGCGCGGCAAGCCGGAAAACGTACCGATGGGGCGGATCGCCTGCCGGAGGACGCGGACCGTCGTAACGGGCATTGCCGAAATCATTCTTATAGAAACGCAGCGCCTGCTCCTGTATAGCATCCACGTTTTCAACCAATCCGCTCCACTCCGCCGGAATGTTGGCGATGCCGCAGTGCCGGAATGTTCCCGCCGGCGCATCCGGGTCCTCGATGATCAAGGCGAAGCTTTGGGTCCCTTTGGGAGCGCCGCCCCAGGCAAGCGGCGGGAATATATTTTCTCCATCCAGCGCGTATTTGCTCGGTATCGGCGTATTCTCAGCAAAGGCCTTGCTGATCAACGTCAAAGCCATTCGATCCTCCTCTTGCTGTCATGGATTCATGAGCCTGTGAACTTCTGAACCTAAAGTGGAACACATCAGAATCATTATTGTTCCCAATAGGGAACATTCGCACTCACCCGCAGTTGTGGGAGCGTCCATGAAGGAGGAAAAAATGACGGACGAACGGTTCGAGTGGATCAGCAAGAGGGCCTACGCCATTTGGGAAGCAGCCGGCCGTCCCTGGGGCTGCAGCCAGCATCACTGGGAGCAGGCGGCCAAGGAACGCGAGATTATGGAGAGAACGCGAGCCTCCGTGGACGGAGAAGAAGTGCTCGCAAGGTTTCGGCGAAGGGCTGCAACAAACCCACCCAAGAATGACGCTCAGGAATCCGAGGAAGACACCCCCTCCGAGGATCGCCGCGTCGGATAATTTTTCGGCAGTTCCCGCCGGCAAGCCGTTCCCATGTCCGATCCCTCAAAGAGGAACGGATATCCGCGATACACATTGATCCCTATGAATTTCCAGAGCCCGCCCGCTAATTCTGCGTTCCGTCGCGATTTGGTTGGGCTGGCGTGCTCTTTGTGCCTTGCTGGTTGTTCTCAGTGCGATCGGTTGGAGCGGGTTGTATGGATTGCCCTGCTGGCGGCGTATTGTCTATCGTGCCGGTCTGCGGCTGACCGCTTGAGGAACTTATTGCAGGCGCCGGGTTCTGCGGTTTGTTTGGTTCGATATAACGACCCCAAACTTCAACGCCCGCCCATACGATTGCCGCCAGAACCAATGCCGTGATCAAGATGGTAGACAGATGCGTGCCACGCACCCCCTGGCGGGCCTCGGTCGCGGACAATGGTTTCTTCTGATCCTGGGGCTTCTTCGGTTCCTCGAATGCCATGGCAAGCCTCCATCTCTACAAATTCCATATGGACCTAACAGAGACGCCGAAAGATGGTTCCATCAAAGGAGCACCTACATCCGATCGGCATTAAACCGGAACAATGTGCGAAGCCCGGCGTTAGCCCAATGAGGTCGTAGATCGTGCCAAGCGGACGCGATGGTGCTGAAGAATATGGAGATTTTTCCGCTTTCTCTCCATAGCCAACGAAACGGCAGTCGAGCTTCCTACCCATCCGATCTGCGACCTTTCCAACATTCGAGGAGACGGAAAGGGAAGGGCCTTTGATGCTCTACCGTGTGGTCCCGGTCGTGTCCGACGACAATCCATACCGTCATCGAGGTGAACAATGACAAGGATTATTATCAGCGCGGTGCCACCGAGGGAATCGTCGGCGTCAACACCATTATCTCCGCCCCGGTTTAATCGATTGCGCCTTTCGAACACCCGGAGTGCGGTGGCCAAATACGCAGGCTTCCTGCTGATAACGGCGGTCGCGGCCGTCATGTCATCGAATTTCGTGTTCGCACAGCAATCGAACGACGATCGATGCAAGGCAGAGGATACCAACCGGCAGACTGACAACAGGCATGCGGAAAGCGGGCAGACGTCCACGCCGGACGGCAATCCCAGCCAGAAGCTGTCCGACTGCGGCGGCGTGCTGAAGCCACCGCCCGTTGGTGACAGCAAAATGGAGAAGCCCGCCCCGCAGGTCGGCAACACGCCTGTCATCAAGCCTGGCGACCAACCGAAAGAACAGCAAAACGGCCAACAGCCAAACAAATAGAGCCGATCTTCCCTACGGCTTTGGCTCGGGCTGCTCTATGGGACCGTGCGTAACGGCGCCAGAATCTCTATGATCGCTCGACGTAAACGGCTTAATGACGAGAATCCCCAGAATGGACGCGATCATCAAGCCGAAAATGAGGAGCAGCAGCATTCGCATGTCGAAGTCCTGATCCTACGAGGATTTGCGCACGGTAAGATTGCTGTCATGCCCGATTATGCCGCTGGCTTGCCGGGAGATCGCCTCGGCGCGCTGCTTGGCTTCGTGATTTTCAACAGACCCTTCGACAACGACTCGCCCGCGACTGACAGTGACGAAGATGCTCGCCTCGTTTAGCAATCGGTCGGCCTTCAGCCTGCCTTCGATCTCGGTACGAATTTCCTCATCGGTCCTTTCCGGGGTCGGCGTGGAGGTCCTGGCTGACGGGTCTTCGGAGATTCTGTCGCCCCCCGCCTCCCCTGATCCGGAGGTCGTCCTGACATTGGAAATCCAGACGGAAATTTCATCGGCCGTTTGCTCGCGCTGCCGGTCGGATTCAGCTGAATCCTCGCAGCGTGCGTCATCCGTACCCTGCTCAGGCCGAATTTCCTTTGACGGATGTCGCCTCGTCTCCTCGGCTGCGACATCCCCCGAGCCACCGGCGGCCTGATCAAGCGCCTGAAGGGTCCGTATGTCGCCGCGATCCGGAGAATCCTTTGCCCTTGTCTGTTGCTTGGCTTCGGTCATGGTTTTCTCCCTCTTTAATTAGGGACAAACTTTCACCGCTCCGGAATGTTCCGATGTGGGGGTCGTATCAAGTTCCACTCGTCAGCATTTCCAAAGATACGACCTTATAACGCTCTTGAAGGGATGCCAGCAGCCCCGCGCCGCCGCCATCCAGTCCTGCCTGCCGCCATCGCACCTCGTAGGAAATATGCGCAGTGGCCTCGCTCGAGCCCGCCGCCTTGCCGACAAAAGAGAAGACATATCCGAGCGGTTCAAGCGCTGCCTGCATATCGGAGATCCCAACGCCGGCATCGCAAGGCAGCTCTATCACGATACGCGCCTTCTGCCTGCGAGGGATCAACCTATCGAACTGTTTAAACGGCGAGAGCACCACAAAGGCGATGAGGGCGCCGGCAGAACCGACAATGAGTTGACCGCCGCCGATGCATAGGCCAACGGCCGTCATGATCCACAGGGTCGCAGCTGTCGTTACGCCCGTGACGAGATCTCCGCGCTTAAGGATGGCGCCGCCGCCGATGAAGCCGACGCCGGTCAGGACGCCGAGCGGAAAGCGCAGCACATCCATTGAGGCAAACGATTGTGACGTCTTGCCCAATGTGGACAGTAGGAGGTTAGCCTGGATCATCGACAGGCACGCGGCAAGCCCGACCAGGATCGTCGTGCGAAACCCCGCCGCATGCCCGCCCATCTCTCGATTGATGCCGATCAACCCTCCGGCAATGACAACCAGCACCAGACGGACAACAGTATCCAGCCAGTCCATCTCCACCCGCATGATATCGCTAAGGTCAGGCACGATGTCCTCCCAGAAAGTGTCGCCACCGGGATTTTCCAGTTGGGGAACATCGCAGACGGCGTTTCGTTCCATCGCCGACGGAAGCGCTCACGAAAAGCGCAATAAAAGCAGCATGATGATTTCGAGCTCTCTTGTCAGTTCGAGGGAAAGCGCTTAGCCAGAGGATCGCTCGCGCCACCATACCGCGAACCGCTTCCTGCAATGGCAAGCGACCGTATCGATTTGACATACCCTGAGAGGCCATATGATTTCCGGAAACCGTGAGAAGGGACCCATTGCAGGGATCGCGCTCGCCTGCGCGGGATATGCCTGCTTTTCCCTTCAGGACGCGATGGTGAAGTGGCTGGTCGCCAGTTACGAAGTACCGGAGATCCTCTTCATGCGCAGTCTGGTCATCGTGCTGGTCGCAGGCGTGCTCGTCCGTTATCGGCGCCATCCCTCAATTTTCAAAAGCCCCTATCGCGGCACGGTCGTCCTGCGCGCCGGGCTGATGCTGCTTGCCTGGCTGCTCTTCTACAATGCGGCCCGCTATCTGGGTCTGGCAGAACTGACGACACTATACTTTTCGGCGCCGATGATCGTCGTGATTCTATCGATCTTCGTTCTCAAGGAGAAGGTCCATGCGGGCCGCTGGATCGCCTGCATAGGAGGCTTCATCGGGGTGGCGATCGCGGCAAATCCAAGCCATTCGCCCAACCTCCTGCCCGCCGCCATGTGCATCGTCGCGGGTTTTTGCTGGGCTTGGAGCACGATCCTGATCCGACTCGTCAGCCGAAGCGAGACCACGCTTACCCAGATGTATGCCACGAGCCTGATATTCGGCATTGCCTGCGCCCTATCCTTTCCATGGTCATGGAAGACCCCTGACGCGAGCGGCTGGGCACTGATGCTGACCCTCGGCATTATCTCGACGATTGGACAGTTTCTGCTCTATGAAGGCTTTCGATACGCACCCGCGTCGACGCTGGCGCCCATCGAATATAGCGGCCTCGTTTGGGCTTTCGTGTACGGCTATGTGATCTGGGCCGAGATTCCGGCGACGAACGTCTTTGCCGGCGCCCTCCTCATCGTCGCCTCAAGCTTCCTGCTTATCCTGTGGGAGCACCGCATGGCACGCTCACCGGAAGAACGTGAAATATTGAGACGCCACCGATAGATGGCCCGCCTGCACCCGAAAACACGAGCCAGATGCGCCAAAGCGGGTGGCGGCTTTAGGGCGAGGATACCGAAGATCAGGACGTTAAGTGGCTGAAGCCGCTCCGCCGGATCGCGCCACAGTCCCGGTCTTTGAGCTGGGACATACCGTTGTCCCGAAAAGCCATCAGATTGCTTTGCCGCCAGTCAGCCGGGCCGCGCGCTGCATGCGGTTCACCGCCAAAGCTCGCTGAAAATCCACGTCGGTTTGCGCGTGGTGACGGAGATCCTCGAGAAATTGAGAGACGCCATCAAGCGTATCGACGACGACATATCGCAAACCGCCACCAGCATCGATCAGGTCATGGCTGACGCTCACGCCGAAACCACCGGTGACCTTGCGAAACCACGCTGAGCGCCAGCGCTTGAAACCGTCGGGATCCGACTGAAACTCCGCAAGCAGGATCTTTTGCTGGTCAAGCCGCGCGAGGAACGCCTCAACCACGCCCTGCGTGCCGGCCTTCGGCTTCTCAGCCTTCCTTGCAATCCATTTTTCAAGAAACTGAAACGCCGGCCGCGGAGCCGTCGCTTCATCATGATCGATAACCGTCTCGCAATCGAGTGTCGGAAGCGCCGCGCGATCCGCGAGCTGAGACGCGCTTGGCTGCGTTTCCTGCTCCATCGCCAGGGTCTGCTTGAGATCGGCTGCAAGCTCTCCCCAGATCGATCTTGCCGATTCGACTGGCTTTGCTTTTGTTCGACGGGAGGATTTGATTTCGATAACGAAGGGCTTTGTCTGTTTAACCATGATATTTCAGTGTGTGCTCGACGACGGAGCGCAGTTGATGGACAATCAGCATTGATGAGAGGCTTGCATTCTCTAAGAGCAACGACCGTCGCGCGGCGATCGCTTGCGATCATTATGGGCTAAGGCCGTACACCAAACCGATCGATGAAGCAATCTCGTCGCTCCCGTCAAAAATAAACATCAGCGCCTCGGGACCTGATCTACAACAAAAGCAAGACAGGCATGTAGCAAAGGTGAAGAAGATCCACCACCTGAAGCAGCACGCACTTTCCGCCTGCAAGCTGAAACTCGCGTCTGCGCATTGCAGATCCCACATCGTGTCGCTATGTTCTAAGAATGCACACGAACAGCAAAGGAGGTTGCCTATGTCATCGCGGGACGCCTGATCCAGCAATACCAAGACTTCTGCCTTTCCAAAGGCATCAAATTCACACGCATAGACTCCGTACGGCCGCACGATAATACCACGCTCTTCTGCAGCGCTGGGATGCAGCAGTACAAACCCCTCTTCTCCGATCCATCCTTCATTGGAACCGTTGCGAACTGTCAGGCCTGCCTGAGAATGGGCGATCTCGACGAAATCGGGGACGGCACCCATTTCCTCCACTTCACGATGCTAGGGCTTTTCTCGTTTCGAGAACTGACCGTCGGCGACGCCATCGACTTCTGGATCGAGTTTCTCGGGACGCTCGGCCTGGTCCCGGACCATACCACGATCCATCCGGACCGACTGGAGGATTGGACGCCGCTTTATCGGGATCGCATTCCTATCGTTCCGGATGAAGAATGCACCTGGAGCGACGGCAACGTCAGCGGCTACTGCACCGAGTTCTACAAGGATGGCATCGAGATCGGGAATATCGTCAATCCGCTCGGAACCTGTATCGACGTGGGTTTCGGCGCCGAACGTCTCGACATGATCGTGAACGGCACGCCACCGGCTGATGCACTCGGCACGTTGCGCGACACTGTCACGACGATCGTCGAGAGCGGCTACAAGCCGGGAAACAAGGAGCAGGGATATGTCTTGCGAAAGCTCCTTCGCCGCATCCATGTGATGGGCGGAGCACTGGACCATCCCTATTTCGAACAGGAAGTCGTGCGTCAGGAACGATTGCGCTCCAAATATTTGCGCCTTCGCGAAAAATATCCCGACATGCCACCGGAATGGTGGTTCGACACGCACGGCATCGATGTCGCCGACCTGCAGGTGATGAATGGAACGTAGCGTCGACTGATGATGAAGCGGCGAAGGAGATCGTGCGAGTGGCCACCTTCGCCGCCCTTCCGGAAACACGTGAGGACGTGGAGCCGGCCAATTCATGACAAGTCGGCAAGATCCTGAATTTTCGGAGATCACCAAGCGGCCGCTGGCAGCGATATCGGAAGTTTTCTATTTGTAGCCGTAAAACGATGACCTGCGAGTGGACGGAAGCGTCCCGATCATGATCCGCTGTCTGCCTGCATAGCCTGGAAGGCGGCACCGAAACCGGTCAGGGAGATCGGAAGCTCCGCCATGTTTCCCTGCATCATCCGGATCGAGACTTTTCCCGACTTTTCCTTCATCAAGGCGGCAAGCATCGCGGGTGGGCACAACCCCTCCACTAGGCATCCTTGCGTGGTGCAGCGCGATACCTTCGCCATCGTCGAATATTTGCTGCCGAAGCCAATCTTCACACCACCCTGAATAGCAAAACCAAGCGGAAGAGCCATCTGCATGCCAATCTTCTTGTCCGCGGAACGCGCCATGCTGATGACCATGAACACCTGCCTTTGATCCGGTGACGTCAACCGGTAGACGATCTGGCAGCGCGGCTTCATCGTTTTGTCGCCCGAACATTGCAATATCCACGCATCGAACTTCTGTTCGCTAATCTGCGGACCGGCTGGCGCTGGTGTAGCCGGAGCCGGCGCCGCGGCGCTGGATGGATCGCTCTTGCCGGCATCCGGCGTCACATTTTGAGACCCCGATTGCGGCGTCGCTGAGCTATCATCGGCCCAGAGCGTGGAGGAAACGCCCGCTCCGCAAAGCGAGAAAATCACACAACACAGGAATGTCTTCAAATATAAATTCATTCCATCCTCCCGATTTTGTTTGCAATTTTATAGTACAATTGCAATAATGTCGAATATTGATCAATTTCAAATTGCGTTTAAAGAAGATAAAAATTCGAAGAATTTCAATTCATTTATTCAATGCAGGGACATAGGCGTTTAATATCCTAATAAAACGCAGGGAACGATTCAGATGACATCAAGACTCGTTGTCGGCTACTCCCTGATCGTCATGCTCGCGCTGACCGATGGCGCCATATGCGACGAAAGCTATCTGCAACAGGCTCCCTCCGCGGAAGCAAACCCTGCCTTCGTCGAACAGCTGCCGGAGACATCCGTCATGCCCGTGCCTCGATCTCCGATTAACCGCCGGGTGATGCCGCACAAGCCGAGGCAAGCATCACGAACGCAGGCGAACGTCCGACTGGCAGGCAGCATTTTTCCGAATGTGGGCAATGGCGTGACCGAGCGAGCTGCAGCCGCACCGGCCGATGGCCATTTGCCAACGGTTGGGTCAGGCGCGGTATCACGCTGACTGTATCTTGGCGGCAGGCAATGATCAAAGCACCAGGCGACCGCCCCAGGCGCGCGGCGAGAACAAGACCGCCAATGAGAGCGGCAGCAAGCATGAAACCGAGAGGCCCTCGGCCAGCTGAAACTTCGAGAGCGGCATGTTCGGAGCCGATAATTCGATTTCGGCTCAAGATTGCGATTCAGGAGCAGTATCGACATGATGCATCCCAGTAAAATCATTGCTGTTACGGCTATCTTGCTTCTTGCCGGAACGCTTGGCTCAGCCGATGTCCTAGCAAGCGGTCAACCCATTATCCGGCGTTCCGGATTTTCAGAGACCCAAATTCCCCAGGTGAAAGGACGTATTCCGCCGAGGAAGAACGGCAACCTGGAGAAAGGACCTGCCGGCAAGGCTCCGGTCAAACCAAATCCGAATGCCAGCACCCAGGACGGAGCTGCGACCTGCGGACCTGACAACGCACAATCCGAAATCTGCCGGAAAAAATGATTTGGCGCCGGCAACGATCATGAGCTCTTCGGCCTGTCCTTGACCAGGATGGGCTGGGAAGCGGCCTCCACGGCCGGTTGCGCCGCGCTGGCGGCGGGAACGGCGACCGCCGGACCGATCGGTCGGCCGTTGGCATCGAGCTTGTACGTCATGGCTCTTTGATGCTCGTCCAGATATCGCATGAACGCCGCGCCTGCGGCGGCATCCCTGAATTGCCACAGCCCGTTCCTTACGCCCTCGAAAATCAACGAATAGACTGCGAGCTGAATGCCTTCCTGGACGCCCAAGGTCGTGGGCGCGTTTCGTGTAATACCGCCCTCGATCTGGAGCAGCTGGTCGACGCCGACGAAACGGAACGCCGATCCCTGCAACTGCACGGAATAGATCGTCTTGGTCGTGCTGACAGAGGCTAGCACCCGCCCCGTACTGACGCTGACGGCCCGCAAGGATACGGTAACGATGTCCTTTCGGTATTGTGTGTTTCCGCCGATCCCGAGATAATTGGCACCGATACCGCCAGTCGTTTCATTGGAATCATAACCGATGATACCGCCATCCAGCAGCACTCCGGCAAACCGAAGCGGCGGGATGCCGCCAGCCTTCGCGCCGTAAACCGCCGATCTCGTGTTCTGGATGATCTGGCGCTCCTGCAGCAGCGACTGCAGATCCGTGCGCTCGACGACATTGAACCAGTTACCGTTACCAGCCTTGGTCAGCACGTCAGTCAACAACTGCGCGCCGCCCTGCGTCAGAGCGCGGGAATATTCGGCAAAGTTTTCATTGGGTTTGTTCTGTCCCGTCAGATCGGGAAAGGAATAGACCGCCACATCGAGCTTTTGTATGGGTGGCGGCAGACTCTCCAACGCCACACCTGACTTCGTGGCGGGCATAAGCGTCGCTGGAGTGCTCATCGGGTCGAGGCTGCTGCCCGCGGCGGCGCAGCCACCAAGACCCAATCCGCATAGAATGGCTGCGACAGGAAAACCAACATGTGACATGGACGCTCGAATAAATCGCTCCCAACAACACCGAACGAGGACGCAATCAATTTGGTTCAAGGATTGGCCGGCACCTGGCCGCTCTGGATCACGATGACCGGAGATGTTCCGGTTGAACCCGTACCTTGATTAACGTTCCCAAGATTACTCAAGGCCTTGTCGAGACCGGACAGATCCGGCGTCTGTTGCTGCCCCGACTTGACGCCGGCGCCCTGCGTCTGCGCCGTCGAAAGAAGGAACGAACCATTCAACGGATTTCCCCCAAATGTCGGATTGGTCGGCTGATAGACCAATTGCCCCGCCATGGCCGGCGCCGCCACTAAGGCTACCAGACCAACTGTAATCATTGCCGCATCTATTCTCATTGCTATTCCCCTCCCCTATTTTCAAAGGCTGCTGCGCCCATTCAACGTTTGATGAGCAAGCCACCACCGGGTAAACGTGCGATCAGCACATTGACAGGTGCCGAACCCGCAGGTTGAAGAACACTTACGTTCAGGCCTGCGCCATTCAGCAATACGACATTCGACTCCAGATTATTGCCGCCCTGCAGGATGTTGATATTGCCGTAGTTCCCTATGATACCGGCAGTCGAGCTGTTACCCGTTCCTGACTGAAGGTGATACACGCTGTTGCGCGCTCCTATTTCCAGCGTCCTTGCCAAGTTATTGCCTCGCGGCACTAGGATCGCTTCCGGTGTAGCGGCCATACCTGCGGCAAGGTGGGAGGACGAAGAATGATATTGCTGCTGCTGAGGCGGCAGATTTCCGAGCCGCACCGTCGTCGTGACATTTACCGGGATCTGGGCGACATAGGCCGTCTCGGCTCGACATTCCGTTGCAATCTGGCAGAACGAGGCAGCCAAGACGAGAGCGGCGCCGAGCACGGATTTCGTATCGTTCAGGCGTTTCATTCTGGCAATCTGCATTGTGATATACCTCGATCGGTTTCGATCAATAGCCTTGCGTTCAGTTCTACCCCGTTTCCTGAATCGACCATTGTCGTGGCAAGAAGGTTCTCTGCTCCTGGCTTTAATGCGAAGCTACCTTGCTGAATGCTCTGGCTTGAACCTGCTGCGCTATGTTTGAAAAGAACCAGCCTGTATGTTCCGGATACTGTTACTACAGACTTTGCAATCGCCCGCACCATAAGAAACTCATCCTTCCTGTCTGCTTTGATCAGGCACTCAAACTCAGCCTGAGACGAGGCAGGAGCGGCGAACGCGAACAACAAGGCCGCGGACAAGAAGGATTTCAGAAGCAAGATGGATGTTGATCGCCCGACATTGTTTCCGGCATACATGGCTGGTTCAGCCGCATTAAAGGAGGAGGCGGACATTTGCTTTCGCCTCCTCCATCGGCAAACTCAGTGCTGGACCGTAACGGCCGTGTTGCGATAGCCGAACTGCGCCGTAACCGACGTGTTCGTCAGGCCGCTCGAGCTGGTCTGAGAGGTAACGGCATAGTTTCCCGAACCGATCTGGATGGTTCCCTGAAGGTTCGAACCGCTGACGGGGAACACTGTCTGCAGCCCCGATTGCGAAGCGATCGCGGTATTGCGATAGCCGGCCTGCACGATCATCGAATTGTTGGAGCCGAGCGGATTGGCGATCTGGGATGTCAGAGCGGTGTTGCCCACACCGAACTGCGCCGTGGTCGCCTTGTTCGTGCCGAAGAACGACGACTGGCCGGTCATGGCGAAATTATGCGCGCCCGCCTGCAACGTGTCTTGCGAGTTGTTGCCGCCCGCCTGATCGGCGAAGGATATATTGCCCCAACCGAACTGGGTCGTCGACGACGAATTGCCGTTGAAGCCGATGACACCGAACTGAGAGGTGACGGCAAAGTTGCCGGCGCCGACCTGCAGCGTTGTCTGGTCGTTGCCGCCGCCGTCCTGGCCGACGATGGCGCCATTACCCCAGCCGAACTGCATGGTACTGGAGTCGTTTCCGCCATGCTTGCCGTCGGTCTGGGTGGTCGAGGCGAAGTTCAGGCCACCGACCTGCAACGTGTCTTGGGAGTTATCTCCCTTGGACTGGTCCGCGAAGGCGGAATTGCCGAAGCCGAACTGGGCGATCGTCGAGCTGTTATCCGCGCCGTCCCGCTGGAGGGTCGAGGCGAAGTTCATGACGCCGGCTTGGAACGTGCTCTGATCGTTCGTCTTGCCTTTCTGGTCGGCGAAGGCGACGTTGCCGTCACCGAATTGCAGGATGGCTGATGTGTTGGACTTAGCCTTGTCCTGATTGGTGACAGCGAAGTTGCCGACACCATTCTGGAATGTCAGAGCATCATTATTGCCAGTGTTCTGACTGACGAAAGCACCGTTGAATGCACCCACCTGGCCGATAAACGATTCGTTTTCGGCTGGCGGCGACGGGGGCCCGGCAAATGTCAAAGACGTGCTTGCCAGCAAGACGGCGAGAGCTCCAATCGTCCTCATGTGATCCTCCCTGTTCTCCATGACGGGGCAAGCGACCATTCGCCGCCCTCGAGCTTTTTAATAGGCCGCGGAAGGAGAGCCGAACAAGAGAACCGTTCGGACTAAGACAGCAACGCAGGTCTATGTGAAATAGAAAGCGCCTACTTCGAAATGAGTAACGGATTAGATGTGTATCGCTATGACGTATGAGCTATACTCTTCTTTGATTAGGCATTCTAACCCATATGAAAGCTAGATAAATACAATCCAGGTGTGCAGCAATTCATGCTACCCATAGATAGCTTCGATGAAAGGCTTGCCACATGATAATGGATTAATTGACAGCTATGGCTACGTTTGACAGTCTCGTGGCATCCGAAGCAATCGTTAAAGTTGAGATTCAGCTTGGTCGAAAGCAGTCACCCAAGCGACTGCTTTTCGCGACACCAAGCTTCGTGAACTGGTTGAGCGAGCGCGTAAGCAGAGACGAACCATCGTCGCTCGGTGCGGTCCTCAGACCTGTCGAGCAGCTGGATTTTCTTTTCTATACATTCGTTTCAGGGAAACCGCTCATTCATTGCCGACAATTCCGGGCAATCCGGGTCGAACGAAATGCGGTTTGGGAATTGAAGACTGTCGATTTCCGCATATTCGGCTGGTTCGCCATGCGAGACTGCTTTGTCGCTGTCTTTGGAGACTGGGCCGACCATGTGAAGGATCACGATCTTTACCGCGGCTATCGGCTGGAGGTGCGCCGATTGCGCCGCACGCTTGGTGTGGGTGATGCGTTGTGCGTAGAGGGAGTAAATCCGGAAGATGTCATTTCGGTTTGAGATAGGGGCGCGGGCGCGGGCGGCCAGCCGTTTCATCGCAGATGTTCGCAGCGACCTGGCCGCCGCCGTCCTCGAAAGGCGATCGCAGAAAGGGTTTACTCAGCAGCGACTTGCGGAGTTGGTCGGCGTCAGCCGAAGGGATCTGAACCGTTATCTCTGCGGGCAATCAGAGCTTCCGCTTCGTTCGATCGCGGATCTCGCCTGGGCGCTCGACAAAGAGATCCACATTGAGCTGTGCGATCCCAAGGGGTCTACGGCAGACGTTAGTGGCCTCTCCGAACCGGAGACCCGGGCAGCTATCTATCCGGTTCGGTCCGGCGGGGCCGTTTCCTGGAGCTCATCAAGGGCCATCCGCACGATAATTGCTCGCAGCAACAACGATCGGGACGATTGAAACACATGCGCTATGGATATTGCATATTTTGCGACGACGTTCGCACGGAAATCGGCGAAAAGCTCAGCTTCATCGGCGTCTATAGCGGCGTCCTGATGCTGCCGGAATTTCCTTTTTCACTGCCGAAGTTCTGCGTGCATGTGAATCTGATCACCTTGGCGACGGAACCCTACCGATCGATCGTTCTGCGTTGCACCGCGCCCGGCGACCGTCAGCCGCTTCTTGAAGAGCGATTGGACGCCGCCCAGCTGAGCGAGCAGAAGGATGTCGTGGAGAACGCGGAGGCGAGTGATATCCCGATCAATGTCGTCGTGGGCGCCAGCCTTGTCTTTTCACCGCTGAGATTGCGTCAGCCGGGCCTTCTGACCGTCAGTGCGATCATCGACGACAAGCCCGCGGAAATCGCGTCCCTGCGTGTGGTGCAACACTGAGCTGACCCGCGTGAGCTTCGGCCACCAAACAGCATCGACATTTGTCGGATTGGTTTTTTGAGATGCCGTCGTCGATGCGTGTGGAAGCTGCACTCATCGTGCAAAAGCAGCAAACTCAAACTTTGGCGGAAATGCCTGTTGGTCGGCCCCTTAGAACAGGCCCGGCAGCTCAAATACGCGGGAATCCCGAACTTGCTATATCAACTTTTGGCGGCGATCAGCCGCCGGCGCTTTTCCATCGAGCGACGGCAGCTTCAAGAGCCGAGGCTTTGCGAACCTGCCCTGCAGGTCACTTGTTGCGCCGGCGCCGGGGGCCTATGGCTTCTAGCTGGAGCGACACGGCGCTTCCCGGCATTATTTTATATGATAGGTGGTCGCGGCCGACTTATTATCGAACGAGTTCCCGAATCTTGTAGGCAACTTCCGTTCGGTTCGTCGCGTTCAGTTTCTTCATAATATTGCGAATGTGCACTTTGACCGTGCTCTCGCAAAGATCCATCTCATAGGCGATGATCTTGTTTGCCTTGCCTCGTCTCAAAGCCTCCGCGACGACGACTTCGCGTGGCGTAAACAAGCTGTCGAGGCAGCAGTTGCGGCTGGCCACGGGTGCGATCGCCTCCTTGGCAGCCAGCAGGCTGCTTGCCGGCACGAAGACACCACCTGCCCGCGCGAGAGCCACTGCTTCGGCGGCGACCTTGATTCCGACGCTGGTCGGGATGTAGCCGCGGGCGCCGCACTCCAGCGCATGCAGCAACTGTGCAAGCTCATCGCCATCAGCGCCCACGATCACCGGGCTCGTCTGGAATCTTTCCACCAGAGCGCAGATCTTGGCACTGACATCCGCGTCGGAAACCTTACGGCCGCCGATCATGAAGAGAACCGCGGACGGTAATACTTGCATATTGCGCATCTGCCATTCGTCGAGCGAACCCACGGTAACGATATGCATGGCGCTATCGCATTCGGTCAGACTTTTCGACAGGCACTCGCGATCGAGAGCGCGAGAATCTATGAGAAGAATATAGTCTTCCCATTCATCGATCCCGGGCGTGCCGGATGCAATGAATGGCCTCAACGTGTCGGACGTCCGAACTGAAATGATGCGTGCGCCCGTGTCTGACGTGAATTTTTCACTTGTGAGCGATTGTCCAATCATGGCCGTTACCCCCAACTTTTAAAATGGCCTTTGTATTTCTTGCAACCTTTAGAGTATTTACTCGATTTAAAGAGAATAACATCCGTTTAAGCCGAGGATCTTCTTGAGTTCCCATATTTTTCCCCTCTTTTTAGGTTTATGTTACCGTAGTAATTGCTTATTTTGTTTTTCCGCGCATTAACATATGTTAATAATGAATTTAAATATTGCATAAAATAATTCTTTCTTGCTCCATTAGTAATGGAGACAAAGTATTGCTCAAACCATAGTTGTATCGAAACAGGACTCGTCGAAGTCGACTAGATCGGCTAGACGCGGCCGATCGAGAAAGGCGACAATGCCGTTGCGGAAGGACAGCAGGCCGGCTTCACGCATGTCCCTGAGGACGCGGTTGATGTGCACCGTTGACAAGCCAACCGCGTCGCCAATATCCGCCTGGGTCAAAGGACAATCGAAGTATTCTGCGTTTGCATAGTCCCGCGAAGTGCCGATGCGCGCCCCGAGCTCGAGCAGCAGGTAGCCGGTTTTCTCCAGAGCGTCGCGGCGTCCTATATTGGCGAGCCTCTCAGACATGCGCGCCTGATGTCGCACCAGTTCAGCAATGACGATACGATAGAAAAACGTTGGCGCTTCGATCTTCGGCAGAGAAGTAAAGTCAGGGAAGACCATCACCGTGACATTGGTGATCGCCCGCACGGTCTCGCGCGAAAGCGCCGTCAGGGATGTCGAAATCATATCGCCGCGCAACACGAATTCCGTCATGAAGCGCGTGCCGTTCGGAAGCATCTTGCTGCGCGAGGCCCACCCATCGAGCACAAAGAGAAGGCGTGGCGTATCGTGGTCGTAGTCGCAGATCACACTACCTGCAACAAAGGTCCGCGCTACACCACCGAGGCTGCGAATATGCTCAATTGAAAGCTGCGCTGCCATGCCGTCATCCCCTCGGACGAAAAGCATATTTCGAATGCTCCATGGGCCTTTCGAAAATATATTTTTCGTGAGTTCCAAGTATTCAATACCATAGAAAATCCACGATGTCTTTATTGCAAATCGATATCCGTTGTTCCTCGAATTTTTACCGCCATAGCGGGACAAAATTCGAGGTCTTTATGTATACCTTTTAGTATTTCCGTCCGCGTCACAAATTCTATACTAACGACCTCTTGTATCGTTTTGCGTGCACCTATATCCGCGACATAACGCATTGGTCGCGCTCGACCAGATGTCGCCGCATGTTGGAGATTCCGGCGCGGGCTTCCGAAATCGTGTCGCGATGGCGGCGCGCCTCTATGCCTTCCTGCTGCGCCGCCTTCAGGAGCAGGGCGACATGCTTCGGCGGTGGGGATACTCCCTTTATAAAGTAGGTTTCGCGCCCGACCGAGTTGAAGAAACCTTCGACCTTCTTGTCCCAAGCCAAGCCGACATGCGGAATTCCGAGCGCATAGGCGGCAATGCATGCGTGCAATCTATGAGCCAGAACCACATCCAGCGACTGGATGATCTGGATGAGATCGATCGGAAGCCGCGGGCGTCTGGAAACATCCAGGGTGCCGGACGTGGCGATACGCTGCCTGGCGACCGAAGCGCCGATACGCTCCGCAAAAGCTTGATCCTCTTTGGCTCCATTGCAGAACAAGACCACCTGCTGGCCGTCATCCAGGAGAAGCTCGATCAGATCACGATAGGCTTCAACATCGGCGAAGGGGATACCATCGGTCTGAACGGCACCATGCCGATGCAGGACGATGGGATCCGTCACGCATAGACCTATGGTCAAAGGGCCTTTGGACGGAGCGCGCACGCCTTCCTGCCTCGGCGAGGCCTGTATCAGCAGTCCGGGATCACGCACGATCTTCGCATCGGGTCCATCGGGAAAGTGCTCGCGCCAGTTATCCCGCGCGAAGCCGTCGCGTACCGAAAGATGAACAAGGCGCGCTTGCTTCAATCGCGCGAAGAGATGATATGCTGGCTCCGACCAATGGCCGCCCACCCCAACCGCATAGATCGCCAGCGGCCGATCGTACCGTACGACACAATCGAGCACAGCACCGATCTTCAGCGGGAAATTGAGATCATCGTCCTGAAACAGGTTCCCGCCGCCGATCACCACGGCATCGGCATCCGCAACCTTCTCGTCCCATTGTCCGCGAAGCGCGCGCAGCCTGCGCTCCAGTACGGCGCGAACGAGCCGCCGACGGGCGCCCGGGGGCAGTCGATGGAGTAATCCCAGCACGAGCCGTCTGCGGCCGCCATGGCCTGTCGCGAACGCCTGTCGCCCGGCGAGGTCGATCGTCTCCACTTCGATCTCATCCCTGCCGCTCGCCAAGGCGGATTCGACGCATTCCGCAAGCAGCCCGTCCCCGAGGTTTTCGCTGTATTTGACGTTGAAGACGACAACCTTCATTGCATCTCCCCGATGGTGCGCAGCCGCGGAGTGTATTCGCCTCGGATCTGCCGTGCTTCGGCACTCAGCGCGGAAATGCTGCCAGCAAGGATATAGAACATCAGTCCGAGGTCATACACAGTACCGGACGTGGCCGCTGAAATGAGAACCGTGATGATCCCGGCCTTAGCAGCGCGCAGAACCGCGGTGGTTTCCCGTGATGATGAATGCGAACCGCGCATGTCGGCCAAGAGCAGCCGAGCGACGAACATCGCAAAGAGTAGCGTGCCGAAGACGCCGATATTGGACAGCAGCACCAGACCGAAGCTCGATGCCCGGGCACTTCCAAGGCCGGCGCCAAAACCGCTCGTGTCCAGAAAGGCCCGGTAAGCCATGGCGTTCCACATGAAGCGCTCCCGTCCCGACTGGCTATCGGCCTTCGAAAACAGCATCTCGTCCAGAAAATCTTGCAGATTATGCGCGAGATCCGGCATGACGATGAGAACGAAGAAGATGACGAGCGGCATGCTCGCCAGAATGGACACGATCAGAACGGGCCGGCCGGCGCCAGGATCGCGACGGGAGGCCAGAAACGACTGGAGGCTGAGGATCGGCAGGATGGCGGCGAGCCCGACAAGTGCGGTCGCCGACGTCGACAGGATCAGCGCGACCAGCAGCAGACCTGAAAAAGTGCCGGTGACCTTCGAGCGGATGCCCCCAAGCCAGAGGCTGGTGACGATGGCAAAGAGCACGAGCGTGAAATCGGCGAAGGCCGAGGCTTCGGGAAAAGTGCCTGAAATGCGCTTCAGGCCGCCCTTTTCGGCATTGGTCAGGAGCGCGTAATTGGCTGTCCGCACGAAACTCAGCAGAAAGTCTGTATGTGTGAAATGGGTCACTATGTCGGCGAGCGCGAAGCCGAGATTGACACCGATAACGACCAGCACGCCGTTGATAAAGGCCGAAGGGGTGCCCTGGCGACGAAAGAAGGCAAAGGTCGTTATGAAGCAGATGAGGCCACCCACCGCGTAGACCGATTGAGTGATATTGTTCGAAGAGAAACGCAGCGGCACCAATGCAATCAGGTTACGTGCCCCAATCGATCGTTCGACCGTCATCGTCTGCGTCATGCCTTGGAACATGCGCGGGAAGAAAATCGCAGAGAAGATTCCGAAGGCCGTCAGAAGCAGCAGAAAGAAACCAGGGCGCCAGGGAGCCAGGGCGCCGAGGAACGGCCCCTCCCCGTAGGCCGCAAACAACCGTGCGGCGAAGAATACCAAAAACAGGCTCGGAACGAGTACCGATGCACCGCCAAGACCGGGTATGCTGAAGGCCGCCGCCGCACCGAATACCGTCGACAAAACCATGATGATGAATGACCATCGCACAGGCGCGGTCAGCGCAACAACTCCTACAATCAGTGTTACGAGCCCCATGGCATTCATGTCTGGCAATCCGGTTGTTCTGCCTCAATGTCGCCGCAAACTACCACGGCGTCATGCAGCTGTATTTCCGCCGCGCCTAAGCCTTTTGGTGGACGTTATGGCCGAAATACGTTCTATACCGCGGAAATTGCACCGTTCATGCTTGCATTCATGGATCAGTTCTCGCGGATATCTAATGTTCGATGCAGGAGCAACCGCCGCGTATTTCTTCGCGCGTCAATTGCGGCTGCGTTAGTTTCGATCATGGATGTAGGAATTGTTCGCGCCGGTGATACGGGCGATACGCTTGATGTCAGCAGCATGACACTTACCTTCGAGGATGCTTTCAACGATCTCAGCATCTCCGCCTGGGGTCCTGGTACCCGCTGGATTTCCCACACACCATGGAATGGCGACTTTGGCGGCGCTCGCTTCTCGGATCCGAGTGGCGACTTCCCCTTCGCAATCCAGGACGGTATGTTGCGCATTACCGCTGCACGCGACAGCAAAGGTCTATGGCGCTCCGGCTTGATTGCCTCTGTCGATGAGCATGGAAATGGCTTTTCTCAGCAATATGGCTACTTCGAGATGCGGGCGCGATTGCCGGATGGCCCCGGTGTCTGGCCGGCCTTCTGGCTTATCGGCAAGGATCGGTCAAAGGCTACCGCCGAGATAGATGTCATCGAATATTACGGCGATAAGCCCGGCGCCTACTCTTCAACGGTGCATGTTTGGCATCGGGATGGGCGGCACGATTCGGCCTTTTCCCGCATCAAGGTGTTCGCCACCGCAAATCCCGCTGATTTGCACACCTATGGCGTGAAGATCGATTCCGATTTCATACGCATGTATTTCGACGGTAATCTCGTCTGGAAAACCAAAATTCCGCCAGAACATCGCCAGCCGCTGTATATGCTCATCGACCTCGGTATCGTCGAAGGCATATCCAAAATGGCTGCGGCCGACCCATCCTTCATGTTTGTCGATTACGTCAGAGCCTATCAGTTCAAATAGCCTCTGCATCGTCCCCCTCTCCGGCAATTCTTCCTGAACCAGGGCGACCACGTGACCTTCCGATGGGCAGGATTGATGCCACGCATAATGCTTTCGGCCGGGTTGCGGCTGCCATGGCGGACCTCTCCGACAAAATGGCTACGCGCCCTTAGGACTTACGACTTTCGGTGGTGCGGACAATCATCCCAATGACCAGCTGGTGCTTTTGCTCCAGCGTGAAATTCTGCGATCGACGACGAAGCATTTCGCAACATGCCGTCATCCATCGCAGGACAACCCGGAGAGCGATAATGATTGACCGCGAGGCACAGGCAGACGCAATTGGCGCAGCAAGTATGCATTACGATCGCAATCTTTGCCTTCATCACATCCTGCGCGAACAGGCCAGGGCCGCACCGGAAGCAACAGCTCTTGTTTCCGGCGATATCCGTATTACCTATCGTGACCTTGATCGCATATCCGATGCGCTGGCGTTGCATTTGATAAAGGTAGGTGTCCACAAGGCCGACATCGTCGGCCTTTTCCTGCCGCGCAGCATCAATGCGATCATTTGTACCCTGGCCATACTGAAAGCCGGCGGCGCCTATCTCCCGCTCGACCCAGCCTTTCCGGTGGAGCATCTCGACTTCGTCATCGCGGAATGCGCTCCCAAGGTCATTTTCGTCGACTCCGCCCATGGCGAGAAGCTGGCCGGCGTGCCGAGCATGAACGGCAAGGTCATCGAAGCGGATGCCATGATCGCGGAAATGGCACATCGGCCCGGCGCGACCATGCCGTCCATTGAGATAACGGGCGGCGATCTCGCCTATATCATGTACACATCCGGCTCAACCGGTCGGCCCAAGGGAACGATGATCAGCCATCGCAGTATTTCGCGGGTCGTTCTCGATCAGAACTATATCGAATTCCACCGCGATGACGTCGTCCTGCACACAGCCACCATCTCCTTCGACGCATCGACATTCGAAATCTGGGGTGCGCTCCTCAACGGCAGCACCTTGGCGGTCATGCCCGATACCGATTTCTCGATTTCACGGCTGTCCGATTTCATGCGGGAGACGGGTGTCACTATCGCCTTCCTGACGACGGGGCTATTCAATCTCTTCGCCGATCACGCCCGCGCGACCCTGCCGAAACTTCGTCATATCCTCTTCGGAGGCGATGTCGGTTCGGCCGTCCACGCTCGCCGTTTCCTGGAGCACTATCCCGGCTGCAGGCTCACCAATGCCTATGGGCCGACCGAGACGACCGTCTTTGCCACCGCTTTTCAGGTTCTGCCAGGCTTTTCGGGCACTGAGCTACCGATCGGTAAGGCAATCGCTCATACCGGAATCGCGATATTAGACGAGGAATTGCGTGTTGTTCCTCCAGGCATTGAAGGCCAATTGGCGATATCGGGGGACGGCCTCGCCATCGGCTATTTCAAGCGACCGGAGCTGACGGAACAGAAATTCGTCACCATCGAAACCAAGGATGGCGTGACGCGCTTCTATCTGACGGGCGACGTGGCCTGCCTGAAGCCGGATGGCACCGTCACCTTCAAGGGCCGCCGCGACCGGCAGATCAAGATCAACGGCAAACGCATTGAACTCGATGAGATCGAGGCAGCACTTCGCCGTGATCCGCGCCTTGCCGACGGGATCGTGCTTTGCCACATGCAGGGCGAGAACCTCAAGCGCATCGTTGCCTATCTGTGCCCGAAGGAAAGCCATGTGGGCGTGGGCGCCGATCTGGCGCAGGGCGTCATGGCGACACTGCGCGCGGCTCTTCCCGCCTATATGATCCCGAATGCCACGGTCATCGTTGACGCCTTGCCGCTGACGCCGGCCGGTAAAGTCGATCGTTCGAAATTGCTGCCGCCTCCGGTTGAAACCCAGACAAAGCCCGCCGATGTCAGGAGCCGGACGGAGGAACTGCTGACGACGCTATGGCAAGACGCATTGGCGCTCGAAAGCGTCGATCTCGATCGGAACTTCTTCGATCTCGGTGGCACGTCCCTTCAGCTGATGGAAATTCATGCCGGTCTCGAAGAGACGCTCGGTCACGCGATCGATGTCGTTGCGTTGCTGCGTCATCCGACCATTCGCGAACTCGCACTTCACCTGGATGGCCGCGCATCCGGCCCAACCCGTCTTGCCGCCGCGGCGCAGCGTGCCGCGCTGCAGAAAAAGGCGATCTCTCATATCCGCAGGAGCTCCTTATGAAAGGGAATCACCAGGACAATGGCAATCAGCGTGATTTCGAAGACAATGAGGATCTGAGCGAGCAAATTTCCGGGCATATCGCCATTATCGGTATGTCCGGCCGCTTTCCCGGAGCCCCCTCGGTGCAGGCGCTCTGGCAGCTTGTACTCGAAGGAAAGAACGCCTTTTCGCTTTTTTCGCCGGATGAGATTGAAGACGCTTTTACCGATGAAGAACGGGCACAGCGGAATTATGTCGCCGCAAGGCCCCATCTCGACGGTGCCGATATGTTCGACGCCGAGTTCTTCGGCATGTTTCCGCGCGAAGCCGCCGTTACAGATCCGCAGCACCGGATCTTCCTCGAAATATGCTGGGAAGCCCTCGAGGACGGTGGCTACGATCCACAGCGCTATGACGGCCTGATCGGGGTTTTCGCCGGCTCTTCGATGCCGACCTACCTGATCAACAATGTTCTGCGCGATCGCGCCAAGGCGGAAGAATTCACGTCGAACTACCAGATCGGCTGCTTCCATGAGCTTGTTGGCGCGCTCAATGACACGCTGGCGACCCGTATCGCCTATAAATTCAACCTGCGCGGTCCGGCTTTCACCGTGCAATCCGCCTGCTCAACCTCGCTCCTCGCGGTTTCCCAGGCATGCCAGAACCTGCTGACCTATAGCTGCGACATGGCTCTGGCCGGCGGCATCTCCGTTACCATTCCGCAAAAGCGAGGCTACATCTACCAGGAAGGCGGCATGGCCTCACCCGACGGAACCTGTCGGCCGTTCGATGCCAACGCCGCCGGAACGGTTTTTGCCAGCGGGGCGGGCGTCGTCCTCCTGAAGCGGTATGAGGACGCGCTCAAGGACGGCGATCACATCTATGCGGTCATTCGCGGTTATGGCATCAACAATGACGGCAGCGACAAGGTCGGCTTCACGGCACCGAGTGTGGAAGGCCAGGCCGAAGCGATTGCCACGGCTCTCGCAAATGCGGCCGTCGATCCCTCGACCATCGGCTATATCGAATGCCATGGCACGGCGACGCCGCTTGGCGACCCCATCGAATTCAACGGATTGATGCGCGCCTTCGCGCAGGATGCGTCGCAGCCAGCCCGCTGCGCGCTCGGATCGGTCAAGGGCACCATCGGTCATACCGACGCGGCGGCCGGCGTGACAGGCCTCATCAAGACGGCCTTGGCCCTGCGCAGCGGGAAAATCCCGCCGATGCCCAATTATCAGCGGCCCAATCCCCGCATCGATCTTGAGAAAAGTCGTTTCTACATTCCAGTAACGGCAACCGAGTGGCCCCGGGGACAGGCGCCACGAAGGGCGGGTGTCAGCGCTTTCGGCGTAGGCGGAACAAACGTTCACGTCGTTTTGGAGGAGCCGCCCTACCCGCCGGCTCAGTCGAAAGAGGTAGAGGGCCACTACATTCTCCCCCTTTCGGCTCGCAGCAAGCCGGCGCTTGCCGAGATGCGCACCAATCTGAGTGATCATCTCGCCGAAAACCCGAAACTTTCAATGGCACAACTGGCCCACACACTTCAAGCCGGACGACGCGAGTTCGGCCACCGGCTGGCCGTTGCCGCCGAAAATATCGAGGAAGCGATCCTCAAGCTGACGACGGAGAGCTATCAGCCGCTCACCGCCGCCGATCAGCCGTCCGTCGCCTTCATGTTCCCAGGCCAGGGCGCGCAATATGTCGGCATGGGTGCCGGGCTTTACCGCTCGGAGCCGGAGTTTGCGCGCTGGATCGACCGCGGTTCCGAGCTTTTGAAGATGACGCTCGGGCTCGATCTGCGCGACTACATCTGCCACACCGGCCCGGCGACGCAGGCCATCACCGATGAGCAGCGCGAAACCCGCATCGCGCAGCCCTGCCTCTATCTCGTCGAATATGCGCTTGCCCGATTGTGGCTCAGCCGCGGCGTCAAGCCGTATGCCATGATCGGTCACAGCGTTGGCGAGTTTGTTGCCGCTACGCTCGCCAACGTCATTTCGTTCGAGGATGGCCTCCGTCTTGTGGCCAATCGCGGCCGGTTGATGCAGCATCAGCCGCAAGGCGCGATGGTATCCGTTCGTGCCGATGCCGCAACGACGGCCTCCTACCTGCGCGGCGCGGTGGAGATCGCCGCGATCAACGCCCCGAAACTTTGCGTCATCTCCGGTCCGTTTGCCGATATCGAAATGGTTTGCGCGGCACTTTCGGAAGCTGAGATCGCCTTCAGCCGGCTGCACACATCGCACGCCTTCCATTCCGCCATGATGAACGATGCGGCTCTGGCGCTACGCCAGGAGACCGAGAAGGTCACCTACGGTACGGCCACCATACCCTTCATCTCCGGGGTGACGGGCGATTGGCAGACGGCTGAATTGGCGACCTCGCCGGATTACTGGGCCATGCATTGCCGCGACGCCGTTCGCTTCGCCGACGGGCTTGCCACGCTCTGCCGCGACCGCAAGCCGGTTCTTCTCGAAGTGGGGCCGGGACGCACACTGTCGGTCTTTGCCGCCCAGACGATCGCACGCGACAGTCTTGCCGCAGTCGTACAAAGCCTGCCCGAACATGACCGGGTCTCCGCTGCCGCGGCAACGCTTGCAGAGGCTCATGGAAAGCTTTGGATGGCCGGCTGCCGCCTCAACTGGCCGGCTCTTCCATCGGTGTCACGGCAGCGGCTGTCCCTGCCAACCTATCCCTTCCAGCGGCAGCGCCACTGGATCGATGCTCCGTCATCCGCCCGTCGCGCATCGACCCAGCGCCCGAATGCCGAAGCAGACACTCGGCCAGCCGCCGAACCCTTTGTCTCTGACGTCAACCTTACCGGGGAGAATCGAGCAATGAATGTTGCAGCACCCATTCCCACCTCCAACCGTCTGCCGCAATTGGAAGCGGCTCTTCTGACCTTGCTCAGCGACATGTCGGGCGAAACGCTCGGGCCGGACGAGCGAACAGCAACCTTCCTGGAGCTCGGCTTCGATTCCCTCTTCGTCGGCCAGTTCGCGCAGCGCATCGAGAAAGACTTCAAGGTCAAGATCTCCTTCCGGGAACTGCTGAGCGATATTCCCTCCGTTGCCGATCTGGCTGTTTATCTCGATCGTCAGATGCCACCGGATGCAGTGAAGACGGCTGAACCATTGGCCGCGGCCCCCATCGCGTCAGTGGCGGCACCTCCCATGCCGGTTTCGACGCCGATGCCGATCATTGCGCCTGCTCCACAGGTCGCATCGATCTCGGCTGGAGCATCGGATCTCGCCACGGTGCTGCAATCGCAGATCCAGATGGCGCAAAGCCTGTTTTCCCAGCAATTGCTGATGCTGCAGGCCATGCAGGGCGGAGCTCCGGCTACCGCAGTACCAAGTGTGCTGCCCGCAGCACCCATCGTGCCGGCGCCGCAAGCTGCAGCAAGCCAGCCCTCCTCCCCGTCGGCTCTGGTAGCTCCCGCAGCACCTGCCGAAAGCGATTTCGGCACCGAGCGCATCAAGCTTTATCGTCCGAACGCCAAAAGCGTGACATCGGAGATTTCCGCCGCCAAGCAGGGTTTCATCACTGATCTCACCAGGGCCTATGAAACCAAAAATGCCAAGTCCAAGGCCTTCACACAGGAGCATCGCGGATACCTGGCCGACCCCAGATCCGCATCGGGCTTCCGCGCCGATTGGAAGGAGATGGTGTTCCCGATCGTCTGCGACCACTCCAAGGGAGCCTATATCTGGGATATCGACGGCAACCAGTATGTCGACCTGGTCAATGGCTTCGGACAGACGGCCTTCGGCCACGCACCGGATTTCGTAATCGACGCCGTCAAGGCTCAAGCCGACCGCGGATTTGCGATCGGTCCGCAGACGCCTCTTGCCGGCGATGTCGCAAGGATGATCGCCGATGTAACCGGCCACGAGCGGGTAACCTTCTGCAATACCGGCTCGGAAGCGGTCATGGCCGCGATGCGGATTGCGCGCGCCGTCACCGGCCGCGATCGGGTCGTGGTCTTTGCCAACGATTATCACGGCCAGTTCGACGAGGTTCTGGTCAAGGGCCGCAATCGCGCCGACAAGCCGATTGCCCTGCCGGTCGCCTCCGGCATTCCGTTGGCCTCCGTGTCGAACATGACGGTCCTGCGTTATGGCGCGCCGGAGAGCCTCGATTTCATCCGCGCCAATGCAACCGATATAGCGGCTGTCATCATCGAACCGATTCAGAGCCGCCATCCGGAACTGCAGCCGCGCGAATTCGTCCGGGAATTGCGTGATGTCGCCACTGAATTCGAATTCGCCCTCGTCTTCGACGAGGTCGTCACCGGCTTCCGCGTCGATCCCGGCGGGATGCAGGCGATCTGGGGCATCAAGGGCGACATGGCGACCTATGGCAAGGTCGTGGGCGGCGGTATGCCGATCGGCGTGCTGGTCGGCAGCCCGCGTTTCATGGACGCCCTCGACGGCGGCCATTGGACCTACGGTGATAATTCCGTTCCCATGACGGCACCGACATTCTTTGCCGGAACCTTCGTCCGTCATCCGCTGGTGCTTGCCGCCGCCGAGGCCGTGTTGCATCATATCAAGGGAGAAGGCTCCGCCCTCTACGACCGTGTCGCAGAGCGAACGGAGGCACTCGTAGCCGAGATCAAGGCCGATCTCGCCAGGCGCGGCATCGCGGATGTCGTTCATGGCTACAAAAGCTGGTTTGCCACCGACTTCTCCAGTCAGGATCCGCTCGGCGCGCTGTTTTATGCGCAGATGCGACTGAATGGCGTCCATATACAGGACGGTTACCCCTGCTTCCTGACGACAGCCCACAGCGAGGACGACTTCCGCTCCATCGCGAAAGCCTTCCGCGACAGCCTCGACGCCATGCAGGCCGTCGGTATATTCACCGCGATCAGGGAGCCAACCCTATCGCCAATGCCGGTACAGGCATCCGAGGCAAGGCCGCAATCCGCGCCGCTGACGGAAGCGCAGACGGAAATATGGCTTGCGGCCCAGGCGGGCGACGAAGCCTCCTGCTCGTTCAACGAGTCCTTCTCGCTGGCGTTGGAGGGGACCCTGGACGAGACAGCCTTCCGGCTGGCGTTCGATACGGTCATTGCCCGTCACGACGCCTTCCATATTCGCTTCGATCGCGGCGGCGAGTATTTCCGCTTCATTCCGGATTTCAAGCTCGACCTGCCGCTCCTTGAAGACATCGATGACCAAGGCCTTGCCATTCTCATCGACGATGATGCCCGTACGCCCTTTGACCTGATCAACGGCCCTCTTGTACGCGCCAGCATCATCAGGTTGGCCCCCGAAAAGCATGTGCTGGTCTTTACGGCTCATCACATCATCTGCGACGGCTGGTCTATAAACACTTTCATCGAAGAGCTGGCGACGGCCTATAAAGCCTATAGCGTCGGAAATGTTCCGGAATTCCAACCGGCACTTTCCTTCGCCGCCTATTCGATCGACCTTTCGCCCAGGCCGGAGAAATCGCAGGCGACCGAGCAATTCTGGCTCGATCAGTTCAAGACGGTTCCCGATCTTCCCGATCTGCCGCTGGATCGCCCGCGGCCGGAATATCGCAGCTTTGCCGGCGGCAGCTGCACCGGCTATATCGATGCCGACGTCTACAAGGCGCTGAAGAAGAAGGGGGCGAAGTCGGGCGCCACGCTATTTTCGACGCTGCTGGCGACCCTCCAGGTGATGGTATCACGACTGTCGGGCCAGAACGATATCGTCATCGCCATTCCGTCGGCCGGTCAAAGCCTGCTTGACGGCCAGATCCTCGTCGGCCATTGCGTCAATCTGCTGCCGTTGCGTCAGGCTGTATCGCTCACAGAGCCGTTTGCGGCGCATCTGAAGGCAACGCAGCAGCTCGTCTTTCAGGCTTTTGAACATCAGGATTACACCTACGGCACGCTGGTGCGCAAACTCGATACCAAGCGTGATCCACGCCGCCTGCCGCTCACCGAGATCCAGTTCAACCTCGAGCGCATGGCCGGCGGATCGTCCTTTGGTGATCTAACGCCGAGCATCGAGCCGAATGCAAAGGCCTTCTCCAACTTCGACCTGTTCTTCAACATGATCGAGGCGAGCGACCACATCCGCATCGATGTCGACTACAACGCCGATGTCTTCGACCGCGCGACCGTGGAACGATGGATCGGCCATTTCTCGACGCTGGCGGCAGCCTTGGCCAAGGACATGGATCACAAGATCGGCGAGCTGCCTCTGCTTTCCGCGGCCGAGAAGTCCTGGCTGATCGACGATCTCAACCGGACGGCAATGCCTTACGATCATGATCAATTCGTCTTCTCGCTCTTCTCCGCGCGTGCGGCCGAACATCCGGATGCCGTTGCGGCTCAACATGACGGCCAGTCGATCACTTACGGTGAGCTGGAAACTCGATCGAACCAGCTGGCTCTCTACCTCCAGATGGCGCTTCCCGAACCCGGCCAGCGGATTGCTATATTGGTCGAGCGTTCGCTGAACATGATCGCCGCCCTCCTCGCCGTCATGAAAGCGGGGCATACCTACGTGCCGATGGATCCGGCGCATCCGGAACCACGCTTGCGGCAGACGCTGGAAATCGCCCGCATCCGCGGCCTGATCTGCGACAGCGACGACATGGCTCGGCTGGCGTCGACGGATATCCCTGTTATCCGGCTCGATCAGGATGCCAAGGCGATCAACTCGATGACAGGCCTCCCCCTGAAGACCCTGCCCGTCGATACCACAGCATCGGCCTACATCATCTTCACATCCGGTTCCACCGGCACGCCGAAGGGCGTGGAGGTCTCGCATCGGTCCCTGACGAACTTCCTGCTCTCCATGGCGAAGGAACCTGGCTTCGGTGCGGATGACACGCTTGTCGCAGTCACGACCATCTCGTTCGACATAGCCGGTCTGGAACTTTACCTGCCGCTGATATCGGGCGGAAAGGTCGTCATCGCCAGCCGGAGCCAGGTCCAGGACGGCTTCGAACTGGTCAAGCTCATCGACGAACACGATGCCACGGTGCTGCAGGCAACGCCTACGCTTTGGCAGATGCTGGTGGAAGCGGGCCTGAAGGACCGGCCGGCGCTGAAAATGCTTTGCGGCGGCGAACCCCTACCCAAGGAACTGGCGCGATCCCTACTTCAAATCGGTGGCGAGCTCTGGAACATGTACGGCCCGACGGAAACGACGATCTGGTCGTCGCTGCAGCGCATCACGGATGCGGATCAGCCAATCACGATCGGTCATCCGATCGCCAATACCCAGCTCTTCATCCTCGACCAGAGCGAGAATATCGCGCCGGTCGGTGTCATTGGCGAGCTGCACATCGGAGGCGACGGGCTTGCCGAAGGCTACTTCGATCGTCTCGATCTCACCGAGAAGGCTTTCGTTCCGCATTGCTTTGCCATCGGCAGGCCGATGCGGCTTTATAAGACCGGTGATGTCGGACGGCGGCTTGCCGATGGGTCGCTGCAGCTACTCGGGCGGCGTGACCAGCAGATCAAGCTGCGCGGCTTCCGCATCGAGCTTGGCGACATCGAAGCCGTCATCTCCAAGGTGGAAGGCGTGCGCCAATGTGCGACCGTCGTCGCCGAAAACGCCAGGGGCGATCGTTCCTTGGTCTGCTACATCGTGCCGACCGCGGAGGGCGGCGAAGCACTTGCGGTCGATATCGCGGCGCATGCCAAAGCCAATCTGCCGGCGCATATGGTGCCGAGCTTCTGGGTGATGGAGAACGAGCTGCCGCAGACCGGCAACGGGAAGCTCGACCGCAAGACCTTGCAGCAGCGCGGCGTGCCGCAGCGTGTTGTCGCGCCAACCAAGGTCCAGCCGAAAACCGAGATGGAACAACGGCTGCTGGCGATCTGGCAGGATGTGCTCAACCTCGGCGACATCGGCATTGACGACAATCTCTACGCGCTGGGTGCCGATTCACTTGCCATATTCCGTATCGCCGCCCGCATGCGCGACAACGGGCTGTCGCTCGAGGCAAAACATCTATTGCGTCATCCGACGATCGCCGCGCTGGCAGCCTTTGCCGACGCCCAGGGAGGGGATCCATCCGATGCCGTGCATCTCCACATTCCATCACTGCGAGATTTTCGTAACGGCGCGCGCCGCGGCCTGGGGGCATCTCTATGAGTACAGTCGATAACAGCCCAAGCGGTTCGCTTGCCGAACCGCAGATCATCGGTGAATTTCCTTGTACGCAGACACAGCTTCGCTGCTGGATTCTCGATCAGCTCAATCCCGGCAACCCGGCGCTCAATGTCGCGGTTCGATGGGAGATCCGGGGGGTATTCAGGGTCTCGACCCTTGAAGCAGCCTTTCGAAAGATCATTCAGCGTCACGAGATCCTTCGAACGCGCTTCATCGAGAGGAATGGCAGGCCCTTCCAGCAGGCCGTCAGCGACGTCAACTTCAAGATGTCGGTGATCGATCTGCGCGGCATGCCGCCCGAGCAGCGCCAGGCGCGGATCCTGTCGATCGGCGAGGAGACGGCGCAGGCGCCATTCGATCTCAGCGCGCCGGGCCTGTTCCGCGTCACACTGCTGATGGCAGAAAACGAGCGCGGCTTCCTGCTGATCACGGCCCATCAGAGCTGCTTCGACGGCTGGTCGATCCGTGTCCTCGGGCGAGAGGTCGGCGAAATAGCCGCCGCAATCGATGCGGGGCGTGCACCGGTCCTGCCCGAGCTGCCCTTGCAATATGGCGACTATGCCCTCTGGCAGCAGGAATATCTGCAGAGCTACGGCTTCGAGACGGAAAAAACCTTCTGGCGCGAAACTCTGCTCGGCGCCCCTTATTTCGAGGTCATTTCCGACCGGCCTCGCGGTCAGGTTAAAACCAATCGCGGTGATATTCTCTCCATTGTCCAGCCACTCGCCTTCACCGATCGCATGGATGCGGCCGCGCGCGCTCATTGCGTCTCGCAATATAGTTTTGGCGCTGCCGTCCTCAGTGCGGCCCTTCATCGGCTGACCGAGGCTCCGACCGTGCTCTTCGGCTCGCAGATCGCCGGCCGTGAACATAGCGATCTGGAGGATATGATCGGCGTCTTCATCAACAATCTGGTGTTGCGTTTCGATTTCGGCTCCGATGTCAGCTTCGCCGAACATATTCGTTCCGTCAGCGCGACGATCGAAGGGGCGCTGAACCATCAGCGCATGCCGTTCAACAAGCTCGTGGAATTGGTCAATCCGGTGCGCGATCCGGCGCGCAACCCGCTGATCTCGGTCAACTTCAATCTGCAGAAAGCCTTTCTCGAGGATCGTCGCTACGGCGGCTTCGAGCTGATCAGCTCGCCCTCGCAATCCCCCGGCGTCATCTACGACCTAAGCTTCATCATGATCGGACGGCCGACAGGCTGGCGTATGTCGATCGAATACAATGCCGACCTTTTCGAAGCCAGCACCATCGAAAGCCTCCTGCAACTATGGAGGAACGCTTATGAAATTGCTCTCGATCGCCCTGAGGCGCCGCTTTCTTCGCTCATTGCGCCGGACCGGCACGTGGCAGCTGCCGCCGAGACTGCGCCGATGGATGGCGCCGTCACAGGCAAATCGCCACCGAATACGCGAATGGAAGCGCTTGCTGAAATCTGGAAGGAAGTCCTACAGGTTCCGCAAATACGCCCGGATGATGATTTTTTCGCGCTCGGTGGCCATTCGCTTCTCGCGCTCCGGCTTCTATCGGAAACACGCGCAAGATTTGATGCAAGCCCGACATTGCAGCTTCTATTCAAACAGCCGACGTTTGCGGGCTTTGCAGCTGCGGTCTTCAACAGCGAGGAGATCGAGAAACCGCGGGAAAAAGCAGTAAACCCGTGGGAGTTGATTACCTGCAAACATGGGGTGGGGACCGGGGCGGTCTATACCCTCAACCATCCATTCCTGTACTACCGTCTTGCCAATGAATTGCCGGACGAGATTTCGGTATACAACGTCAACATGTTCCACGCGGATCTGACGGGCGGCCTGGACGGTCTCAGCATCGAGGATATCGCCAGCCATGCGATCGATGCCATGCGGATCGACAAGGCCGCGGACCGCATTGCCATCGTTGGGCTCTGCGTCAATGGCGTCCTCGCGATGGAAATCAGCCGGCAATTGCGCGAGAGAGGCATGGATGTCGGCATCACGGCCATTATCGATGCCTGGGCTCCAGGCTATTTCGCCTCCCTGCCGAAGCGGGAGCAGGCGCGATGGCATCGGGAGCGGCGGCGCAAACGTCTTGCCTATTTCACCCGGAAACTGCTGTCCCGCCGTATCCGGCTGATCGACTATCTCAAGGAGTTCGAAGTCTCACTGGCGCTACTGAGGATCCTCGGCGTCAAGGCCGGTCAATACTCTCCGGAAGAAGAGGCGAACGAGGCTGTTACCAAATTGCTGGTGACGGCGGCTCGCCGCTATAAGCCGCCGCGGACAAGGGACGAAAGCGTCGTCCTGCTTCGAAGCAGTGCGACCCATCCTCGGGCGCGCAAAATGCGGTTTGGATGGGGTGAGGCGGTCGGAGAGGACTGCATGGTGGTCGATATCGACGGCTGGCATGAGGATTCGCTGACCAGCAACGGCATCCGCGACCTGGCGTCGACGCTCTCGGGAAAACTCACCGATGGCTAGAGCAATTCCACGAAAAGCGCATGGCGGCTTTCAGTCCGGAATTACGTGAAAACAAAAGGATAGAGCGCTTTCGCGACTCGAGAAAGCGCAAAGGCTTCAGGTAGCCGCCAATGCCTCGGACCATATCCGGCAAATGGTCGAGCCATAGAGGAAACAGTTATGAACGAGACCAAGCCATTGAGGGTCGGCATTCTCGTCGCGCGCGGACATGCGCTCGAAAATTGGGAGCTGATGATCCTGGATCGAATTCTGGCCGCCCCGGGCCTGGAGCTTGCAGCCGTGCTGACCCATCCTCATCCGTTCGGCGTCGGCAAGGCATCGAAGCTGTTGTCCTGGAGTGCGCGACTGGAGGCTCAGGCTCTAGCGCGTCAACCCGCCTATTTGCCAAAGCATTTCAATAGCCGCCGTCGTTTTGTCGACTGCTACGAATCCGATGGCGACAAGACGGGCGCTGTCGACAACATCACGGCGGCGGCGCTGCGCCGTCTGAAGCTCGACCTCGTCATCCGCATGGTTCCAATGAGCATGGCCGACGAAGCGATCGCGGCTCTCCCATTCGGGGAATGGGCCTTCAACCTCTCCGACCAGCGATCGGCGGATGTGGATTGGTACGGCTATGCCGAGATCCTTGCTCGCGCGTCGACTGCCGATCTGGTCCTTTATGCCAAGCGCGGTGGCAAGGCCGGCAGGTTCGAGATTGCGCGGGCGTCATTCAACATCAAGCCCAGTGCGGCGCGATTGAGTGCCTTCGTAAGGGAGCGAAGCGTTACCCTTCTGCTGCGGGAGCTGACGCGGCTCGCCGACACCAGGCGGTTCAACCCATCCGCTTTTGCTGGCTCGATCATCGAGCAGGCGCCATCGCCCGGCGATCTCTTTCGCTACGGCTGCATCGTTGCGGGATCGATCTCGGTCAAGGCCATCAAATCGATCAGGGCGAGACTCCGCGCCGAGTCGGCCATATGGACACTTTATACGGGACACGGTCACATCGATGATTTCGATCCGAGCAAGGCCGTGGAAATTCCACCTTCCGATAACAGGATCAAGGCCGATCCGTTCCTGTTTCAGGAGGATGGCAAATGCTACCTGTTCTATGAGGCCTATTCCCACGGCGACCGCAAGGCCCATATCGCGGTCGGCCGTTTCGACGGCGATGCGCTCACGCAGGTCGGGGTGGCACTGGAGCGCCCCTACCATCTCTCCTATCCATTCATATTTCGCGATGGCGACCAGATCTTCATGATACCGGAAACGCATCAGGCACGGCGGCTCGAGGTCTGGCGCTGCCGTGAGTTTCCGGTGAAATGGGAGCTGCACGCCACTGCCTTCGAGGGCCAATCGCCGGCCGATAGCGTCTTGATCCGCCATGGCGGCAAATGGTGGCTATTCACCAACTTGTCGGATTTCCATGCCTATGAAGACCATTGCAGCGAGCTCTATCTGTTCGAAGTCGACGGCCCGGCGCTCACAGGCATAAGACCCCACAAACGAAATCCGGTCGTGATCGGGAGTACCGAGGCTCGAGGCGCAGGGCGCATCTTCGAACGCGGCGGCAGGCTGTTGCGGCCCTCGCAGCACAATGCATACGGCATTTATGGCTATGCTCTCAACATCATGGAGATCGAGAGCCTCACCCTCGACGACTATCGTGAACGCCGCATTCGCACCATCACCCCGGCTTTCAAGGCCGGACTTCATGGTTGCCATCATTTCGATGCTGTCGACGGTCGCTACATTCTCGATGCGCGGCTGACCATCTGACTGATATTTCCATTGCGATAGCGCAGGCCTACCTGGTGCCCGCCGGTCGAGGCAACAACGGCGCCAGCGAAGTTGGCCGGTGTCGCAAGCTCCAGAATGGCCCAGTTTTGCGGTGCATCCTCGTCCCCCTCCAGCCGTTCCAATCGCGATTGCTTCGATCTGTCGAACGTGACATCGAAACTGTCGAGCGGCAGCGACAAGCCGGCACCATGGGCTTTGATGAACGCTTCCTTGCGCGTCCAGCAGCGATAGAAACCATCCAGGTAGCTGTCAGCCGGCAGAGATCGAAGCGTCTGATACTCCTTGCGAGAGAAGAACCATTTCGCAATATCTTCCTTCAGGAACCGAATTTCCTCGATATCGATGCCGAGTTCATAACGATCGGAAACAGCAAGAACAGCCCGGTCGGCGCTGTGGCTGAGATTGAAATGGATGGGACAAGCGCCGCCGATCGCGACGTAAGGCTTGCCGTTGTCGCCGTAGTCGAAGCCTATCGACCGCGGCGGAATGCCGAGATAGCGCCCGAGGATAACCCGCATTCCGGTCCTGGCGGCGACGAAACGATGCCTGTCCCGCTCATGGACGAAGCGAATGGTCCGAACGCATTCGTCGAGCGACAGCAATGTGATATACATGCCGAGATCAGGCAACGGCATGTCCAGCTTCCAGTGCCAGACATCGATTATGTCAGGCCCGATATTCTCCATGTCAGATCGTTGCGTAGAAGAGATTGGCGTTCTTCGATTTTGCCTGCCGTGACATCCGCCTCGCCATATAGGCGACCAAAGCGACGGGATAGTTTTCTCCAAGGCTGATGCGGCAGCTGCGCTTCAGGATGTCGAGTGTCTGCGCGCAAAGTTCCGGTGTGTATTCGATTTTGCGATCGGTCCAGTGGAAGGGGTTCATCGCCGGATGGCCTGTGCGTTGCTGCAGAACAGGTTGCCAGTTGGTATAGACATGGCGGCTGGAATCGAACAGCCGATAGACACCGCGCTTGTTTTCCTCGGCAAATCGCTTGGCCTCGTCCGACGTCTCGAAGATGACGTGGAGGCCCGCCGCATTGCCGATATCGTTGTGGGGCCCCACCATGATCTGTCCGCTCTTGGCGAAGATTTCACTCATCACATCGTAGCGCTCACGCAAGCGGGCAATCATCGGATCAAGCTTTTTCAACTGCACGTTCAGCATGGCGCCTTGAATCTGGCTCGCCTTGAAATTCACCCCCAGCATGGGCGGTTCGTTGGCATTGTCGAGATGGCCGCGAAACATGGAGCCGATGTCGTGATACATCCGGGCGCGCGCAAACAGCCGCGCGTCGTTCGTGACAACGGCCCCGCCCTCCCCGCAATTGATGTTCTTGAACTGATTGAAGCTGAAGGCTCCGAAATCACCGATTGTCCCAACCCGCTTGGTCTTGTAATGCAATCCGACAGCCTGGCATGCATCCTCGATGACGACGAGGTTATTCTCCCGGGCAATGCGCATGATGCTGTCCATGTCGCATACCATGTTCGACATGTGGACCGGAATGATTGCCCTCGTCTGTGGCGTAATCTTACGCAGTATGTCCCGCGGATCCATCGTGAGCGTGTGGTCGATATCGACCAGGACCGGCACCGCGCCGGCGGCCAGTGGGGCGGCAGCGGTCGCGATCCAGGTATAGGCGGGCACGAGCACTTCATCCCCGGGACCGACGCCGGCGGCAACCAGCGCCGAGATCAATGCGCCGGTTCCGCTGCTGGTGGCCAAGGTATGGCGCACACCGAACTTGTTGGAAAAATCGGCTTCGAAGCGCCCGAGCGGGCCGCCGGTCTCGTCGCTGTAGCGTGCTAATTTGCCCGAGGCAAATACCGGCGCGAGCGCCAACCACTCCCGTAACCCCACCTTGGCCATGATCTTCGCTCCCAGGAAACTCGGCATTTGCTGGAGAGCCTAGCCTGTGATTGATGCATTTTCAGCATGGACTTCCGACTGAAAGAAGCGCCGGAACCGATCAGATCACCTATCCGAAATCGGTAGATATCGCGCCCGCCTATGCCAATCGAACAGTTATCCGCATGCTCGCGATGCTGGTAAAAACTAGGAAAACGAGCGGGAAAACGATCATGATAACCAGTGACTTGAGATCTATGCCGGAAGGGATTGAAATACATGCCGATATTGCGATCGTCGGTGGCGGACCGGCCGGAATTGCGATCGCCCGCGAGTTGGTCGATACCCGCATTCGCGTCATTGTCATCGAGAGCGGCGGCCAGGATTACGAGGCGGAAATACAGGCGCTGAATTCCGTCGAGAACATTGGCGAGCCATTCGTGTCGGCGAATGCCGTGCCCGAAGGACGGGGCTATACCGGCGGATTGGCATGGCTGAACGATGTTCCCGCATTCGAGTTGCGAAATCGCATGCTTGGCGGCAGCAGCCATACATGGATCGGCAAATGCGCCGCCTTCGATGACATCGATTTCCTGAACCGACCGTGGCTTCCGCTCTCCGGCTGGCCGATCGATCGCGGGCAGCTGCTGCCTGCTCTCGATCGTGCCGGCAAACTGCTCAACCTCGGGCCGAACCTCTACGATGAAAGCCTTTTTGCGCTGCTCCATTCACGCCCGGACGATCTTGGCCTGGACAAGCAGCTTCTGAAGCCTTTCTTCTGGCAATTCAGCCACATGCGCCATCCGCGTGCCGAGCCGACGCGCTTTGCCCGACTTGCTGGCGATATCACGGCCGCGAACATAAGCTTCCTGACGCATGCCACGGTGACCGAGATCAATGTCGACAGCCAGGGCCGTCGGGTGACCTCGCTCAATCTCCGGAGCGCCACCGGCCGCAGCGCGACTGTCCGTGCAAACACGATCGTTCTTTGCGGTGGGGGCGTCGAGAATGCACGCCTGCTGCTCGCATCCAATTCCCTTTTGCCGGCGGGCATAGGCAATGAGCATGATGTTGTCGGCCGCTATCTTTGCGACCACCCTCGAACATCGCTCTGCCGCTTCACGGGACGCGACATCGATGCGATCGCACGTCAATTCAATTTCTATGGCCTCAGCCACGAGGGGCGCACGCATTTCTATCTCAGGGGCCTGTCCTTAAGTCCGGAAATTCAGGCATATGAAGGCCTTACCAACTGCGCCGCCTATCCGGTGCAGCTCCATGCTCGGGATGATCCCTGGGCGGCGCTGAAGCGCTTGACGAAGGGGGCGGGCAAGACCGTCATGGGAGATCTTGCGACAGTCGCGAGATCGGCTGATATGATCAGCTCGGGGCTCTACGAACGCCTCGTGCGCAAGCGCGGCCTGCCGCATCGCTCGACGGAATTGCGCTTCGACGTCATGGTCGAGCAACAGCTCGATCCCGAAAGTCGTATCATGCTCGCCCAACGGCGCGATCGCTTCGACCAGCCATTGCCGCGGGTCAACTGGAAAATCGGCCAACGCGAAATAGCCAGTGTCAAACGGCTTGCAGGATTGATCTCGAAAGAATTCGTTCGCGTTGGCTTACCGAAACCAGTGCTGCCGGATTGGATCGCGGCGAGGGAGAACACCCAGCCCGTCTTCATGGATATGGCCCATCCTTCCTGCACCACCCGCATGGGAACCGATCCGCGAACGAGCGTCGTCGATACCAATGCCATGGTTCACGGCATCGATGGCTTGTTTGTTGCCGGCAGCTCGGTCTTCCCGACGCCGGGCCACGCCAATCCGACGCTGATGTTACTCGCCTTGGCTATCCGCCTTGCCGATCACCTCAAGCAACGGCACGCCTCCAAGCAATCGCACAGACCGGATCATCGGAACGAAGCGGACCTATCGCTCCATCGCGGCTAAAACCTTCCGCTCGAATCGCGAAATGCTCCGGCCTTTTTGCGCGATTCCCGACGGAAAACCGCTATGTACTTTTCCCGGAATTATCCTAGCCCAGCCGAAAATAGAAACCGGCGCTCTCGCTACGGCCGAGTTCCGGGTGCGTGTCTATGGCGTGGGACAGGGAGGGAATGGACCAGCGGTCGACCTGCTTGTAGCCGAGCCTTGCGATATCGTCGATGAAGTCCGCCTCGTTGCGCATGTGATAGGGGACATAGGACCTGCCGATGCGTTCCAGCGTGACGACCGTGCCGCCCTTGCGGAGCGCAACCTTGTTGAGGATCAGGTGCTGCGGCCGGGAGGGCATTTGCGATAGCAGTCCGGACAGCGGCATATCGAGATATTGCATCAGCCCCGATCCAAGCAACAAAGGCATCTCGCCGGCATCTCCAATCCGATCGACAAAGGACAGGCTCGTCAGGCCTTCCTTCTCGGCAAGGCTCTGCCCGGCGCGGACGATGGCCGGCAGATCGTAGACGACCCAGCGAAAAGCGTCGTCAAGCGGCAGCAGGGGACGGAAGGCGCGATATTTCGTGCCCATGTGCCCACCAGCGTCGACGAGGCCATCGATCTCGTGCAGCAAATTGCGGACCCAGAACAGCACCGGATAATCCCAGGGGGCCACCTCACACATTTTGACGAAGGCGACGGTCGCGATCTCATCGTGATCGTAGCCGGCCATGGTCTGCCTGCGGGCGGCGGCCATGGCGGCGTCATAGGTGTCATAGGCGCCGGTAAACCGCCGTGGAAAGGGCAAGAGATAATTCAGCCGTCCTCTGGCAAGGCGCAGTGGCGAAAGCCCTTGAGCGGCCGCCTGTGCGGCGCTCTTCAAGGCCGAGCGCGCATGTGCCGACCATGACGCATTGGATTGCAACGAAGCCGTCATCCTGCATCCCCCTATCTCAATCCATCCTGTCGTCGCCGGTCACCGCCTGCCGGAGAGAATCGAAACCGTGCCTCTGCTCATCTTCTCCAAAGCCAGAAGCGTGCAGACATAGATTGCACCGCCCGAGACCACCTGCAGCAGTACAGTCAATACGCGCTGCATGCTGAGCGATCCGGCGAAATAGCCGAGCCCGTAAACCGCTGACGCCATCAATACGACGGCAATGGCAAGATAACCGCTCTTGCGCAGCACACGCCCCCACCGAAGGCCGCCATAGTTCTTTTGCAGGTGCATCGATGTTAAAAAGGAGATCAACGACGCCAGACACTGTCCCCAGGCGGCAGCGGCCACGCCGAAAGGCGCCAGAAGCAGGATCAGGGAGACGGAGACCACCGCATTCAACAGCAGGGTGGGAGGCATGCGTCTGATATTGCCCGACAGAGATAGCAGGGCTTCCGTGACGCAGCCCGGCATCAACAGGATCTGTTTTATCGACAGGATCGCGACCAGAATCGCCGCTGGCGCCCATTTTTCGCCGAGGACGATGTCGACCAAATCGGCCGATATGAGCGAAAGGCCGAGATAGATCGGCGTCGAAATTGCCATGAGAACCGTCATGAAGATCGTTGCGGAAGGTCCGGCGTCGCGAATCTGCCTTCCGTCCACCCCGATCACGATCGCGGCGCGACGAAACAAGGTCCAGGCCAGCATTCGCGCGGGTTCGCCGATGAGTTCGGAAAATGCCGCGACGATACGTTCTGCGACACGATAATAACCTGCCTCCGCGAGGCCCAGAAAGCTGCCGATCGCGAGCGTTCCGGAATAGGATCGCAGAAAGAGGATCAGCCGGTTCGACAGGATATGGCTGGAAAATTCGAGAATCTCGAGCGCGAAGGGCCAGGTGAGATGCAGCTTGGGACGCCAGCCAAGCACGGCCACCGAGCCGGCAAGACAAACGAGCTGCGAAACGAGCCGACCGGCCGCGAGCGAAAACACATTCCAGCCGAGCCACAGCCCAAGCATCGTAGCGCTAAGCCCGGCAACTTCGCTTGCTATCCGGATGGTGGCCTGCTTGCGCAGCAGGCCACGTGCGACCAACAACCCATCGTAAACCGCGTAAAGGGACGATGGCAAAAACCAGCAGCTGAAAAGAACGAGGAGAAGCGCTTCATGCGGCCTGCCAAAAAGAAGCCAGGCAATGGCGGAAGCAAGCAGCCCGACGATGGTCACGAGCACCCCGGCAACGATCGAAAGCGTGCCGATCTGGTCGAGCTCGCGATCCGTACACTCGGCCTTCATGACGAACTCGCCCCATCCGCCTTCTGAGATCACGACAAGCATGACGACAATAGCCGAACTGAACGCGTAAAGACCGAATTCAGCCGATTCCAGCACACGGGCGGCGACGAGAAATATGAGAAGCTGGACGACCTGAGATATGACTTTCGAAACAAGCGTCGAGGCTCCGTCGCCGACGATCGCGGGCATGCGGGCGCGTAGCCAGTAACGTATGCTCGTCCAGACGGCACGCTTGGGGCGAAGCGGAAAGTTATCCATCAGCGCACCGTCGCGACAAGTAAATACGAGCATAGGCGGCCTTCGCATCGCCCGGTTGAGAAATCCCGTTGAAGTGTAACATGATAATCCACAGTTGTTTCCAGCCTTGCACCAGATAAAGTCTATAGTGTTCCCATTCAGGACATGATTCCGTGCAATGAAGCGCTGCCTGCAAGCGGGGTGCGCCGGAATTATTCGATTTTGCATCAGAGAAATTATTACCCTGAACGTCAGGGTCCGATGGAAATTCTCGGCAATAGAAGAGGGGCTTGCCGGTAATCGTCATGAAACACCACGCAGAGCCGCTTATGAAAGACGAAAACCATGATCGCATCGCCCCGGAACAGCCGGGTGGATTGCGCCAGAAACTTTTGCTTCGTTGGATTCTGGTGATTTTCTGCCTTGTCGTCTGGATTGCCGTAGCCGCTTTTTTCATTTGGTGAGACGTTCTTTTTCGTTGCGTGCGAGCAGCACGACGCCAACCGTTTTTACGAGAATTGCAAAATCGGTGCGCAAGGAACGGCTATGGAAGTAATCCAGATCGAACTGGATACGCTCCTCGTAAGTGGTATCGGCATGGCGGTTGACCTGCCAGAGGCCCGTGATCCCCGGCCGCAGCCCCAGATAACAATAGAGATTGGCTCCATAGCGATCGAGCTCCGCGGCAACGACAGGTCGAGGTCCGACCAGGCTCATCTCACCGCGCTGAACGTTCACCAGTTGTGGTAGCTCGTCGGCGCTGCTCATGCGCAGGTATTTCCCGAGCCAGTGCACGCGAGGGTCGTTCGCCAGCTTCTGTGTCGATAGCCACTCCTGCTTTCGCATTTCGTCACGTGCCAGCAGCTCCGCCAGCTGCCGATCGGCATCCTTGCGCATCGTGCGGAATTTCAGGCAGTCGAACGGGCGTCCATCGCGGCCGACGCGCGTATGGCGATAGATGACGGGCCGGCCGTCGACCAGAAGCAATGCAATCGCGATGACAAGCAGCGCCGGCGCCAGAAACAACAGCCCGAGCCCAGAAAGAACAAGGTCGACAATACGCTTGGCGCGTCCCCTTCGTTCCGCCCGCTTCGCCTCGCGGCGAGATCGCTCGCGATGGGCAATGCTGTCAAAAGTCGATAACATCTTCCGGACCCCTCACCACCATCATGCTTCCTTCAAAGGCTGCCAGCTGCCCCAATCCTTGACAATTGACCCTGCGGACATTGGGTTAGTCCCATTGGCGTAGGACGCTGGGCACAGAGCTACCCACAAGCCTCAGCCCGCTTCGTCGATCAGTCGATGGGCGGCTGAAAAGTCGTCGTCCAAGGTCGACCGCAAGTTCGTTCTGGCAGCGTTTGCGCGGTCGAGAACACGATCGTACAGGGTAAGCAATGCGTCGCGCCATGAGACAGGTGTGTGCGCCAGCTCGCCTGATCGGCGGAGGCAATTCACGCTCATCCGTCGAAGAAGTATGTCATCGCTGGCAAGCCGGCGCATTCCGCTTGCCAGCGTTTCCACCTTGCCGCCCTGAAAGGTCAGTCCGCATCCGAGCATCGCGAGTTCGTCGCCGAGAAGCGCGGTATCCGGCAAGATCACCGGTATGCCGCTCGTCACGGCCTCGAGCGCCGCCAATCCGAAAGGTTCCGGCACCCGGGAGGAAATGACGAGGGCGCGCGCGTCGCAAAGGATGTTCCGCATCTCACTCTTGGATTTCCAGCCGTGAATGACGACTTCGGGAAAGTCCCGCTCCAGCCGACCGCGGCCGGCGCCGTCGCCTATGATCTGCAGCTTTCCACCGGCAAGCCGCGCCGCGATCGCGGCATCTTCAAATCCCTTTTCCGGCTCCAGCCGACCAACAAAGAAGAAATCGCGCTTCTTCCATGGCTCCGTAGGATGACCGAGGAAGGGTTCGACCGGATTGCGAATTGCCTCGATATTGCCCATGTTGATCTGGCCGCGGGCGAAGTATTCGCGCATACGTTGATGTACGACGATGATATTGGCGGCAAATTGCTGGATGGGGTAATAATGCTCCCTCACCATATGGCGGGCCGATCTCCAGATCTTCTCGTGATAGCCGCGCTTGTCGCAGTTTGTCGCCAGACAGCCGAGCGACATCGGCGTCAGAGGGCAGACCTGGCTTCTCCGGTAATTGGCAAATCCTCCGTTCGGGCACGAGAGGAAATAGTCATGAGCGTGCAGGACGACTCGGTCCCGAACCGGCCATAGGGCGCGGAAAATCGACGGCGATAGGATCTTCGACCAGCCGTGGACATGATAAATAGTGCCCTTGGTATCGACGCGCGACATGAGAGCGCTCAAGCCTTCATAGGCCCGATGGCTATAAAGACCGCTGGCAAGTGCGCTGAGACGCGGCTGCTGCGTTAGCGGCTGTGCGGCCAGATTGATGGTGTCGGCCGCTGGCTGTTCGGAGCCGGCGCCATCGCCGGCGAAGTAGGTCACGGCTACCCCGGCTTCCTGCAGCAAAGTGGCCGAGAGCATCGCCAGATTCGATGCTCCGCCTATCCTGGCGGAGCGGTCGTTGATGATGACGACACGATCGAGGTCGGATGAGCGTGCCACCGGATTATTCCAGCGCTTCGATGTTTTGGGGCGCCAACCTGCCCTTGAGGAGATCGCGAAGCGCGATGACATTGCCCTTGAGGCGGCCCTTGCGGTCGACCCACGGCTCCGGTCGCCAGACCTTGACGAGGTTAGCCGCGAGATTGCGGCCGATCTGCATTGTTGCCTGCGGCACGCTCATCGTGCGCTTGCGCATGAGATAGAGCGGGTTGGCTATTTGCGAATAGCCGAGACGAACACCGCCCGGTCGGCCACCTTTCGTGCCGAGATGAACGCCTTCGAGTTGCTTGACGCTCACGACCTGGCCGTAATGGGCCACGAGTCTGCTGAAATCGACATCCTCGAGCCAGCCATAGAAGGGCAGGTTCTCGTCAAAACGCAGGGCCGCGGCTTTGACGACGGCCATGCGGATCGCCATGTTGCAGCCATAGGCATTGTAAACAGATCGGATTTGCATCGAGGGCTCGGAGCGGCGGCGGCGCTCCGTGCCGACCAATCGTAAGCCGTCACGAACGGAAATGCCCGGTCCGGTAATGCCGTCGGCCAGGACCGTGCCGGTGCACATGGCGACATCCGGCTGCAGCTGAAACAGTCGTTCCGTTTCTGCGATATAGGCAGGCGTCATCAGAAAATCATCATCGAGGAAAAGGACGATATCCGCGTCCTGAACGCTGTCGAGAATGCGATTGCGCTGACGGCAGAGCCCGCGCTCGCTGATAAGCACCCGCACCGGAATGTCAAGATTTCTAAGGCAGCTCGGATCGATGTCTTCCGGGGAGGAAAGGCAGACGACGATCTCGTCCGGCTTCCGTGTTTGGCTGGCAACATGGGGGAGGATGGACGACAGGATATCGCGGCGGCCGGAGCTTGCGACACCGAGCGTGATCTTCAAGGGCCGGCCCGTTACGCTGCCCGTAAGTCGTCGCGCCGACGCGCGCACCTGGCGACGATCCTGACGGCGGCGCCAAAGCCGCTTGTCCTGGCGGTGGCGCCTCTCATGGCTGCGGTTGGCGATGATGCCGAGGATATTGATCGTTGTCGTGCCAAAGCTTGCCAGCGCGTCCGACAGCCTCTCCACCGTCATCTTGTTCGTCTGACCGACGACGACGACAATGCCCTCGAGATAGGTGCAGATGACGCGGGTATCGGCAGAATCCTCGAAGGCAGACATATCGACGATGACGACCTTGTATCGCCGGCGCAACAAGTCGATCTCAGCCTTCAGCGCGGGCAGATGCCCATAGCGCTGAAAAGCGGTCACGGATTTTTCGGTCTCGTCGACGGTGACGACCGGGACGCCACCATGGGCCTGCATGACTTCCGCCTCGGGCTCATGCTCGGCCTTCGCGACAAGCAGGCCGCCTTCATGGGCGACGGCATAGCGGCGCGGCGCATCGTTGATGCTCAAGGCCTCCATGCCGAAATCCGTGCCGGCTTCGGTAACCACGCAGCTCAGTCTCGCATTGAGAAAGTCGGCGTCGACGAGCACAACGGATGCACCTTCGTGCTGATAGAGCTGCGCGAGATTGGTCGCGATCGTGGTCTTGCCTTCGCCGGTGCCGACCGAGGTGATGCCGATCACCATGGGTGCGTTCGGCGGAAATGCGGAATCGATCGAGTGCTTGACACCACGCAAGGCTTCCGAAAATTGCGAATAGGGCGTATCGAGCACGGATCTCAACGGCAGCATCGTTCGTCGCCAGCCCGCGCTGGCGGCCGCCATTCTTCCCGGCAGGAAGGACGGGCTCATGTAGACGGGCACGTGGCCGAGAGAGCTGATCCCCAATTCCCGCCGCAGCTTTTCACTGGAGCTGACGCGGCGATCCAGGCCGTCCCGCAAGAGCGCCGCCATGACACTGGCCGCAAGGCCGAGCATGGCCGTGAAGGGCAGGACGAAGGAAGACTTCGGCCAGCTCTTTGCCAGCGGCACGGCGGCCGCGGTCACGACACGAACATTGCCAAGCGGAAACGATTCCTTTTGCAGCGCGCCAATCAGCTGCTGCAGGATGCTTTCATACATCCGTCGGTAGGTGGTGGCGCGGCTTTCCATCTCCGACAGCTCCACCCTTGCCAGATTCTTGTCCGTTCCGGCGTCCTTAAGCGACGCCAATTCATCGCTGAGCAGCTTCTCGCGGGTTTGGGCGACTTCCAGATTTACCTTGTAGACTGCCTGGATACGCTCGAACTCCTTGCGCATATCTCCCTTTATTCGATCGATTTCCTGCTGCGCGGCAATGATGGCGGGATTATCGGCATCATATCTGCCGGTAAGGTTGTTCAATTTGATTGTCGCAGCTCCGAGATCCTCCTGCAGCTTCTGTATGCGCGGATTGTTCATCGTCTCATCGACATCGCCTTCGACTTTACCACCCGACATCAGCTGGTTGAGTGTCGCGAGCTTGGCTGATTCTGCCGCCGTCTGTGCCTTGGCCGCGACTGCTTGACTACTGATCTCCGATAGTTGCTGCTGATCGAGGGAGGACGATGTACTGATCTCCATGATGCCGTTTTTAGCGCGAAACTCCTCGACATTCATCGCCGCCTCGCGAGCTTGCCGTCCGACTTCGATCAAACGTGTCTCCAGCCATTTGGCACCACTTTGCGCTGCCGATGCCCGCTCCGACAGACCGGTGCTGATATAGGCCTCTGCAATCGCGTTCGCCGCCAGAGCCGCCTTTTGCGGATCGACCGAACTATATCCGATCTCAAGAATGTAGGACTGGCCAACGCGGGTAACCTCGACCCTGGAGAGGAAGGAGGCCATGGTGCGGCGCATGAGATCATCCTCCGTGGTTTCCACTTTCGCGCTGCCATCATCGCCGTGCTTGAAGTAGCTGAAGAGTGCGCGCAGCTTGTCATGCAGCGTCGCCTGCCAGGACATGCCGCCGACTATTTCCGGATCTTCCGTGAGATTGAGTTTCTGCACGACCGCGCGCGCGATCGCCTCGGATTTGACGATCTCGACCTGGCTCGCGATTTCCGCCGCCTCGATGATGACCGTTCCGGTGAAGGCGTCCTGCGAGACGATGCGTCCCTGGTCTGGATCCATGACGAGCCGCGTGGTCGCCAAATAGACCGGCTGGGTGGTCGCCATGTAGAAGCCGCCGACGCCGAGGCCCGCCCCCGTAAACAGTGCGAAGATCATCCAGTGGCGCTGCAGGAAACGCCAGACGTCACGAAAGGAGATATATTCGCTGCCCCCTGTCCCCTTGGCGCTCGAAGGAATGCTGCGCAAGCCCTTACCGATCTCGTGAATTGCCATGATTGTCGCCCCACATTGCTCGCTTATCACTATTGAGATTGGCCGGTATCGGCAGACGAAAGCGCCGTGCCGTCCAGGCTTCCGGAAATATTGTAGCGCACATCCAGAACGTCCCCCGGCTGCAGCACGGTCGCTTCCGATGCCTTGATCGCATTGGCCTCGTCGCCGTTGCGGGTGATCCAGTATTCCATCGGCTGGAGATCGAGCGCCTTCATGCTCTGACTCCTCGAAAGCGAAGCGCCCGAAAGCTGCAGAAGTTGCAGCGTCGTGTTTCGCTTTAGTTTGGTATCCTCGATTTCGGTCTCGGTAGTCTGCAGCAGTTGGCCGGCATCGGTCTTGCGCTGGCCCTTGAGATTGAGCGCGTCACGTTCGGTCTCGCTCAGCTTCTGCTTTGCCTGCATCGAAGCAACGACAAGATCCAGCTTGCCTGCCTGCATCTCGGCGACGATCCGCTCCAGCGAGGTTTTCCGAGAGGTGGTCAGGATCTTCGTGTCGACCAGCTTGGAAATGTCGCTCAACTCGTCCTGCGCGATCTTCACCTGCTCGTCCTGCGACGACATCTTCTCATCAAGGATGTTGATTTCGTTGCGCAGCAGCACTTCCAGATCCGCGGCGGCGGCGAGTTGCTGACGCAGAGCATCTGCCCTGGCATTGAACAGGTCTACTTCGCTCGTCATGATCTGCCAGATGGCCGATCCCTCGGGAGCGGCCTTGATCTCCGGCGGGAATGTGATCGCCGGCTGATCGTTGAGTTCGGCCATCAGGCGGGCCCGCCGGGCGCCGAGCTGTTTCAGCTGCAGCTCCATCCGGCTGATCTCGCCGGCATAGCTGACCTGCTGCGCCTCCGAGTAGTCACCGGTCTGGCTGGACCGACGCTCACGCCCACCCGCCATGGCAACCGCCTGCTTCACCGTCAGGCCGGGCCTGAACTCCAGCTCGCTCGGCTTTTCGACAGCGCCGGACACGTAGATCATCGGATATTTGACCACCTCGACCGAAGCGGTCGGTGCAAGCGCCAGACCGGTGATCTGCTTCAGCTTGTCGCCGATATCGGCGCTGATGTCCTCAACGGTCTTGTCGCCGACCCGCATTTCTCCGATCATCGGAATTGAGATCGAACCCGATTGCGACACGACATATTCGCCGTTCAGCGCCGTCCATTCCTTGTATTCGCCGGTTGCGGCGATCCATTCGACGATGGCGACCTTGATCCGCGCCTGAGGTCCGACACGATAGGCGTCGGCCGCCGCAGCACTCGCCATGCCATGCATCCCCACGCCGGAAAGAAGCAACGCCATCAACCAGGGCGCCATCAATCGAGATGGCCTGGAGATGGAATGGTAAGCCGAAGCGCACACTCTGGACATGAGTCTAAATCTCGCTTTCTTGATCGCTTGCGCCATCACACGGAAAAGGCGCCATGGAGCGAGATCAGCAGCTGAACGCATAACGTGTAAATCCCCTACCGAAGCAACAGGGCTTATCATTTCTGGCAGGGAGGTAGGCGACGCTGCCGTCTCTTGGTCGGATGGGCATATCCTTGTGTGCAGGCACATACCGGCAGCTAAATCTTTTGGTCACTCGCTTCGGCCATTTGTATGCCGCGCTGAACCGATGTAGGCCCTGTCGCAAAAGTTGCCGGCTGCCCAATGTTGTCTCGACCCATGGAGGGAAGAGCAATGCGGGTAGCGATCGTGCATTATTGGCTGGTATCGATGCGCGGCGGAGAAAAAGTGGTCGAGGCGCTCTGCGACATGTATCCGGACGCCGATATCTTCACTCTCGTCTATGATGAAAGCCGTGTCTCCGAGAAGATTCGCAGGCACAAGATTTTCACCTCCTTCCTTCAGCGGATTCCGGGTGCCGCCAAGACCTACCAATCGCTCTTGCCGCTGATGCCCTTCGCGTTGGAGAGCTTCGACCTCACCGGCTACGATCTGATCATTTCCAGCGAATCCGGCCCGGCCAAGGGTATCATCCCGTCGCCGCGGGCGACGCATATCTGCTATTGCCATTCCCCCATGCGGTATCTTTGGGATCACTATCACTTCTATCGATCCCATGCGGGCCTCGCATCCCGGCTCATGTTGCCGATGCTGGCGCCGATGCTGCGCTCCTGGGACGTCAATACGAGCATGCGCGTCGACCGCTTCGTCGCCAACTCGCATCATGTCTGCGACCGCATCGGCAAGTATTATCGGCGGCCCGCGACCGTGGTCTATCCACCCGTCAATGTCGATGACTTCACGCCGGCGCCATCGACAGAGGATTTTTATCTCTGCGCCGGCCAGTTGGTTCCCTACAAGCGGATTGATCTGGCGGTGAAGGCTTTTACCCGGATGAATCGCCAACTGGTCATCATCGGCGAAGGCAGCGAAGCGGAGGGGCTCAAACGTATCGCCGGTCCCTCGATCACTTTTCTCGGCCGGACCCCATTTCCAATATTGAGAGAAAAGCTTGCCCGCTGCCGTGCGCTGGTCTTTCCCGGCGAGGAGGACTTTGGCATGGTTCCGGTGGAAGCGATGGCCAGCGGGCGACCCGTCATCGCTTACGGAAGTGGGGGGGCGCTGGAAACGGTCGCGCCGGGAGTGACTGGCATTCTCTTCGACCAGCAGTCCGTCGATGCGCTGATCAAGGCCGTGATCGATTTCGAGGCCATGCAGCACCGCTTTCACCCGGAAACACTGCAAGCGCATGCGGAACAGTTCAGTCCCCGCAAATTCACCGCGAGCATGCAAGCGATCATCAATGAGGAGTTGCTTATTCGCAAGGCCGCAAGGCTTCGCAGCCACCCTGTCGTTCAAGGGGGCCGCGAAGCGCAATTGCCGGTCCTTGCGATGGAGCCGCAAAGCAGGACACTTCAGTAGAAGGCGGCGGGACTGCGACCGCTGGCGTCGATCGGAAAAGAGGACACTCCACGAATCAACCATGGAGCCATCGAAATCACCCGATGGAAACACTGCAATCTAAACGCATCGTGCGATCTGGGAGTGCAATCTTCTAGCACTCAAAATGAAACAGATAATATCGCCGCGGTCGATTTAATCTGCACATGTTTTAGCAGTCATTGCTAAATATGAAGGTCTAGTAATATATTCGCTTAAAGCGGCTGTCACGTTCTGGTAAGTTACGACTTGCGCCCGCACGATCGATGAGACTGCGATTGTTGATGCGCACGCTCCGATGCGAACGGACCAGTTGAAACTGAACAATGGCCGGATTTTGTTTGACCGGCTTGGGGAGGACGAGGCCATATGCCTGAGAACCGAGTGGATCGGTCGCAGCAAATTCCATATGAGTCCGAATCCGACAACGGTTTAGAGGCGGTTATTTCGCTTTGGAACCTCGATCTCAAACTGCTCGACTCCTCTAAGGGATTCAAAGAGCATATCGGCCTTCCCACCCGGAACAAGGTGACATTGTGGGAGGCCTATCCGGCACTTGCAAAACCGGCGCTTGCCGAGCTCATTCGTCAGGTAATCGATACAGGTGAAGCTCGCACGATCCCGCTCGACGATCCGAGGCGAGGAAAACGCAACGTTGTCGTCTCCTACATTCGAGTGGGCCTCCTGATCATCGAAACCAATGAGGCAATTTCGAATGGAAACCTGCCATCCGACGATGGTGAAAAAGCGCGGCTGATCCATCAGGCAACACACGACGCGTTGACCGGATTGCCCAATCGCCGCCAATTCAGTGCCGCGCTCGCGCAGCTCCTTCCGGCGAGCGGCAAGATCGGGCCGGCGCTGATGCAGCTCGATCTCGATGACTTCAAGCCCGTCAACGACACGCTCGGCCACGGTGCCGGCGACATCGTGCTGAAACTCGCCGCCGAACGAATCAAGGAAGCGCTCGGCGAGGGCGGAACGGTCTACCGTCTCGCCGGCGACGAATTCGCCATCATCCAGGTCGGACCGCAGCGTGCCTTCGAGGCGGAACGATTGGCAGACGCGCTGGTGAGCGAATTCAAGAAGCCGTTCACGGTCAACGGCATCTCTCTGTTCGTCGGCGTGAGCGTCGGCATTGCAATTGCGCCGCGCGACGGCAACGAGGGCGAACAGCTGATGAAGGCTGCCGATGTCGCCCTTTATGCCGCCAAGAAAGAGGGACGAAGGCGGGCGCGGACTTTCGATCCGGCCATGCTGATCGTGGTCGAACAAAGGGAGCTGCTGCGACGAAGCCTGCGCGTGGCACTGCAACGTGACGAGTTCTTCATCGAATATCAGCCGCTGGTGGAGTCTTCGTCCCATATAGTCGGCTTCGAGGCGCTGCTGCGCTGGCGGCATCCGACCCTCGGGATCATTCCGCCGGCCGCTTTCATTCCCATGGCCGAAGCCGACGGCCTGATGCGCGAAATCGGTCAGTGGATGCTGGAAGAAGCCTGCCGCGAGGCCTTGGCATGGCCGGCGCACTATACGCTCGCAGTCAACCTTTCTCCGGCGGAATTCCTGACGCCGGGCCTGACCGATCGCATCTCCCAAACGCTCGATATCGTCGGATTTCCAGCCGAGCGCCTGGAGCTGGAAATCACCGAAGGCGTGCTTCTGGAACGCACGACCAACAATCTGGACACTCTGAACACGCTGAACGTGCTGGGCATCCAGATTTCCCTCGATGACTTCGGCACGGAATATTCCTCGCTCAGCTATCTCAAGAATTTTCCCTTCGATACGATCAAGATCGATCGCTACTTCATCAGGGATATTTTGCAGGACGGCAAAAGCCAAGCCATTGTGCGCTCCGTGATCGGGCTCGCCCACGGTCTGGACATGCGGGTGACCGCGGAAGGCGTCGAAACGCAGCAACAGGCCGCCTGGCTCCGGGAAGAAGGCTGCGACCGCCTGCAGGGCTATAGCATCAGCCCTCCGCTCAGCGCCGACAAGCTCGATGATTTCATAAGGCGGGGTGCGCGCACTCAACCGGTCACCACATTCGACGAATATCACGCCAGCCCGTGAGTTTCGCATTTCGTTCGGGAATTTCTTGAGGGGGTAACATGGAGGAGGTGCAAATGGGCGCGGCCTTCGAGCCATTGCTTGAGCTGGAGATGGAGATGGCTACCCTGGTGGCGGACTGGTCGCATTGCGACCAATGCGCCGCTTATGTGGCACGCATGGTCAGCCATGATCGCCACGATCCCATCCGTCATGCCAACCTGCTTTCGTCAGCCCTGAATGAACTCTTCGAGATGTCGTTTCATACCAGGGAAAGCGGCGGTACCCTTACCTGCCGCTTCTACCGGAATGGCTTGATCGAGCGAATCGAACTGACTTTTCCCTGCTCGGCCGAACAACGCGCTTCATATCAGGCAATCGTCGAGCGCATCGGAAACGGCCAAGCGCTTGCAAACTATCTCGATGTCATCACCGATGACGCCGCGCGTGCCGAGCATGCGATCCTTCTTGGCCTTGCCGTCAATTACGATGCGGATATCGAGCTGTCCGATCAGGATACAGGCGTGATGACTTTCGTGGTGGATCTCGCACTCGAAAGGCTACTCAATTGAACAACCCCTCCTCTAGCCGTTTCACAGCGCAATTCGATGCCAACAATCAGGAATTTTCCCTGTCGGGAGTCCTCAGACCGCATTCGGTTGCCGAGCTCGCCGATGATCTCGCCCTGCTGCGAAACGGTATCGAGACGGTGAACGGTGTCTGCTACATCAATCTGAAGCGCGTCATCCACATGAACAATACGGCGTTCCGCGCCCTGACGCATGCACTCCTCGATGCCACCCGGTCGAGGCCGGATCTCAAACTGACGGTCGTCGCCTCGAGCGTCGTCGCATGGGCATCGCGACTGTTTCGCCATTTGAGCGATCTGTCGCCCAACATCGCCGTCGAGATCTACGATTCCGCCTTTTATCCTGGGCAGACATTCGTGGAGAACCAGAGCTTCATCCCGATCCTCCGAACCCAGACGAAAATGACGTGGCGGCACGAACGCGAGATATTGCCGCGACACGGCCTTCGTGAGGGTTTGCATATTGCCGACATCTGTTGCGGTATCGGCGATTTCGCCATGCTGCTGCGAAAGGATTTCAAGCCGGCGCGGATCGTTGCCCTCGATCACTCGTTGCCGAGCCTGGAATATGCCCGCAAGGTCGCGGACGACTTCGACGTCCAGGATATCGAATATACCTATGGCGATGCATCCCAGATGCTGTTCGAGAGCGACCAGTTCGATTTCGTGACCTGCAGGCATTCGCTGCAGATCTTCGACCGTCCGGATATTCTGCTGCGCGAACTCTATCGCATATGCAAGCCAGGCGGCAGGGTCTACATCACCAACGAGAAGAACTCCCATTGTCTTGGGGAGCCCAGAGCCGACAGCATCCAATGGACCTACAACGAGGTCGCGAAGCTGTTTGCCCATTTCGACATGGATGTGGAAATGGGTCCCAAGGGCCGCCGCATGCTGCTGGATGCCGGCTTCAAGGATGTGCGGATGGAAAGCTTCATGGTCACGAATCTCGACGGCGATCCCCAGGATTTCGCCGACATCATCACGGCTTGGCGGAATGTCTACGCAGATGAGATGGCGGTCCGAAGAGGGGATTCAGCCGCATTCATCGAGCGATTCAAACAAGGTTTCGCCGATCATATTTTTGCCGCGCTCCACCCAAGAGGCTATGCCGGCTGGCCGATCTGGGCTTCCTCGGGACAGAAACCGCTATGACAGACGCGTCAACCGCCAAGCAACGGCTCGGACTGCGCTCCTTTCGCGCCAAATTTCTACTCGTGGTCGGGGGTGCCGTTCTTTTCGACCTGCTCGTCAGCGGCGGCCTTGCGCTTTGGAACGTCCAGCGTCTTTCGCGCAACGCCACGACGGAAGTGGGACAAGGCCTGGAGAAGGCGAGCCAGGATTACATTCGCTCCTATGCGGATTCGACCGCCGCGGAGGTCGGCCTGCTGATCGACCAGGTCCATTCCGACGTGAAGGCGCTGGCGGGCGTTCTGCAGGGCCAGATCGACAACCCTGCGCGAAGCGTGGATGTGGGGGCCGCCATGAGCAGGGCGTCCCCGGGCGCGGTAACGGTGTCCTACGACCCGGTTGGCCAGTGGTCACAGAACTTGCCCGGCACGCCCTCCGTCATCAGTGTCTGGGGGTACCTGCTCGATAAGGATCACCATCCCCTGCCCCAGGTACAGGCAGACATAGAGTGGAGCGCGGTGCTCGATTTGGTCGCCCCTTCATTGCTGCATAACGGCGCGTCGAAGCTGCAGATGTATTATATCGGCCCCAGGGAGCGTCCGATTTTCCGGACCGCTCCCTATACGACGCAGGCACAGACCTTCGACCGGCTCTATCCCGGCCATAACAGCGCCGATTTTTGGACATTCTTCTTTCCAGGCCTCTACGAATCCTGGCAGCAATGGGCTTCCAACCCGTCATCACGGCCGGTTGCCGATTACATCACCCAGACCGCTCCCTATACCGACGCCATCACCGGCAAGCTGATCGTCAGCTTTTTTCATCCGCTCTGGACGCCGGATCGGCATCAGGTGGCCGGTGCCGCTGGCGCTGATATCACGCTCACGCAACTTGCCGAAATCGTTGAACATGTGAAAGTCGCCCAGACCGGATTCGGCTTCCTTGCCATGTCGAATGGAAATGTCGTCGCGATCAATCCCGTGGGCGAGAAGGTCATCGGCTTGCGTGCCGCCAATGATGCCGCCGCCAAGGGCGTCACCGGCGTCGATCGATCCTTGCGCAACAGCACGCAAACGGCAATCACCAAGCTGCCACTCGACGCCGATGGCGTGATCCAGCATATCACCCTCAGCCAGCAGGGAGAGGATGTGCCCTACCTCGCGGTCGTCAAGCAATTGCACCCGACCAATCTTTGGGTGGATGGACCGGTGCAACGCGAGGTCATCTCGCTCGGGATAGTCGTGCCCGAGCGCGAGATCTACGCCTCGCTCATTGCCGCCAAGGATGAGATATCGCGGGCGACCAACCGCATCCTGCTTTATCAGATCATGGCGGTCCTTGTGTCGCTGATGATCGTCACAGCGGCGGTCTTCGCTGCTTCGAAACGCGTCACCAGCGGCATCAGCGCGCTGGCGAGCGCCGCCAAGCGCATACAGGCGAAGGATTATTCGGTCCGGGTCGATATCTCGACCAGGGACGAGGTAGCTGAGGCCGGCATCGCATTCAACCGGATGGCGGAGGATATCAGCTTCCACACCGAAAACCTCGAAAAGCTCGTCTCGGACCGGACCAAGGAGATCGAGGCGGCCAAGGAAGAGATTTCGACCCTCAACAGCCAATTGAAGAACGAAAATCTGCGGCTGGGTGCGGAGCTCAATGTGGCCAAGCAAATCCAGCTCATGGTCCTGCCGCGGGCCAAGGAACTGACGGCGATCAAGCATCTGGAGATCGCCGCCTACATGCGCCCGGCCGACGAAGTCGGCGGCGATTATTACGATGTCCTACAGAACGGAAACAACCTCAAGATCGGCATCGGCGACGTGACCGGCCACGGTCTGGAGAGCGGCGTGCTGATGCTGATGGTGCAATCGATCGCCCGCGCCCTGCAGGAAGCAGGCGAGATGGACCCGGCAAAATTCCTGACCGATCTCAACCGCGCGATCTTCAAGAACATCGAACGGACACGGACGGACAAGCATCTCACCTTGTCGTTCCTCGACTATGACGGCGAGAGATTGACCATATCCGGCCAGCACGAGGACATGATCATCATTCGCCAGGACGGCAAGGTGGAGCGGATAGATACAGGCGATCTCGGTCTTCCTGTTGGCCTCGAGCCCGACATAGCTCCCTTTATCGATACGCGGCAAGTATCCTTCGAGAAGGGCGACATGGTAGTCCTGCATACAGACGGTGTCACCGAAGCGGAGAATTCGAAGGGCGAACTGTTCGGCTTCGACAGGCTTTTGGAGGATGCCCGCCGGCTACATGGCGGGACTGCGGAAGAAGTCGTCGAGGGCATACTCGACGATTTGATGGCTTACATCGGGACCCACAAGATCCATGACGATATTACCCTTGTGGTGATGCGGCACAGGTGAGGAGATGACAACAGCAATTTTCGGCAAGGAACATCTGGTTTCGTTCGACGGCACCAATGCCCTTCGCATTCGCCTGTTCGACGGACCTCTTCACCTGGCGTGGCGCCATTCGGCCATGACATCCGACTTTATCGCGGAAACGATGGCGCTCGATTTCCGTGCTTCCGAGCGCCAATACAAGACGGTACGGCACGATATCGGTTATTTGACCAACGAGCTCATCGAAAACTCCATCAAGTTCCGCGCCACGGGCGAGATCCTGATCGAGGCCCTGAGGGATGACCATCATTTCAGGATGCGGATCGGAAACTTTATCGACCGTGACACGACTGAACGCTTCCAGGAATTATTGCTGAGGGTTACGGCCGGCGATCCCGGCGATCTCCTGATAGAACAGATCGAGGCAAGCGTTCTTGCCGGCGACGATGCATCCGGGTTAGGACTCTTGACATTGATGAGCGACTACCAGGTTCAGCTGGCCTGGCATTTCGACGAGGATGGTCCGCACAAGCGGATCAAGCTGCAAACCTATGCCGCAATGGCGATTTCATCGGCGTGAACCAGCGAGAGGCCTTTTATGGAAATCAAAGAAGAAGCATTCCGCGTCTGGTCCGAAGGCAGCACTCTGTATTTTGACGGAACCATGCGTCTGGCGGGTCCCGACGCCTATGCACCGGTCTATGATCTGGCCAGGACGATCCTTCATGGGGGTGGAGGCAAGGCGACTTTCGATCTCACCGGTCTGCAATTCTTGAATTCCTCGGGCATCAACCTGCTAGCAAAACTGACGATAGAAGCGCGCAAGCATCCGGACGTTCATCTTACCGTCTGTGGCTCGTCGCAAATTCCCTGGCAGATGAAATCATTGCCAAACCTGAAAAAGCTGCATCCGCGCCTGGATCTGCGCCTGACCTAGCCATCAAGCGCCCGCCCCTATCCTTGCCGCTCCCTCGGGGTGTCAGAACGCTCATGGTTCCGGCATTCGGCCTTATGGAATTATCCGCTTACAAGATCTCAGATGAGCCACGATGCTTTGTTGCTGTTGCGCAGCGCGCAGACACGAAAACTTTCTGAAGAAGAGGCGCATCGTGATACAACATATTGCGCGAATTTATTTGAAGCCGAATTTCGGTCGACTCTCCCTTACGCCTATCGGCTTCGCCATCTGGGACGGAGATAAATAACAATACTCATTGATATCTCTAAATTATCTTACGATACTAATGTATATATGAATTCTATAGTAAAAACTTCAGTTTAAATCGCACGCCCAATGTAAATTATTTTAAATTAATACATCAGCGCTGATAGCGACAAAAATGGACAGAATGTAAAACTTCTGCATTCCTTGATAACGACAGCATAGTTAAACGTTAGTAAACTATAGCCATAAATTGCAGAAATAATTCCCAGTTGTAAACAGCCTACAACAAGGGCGGAAGTCTTACTTCGCCTTGATACTCGGCTGCGTGTCTAAAGTACCGGGAGGGTTTGATGGGCATAGCGTTCAAATCTGCAGGCATCACTCCAAAAAATACCAAGAGACGTACGATTCTTGTTGCGGGAGGCGCGGGGTTCCTCGGCTCGCACCTTTGCGACCGGCTTCTGCAGGATGGTCATGAAGTCATCTGCGTGGATGACTTTTCAACCGGGCGGATGGACAATTTGTGGCATCTGCTTCGCTACGACACGTTCAGCTTTATCCGCCACGACGTCATAACGTCACTCGATCTGCCTGTCAGCGAGATCTACAATCTGGCCTGCCCGGCATCTCCACCGCACTATCAGGCCGATCCGATCCATACGATGAAGACATGCGTTTTCGGCTCGCTCAACCTGCTGGAGCTAGCCGCTCATCACCAGGCGCGCATCTTCCAGGCCTCCACATCGGAGATCTATGGAGATCCCCAGGTACATCCGCAGCCTGAGAACTATTGGGGCAACGTCAATTCCTTCGGCCCCCGCTCGTGCTACGACGAAGGCAAGCGTTCCGCCGAAACGCTTTTCCGTGACTTTCACGCTAAGCACGGCGTCGACATCAGGATTGCCCGTATCTTCAACACCTATGGGCCGCGCATGCGCCCCGACGACGGCCGCGTCGTATCCAATTTCATCGTCCAGGCACTCAGGGGCCAGGACATCACGGTCTATGGCGATGGCTCCCAGACGCGCTCGTTCTGCTATGTCGCCGACCTGATCGATGGTTTCGTCCGCCTTATGGCCGACCAAACGGTCATCCATACGCCTGTTAATCTCGGTAATCCGGGGGAATTTACCGTGCGTGATCTTGCCGAACAGGTGATCGCGATCACCGGCTCCAGCTCAAAGATCGTCCATAAGCCCTTGCCGGTCGACGATCCGCGTCAGCGCCGGCCCGACATCAGCGTCGCGAAACGCGAACTGGGATGGGAACCGTCGGTCGCGCTAGCGGATGGGCTGAAGTCCACCATCGCCTACTTCGAACGGCAGCTGGTTCGTCCAAGCAGCGAGCTTTTCGAGGTTGCGTGATGGCCAGGCAAAAAATACTCGTCGTGGGTGGCGCCGGCTTCATCGGCAGCCACACCGCGAAACTCCTTCATCGCCAGGGCTTCGAGCCCGTCGTCTATGACAATCTCTCGACGGGCCACCTGACCTCCGTGCGCTGGGGGCCCTTCGTCCAAGGCGATATTCTCGACACGCCCCGCCTTGTTGAGGCGATCGATGGCCACAGGCCTGCGGCGGTCATACATTTCGCCGCCTCGGCCTATGTCGGCGAGTCGGTTGAAAATCCCGCGAAATACTACGCCAACAATGTCACCGGCACGCTGTCGGTTCTAGAGGCGTGCCGCCGCGCGCAAGCCAATAGGCTGATCTTTTCATCGAGCTGCGCGATATACGGAATTCCCGCCCATCTGCCGATCCGCGAATGCGAGACGCCTCGACCCATCAATCCCTATGGCAGAACGAAGCTGATTGCCGAACACATGCTCGCCGACTATTCAGCCGCATACGGACTTTCCTATGTGGCACTACGCTACTTTAACGCCTCGGGCGCCGATCCCGAACGGGAACTGGGCGAATGGCATGATCCCGAAACGCATCTCATTCCACGCGCGTTGCTGGCGGCGGCCGGCGCGATCGAAACCTTGGAAGTCTATGGAGACGATTACGACACGCCGGATGGTACCTGTGTGCGCGACTATATCCACGTGCTGGATCTCGCCAGGGCGCATGTCCTGGCAGTCGAGTATCTATTGGCTGGTGGTGACAATCTTGCCGTCAATCTGGGAACAGGGCACGGCACGTCGATCAAGGAGATCGTCGGGGAGATCGAACGCGTTTGCGGACGCAAGGTTCCCATCGCCATGCACGGGCAGCGACCGGGCGATCCGCCTGTCCTTTATGCCGCTTCCGAACTTGCCGCCGAGAAACTCGGCTTCCACGCTCTGCATTCGAATATCGAAACAATCATCCGGACCGCGGCTCCCTTCTTCGGACTGGAGATGCGAGGATGACATCGATCCGGACACGAGCTGAAGCAATGAAGGAAAGGGCGTTGATGACGCCGGTCCTGCGGGGTCGCCAGCGCGCGGAATATGTCGCTTGCGCCACGCTATGGCTCGCGGCGCTTGTCTATTTCTGGAGCTGGTGGTTTACACCCGCACACCATGTCGACCCGATGGGATCGGTCTTGCTGACCCTGGTGCTTGCCTGGGTGACGATCATTCCAGCCTATTTCATCATCGTCTTCTTTCGCGCCGAAAAGCCGACGGGGCAATTGCGGCTTCCCGCCGGCAGCCGCATCGCCATGGTCGTCACCAAGGCACCATCGGAGCCCTTCGCGGTGGTGGCCCGGACGTTGGATGCCATGCTGGCACAGAATGTGCCGCACGACACCTGGCTCGCGGATGAAGATCCGTCACCCTCGACGCTGGATTGGTGCCGCAAACATGGCGTCCAGGTATCCACCCGCAGGGGCCGCGAAGATTATCACCGCCAGACCTGGCCGCGGCGCACCCGCTGCAAGGAAGGCAATCTCGCCTTCTTCTACGATCACTACGGCTATGAAGGCTATGATTTCGTCGTGCAGCTCGATGCCGATCATGTGCCCGAGCAAGGCTATCTTTTTCAGATGCTTCGCCCCTTCGCCGATCCGGCGGTCGGCTATGTCTCCGCGCCGAGCATCTGCGATCGGAATGCCGGTGAAAGCTGGTCGGCACGCGGCCGTCTCTATGCGGAAGCCAGCATGCACGGATCGCTTCAGGTGGGGTTCAATCACGGGCTGTCGCCGCTTTGCATCGGCTCGCACTACGCCGTTCGCACCAAGGCCCTGAAGAGCATTGGCGGTCTAGGCCCAGAGCTGGCGGAAGACCACTCCACCACGCTGATGATGAATGCGCACGGCTGGCGTGGCATTCATGCGCTCGATGCCATTGCGCATGGCGATGGCCCGCGCACCTTTGCCGATCTCATCACCCAGGAGTTTCAGTGGTCGCGCAGCCTGATGATGATCCTGCTGCAATATTCGCCAAGCTTGATCAAGCGGCTGCCGCTGCGTCTCAAGATCCAGTTCCTGTTTTCGCAGCTCTGGTATTCTCTTTTCTCGCTCTTCATGGCGCTGATGTTCGTCATGCCCATCATCGCGCTTGTTAGAGGCAGGACCTTCGTCGATGTCTCCTATCCCGATTTTCTGCTGCACTTCGTGCCGCAATCCGTTCTGCTGATCCTGTTCGCTTATCGCTGGCGCAGTACGCATACGTTCAGGCCGGCCAATGCCAGGATCCTGAGCTGGGAGATGACATTGTTCCTGTTTGCCCGCTGGCCGTGGGCACTCGTGGGCGCTCTGGCTGCCATTCACGATCGGGCGACCGGATCGTTCGTGGATTTCCGCGTCACGCCGAAAGGCACATCGGAGGTCGATCCGCTGCCGTTCCGGGTCCTTGCACCCTATGGCTTTCTCTCTCTCGCCTCCATCTTGCCGGTGCTATCCGTCAGCGCGGAGGAGAGCAGCGGCTTTTATATCTTCGCAACGATGAATGCCGCCATCTACACTTTGCTGCTGCTGGTCATCATCGTCCAGCATGCGCGTGAAAACACGCTCGGCGCGAACAAGCGCTTTTATCGGCCAGCGCTCGCCAGCGCTCTGCTTGCTCTGACGGCGCTGCCATTTGTCGGCATCATGGAGCACGGCCGCGCCGGAGTACAATCACTGATTTGGGACACCGACGGCTACGTGCTGTTCGACAATCGCTTTTCGGTGGCGGGCGCCGGCATTGGCGGGCGTGGACTGCACAGAATGGTGCTCAATCCGCACTGGCACGTGAGTGACACGGACAATTGAGGTTCATGACGGGAAGGACGCTATTGGCGGGAACGCACATGAAGATAGCTGTTATTGGAACCGGATATGTGGGCTTGGTCAGCGGCACATGCTTCGCCGAATGGGGCAATCGTGTCGTCTGTGTGGACAAGAATGCCGATAAGATCGCCGCCCTTCGTCACGGCAGGATTCCGATCTACGAACCGGATCTCGACGAGCTGGTGGAACGAAACTATGCCGCGGGACGGCTGGACTTCACTTGCGACATCGCAAAGGCGGTCGAAGGAGCAGCCATCGTCTTCATAGCGATCGCTGCGCCCCCGCATCCAGGACAGGCGGATGTCGACCTTTCCTTCATTTACCAGGCAGCGCGCGAGCTCGCGGCGCTTATCTCGGCTGATAGTATCGTGGTGATAAGATCGACGGTGCCGGTCGGAACCGGCGACGCCGTGCACAGGATCATCAGCTCGGTCCGGACGCCTGGCACCTTCGCCGTCGCCTCCAATCCGGAATTTCTGCGCGAAGGCATTGCGGTGCAGGATTTTCTCGCTCCGGACCGCATCGTCCTGGGCGTGGAGGAGGAATGGGCCTGCAAACGGCTTGTCGAGCTCTATGATGTCCCGATCGAGCGCCAGAATACGCCCGTCATCATCACGATGCGTCGGACGGCTGAGCTGATCAAGCATGCCGCCAATGCCTTTCTCGCCACGAAGATCACCTTCATCAACGAACTTGCCGATCTTTGCGAGGAGATGGGCAGCGATGTCGGAGAGCTGGCGCTCGGTATGGGGCTCGACAAGCGCATCGGGGCAAGCCTCCTTGCCGCCGGCCCTGGCTATGGCGGCTCATGCTTCCCCAAAAGCGCGCTTGCGTTGTTGCAGACGGCGCAGGACCATGGCGTGGCGTTGCGTATCGTCGAGGAAACCCTTGCCGTCAACGAGATGCGCAAGCGGCGCATGGCACGGAAGGTCAGCAAGGCACTTGGCGGCGATATTGACGGCCTGACCATCGCCATTCTCGGCCTGACCTTCAGACCCGATACCGACGACATGCGCGACGCGCCCTCCGTGCCGCTCATCGAAACCCTGCAGCGCCTGGGTGCCCGCATCCGGGCATATGACCCCGTCGGCATCGAGAATGCAGCAAAAGTCCTCAGCAGCGTCGATTTCCACGAGGATCTTTATGAATGCGCGAGAAACGCGGATGCCGTCGTCGTCATGACGGAATGGGACGCCATCCGAAAGATCGACCTGGCCCAGCTCAAGAAGAAACTGCGCCAGCCTGTTCTCATAGATCTGCGAAATGCGCTGGATGCGGAAGCCGCCCGCCGGATTGGCTTTCACGTCTGCTCCATAGGTAAGTCGGCAAGCACACATAGCAGCCTGCGCGATATCGCCAAACGACGAAACCGGCAGCGAGCCGTAAAGGCGGCAACCCCAAAGCTCGTTCCAATCCACGATACGGGAGAAGCAATATGAAGCCATTAAGGACACAGACCTCCCTGGTCCCCGCCGCATCGCTGGCATGTGCGATCGTGCTTGGACTTGCAGCGGGGAGCAATACGGCCTTGGCCGCAACGACCACCAAGGTGCCGGATGGAGCAAGACCCATGACGGCGGTTGAACTTTACATGCTCTATCACGACAAGAGCTGGCGCTGGCCTGATGGTGCTGGCCGAATGCAGGATACCGACCGTCGGTTTTCTGCCTGGGTCGACGGGACCAACGGACAATCCTGGGCTGAAGGCCGCTGGGCTGTGACGGACACCGGCCGTCTGTGTCTCGAGGCAACCTGGCACGCCACGAACGGCCAGTTTCCCGCCAAGACCTGCTTCATCCATCGCATTCTCGATGGAACGATCTATCAGAAACGCGAGACTGGCGGAGCATGGTTCGTGTTTCGCCATCCCGTCACCAAGAAAACCGACGAGGCGACAAACTTGATCGCCGATGATCTGGTCTCACAACGACTGGAGGCCTTGAAGACCTCTTTGACCGTCCACAAGACCGAATAGAGGAAGGAGGCAAAGCTATGAAAACTCTATCAAAGCTGACGACGGCCTTGCTTGCGGCTGGCGCCCTCTGCGGGGGCGTATACGCTGCCAGCAACGGCCTGGACGCGAAGGCCGAGACTCGGCCTCTCTTCAACGACAAGAGGCCGATCATCACACCCCAATCGCTGCCGGGGGGTGCCTATGATCCCAACGGGGACTTTTCCAGTGACCCCAATCCGAAGATCGAGCATCTTTTCCTGCCTTGGGAAGACGTCGATCTGTCGACGCTGAGTACGGCAGACGATTATGCCCGCAAGCGTGGGCGTTCGCTGCTGATCACCATCGAGCCCTGGTCATGGGCCCGCGACTGGCGCGTCACGCCTACCGATCTACTCAATGGAATTCTGGCGGGCCACTATGATTCCAACATGACGGCGATCTGCTCGGCGGCCGCGAAGCTCAATGCACCCGTCACCATTCGCTGGGCGCAGGAAATGGATGAGAAGAACGGGCAGTTCACCTGGGCCTACTGGAATGCGGAGGAGTATGTGAAGGCCTACAGGCACGCCGTCACCGTCTGCCGCAAGAGCCTTCCCTCGGCGAAGTATATGTGGTCGCCGATGGGCAAGGATGGGCTTGAAGCCTATTATCCCGGCGATTCATTCGTCGACGTCGTCGGGCTGTCGGTCTTCGGTTACCAGCCGTTCGATCAGCGCAAGCTCGGGCGAGATTCGACCTTCGTGGAAGCGACCAAACCCGGCTACGACCGTGTGAAACGCTTCAAGAAGCCGATCGTGATCGCGGAACTGGGCTACCAGGGCAACGAGGCCTATGTTCACGCGTGGGCCGAGGAAGCCAACAAGCCGCATTCCGAATTCCCTGACCTGAAAGCGGTGGTCTACTTCAACGACCGTGAAGTCTATCCCTGGCCGGATGGTCTGGGCAGGCCGGATTGGCGCGTCGCCACGCCGCCTCTCTTGAATTGACCGCGATGATGAAAGATTGAGGAGAAACCCATGTCTTGGTTCCGTTTCATCATCCTGAACGCCATGTTCGCGATGCTGCTGGCCGGCACCGCGAACGCGGCGACACAGCATCAAATCGATCGAATGACAGCGCGTGCGGCCCATCAAGCCATGCCAATGAGCGCCAAGGAACTGAAAAAGCTCTACTCGGGACGTTCCTGGATATGGAAGGACGGGGCCGGCTTCTTCTCGCGTCATCACCGTCGATTTACAGCCTGGTCGCATACGGGCGCTCAAAAATCCTACGCAAGGGGCATCTGGTATGCGACCGATCGCGGTAGGCTCTGCATGAGCGCTGTCTGGTACAGCAAGAAAAGTGCCGCACCCAACGTGTCCTGCTTCCTGCATCGCAAGAAGGCCGGGATCATCTATCAGAAACGAGCATCAGGCGGAAAATGGTATGTGTTCCGTCATAATCCGATCAAACATGATGACGAAGTTCTGAAACTGCGGCCGGGCGACTATGTTCGCAGACATCTGCCCGGTTGAAGTCGAATACTCACATAGGGGCTTTCTTTTGGATAGCGGGCGGCATGCGTCTCACCTGTTCCGTCGAACCGCCATCCGGGAAATGCCCCTATTCTTTGCCGCGCGCAGTGCGTGGCATCAGCCGGCTCAACTCAAAATGCGCTGCGATTGTAGCAATGCGACGTTCTTCCAAATCCACTTGGTGTGCAGATATAAGGAGAACCTTTGAAGTAATTCTCGGCGGAAACCGAAGTCGTCCTGGTAAGTGAACTTCCGCTATAGAAGACGACATTGTCCTTTTGATACTTCTTCATGTACAACTGCACAGTCTTATTCTTCACGTGCACATTCTCGGCAGCATTTGCAGTTTCATGCATGACCACCGAAGATGCAATCGCAAGTATTATCGATAAAGAGACGCCGACCTTTCGATTACCTGCGGATAAATTGCAAGAGTTCTTCCAAAAACTCATAAGTTTACTCTCCTTGACAAGTTTCCTTCGTGTATTTCAGCGGAAAATATTTAAGCAACTTCTATAAATATCTTGAAAATATTAATGAAATCTGCTTAATTTCCCCTTACAGCCTTCGGGGCGGGGACCTGCGACAATGCTGCCTGCGATGATAATAACTTGGCGCGACATTCGGCGGATGCACAGAGCCTCGGCTCAGACATCCACAGACTTCTTTGGTTTGCCGGCCAAGGCGCACCGCGAGGCAGAATTCTTTGCTCAAGACATGAAACGATCACTTTCCTTATGTCCGTCCGCCAACCGGCGGGCGCCCGGATGGACTGAAATTCAGGCTGTTTTGCGACAATTGGGAAAGATCGTAACCGGACAAGGCCTGTACTTTCCGCGCGCGACCCATTTTGGGCGTCGATCACCTATAGGGGCCCGTCCCCTCCATCCGCCCGCGGTAAGGATACCGCCGCGACTGCCAGCCGATTTGGCACGTTTTGTCGAAAGGCCGCCACGATGATGTGGAACAAGACCGAGACTACAGCCGGACAACCAGCTTTTGTCGAAAGGCGCCGGTGGCCCCGCATTTCCGAAGCTCCAATTTGCGGCAAGACCACGGATGTGCCAGAGCTCGTGTCACTGCCATTCTCCACGTCCCATGAGGCTCCCAGTCAGCAATTCCCGGCTTGGCAGAAGCATATGGCGCCGCTGATAGACGCGTATCTTCCCGAAAGCGGCCAGGCCGGAGAAGGTTTCGTGGCATCTCAAACCGTCTGGAATCTTGAAGGGGCGCTTCTCATCCAGCAGCAAACGCCAGCCTTCAGCTATGAACGCTCTCCGGAGAAACTACGCTTCAGCGCCATAGATCATTGGCAAATCACATTCCTGCGCACGGGCAAGACATGGACCAGCGTCAATGGACATGTGGTCGAAAACGAGCCCGGGATGATGGAAATCCGGGCACTTGGCTGCCCGTTTTATGGCCGCACCATAAGCGCACAATCCGTTACCCTCATTCTACCTTGCGATTTGTTCGCCGATCATGGCGGACTGCCTGGAGCAAGCAACAACATCGTCCTGGGGGGCGCGCGCGTCAAGCTGCTGGCCGACTACATCGCTTTTCTCGAAGCGAACCTCAACCGTTTGACAAGGGATGATCTACACAGTGTACGCAACCAGCTGCAAGAGATGATATTTCATAGCGTCACGCCGCTGGTGGATGGCCATGCGATCGGCGATCGCAGCTCTGAGATCGGACTGATGACGAAAGCGCGTCGCTTTATTCAGAGCAATCTCGGATCAGCGGAGCTCACGCCGGAAGCGTTGAGCCGTGAATTGGCAATCTCCCGGACCAGACTGTACGAATTGTTCCAGGCATCGGGTGGCGTGTTAAACTACGTGCGCAGAAGACGCCTCCTGGCCGCACGCGCAGCACTAGCCGACCTGAACAATGGTCAGAAAATTGCTGATATCGCAAGTAATCTTGGCTTCGAATCGGCAGCCAACTTCAGCAGGGCCTTCACACATGAATTCGGCTACAGCCCAAGCGAAGTCCGCAGGCATAGCGGGGAATGCAAGGTAGAGCATCTACCACGCGTGACGAAGACATCCAGCTTCAGCGACTGGCTTAATACACTGGGTATTTGACGGGTACAAACAATGCAGTGGCAAGACAATTTCGACGCAGTTCGGACGCTGCTGAACACATGTCTCACGGACAATAGCGGATAAAGACATGCATGTAGTTCATCAATATTTAGGTGTAGTGTCATCCACAACCACGGCATCATCTTTTAATCCGGTTGTGGTGAGGACGTTGTTTCCCCCTGAGTAATCTCACAGGCCAGCAGGAGTGGTTTGCCGAGCGCCGGGGCATCCTGCTTGCCCAACAAAACGGCGACCGCCGCTGCCGCTATTTCCTGAATCGGCTGCTTCACTGTGGTCAGGCGTGGTATTGTCATGCTCGCGAGCGGAATACCATCAAAGCCGACGATGGAAAGGGCAGCCGGGATTGGGATCCCCAAATCATGGGCTGCACGCATGCAACCGATCGCCTGTTGGTCGGAACTTGCAAAGATGGCAGTTGGGCGCTCGTGGCGGGCGCGCGCGAGAAGATAGTTTCCAGCGGACCGCCCGCTTTCATAATCGAAAGCCGCTTCCGCGATCAGCGGCGCCGCGTTCTGCTCGCCATCGCCGGCCAACTTCATCGCATCGAGATAGCCCCGGAGGCGATCATTGGCTGGGACGGAGTCTTTGGGACCCGAAATGAAGCCGATGCGGCGATGGCCAAGCTTCACAAGATGCTCGACGCCGAGGCGCACGCCGCTGCGATGATCGGCGGCAATGCCGGAATATCCCGGCAGGAGACGGTCGACGATGACGATTGGCAGGCCCTTCGGCGGCTTGAGCGCATGGAAATCATTGCTCGGAACAAGGATGATGCCGTCCACCTTCCGACTTGTCAGCTGGCCGATGCGATCCGCTTCCTTGGCCGCGTGATCGAAAGAGGTCATGACGATGATGTTATAGCCATGCTTCGCCGCCGCTTGCTCCGCGGACTGGACGAGTTCCGAGAAGAAGGGATTGGTGAGATCGGGAATGATGATGCCGATGAGACGGCTGACCTTGCCGCGCATGCTTCTGGCAGAAGGATCGGGCGTATAACCGAGCTCTTCGATGATGCTTCTGACCCGTGCCCTCAATTCATCCGTCACGGAAGGATGGTCATTCAAAACCCTTGAGACGGTCCCGGTGGAAACCCCCGCCAGCTTGGCAACGTCTCGAATTCCAACCTTCGGCATAAGGAACCAATATCCCTTCATTTCACCTTCCGGACCATGGAGGCGCCTGAGCAGCCTCTCAGCTAATGGTCTCTGCCGCCTTAGTCAAAGGGCTTCATGTCAAGCCGATCCTCCACCGCGAAAGCAACGCCAGCCCGATGGAAACGGTTCATCATACCCATCTTCCGAGGCCGGTAAAGCTCCAAATTTACCTGTTTTTCACCGCCAAATCGGCGCCTTGACAATTCCTGGCGGCATGATACCCAATATACGTGGAAACGGTTCATTGTCGCAGACAACTCAGGTGGAGCTGAGCCCAGGACCGTTCGGGAGGAAAGAAATGACCAATTCTAAAAAACGCGAATCCGTCTTGATCAACACCAAGCGGCGTACGGCGCTGAAATTGGGGCTTGCCGGCACCCTGGCGCTCGCGCTGTCCTGCGGCGTGTCGCCCGCCTTTGCCGCCAGCAAGCCGAAAGTCGGGCTGATCATGAAGTCTCTATCCAATGAGTTCTTCAAACAGATGAAGGCCGGCGCCGACAAATATGCGGCCGAAAACAAGGATAAGTTCGACTTCAAGGCCGTCGGCATGAAGGACGAACGGGACTTCGCGGCCCAGGTCGATGCCGTCGAGAACTTCGTCACGCAGAAATACGACATCATCGTCGTCGCGCCGGCCGATTCCAAGGCCATGGCCACGCCGCTTGCAAAGGCGGTGAAAGCTGGCGTGAAGGTCATCAACATCGACGTGCCGCTCGATGCCGATGCCAAGAAGGCGGCCGGTATCGATCTCGCCTTCTTCGGGCCGGATAACACGGCCGGCGCCAAGCTTGCAGGCGATGCGCTCGCCAAGGATCTTGGTCCGGGCGCGAAGGTGGTGATCCTCGAAGGCAATCCCGAGGCCGACAATGCCAAGGAGCGCAAGGCAGGCTTCATGGACTCCATCAAGAACGGCAAGCTCGAGCTTCTCGACAGCAAGACCGCGCATTGGGAGACGGAAGAAGCCAACACCGTGATGACGAATTTCCTGACCAAGTACAAGGATATTCAGGGCGTCATGGCCGCCAACGACTCCATGGCGCTTGGCGTGGTCAAGGCTCTCGACGCGTCAGGCCAGGCGGGCAAGATCAAGGTCGTCGGCTTCGACAATATTCCGTCCGTCAAACCGTTGCTCAAGGATGGCAAGATGCTGGCGACCGTCGAACAGTACGGCGCGGAAATGGCGGCCATGGGCATCAAGTATGGCCTTCGCGAATATGCCGGCGAAAAATTCACCGGCTGGGTCAAGACGGATGTGACACTCGTCACCGCCAAGGATCTCAAATAGTCGATAAACCAGCCTTGCGGATAAGGATGTGCTGGCATTTGCCGGCGCATCCACTTTCCGATCGATCTTCTAGTCGGCCTTTTACCGCGAGGCGTTAGGCCCAGCGGAAGGCGGCGCGAGGAAGATCGCCATCTCCGATTCAAAACGGAAACGCTGATGAGGTGGACGTGCCAGAGACTGTAGATGACGCCATCCTGAAGTTGGAAGGAATAGGCAAGCGCTTCCCGGGCGTCGTGGCCCTGAAGGATGTCTCGATAGAGATCGGTCGTGGCAAGGGTCACATTCTTCTTGGCGAAAACGGCGCCGGCAAATCGACCCTGATCAATCTGCTTGGCGGCGTCTTCAAGCCGGATGATGGCCGCATCCTGTTTGACGGTAAAGCCTATCATCCGTCGTCTCCGCTGGAAGCGTTCCAGGCGGGCATCCGGGTCATTCACCAGGAGCTGCACCCACTTTCCAATCTTACCGTTGCCGAAAACCTGCTCTTTGAGCATCTACCGCGCCGATACGGCCTGGTAAATTATAAGCAAATGAATGCCAGGGCGACGGAACTGCTGGCGGAAGTCGGCCTCAACGTGGCGCCGACGACGCTTGCCAGCAGCTTGAGCGTCGCCCAGCTTCAGCTTCTCGAAATCGCCAAGGCGCTGTCCAATGAAAGCAAGCTTCTCGTCCTCGATGAGCCGACGGCGACCCTAACCTCGAAGGAAGTCGACCGCCTCTTTGAGATTCTGAAGCGACTGAAGGCGCGCGGTGTCACCACGCTTTACATATCGCACAGGCTCGAAGAGATCTTCGAGGTGGGCGACGACGTGACCATCCTGCGCGATGGGCAGCATGTGATGACGCGGCCGCTCGAAGGGCTTGGAATTCCAAAAATCGTCGAACTCATGGTCGGGCGCGAACTCGCGCAGCATGACGCCTTTCGCGGCGACAGCGCCATCTCCGGCGAGGCGCTCGGCGTCTCCGGCCTCAAAGTGACGAACCATAGCCCGGAGCTGTCATTTTCCGTCGCCAAGGGAGAGATCGTCGGCATTGCCGGGCTTGTCGGCAGCGGCCGCACCGAGGCGGTCCGGGCCATATTCGGCGCCGATATCAAGGCGGCCGGCGAAATCCGCATAGACGGCGAGCCGGTCGAGATTGCCTCGCCCAGGGACGCCGTAACCGCAGGACTATGTCTCGCGACCGAAGACCGCAAGATTCAAGGTCTCATGCTCGATATGAGCTGCGCGCAAAACAGCACCATCACCAATCTCGGTAAGATCTCCCGCAACGGATTGATTTTGCGCAAGGCGGAGGATGATTCCGCCCAGCGCCTCGTGCGTGAATTGCGGATAAAGACACCATCCATCCATCAGGCCGTCAGGACATTTTCGGGTGGCAACCAGCAGAAAGTCGTCATCGCCAAATGGCTGTTTCGCGGCCCCAAGGTGTTGATCTTCGACGAGCCGACCCGAGGCATCGATGTCGGCGCCAAGGCGGAGATCTACGAGCTCCTGTGGAAATTTGCCGCCGAGGGGAAAGGCGTCCTCGTCGTATCTTCGGACCTGCCGGAACTGATGAGCATTTGCCATCGCATCATCGTCTTCTCGGACGGCAAGATAGCCGGGGAAATACCCCGAGAGCAATTTGACGAGAGCAGGATCCTCTCGCTCGCTTACAAGGAGTACAGTCGTGTCCGGCAACATTGAAAAGACGACCGAGGCGAAAGAGGCCAGCGTCTGGGACAAGCTCATCCGGATCTCGATGAAAGAGGCCGGCGTCGCTATCGCCCTAGTCCTGATCTTGATCTTCTTCTCACTGACGGCGCCTTATTTCGCGACGCCGGAGAACTTCCTGAAGATCTTCGTGCAGATCGCTATCAACACCGTGCTTGCCGCCGGCATGACCTTCGTCATCCTCACGGGCGGCATCGATCTTTCCGTCGGATCGCTGCTGGCACTTTGCACGGTCATCGGCGCGACGATCATGATCGATCCGCGGTTTTCTCCGTGGCAGGCGATCGCTCTTGCATCGCTCGCCTCGATGGGGGCCGGCGCGATCCTGGGCGCCATCAATGGATGGATATGCGAGAAGTGGAAACTTCCATCCTTCATCGTCACGCTCGGCATGCTCAACGTCGCGAGCGGCCTTGCGCGTGTCGTCAGCGACAACTCCACCATCACCGGCCTGCCGCAGCCCTTCGTCGATTTCGGCAATCTGATTTTCTGGGGTGTTCTTCCCTCGATCTTCCTGATCGCGATCGTCGTCGTCCTCATCGGCTGGTTCGTGCTGCGCTACACCGTATTCGGACGTTTCGTCTTCGCGATCGGCACCAATGAGGAGGCGGTCCGCCTCTCGGGCCATGAACCGAAAAAATACAAGATAGCAGTCTTCACCATCTCCGGACTGACCGCCGGCATTGCCGCCATGGTCTATCTGCTACGCCTCAATGTCGGCAGTCCGGTCGCCGGCATTGGCTATGAATTGAACGCCATCGCGGCCGTGATTATCGGAGGCACCAGCCTATCCGGCGGCAAGGGCTCGATCATCGGGACACTGGTTGGCGCCTGTATTCTGCAGGTGCTGTCGACGGGGTTGCAGCTCTTGGGCGCCGACGACAACATCAAGCCGATCGTCATCGGCGCCGTCATCGTGCTCGCAGTCATTCTCGACAGCTATCGCGGCCGGCTCATGCGGATCCTGGAGAGCCGCTGACAGGGCGGCTCTTTGGAGCAGGTAGGCGCCGAATTAATCTATCGTCAGGTCCGCTGCAACTTCCATGTCCGGATTTCGAACGGCATGATATCGGCTGGACCGGTGCGTTCGATCGGCTCCTCCAAAATGTTCAGCGACCCCGAAGCCTGCCATCCCGACGGCAGCGTCAGAGAGAGACGGCCGCGCCGACCGGCCGATTCGTAAAGCCGCAGTATAAGGCCCTCGCCTTCCTCGGCCGGCTTCAGGCCTGAGAAGGCGACCGGCGTGCCTTCGATGTCAATTGGCGACAGGGTGCCTGCCGCAAGACCGCTTGCCTCCATGCTGACCAGCGGCTGGTTGAGATCGATCGCCTCCGATAGGACGCCGCCGTCATACCAGGCGCCCTCATGCGGCATCAGCGCATAGGTAAAACTCTGCTGGCCTTCGTCGGCGAGCGGGTCGGGATAGATTGGCGAGCGTACGAGGCTCATGCCGATGACATTGCCGCGGGCGCTATGACCATATTTAGCGTTGTTGAGCAATGCGACGCCGAAACCGGGCTCGCTCAGATCGACGAAGCGGTGCGCCGCCGCCTCGAACATCGCCTGCTCCCAGGAGGTGTTGGTATGCGTCTGCCGCTCGACGACGCCAAAGGCGCATTCGAAAGTCGCGGTGCGTGACCGCACGGCGACCGGATTCAGGGTTCTGAGCAGCGTTCGCCGATCATGCCAATCGATGGTCGTCTCGATATCCAGTCTCCGGGCATTGGCCGTCAGAACATACAACTGGGTCACGGTCGAGTTGCGATATCGATAGACGACTTGGATCGCGGCGCGATGCGGCCCCTCCTCGACCAAGGCAATGCTCTCCGGCTGTTCGAGCCGGATGCCTTTCTCGGCATAATCGGCATCCACGTCCCACGCATCCCAGTTGCGTGGCTTGTCGGCGGGATAGACCCAGAGCTGGTTGGCGGCCCCTTCGATCGCCTCCCGCCCCGTTGCCTTGTGAACAAGACTCGAGACGGCTCCGTCCTGACCGATGACGATAGACAAATGCTCGTTTTCGAGGTGATTGCTATCGGCTTTCAGAACCCCGGCCGGCCTTATCGCCTCGCGATCGAAGACCGCGACGGAAAGAGGCGCGATGGGATCAGCGGAGGCCAGAACCGTTCCATCAGACAGCAATGCGGTGAGCGGGCGCGCCGACAAAGACGGGTTAACGACGACAAGCGCATCGGCGACCCCGCCAAGAGGAAGATGGGCCGACAGCGTCTTCAGGGCACTTGCCTGCTCCGCCTTGGCCTTGCCGATTACGTCGTCAAGTTCCCGCTCGGCATCCACGTAGACCTCGCGAATACTCGATCCGGGAAGGATATCGTGAAACTCGTTTTTCAGAACGACGCGCCAATCGGCCTCAAGACTTTGAGGTTTGGCGGCGCCCAGCATATGGGCGAGCGAGGCCAGCGTCTCCGCCGTGATCAGGGCGCGTTCGGCCTGGCGATGCTTGCGCTTGACGCCGCTTTGCGTCGTCAGCGTTGCGCGATGGAGTTCGAGGTAGATTTCGCCATCCCAGACCGGAAGTTCCTTGTCCTTAGCGGTGAGGTGCGCCTTTTCGTAAAAACTCTTTACCGTCCCCCAGCGCGCCTTCGGGATCGCCGGGAAGTCGCGCAGCTGTACCTCACGCTCGACCATCTCCGGCGTGACGCCTCCACCGCCATCGCCGTAGCCGACGGCCAGCAACGAGGTGTCGTGCTGCGTCTTGCCGCGGAAATTCTTCCAGGTCGGCACGAAGCAATCCGGTTGCACGAAGCCGTTGTAGCCTTGCATGGGATTGTCGAATGTATGGGTCAACACCTTGCTGCCATCGAGCCCCTTCCACCAGAAGAGATCGGACGGAATGTGATTGGTTTCGCTCCAGTTCACCTTGATCGTGAAGAAGCTATCGATGCCCCCAAGCCGCAGGATTTGCGGCAAGGCACCTGAAAAGCCGAAACAATCCGGCAGCCAGCAGACGCTATGACGCAGGCCGAAATGCTTTTCGAAATAGCGCTGACCATAGAGAACCTGGCGCACGAGGCTCTCGCCGGTCGGCATGTTGGTATCCGGCTCGACCCACATGCCGCCGACGGTTTCCCATTTTCCCTCGGTAACTTTCTTCTTAATGCGCTCGAGCAGTTCCGGATCGTCCTCTTCCATCTGCGCATAATATTGGGCGGTCGATTGATTGAAGCGGAAATCGTCGGAGCGTTCCATCAGCGAAAGCGCTGTATTGAAGGTGCGGCGCATCTTGCGACGCGTCTCGCCATAGGGCCAAAGCCAGGCCAGATCGATATGGGCATGGCCCGTCAGCAGCAGCTCGCCATTTTGCGGGAAACGCGCCTGAAGCTCTTTCAGCTGGGCCAGCAGGCGATCATAAGCAGCGGCGGCGGAAGCGCTCTGCGCGTCGCTGAGACCGGCCGGATCGCCCTGAAGTTCCGGCAGCTCCCAGATCTTCTGCTGCATTGCCGCCCCTCCGGTGCGCGAGATATAGGCTGATGTCTCCGATGGCCAGTCGAGACTGCGCAGCGCCCGTTCGGCGGCATCGATCAGATGCGGCACGGCTTCATGGCCATCGAGAATATCGGCAGCCTCGCCGATCTGCTGCAGCAGAAGATGCAACCGGTGGACGGCCTCATCCAGCCAGATCAATCGCGCCTTGTTCAGCTTCGGCGCCCTATTGGGCTCGCCGAAGGGAAAACGCGCGACGCTCTCGGTTGTGATCTGGAAGTCGCGACCCTTGATCGGAAACTCTTGGTGATAGGGGTCCAGACCGAAGGTCTCCGCTTCGCCATCAGGGTAACGCAGCGTCAGCAGGCTCTCGCCGCCAAGATCGAGCTGCAGGCGGGTTTGTTCAAGCGGCCAGTCCCGCGGCCCCGTTGCCTTGGCGGCAAAGCGAACCGTCCCTTCACGATGCGGCCAGTCCTGATGATGCGCAATCGGCTCCCCATCGAAGGTCCAGCCGTCGATCGCGAGACTTTTCCTGTCGCGCCAATGCGCAAGCTCCGTAGTGCGGACTTTCAGGCGATCAAGGCGTTGGGCAATAGTGAGGGACATTGGCGGATCCTATCGGGAAATCGGCAACTGACGACGGGGGAGAAAATAAATCAGCGCGAGTTGATCGCCGGCCCCGCGCCCCTCTCCCTCCCAGCGGATCGCATAGCCCAAGTTTAGATTAAGTAACTTTGTTTTGGCGTCAAGGCGTACGGAAATAAGTTGCAAGAGTTTTGTGTGCCTCGACCCGGACACGTTCGAACTGCACCGAGCCGCTACCAGCGCTTGACCTTAACACGCGGAATAGAGAAGTGCCCTAAATCTGTCGCCACGCCCCGATCAGCATGCGCATGAAATGCTCTGCAGCGGGGGACAAGGTGCCTCCGCGGCGGCGCACAATGCCGATGGTGCGCGAGATCTCGGGGTTTCTGATGGGACGCGTGATCAGGAAGGGATGTTCTCCCTGGGGGGTCGCCATTTTCGGCAGCACGGAAATCCCGAGCCCCGCCTCCACTAGGCCGAGCGATGTGGAAAGATGGGTCACTTCGTAAAACCAGTTGAGCTTGATGTTGGATCTGGCCAGAGCGGCATCGAGCAAAGTCCTGTTGGCGCTCGAGCGATGAACCGTAATGAGGGGATAAGGCTCGAGATCCTGCCATCGGACCTCTTTCTTTTCCGCTAGCGGATGGTCCCGCTTGGCCGCCAGGACAAACGGGTCTTCCGCTAGCCTCTCGAAGACCAGATCGCTGTCCGAGCTTCCCATGATATTGATTCCGAATTCGACTTCGCCGCGCGCCACAGCCTGAAGTGCTTCGGTCGCAGTCAGATCGAGGATCCGAAGCCGGATATTCGGATATTCATGGTTGAACTGGCGGATGACGGAAGGCAGGAAATAAAATGCTGCCGTCGGCAGGCATGCAATCGTTACCAGGCCTCCGCGCTTGGCTCCCAGTTCCCGCATCGAAAACAGCGAACCGTCGAATTCTTCGAGCATACGCTGCACCAGAGGCACGAGTTCGGTTCCAAGAGCGGTGGCCGCGACATGGCGCGTCGTCCTTTCCAGCAGCGGCGCGCCGATCGCCTGCTCCAGCTTTTGAATGCGGCGGCTGAGCGCCGGTTGCGACATGTTCAGCTGATCGGCCGCGCGATGAAAGCCCTGCAGCTCGACCACGGCGAGGAAGGCTCTAAGGTCAAGGATCTCACAATTGATGTTCATTTCGTATCAATGTCCTCGATTTTAGCATTTCACATATCAATCATTAATTCCATAATAGCAATAACAAGGCGAATTAATACGATAATCACATCATATGGCGAGAAAAACGCATGAATGATTTACTCTCCATACCGTGTGTCCTGATGCGGGGTGGCACCTCGAAAGGCCCGTTCTTTCTGGCGTCGGACCTGCCACAGGACCCGGCCGAGCGGGATCAGGTGCTTTTGTCCGTGATGGGCTCGGGGCATCCGCTTCAGATCGATGGTATCGGAGGAGGAAATCCGGTCACCAGCAAAGTTGCCATCTGCGGACCGGGAACGGTGCCCGGTGCTGATGTGGACTATCTGTTCGCGCAGGTTCGTGTCGACAGGCAGATCGTCGATACCTCACCCAATTGCGGGAACATGTTGGCGGCTGTTGGGCCGTTCGCGATAGAGGCGGGGCTTGTCCCGGTCGCGGGAGACACCACCCTCGTCAAGATCTTCAACGTCAACACCGGCAAGATGATCGAAGCCGAGGTTCCGACGCCGAATGGTGCGGTCGCCTATCTCGGCGACGCGAGAATTGACGGCGTACCCGGTCAGGCCGCTCCGATCGCGCTCACGTTCAAGGATGCGGCGGGTGCGCGAACGGGTGAGCTTTTTCCAAGCGGCAAATCGACAGAGACGATCGCCGGCATCGATGTGACCTGTATCGATTGCGCGATGCCGATGCTCCTGATCGAGGCAGCCTCGCTTGGCGTGACCGGATACGAGAGCGCTGCCGAACTGAACAGCAATCATTCGTTGATCGAACGGCTGGAAGACCTTCGCATCCTCGCCGGCGAGAAAATGGGAATGGGTGACGTTCGCGGTCAAGTCACTCCGAAACCGGTCCTCATCTCTCCCGCCCGACAAGGCGGCGCATTGAACGTTCGCTACTTCATGCCGAACGAATGCCATCCGTCACTGGCGACGACAGGCGCTGTCGGGATCGCAACGGCCTGTGTAAGCGAAAACACCGTCGCATCCCGCCTTATCGGCGTTCAAACACCGCCTATCGTGCTTTCCATCGAACATCCCAGCGGCCATCTGGACGTGAAGTTGCAGTTGCGGGATGGGAAGCTCGTCGCCGGGATTCTTCGCACGGCGCGCAGGCTGTTCGAGGGCCATGTCTTTGCAAAGCCTGCCAAAACGCTGGTTTGTGCAGCATAATCAATCAACCTATGGTGCCGGGAGGGTGCCAAAATGGAGGAGATCAAATGAAAAAGCTTATTCTCGCACTCGCGGCAGCGGTAGCGCTGTCCGGAACGGCTTTGGCGGAACCTGTTCGCATAAGCGTCGGTTCCTACAACCTCAACAACCTGCCTTTCCCGGTCGCGCAGGGCTTGGGTCTTTATGAGAAAGAAGGGCTGGAGGTTACCGTTGAAAACTTCGCGTCAGGCGGATCGAAGACCTTGCAGGCCCTGGTTGCCGGCTCGACGGACGTTGCTGTCGGCTTTTACGACCATACGATTCAGATGCAGTCGCAGAACAAGCACGTTGTCGCCTTCGTGGAGCTTGGGCGCAATTCCGGGCTCGTTCTGGCCGGCGGCAAGGACGCGAAATTCGATCCGAAAAATCCGGAAACAATCAAGGGCGCCAAGATCGGAATCACCGCTCCGGGCTCATCCTCGGATTTCTTCATTCGCTACTATCTTCAGCGGCATAAGCTCTCGGCGAACGACGTTTCGATCATCGGCGTCGGATCAGGCGCTGCGGCAGTGGCGGCTCTTCAGCAGGGCAAGATCGACCTGCTCGTCAATTATGATCCCGCGGCGACGTTCGTTGTCGAGAAGGGCGTCGGAAAGATCCTGATCGATGCCCGCAACGACGATGGCGCCAAGGAAATCTATGGCGGCATCTATCCGACATCGGTCCTTTACGCCACGCAGGACTACATCTCCAAGAATCCGGAGACCATTCAGAAGGTCACCAATGCAACGGTAAAGGCGCTTCAATGGATGAAGACGCATAGCGCCGCGGAGATTGTCGAAAAGCTTCCGCCGGAATTCATTTCGGGCGACAAGGAGACGTATATCAAGGCAGTTGAAAACGCGCGGCAGATCTTTTCCACGGACGGGCTGCTCGACGAAAAAGATATCAAGACGCCTCTCGATGTCCTGACGTCGTTCAACGACAAGGTCAAGGCTACCAAGATCGACCTTTCCAAGACCTATACCAACGAATTTGTAGCGAAGGTGCCGGCGACGGCATCGAACTAAGGGAGGTTAAGATGTCCGTGACAGCCTTAAAGCCGGCAACACAGACACCTCATGCAGCGGCGGCGTCCAAGGCAATGGTGGCAATCGAAAATGTCACCATGTCCTTTGGCTCCTTCGTCGCGGTCCAGGATGTAAATCTGACGGTGGCCGATGGCGAATTCGTCGCCATCGTGGGGCCGACCGGCTGTGGCAAAAGCACGATCCTGAATGCGATCGCCGGCCTTCTCAAGCCGGCAAAGGGCTCGGTCTCGATTGATGGCGGCGTGGTCTCGGGCGTCCAGAATAACATCGGCTATCTATTTCAGCAGGACGCGCTATTCCCTTGGAAAACCGCGATCGAGAACGTGGAACTAGGCCCCTTGTTCCAAGGTGTCGGCGCTGGCGAGCGCCGGGAGCGGGCCCTCAAATGGCTGGCCAAGGTCGGTCTTAAAGGCTTTGAGGACCGCTATCCGCATCAGCTTTCCGGCGGCCAGCGTAAGCGTGTGCAAATGGCGCAGGCGCTGATAACGGGGCCGAAAGTCATCCTCATGGACGAGCCATTCTCCGCCTTGGACATTCATACCCGGCATCTCATGCAAAATGAACTGCTTCGCCTGTGGCAGGAAGAGCGGCGGGCTGTGGTTCTGATTACGCATGATCTCGAGGAAGCGATTGCCCTGGGGGATCGTGTCGTGGTTCTGGCGTCAGGTCCCCGGTCGCGCGTCATCGACAGTTTCCCTGTCGATCTGGAGCGTCCTCGCGATGTCGCGGAGATCAAGCTCGATCCCCGTTTTACTGACCTCTATCGCAATATTTGGGCTTCCCTGCGCGGTGAAGTGGAGAAAAGCTATGAACGCCATGACTGAGAGACTTACCCAACTGGCATTGCTGCTGGTGATCGTCGGCGGTTGGGAGATCGGCGTGAACCTCGGCGTGGTCGATGTCTTCTTCTTTCCCTCGCCCGTCGATATCATAAAGCAGGTGTTCGCATGGGTTGCCGATCCCAGCTTCTTCAAGCATGTGACCATTACCTTGACCGAAACAGTGCTCGGCTACGTTATCGGCACGGCTCTCGGCGTGGCCGCAGGCGTATGGCTCGGCCTGTCGCGCTCGGCTGCCCGAATCCTGGATCCATTCATCAAAGGCCTGAACGCCATTCCGCGCGTGGTCCTTGCTCCGATCTTTGTCCTTTGGCTCGGTCTGGGGCTTTGGTCCAAGGTGGCGCTCGCTGTCACGCTCGTGTTCTTCGTGACCTTTTTCAACGCGATGCAGGGCGTGCGTGAAGTCAACCCCGTCGTGCTGTCGAACGCCCGTATCCTCGGCGCGAAGAAGTCCGAGCTCCTGCGTCACGTCTATTTCCCGGCCGCGGCGAGCTGGATTCTGTCTTCGCTTCGAACATCCGTGGGGTTCGCGGTCGTCGGCGCCATCATCGGTGAATATCTGGGTGCGTCGGCCGGCCTGGGATACCTCATCGCGCAGGCGGAAGGTAACTTCGATGCCGTCGGCGTCTTCGCGGGCATCTTCATCCTGGCGGTGTTCGTCCTATTGATCGATCTCGTCCTGGATTTCGTCGAAGCTCGCCTGATCAAGTGGCGTCCCCGCGCGGCGGAACGGACCACCTAATTGCGCCACGGTCGGAGAGAGAAGGAAACCGGCGAGCATGTATCCGCACATGTTCGCGGTTCGCCGCAACGAGGCCGGATACGGAAATCGGCAAGAGGGTCTCTGAGACGATTGTCAGCGTCGGAAGAGACCGAGGCGTGGCGAACATCGGACTCTATCGCTCGCTCTCTCCAACTTAAGGCTGATTGCGCATTACACGCGGAACGGCTTTGTTTCCGTCGGACTCCATTCATGAGCGGCAAAATGATGAAGCTCGTGGGCGCCCATTACGGGACAACGATCCGAGCGGTTTCTGGTAGGGTTCGCGAGCCACTGAGATGGCGTATGGCTCCGAATTCATCCCGCCTTTAAAGCGCGTCGGTGAGCTTCTATCGCCAGCCCGTCGTTTAGGGCAAGCGCTGATACGGAGAACCAACCGCGAGGATTGTATTGCACGCGTGGGAAAAGGGTCCTTACTCGTAAAAGACCGCAAATGTGGGCCGGAGTCCGATGCCACAGGCTACAAAGGCCGATTGGATACATGATCGAGCCGGCGCCCGGCCAGCGAGCTATAAGTCGCGCAATCGATGGCTCATGGAAGAAAATCGAAATACAACGACCTCTTGCTGCGGCTGAATTAAGCTCAGGCTCTAAGCCGTGGGCGGGTCGGACTGGAGGGAGGATAGCGCATCAACTCCCTTCGCTCTTGGGATGCTGATACGCAACGTCCGGCTGGAACCGACACTCCGCGGCGCACACTAGGATATTTGCTCGAACGTATCGGCGTTGGTTTGCACGGAATGAGCCCAACCGAGCTTTCGCGCCCTACCGGATTGCTCGGGCTTCTTGCTGGTCACAACATGCCAGATCGTCTGGAGCTTTTTCTCGCGCAACATTCCGGTGAATGAGCAGATGGAGGTCGAACCTTCGCCCGCCATTCCAAAAGCGAAATTTATGCAATCATCGAACCAAACGCCAGCCACCGGCAACTCGGAGCCAAAAAAGACACTGTCTTGCAGCGCGGTCTTGAATGTCCCTCTGATTAAACCATCCTGCTCGTCGGTGATCTTGACCGTCGAGCCATATTGATTGCGCCAAATCCCAGTCCAGCTCATGATGGATGTCTCCTTGACGTTTTTGTGGGCGGCAAGTCGATCAGGCGTTGCGGGCCTGTTCCGGACGTCTGGTCAACCGAATTCCTCGACAATCCTCACACAGACCCCGGCAGACTTACGGAGCGTTATTCACGAATAGGACGCCCATAGGCTGCTTTTTTCCCTTTGCCTTTAGAGACCGGAGATGTTTCGGCTTCGCGTTCCGTCTCTTGGTGCTGCTCTTCGGCCCGTTGCCAATGATCGAGATCGCGTCCGTCGGGCCGCCCTTCTTCCTCCCAGATCCTATAAGCTCGCTCGCGGCGCTTGGCTTCATCATCATCCATTGACTTGCTCCTTGATGTTGAATGCGGATTTCTAAAGCTTGGACGGCGTCGGCGATCTAATCGACCAGGAAATCGAAAGTTCCCTCTGGATAATTTATTGCGGAGAAGCGCGTGCAGGTTGAGCGCGCGGTGGTGGCTCGCCGAAGATGGCGCAAGCTCAGGAGGCATGGCTGAAAGTTCCGCTTTGGCAGTCGGCGATACATTTTTCAGCTGCTTTTGCTCCAATGAAGGAACTCTGGATGCCCACGCGAGTTGGGGTCTTTCTTTCAAGGAGGACAGAGACATGCAAGTGAACGCAGCAATGACGCGCGACGTGCGCGTCGCAAATCCCAACCATTCCATTCGCGACGCCGCGATCATGATGGCCGATCTGGATGCCGGCGTTCTTCCTGTCGGCGAGAACGACAAGCTCGTGGGCATGATCACGGATCGCGACATTACAGTCCGCGCGGTCGCACGCGGCAAGGGACCCGACACCAGGATCGGTGACGTGATGTCGGCAGAAGTTAAATACTGCTTCGAAGACGATGATGTCGACGATGTGATGACAAACCTGGGGAACATCCAGGTGCGGCGGCTGCCGGTGCTCAACCGAGACAAGCGGCTGGTCGGCATACTCTCGCTCGGAGATCTCGCCGTTTCCATGGCTGATGGGTCCGCCGGTCCCGCGCTCGCCGAAATCTCCAGACCCGGTGGAGCGCATTCGCAGACCTGAACCAGCAATTATCGAAGGAATGACGTCATGTCCGCATCGGAAACAACCACGGACCATGAAACAATCCGTAAATGGGTGGAAGCAAGAGACGGCCGTCCATCACGTGTGAAAAGCGCCGGCGGAAATGGCGGCCTTTTGCGGATCGATTTTGGTGAGCCCGAGCAAAACTTCGAAGAAATCGGCTGGGACGAATTCTTCCGGATCTTCGACGCTAACAAGTTGGCGTTCCTCCATCAGGAAGAGACGGAGGACGGTCGCGAAAGTCGCTTCAATAAATTCATCAATCGGTCGTGATGTCGGCGGCGGTCTTACGCCGGCGACAGCCATGATCCTGGAAAGGCGGTTTAAAATGCCCAAGATGATGGCCATTAGAATGCATGAGTTCGGCGATGCAGATGTCTTGCGGCTTGACCAGATCGAACGTCCCTCCCCCGGTGAAAACGAGATTTTGGTCAGGGTCGCGGCGGCAAGTGTCAATCCTGTCGATTGGAAGATCCGCAAGGGTGGCTATCCTGCGGTCAAGCAAGATGACCTGCCGATCGTTCCCGGACGCGATCTCGCGGGCACTGTCGAGGCTCTTGGTCGCCAAGCAACCGGCTTTGCCAGCGGCGATCGCGTAATCGCGTTTCTCGACACGAAGCGGGGCGGCTACGAGGAATATGTCGCCGTTCCGGCTGCGTTGCTCACGAAAATGCCATCCTCGATCAGTTTCGAGGAAGCCGCGGCCATTCCGCTCGCCGCCATGACCGCATGGCAGGGATTGTTTGATCATGGCCGCCTTCGAAGCGAGCAGCGGGTTCTGATCCATGGAGGGGGTGGAGGCGTGGGCCATTTCGCGATCCAGTTCGCGAAGGCCAAGGGAGCTTGGGTCGCAACGACTGTTTCGGGGCTGGACATCGATCTTGCCCGGCGCCTTGGCGCGGATCAGGTCATCGACTACAAGTCCGAACGTTTCGAGGATATGCTCGATCCCGTCGATATGGCCTTCGACCTTGTCGGGGGTGAAACACAAAAGCGCTCGTTCGAAGTTATCAAGAACGGAGGCGTTCTGGTGTCGACACTAGGCGAGCCGGAACGACCGGACACCGTATCCGGTAATATTCGGGTTGCCGGCTATATGGCCACGCCGAATGCGGGCCAGCTTCATGAAATCGTCGATCTGATAGAACAAGGGCAGGTCAAAGTCCTGCTTCACAAGGTTTTTCCGCTTGATATGGCCGCAGACGCTCAACGAACCCTGGAAAGCGAGCACGTCCAAGGAAAAATCGTTCTGAGCGTGGACTGATCGGCGAAGATAGATGGATTGCCGACACCGGACTTATTTCAACCGATCGGAAGGGTGATGGTAGACCAAGCTGTCCGGTGTGGTTGCACAGCAGTCGTGCAATTCGGGAATTCCATTCCGTCAATGCAAGGACGATCGAGAACGCCTAGCTCGATCCGACTGCAATAACGCCGCCTGACGGCCAAATAATCGCCTTGGCACCCAGGCAAATCTCGCCGACGCGCCTGAGCCGGCCATCCAGATCATCCCGATGACCTGCGCGTCATCGGGATGACAGGTTTGAAAGAGCATTTCGCTGCGGTTGCCCGGCACGATCAAAGGCATGCAGCGGGGGCGACCGTTTAGCCTCGCTCTGGATTTACTTCGGGGTCACGTCGAAGCCGAACCATTTCTGAGACAGCTTCGCGATCGTACCGTCGGCTTTTGCCGCCGCGATCGCATCGTTGAACATCGCCTTCAGCTGGGTGTCGTCCTTGCGCAGACCGACGGAACTGCCCCGGCCGAGGAGGCCGCCTTGGAAGCGCGGTCCGGTCACGGTCATATCTTCATTGCCGGGTTTTGCCGCGGCCGTCGACAGATAGGCCATCGACGCCATGATGAGATCGACGCGGCCGGCCTTCAGGTCGAGGTCATGCTGCTCGGTGGTCTTGTATTCGCGAATATCGGCGACGCCCTTCAGATATTTGTCGAGGAAGGTTGCCGCGATCGATGCCGTCTGCACGCCGATCGTCTTGCCCTTGAGCATCGGTTCGAGTTCCTTCAGCGCCTTGACCGCGCCGGCTTCATCCGTCGCGAGGGAAAACACCTGGCCCTTCATGGGAAGATCGGCAAGCGGGGAATCCTTCAGGGTTGCGAACGTCTGGCCGGTGGTGCCGTAGGAATCGCTAAAGGCAATGACCTCCTCCCGCTTGGCGGTCGCCGACATGCCGGAAATGATCGCGTCGAATTTACCCGCATTGAGTGCCGGGATCATGCCGTCGAAGGGCTGGATGACGGTCGTGCATTCGACTTTCATGTGATCGCAGAGATATTTGATCAGTTCGATCTCATATCCGTCCAGGCTGCCGTCCGCCTTGGTGAAATTCCATGGACGAAAAGCGCCTTCGGTCGCGATGGTGACATGCGTCCACTTTTTGTCCTCGGCGCGCACGACGCTCGCCGTCGCGAACGTGGCGACCATTATGAGCGCGGTTAGAAGTCCGGTCAGGTATTTCATGATCGAGTTCCCCATTGTGATTGAACTTGAAATTATTGGCTGATGAACTGGCGGAAGCGCTCGGAACGTGAACCGGCAAAGACATCCTGCGGCTTGCCGTCTTCCTCGACGACGCCCTTGTGCAGGAAGATGACGCGGCTCGAGACATCGCGCGCAAAGCCCATCTCATGCGTAACGACGAGCATGGTGCGTCCCTCCTCGGCGAGCGCGCGCATGACCCTCAGGACCTCGCCCACGAGCTCGGGGTCGAGCGCCGATGTCGGTTCATCGAACAGCATGACCTTCGGATGCATGGCGAGGGCGCGCGCGATGGCCGCGCGCTGTTGCTGGCCCCCCGAAAGATGAGCCGGGTAGAAATTGCGCTTGTCGGCGATGCCGACCTTGGCGAGCAGCGCTTCCGCTTCCTCGATGCATTCGGCGCGCGAACGGCCCTGGACGTGGACGGGCGCCTCGATCACGTTCTCGAGCACCGTCTTGTGGGACCAGAGATTGAAGCTCTGGAACACCATGCCGAGTTGGGAACGGATGCGATCGACCTGCCTTCCATCGGCTGGACGATGGGCGCCGCGGGCTGTGCGCTGCATGCGGATCGTTTCGCCCGCCACGGTCACCTCACCGGAATCGGGCGTCTCCAGCAAATTGATGCATCGCAGGAATGTCGATTTTCCGGAGCCTGAAGAACCGAGAATCGAGACGACGTCGCCTTCCAGCGCATCGAGCGAGATACCCTTGAGCACCTCGATCGGTCCAAAGCTCTTGTGCATGTCGCGCACGCTGAGTGCGATTGGCGTGGCAGTCATCGCGGATCTCCTACGGGGGCCGCCCCGGCGGCGGTATCGTGCGTCACCGGCACGGGCGGGCGCAGATGCGGGCTCAGCCGATACTCGGCAAACTGGATGAGGCGTGTCAGCACGAAGTTGATCGCCAGGTAGATGGCACCTGAAACGACGAAGACCTCGATGGCGCGGTAGGTCTCCGAAATGATCTTCGCCGCGACGCCCGTGACTTCCATCAGCGTGATGATCGAGGCAAGCGATGTCGCCTTCACCATCGAGATCATCTCGTTGCCGTAGCCCGGCAGCGCCTGACGGATGGCAAGCGGCAGGATGATGCGCCGGAACATCATGAGTCGATGCATGCCGCAGGCGCGCGCAGCCTCCACCTGCCCATGCGGCACCGAGAGCAGACCGCCGCGGATGATTTCGCTGGCGTAGGCCGCGGTATTCAGTGTCAGCGCCAGGACGGCGCACCAATAGGGATCGCGCAGAAATGGCCAGAAAATGCTGTGACGGATGACGGGGAACTGGCCGAGACCGTAGTAGATCAGGAAGATCTGGACGAGCAACGGCGTGCCGCGAAAGACGAAAACGTAGAGCCGGGCAAACCAGTCGAGGACGGTGACGCCCGATAGGCGAGCAAGCGCCAGAAGCAATGCGAGGATGGCGCCGAGGCAGATCGACGTCACCGCGAGTTCGATCGTCAACGGAATCGCCGCGACAAGGCTCACGAAAGTCTCTTCAAGGAATTGCCAATCCATCAGCGTTTCCTCACACCGCGCGACAGATGGCGCTCTGCTTGCTGGATGATCAGGCTGGATAGGGTCGAGATCATCAGATAGATCACCCCTGCGATCAGGTAGAAATCGAACGGCAGTCCCGTGGAGCCCGCGCCGACCTGCGCCTGACGCAGCAATTCGGCGACGCCAGTGATCGAGACCAGCGCCGACTCCTTGAGAACAACCTGCCAGACGTTACCGAGCCCCGGCAGCGCATGACGCAAGGTCAGCGGCGCGATAATCCGGCGCAGGCGCAGCCAGCGCGGCATTCCGCAGGCGATGGCGGCCTCGATCTCACCGGGATGCACGGCCTTGAACCCGCCGCGCAGCACCTCCGTGAACTGCGCACCGGACGTGACGCCGACGGCCAGGGAACCGGCGAGGAAACCCGGAAAACCGAGGAAGCCCTCCGCTCCGAACATCTTACCGATGGCCGTGACGACCGCGCTGCCGCCGAAGTAAAAGAGATAGATGACCAGCAGATCGGGGATGCCGCGAAGAACCGTCGTATAGGCATCCGCCGTGGCGCGTGCAATCCGGTTGCCGGCGATCTTGCCCCACGCGCCGAGCGTTCCGATGCAGGCGCCGACTGCATAGCCGGAAATCGCGACAAGAATGGTCATCCAGGCGCCGGCCAGGAGAGCATGACCCCAGCCATCCGGACCGAAGCCAGCAAGCTCGAATAGGGTTGGCTGGTTCATCCGCTTGACCTGAAAGAATGGATGTGCGCAGGGGAAGTCATGGTCTTAGCCTCGGCCGGGAACGGTGGATGCGGGACGCGCTCAATTGGCCTCGAAGGTCGGCGTCAGGTCGATCTTGCTCCATTTTTCCGAGAGCTGCTTGATCGTGCCATCCTTGGCCGCTTGCTTGATGGCATCGTCGAATTTCGCCTTCAGATCGGTCTCGCCCTTGCGCATGCCGAGAGCGACCTCCGTTGCCAACATCGCACCCTTCACCAGGGGGCCGGACATCATCAGATCGTCGTTGCCGGGTTTGGCGAGTACGGAGGTTTCATAGACGCCGCTGTCGAAGCCGGCATCGATGCGGCCTGCCTTGAGATCAAGATCGCGCTCTCCGGAGTTCTTATAGGCACGCACCGTCACATCGGATCCGAAATAGGAATTGATCAGCTGCTCCTGGCTGGTCGACTGGACGACACCGACCGTCTTGCCCTTCAAGGCCTTGCCGATCTCCGCCATCACCGGATCCGCTTTCGCCTTGTCGTTGAGATTGAGCCGCTCACCCGTCATCGGGAGAGGTGAAACCGATCCATCCTTCACGAGCAGGAAGCTTGCGACACCGCTCGCATAGGGTACGGTGAAATCGACCACCTGTTTGCGCTTATCGTTGATGCCGAGCGTCATCACCAGATCGAATTTGCCGGCATTCAGGCTTGGGATCATCGCGTTCCATTCGCCGGCGATCAACTCGCAATCGACCTTGGCGCGCTTGCAGAGATCGTTGATGAGATCGACGTCGAAGCCGGCAAGCTTGCCGCTTGAATCCATCAGGTTCCACGGCGGGAACGCGCCTTCGATGCCGACCTTCACCTGCGTCCAGTCTTTGGCGCCGGCGGTCAGCGGAGCAAGGGAGGCAATCATGCCGAATACGGCGGCAAGCATTTTTCTGTTTTTCATCTTCGTTCCCCTTTTCGGCCGCCTAAGCGGCCTTTTGTCAGATCCGGTATTCTCGGCGTCAGTTCTCCAGAGCCGCTCGCAGGGCGGCATTGGCCTCCCGCAGCGCGTAAGCGATGCGATTTCTCGTCTGACGCGCGTGAACGACGTAGAAAGCGGTATCCTGCGCGCCCTCATCCAGTCTCGCCAGCGAGCGCAGCCCTTCCAGAGAGGGCCAGGCGACGTGCGGCAGCGCGGAATCAGGATGGAAGCGTTCGCCGCTCGTATAGTTCAGCGGCACCAGATGCCGCCCTGCATGCATCAGCGAGGCATCGATCCGCGCCGCTCGTTCCGGCTTGGGATCCCTCACCTGCAGAAGCGAATTTGCGTTGACGCGCAAGTCTTCTATGGCCCGGGACAAGCCGGAGATATCGAGACGGCCGGCAAGCGCTGCCTGCAATTGCCCAATCTGCTCGTCGAGGGAGGCGGCATATTGAGTGTAATCCAGCGGCAAGACGGGCAAAGTCAGCAGCCGCCAGAGAACTTCGAGAACAATCGCCGTGTCCCGGCAAAGATTGTCCGGATCGATATGTTCGGCGGTGTCGTGCGGCGTATGCCACCACCATCCAAGCGCCGTCAGCATCTTGACGGGTCCCGGCGGCTGATGGCTGAGGCTGCCGAACATCGAGGGAATACCGATGCCCCAGAAGGACTGATCCGCGGCGCGGCCATGACGCCTGCCGGCGTGTTTCTGTCCGGTCACACGCTCGATCACATCCGCAGCCAAGGGCCTGAGTTCGTCGATCACACCGGAATTGGTGAGGACGGTAGCACCCTCGCCGCCGGTGGAATCGACATTGACATGGACGGCGCAGCGGCGATCGAGTTCGTCGAAATACTCGTCGGCGTACCAAGCTGAGCCGGAGTAGCGGCCATGGGAATGACCGGACCAGAAGCATATGCGCAAGCCCCTGCGCCATTCCGAGGCACGAAGCGCGAGCAGGCGCGCCGCCTCGAGCATCGTCGCATTGGCGCCGCCATTGTCCATGACCCCGAAATGCCAGGTGTCATGATGGCCGGAAAACAGGACGAAAGGTCCATCGTCGCCTTTCGGTTGAAGCTCGGCAACAAGCAACGGCGTCTTGCGCCAACCCGTGTCCACCTCCGCGCAAAGCGTTGCAGTCACCGCCTCTCCGCGCGCAAGCCTTTCACGCAGGCGGCCGCCATCATCCTTAGCGATCGAGCAGATGACGGTCGTCGGCAGCCTGTCGCGCGTGTGTTGCGACGGGCTGCCCCAGACCGGGGAGACGCACATCTCATAGAGATGCTCGTTCGGACTGATGTGAAGTTCGCCGAGCGCGCCGAAAGCACTCGCAAGCGCGGCCACTTCTTCGGTCGCGATACCATCGACCAGGACGATCTTGCCGGCGATATCCTTGCCGGCGAAATCGGCTTCGGTTCCCTCGCCGACATGGATGAGATTGCCGGTTACTCCCGCGGCTGGTGTCGAGATCGACATGGAATGCGTGATGCAACGAAGGTTCTCGCCATCGATCTCAACCGTGGCGGCACGTGGCAAGCTGATGAAGGCATCGTGCGACAGAAGCCGCGTGCGATAGCCAAAGCCGTCCATCTCAGCCTGGAGATAGCGGAAGCTTTCCAGCTCTTCGGCCGTGCCCGAAAGCTTTACTCGGCGCGCGAATTCACCGATATGCGCCATCAAGCGCGCGCGATCGGGCTTCAGACCGGCCTCAGCCATTGGCCTTCTCCGGCAGCGGCGGCTCGACATCGTCCGGGATCGGGTTGACGAAGGGCGTACCTTCGAGGCGTGCTTTGTGATCTTCCTTGGCGGCCGCGATGAGCGCGGGATTGCGGATGAGTTCGACGGCCGTGCTCGCCATCACCTTGGCGGCATGTTCGGTGCCCTTGTGAGCGACAGGCAGCTTGCCCTGCGCGACGAGCTGCCAGGAGTGGCCGGGCGTGCCGATCGCATAGGTGGCGCCGCGCATCTGCACGGTCGGGACGACCCAGCTGACCGTTCCGACATCGGTCGAGCCGACCAGGGTGCCATCGCCGCCGTTCAACGGAAAGATTTCCTCACAGAGCGCCTGGCCCTTCTTCGGCTTCAATGCAAATCGGCCGTAGGAAGCGGCAATATCCTCCGCGCTGAAGGTCTGCTGAAACTTCAGCGCGGTCTCGCGATCCGCGTCGTCAAACACGGGCGGCCCGAGCCGATTCAGCTGCGCGAACATGCATTCCTCGAGCGGTGTATTGCCAACGAGATTGGCGTCGCCGCTGATGATCTCGCTGCGAACCGTCGTCTCTGTCATCAAGGCGGCACCCTCGGCCACCTTCTTGACCCGGGCGACCAGCGAAAGGAGTTCCGGCAGGGTCCGCGCCCGCACGAGATAACGCACGGTGGCGCGCGCCTGCACGACATTGGGGGCCGCGCCGCCGGTATCGGTGACGGCATAGTGGATGCGCGCCGTCGACGGCATGTGTTCGCGCATGTAGTTGACACCGACATTCATCAGCTCGACCGCATCCAGCGCGCTGCGGCCAAGATGAGGCGTGGCAGAAGCGTGCGAGGCACGGCCGGAAAAATGGAAATTGATCTCGTTGCAGGCGAGCGAAATGGGATTGTTGACGCCGGCGAAGGCCGCCGGATGCCAGGAGATCGCGATATCGACATCATCGAAAACGCCAGCACGAACCATGAAGCCCTTGGAGGATCCACCCTCCTCGGCCGGGCAACCGTAATAGCGCACCCTGCCCTTCAGGCCGTTTTCTGCGAGGAAATCCTTGACCGCGGCCGCCGCGAGCATCGAGCCGGCGCCCAGCATGTTATGGCCGCAGCCATGGCCATTGCCGCCATCGACCAGAGGCCGCTCTTCCGCGACACCGGCTTCCTGGCTCAATCCGGGCAGCGCATCGAACTCGCCGAGGATCGCGATGACCGGACCATCCTCGCCCGCTTCGCCCATGACAGCCGTCGGCAGGCCGGCGATGCCGCGCTCGACACGAAACCCCTGACGCCCAAGCATCGCGGCATGTTCTTCGGCGGATCTGTATTCCAGGTAGTTCGTTTCAGGAATGTCCCAGATCCGATCGCTGAGCGCGAAGAATTCCGCGCTTTTCCTTTCGACAATGTCCCAGACCGCATCGGAATTTTGCATGGACTTGCCATCCGCCTCATATAATGGATACTAAATTGGTACCAATTTATGTGCCAATAAGAGCGGATGCGCAAGAGATGAGCATGAATATTTTTTCGGCAGCCATAGCGCGCGCCGTGTTGAAAAATGTGGACCTATGATAGTCATCGCCAACTTGGGAAGGTCTGGGAGAGCTGCATGAACTCGCTGGAAGCTGAAGCGGCGGCGCCGTCGCACGGAGGAGAGGCGCCCGACGTGACCGAGCTCATTCTCCAGGACATCCTCGCGGGCAGGCTCCCGCCCGGAACATGGCTGAAGCAGATCGATCTGGAGCGTCGGTACAGTTGTACGAGGCCGCAGGTGCGACGGGCGCTCGACCGCCTCGTGCAGAAGCGGCTTGTCGAGCACATTCCCAATCGCGGCTATCACGTGCACGAGCAGGACGGGCGCCGCGCCCAGGAAGTAAGCGATATCCGCGTGATCCTCGAAGTGGCGATCAGCGATCGCATCGTCGCCAATGCCGGCGATGCGGATATTGGCAATTTGCGCGCGCTGGCTTCGCGCTTCGATGATCTGGTGCTCAATGGCACCATGCTCGAGCTTTACGAAGCCAATCTCGCTTTTCACCGCTACCTGCTGGTACTTGCAGGAAATCAGGAGCTTGTCGAACTCATCACCGAAATCCGGCAACGCACCTCATCGGCACCGGTCTCGCAATGGCGAACCCGAGCCCGCATCGAGCAGTCCGGCCGCGAGCACCAGCAGATGATCGACGCAATAGAGAAGCGCGACGTCGATATGCTCAAGGAACTGACCCGCAGGCATATTTTGCAGACATGATTAATATCGACCACAGCCTGGGGCATGCCCTGCGAGGCTATCGGCCGGGGCCGCGACCCCATTTCACATCGCGGGCCTATCCGCGCCTGGATCTGTCCCAGATCATTCGGACCGTCTTGCCGTGAACGCAATGATGGCGGCCGCCAGAAACAGAACACCGCTATAGGCGAATGGGCTCCACCACCCGACGCCGTCGAACAGCAGCCCGCCTGTGAAGGCACCGGCGGTGATCGCCGCCTGGATCAGCGCCACCAGCAGCCCGCCGCCGGCCTCGAGTTTGTCTGGGATGGCCCGGGTCATCCATGTGTTCCAGGCAACAGGAATGGGCGTGGCGAAGAACCCGAACAGGCAGAGGAGCGCGGCGACCGCAATACCCGAAGGTGCGAGCGGGATCAGCAGCAGAGCGATCGCGGCGAGCGCCGCGGGGAATCCGGCGAGGACGGCATCCAGATGCGCTCGCAGCAGGAAGCCGATCAAGGACGTGCCTAGCAGGCCGAACACGCCGATGCCGAGGAGCACGACCGACAGCTCGTTCACATCAAGCCTCGTCACATCTCCAAGGAGCGGTCGAAGATAGGTCGATAGCGCGAATTGGCCCATGAAGAAGAAGGACATGGCGGCCATGCTGATTGCCAAGACGCGGTTTCGCAGCAACCCGAGCGGACCGCCCCCGTCATTCTTCGAACCGCCGGGTATTCGCGGCAAGGCGAAGATTTGCCAGACGAAGGCGATGATGCCGACCGGAACGACGATGAAGAAGGCACCGCGCCAGCCTATCAATCCGCCGAGGAAGCTTCCCAACGGCTGAGCGATGACCGTGGCCAAAGCAGTACCGCCCTGCAGCATGGCGAGGGCCTTTGGAATGTCCTGTTCGGCAGCGATGCGCGCGACGATAGAGGTGGACAGCGACCAGAAACCGCCGATCGCGATGCCGATCAGCGCGCGGCCGAGCATGAAGACGAGATAGTTGGGCGCGAATGTGATCGCCAGACCCGAGAGCACCATCACGATCGTATAGGACAGGACCACCGTTCGCCGATCCAGCCGCCACAGCACCGTGTTGCTGAACAGGCTGGTGACGACCGCGAAAAATCCGGAAACGGAAATCGCCTGCCCCGCCTGCCCCGCGGTAATGCCAAGCTCCTCTGCGATCGGGGTTAGCAGGCTGACGGGAAGAAACTCGGAAGCGACGAGGGTAAAGGTCATCAGCGTCATGCAGATGATCGCGGCCCATGGGCTGGCCGCACGCTCGACGGCGCGGTCATAGGTGGTTTCCATAACAATTGTCCAAAGTTGCCTGAACGCGCTGTTCAGCGGAAAGTCTTGATGGTGGCAGGGGCGCTCGTCGCGGCGATGAATTGCCTTTTCTTCATGGCCTGCTCCTCACATCCCGAGCAGTGCCCTGATGGCCCGGCACTCATCCATGGCCTTGTAACCATGCGCGACATCGGCAAGCGGAACCGCCAGATCGAAGACCTTTCCGGGATTGATGAAGGATTGTCGCGAGCATGGCCCGGTCTCCCGTCGGGGCGCGTTGCGCCTGTCCGTTTCGCATTCGGGAGAATACATAGCATCGCTCGATAAATCGGATTAGATGGGGTAATTTGCATGAACCTATCGAAAATTGATATTAATTCGGCCCGCGATTATGGGATAAGACAAGCTCATGCCACGGGAAAATTTCAACGAACTGCTGGTGTTCCTGGCCGTCGCCGAGGAACGGAGCTTCACGAAAGCGGCCGCAAAGCTGGGCACATCCCAATCGACGCTCAGTCATGCGGTGAAGAAACTTGAAGAACGTCTTGGCATGCGCCTGCTGGCGCGCACGACGAGAAGCGTTGGACTGACGGAGGCGGGCGAACGGCTCCAACAGTCCCTGTCGCCTCGCATCGCCGAGATCGAAGCGGACATCGAAGCCTTGACCGTCTATCGGGAACGCCCGGCAGGAACCGTCAGGATCACGCTTTCCAACCACGCCATGGAAAGTGTCGTGTGGCCGAAATTGTCGTCCATCCTTGCCGATTACCCTGATATCAAGCTTGAACTCAGCGTCGATGGCAGCTTCCGCAACATCGTCGAGGACGGGTTCGATGCCGGCGTCAGGCTTGGCGAAAGCCTCGAGAAGGACATGATCGCGGTACGCATCGGCCCCGACTGGAGGCTGGTGGCGGTCGGCTCGCCAGAGTACTTTAGAACCCGATCAGCACCGCTGACCCCACAGGAGCTGATGCGTCACAACTGCATTCGTCGACGCCTCGGCCGCATCGGCGGTCTCTATGCCTGGGAGTTCGAAAAGGACGGAGAGGAGATCCGGGTCAGGGTCGAGGGCCAGCTCACGTTTAATACCGATCGCGAGATGATATCGGCCGCTCTCGACGGACACGGAATTGCCTACGTTCCGGAAAGCTATGTCGAGCACCATCTGGAGGCGGGGCGACTTCAACTTGTCCTCGACGACTGGTGTCCGAAATTCGCGGGCTACTACCTCTATTATCCCAGCCGCCGACAGAATCTTCGCGCATTCTCCGTCGTCATCGATGCCCTTCGCGAAAGAGGCTGAAGTCAAACACCAACGATCCGACCAAGGCGCTGTTATCGGTGCCGGAGGGCGGTCAGGCCAATCGAGAAGCCGCAGCGGACTTGGGAGGCGGCTCGGATGCTGCTCAGCCCGCTAAAATCAATCAGCCGCAGCGGCAGCAATTCCTGTGATTGATCCGAGCTTTAGGGCGGGATCAGATTGGGATAGGTTGTAGCCTGCCGGATGCATCCTGAGATCCGGACAGCTTGCGCGACGGTGGAATCGTTCGGCTGTTCATTCCGCTGCCTCGTCGATTTCCATGTAGCGCGCCAATGCCAAGGCCGCATTCAGCATATGTTCGCGCATGACTAGGGCCGCTTCCGTCGCATCGCCCCGGATCATGGCGCGCAGGATCGCCTCGTGCTCAAGGAATGAAGCCGTCAATCGCTTCGGTTGCCGCAGCTGAGTCCTGCGGAATGGCAGCAGTCTTGCCCGCAGCCTCATCAATTCATCAAACAGAAACTCGTTATGCGCACCGCGATATAGCGTTTCGTGGAAGGACAAATTGAGCTTGTCATACTGTTCAAAGTCGTCTGCCTTCGCCGCGAGTTCGGAACGCTCATGAATTTCGGTCAGAACCGCGCGCTCCACGCCCGTTATCCGATGGGTCGCCAGACGGACGCACATGCATTCCATCTCGGCGGTTACTTCGAACATCTCCATCAGCCGCGGCAAGGTCAGCGGCAGGACGGTTGCGCCTCGCCGCGGACGAATCTCGACGAGCCCGATCGCCTCCAACTGACGTAAAGCATCCCTTACCGGCGTGCGGGAAGCGCCGAAGCGGCTGCTGAGCGTTGCCTCGTCCAGGCTTGTGCCGGGCCTTATAGCGCCGGAGGAAATCTCATCCATCAGCACCAGTTTAATGCGCTGACCGATCGATCCAGCTTCGTCAAATTCCGTCATGTCAAACCTTGTTTCCGATTTGGCGGGCAACCATTCAGTTTTACATCATCCAATTCGACAGATAGCAATCGATATGAAGCATGGTGCCGCATTCGGCCCGTTTTGCCTGCTGGCGAGGAGGCCATCGACGACGGCTGGATCGGCAAGCATCGGGGTATAGCCGGGCGCCCAAATCGTACCGGCGATCCCGTGCAGGATGCGGCATCTAAAAGCCTTTTTCTGCACCGGTTCGACCGGCTTTCCCCATTTTGTTTCAGCCCCCTGCAATCGCCCTGACGGCGAGATAAAGGATCGAAGGCGCTACAAGGCAGCCCAGCCCCGTGTGAAACGTCGCCGTCAGTGCGCCATAGGGGACGAGACGGCGATCGGTCGCCGCCAGGCCGCCGCACACGCCGCTGACGGTTCCCATCAGGCCGCCGAACACCATAGCGCTGCGGGGATTGTCGAGACCGATCGCCTTGGCCACGATCGGTGTTCCGACCATGACAAGGACCGCCTTGAAAACACCGGTCGCAATCGACAGCGCGATCACGGCCGAGCTTGCGCCCAGAGCGGCACCCGTCACAGGTCCCACGATGTAGGTAACGGCACCGGCGCCGATCGTCGTTATGGATACCGCATCCGTATAGCCGAAAGCGACGGCGAGCAACGAGCCGACAATGAACGGAAGAACCGTGCCGAGGCCAAGGGCAAGCGCACCGACAGCGCCAGCCTTGCGTGCTTGGCCGACATCGACCTCGAAGGCCGTGGCGACGATGGCGAAATCGCGCAGCATGGCTCCGCCCATGAGGCCGATGCCACTAAGGATTGGAATATCCACCACCCCTTTTTCGCCTCCGGTCCACAGACCAGCCGCGAAGGCGGCGGCGAGCCCCAGAACGATCGCGATGGCCGAGCCGTGGACGCGGCCGAACAGGACATGTTTCGAAATGGCGTTCGACAGCCACATGACCAATCCGACGATGGCGAATGCGGTAAGCAGGCTGTTGGCGGTCAAGCCGTGTTTCAAGATCTCCATGGCGGCCTCCCTCAGATCGGATTGCCGGAGGTGGCAAGCTCACCCCTGGCCCTCGCTTCGATTTCGTCCATCGTTTCGCCTCTCTCGCCGATGCGACTCATCAGGGCGACGGTCGCGAAACAAACGAAAACCGTCACGATACCGGCGATCAGCACCAGCGGACCGCTGCGCGCGGCCACCAACACGTTTTGCTGCGCTGCCATGGCGACGACGATCGGGATGTAGAGAGCGCCCCAGAACTCGACACCGAGTTTGAGCGGCAGCGTCAACAAGCCCCGCCTACTCAGCCAAAGCCGCGTGGCGATAAGCAGGATCATGGCAATGCCGACACCGCCGACATTCGCCTTCACGCCCAGCGCTACCCCCAGGAGATCACCGAGGACGCTTCCCAAGAGGGTGCAAAGGGCAAGCATCGCGACACCAGAGATCATCATGAGCGATCCTCCCCGCATGCGCTTCGATAGAAATACGAGTTCACCATTTTTCCTCCTCCTATGCATACGGATAGACCGCACGACGATTTTAAAATACACTTTGTTGCAGTTTTCGCAATTGTGTGTACATTATATTTCCGGAAACACGCTCTTGCGCATACATAGGGCTATCAAATGCTTGATTGGAATACGAAAGGTCGCGACAGGCTGGCGCGTCTCGAGGCCGGCCAGCGTTTCTCTGCCGGCAAGCTCGTCGACCCGCAGCAGCTCGTCGCTTTCCTGGAAGCGATCCTGAAGCCTGGAGATCGCGTCTGCCTCGAAGGTGACAACCAGAAGCAGGCGGACCTTTTGGCCAAGGCGCTGTCCAAGGTCGATGTCGCCAAGATACACGACCTGCATATGGTACAGTCGGGTGTGGTCCTGCCGGAGCATCTCGACATTTTCGAAAGCGGCATCGCCCGAAGGCTCGATTTTTCCTATTCCGGCCCGCAGTCAGCTCGTATTGCGCGCATGATGTTCGGCGGCCAGATCGAACTGGGTGCGGTCCATACCTATCTGGAACTCTTCGCCCGCTATTTTATTGATCTGACGCCAAAGGTGGCGCTCATCGCCGCGGTCAGCGCGGACAGAGAGGGAAATCTCTATACCGGGCCGAATACGGAAGACACGCCAACGGTCGTGGAGGCGACGAGCTTCGGCAAGGGGCTGGTCGTCGCGCAGGTGGGCGAGATCGTCGACCGCGTGCCGCGCGTCGACATTCCCGCCGACCAGGTTCATTTCGTCGTGGATGCCAAGCGACCCTTCTATGTGGAGCCGCTGTTCACCCGCGATCCGGCGGCGATTACCGAAACGCAAATCCTGACCGCCATGCTGGCGATCAAGGGGCTCTATATGCCCTATGGCGTGCGCCGCCTGAACCATGGCATCGGCTTCAATACGGCGGCCATCGAGCTGCTGCTGCCGACTTACGGTGAGCGGCTGGGATTGAAGGGCAAGGTCTGCACGCATTGGGCACTGAACCCTCATCCCACCTTGATCCCCGCCATCGAAGCCGGATGGGTGGAGCAGATCCATTCCTTCGGCTCCGAAGTGGGTATGGAAGACTATATGCGGGCTCGCCCCGACATTTTTTTCACCGGGCCTGACGGCTCGCTACGTTCCAACCGCGCCTTCTGCCAGACCGCCGGACTCTATGCCTGCGACATGTTCATCGGCTCGACCTTGCAGATCGACCTTGCCGGCAACAGTTCGACCGTGACCGGCAGCAGGGTCGCCGGTTTCGGCGGCGCCCCCAATATGGGATCGGACGCACGAGGTCGGCGCCATCCGAGCGAAGCCTGGCTGCGTGCCGGCCGGGAAGCCGATCCCTCCGCTGCCACCCCTGCCCTGCGCCGGGGGCGCAAGCTGGTCGTTCAGATCGGCGAAACCTTCGGCGATGGCATGGTGCCGATGTTCGTCGAGCGTCTGGCCGCCCTGGATCTGGCCGACAAGCTACAGCTCGATCTGGCTCCCGTGATGGTTTACGGTGACGACGTGACCCATATCGTGACCGAAGAGGGGATCGCCAATCTGCTGTTGTGTCGCGACAGGGACGAGCGGGAACAGGCGGTCCGCGGCGTGGCCGGTTACACCGAAGTCGGTCGCGCCCGAGACCGCAAGATGGTGGAGCACCTGCGTCAGCGCAAAGTCATCCAGCGTCCCGAAGACCTTGGAATTGATCCCCTGGATGCCGATCGCAGTCTGCTGGCCGCGCATTCCATCAAGGATCTGATGCTCGCCTCTGGCGGCCTCTACAGGCCGCCTTCCCGGTTCCGCAATTGGTAGGCCATCCCTATGGAAAATCTGCTTTACGAATTGAAATCGACGCAGACTGGCGGGACCCGCGCCCTCGCCCTGGTGGGCGTCGTCGCGTCGGGCAACCTCGAAGTATTGCTTGAACGGCGAGAGGCGCCGGACCTTTGCGTCATCGAGATCGCGACGCCGGCCCATGGTTTCGCCGAGCTGTGGGCAGCGGTTACCGAAGATTTCGCGGCACGCTCCGCCGCCGGCGGCCTGCGCATCACGATCAATGACGGCGGCGCCCGGCCGGATATGGTGGCGCTGCGCCTCGCCCAGGGTGTGCGGCTGATGGAGAAGCCAGAATGACCGATCCTCGCACGCCGCGCCGAAGCTGGTATGAAGACTCCGCCCGTGGCCGGCTGCTGCATCTGCTCGATGCCGGCAGCTTCACCGAATTCCTAGGCCCGGAACGGCGGGAGACGAGCCCTCACCTCTCACTCTTCGATTTGCCCCGGCAGTTCGACGATGGCATCATCGTCGGAGCCGGCCGCATCGACGGTCGCCCGGTACTAGTAGCCGCCCAGGAAGGGCGCTTCATGGGCGGTGCCATTGGCGAGGTGCACGGCGCCAAGCTGACTGGCCTGCTGCATGCCTCGGCTAAGATGCGGCGGGATATCGTCATTCTCTTCGACACGGGCGGCGTGCGCCTCCAAGAAGCCAATGCCGGTGAATTGGCAATCTCCGAGATCATGCGCGCCGTGCTGGAGGCGCGATCCGAGGGCGCGCGCGTCATCGGTCTTCTTGGCGGCCGGGCGGGCTGCTATGGCGGCGGCAGCCTGATCGCCGGCTGCTGCTCGGCGCTCATCATCTCCGAGCAGGGTCGCCTATCCGTGTCCGGGCCGGAGGTCATCGAGACGAACAGGGGCGTGGAAGAATTCGACTCGCGGGATCGGGCGCTCGTCTGGCGAACCATGGGCGGCAAGCATCGCTACCTGATCGGCGGAGCCGATATCTTCGTCGAGGACGATATCGCCGCCTTCCGCGCCGGTGCGATTGCCGCGCTGCAACGGCCGGCCACTTTAGACCCGACGGTACTGCAAGCGGAACAGACGCGGCTCGAACATCGATTGCGCCAATTCGGCGATGCCCATGATGCTACCGAGATATGGGCGCGGCTGCAGATCGAGGACTCCGGGCAAATACCGGAGCGGGACATCGGGACTTTCCTCACCACGGCCAATATCCATCGGGAGAGCGCCGATGCAGCTCGCTGACATCCTGTCCTCACTCTTTCCCGCCGGCCACGAGATAACCCTGGCGGATGGGCTTGTTACCGGCTGGGGGCGGTTGGACCGACAAAACCGGATCGACCTGATCGGCATTGCCGACAAGACCTATCCGGGCGTCGATGAAGCGATAGCGCTGGCCGGGCGTATCCTGTCAGTCGCCCGGCGGCCGGACAGTTCACCCCTGTTATTCCTGGTCGACTCCGGCAGTCAACGCATGAGCCGGCGTGACGAACTGCTGGGTCTCAGCGAGGCGCTGGCGCATTTGGCAAAGGCGCTGTGGCAAGCTGAGCATGCGGGACACCGTACGGTCGGCCTTCTCTATGGCGGCAGTGCTGCCGGCGCCTTCATTGCCACCGCGCTGGCTTGCGGATCGCTGGCAGCCCTGCCCACCGCCTGGCCCGAAGTCATGGACCTGCCATCCATGGCCCGGGTAACCAAGCTGCCGCTTGCCACGCTGAAAGAAAAGGCGGCGACAACGCCCGTCTTCGCGCCCGGCCTCGATAATCTTCTCGCAACCGGCGCCATAGCGGAAGTGTGGGATCCGGCGTCCTCCTTGAACGCCCAGCTCGCCGCGCTTCTCGCCAAGCCCATTTCGCGCGATCCGCGCGCGCAATGGGGCGCGGATCGCGGCGGTCGGCCGAAGGCCGCCATGATCGCGGCCGAAATAGAACGGCTGGCTTTGCTCCATGGTTGATGTCGCCGCCCTCCGCCGTCACGATCTTGTCTATGTGCGCTCCGAAGCATGGCTGGGCTTGCTGCAGGGCCGAGTCCAGGGCGAAATGGAGCCCGATCTGCTGGCATGGGCGGAATTGGGACGACCGGCAATCTTCCGTCGTCGGACCAGCGGCGACGCGACGGATATCATACCCTTGGGGCTGCCCCTTCCTCCAGGCATGGGGCGAAAACGGCTCGCTCTCGCATGCCCGCCAGCTGCCGTCATGCAGACGGCAGCTCCTCCTCTATTGAGGGATGCGCTACCCGCGGCGCCGGCGCAATGGTGTCAGGCCATTGGCGCGCTTCTGGAGGCAGCCCCCTCTTGTCGCTGTTTCGGAAGTCTGGCTTGGCAATACCTGACCGGCCTTTCCTATCTGGCCGATACTTCCGATCTCGATCTTCTGGTCGAGTGTCGCTCGGACGCAGATGCAAGGCGAGTGACGGCTTTACTGACCGATGTTGCCGAACACGCGCCCATGCGGATCGACGCGGAATTGATCACGCCCTACGGCACGGCCGTTCAGTGGCGGGAATGGCTGTCGGAAAACCCGGAACTCCTGGTTAAATCCCATACTGGATCGGCCCTTATTGCGCGGGAGGCGCTCTTCGCATGACGTTTCCATTGCTGACCGAACCATGTCCCGTCGCCGTCAAGCATCGCGATCCCGCGCTGATTGGACGGCATGCCGCCCAAGCGCTCGTCCTGGAGGTGGAAACCTGGCCCAAGCCCGGATTGGTCAGCCACATCGACAACGGCGCTCACGCCGACATGGACGCGGATCTTCTGCGCCTGAGCGCTCGGACGCTGGAGCCGTTCTTCGTCGCGCTTGCGGAGGCGGGCGCGATGAACGCCGGCATGGATCGCCTGCGGCAAATCGGCATTGAGGCGGAAAAGGCAATGAGGGATGCGACCGGCGGAGTAAACACCCATCGCGGCGCCATCTTCGGCCTTGGCCTTCTGGCGGCGGCGGCCGGCCTGGCGGCGAACCGCGCCTGGCAGGCGCCGCTCGGCACCCTTGTCGCACAGCGTTGGGGACGTGACATCCTTAACCATGCGCCGGAGCACGACACTCACGGCAGCGTGGTGGCGCGACGCTACCAGGTCGGCGGCGCGCGGGCCGAGGCTGCCGCCGGCATGCCATCCGTCTACGATGTCGCCCGCCCCGCGCTTGCCGAAGGGCGGCGCCTGGCCATGGGTAACGAGGAAGCCGCGAGGGTTCATGCCTGCATGGCCCTGATCGCGGTGGTCGACGACAGCAATCTGCTTTATCGTGCCGGCCCGGAAGGGTTGAATTTCGCGCGTGACAAGACCAGCGCCTTCCTGGCGGACGGCGGGGTCGGACGCGCGAGTTGGCGATGGGATGCCAAGGCCGTTCACGAGGCGTTCGTGGCGCGCAACCTCAGCCCGGGCGGTTGCGCCGATCTCCTTGCGATGGCATTGTTTACCGAGGTGTTGGAATCGTGACCCTCGCGCTGCTGTGTTCGGGCCAAGGCCACCAGAGCCGGGAAATGTTCCGGCTGCTGGCAGCGGAACCCGACGCGCAGCTCATCTTCGAGGCCGCGGCCGCGGTGCTTGGGGCGCATCCAACGGACTTCTGCCGGACCGCACCCGAAGCCGCGTTGCATGCGAACCGCGAAGGTCAGATCCTGTGCGTGATACGTGCGCTTGCGATTGCTCGCGTCCTTTTTCCGGCCGGAGCGCCAAGCGAAACAATGGTGGCTGGCTACAGCGTCGGTGAAATGGCGGCGTGGGGGGTGGCTGGGATCTGGTCACCCATGGACACTTTGAGGCTGGTCGATCAGCGGGCGCGGGAAATGGACGCCGCCGGCGGCCCAGATGACGGACTTGGCTATGTGCGTGGTTTGCCAATGGCGGCGGTGCGGGAGCTTGCCGATCGTTTCGGCTGCGCAATCGCCATCGTGAACCCCGATCTCCTGTTCATCCTCGGCGGCGCCAGACAATCGATCGATGCGCTATGCACCGCCGCGCTTGAAGAAGGCGCGGCACGCGCCGCGCCGATGCCAGTGCATGTCGCCTCCCATACACCGCGGCTCGCCGGTGCGGTGGCACCGTTTGATAAAGCCCTTGCCTCGGCAGCTGTCAACCGCCCGGCGCTGCGCCTCATGACCGCCACCAGTGCCACGATTGTCGTCGATCCGCAACGCGCCCGCGGAGGGCTTGCGCGGCAACTGGCCGAAAGGATCGATTGGGCAGGCGTGATCGAAGCCATGGCCGAACGTGGCGTGACGACGATCCTCGAACTGGGGCCGGGTCGAGCCCTGGCGGAGATGGCAGCTCTTGCGCTACCCGGGAAAAGAGTACGTGCGGTCGACGAGTTTCATAGCCTCATAGGGATCAAAGCCTGGCTGGCTGCCGACTGAAACCAAGGTCTTCCCGCTACCGACTTGTATTACCTGTCCTCGGATGCCGCGATGCAACCGATCTTCAGGCCGGTGGCGGCGAGCAATGGCGAATGAGCTTACTCCAGCCGCCGGCCGGTCGCCGCGTCGAAAAGATGCAGCCTTCCAAGATCAGGTATCAACGAAAGACGGCCGCCAGCCTGCGTGGCCACCCGCTCGCGCAGCGCTATGACGAGATCGTCGGACCCGATACGGCAAACAATCAGGGTCTCCGCTCCGGTCGGCTCCACCACCACGACTTCCGCATCGATGCCGCCCTCGCCCATGGCAATGTTTTCGGGCCGCATGCCGTAGACAACCTCCGCGCCACGCTTGACGTCGAGCCCTGCGGGCAATGGAAGGCGCGCTCCGCCATCGGCGAGGAATTCCAGCGGGCCAGCGCTGCTGATCTTGCCGCGAATGAGATTCATCCCCGGGGAGCCGATGAAGCCAGCAACGAACAGGTTGGCGGGTCGGTCGTACAGTTCCAGAGGCGAGCCGATCTGCTCGACATAGCCGTCGCGCATGACGACGATCCGGTCCGCCATCGTCATGGCTTCGATCTGGTCATGGGTGACGTAGATCGTGGTCGTGCGTAAACGTTGGTGTAGTTGCTTGATTTCCGAGCGCATCTGCACGCGCAGCTTGGCGTCCAGATTGGACAGCGGTTCGTCGAAGAGAAATACCTGTGGCTGACGCACGATCGCGCGGCCCATGGCAACGCGTTGGCGCTGACCGCCGGACAGATTGCGCGGATAGCGCTCGAGCAGGTTTTCCAAGCCGAGGATCTGCGCCGCATCGCGCACGCGCTGCCGGATCTCTTCCTTCGGCGCCTTGGCCAGCCGAAGCGAAAAGCCCATGTTCGCCGCGACGGTCATATGCGGATAAAGCGCGTAGGATTGGAACACCATGGCGATGTCGCGGCTCTTGGCTTCGACATCGTTGACCACCCGACCGCCGATCGCGACCTCACCGCCACTGATCTCCTCCAGTCCGGCGATCATGCGAAGAAGCGTCGATTTTCCGCAGCCCGAAGGGCCGACAAGAATGACGAATTCGCCATCCTCGATATCGATATCCACTCCATGCAGAACTTCGAAGTGACCGTAGCTCTTGCGGACACTCGTCACGCTGACCGATGCCATTATGATCTCCAGTTAGAAAAGCGTGTGTCTGATCGCCAACGCCTTTGCCGACCGCCATGGCCGGAAAGCGCGCTAGGGCGACTATGCGAGCGTGGCCGCGGAATAGGGTTCCAGGGCCGCATCGATAGCGGCGATGCAGAGATCGCGCGCCCGAGGCGGAACCCTCCTTGCGACCACTGCCGGATAGACCCGGCCGAGATACTGGCTGATGAGCGTTTCCGGAATATCGCCTTCGAAGCGCGCGAACAGGGTCTCGACTGCCGCGGCCGCCTTCTCGTTCGGCCAATAGTAGCGGATGCGATCGCTATAGCTGAAATGGCGCTGCAGGCGCTGTTCCTCGGTCGAGCCCCCATAATGGGAATTCCAATGACCTGGATTTTCGAGCATGAGGGCCTCCATTGTCGTATAGATCGCATCAGGCGGAGCCCTTCCGGCGAGAACCGATGCGATGGCATCGAGGCCATAGAGCGCCTCCCGCAAGGCAAAGGTCAGGCCCGGGCCGACCTTGAGGATCGCAAAACCGCCCTGCACGAGGGCGGCGAGCGCGTCCCGGGGCTGATAGTCCGTGGAATGCGCCTCAAAGAGCAAGCCGGGCATTTGGTCGAGAGCGCCAATCAAGCCATCCGCGCGATCGGGTCTGTAAAGGACGACATTGGCATTGCCGAACTCGACGCCGGGCTGGACGACGATGGCGATCACCCGCTCCAGGGCGCTTTCGACACCGGCTTTGGCGAAGGCGGCACGATGCACCGCCAGCGTGTTTATCGCCGCCTCTGCTCGCGTCACCTCAAGCTCGTCGAGGGCGTGGGTGGCGCCGCCCGGCGGCGGGACCTCGGTTCCGATAATATAGACCGGTGGTCGGAGGCCGGAGCGACGAGCGGCCTCTTCCGCCACGCGGGCGAGCCGCGCGGCACGCTCCGCCGTCAGTTCGTCGGCCAAGGCGACGGGCTCGCCCGCGCAGCCCATCGAGGTATCGAGATGGATCTTTTCGAAGCCCGCCTCGATATAGGTGGCAATCATCGCTTCGGCCTTCGCCATTGCTTCCTCCGCGGGAAGCTTCCTCCACGGGTTCGGCCCAAGATGGTCGCCGCCCAGGATGAGGCGATCGATGGGAAGGCCGACCGCGACGGCGATTTCCTCGACGAAACGGCGGAAATCGCGGGGTGTCATCCCGGTATAGCCGCCGTCCTGATTGACCTGATTGCAGGTCGCTTCGATCAGCGCGACCGCCCCTTCCGAAGCCGCACGCTTGAGCGCCGCCTCGATAACGAGCGGATGCGCGGAGCAAACGGAGGTGATGCCGTGCGGCAGTGTCTTGACGCGATCGCCGAGAAGCTTCTTCAGCGCGATGCCGCGATTGTGCTCGAAGGAGGCGTTCATCCGAGCATCACAACCTTGGTCAGATGACGGGGCGATACCGTATCGACACCCTTCGACTGTGCTGCCCTTTCTCCAAGGATCTGCAGAGCCGGCAGCACGTAGAGGCTCACGAGTGCCGGATCGCAATCGACAGTCAGTTCCAGATCGCCTGGACCGCCAAAGCCGATGACAGTCGCTCCCTTTTGCCGCAACTCCTCGATCAGCAGGGCTTCCGCGACCTTCTGATCGGCGCTGTAAAGCATGACAACAGCGGTATTTTCATCGACGAGGCTGATCGGACCATGGCGGTATTCGAGCGGATGGAAGCCCTGGGTGACGATCTGGCTCATTTCCATCAGCTTCAGCGCCCCCTCCAAGGCAATGCCGTAGAGCGATCCGCTGCCGAGGAAGACGAAATGCGAGCGACCTTTGATGATCTTCGGAAGAGCCGCGTCGAGCTGATCAGCCAGGCGGCGTGCCGATTGGGCGATCGATGGCGGGATCTCCATGCCGACCATCTGCATGCCCAGAAGCAGCATCAGGCTCGCCGAAACCGTCATGACGATGCCCTCATCGCCGTGGGTCGCCGCTTCGATCAGCCGGTCGCAGTTCTTGGCAAGCGAGCTTTCGGGCTCGACCGTTATGGCGGTGACGAAAACGCCGGCCTTGCGGCTTGCCTTGGCGGCGGCAACGGTTTCCGTCGTTTCGCCGCTGCGCGAAAGGGCCACCAGATGGGCCTTCCGCCAGCGTGGCCAGACGGCGGCTGGCCGGTTCAGCCATTCCGCACCCGGTACGGCAATCGCCGGATAGCCGGCAAGATTGGCGTGAGCCGCAAGCGATAAAGCAAGATTGTAGGATGTGCCGCAGCCCAGAAAAACCGTCAGTTCGGCATCATGCGGGGCGGAGACCGGTCCGATCGCCTTTTCCCAATAAGGGAATTGTTCGAAGATCACCTTTTCCGTCGTATTCATATCAGCTCCGATTTACTTGACCGATCCTGCCAGCAGACCGCTGACGAGGTATCGATTGAGAAAGATGACGACCAGGGCGGGAATGATGATGGCGATCGATCCGCTTGCCGTGATCAGCCCATAGTCGATGAAGTTCTTGGTGACGAATTCCGGGATCAGCACCGTCAGGGGCTTCGTCGCCTGCGGCGAGAAGATGAGCGGGACGAGATACTGCCCCCATGCGCCAAGAAAGGTTAGGATGGCCGCCGCCGTCAGGCCGGGACCGGCAAGCGGCAGGACGATGTTGAAGAAGATGTAGAGCCTGCCCGCGCCATCGAGCTGTGCCGCCTCCTCAAGCGCGATCGGCAATGCCTCGAAGACGCTGCGCAGCAACCACAGGGACAAAGGCAGATAGGCCGACACATAGATCAATGCCACGCCGACATAGGTGTCGACCAAATGAAGGCTGATCATGATCCGGTAAAGTGGGATCAGCACCGCGTAGCCGGGGATTGCCAGTGTCGCGACCACAGCTGCAAACAAAAAACCACGACCAGGAAACTGGATCCGCGTGAAGGCATAGGCGCCGAGGGCCGATATCGCCACGCAAAGAAGCGTCGCGGCCACCGAGGTGACGATGCTGTTGATCAGTGCCGCGCGAAACTGCGACCAGACCTGAACTCCGCCGATCCTGGCAATATCGATGCCGAAGAGGCGCGAGAAATGGTCCAGCGTGAAATGCTGCGGAAAGAAATGGATCGGTCTAGCCGAAAAGTCCTCGGTCGGAGTGATGGAGCTTGCAAGCGTCCAGTAGATCGGCCCGAGCGACCAGATCAGGAGAACCGCGACACCGGCCCAGATCAGCAAACGATAGGAAAGGCTCTGTTTCATCAATCAAACCTGGTGTTGCGATAGACCCGCAGGACATAGACGAGCGAAACCAGCAGCGAGACCAACGTGATCACGAGAGACAAGGCCATGCCGTAAGAGAAACGCAGGTTCTGGAAGGTCTCGAGATAGATCTGGACGAGAACCGGTCGCGTCTCGAGGCTGGAACCCGCCAAGACCCAGGCCTCATCGAAGAGGTTGAATGCATTGACGGTCGCGTTGGTCATGGCAACGGCAATGGCGCTGCGCACCAGCGGAAGCGTGACCAAGGCGAACATCTGCGTGCGCGTTGCACCATCGATGCGCGCGGCCTCATAGAGATGAGCGGGAATGCTCTGCATGGCGGCCAGCACGATGACGACGGTGAGGGGCATCATGCGCCAGACGTGAACCACCGTGACGGCGATGATGGCGCTGGTGCGATCGTTGAACCAGACGTGGTTTTCAAATGGCAACCCCACGGCCGATAGAATGCCATTCAGCAATCCCGCGCCGGGCTGATAGATCCAGAGCCAGATCACCGCGTTGACGACACCGGGCAACGCCCAGGGCAGGACGACAGCCGCGAGCAGCCATTGCCGTCCAACCTTGACCTGATTGATGAGAGCGGCAGCCAGCACGCCGAACACCGTTTCAGCGATGACCGCAAGCACGACATAGAGAAATGTGTTGATCCATGTCGTACCAAGCGCCGCGTCGGAGAACATGCGGGTGTAGTTCTCCAGCCCGACGAAAGGTGTTCCCGCCTGCATCGGATTGACCCTGTGCAGGCTGTCCCACACCGTTCTTCCGATCGGGTAGAAAACAAGGGCCGCCATCGTGATCAGGATCGGCGAGACAAGCAGGATACCCAGCATGGTGTCGGCCTTGACGCCGGCACCACGCCTGCTCCTGCCATCGGCAGAGACTGCGATTGTCATTGCGCCGATGCCTGCTTTGCCGCTTCGGCGATGTTCTGCATGGCCTGATCGACGGTGACCTGGCCCTTCGCCGCGCTATTGATGGCTGTATTTACCGCGCTGGAGAATTCCGGATACCAAGGAGGCGTACCCTGCGGGAACAGCGGCTCGACGGTCTTCGATTGCGCGACCAGCGTATCGCCACTCAGCAGCTGGCCGGCGGCGTTGAGCTCGGACAATGCCGAGGTGCGGGTCGGCAATGCGCCATTGGCCGCGTTCTTCTTCTGGAAGTCCTTGCTGGTGAACCATTTGACGAAGGCGATGGCGGCGTCCCTATTTTGTGAAACGCGGGGAATCGCGAGTGCTTCGGGAAGGCCGAAGCTGCGGGTCTCGCCGCTTGCCGTCGGCACCAGGATCGCCTCGATCTGACCGGCCACTTTCGACTGCTTGGGATCGTTCATCTGACCGATCCTGCCCGGCTCGCCCGAGATCATGATGCTCGTGACGCCCTGGGCAAACATGCTCTCATTGATCTGGCTGTCCTTGAGGCCGGTAGACGCCGGATCGACGAGCCCCTCCTTCAGCAGCATCAGCTCGAAAGCGAGTGCCTTGTAGCCGGCCGAATCCTTCGAGACAAAAAGCGGCTTGAAATCCTTGTCGAACAGTTCGCCGCCGAAGGCTTTCGTCAGCAGATACCAGCTGGTCGACGCGCCTTCGGTCGCCGAAAGCGGCAGGCCGATCGGATAGGTCGCGATCTTCTTTTCCTTGATCTGCTTGGCGGCGGCGACAAGCTCGTCGAGTGTCCTCGGCATTGTCGTGATGCCCGCGTCGGCGAAATGCTTCTTGTTGATCAGCATGACGCGGAAGTCGTTGGTATAGGGCACGCCGAGCAGATTGCCGTTGACCGTGAAGATCTTGGAGACACCGATATCCTTGACCGTATCGGCGTCGATCACGTCGTTGAGCGGCAGATACCAGTCCGCGGCGCTGAACTGGCCGGTCCATGACCAATCGAATTCCGTGACATCGGCCGGCGCTGTTCCCGCGATCAGTGAGGTGACGAGCTTGGGGCGGATATCGTCCCACGAGAGTGTCTGCATATTGACGTGAATGCCGGTCTCGGCTTCGAAGTCGCCGGGAATGTTCGGCGCCTGCGGCGAAGGCATCAGCACTGTGATCGATTGGCCTGCGAGCGGTTTCGCATCCTGAGCGAGAGCCGGTACGGCGGCAACGAGCGCCGCCAGAGCGAGGAATGGCAAAGTAAATTTACGCATGTTCCCTTCTTTCCTTGTTATTGAGGTCTGCTTCACCTGAATGCACCGCTGCGGTCTTTACCGTTGCGGCGATTTGCGTGATCCAGCCGTCATCCACCGGCCAGTCGAGGAGTCGGGCGGCCGCCAGGAGGGCGCCGCCGATGGGAGGAAGCTTCGGGCTCACGGCCGGGCGACCGATGCGCCGCTCGAGCGCGGCTAGCAGGGCGCGGCTTGCAAATGTTCCGCCGGCATGGGTCCAGTCTGCCGACGGATCGCAATGCGGCGCTATGGCGTCGACATGCTTTGCCAGTTCGGAGGCGGCCTGTTCGATCAGTCGTTTGGCTGCTGCGTCACCAGCGCGCGCAACGCGATCGACGAGAACTGAGAGGGCAGCGATCTCGGCGCGAGGGTTTTCGAGTTCGCTCACCCATCCTCCCAGCGCATTGACCGGGTCGATGCTGTCGAGGCTCAGGAATTCGAACATGGCCTTCGCCAGCGTGGTCGGACCTGCCCGCCCGTCGAGACTCTGACTGACGAGGCTGAGAGCTGCCCGCCCGATCCAATAGCTGCTGCCCTCGTCGCCGATGACATCGCCCCATCCGCCGACGCGCGCAGATGCGCCAGCACTGTTACGTGCCCAGGCCATGGAACCCGTTCCGGACAGGATCAGAATACCAGGCTTTCCGGCGAAGGCGCCGATATGAGCCGCGTCGACATCGTTGAGAATATGCCGCTTGGCCTTGGGGAAGCTGGTCTCGATCGCCTCGCGCTGCCGTTCCGACAGGTGGGCGACCTCACCATAGGCCGGCAGCGCGGCGGCGACGGCGGCCGGCTGCTCCCGCTCCAGGAAGGGGCGCAGGGCAAGATCCAGTTCGCGCCGCCAATTCGGATTGTCCATCGGATTGACGCCGCCGCTCCGCGTCATCTGGAGTACGTTGCCGGCTCTATCAGCGAGCGCGACCAGCACCTTGCTGCCGCCGCCATCGATGCCGAGGATCAGCTCGTCGCTCATTCCGGCGCTCCGAGGTCCGCGATTGTCATCTCGACGCCGAGGTTGACGAGTTCGCCGCGCCAATGGGCGGAAAGACCCGCATCGGTTATCACCTTGGCGGCACTCAGGGGAGCGACCTTATAGGTCGCCATCGTGCCGAATTTGGAGGAATCGGCGAGCACGAAACGGTGCGCCGAGCGGCTGAGCATGCATTTATTGAGGCTCGCTTCGGCGCTGTCGACACTATAGATCGCGCCATCCGGGCTGATGGCGCTCGCGCCGAGAAAGAGCTGATCGAACCAGATGCTCTCAAGCATCGCTTCGGCCTGCGGCCCGACGAGCGAAGCATTTTCGCTGCGAAGCTGGCCACCGAGCAAGACGACGTCCAGATTGGGAATATTAAGGAATTCCTGCGCCACCGTCAGGCCATTGGTGAAGATGCGAAGTGGGATCGGGTTGAGGCGGATAAGACGCGCGAGCTGCAAGACGGTGGTTCCGGCGTCGAGAAAGATCGCCGTGCGCGGGCTCAGCAAATCGTAGGCAGCTGTTGCAATTGCACGTTTGGCCGACAAATGCCGCTTGGCGCGCTCCTGAAAGGCAAGCTCCACCGAGGAGCCCTCGGCGATGCGAGCGCCGCCATGCACCCGGTCGATGGCGCCTTCCCGTTCGAGGACCTGCAGGTCCCTGCGCACCGTTGCCAGGGACGCGCCGATGGCGTCCGCGAGCGCCTGGATGGTCGAAAATCCGTTCGCATAGAGATGACTGCGAATAGCATCGAGACGATCGACTTTCACCCCACCGGCCTGGCTCAACGAAGGTTCCTCTTTCGCAATTGCTTCTATTTCGCTCAAACTTCCACCCAATAAGATCAATGTCAATCAGACTTTTGATCTTTTTTGATTTAATCCTGTGATCACCTCAGACCAAAAAATGCAAACGCGCGGCCTCCTCTATTGAGGAGACCGCGCTTGGGAATTACCTTCGCTGAAGACGTGATGGGCTAGTGGTAGGCGGGCAAAAGACTGCCGTGCTGCTCGATCATATCGTCGACAAGCGTCCATATTTGATCGGGTGACAGTTCCGCCGAGGTGTGCGGATCAAGTAGGGCCGCCTGATAGATGCGATCTCGCTTCTTCGTCACTGCCGCTTCGACCGTCAGCTCCTGCACGGAAACGCTTAAGCGCATGACGGCGGCGAGCTGCGAAGGTATCCGCCCGATGCGCATCGGCTGAATGCCGTTGTGATCGACATGGCATGGAACTTCGACAATACACTCGTCAGGCAGATTTTGGATCAGTCCATTGTTCGGGACATTTCCGTAGATCAGCGCGGGCTGCCCGGTGACTGCCGCATGAATGATGCCGGCCGCGTATTCGTTGCTCCGGCAGACATCGATCGGCTTGCCGCCTTCAAGGTCGCGACGCAACTCGTGCCAGTCGGCGATCTGGACCTCGCAACGGCGGATATATTCATCCAGGGGAATATTGAGCCGCTCTATCAGATCGCTACGGCCTTCCTTGATATACCAGGATGTATATTCCGAGAAATGCTCGCTCGATTCCGTGACGAAGTAGCCAAGTCTTTTTAGAACGTCGAAACGTACCCGATCGTCAGCTGGAATGCGTCCTTCTTCGGCGAGAGCGCGCAGACGCGGATAGAGGTCCTCGCGGCTGCCGTCGACGTGCAGCTTTTCATATTTGAGAAAGAAGGCGACATGGTTGATGCCGGCCGAGAGATAGTTGATATCGGCGACATTCTCGCCGAGGCAATCGGCAAGATGGGCGGCCGTGTGCTGCACGCTGTGGCAAAGCCCGACGGTGCGGATGTGGGGCGCGATCTCCTTGATCGCCCAGCAATTGATCGCCATCGGGTTGACGTACTGCATCAGCAGGGCGTCGGGGCACATGTCTTCCATGTCACGGCAGATTTCTTCGAGAACAGGAATGGTGCGAAGCCCGCGGAAAATACCACCGATCCCGAGCGTATCGGCTATGGTCTGCCGGAGACCATGCCGTTTCGGGATCTCGAAGTCAGTCACCGTGGCCGGCTTATAGCCGCCGACCTGCATCATCAGGATGACGAAATCCGAACCTTTCAGCGCTTGTCGGCGATCGAGCGACGCCTCGACGCGCACCTTGTCGAGATGAAGCGCCTCGCAGAGCCGGCGGGCAACGATTTCGGATGTTTTCAGGCGCTCCGGATCGATGTCGAAGAGGCTGATGACGTAATCGCCACCCGTCTGACTGGAAAGGACGTCGCCCAGAATATTCTGGGCAAAGACGGTGCTGCCGGCACCGATCAGGCAGATCTTTGGCATGAAGGGATCTCCGCTTGGAATAGCTTTGAGCCTCAATGCCTCTTTCAATTCGGAATTTCCTCCTGCTATCAATGAAATTATTCCCGGATTCGCGCCACCAGATAGGTCCCATGCCGAAACCCAGCCATTCCGTCGAGCGCGAAGCTCTCATCACATCCGCCGGCGGCTTTCTGATCGAGCGGCACATCGCCGATGCCATGAGCGCCGCGCATTGGCACGACCATGTCGAGCTGAACTTCCTCATGGAAGGGCAGATGACCTATATCTTCAATGGGAGGCAGGAGCAGGTCGAAGCGGGGCGACTGGTGCTGTTCTGGGCCGCCATTCCGCATAGGACGATTGCGGTCACCCCTGGTGCGCCACTCATCTGCATCTATCTTCCGCTCGTCGATTTCCTGAGTTTGCCGATCGAGCGTAGCGTGCGGCAGTCGATCATGCAGGGACGGTTTTCGGCCGACAGCCGCCCCTACCCCGCCGACGCGATGCTCCTGGCGCAATGGGTGGCCGATTGGGAGCATGGCGACATGGCTCGGCGTCGGCTGATCCTCGACGAGGTCAAGCTCAGAATACGGCGTTTCGTTCTCGATGCTCCCGACGACAACCATGACTACGCCCGACGGCGCTCGGTACCGGCCGTCAGCATCGCCGTGCAGCGCACCGAAACATTGACGGACCTTATTCATACCCGTTATTGCGAACCGGTAAGCCTGCCAATGCTGGCAGGGCTCGCCGGCATCCATCCCAGCACGGCCAACAAGCTATTCCGCAGCGTATTGGGCATCTCCGTCAACGAATATCTGACGCGCTATCGCCTGGCCCGGGCGATGCAGCAGCTTGCAGAAACCAACAGCCCGATCCTTCAGGTCGCCTATGACTGCGGCTTCGGGTCCAGCAGCCGGTTCTACGACATCTTCAAACGGCGGACCGGAACGACGCCGAGACTGTTCCGTTCGTCGCTTGGACGGGATGGAGGCACCGATGATAGCGATGCAATGCCGTTCCTAACCATTTGACGGCGCCGGACCAAAGCTCTCGCGCCGAATGAACTTGCTTTCGATGACATGACGCAGGGCCGTTGCCTTATCCGGCGCATCGATCCGCTCCATCAGCAAGCTCACGGCCATCTGGCCCATTTCCTCCACCGGCTGTTCGATGGTCGATAATGGCGGCAGCGAATATTCGCAGACCGGAGCGCCGTCGAAGGATACGATTGAAAGATCTGTCGGAATTTTCCAGCCCATGCGTTGAACGCAACTCATGAAGGAAATCGCCATGTCGTCGCTCGTGGCAATGACGGCCGTCGGCTTCAAGATGAGATCAGCAAATTCCGCCGCCGCGGCGACGCCGATCTGGAAACCATGCTGATAGTCGAGGCTGCCGCCGGACCTGACGATCGCGGTCTCCGGCAGACCCGCGGCGGCAAGCGCTTCAACGGCGCCCAGATAGCGTTCTCTGTCGTGATAATTGCCCTCCGGGCCGGCAAGATAAAGGAAACGCCGGTGGCCGAGAGCAAGCAATTCGGCCGTGGCCTCGCGAACGGCCTGCCGATCATTGGTCACGACGCTCGGCAGGGCCGCGTGGCTCATATCGAACAAAAGCGAGACGATCGGCAGGGCCGAATCCTTCAGTGACCGACCGCCATGGACCGGCAGATCCGAGGAGAGAATGATGGCGCCACGCACCGTGCCGCCGAAAGCCAGATCGAGGATATGGCGCTCGGAAGCCTCATCGCGATCAAGGTTGGCAATCATCAGGTGATAGCCGTTCTGGCCCAACGATCGGTTTATACCGTGCAGGACCAGGGGGATGACCTGCGAGACACCGTAATAAAGCGAGCCCGGCAGAATGATCATGACGACGTTGGACTTGCCGACACGAAGCCCCCTCGCCATGGCATTGGGCGTATAGCCGAGCTGCTTGGCGGCGGCATCGATCTTGGCGCGGGTCTTCTCGTTGACGCGACCGGGATTGGCAAGCGCCCGGCTCACCGTCGAGATCGCGACGCCTGCCAGCCGAGCGACGTCGGCCATCAAAGGGCCGGAATGCTCTTCTGCTGGCAGATCCTTGTTATTCTTCACTTTTTGGCGTCCTCCCCAATGCCTGTCGCGCGGGATGCTACGGCAAAGCTTATCATTTAGCAAACGTTTGCCAAAAATCGCTTGCATATAAAAACGACTTGTCTACTATCTAGGCACGGCAAACGTTTGCCACTTGCAGTGCATTGAAATCATTATGGATTATTTGCCGTGGATCGTGGTTCCGCGAGCGATCTTCCATGTCTTAAGAACGGATAATCTCATGACGTCTACGGAACGGCTGCGTTTTGGTGTCGATCTCGTCACCTTTTTCCACCCCGGATTTTGGGGCGTAGGGGATTATGACGGCATCATCGCGCTATCGCGCAATGAGCCACGCGCCTTCTGGGACAAGATACTGGATGCCGTGCAAGCCTCCGGCGTCACCGGCGTGGAACTGACCTTCTCGCCCTTCAACTGGCAGGATGCGACGAAGACCTATGGTTCGGTCGAGAACTTCGCCGCAGAGCTTTCCAGGCGTGGCCTGACGCTTGCGAGCGGCTTCTTCGCGGAACTCGAAGCCGCCGGCGATTTCACCGAGGCCTCCGCCCAGGCCGCCATCATCGGTAAGGCAGAAAAATATGCCGAATTCCTCAAGGCATGCGGCAGCGATATCATGGTCATCGGCGCGCCGCTTCGCCAGACGCTCGGCGCTCAGCCGGTACGGTTCTTCGATTTCGAGCAGGCGCGCAAGATTGCCGATTTCCTCAATCGCCTCGGCGCCGCTCTCTACGCCAAGGGTGTGCGGCTCGCTCTCCACACCGAGGCGCATTCGATTTTCGCGGCAGCGCGCGACGTCGATCTGCTGATGCTGCTGACCGATCCCGCCTACGTGCATATGTGCCCGGATACGGCGCATATCATCGTTGCCGGCTCCGATCCGCTGCAGCTTGTCGATCGTCACCATGAGCGCGTCATCATCGCCCATTGGAAGGATGCGCTTGGCCCGATGCCGGCCGATACGGTCATCGACGAGCATATCCATGATCGCCATCGCCCCTATTTCTGCGGCTTCGGTCTCGGCCGGGTCGACTGGCCGGGCTGGGCCAGGCTGCTGCGCGACCGCGGCTATGAAGGCTGGGCGATACTCGAGCTGGATGCCGCGCCCGATCCGGTCGGCGATATCGCCAACGGCCTGACGCTGGTCAGACAGGCGCTCTCGCCGATTTATCGCTGATACCAACGATCCGAAAACGAATAGCCCCGCCAAGAGGGCTTTCCTGAAGAGGTGGAACGATGAAAGACATAGTGAAAATGCTACTGATGGGAGCCGCGCTCGTTACGGCTTCCATTCCTGCCCATGCGGAAGACAAGCCGCAGGCCGAGGTGATGACCTCCTGGACATCAGGCAGCGAAGCCGCCGCCCTCAGCGTCGTCAAGCAGGAGTTCGAAAAGCGCGGCGGCACCTGGAAAGACTCTTCCATCGCCGGTTTCGGCGCGGCCGATGCCGCTTTCCAGAACCGTCTGGTCGCCGGCGATCCGCCGATCGCAAAACAGGCCGTGCTCGGCCTTGCCAATGCCGATTTCGTCAATCAGGGGCTTATGAACCCGATCGACGATGTGGCGAAAGCCGGCAAATGGGCCGACGTCCTGCCGAAATCGATCTACGATCTCATCACCTATAACGGCAAGGTCTACCTCTCCCCGACCGGCGCCCATGGCGAGAGCTGGGTGTTCTATTCCAAGGATGCCTTCGCCAAGGCTGGCCTCACCGGCGAGCCGAAGAGCTGGGATGAATTCTTCTCGGCACTCGATAAGCTCAAGGCAGCCGGCATTCAGCCCGTCGCCTGGGGCGGCCAATCCTGGCAGGAATCCAAGGTCTTCAACATGATCCTGCTGACCCAGGTCGGCATCGACGGCTTCCTCAAGATCTATGCAAACAAGGACAAGGGCGATACATCCGTCGAGGGCGTGAAGAAGACGCTCGATATTCTCGGCAAGCTTCGCGCCTATGTCGACGAGGGGGCTGCGGGCCGCAACTGGAACGACGCGACCGCCATGGTCATCACCGGCAAGGCGGGCGTGCAATTCATGGGCGATTGGGCCAAGGGTGAATTCGTTGCAGCCGGCAAGGAACTGGGCAAGGATTATGGCTGCATGCTCGTGCCGCAATCGCCGGGCATGGTCTACGTCGCCGATTCCTTCTCCTTCCCAAAGATCGCCGATGCGGCCGCGCAAAAGGGCCAGACCCTGCTTGCGGAGGTCGCCATGGATCCGACCGTGCAGGTCGAATTCTCGCTGAAGAAGGGCTCGGTGCCGATGCGCACCGACGTCGACAAGTCCAAGCTCGATACCTGCGCGCAAAAAGGCCTTGAGCTGATGAGAGCCGGCAAGATCGTGCCGGATCAGGCGCTGATCCTTTCGCCGCAGCAGGCCGGCGCACTCAACGACTTCGTTGACGAGTTCTGGACCAATCCGTCCGAGGACAGCGCCTCGGGCGCGGAGAAGTTCTTCGCGATCTTCGAATAGCCTTCCAGCGAGCCGATCCTCGAATTCCGGTCGATCGGCACCGCCCATCCTTTCGAGAAAGTTTGCCTATGCAAACCAAGCGCAGACGTCCCCTTGCTGCGACCTTTGCCCTGCTGCCGACATGGATTGCCGCGATCGTCGTCTATATCGGCACCATGGTCTGGTCGGTGCGCCTGTCCTTTACGGATTCGACCATTTTCCCCTCGTCCAACTATGTCGGCTTTGCCCAATATGCCAAGCTGTTCCGGACATCGCGATGGCTCGCATCCCTGGAAAACGTGCTGATCTTCGGCGTTCTCTACGTCGCCGGCTGCCTTGTTCTCGGCTTCGTGCTCGCCGCGGCCCTCGATCGCAAGGTTCGTTTCGAAAGCCTCTTTCGCACCATCTTCCTCTACCCCTATGCCATGTCCTTCGTGGTTACCGGCCTCATCTGGCAGTGGATGCTGAACCCGACCTTCGGCATTCAGGCGACCGTCAGGGCGCTCGGCTGGCAGAGCTTCGTCTTCGACTGGATCGTCAATCGCGACATGGCGATCTATACGGTGGTCTTCGCCGGTGTCTGGCAGGGAGCCGGTCTCGTCATGGTCATCGCACTGTCAGGCATGCGCGGGATTGGCGAGGAGCAATGGAAAGCCGCCCAGATCGATGGCATTCCGGTCTGGCGCATCTATGCCTCGATCATCCTGCCGCAGCTTGGGCCGGCGCTTGCCGCATCGGGCATGCTGCTCTCCATGGGCGTGATCAAGACCTATGACCTCATCGTCGCGCAGACTGGTGGGGGCCCCGGCTATTCGACCGAGGTGCCGGCAAAATTCATCATGGATAATCTCTTCGAACGCCAAAACCTCGGCCTTGCGAGCGCCGGCGCCACCGTGCTCGTGCTTTCGGTCGTCATGGCCGTCGCTCCGTTTCGCTACGCGCTCCATATGCGCGCCAGAAGAAGGGGAGCACATTGATGGCGGCTCTTCATCCCCGTGGTCCCAAGCCATCACGGCTCACGGCAGGCCAGATCGGGCTCTATGCCTTCCTCATCCTGTCCGCGCTCTTCTTCCTGCTGCCGCTTTATACGATGCTCGTCACCTCGCTAAAGACGATGGAAGAGATCCGCCAGGGTCGCATCTTCGCCTTCCCCGATACCATCGATTTCACCGCCTGGAAGAGAGCGTGGTCGGGAGCCTGCATGGGCACCCAATGTCTGGGTGTGCGCATCGGCTTCTGGAATTCGGTCAGGATCACGGTGCCGGCAGTCGCGATTTCCGTCTTCATTGGCGCGATCAACGGTTATGCCCTGTCCTTCTGGCGGCCGAGGGGCTCGAACCTGCTATTCGGCCTTCTGATGGCCGGCGGCCTCATCCCCTACCAGATCTTCCTCTATCCGCTGGTGCGGCTGCTCGCCAACCTCAGCCTTTATAACTCAGTGGCAGGCGTGGTCCTCGTCCACGTGATCTTCGGCCTGCCGCTGGTGACGCTGCTGTTTCGCAACTATTTCGTCGCCATTCCCGAGGAGCTCTGCAAAGCGGCTCGCGTCGACGGCGCCGGCTTCTGGCGGATCTTCATCGAGATCATGCTGCCCATGTCGGTGCCGATGATCGTCGTCGCCTCGATCTTCCAGTTCACCGGAATCTGGAACGACTTCCTGATCGGCCTGGTCTTCGCCGGACGCGACAACCTGCCGATGACGGTGCAGCTCAACAACATCGTCAACACCACCATGGGCGAGCGCGCCTACAATGTGAACATGGCTGCCACCATTCTGACCGCCGTCGTCCCGCTCGCCATCTATTTCTTCTCCGGCCGCTGGTTCCTGCGTGGTGTCGCCGCCGGCGCCGTCAAGGGGTAATGCCATGCAGCCTGCCGTCTCGGTCAAGGATCTCAAGATCGCCTATGGTGATCACACCGTCATCGACAAGCTGTCGATCGACATCGCTCCGCGCGAATTTCTCGTGCTGCTCGGCCCTTCCGGCTGCGGAAAGTCGACCCTGCTCAACTCGATCGCCGGCCTGCAAGACATCCGCGACGGCGAGATCTGGATCTCGGACAAGAATGTCACCTGGGCCGAGCCGAAGGATCGCGGCATCGGCATGGTCTTCCAATCCTATGCGCTCTATCCCCGCATGTCGGTGCGCAAGAATCTCTCCTTCGGCCTGCGCGTGGCGGGTCTTCCCAAGGCCGAGATCGAGGCGCGCATCGCCCGCACGACGTCGCTTCTCCACCTCGACAAACTGCTCGACCGCCGACCCTCGGAATTATCGGGCGGCCAGCGCCAGCGCGTCGCGATCGGCCGCGCCCTTGTGCGTGAGGTCAATGTTTTCCTGTTCGACGAACCGCTATCCAATCTCGACGCCAAGCTGCGCAACGAGCTGCGCGTCGAGATCAAGAAGCTGCATCAGAGCCTCGGCAACACGATGATCTATGTCACGCATGATCAGGTCGAGGCGCTGACGCTTGCCGATCGCATCGCCATCATGAAGGACGGCGTGATCCAGCAGCTCGCCAGCCCTTCCGAGATCTACCATCGCCCGGCCAATCTCTTCGTCGCCGGCTTCATAGGGGCGCCGGCGATGAACTTCATCGAGGGCGAGATCATTTCGAAGGCGGACGCGCCGGTCTTCGAAAGCAACGGACTTGCGATCCCCCTCGCCGGCTACCCTTTCCTCAGCGCCGTCAAGGCAGGTCCCGCCACGCTTGGCATCCGGCCGGAGCATATCGCGCCGAATGGCGCGGACGTGGGTTGGCCTACCCTTCCGGGCACTGTCTCGGTCGTCGAGCCGATGGGCGCCGATACCGTGCTGTGGTTCGACTGGGCGGGCCGAAGCCTCTCCTACCGCGTCATGGGAGATGCCGCGCTCCAGCCGGGTGCGGCGATCACGCCCGGCCTCGATATCGCCAAGGCCTCCCTCTTCGGCGCTGACGGCGCCCGCCTCTAAGACCACTTCCACAGCATACGGAAATTATCCATGTCTCAGACTGTCTATGACGCGCTGGTGATCGGCTCCGGCGCCGCCGGCTCCTTCGCCGCCAAGGAATTGACTGCCCAAGGGCTGTCGGTGCTGCTGCTCGAGGCCGGCCCGGCGGTGACCCAGAAGGATTTCGATCCGAACCGCAAGAAGGCGCCGGCCAGCAGCATCAATATCTGGGAGCGCGCCCGCGCCACGCTGAAGGGCCAGCCGATCCAGGCGCGCGCCGCCTTCTTTACCGAGCGCTTCAGCCATTTCTTCGTCAACGATCGCAAGAACCCTTATACGACCCCCAAGGATGCGCCATTCCTGTGGATACGCGGCCGCCAGGGCGGCGGCCGTCTGCACAGCTTCGGCCGGGTGCTGCTGCGCTGGACGGATGATGATTTCAAGATCCGCTCGAAGACGGGCAAGGGCGTCGACTGGCCGGTTTCCTACGACGAGCTCGCGCCCTATTATGCCGAGGTCGAAGGAAGCCTTGGTCTCTATGGCAACGAGGATGGCGTGGAGACATTGCCCGACGGCGTCTACGCCCATCCGGCGAAACTGACCCCGGCCGAAGAAATCTTCAAGACGGAAGTCGAAGGACGCTGGCCGAAGCGGCATGTCGTTTCCTGGCGCTATATCGCGCCCGATGCCGAACGGACGCCGAAGCCGCTGCGCGAGGCGTTGGCGACAGGACGGCTGACCATCCGCCATGACGCCATCGTGCGGCGTATCACCACCGACGATGCCGGCGGCCGGGCGACGGGTGCCGAGTTCATCGACCGCGCGACCGGCAAGGTCGAGGCCGCGCGCGCTGCCCTCGTCGTGCTCTCCGCATCGCCGATTGAAAGCGTCCGGCTGCTTCTCAATTCGGCCACGGCTCGCCACCCCCATGGGCTCGCCAACAGCTCGGGTGCGCTCGGGCGCTATTTCATGGATCAGCTTCCATGCCTTGCCTTCGGCTCCTTCTCCAAGGCGAAGGGTTGGACGGCCGATGATTCCGCGCCTGTCGATCCCTTCTACAATCCATCCGGCGGCATTTTCGTACCGCGCTTTGGAGAGGGCGACACAGGCCGCGGCGATTTCGACTATCAGGGAAGTATCGGTCGCGCGCCGACACCGGATGACGAGCCTTCGCGGCTGGCCTTCTTCGGCTTCGGCCGCATGCTGCCCTATGCCGACAATCGCATCACGCTCGATGTAGCGCGCAAGGATGCCTGGGGGATTCCGGTGCCCCATATCCGATGCGTCATGGGCGAAGAGGAACATGCCCTGCTGCGCCGGCAGCAAGAGGTATTGATCGACATGGTGCGTGACGTCGGCGGCGAACTGGAATTCATCGGCTCGCCCACCGGTCTTAGGGAGATGGGCCGTGGAGCCTTTCCCGAGGCCGATCCGTTCAGCCGCTTCATGTTCCGCAGATGGTTCCGCAAGACCATGTGCATGGGCGCCGCCATCCATGAAACCGGCGGCGCGCGCATGGGAACATCGAACAAGGACTCCGTCCTCAATCCCCATAACCAGAGCTGGGATGTCCCTAACCTGCTCGTGACGGATGCTTCCGCCTTTCCGGGCAGCGGCATTGCCGGCACCACGCTGACCGTGATGGCCCTGACCATCCGCGCCTGCAGGAACATTGCCGATCAATATCGCGCCGGACAATCATGATCAGGCGCTTCGTTCCGATTGGAATTCAAACCTTCGGTCGACCTCCATTTTAGATATGGAGGCTCACCGCACTCCTCCATGGCCGCCGTCCGTGTAACCTTCGCGGTTTCGCCATCTGATGGAAATAGTTTGGCTTTGTCACCTTGCCACTGTAAATATCGTGCATATCTTTCTGCCCAACTACATCGAGCGATTGTGCAGGACGAAGAGGTGGGTTCGACCACTCCGTTACGGTGCCCAACCCAGAAGAAATTCGCGCCGAAATAGCTTGAAAAATTAGAATGTCTTTCGCCAATTGCAGGGAAATCCGGCTCTAGCGCGCAAAGCCATTTAAAGCGCACAATCTCCCCTCGCCACGAAGCGTCGAAAACCGCTTCTCGCGCCAGCATCTGGAGGAGATGCGGGACAAGCCCCATGATTTGACGAGCGTCGGGAACGCTTAGGGAGGAACAATGCTTGAACGACTTTTCAAATTGAGTGAGCACGGCACGTCCGCGCGCACCGAACTCATCGCCGGCGTGACGACGTTCCTGACGATGTCCTATATCATCTTCGTCAATCCCGACATTCTGTCGACGACCGGCATGGATCGCAACGCGGTCTTTGTCGCCACCTGTCTCGCAGCCGCGCTGGGTTCGATCGTCATGGGCCTCGTCGCCAATTGGCCGATCGGCATGGCACCGGGCATGGGGCTCAATGCCTTCTTCGCCTTCACCGTGGTTTCGGCTCTCGGCTTTACCTGGCAGCAGGCGCTCGGCGCGGTCTTCATTTCGGGCTGTATTTTCGTCCTGTTGACGGTAACCGGCGTGCGCAGCTGGCTGATTGCCGGCATCCCGCATTCGCTCAGAAGCGCGATTGCCGCGGGTATCGGTCTCTTCCTGGCGATCATCGCGCTCAAGAGCGCCGGCATCGTCGTCGCCAACAAGGCGACCCTCATTGGCCTCGGCGACCTCAAACAGACCGGCCCCCTTCTCGCGATCTTCGGCTTCTTCGTCATCGCCGTTCTCGATGCGCTGAAAATAAGAGGTTCGATCCTCATCGGTATTCTCGCCGTCACCATTCTCTCCTGGATCTTCGGCGTCAGCGAGTTCCACGGCATTGTTTCGGCGCCGCCGTCGATCATGCCGACCTTTTTGCAGCTCGACATCGTCGGCGCTCTCCATGGCGGCCTGGTCCATATCATCCTCGTCTTCGTGCTTGTCGAGGTTTTCGACGCCACCGGGACGCTGATCGGCATCGCCAAGCGGGCGAACCTGATCCAGGAAGGAAAGCCGAACAGGCTGAGCCGGGCTCTGCTTGCCGATAGCGCGGCCATCGTCGCCGGCTCACTGATGGGCACGAGCAGCACGACGGCCTTCGTCGAAAGCGCGTCGGGCGTCCAGGCCGGTGGTCGCACGGGTCTGACCGCGATCACCATCGCCGCCCTCTTCATCGCCGCCCTCTTCTTCTCGCCGCTCGCGGCTTCCGTGCCAGCCTATGCGACGGCTCCGGCGCTGCTCTATGTCGCGGGCCTGATGATGCGCGAGCTGACCGAAATAGAATGGGATGACCTGACCGAGGCGGCACCGGCGGCAATCACCGCGCTTGCTATGCCCTTCACCTACTCGATCGCCAATGGTCTTGCTTTTGGCTTCATCACCTATGTGGCCGTGAAAGTCTTCACCGGCCGCTGGTCGATGCTGCATCCGGCAACACAGATCGTCGCGGCCCTGTTCGTCGTACGCTTCGCCTTCTTCGCGGATTGACGGCGGAATGATTTCAAGGCCGGGTCGTTCGCTGGAATGACCCGGCCTTTTGGCGTTCCGCAGATTGCGAGGAACGGGAACCACTTTGACAAATAAGGGGCGCTGCAACCGCAGCGCCCCTTATTTGTCTGCACCGATCGAGATCCGATCAGCGGATCAGGAACGCCTCGTCATAGAAATGCTCCTCAAGATTGACGCCTTTGCCACCGCGATCCACAACGATGAAATCCGAGATGCCGTCGAGGGGCGTCAGGATGCCGTGCCAGACGTTGCGCCGGATATTGACGCCTTGTCCGGGCCTGGTTCGGAAAGCCATGGGCTCGCCCGGACCATTGTCCGTCTCCGGCGCCGCAACGACGAGGAACGGATTGCCGGTCAGCGGCACGAAGGCCTGGCTGCCGAGAGGGTGCCGCTCGACCATCTTCAGTTCCAGCGGCAGCGCATAGGGTTCGCCGCGCAGCCAGCTGATCATCGTGCGTGCCTCCTCACCAATCGCTTCGACCTTTGCGAGATCATGATAACGAACGCATTTCCCGGCGTTGATGGGGAAACTTTGTGCCCCCTCCATTTCGATGACATCGCCAAAGGGCGCGAATGCGGCTCTCGTCAGCGGCTGAATTTCGATCACTTTCATTCATGGGTCTCCCGTTTCCATTCTCCGAAGTCATCTCTTCCTCGATCGACGATATGTTCGCTTGGGTTTGATACCTGACCCGCTGTGCGGACAGCGGAAATCGACCGGAGCGCGGCTGGCAACCCGGCGGCCGCCATGCCGCGGCTATTTCCATGGTCAATCACTACCGACGCTGATCACGAAGACCGCGGCATCGGATTCCCCCTGCCGCAAGCGCCTCTACCCGATACCCATCAGGGTCGGCCGAACATCGGCGTGCTCATCACGTCCGCCATGCAATACGGAAATCTGCATTTTCATGAAATGCATATCGCGATACCGGCACGTATTTCCCGGCCTCAGCGCATGCGAAGCGCGCAAGCCGTATTCATCCATCCCGCCGCGACATCGTATGAAACGCTCCTCCAAACGTTTCGACATCCAATGTCTAACCGCAAATCACGCGTGCCATTCCCCTTGGAAATTTTGAAAGTCTCGAACGTTACAGCTGCTTTTCATGGGAATGAGCCTGGCGGATAGTAGAGAAAGGAGCGCTACGTTCGGGAGAAGAATATGCAGTCTCATTCGCCAGGAGCCGGACGGCTCACGACCCACGTCCTGGATACGGCGCTCGGCAAACCTGCTGAAGGCTTGCGCATCGAACTCTACCGGATCGAGGGCGATGCACTGCACCTCCTGACGTCCACCGAAACCAACGACGACGGTCGCTGCGATGCGCCGCTGCTATCAGGCGAAACCATGCAGGCCGGCACCTACGAGCTGCGCTTCCATGCCGGTGACTATCTTGGCCGCACATCGGCGAGCCCGATGTTTCTAGACATCATTCCGATCCGCTTCGGTCTCGCTGATGAACAAGCGCACTACCATGTGCCGCTGCTCCTCTCGCCTTACAGCTACTCCACCTACCGCGGGAGCTGAAAATGACATCGACGAAAATCCGCTCCGAACTTCGTTTCATTCTCAACGGCTGGGACATCATTCTTACCGACGTGGCGCCGGACCAGACGCTGCTCGACTGGCTGCGCCTTTCCCGTTCGCTGAAGGGCACCAAGGAAGGCTGCGCCGAAGGCGACTGCGGCGCCTGCACGGTGCTTGTGGGTCGGCTGACGCCCGCGGGTGGCCTCGTCTATGAGAGCGTCAACGCCTGCATCCGCTTCCTCGGTTCGCTGGATGGCTGTCATGTGGTCACCGTCGAGCATCTCGCCCCGAGCGACGAACACCTGCATCCGGTGCAGCAAGCGATGGTCGACTTTCACGGTTCGCAATGCGGCTTCTGCACGCCTGGTTTCGTCATGTCGCTCTACGGACTTTGGATGCAGACGCCGAATCCCACGGATCAACAGATGGAAACAGCGCTCCAGGGCAATCTCTGTCGCTGCACCGGCTATGAACCGATCTTGCGCGCCGCCCGCTCCATCTCCCAATATGGCGGTACGCAAGACGACCCGCTGCTGATCGAACGCGAAACCATGATCGCGCGCCTGCAGGCCCTTCGCGATGGCGCCCGCGTCGAAATCGGCGAGGGTCGAAATCGGCTGATCGTGCCGGCGAACCTTGATGATTTCGCCTCGGTTCTGGAGGCCTCGCCGACGGCGACCGTGGTGGCCGGCTCGACCGATGTCGGCCTCTGGGTCACCAAGCACATGCGCGACGTCACGCCGGTCATCTTCATTGCCGGGCTGCAGGAGTTGAAATCGATCGTGGTGAAAGACGGCGTGATCAGCATCGGCGCCGGCGTCACCTATTCGGAGGCGTTCGCGACGCTTTCGCAGCATGTCCCGGCGCTTGGGCCGTTGATTACCCGCATTGGCGGCCAGCAGGTGCGCAACATGGGCACGATCGGCGGCAACATCGCTAACGGCTCGCCCATCGGCGATACGCCACCGGCGTTGATTGCGCTCAACGCGTCGCTGACCTTGCGCAAGGGCATCGTTCGGCGCACCATTGCGCTTGAAGACTTCTTCATCGCCTATGGCAAACAGGACCGCCAGCCTGGCGAATTCGTCGAAGCCATCCATATTCCGGTTCCTGCAGCCGCGGCGAAATTCGCCATCTACAAGGTGACGAAGCGCCGGGACGAGGACATTACCGCCACGCTCGGCGCCTTCCGGCTGGTACTTGGCGAAGATGGCACGGTTGCCGAAATCCGGATCGCCTATGGCGGCATGGCCGCGACGCCGAAACGGGCCTTCGCCGTCGAAAGGGCGCTGCTCGGCCAGCCCTGGAGCGAGAGGACCGTGGAGACGGCAATGGAGAAATATGCCGAGGATTACGCGCCACTGACCGACATGCGCGCCACGGCGGAATATCGCGCGTTGGCTGCCAGAAACCTGCTGCTGCGCTTCTACCTGGAAACGACGTCCATCGCGGCGCCGGCGCAGGTATCGAGATACGAGGCCGCGTAAGACATGAACAAGCACACTCCCGATCTCAAACCCGAAACCATCATTGGCGGCGTCCATTCCAGCCCGCGCCATGATTCCGCCCACAAGCATGTCTCTGGTGCCGCCGTCTATATCGACGACATCACCGAACCCACGGGCACGCTTCACGCCGGCCTCGGCCTGTCCACCGTGGCGCACGGCATCCTGAAATCCGTCGATCTCTCAGCCGTGCGGGCCGCCCCCGGCGTCGTTGCCGTCCTCACCCATGAGGATGTGCCCGGCGTCAACGATATCTCGCCCTCCTATATGCATGATGACCCCGTGCTTGCCGCCGGCAAGGTCGAGTTTCATGGCCAGCCGATCTTTTGCGTGATCGCCGAAACGCGCGAGCAGGCGCGCCGCGCGGCAAGGCTGGCAAAGATCGAGTACGAGGAATTGCCTGCTGATATCGACATTTGGGATCTGGATGTTTCCTCTCATAAGCAGGTCGTCACGCCGCTAACGCTGAAGCGTGGCGATCCGGCGGACGCTCTTGCGAATGCTCCGCGGCGCGTGAAAGGCCGAATGCGGCTCGGCGGCCAGGATCATTTCTATCTCGAAGGCCAAGTCTCGCTCGCTGTTCCCGGTGAGGACGACGAGGTGGTTGTCTATTGCTCCACCCAAGGCCCGAGCGAGACGCAGCACATGGTCGCCCATGCGCTTGGCGTGCCGAGCAATGCTGTTACGATCGAGGTTCGGCGCATGGGTGGCGGCTTCGGCGGCAAGGAAACCCAGGCGAACCAATGCGCCGCGATCGCTGCCATCGCCGCCAAGAAGCTGAAGCGCGCCGTCAAGATCCGGCTCGACCGCGACGAAGACATGATCGCGACCGGCAAGCGGCATGATTTCGCCATCGACTACGAAGTGGGCTTTGACGACGAGGGCCGCATCCTTGCCGTCGACTATACCTTCGCGCTTCGCGCCGGCTTCTCCGCCGATCTGTCCGGTCCGGTCGGCGACCGTGCGCTGTTTCACTGCGACAATGCCTATTTCTTTCCGCATGTTCATGCGAAATCGGCGCCGCTCTATACCAATACCGTCTCCAACACGGCCTTTCGCGGCTTCGGCGGTCCGCAGGGAATGGTCGGCGCCGAACGGGTCATCGACGAGGTGGCCTTCGCCGTCGGCAAGGACCCGCTCGAAATTCGCAAACTGAATTTCTATGACGCGATGGGCGTCGATGGTGAGCGCAACCTTACCCCCTACCACCAGAAGGTCGAGGACTGCATCATTCAGCGCATCGTCGCCGAACTGGAGGAAAGCGCTGACTATGCCGGACGCCGCAAGGCGATCGCCGAGTTCAATGCCAAGAGCCGCATCGTCAAGCGCGGCATCGCGCTGACTCCAGTGAAATTCGGCATCTCCTTCACCAAGACGGAGTCGAACCAGGCCGGCGCGCTGGTGCATGTCTATAGCGATGGCTCCGTGCACATGAACCATGGCGGCACCGAGATGGGACAAGGCTTGCACCTGAAGGTGGCGCAGGTCGTGGCGGAAGAATTCCAGATCGATCTCGACCGGGTGAAGATCACCGCGACGACCACGGCCAAGGTGCCGAACACCTCACCGACCGCGGCCTCCTCGGGTGCCGATCTCAACGGCATGGCGGCCCAGAACGCCGCACGCCAGATCAAGGAGCGACTGATCGCCTTTGCCGCGGAAAGCCATCAGGTATCGCCTGACCAGGTTCTCTTCCTGCCCAACCGGGTGCGCATCGGCGACATCGAAATGCCGTTCGACGATCTCGTCAAGAAGGCCTACATGGCCCGCGTCCAGCTTTCGGCCGCCGGCTTCTACAAGACGCCGAAAATCCATTGGGAGCGCAAGGCGGGCCGCGGCCATGCCTTCTACTACTATGCCTATGGCGCGGCGTGCTCGGAAGTATCGATCGATACGCTGACGGGGGAATATGTCGTTGAACGCACCGATATCCTGCACGATACCGGCCGCTCACTGAATAAAGCCATCGATATCGGCCAGGTCGAAGGCGGCTTCATCCAGGGCATGGGCTGGCTGACGACGGAAGAGCTCTGGTGGGACGGCAAGGGGCGGCTTCGAACGCACGCGCCCTCGACTTACAAGATCCCGCTTGCATCCGACCGGCCAAAGATTTTCAATGTGGCCCTAACCGATTGGTCGGAGGCCCATGAGCCGACGATCCATCGGTCCAAGGCGGTTGGCGAGCCGCCGCTGCCGCTCGGCCTCTCCGTCTTGCATGCCCTTTCGGATGCCGTGGCGAGCGTCGCCGACCACAAGATCTGCCCGCGTCTCGACGCGCCGGCGACACCCGAACGGGTACTGATGGCGATCGAGCGTCTCAAGGCGGCGAAGAAGGAGTAAGATCATGCCTGCCGCCCGTGAAGACATCCGGGATTTTCTCCGCCGCGAACCGGCATCGATTCTCGTCGAGGTGACGGGGGTCGCAGGCTCCGCACCGCGCGATGCGGATGCCTGGATGCTGGTATCGGAGCGGGCAATCTTTGCGACGATCGGCGGCGGAACACTGGAATATATGGCGATCGACCAGGCGCGACGGGCATTGCGCTCCGGCCTTGCGGCGGAGCCGATGAACGTACCGCTCGGCCCGGAGATCGGCCAATGCTGCGGCGGTCGGGTGGGCCTCGCCTTCACCGCCCTCAGCCCAGCGCTTGCGAATGATCTCATAGCTCGGAGCGACCGCGAGATGGCCACACGCCCACATGTCTATGTTTTCGGCGCCGGTCATGTCGGCGATGCGCTTGCCATGGCGCTTTCGCTCGCGCCATTACGCGTGGTACTTGTCGATACGCGAGAGGAAGAGCTTGTCGCCAGCTCCGTGCCAGGCATTGAAACCTGTCTCACGGCCATGCCTGAGGCTGTCGTGCGCGATGCGCCGGCCGGCAGCAGCTTCGTCATTCTCACCCATGATCACGCGCTCGATTTCCTGATTGCCGCCGAGGCGCTCAAACGTAACGATGCAGCCTATGTCGGCATGATCGGCTCCAAGACGAAGCGCGCCACTTTCCGCAACTGGCTGTCGCGCGAAAGCGGGCACGCTGAGCTTTTCGATCGCCTCGTCTGCCCAATCGGCGGAACGGCCGTGAAAGACAAGCGTCCCACGGTCATCGCCACGCTTGCCGCCGCCGAGATCATGACAGCGGCGCTGACTTGGACGGCCGCGGCACAGCTAGCCGCGACAAAACCTGTTATCGGATAACGGGCAACTGCTTGAAGGGATTGGCGACCGGCACGCCGAGCGGCGCGAAATGCCGCTCATTGGCCGTCAAAACCGTGAGGCGGCATGCAGCGGCGATGGCGGCGATGGCAATGTCCTCGAAGCCGGGGTCGTGAGCGCGCGCCCGGTCAAGCATCAGGCCAGCATGCTGCGCCTCCTCAACTCCGAAGGGCAGGATACGGCCGGCATAGAAATGTTCCACCGCGGCGAGCCAGCGGCGCAGGTGCTCCGCTTTCGTCGTCGCCCCAATCCTAACCATGCGGGCGATGCCTGCCTCGATCTCGGCGATGGTGATGGCCGAAAGATAAAGCCGGTCACTATTGGCACGCAGCCAGGCCGCGAATGCCTCAGCGCCGACTTGGCGCTTGATCGGCGCATCGGCCGATACGATATTGGTATCCAGAAGATACAAGATCAGAAGCCATTTTCACGCAATGAACGCGCGGGCTTTCGCGATCGCTCTGGAATATCGGCGGGCTCGCCGGGAAAGGCGAGAAGCAGATCGGGGAAATCAGGTACTTTGGAGACCCTTTGCCATTCCTCGAAGGAAACCAGCACCGCTTCCTTCCGGCCATGGCGGGTAATAACGGTCGGCTCACCGGCCACCGCTTGATCGACCACGGCCGAAAGCCTCGCCTTCGCATCCTTGAGCTGGATTTCCTTCATGCCGCCTCTCCATATGACCACCGATAGTCATATGTGATTTCACTGAATTGAGCCAAGTGGAGATCAATCTGTCGCGTTCGATTCACGAGGCTGCGGCCACTGGCTCGTCCTCGAGCAGCTTGCCGATGAGCCGCTGACAGCGCTCCGCCATGAAATCGATCATCAGGCGGACCTTCGGATCCTGGAAACGCTTGTGCGGATAGATGGCGGCGAGCTGGACCGGAGCTGGCGGACTTTCCTTCAGGATCTCCACCAATCGCCCTTCCCTCAGATAGGCTTTAACCTCGAACAGCGGTTTGTTGATGATGCCGCGGTCTTCCAGTGCCCATTGGGTCAGCACATCGCCATCATCGCTGTCATAAGGGCCTGCGACCTCGAACTTGCGGGTACCTTCCGCCGTCATCAGCGTCCAGTAATACTCCTTCGATCCCGGATAGCGCAGCAAGAGGCAGTCATGCTTGTCGGCGATCAACGCATCCGCGCTCGCCGGCACGCCACGACTTGCAAGGTAGGCAGGTGATGCGCAAAGCACCCGCTCGCAATTGAGGATACCGCGCATGCGCAGGTTCGAATCCTCCAGCACGCCAAGCTTGAAGGCGACGTCGACGCCTTCGGCGAGGATGTCGACATTGTGGTCCGACAGGCGCAAGCGTACTTCGATATCCGGATATTTGTCATGAAACTCCGGAATGCCCGAGGCGATCAGCCTTCGGCCGATGCCGAGCGGCGCGGTGATCCTCAGCGATCCCTTCGGATTTCGCGAAAGATCGGCGATCGCCGCTTCCGCCTCATTGACCGCCTCGATGATCTTCACCGCTTTTTCGTAGAAAACGCGGCCATGTTCGGTCGGCGAGAGCTTACGCGTGGTGCGGTTGAAGAGGCGCACGCCAAGATGACGCTCGAGCTCCTTGATGCGGTTGCTCGCCACCGCAGGCGTGACGCGCTGGTCGCGGCCTGCTGCCGAGAGAGTACCGAGTTCGACCACACGAACGAAGACGCGGACATTATCAAGATAGGACATGGCTCCTTCTACCACATTGGCGCGCGGAACAAACCAGGGTTCATCTTATAGATTTTTTTGAAAGTGTTGGTGGATTCACCGGGATTTTCGAGAAAATCACCCGATGGCAAACAGTCCCGTGAAGATCAGGCCCATGAAGGCCGGGAGGAGTTCCCATGTATGAATATGCCATCGCCTGGGACTGGCTGACATTCGCCGTCCGCTGGCTGCACGTCATCACCGCCATCGCCTGGATTGGCTCGTCATTCTATTTCGTGGCACTCGACCTCGGCCTCAAGAAACATCCGGCCCTGCCGCCTGGCGCCTATGGCGAGGAGTGGCAGGTGCATGGCGGCGGCTTTTACCATATCCAGAAGTATCTGGTGGCGCCGGCCAACATGCCGGACCACCTCGTCTGGTTCAAATGGGAAAGCTACGTCACCTGGCTGTCGGGCTTCGGCATGCTCTGTCTCGTCTATTATGCCGGCGCCGATCTCTACATGATCGACCCGGCCGTGCTTGACGTCTCCAAGCCGGTGGCGATCGCCATTTCGCTCTGCTCGATCGCCGGTGGATGGCTCCTGTACGACCTGATCTGCAAGTCGCCCTTCGGCAACGATAATACCCGGCTGATGGTGGCGCTCTATTTCATTCTGGTAGCGGTGGCTTGGGGCTATACCCATCTCTTTACCGGCCGCGCCGCCTTCCTGCATCTCGGCGCCTTCACGGCGACGATCATGTCGGCCAATGTCTTCTTCATCATCATCCCGAACCAGAAGATCGTGGTTGCCGACCTGCTTGCCGGCCGTACGCCAGATGCGAAATACGGCAGGATCGCCAAGCAGCGGTCGACGCACAACAACTACCTGACGCTGCCGGTGCTGTTCCTGATGCTGTCGAACCACTATCCGCTGGCTTTCGGCACGCAGTTCAACTGGATCATCGCCTCACTCGTCTTCCTGATGGGCGTCACCATCCGCCACTGGTTCAATACCCGGCACGCCAATGCCGGCAACCCGACTTGGACCTGGCTGATCACCGTCATCCTGTTCATCATCATCATGTGGCTCTCCACGGTACCGAAAATGCTGACCGGCGAACCCACAACGAAGATCTCCGCCATCCAGCAGCCCTTCATCACGGCGCAGGATTTCCCAAAGGTCCGCGATACCGTGATGGGTCGCTGCTCCATGTGCCATGCGAAGGAGCCGAGCTGGGAGGGCATCGTGGCTCCGCCGAAGGGGGTGATGTTCGAGACCGATCGCGATATCGCCGCCCATGCGCGCGAGATCTACCTGCAGGCTGGCCGCAGCCACGCCATGCCGCCCGCCAATGCCTCTCACATAACCGACGAGGAGCGCCGCCTGCTCGTCTCCTGGTATGAAAGTGCCATCAATGGGGAGAAGACCCAATGAACGAAGTCCTAATCCGTGGTCGCGTGCTGACCTTCCTTGCCGAGCCGCAAGGCATAGATGACACCGCCTCCTATCGCTATATCGAGGACGGCGCCGTCTTCGTCCGCGACGGCAAGATCGTGGAAATCGGCACCTATGGCGACGTGAGAAAGCTGGCTGACGCCGGCATCAGGATCGCGGACCATCGCCCGAACCTCATCCTGCCGGGCTTCATCGACACGCACCTGCATTTCCCGCAGACGCAGGCGATCGCCTCCTATGGCGCGCAGCTGCTCGAATGGCTGAATACCTATATTTTCGTCGAGGAACAGAAGTTTGCCCGCGCCGCCCATGCGGCCGAAGTGGCCGACCGCTTCATGGACGAACTCCTGTCGAACGGCACGACGACGGCGGTTGCCTATTGTTCGGTGCATCCGGAAAGCGTCGACGCCTATTTCGCGGCGGCGCAAGCGCGCGGCATGTGCATGATCGGCGGTAAGGTGATGATGGATCGCAACGCGCCGGAGGCGCTGCGCGATACGCCGCAGCGCGGCTATGACGAAACAAAGCGGCTGATTGCGAAGTGGCACGGCCGCGGACGCGTCCATTATGCCATCAGCCCTCGCTTTGCGATTACCTCGACGCCCGAGCAGATGGAAATGAGCAAGGCGCTCGTCGCCGAGCATCCGGACTGCTATGTCCAGACGCATCTCTCGGAAAATCGGGATGAGATCGCCTTTGCCACCTCTCTCTACCCCGAGGCCAAGGATTATACGGATATCTATGCTCGCTACGGTCTGCTCAACGACCGCATGCTGCTCGGCCATTGTATCCATATGAGCGAACGGGAAGTCGCGGTGCTTGCGGAGACCGGCGCGGTGGGTGTCTTCTGCCCGACCTCGAACCTCTTCCTCGGCTCGGGACTTTTCAACGCCGCACAGTTCGACAGGCTTGGCGCGCGCTGGTCGGTCGCAACCGATGTCGGCGCCGGGACCAGCTTCTCCATGCTGGAAACGATGGATGAAGCCTACAAGGTGTTGCATCTGCAGGGGCAGCGGCTGACGCCGTTCAACTCCTTCTATCGCATGACGCGCGGCAACGCCCTGGCGCTCGGTCTCGAAAAGCGGATCGGCTCGCTGCAGGCGGGCGCGGACGCCGATATCGTCGTGCTGGATTCCAGCGCCAAGTCAGCCATGGAATTCCGCATGCGCACGACAACCTCATTGGCGGAGGAGCTCTTTATCCTTCAGACCATGGGTGATGACCGTTGCGTTGCCGAAGTCTATGTCGCCGGCAAGGCGATGAAGACCAAGGGTAAGAAGACAGATACGACGCTACGCGAACAACTGCAGCTCGCCTGACCAAGTAAATGTGGCGGACCGGCAACGCCGTCGTCTCGGCAGAGACGGCGGCGAAGATGTTCAGGTCCACTTCGAGCGTCCACCCATTGCCTTCGTCAATTCTTCCGCTGCGGCCCGCACGACAGGGCCGAGCGCAGCAACCCTTTCATCCGGCAACCGCACAGCCGGGCCTGAAATCGAAATTCCGGCGATAGCCTCGCCATATTCATCGAAGATCGGCGCCGCCACGCATCGCATGCCGAGCGTATGTTCCTCATCGTCGATCGACCAGCCGCGCGAGCGGATCTCGTCCATATCCGCGAGCAGCATAGGCAGAGTGTCGCGGGTTTTGTCGGTGAAATGCTGCAACGGACGCTCCTGGAGCAAAGTTTTTATCTCGCTGTCCGCCCAGGTGGAGAGGATTGCCTTGCCTATGCCCGATGCATGGATCGGCCCGCGGCGGCCGGGGCGGAAGAAGGCGCGCATCGGCGCGTGGCTTTCCGCTTGCGAGATGAAGACGACGTCACCGTCCTCCTCGATGGCGATATTGGCGGTCTCGCCGGATGCCTCCATCAACTGCTTGAGGAAGGGCCGGCTGATCGTGCCGAGCTTGCGGAAGCGCAAGTAGGCGGTTCCGATCTCGAAGGCTTTCACCCCGATCGTCCAGGCGCCGGTCTCATCGTCATGCGCCACCATGCCGTGCTGAGCAAGAGACGTCAGTAGCCGGTGGACGGTGGACGGCGCCATGGCCGACCGGTCAGCGAGATCGGTCAAAACCGCGCCGTCGGCTTGCGCCACCAACTCCAAGAGTTTCAGACTGCGATCGAGCACTTGGACGGATGAAGCCGCCGCGTTCCCTGCCGGTTTCCGGCCCGGCCTGCCCCTCGTCTTTTCCCGATTTTCCGCCATGACGCTCACTCTGGACCAAACGCATGCCGCACAATTTGGCGCGACCCGCTTGGGCTTCATGACATATCCGCTTCGCCGCGATTGTTCCAGATTCGTTGAAAATGTTTATTTCCATATGATGGGATTAATTTCCATTTTTAGATTGCGCTTGTTCACCCATGCGGTACCTTCGATCCAGAAACGGAGGAAATCTCATGGCGAAGATGCGCGCAGTCGATGCCGCAGTGCTGGTTCTGGAAAAGGAAGGCGTCAACTGCGCCTTCGGCGTTCCCGGCGCTGCGATCAACCCCTTCTATTCCGCAATGAAGGCACGTGGTTCTACCCGCCATGTACTTGCCCGCCATGTCGAGGGCGCAAGCCATATGGCCGAGGGCTACACCCGCGCCCGCGCCGGCAATATCGGTGTCTGCATCGGAACGTCCGGACCTGCCGGCACCGACATGATCACCGGCCTTTATTCGGCTTCCGCCGATTCCATCCCGATCCTCTGCATTACCGGCCAGGCGCCGCGCGCCCGTCTGGACAAGGAGGATTTCCAGGCCGTCGATATCGCCAAGATCGCAGCCCCCGTCACCAAGTGGGCCGTGACCGTCATGGAACCGGCGCTGGTTCCTTACGTCTTCCAGAAGGCATTCCACACGATGCGCTCGGGTCGCCCTGGCCCTGTGCTCATCGATCTGCCCGTTGACGTCCAGCTCGCCGAGATCGAGTTCGATATCGACACCTATGCGCCGCTTGCCCCCTACAAGCCCTCGGCGACGCGGGCACAGGCGGAAAAGGCGCTTGCCATGCTGAACGCGGCCGAGCGGCCGCTGATCGTCGCAGGCGGCGGCATCATCAATGCCGATGCTTCCGACCTGCTCGTCGAATTCGCCGAAATCACAGGCGTCCCGGTCATCCCGACGCTGATGGGCTGGGGGACGATCCCGGACGATCATCCCCTGATGGCCGGCATGTGCGGGCTGCAGACCTCGCATCGCTACGGCAATGCGACGCTGCTTGCCTCCGATTTCGTCATCGGCATCGGCAATCGCTGGGCGAACCGCCATACAGGAAATGTTTCGACCTATACGGAAGGGCGAACCTTCGTTCATGTCGATATCGAGCCGACTCAGATCGGCCGTGTCTTTGCTCCTGATTTCGGCATCGTCTCGGACGCGGGTGCCGCCCTGAAGCTCCTCCTCGACGTCGCGACCGAATGGAAGACCGAAGGCAAGCTGCGCGACTGGTCGGCCTGGGCCGAGGAGTGCCGCAAGCGCAAGCGGACCATGCTACGCAAGACGCATTTCGACCAGACGCCGCTGAAGCCACAGCGTGTCTACGAGGAGATGAACAAGGCTTTCGATCGCGATACATGCTATGTCTCGACCATCGGGCTTAGCCAGATCGCCGGCGCGCAGTTCCTACACGTGTACAAGCCGCGCAACTGGATCAATTGCGGCCAGGCCGGCCCGCTCGGCTGGACGCTGCCGGCAGCACTTGGCGTGCGCGCGGCAGATCCCGACCGCCCGATCGTCGCGCTGTCGGGCGACTACGACTTCCAGTTCCTCATCGAGGAGCTGGCCGTCGGCGCGCAGCACAAGCTCCCTTACCTGCATGTGGTCGTAAACAATTCCTATCTCGGCCTCATCCGTCAGGCCCAGCGCGGCTTCAACATGGATTTCGAGGTCAGCCTCGCCTTCGAGAACATCAATGCCACTGATAATGCCGAACCCGGCTATGGCGTCGACCATGTCGCCGTTGCCGAAGGCCTCGGCTGCAAGGCGATCCGTGTGCGCAGCCCGAACGAGTTCCAGGAAGCGTTCACGACAGCAAAGCAGCTGATGGCGGAGCATCAGGTTCCCGTCGTCATCGAATTCATTCTGGAGCGCGTCACCAACATCGCCATGGGCGCCGACATCAATGCCGTCGTCGAATTCGAGGAGCTTGCCGAGCGCGGCGAGGATGCGCCGACGGCGATCCTCGCGCTTCTGGACTGAAGGAGGAACACAATGCCGAAATTTGCGGCCAATCTCACCATGCTCTTCACCGAGGCGCCGTTTCTCGATCGTTTCGCGCTGGCCGCCAAGGCGGGCTTCGAGGGCGTCGAATATCTCTTTCCTTACGATTTTGCCAAGGAAGCGCTGCGCGCCGAACTCGATCGTCATGGCTTGGCGCAGGTGCTGCACAATCTGCCCGCCGGCAACTGGGCCGGCGGCGAGCGGGGGATCGCGATCCTGCCCGATCGTATCGACGAGTTCCGCCGCGGCGTTGCTTCCGCTATCGACTACGCGACGACGCTCGGCTGCAGCCAGATCAATTGCCTCTCTGGCATTACACCAGCCGGTGTGCCCGATGAGGTGCTGCGGACTACCTTCATCGTCAACCTCAAATATGCGGCGGAAGAGCTCGGCAAGCACGGGATCCGGCTACTGATTGAGCCGATCAACCGGTTCGACATTCCCGGCTTCTATCTCAACGCGCCGGACCAGGCAGCCTCGATCATCGCCGAGGTCGGCAGCGACAACCTGTTCATTCAGTACGACCTCTATCATCAGCAGCGCACCGAGGGCGAATTGATCGGCACCTTTAGGAAGCATCAGGCACGGATTGCCCATGTGCAGCTCGCCGACAATCCGGGTCGCAATGAGCCGGGCACCGGCGAGATCGCCTACCCCTTTGTCTTCGAAGCGCTTGATGCGCTCGGCTATGACGGCTGGATCGGCTGCGAATACAAGCCGCGCACCACGACCGCGGCGGGGCTCGGCTGGTTTGCCGCAGCAGGCCGCCACGCCGAAAGCGCAGCCATTCTCAATATCAGGAGCTAAACAGCATGGCACATATCGGATTTATCGGCCTCGGCATCATGGGTACTCCCATGGCGCGTCATCTGCAAAATGCCGGCCACATCGTCGTCACATCAAAGTTTGCCATTCCGCCGCGCCAGGAGCTGCTCGACAACGGTCTGCAATTCGTCGAAACGCCGAAGGAGCTTGCCGAAACCGTCGACACAATCATCCTGATGCTGCCGGATACACCTGAAGTGAAGGACGTGCTCTTCGGCGAGAACGGCGTCGCCTACGGACTGTCCAAGGGAAAGCTCGTCATCGACATGAGCTCGATCTCGCCGATCGAGACCAAGGAATTCGCCAGAAAGATTCGCGAGACCGGCGCCGAATATATCGACGCGCCCGTCTCCGGCGGCGAAGTCGGCGCCAAGAACGCCTCGCTTTCCATCATGGCCGGCGGTTCCGAAGCCAGTTTCGAGCGGGCGCTGCCCCTCTTCCAACTGATGGGCAAGAACATCACCCTCGTTGGCGATTGCGGCGATGGCCAGGTTACCAAGGTCGCCAACCAGATCATCGTCGCATTGACGATCGAGGCCGTGTCCGAGGCGCTTGTCTTCGCCTCTAAGGCCGGCGCCGATCCGGCTCGCGTGCGCTCGGCCCTGATGGGCGGTTTTGCCTCCTCGCGCATCCTCGAAGTGCATGGCGAGCGCATGATCAAGCGCACTTTCGAACCCGGATTCCGCATCTCGCTGCATCAGAAGGATTTGAACCTCGCCCTGCAGGGTGCCAAGGCGCTCGGCGTCTCACTGCCGAACACCGCGGCGACGCAGGAGCTTTTCAACCAATGCGTCGCCAATGGCGATAGCGGGCTCGACCATTCCGGTCTCGTCAAGGCGCTGGAGCGCATGGCGAACCATCCCGTCGCGTAACGTGTGAGAAATCCGATGCCTGATATCGCCGATCCCCGCGCCTTTCTGGAAAAGCTGTTCTATGCGGCGGTCGCAGCCGCCGATCCGGATAAGGCACTGGTTCCCCATCTGCCTGAAAAGCCGAAGGGCCGGACGGTGGTGGTCGGTGCCGGCAAGGGGGCGGCGCAGATGGCGCGTGCCTTCGAGCGTCTTTGGGACGCACCGCTCTCCGGTGTCGTCGTCACGCGTTATGGCTATGCCGTGCCGTGTGAGCGCATCGAGGTTCTCGAGGCCGCGCATCCCGTGCCGGACGAAAGCGGTCTGCATGCATCAGATCGGTTAATGGCAGCGGTAAATGGTCTTACGGAAGACGATCTGGTCGTCGCCCTGATCTGCGGAGGCGGCTCGGCACTGTTGCCCGCGCCGGCAGGCGATCTCACGCTTGCCGACGAGATCGCCGTCAATCGGGCCCTGCTTGCCTCCGGCGCACCGATCGGCGCCATGAATGCCGTTCGCAAGCAGGTCTCGCGCATCAAGGGAGGGAGGCTGGCGGCCCTTGCCCATCCGGCAAGGGTCATCTCCCTCGTCGTTTCCGATATCCCAGGCGACAACCCAGCCCTGGTCGCCTCCGGCCCGACCATCGCCGACGAGACGATCCGCGCAGATGCACTTGCGATCATAGAACATTACGGTCTCGACTTGCCCGACGCGGTGATGCGTCATCTCGCAGATAATAGCGATGAGCCGCCCCTACCCTCCGACCCTCGTTTCGCTCGCAACGAGGTGAAGCTCGTTGCTTCGGCGGCCATCGCGCTGGATGCGGCCGCCGATGTCGCCCGCAAGGCCGGCGTCGAGACCATCGTGTTGTCCGATGCTATCGAGGGCGAGGCATCGGAGGTCGGTCGCCAACATGCGGCGATCGTCGCCAAGATCCTGCAGCGAGGTATGGCGTCGCAAGACCCCATGCTTCTTCTGTCTGGCGGGGAAACCACAGTAACGATCAAGGGCAAGGGCAAAGGTGGCCGCAACAGCGAGTTCCTCCTGTCCTTCGCCTGCGCCATTTCCGGCCAGAAGGGCATCTCAGCGCTCGCCGCCGACACGGACGGCATCGACGGCTCGGAGGACAATGCCGGCGCCTTCGCCGATGGCACCACCGTTGCCCGGCTTGCCGATCGAAAGAGGGATGCGGCCGACTTCCTTCAGCGCAACGACAGCTGGTCGGCCTTCGCCGCTATCGACGACCTCTTTGTGAGCGGCCCGACCGGCACGAACGTCAACGACTTCCGCGCGATCCTGCTGCAATAGATCATCGCGCCCGCCAATCGAGCGACTCGGAGTTATGCAGCCGGTGGCGTGACGCATTCTGTATTGAGCGGCGCAGTTGGAAAGCGTATGAGTTCAACAAAAAGCTGAACTATTTTTCTTGCTGGCAACGCCAACCGTTGCGGGCAAGCCGGGGACCGTATCTATCATGAATTTGTTGCACTTGCTCACTATCGAGGAGTAGCAAGGAGAAGTGCTGTCGCGCCAGTCACTTTTTGGTGTGGTCACCGCACGTCTTGGGGATGATTGATGGGGAGATGAAATCGCAACGTCCTTAAAGCCGCCGAAGCTGCCGAGAAAATCCATATCGGCATCCGTCGACTTCATAGCAAAAGTGCAGATCAGTAGCACGTAACCCGGATCTTACCGAGCTGAAAATAGATCAGCGAGTTCGGACAAATGCTACGCTAAATCTTGAGCTGTTAAGTTTGTTTCCATCGCCCTGTGGAACTTAACCGATCTTTAACAGCCAGTTGTGCAGGCTGGAGATAGAACGGGCAAGGCCCATACCCCGAAAGCATCGGACCCTCAATGCGTCTTCTCGCCTCAGTTATTTTTGCAGTCCTTGCTTTGTTCGTCGCGCCCGCCCTGGCGCAGGACGTGCCGTCAGTGACGATTACCGGTTCCTCGGGCTCGGTGACCTTCGATCGCAATCAGCTTGAGGCGATGGGCCTCGTGTCGATCAAGACTTCGACGCCCTGGAACGAAGGTGTCGTCAACTTCGAAGGCGTGCCAATGGCGCTGTTGCTTGAAAAGGCCAAGGCCCAAGGTGCGACGGCCACCGTCATCGCCCTCAATGATTATAGCGTCGATATCCCGACCAGCGATTTTACCAAGTTCGGCACGATCCTTGCCGTCAAGCGCAATGGCGCATATATGCCTATCGACGATCAGGGCCCGTTCTTTGTTATGTATCCATTCGACAGCAACCCCATCCTGCAGGGACAGCCCTATCACGGTCGTGCCGTCTGGCAGGTCAAGGCAATCTCCGTGAAATAGCCCCGGGGCCGCATGCGCTATCTCCGCACAGCGCTGATCATTGTGATCCTGGGTTTCATCACCTCGGCGATCTATATTTCCGCCTTGGTTTTCCAGCGCCAGACCGCCCTGCAAGATGTCGGCCTGGGCAACATCACCTGGACGATAGCCCAAGCTCCGAGTGAGTTCACCAGGCTCGAACAGCGCGTCAGTGCCATGGGCATGAACGATGGCCAGGTCGATGCACACGAAGTCAGGCTGCGCTTCGATATCGTCGTCAATCGCCTCAAGACCCTGCGATCCAACGGGGTCGAGAAGTTCGTACAATCCAACCCTCATATCGGCGAGACCCTCGACGACCTCGAAGAGGCGCTCAACCAGACCCGCCCACTGCTTAGCCAGCTTTCTGTGCCTGGCACACCGGCGCGGATCCTTGCGATCCTGGAGCCGATCTATCCGAAGCTGGCGCGGCTCTCCAGCGACAGCAACATGTGGTATTCGGCGCGCATTGCCGAAGACCGGCGTGGCCTCCTCGCGCTGCAACTGGCCCTGACATGGGTGACCGTCGGCATGCTCATCGGCGGTTGTCTGCTGATTCTGCTGCTGCTCATTCACAATGGTCTTCTGGGCCGGGCGCAGAAGATCCTGCAGGCCAAGGAGCAGACCCTGGCAATCCAGAATGCACGGTTCGATGCGGCAATGGAAGCCATGTCGCTCGGTCTCTGTCTGCTTGACGACCAATATCGCGTCATCGTGCACAATCCCCGGTTCCTGGCCCTGTTCGGTCTGGACGAAGTCCGGGCGAAGATCGGCACCCCCTTGGCTGACCTCATCGCGCCCGAATTACTGCCTCCTGGACTATCCACCAGCGGGCCGCCCGGCGTTGCTGGCGATAAGGCGCGTGTCCGGAATGACATCGCGGTGCTCAGCGACCATATCCATCATCTCGCGAATGGCATGGTGCTGGCCGTATCGCACGAGCCGACGGCTGAAGGCGGTTGGGTCTGCACTTTCGAGGATGTCAGCGAGCGTCATCGCGCGCAGGATCGTGTGGTGCACATGGCCCATCACGACGCACTCACTGATATGCCCAATCGGCTGCTGTTCTGGGAAAGCGTCAGCCACGCACTGCGCGCATTGGCGGCCGGCGGCCAGTTATTCACCATACTCTATCTCGATCTCGACCGCTTCAAGGAAGTCAACGACACGCTGGGCCACCCGGTGGGCGACGTGTTGCTGCGCAAGGTCGCCAGGCGGCTGCGCAACACCGCGTCACAACATGACATCGTGGCGAGATTGGGCGGTGACGAATTCGCCGTGCTGCATCGGTGCCTGGACTCCACCCTCGACAGCGCCCGCGATCTGTCGGAACGCCTCATTGCCAGCATCAGCCGGCCTTATCGTGTCGATGGCAACGAGATCGTTGTCAGCACCTGCATCGGCATCGCGGTCGCACCGCGCGCTGGCGGTGATACCGGTCAACTGATGAAGAACGCCGACCTGGCGCTATACCAGGCCAAGGCCGATGGTAAGGGAGTCTACCGTATCTTCTCCCCGCAGATGGAGGAGGATCTCCAGAACCGGCGCAATCTGGAGGCGGATATGCGTCATGGCATCAAGCTTGGGCAATTCGAGATTCACTATCAGCCGCAGATTTCGCATAAGACCCGCAAGATCGTCGCCAGCGAAGCACTGGTGCGCTGGCGCCATCCCGAGCGCGGGCTGATCCCGCCGGCCGAATTCATCCCGCTGGCGGAGGAAACCGGCTTCATCGATACGCTCGGCAAATGGGTGCTGCAACGGGCATGCGAGGATGCCCTGAACTGGCCCGAGGACGTGCGCGTTTCGGTCAACCTCTCTCCGGTTCAGTTCCGTCAGACGGATTTGGTCGATATGGTCAAGAGTGTGCTGGAATTCACGGAATTCGATGCACGGCGGCTGGAGCTGGAAATCACCGAGTCGGTGCTCTTGCGGGACAATGCGGCGAACATCGAGGTACTGAACCGGCTGCGTTCGCTCGGCTTGACCATCGCGCTTGATGATTTCGGCACCGGCTATTCTTCGCTGAACTATCTGCAGCGCTTCCCCTTCGATAAATTGAAAATCGATCGCAGTTTCGTGCGCGATCTGGAAAACCGGCCCGACAGCTTTGCCATCGTCCAGTCCATCGCTACGCTCGGTCGTAATCTCAAGATGCTGACCACCGCGGAGGGCGTCGAGACGCAGACCCAACTCGACATGGTCATCAAGGCCGGTTGCTCGGAGAGTCAGGGTTATTACTTCAGCCCGCCTGTCCCGGAAGCCGAATTCCGCGCCATGGTCGACCGGAAGAACAGCAATACCGGCGGAACCTCAAATGGTCGAAGCCCCAAATCTGGCAGAGACAAAAGTCCTGAGAAGACCGCAGACGCTGATTCCGCGGACGGGCAGTATTAGCCCATACCCGACTGCACGGCACTGACCTAATGAGTGGATGACAAGTTCTCGGGGAAAGCGACCTGCCGTTCAAAGCTGATGCCAATATTGAGGGGTGCGTCCGACGACAAAGGATGGGGGCAGTCGTCGGACGCTGCACTGTCCGGCCCGAGGGTGGCATTCAGGCCGGCAATTAGAATATTAGCATCTACCGCAGATTTAGGTGAGCTACCCAATTGGATTGGAAGGCGGATAGAATGACCCCGATCGAATTGGCACGTTGCTCGAGTGAAAACCGTTCTTCGCAGCTTTGCCGTCCGAGACTTCATTCATGCGATTGCTGAATTCCGCCTTTATTGGCGAGAATATTATTCCAAAATCGTTTCGGAAATTAGCAAATCACTATAGGCTCGATCTCGACTCGGCTGCGCCTACGCTTTGAGCGAGCTCACTGCGCCGCCGGGCAAGATAATCCTGCGAAGAAAAGCCGACATGCCCAATAGACCCTCTCCGCTCGTCGCGTTCCAGTCGAAGACTTTCCGCTCTCTCTGGTCAGCAACGCTCATCTCCAATCTCGGCGGATTGGTCGAAGGCGTCGGTGCCGCGTGGCTGATGACCAGCCTCGCGACATCACATGGCATGGTGGCGCTCGTTCAGTCCTCCACCACCCTTCCCGTCATGATCTTCTCGCTTGCGGCCGGAGCGCTGGCTGACAATTACGACCGCAGGCGGATCATGCTGATTGCGCAGACGCTGATGCTCTCGGTCTCGGCGACGCTGGCGATCCTGTCCTACAGCAATGCATTGACCCCATGGCTTTTGCTCTGCTTCACCTTCCTGATCGGCTGCGGCGGCGCGCTCCACAATCCGTCATGGCAGGCCTCGATGGGCGATGTCGTGCCACGCGAGCACCTTCCGGGTGCGGTCGCGCTGAACAGCATGAGCTACAACCTCATGCGCAGTATCGGGCCGGCGATCGGCGGCGTCATCGTCGCGGCCGCCGGTGCGGCCTTCGCGTTCCTCTTCAATGTCTTCTGTTACTTCGCGCTCATCATCACCCTGTGGCGGTGGAAGACCGCGCCCGCTCGCAATACGCTGCCACGCGAGCCGTTCGGCAGTGCGATGTCGGCGGGCTTTCGCTATGTGCTGATGTCGCCGAACCTTCTCAAGGTCATGTGCCGCAGTTTCGTCTTCGGCTTGGCGGCGATCGTCATCCTGGCGCTCCTGCCCCTCGTGGCGCGCGACCATGTCCACGGCACGGCGATCACCTACGGCATCATGCTCGGCTTCTTCGGCTTTGGCGCCATCTGCGGCGCGATGCTGATCGGCCGCATCCGCGATATCCTGAGCAATGAATGGGTGATCCGCAGCGCCTTCTTCACATTGGCGGTGAGCTGTTTCCTGCTTGCGCTAAGCAATCAGGTATGGCTGAGCTGCCTCATTCTCATGCCGGCCGGCGTCGCCTGGGTGCAGGCCTTCTCGCTCTTCAATGTCACGGTTCAGCTTTCCACGCCACGCTGGGTGGTCGGCCGCGCTCTGTCGCTCTATCAGACCGCGACCTTTGGCGGTATGGCGGTCGGAAGCTGGCTGTGGGGTGCACTGGCCGACGCCCACGGCGTCACGGGCGCGCTTTTCATCGCAAGCGTCGGCCTGGCAATAGGCGGGCTGCTTGGCCTGCTGCTGCGCCAGCCGGATTTCGAATCGCTTAATCTCGATCCGACGAACACCTTCAGCGAACCACAATTGCAGCTCGACCTGCGTTCCAGAAGCGGCCCCATCCTGGTCATGGTGGACTACGACATCGATCAGGAGGATGTGGCGGAATTTCTAGCCGTCATGGCCCAGCGTCGCCGGATGAGAATCCGCGACGGGGCAAAGCAATGGTCGCTGTTGCGCGATCTGGAAAAGCCGAACACCTGGACGGAAAGCTACCATCTGCCGACCTGGATCGATTATGTTCGCCACAGCCAGCGCCAGACGCATGCCGATGTCGAGGTCGCCGAACGCCTGGACAGATTGCATCGCGGCGACCGCCCGCCCGTCATCCACCACATGATTGAACGGCAGACGGTGCCCAGGCACGACGACATGCCATTGAAGCCCTATCTCGACGCGACATGATGGTCATGGCTGGGGACTCGCAACGGCGGAGCCGCTTCCAGCGTGCTGGCGCGCCATTTCGCGTGGCGAACAACCGAAGGCGCGCTTGAACATGGTCGTAAAGGCGGCCGGATTCTTATAGCCAAGGTCAATCGCGATCGTCGTCACCGGCACGCCGGCGACAAGCCGCGGAAGCGCGGCATGCAGACAGGCCTGCTCGCGCCATTTGACGAAGCTCAGCCCCGTCTCCAGGCGAAACATGCGGGTAAACGCGCGGCGGCTCATGCGCATGTGGCTGGCCCATAGATCGATCGTATCATGCGTTGCCGGCCGCCTGAGGAAATCCTGGCATTTCTGAGCCAGCGTCCTGTTGCGCGGGATCGGCAGGGATAAGGGCAACGGCCTCAACCTTGCCAGTTCGTGCAGAAGCAATGCCATCAGGGCGCCGGCCCGATCATTGACGTCGTAATCGACCGGAATATCGACGGCTTCGGCGATGAGCGTGCGCAGCAGGGGCGAGATTTCGACCACCTGACAGTGATCCGGCATCGTCTTGATCGCTTCCGGCTCAATGTAGAGACTGCGCATGCTGACCTTTCCGAGCATGCGAACGCTATGGATCACGCCCGGGGGGATCCACATCCCACGCTCCGGCGGCATGACGAGCGTGCCGTCAGGCGTGGTCACCACCACGACGCCGGAAAAACCGTAGAGCAGTTGGGCGCGGCGATGCTGGTGCGGTTCGACGCGGTGGCCGTCGCCATACTCATTGCCAAGGGCGATGAGTGGCCGGTCGACATCGATGAATGGGTCTATGCGGCTGTTCCTGACCATTCTGGCCCAGTCTCGTAAGAATTACGCCCTGTCGCGGTAGCGGGCAATTTTGTTTTCTAATATCAGCGCGACGACACATTGAAAAGTGACGATCATGAGCCAGGTGATGAATCCGCCCCGCGCGGCTACGACGATATATCCGGTTATTATGGTGGCGAGCCTTGGCCACTTCATCAACGACGTCACCCAGGCATTGCTGCCGGCAAGCTATCCGGTGCTCAAGACTGGCTTTGACCTGAGCTTCGCCCAGCTCGGCGTGCTGACATTCGTCTACCAGATCACGGCCTCGATCCTGCAACCCTTCGTCGGCTGGTACACGGATGGACGGCCCCAGCCCTATTCATTGCCATTCGGCATGATCTGCAGCTGCGCCGGCATGATCACGCTCGGCATGGCGCCCAATTACCCAGCGCTACTCATGGGCGCGATACTGCTCGGTTTCGGCTCCTCGATCTTCCATCCGGAAGCCTCCCGCATCGCCCGCCTGGCATCAGGGGGAAAGCATGGCTTCGCCCAGTCCCTGTTCCAGGTCGGCGGCAATTTCGGCACCTCACTCGGGCCGCTGCTCGCAGCCTTCTTCATCCTTCCGCGTGGCCAGCATGGAATGGCGGCGCTTGCGAGCCTGGCTTTTGCCGGCATTCTTATTCTCGCTGGCCTCGGCCGCTGGTATCAGCTGAATGGCAGCCATCTGCGCGCGCCGGCGAAATCTGGCAAGCCCCATAAGGCGCTGAGCCTGTCGCGCACCCGCGTCGGTCTTGCCATTGCCGTCCTGATCGCGCTGATCTTCTCGAAGTATTTCTATCTGGCGAGTTTCACCAGCTACTACAATTTCTATCTCATGGCACGGTTCGGCGTGACGGAACGGACGGCTCAGCTCTGCCAGTTCGTGTTCTTCGCCGCGGTCGCCGTCGGCACGATGGTCGGCGGCCCCGTGGGCGACCGCATCGGCCGCAAGAAGGTCATATGGGGTTCGATCCTCGGCATCCTGCCCTTCACCGTCGTTCTGCCCCATGCCAATCTCGAAACGACGATCATTCTCAGCGCGATCATCGGCACGGTCATTGCGTCGGCCTTTTCCGCGATCGTCGTCTACGCGCAGGAATTGCTACCGGGTCGTGTCGGCATGGTGTCCGGCCTGTTCTTCGGCTTCGCCTTCGGCATGGGCGGCATCGGCGCTGCCGCGCTTGGCGTGCTTGCCGACCACACCAGCATCGAGTTCGTATTCGAGCTTTGCGCCTTCCTGCCGCTGATCGGACTTTTGACGATCCTGCTGCCGAACGTCGAAGACTAAGGGCCCTCTGGAGCGAGGGCCCATGGAGGAAACATCGGCGCCTTGTCCTTTGGCTTTCACGAGGCGGAGATTCTCTTCACCCAGGCTTCGACGTCATCGCCGCTGCTCATGTCGGTCTGCACCAGTCCGTCGATCATGAAGGTCGGGGAAACGTGAATGCCGTTCTGCCGGGCATATTTGCAGTGCCACTTGATCTCCCGATCAAGATCCGGGATGGCGAAAGCCTCCTTCAACTTGATACCGCTGTAGCGCTCCAGCCGCTCGATCAGTTCATTCGGCGTCACATCCATATTCGGCCCGCCCGCGTGATGGGCGAATTCAAACTCCTCGCGGTGCGCCCCGATCGCGGCCATCACCTTCCTTGCGGTTTCCCTGCCGCCGCCAAGTGTCGACGCGGCGAGGATGCAGCGCACCAGAACACCCGAATACATATGCCAGGGCTGCGATTGCAGGCGGATCCTGATGGTGATCCTGTCCTCGCCCGCCTGCTCCAGCAAGGCATCGAGCTTGTTGAAGGCCCTGACCGAGAATGGGCAGGTCGGTTCCAGGAAAACCTCGAATATACGAGGTCCGTGACCCCAACTTAGCGGCTCTGCATGCCAGGCGGCATTGGTCATATTGATATCCTTCTTCGGTCTGGAAAATCCATATGGATGCGGAAGCTAAATCATGACGCGCAAAAATGCGCAGCGTTTTTGTGACACCGACACGCGCGAGATCAGAAGTCTTAAGGGCGAGAAACGAATCTGAGAGATCGCGATGCGCTCCGGACGGACTCGTCCGTACCGGTCAAGGTTGCGGTACAAAAAGGTCACACCCAGACGGGTTTACTCTAGCATCACCATGAATTCGTCGAATGGCCTACAACCGGGTATTGAGTCATTGGGTAGAGTGTCTATTTCTTCGCGCCGCAGCTGTGGGCGCAAAGTGGGACTTCCGGAATTTTGCGAGGCCTCTGCTTCGCTTCCTGCTTTGCGGATGCCCACACAATCACTCGGAGTTTCAGGCAGACAATGACATTCCCGACAATCAAACTTCCAGAGAGAGCGCTGAGGCTTGGCCAGAACCTTATTTCAATGCCGAAAGCTGTCTATTTCTCCCTGCCGATCCTGATCGGTCTGACGGTTTTCATGGCTGTTTCCGAAGTGCCGGGCATATTGAGGGATTGGACGATCAGCCAAAATCCCGTCAAGCTCGCCAACGGCGATATCCGCGATGGGAAATGCTCGACCCGGAAGGGCTTCTTCACAACCTGCGAGGCGCATCTCAACTACGTCTACGATGGCCAGGCCTATGACAAGGATGTGGAGATCATGTTCGTCGATATCCATGTCGGTGACTATGACACGGACCTGGTCATCTCCGGTGACCATCCGGACCTGGCGACCCTCAGCCTCGGGCTGGATATGCTGTGGAACCGGATCATAACGCTAGCCGTGTTCGTCGCCCTTCTTGGGGGCGCCTGCATCGCCATGATCTTCCAGATCCTGCGTGTCTGGCGTGTTCGTGGGCAATTGCGCCGGGCTGCTCAGCTCGAGCCGGTCCCGGTGGAAATCACAGCCTTCCAGCGGCGAGGCAAGCGGCTGACGGTGACCTATACCGACAAGATCGCCGGCAGAAAAACCGGGCGCGTGGCCCATACGAACCTCGAGCCAGGACAGGAACCCCTGGTCGTCGGTGCAAAGAACGGCAAGGCGGTGGCGCTCGCCGTCTGGCATGGAAATGCGGCTCTCCCAGTACTTTTGGACAGCCGACTGGAGCGGATCGACATGCCGGCGGAGGAACGTACCGGCATTCTCGCGCCCCTGACATCGGAACTTGGCGGTCATCCGCCGCAGCTCGTGGCTCAAGGGAAGAATGGGCCGTCCGTCATGGCGCGGCTTGCCAGGGTTTTCCTGGTCATACTTCTCTTCGTCGCCGGCATTTTCGGTTACTGGGTCTGGTATGTGACCAGTGCCAGTTCGCAGTTCACCTCGCCCGCCATGGATCTCAACAATATGATGCCGGCGCCACTCAACCGCTGGGGCTGCGATCAGCTAAAGAAGCGCTTCGGTGATCAACGCGCGCCCTTTGGCTGTACAGCCTCGGACTATACGAGCTGGAAGTGACGTTCGACCGACACAGGTGGACGCGGCCTCCAACGAGTCCGCGTCCACCTGCCATGCCTTAGACCGTTACTCGACGATCTCGGCGGCAATTGGAGATGAGCCACGCAACGGCCGGCGGAAAAGCCCGGCGCAGGCGACACCCACCAGAGCGGCGCCGCCGCCGATGACGTGGTAGGCGTGCACCGGCTCGCCGAGCATCACGATGGCGCCGAGCGCGGTGAAGACCGGCAAGAGGTTCATGAAAGCCGCGCAACGATTTGGTCCGAGAATGTGGACGCCGCGCACCCACAGGAACGGAAGAACGACGGAGGCAAGGCCTCCGGCATAGGCAATCAGCGGCAAGGTCTCGGCATTCAGCGAACGTAAGGGCGCAGGCGTTGCCAGGAACGCCGGAAACATGATGACCAGAGCGCAGATCGCCTGCATATAGGTCGATTGCCAGCCAGCGACTGGGAGGCTCCAGCGCTTGAGCAGAACCCCATATACGGCATAGCTCAGCGCCGCTATGAATATCAGCGGATCACCGAGATGCACGCCATCGCGAGCAAGCGCCGTCGGATCGCCGGCACTCACCAGATAGATAAGCCCGGCAAGCGACAGAACTCCGCCGCCGACCATGCCGACGGTCGGCGTATCCTTCAGCACAAAGGCGCTCAAAGCCACCGTAAGCAGTGGCGTCAAGGCCGTGAACACCGCCATGTTTGTCGCCGTGGTCGTTTCCGCCGCCAGATAGGACAGGCTCTGGAAGAAGCACATGGCAAGGAAGCCGAGAATGGCGAATTGCCCGAGATGCGGCCAGATGACGAAGCGGTTTCGCCAGGCGGGGATGGCGACGAAGGTGCTCATCAAGCAGACGGCGAGAAGCAGCCGATAGAAGGTGATTGCCTCCGGTCCGATCGTGTGCGCTGACAGCCGGGAGACAATGACGTTTCCGGACCAGAGGACGATGGCGACGAGGGGATAGAGGAATGCAAGGTTGTTTTTCATGTGCGATAACCATGGACCAATTCGAAGGCCCTGGCTTATCGTCTTGAAGCCGGTCCGTATCACTCTATGATGACCATGATTGTAGAGATTGGGACATGCAAAGCGATCCGACGCGCAAACATCTTGAGTTTCATAATACCCATCGCGCCATGGCGGCCATGGACGTCAACTATCCTGACGGCGCCTCCACCGGCTGGCATTCGCATCCGCGCGGCCAGTTGCTCCATGCGATCGAGGGGGTGATGATCGTGCGGTCGGCGGAAGGATCATGGGTGGTGCCGCCGAACCGGGCGCTGTGGCTCGCCGCCGGGCTGGAGCATGACGTGAAGATGTCCGGCGAGGTCAAGATCCGAACCGTTTTCATCGATGCGACGGCAATCCGCCATATGCCGGCGGAAAGCTGTGTCATCGAGGTTTCGCCGCTGTTGCGCGAGCTGATCGTTGCCGCCGTCCAAGTTCCGCTCGACTATGGGGAAGGCAGTCGAGACGACCGTCTCATGCAATTGCTCCTAGATGAAGTGCGTGTCTCCGATGTCTTGCCCCTTCATCTTCCCATGCCGGAGGATGAACGTATCAAACGGATATGCGAGGCGATGACCGCACATCCTGCCGACACGTCGACCGCGGGGCAATGGGCCGAACGTTTGAATGTAACGGCCAAGACGGTGCACCGCCTCTTCGCCAGGGAAACGGGCATGAGCTTCGCGCGATGGCGCGAACAGGCACGCCTCCTGTCCGCGTTGAGCAAACTGGCGAATGGCGAACGCATCATCGACGTCGCCTTCGATTGCGGCTACGCCAGCCAGAGCGCTTTTACCGCAATGTTCCGCCGGCACTTCGGCAAGCCGCCGTCGGAGTTTTATCGTTAGGCGCGCTTTGCCGGCGACTTCAACGAGAACCCGAGAATCGGCGAGCGGCTTCGAGTTCGGGCCGCGCGAAGTCAGACTGCTACTCGTAGGCCATTTTGAAACGCGCTACGAAATTCAGCAATCGACGATCTACATTCCGCGACTGTGGCACACGAGGCAAGATCGGTGATAGGCTCGAACATCGACATCGGCTCTTCCTGAGCCGAACATTGGATCATTGGCGTAGCCGTGATCCGAAGATGGCTCGACCGAAAGCATCGGCCTAACTATATTCCCTGGATCGTCCTCCATTCCGGACGTGGGATTTGGCGGAAGCACACAATCATGGACCAGTTCAGCAGCACCGCCGCGACCCTCCTCTCCAGCAAGGATCGCGGCTGGAAGGGCCTGGAGGCGAATTTCCTTCATATCAAGGCCGGCCGTACCCATGTGCCGGGGTCGCAGACGCATCGGCTCGGCATTCATTTCGGACGGGCCGTGAATGCTTTTTGCGAATGCGACGGCCGCCAATACCACCGTCGTCAATCGCACGGAGATATCGATATCGTCCCTGCCGGGCTGGATGGCTGGTGGGAGGACGACGGGGACTGCACCATTCTGCGCCTGAATATCCAGCAGGAACTCCTTCAATCGGCTGCGGAAGCACTCGGCGGAAATCCGGATACCATCTCCCTGTCGCCAAAATTCCAGCTTCGGGATTCTCGGATCGAATCGATCGCCTGGGCGATCAAGGCTGAAATCGAGGCGCCGGTTCCGTCGGACAGGACATACGCGGAAGCGCTGGGATTGGCGCTGGCGATCCGCCTGATGGAAGGCGGCGAACAGTCTTCGGTCAGTACAGTCGCGACAGGCGCAACTTTGACAATCCGTCATCAAAGACACCTGAGGGATTTCATCGAAGCCCATATAGATCAGTCGCTGTCCCTTGGCGATCTCGCCGCGACGATCGGTCTCAGCGTATCGCATTTAAAGCCACTCTTTCGCGCCACTTTCGGCATGCCGGCTCATCACTATGTACTGACGCGCCGGATCGAGCGCGCCAAACTGCTCATCCTGTCCACCGACATGCCGCTCGCAGAAATCGCTTTGGCGACGGGGTTTGCCCATCAGAGCCACATGACGCACTGGATGCGGCGGATCCTCGGCCTCACCCCCGGCATGCTGAGCCGAATGCATTCATGACTTCGATTGTCGTCCAAACCTGCAATTGACCGTCCGAACCTGCGCGATCCCATGCGCATACAGGGCTAGGCTGCAGCAGGATCGACAGGAGAAGATGCAATGCATGCAATTCTGGGCGCCACCGGCAAGGTTGGCCGCACGACCATCACCGCACTGCGCAAGGCCGACGTTGCTGTCCGCGCAATTCTGCGCGATGGCTCGAAAGCACAGGCTTTTTCCGATCTCGGCTGCGAGATCGCCATTGCTGATATACATGACCGGGAGGCGCTGGCGACCGCATTCAAAGGGGTAAGCGCCGTCCAGATCATCTGCCCGGTCGATATTCGTGCCGTCGAGGCCTATTCCAGCATGAAGCGAGTGGTGGACTGCCTTGGCGAAGCCCTAATGGCCGCCAGGCCGCGAACCATTCTCGCCATTTCCGACTATGGCGCACAGCATAGCTCTGGCACCGGCGTCACCTTGATCTTCCACGCCCTCGAAGCACGGCTGCGTCAGCTGGAGGCCCGAAGACTTATCCTGTTGAGGTCGGCCGAGCACATGGAAAACTGGGGACGTCTGGCGAAGCTGGCGGCAGAACGCGGCCGATTACCGAGCTTCTATGATCCGCTGACCAAGCCTCTTCCGACCATCTCCGCCCACGATGTGGGCTTGCTCGCCGCCGAGCTGCTTTTGGAGAAGCAGGACGCCGCTCTCAGGATCGTCCATGCAGAGGGTCCCCGGCGCTATACGCCGAACGACGTTGCGACGGCCATCGGTTCACTGACCGGTCGCGATGTCGTTGCCCAGCCGCTTCCCGAGAGCCAGTGGCAGGCCGCGCTCATCGGCGCGGGCCTATCCGAGGACTACGCGCGACTTCTCGTCGAGCTTTACGCCGCTCATAATGCGGGCCGAATAGACGCTGAACAAGATGTCGGTGAAATTCGTCGAGGCCGGAGCGAACTAGCGGAGGTATTGGGGCGGATTCTCACCGCCTGAGGCAGTCCCTGCATGCCCGCAACGGATCGTTTGCCGCCCACCACACCATTTCAGCAGCCCGGGATCGTCAGCACGACGGTCGTGCCGCCGCCCTTGCGGCTGTCGATCGTCGCGTGGCCGCCATGTGCCTCGGCTATGGCCTTGACAACGGCGAGGCCGAGGCCTGACCCACCGCCTCTTCGTGTTCTGGCATCGTCAGCTCTCCAGAACCGTTCGAAGGCCCGTTCGCTCTCCGCAGCCGTCATGCCCGGACCGTCATCCGAGATCATGATGACGCACAGATTGTCGACTGCTTGCGAGGTCACCGCTAGCGTCGAGCCTGGAGCGTAGCGCGCGACATTGTCGATGAGGGCAAGGACGGCCTGCCGGATACGCGCCCGGTCGGCAATGACAGGCATCTCCTGCAAGTCGGATTCGATCCTGATGTTGAGGTTGGAAAGCGTCGGCATTACGGATTCGAGGATGTCGCCGATTTCCTCTCCGAGGTCGAAGCGCGATTGCTGCAGCTCCATGCGCCCGGCATTCATCAGCGAAAGCGTCCTTAGGTCGTCGACGATGCGCGTCAGGGCATCTATATGCCCTATCAAACCGCGAAACACCTCCTGGCTCGGTTCGAACACCCCATCCGCCAGCCCCTGCATGCGGCCGCGCAGGATCGTCAGAGGCGTGCGCAGTTCGTGCGCGATCGCCGAATTTGAATATTGGAGTTCCTTTTCCGCTCTTTGCAGCTCCTCCGCCATGCGGTTGAAGTCGTTGATCAGACGGTCGGCTTCGCCAAAACTGCCTTCGCCGGTCGCCCGGCCGGCAAAGTCTCCCTCCGCGATGAGACGCGCAGCCTCCGTCACGGCCGTCAGGGGCTTCACAAGGCGCCTGGCGAGCCGCCATCCAACATAGGCGCCGACGGCCTGGCCGATCGCCACGTTGATGCCGAGCACGACGAAATCGCTGACTGCCCAATCATCCGGCGGAGCGGAGTCCTTGAATAGCCATTCGTAGGCATAGCCGTAGATCAGGAATCCGAAAAACATCACCGACAGGGCGACGAAAGCCACGATCGTCGTCGACCAGATGATTTGCCTGTTAAGGCTGTTGCTAACCGAAGTCGCCAAGGCGGTAACCCACTCCCCTGACGCCATTGAGAAGATCGCCGACACCGGCGGCATCCAGCTTGCGGCGAAGTTTGCTCATGTGGCTGTCCACGGTGCGGTCGAGCGCATCTCCCTCGGGAAGGCAGGCATCGACGATTTCGCCGCGTTCGAAGGCCCTGTTCGGGAAGCCGGCCATGTATTCGAGGATGCGGAATTCGGTGCGCGTCAGGTTCAACGGGATGCGGCTTTCGCCGTCCTCCACCACCGCCATATGGGCTACCGGATCTATGGCGAGCCTGCCGACCCGCAGCACCTTATTCGCAGCGCTTCCCGTCGCCCTCCTTAGAACCGCCCGCGCCCGGGCGACCACCTCGACAGGGTTGAACGGCTTGACCACATAGTCGTCGGCGCCCGAGCGCAGCCCATGCAGCTTGTCGAGGTCGTCGGCGAGCGCGGTGACCATGATGACGGGCGTATCGCTTCTTTGGCGAATGGTGGCAAGCACGGTGTGACCGTCAAGCTTCGGCAGCTTGATATCGAGCACCACGAGATCCGGCCTCAGCCGCTGGTGATGGGAAAGCCCGATCTCGCCATCCGAGGCCGTCAGCACCCGAAATCCCTCGCTCTCGAAATAGCGTTCAAGGATATCGGAAATCTCCGGCTCATCTTCCACGATCAATATCAGCGCGTTTTCCATCCAGGGCTCCTTTGCCCGGAAGAAACGTCAGACGGGCCTGCACGTCAATATTCCTCCACCCTCCTCCATGAAACCTCCACAAAACGTCGACCAAAGAACAACAATCCCGATGTTTGCTTAGGCTCGGACGAAAGTGCCACTCGCGCCCGGCGTTGAAGCGGCTCCTTTCGGATAGTTCATGCCGGCAAGACGCGAAGCGACGATCTCGGCGCGTCACGGCCAATTGGGAATACATTCATGCGATCTGCATTCGAACTGCCTTGCTGGAAGGCAATATTGGCGGCGGCGGCGATGCTCGCGCTGGTTTCCGGCCACGCGTACGCACAGGGGAGCGGCGAAACGCCCCCGCCCGCCGTCGGTGTCCTGGAAATCAAGGCGCATCCGGTCCCTGTCATGAGCGAGCTTCCCGGACGCATAGCCGCGACCAGGATCTCCGAAGTGCGTGCTCGGGTCTCGGGCATCCTCCAGGAGCGCGTCTTTCAACAAGGCAGCCTCGTCCATCAGGGCGACGTTCTTTACCGGATCGACCCGAAACTGTTTCAGGTGCGGGTGGCGAGCGCCAAGGCGGCCTTGCAGAAGGCAAAGGCCGTGCAGGCCAATGCCAAGCAGCAACTGGAACGCCAACGCTCGCTCCGTGAGCGCAATGTCTCGACGGCCGTCGACTACGATACCGCCGCCGTCAATCTTGCCCAGGCCGACGCCGATGTCGCGTCCCAGGAAGCGGCGCTCGACGAGGCGGAGATCAATCTCGGCTATACGCAGGTGCGGGCACCCATCACCGGCATCATCGGCGGAGCCCTCGTAACCGAAGGAACACTCGTGACTGCCGAGGGCGCGTCCAACCTCGCGCTCATCCAGCAGATCAATCCGGTCTATGCCGACTTCACGCAATCGGCGCAGGATCTCCTGGCGTTGAAGCGCGCCGTCAGCGAAGGCAAGCTGCAGAGCCCGGCGCCCGGAGAGGCGTTGGTCGAACTCGTCCTCGATGGCGGGAAAAGCTATTCCAAGTCCGGCAAGCTTTTGTTTTCGAATGCGAATGTAGACCCCAATACGGGACAGGTCACGCTGCGCGCGGAATTTCCCAATCCCGATGGCGATCTTCTGCCGGGCATGTATGTGCGTGTGCGCATCGAGCAGGCCGTCCAGAAGAGCGGCATTACCATTCCGCAGAGAGCCGTGACGAGGGACGCCGAAGGCAATCCTCAGGTCCTCGTGCTCTCTTCCGATCAAACGGCCCAGATACGCAATATCGCCCTCGGCGCATCCCTCGGCGCCGAATGGATCGTCCTTTCGGGCCTGAAGGACGGCGAAACCATCATCGCCGAAGGGGTCCAGAAGGTCACGCCCGGCGGCAAGGTCGCCGCCGAACCATGGACGCCACAAAACGCGGAGCCGAACACCGCAGACCAGGCCGCAAAGTAATTAAATCATGGCACAGTTCTTTATCGGGCGACCCGTCCTCGCATGGGTCTTCGCTTTCTTCATCATGATCGCGGGGATCATTACGATTCCTGTATTACCGGTGGCGCAATATCCCGCCGTCGCTCCGCCGCAGCTCTCCATTTCCGCCTCCTACCCCGGCGCTTCCCCGCAGGAAATCTATCAGGGGGTTACCCGCCTGATCGAGGAGGAGCTGAACGGCGTCCATGGCATCGCCTATTTCGAATCGACCTCCGACAATTCCGGCTCGGTGAGCATCAATGCGACCTTCGTCTCCGGAACCGATATCGGCAAGGCGACCGTCGACGTCCAAAACGCCGTTCGACGCGTCGAGGCGCGGCTGCCGCAGGCGGTCCGCACGCAGGGCATTCAGGTTGAGGAAGCGAGCGCCGGCTTCCTGTTGATCGCCGCCCTGACCTCGACCGACGGCAAGATGGACGAGATCGCGCTTGGCGATTACATCAACCGCAATATCCTTGGAGAGCTGCGCCGTTTGCCGGGCGTAGGCCGGGCTCAGGTCTTCGCCTCACAGCGGGCGCTACGCGTCTGGATCGACCCGGATAAGATGGTGGGTCTTCACTTGACGGCGGCAGACATCGGTGCGGCAATCGCAGCCCAGAATGCGCAGGTCGCGGCCGGCCAGATCGGCGCCACGCCCAATCCGGTCGGCCAGGATTTGACCGTGACCGTGATCGTCGAAGGCCAGCTCGACAGTGCGAAGCAATTCGGCGACGTCATCCTCCGCGCCAATCCCGATGGCTCGACCGTGCGCCTGCGCGACGTCGCGCGCGTCGAGGACGGCGCGGAAACCTATTCGACCGCAAGTCGGCTCAACGGCAATCCGAGCGCCGGCCTTGCCATCCAGCTTTCCTCGACCGGCAACGCCGTCGCCGTGTCGGGCGCCGTCAGGGCGAAAATGGACGAACTGTCGAAATTCTTCCCGAAGGGCGTCGAGTACTCGATACCCTACGACACCAGCCCCTTCGTCAATGCCTCGATCGAGAAGGTCGTTCACACGCTCATCGAGGCGATCGTGCTCGTCTTTATCGTGATGTTCGTCTTCTTGCAGAACTTCCGCTACACGGTCATCCCGACACTCGTCGTGCCGGTCGCGCTGCTGGGCACCTGCGCCATCATGTATGCGACAGGCTTCTCCATCAACGTGTTGACCATGTTTGCCATGGTTCTGGCGATCGGCATCCTTGTCGACGACGCGATCGTCGTGGTCGAGAATGTCGAGCGCATCATGGCCGAAGAAGGTTTGCCCCCGAAAGCCGCGACGCAGAAGGCGATGAAGCAGATCACCGGCGCCATCCTCGGCATTACATTGGTGCTGTCCTGCGTCTTCATTCCAATGGCATTCTTCCCAGGAGCCTCCGGTATCATCTACCGCCAGTTCTCGCTGACCATGGTCGCCTCGATCATGTTCTCGGCCTTTCTGGCGCTGTCGCTGACGCCGGCGCTCTGCGCCACCTTCCTGAAGCCAATCGACGGAAATCACCATGAGAGGAAGGGTCTCGGCGGCTGGTTCAATCGCAAGTTCGATGGAATGACCGCGAGCTACACCGAGATCGCGGCTGGGCTGGCGCGGCGGCCGGGACGCGTGATGGGCGTCTATCTCGCGCTCGTCGTCGGCCTCGGCTATCTTTTCGTCAACCTGCCTGGTTCCTTCGTGCCGGAGGAAGATCAGGGCATCCTGATCGTCGATATCCAGGGACCGCCGGAAGCGAGCGCCAATCGCACGATCGCGTCGCTGGAGCAGATCGAAGCGATTTTCAGGGCAGAACCGGCTGTCGAGAACGTCTTCGCCGTCCAGGGCTTCAGCTTCTCCGGAAACGGCCCGAACTCGGCCATCGCCTTCGTGACGCTCAAGGACTGGGCCGTTCGGCCGGCAGGCAGTTCGGTGCCTGAAATCGCCGAGCGCGTCAACGCACAGCTCGCCGGATTGAAGGACGCCACCTCCTATGCGCTGTCGCCGCCGCCGATCGACGGCTTCGGCACAGCAAGCGGTTTCTCCCTCAGGCTCCAGGATCGCTCCGGGCGCGGGCAAAAGGCGCTGAAGCTGGCCGGAGACGAGTTGATGGCAAAGGCGGCCGAGAGCAGCGTGGTGACGAATGTCCGCATCGAGGGAATGCAGGAGGCTGCGCAGATCGTGCTGGCGATCGACCGCGAAAAGGCAAACACTTTCGGCGTCGGCTTCTCCGACATCAACGATGCGATCACCACAAGCCTCGGCTCTTCCTATATCAACGACTATCCGAATGCCGGCCGCATGCAGCAGGTCATCGTGCAGGCGGACGGCCGCAGCCGCATGCAGGTGGAAGACATGATGAAACTGAACGTTCGCAACGCAAGCGGCGGGATGGTGCCGCTCTCGTCGTTCGCGACCGCCGACTGGCGCAAGGGCGATCCGCAGATCGTAGGCTACAATGGTTATCCGACGATCCGCATCACCGGCGAGGCAGCGGTAGGCAAGTCTTCGGGTGCTGCGATTGCCGAGATGGAACGCCTCGCATCCGAACTTTCCGACGGCTTCGGCTACGAGTGGTCCGGCCAGTCGCGCGAGGAAATCACCTCCGGCAGCCAGGCGCCGATCCTCTTCGCCTTCAGTATCCTCTTCGTCTTTCTGCTGCTTGCAGGCCTTTATGAGAGCTGGTCGATCCCGCTATCGGTCATGCTTGTCGTCCCACTCGGCATCATCGGCTGCGTGCTGGCGGCAATCCTGCGCGAGATGCCGAACGACCTTTATTTCAAGGTTGGGCTCATCGCGATCATCGGCCTGTCGGCGAAGAACGCCATCCTGATCGTCGAGTTCGCAAGGGATTACTGTGCTCAAGGCAAGTCCCTGCTCGATTCGGCGATCGAGGCGGCCCGTGTCCGCTTCCGCCCGATCGTGATGACGTCACTTGCCTTCACGCTCGGCGTCGTACCGCTCGCCATCGCCACCGGTCCCAGTGCCGCCAGCCAGAACGCGATCGGCACCGGCGTCTTCGGCGGCATGGTCTCCGCGACAATCCTCGCCGTCTTCTTCGTCCCGGTCTTCTTCGTCTTTGTGCTGTCCCTCCTCCGGACCAAAAGACCGGCCGAAGAGAAGGGTGCGGGCGCCGACGTCCCGCCCGCACCCACTGCTCACTCCGGTTCCGGATAAGGTGTGAAGGGGATAAGAGTGGAAGCGGCCTGAAATGTTCGAGGCCTCTTCCGTTCATGACCAATCGGGTCTGTTAGAAGCCGGGCTGGGAGCGCTGGATGCCGGCCCACTGATCCTGCTTTAGAGAATCGAGGCCGCGAGAGACGGATTGTAGGTTGGAGATCGAACATGATGATCGTCATTCTTACGATCCGGCCTTTGGCGATTTCAATCGCTTCACGTCGCGCGCAATTCCTGACATATATGCGGAGAGGCGACTTGCCGTCGTGGATATGGCGTCATGAACGGGTCAACACCGGAAAAAAGCAAGTTGCGGGCACCCGCGGGCGCCGTCACGGGGCTTTGCTCGGCGTCCGCGACGATGTTTGCAGTGGGAATGGCCTTTCTGGGCTATTGGGGAGTGTATGAGCAGGGGCCTTGGCGCATATCCGATTATTTCGTCGTGGCCTTAGCCATTATCGGATTCGCGGCTCTCGGCTCCGTGCCCTGGATCGTAACGACGCCGGTAGCGGAAGAAGAGGCGGAGAAAGTTGTCGGTGCCAGGCGCGCGTTGGCACTTGGGGTCGCCTTGATCTGGCTGTCCGTTTGCATCGCGGTATGCACCTGACCCATTCTGCCAACTTGTCGCATAGCTGATTTCAAAACTCCCCCGGCTGCAAGGGATACCGGCCTGCTGGGCTATGCGAACACCCGTGAAAGGATGGAGCTTTTATCCTCCCGCTTCCTCGATATACATGACATAATCAACGGCCATATGGAGCAGGAGCATTTTTCGATGCAGCGCGAAGCGGTGTGGACGCTGGCTTTGTTTATTCTCCTCGTGTTTAGCGCCGCGCTCGGTTCGATATTGCGCGCGAGATTACCCGCCCCGCATCGCGGCAACGAGACGATGGACTTTCTCCGGGTCGTTACAGCCCTTCTTGTCACCTTTGCCGCACTCGTCATGAGCTTGCTCCTGGCATCGGAGCTGAACGCATTCACAACGGCGTCTCACGATCGCAACCGCTACGCCGCCAGCCTGGCAGAGATGGACCGCTGTCTGAGGAATTACGGCCCGGCATTGGATCATGAGCGACAACTTCTGCGCGGCTACACAACCGCCGTCATTGCCAGCACATGGCCAGGTGAGCCAGTTCCAGCGGGGGTGACATATCCCGACATATCAAAATTGCCTTTGACTGGCGAAGCGCCCGTTCTTGGAGCAATTCTCAATGATATGGGTCTCGGCATTGCCCGCGAGCGGCCCACCGATCCCTTGCATCAGTTGCTCGTGACCCGTTGTAATCAGCTCTTCAGTGATCTCCTGGCGGCGCGATGGACCGTGATCGAGGACGCGCACGGCTCGCTTTCGGCACCGTTTCTTGGTGTCCTGATCTTCTGGCTTATGCTGGTATTCCTAAGCTTTGGTCTTCAGGCCCCCAGAAACCCGCTCACCGGCTCCATTGTCACCGTCGCCATCATTTCGGTGGCGAGCGTCATGTTTGTCATCTTGGATCTCGACCTTCCCTATGGCGGTCTCTTCGGCATTTCGAGCGAATCCATGCGGCATGCGCTCGCCGATATGCTGGCGCCATAGCAGTCGACAAAGCCGTGTACATCGCTCGATCGACGCGTGGGCGCGAAATCATCGGATCGAAACTCGATAGCTGGCGAACGTGCGCGTCTTGCAGCTATGATATGGCGCGCAGGATCCTGGAGAAGGCAGGCGTGAGGGTCGCACCGGGCTCGGTTTTCGGGCCTGGGGGGAAGATTGCGACACATGTGTTTTGCCGTTGATCCTGGCGCTCATCGAGGAAGGTGCGAAGCGACTGAAAGCGCTTCCGTGCAAGCAGCAATAGGATGAAGGATAATGAAGAAACTTATCAATCGACCCGCTGACGTGGTGCGGGAAATGCTGGAGGGCATTGTCGCCCTCGCGCCCGGCCTTGCGCTGCTCGACACGGAGAATGTCATCCTGCGCGCCGACCTACCCGCGATCGCGGACCGGGCGGTCGCCCTGATCTCGGGCGGCGGCGCCGGCCATGAACCGGCCCATGCCGGGTATGTCGGGCCTGGCATGTTGACCGCGGCTGTTACCGGCGAGGTCTTCACCTCGCCGAGCGTCGATGCCGTGCTTGCCGCCATTCGCGCCAGCGCCGGCCCCGCCGGCGCGCTGCTGATCGTGAAGAATTATACCGGCGACCGCTTGAATTTCGGCCTTGCCGGAGAACTCGCCGCTATCGAGGGAATCCCGACCGAGCTCGTCGTCGTGGCGGACGATGTGGCGCTTTCCGGTCTCGTGCCGCGTGAGCGCCGCCGCGGCATCGCCGGAACGGTACTTGTCCATAAGATCGCGGGCGCGGCCGCGGCGAGCGGCAAGAGCCTGAAGGAGGTTGCCGCCATCGCTCGGTCGGCCGCGTCGCGACTCGGCACAATGGGCGTAGCGCTCGGTGCCTGCATCGTGCCGGCCGCCGGCAAGGCCGGTTTCACGCTCGCTGATGACGAAATCGAACTTGGCCTCGGCATCCATGGCGAAAAGGGCGTCGAGCGCACGAAACATCTGCCTGCGGACGCCATCACCGACAGGATCATCGGGCAGATCGTCACGGACATGCAGCTTGCGTTAGGTTCCAGGGTCGCATTGCTCATCAATGGGCTCGGAGCAACGCCGCCCATGGAGCTGGCGGTCGTCACCCGTCGCGCGATCGCATCGCTGCGTTCTCGTGGTCTCAGGATCGAACGGGCCTGGAGCGGCAATTTCCTGACGGCGCTCGAAATGCCGGGTTGCTCGATTTCACTCCTGAACCTGGACGAGGGCGATATCGAACTGCTGGATGCCGATACGTCCGCGACCGCGTGGCCGCGGGGCGGCGCGATCTCGGAAGCACCCCATATCGTGCGGGTGCCGAACATGCCGGAGAGCGAAGCTCCGCTCGGCGATGCGGGCCGGTTCGACCCTCACGATTTGCGCCGCATCGGTCTCGCCGTCTGTGATGCGCTGGAGGCGGCCGAAGCCCATCTGACCGAGCTCGACAGCAAGGCAGGCGACGGCGATCTCGGCGCGAGCATGCTTCGTGGCGCCGAAGCCATTCGCGCCCTGCCCGAAAGCGCCTGGATCAACCCCGCCAACGCGCTGGTCGCAATCGGCAATGCGCTACGGCGGGCGATCGCCGGAAGCTCCGGGCCCTTCTATGCAATCGCGTTGACGCGGGCTGGGCGCCATCTCGGCGAGCACAATCGTTTCTCGCCTGAAGATTTTCGCGCCGCCCTCGCGATCGGTATTGCTGCCATCAGCGAGATCGGGGGAGCAAAGCCGGGTGACCGCACCATGCTCGATGCGCTTGATCCGGCCTTGCGAGCGCTCAAGGCAGCCGGCGTCAAGGTGGCCGCCGCCGAGGCCTGGAAGCAGGCAGCCTCCGCCGCGGCCGAAGGCGCACGCCGCACGGCGGATATGGTACCGAAACTCGGCCGCGCGAGCTATCTTGGCGAAAGAGCTCTCGGCACCCAAGACGGTGGCGCAGCAGCCGTCGCGATCTGGATGGAGGCACTGGCGACAAGTCTCTGATTTCGCTGGCGTAGCGCCAAACCCGACATTCGAACCGCTCCGACCGCCATCCATGTCGCACTTATGGCCATCTTCTTGGCTGTATGAGCATTCGCATTACGCGCTGCAGGATCGGACAGTTAGAGGAACGCCATATAATCGATTTCGCTGTATCGCCAGCTACGGCAGCCAATCCTTCTTCGGGAGAGGCTGCCGATACGGATCGACCAATCGGTCCTCCCTGCCCCCGTACGCCGGCAGCATGAGTCAGCCGTGGAAACGAAATACATTCTCGTCCCACTCACTTTCCGGAGGAATCCAAGGTCGCCCGCAGCGATTGACGAGCTTCGGACAGCACGGGGACGTAGAGCGAGCTCAAGGTCGCCGCGAACGTCGCTGTGAGATGATCGGCATCCTTATAAAGCGGCAGACCGTTTCGCACGGCATCGCAACGATCGCTGCCGCAGATGGCTGGAAGCGGATCGATGATCGTTGCACCATATTTCGCAGCCACACGGCTCAGGATCACATGCGAGAGCGCCTGCCTCTTCTCGATATACTCCAAGGGGGGAGCAACCTCCGTTGACGTGCCTTGCATCATCGCCTTGGCGACGGCCTCCGGCATATAGCGCCCCATTTCGGGGACATCCGAGACCAGCACGACCTTGATGCCCTGACTAGTCAGATCGGCAATCAGGCGGTCCATCGATTGGACGACCGACGCCGATCGATCCTCCACTGGAGGCTGCACGGAAGCATCGAAATACGGCCCCTCATTGGGCATTTCGGCATCGTGGACATATTTGGGCCAATAGGCCACCAGGAAAACCAGTGGAATATGCTGGGCCTTAATCAGATCGAGCACCGCGCCGTTGAAATCGCCGCAAAGCTCGGTATCACCGCGCGGTGTGAGCTGAACATCTGGCAAAGGCGGGCACGACGAATGGCCTGCGAATAGGCCGCTGATCCCAACCTGCCTCGCCGCCGCATCGATGGCGGGCGCCATGGCGCCGGAATGGGAATCGCCCCAAACGAGAAAAGTGGGTTTCGCCGCCTCCTCCGGCCCAAGCGGACAAAGCTTGCCCGCACGAATATCCGCAGCAGGACGCCCTGCCGTGTCGGATTCAGCAAAGCACGGCGGTAGGCTGAAGCGGCTCTGATCGTAAGTGGAAGCATAAACCCGCTGCACATCCGCCGGCAGTCGACCGGGTACACCGCCGTGATTGGCGACATAGTCTCCCAATCCGGCAGCGGCGATCACGACGGTCAGTGCCCCAGCAAATAACGGCGAGCGCTTTACCAGGCTGCCGCGTCCACGGAACGGCCGCTCGATGAAGCGCCATGAGATGATGGACATGGCGAGCGACGCCAGCACGATCAGGCCGCCCTGCATCAGCGAAAGCTCCCGTCCCGTCACCTCGCGGCTGAAGACGATGAGCGGCCAATGCCAGAGATAAAGCGAGTAGGAGATCAACCCAACGAAGACCATTGGCCGCGATCGTAGAACTCTGCTCGCTGGCCCGAGCTCGTCTCGCGCATGGATCACCAGTGCCGCGCCAAGACAGGGTAGCAGAGCTGCCGGCCCGGGGAAGAGTGCCCGCTCGCTAAAGCCGAAGACGGCGATCGCGATCAAAAGCACACCGGCGCAGGCCAATCCGGCTCGCACCTGGGGTCGCTTTGGCATCGGTAGGACACCGAAGGCCAGCATCGCTCCTAGGAGCAGCTCCCAGGCGCGAAATTGCAGCAGATAAAATGCGTCGGGCTGCGACCGGAACAGCGTCCATGTGACCGCTGCGAAAGACACGGCCAGCAATCCAGCCAGGATCGATGCGATATACCGTCGCGCAAACCGGTTTAGGACCAATAACAGCAAGGGAAACAGAATGTAGAACTGCTCCTCGACCGCCAAGGACCAAGTGTGCAGCAGCGGCTTCATTTGCGCGCCGATATCGAAGTATCCGCTCTCCTTGTCGAATTGGATATTCGATGTGAACAGGGCGGCCGCCTTCAAGCTACGCGCGAAATAGGCAAATTCGGCTGGCATCAGCAGGAACCATGCCGCGACCGAAGACGTGGCCAGGACAGCGAACAATGCCGGAAAAATCCGCCGGATACGGCGCTCATAGAATCGGACGAGACTGAATTCGCCCGTCGCGATTTCCTTGGAAATCAGTGATGCCATCAGGAAGCCGGAAATGACGAAGAATATATCAACGCCGACGAAGCCGCCGCCAAACCCCGGGATGCTGGTGTGATAGAGAACGACCGGAAGGATCGCCAGGGCGCGCAGGCCGTCGATATCGCGGCGATAGGTGAAGCCGCCAGGCTCGTATCCGGGGACGGACGCCACGGACGACGAGCGCCTAAGAACAAGATTCAAATTCAACGCTCCGACGCCGCCGACACGTGCATACAGCCGCGGCGTGTTGTTTATCTGGGAAAATAGTCTCTTTGACTGACGTAAAGCTGAAGAACCCTGGTTTCGAGTGCTTTCTCGAGGCGTCGGTCAGGGCGCCACCAGAATGGGGCCGACGGAGGCGATCAAGCATCAAGGCCTTCCGATGCGTCGGCGGCAGCGCATCTGACCGGCCGACACGGAATTCCAGCGTGTCACGTCAGCCTGGTCGTCCCCAGTGCAAGAGCGACATAGCTCCCAAACCTTCACGATCTTACAAGGAATAGGAAGGTCAAGGTCAACAATCGGTCCCGCGGCAACCCGCAACAACGATGATCGGATCGCCGAATGGATCGAACCGACAGCACCATTGTCGCTGGCGCGACTTTTTCGCCCATGGCCGATCTCATTCCGCTGTCTTTCAGAGAGTGTCTCAAAAGGGCTTGAACCGCCTGCTTATAGCTCCCATGGTGGCTTCGGGCAGATATCATTGAGCTGGCGCGTCCCATCGAGACGCGATGGGAGACCAAATGCGCGAACTCGATATTACCATTGCCAGATCGATCAACAGCTTCGCCGGCTGCTGATGACCTATCGGGCCGATTTGTCAAACCAGGTCGGACCGGCCCGATATCAGTACTGCATGCGATAACCGATCGGATAAAGCGGGCGGGATGTGTCGTGCGGCACATCGGATTTCTGCGCGCGCACCTCTTCCATCGATGAAGGAAGCTCGAAAGGCAGCCTGCCTTCAGCTTTCCGCTTGCCCTCGATCACATCGAACAAGGCTGTGTCGCTTGCGCCGAAATTGGCGAGGATTGCAGCGGCATGCTCGCGTATGCCGGTGAGGATTGCCGGACGGGCCAGATAGATGGAGACAACCGTCGGAACCTGTTTCGCCGTTTCCTTGAACGTCTCGAAATCGGCATTGCCGTCCTTGAAATCCAAATCGCCTTCCTGCTGACGGGAACCGAAGAAATAGTTCATATGAGGCTGCTGATAGGGCGCGCTGAGACGCATCACCGCAAAATCGGCATCCTTGGCGTCCGTCACCACGGTAAAGCCGCGTGCCGACACGATTTTTGCATCAACGCCGTACAGGAACACCTTTTTGCCTGGCGTCACAGGCAGCAGGCCAGCCTTATTGTCGAGCAAGACCATGGCGCGGCTTTGAGCGGCGGTTGCCTCCGCAGCAAATGCCCCATTGCCAACAATCACGTGCGCCTTTTGCGGTTCGACATAGGGATTTTCAAAAAGGCCCTGCTCGAATTTCTGGACAAGGATACGAGTTGCGGATTGATCGATGCGCTGTTGCTTGATCTTTCCTTCCTTCACCGCCTGAACGAGAAGATCGGAAGAAGTGACACCGCCGAACTGATCGACGCCGGCATTGACGGCCTTGGCAAAGCGGTCGACACGGCTCAAATCCTCCACGCCCCAAGGCATGCCGAAGGTTTCCTCGTTCAAAGTCGGCTTTACGCCCGGCTTCTCGCCATCCAGGCAAGTCCCCTTGCAGTCGTTGGTGATCAGCCAATCGCTGAGAACGACACCCTGGAAGCCGTATTGGCCACGCAGCAGATCGGTCAGAAGCTGCTTGCTGTATCCCGCGCCCACCGGCTCCAGCAGCTTGCCGCCGAGCGTCACACCGTCAAGGATCGAATATGTCGGCATGACGCCGCCGACCTTCGCCTTGAAAGCTCCCTCAAACGGAATGAGATGTTCGGCAAAATTGTTGCCTGGAAAGGTCGCGTGGCGTCCATAGGCGTTGTGGCTGTCATAACCGTCTTTTGCCGCACCGTAGCCGACCCAGTGTTTGGCCACGGCGACGACACTGTCCTTGTTGATGCCGTTCTCGCCGTTTTGAAACCCCGCCACATAGGCTTCCGCCATGGATTTGGAAAGTTGCGCATCCTCGCCGAACGTACCGTTGGTGCGTGGCCAGCGCGGCTCGCTGGCAAGATCCACTTGCGGAGACAATGCTTCCTGTATGCCGACGGCGCGGTATTCCTGACGGACAATGTCGCCGAAACGGCGAACGAGCGATGGATCGCCTATGGCCGCCAACCCTAAGGTCTCGGGCCATTTCGAGAATCCGCCGGCCGAAACACTCGCGCCGAGTACGAATTGGAAATGATTGCGCGGATCGGTGCTGATCGTCGCTGGAATCCCAAGCCGGCCAGCTTCCGCGATCTCCTGAAGCTTGTTGTTCTGCTCGGCCAATAGGGCGGCATCGCCCGCCAATCGCGTTATGAAGGTCACGACCTTGCGCCCGTCGATCATCTCCTTGGCGCGTGCAAGATCATATTCGGTCCCGACCCCCATCCCGGAACCGGGACCGGCGGATGGAGCCGTGCCATGCATCATGAGGCCGGCCTTCTCCTCTAGCGTCATCTGACTGATGAGATTGGCCGCCCGCTCGGCAGCCGGGAGGCGCCAGTCCTCATAAGGATCAAGTTTGCCATTGCGATTGAGATCCTTGAAGGAAAGCCCGTCAATGGTCAGCGTCTTGGCGACGCGGGCCGAAAGCGCCGGCTGCTCCTGCGACAAAGCCGTTGAAGCGAGCAACGATACGGCCGCACATAAGGCAATGAACTGTTTCACGGCATCCCTCCCCAAAGAATTTCAATCGATCCCGACAAATTAAAGGGGGCAAACCGTGCCGCCTCATGTACTTTGGCGGCACCTGTCGGCCCGTCGATGCCCATCAGTTCGCAACCGCAAACTGTAAGCATATACTAACCTAGTTCATCAACGACCGGGTTGCTAAGAATGCCGAGCCTGTCGATCTCCACCTCCACGACGTCTCCCTGCTTCATCCACAGCGGCGGCTGCCGCTTGGCGCCAACCCCGCCCGGTGTGCCACTGACGATGACGTCGCCCGGTTCCAGCCGTGTGAAGCTGGAGCAATATTCGATCTGCCGGGCGATATCGAAAATCATTTGGCCGAAGGTCGCATCCTGCACGACGGTCCCATTGAGGCGCGTCTGAATGCGAAGATCGGGCAGCGGACCAAGTTCGTCCGGCGTCATCATCCAAGGCCCGAAAGCGCCGGTGTCGGGAAAGTTCTTGCCCGGTGTGAACTGATGCGTATGACGCTGGAAATCACGCACGCTGCCGTCATTGTAGCAGGCATAGCCAGCAACGTATCCCATGGCCTCATCGCGGGTGATGTAACGGCCCGATTTGCCGATGATGACCGCCAGCTCGCCTTCGAAATCAAGTTCCGTCGAGACCCTCGGGCGCACGATCGGGGCGAGATGGCCCGTCTGGCTATTGGCATAGCGGGCAAAGATCGTCGGGTTTTCCACCTCCGCACGCCCCGTCTCCTTGCGATGCATTTCATAGTTCAGCCCAACGCAGAGGATCTTGTCGGGATTGGGAATGACCGGCAGCCATTCGACGTCACCTAGCGGCGTGGCGGCGGCGGAACCAGCGGCCTCGGCAACGCCGGCAAGGTCGCCGGCCACAGCCGATTTGAGATCGGCATAGCGTGACGCGAGAACCGCGCCGGCATCGAGGAAGCGATCGTCCTCGATGACGCCCCAGGTCGTGCAGCCGGCGATCTTGACGGTGGACAGTCTCATGGTTCTTGCTCCTTTAGGGGGTCGGACTGGGCGACGGGCGCGTTCACACCCGCTGCATTTGATCGGTGAAGCGCGTTAACTTGCCGAAGCGCTCGATGGTGCGATCCGGGAAGATCAGCGCGAAGGCGGAAATTGCGCCAATGATGAGGATCGCGGCCGTGAACAGCATGGCGTTTGCATAGCCGGCCGCGACATGATCGGGTCCGGCTGCCTGCACGATCATGCCGGTGACGGCGTTGGATGCGAGTGCGGACACCGCATTCGCCGAATAGATCACGACGATCAGCCGGCCGCGCTGGACAGCCGGCGCGACGCTACCGAGCGTGATCGGGCCGTATATCGTGGTCAGACTTGGAGCAGCGAAAGCGATCGCGATCAGCGCCAGTTGCAATGGACCACTGACATGAACCGAGGCGATCAGCGCCAATCCACTGACGAGAAGCGCATAGCCAGAAGCGCTGCCGAGGGAAGCGCGTTTGCTGGCGCCCTTCTGAAGCATGCGCTGCGCGATCCATGAACCAACCAGCAACAGCGGCGACTGGAAGATATAGACGGCCGAAATGATCGAGCCGGTTTCGGTCTGCGAATAGCCAAGGCCCTGCTGCAGGAAGGGCGGCAGCCACGTGGCCGACATGCCGACGATCCAGTAAGACATGGTCGACATGATGATGACACCGATCACGGTCGGGTCGAGCCAGAGTTTGCGGGCTGGGATCGGGGTCTCGCCCACTACGGCGCGCGCCTTTTCATTTTCCGCGACGGCATGCGGCCCTTCGCCGCCGATGAGCAGCCAGGCGATGATCCAGGCAACACCGATCAGCCCGCAGAACAGGAAGCCCGAACGCCAGCCGTAATTGACGATGACATAGGTCAGGATCGGCCCACCGGCGAGCAAGCCGACACTGATGCCCTGCAACACGACGGCGCTCGGCACGCTGCGCTTTTGCGGGCTGAACCAGTTATGGCAGGCATGCAATGCCGTCGGCAGCCCAGGTCCCTCGCCGAGGCCGAGCAAAATGCGGCAGGCGACCAGAACCGTCACCGAGCTGGTAAAATAGATCGGGATCTGCGCGATCGACCAGATTGCCGCCAGAATGACAAGGATCCATTTGACGGGGACACGACCGATCATGAAGAGACCGACAAGAACGCCCGAAATCGAGAACAGCAGAAAGAAGCTGCTGCCGATCAGGCCGAACTGCTGTGGCGAAATACCGAGGTCCTTCATGATCGACACCGCGGAAAGGCCGAAGACGAGCTTGTCGAAGAAGTTCAGCGTCTGGAACAGGAAAAGCAGGATAAGGACGGCAAAAGGTCGCCATTTGCTGACGGTATCGATGGTTGGTTCAGACATATGTTCCTCCCAGAACTTCAAAGAAAACTGCGATTGCCGATGCGGGACTCAGGCAAGGCGAGCGCGCAGGTCCGCGATCTGCTGGCGAAGCGCCTCGAGGTTGCCTGCGGCGCCAAAGACATAGTGGTCAGGACGTACGAGCGCAGCGATCGCTTCATGCCGTTCGAACCAGGCCGAAAGCACGCCATCCCTTTCTCGGAGCGCGGCCGGATCGGCTGCATTATCGCCTTGAGGCACAACAGCCTTCACCACGATGCCGTCGATCGCGTCGGCGAGCGCCTGTCCTTCCGCCATCCCGATCCGGCGGCCGTCGAGCACAAGCCGCCATTGCGCTCCGGTAAAGGCATCCATCAAGCGCGGAGCGGGGTCTTCGACGATTGCCGGCTGCGGGAACAACAATCCTCGCGCCGGCGTGCCTTCTTCGGCGATCAGCCCATCCTCGATGGGCGGGACGATTTCCTGCCGGGTAATGGTAAGAGGCCGACCGCCGCCCTCGGCAAGTATGCGGGCATCACGCGCCGCGGCGGCTTCCGGATCGCGTTCGCAGATCGTCTGGCCAATCGCCTTGATCTTGCCGGTCAGCGTCTGCACATGCCGCTTGCGTTCCACCGTGTAGGTATCCAGCAGCGCTTCGGAAGACTGCCCCTTCAGGATGCGGTCGAGCCGCCAGACGAGATTGGAAACGTCGCGCAGGCCCTGGCACATGCCCTGGCCGATAAAGGGCGGCTGCTGATGCGCGGCATCGCCGGCGATCATGACTTTCCCCCGCCGCCATTCGTCGGCCACCAGCGCATGAAAGCGATAGGCGGCGGCCCGCCAAAGCTCGCCGTCTTCCGGCGCCAGCCAGGGCGACAGCAGCCGCCAGACATTGTCGGGCTTTTCCATCTCGCGTGGATCCTCACCCGGCAGAAGCATGATTTCCCAGCGACGGTGATTTTTGGGCCCCATGATGTAGCTGGTCGGACGCGCCGGATTGCAGAACTGGGCCGAAGTCTGTGGTAGCTTGCCCAGCGCGGTTTCATGTACCTGCACATCGACTACGAGCCACGGCTCGTCGAAGACGAGATCCTTAAGCTTCATTCCCGACAGTTCACGCACACGGCTCCACGCCCCGTCGCAGCCGATCACATATCTCGCTGTGATCCTCTGGCTCTCGCCGGACGAATCCCGAAGCGTCGCGACCACTTCATTCCCCTGAGGATCGAGATCGACCATTTCCGTGCCAAGTTCTATCGTCACGCAGTCGAAACTTTCGGCATGCCGTCTCAGCACGGCTTCGACCGGAGGCTGGGTAAACACCATGCTCGGGGTGTAGCCGAGCGGATACGGTTCCGGCACCATGTCGATACGACGGATGAGCTGCCCCTCTGCGCCGAAGTGCTGGGAGGCCGTGAACGGCGCGGTATGGGGAAGCACCTCGTCGGCGATGCCCATATTGTCGAAGTGGCGCAGGATTTCGTGGTCGAGCGCGATAGCGCGCGGCTTGTCATAGATACCGGTCAACCGATCGACGACGAGCGTGGAATGGCCTTGCGCGCCGAGCATGCCGGCGGCCACGGCTCCAGCCGGGCCGAAGCCGACCACCAGCACGTCATAAGAGTTCGAAATATCGTTATCGTTCGTCACGGGCATGCCTCTGCAAATGTCTATTGGGCGCATCAGGCGCCGGAAAAGCCGATGGAAATCTGTGCCTTCTTGCAGGCGTCGCTTTTGGGAGGCGCAATGCCCCAGTGATCGGTTCGGCCGGGCGGCCAGACCCATTCCTCGGGTCCTCGGGCGCGATAGGAGTCGTCCACCCGCAGGACTTCGGCGGTGTACTCGATCACTACGCCTTGCGGGTCGACGAAATAGGCAAAGACGTTGTCGCCCGGCCCATGCCGGCCCACGCCCCAGCCGATCGGATAGCCGTGATCGACGACGCGACCAGAACCTCGCATGACGGATTCGAGGTCGGGCATCAGGAAGGCGACATGGTTCAGCCCATTGACCGGTGCCTCGGCCAGCACGACCGCATGATGGTCGTCGTTGCAGCGCAGGAAAGCCATAAGCTTCGACCGGTCCGTCAGGCGGAAGCCGAGGACATTGCGATAGAAGTTCGAAAGCGCCTCGATATCAGCGCTGTTAATGTTGACATGCGCCAGACGTTCCGGCCGGTTGGGAACCACGCGGCCATGCTTGCGGCGGTCGCCGTGCACGAATTCCAGAACGGCGCCTTGCGGCTCGCGGATGACGAAACGCTCGCCACCGGCGGCACCATCAGCGGGTCCGATGTCGCGCAGGACAGCACAGCCTGCGGTAACCGTCTTTGCGAACAGCGACGCCAGCGCTTCAGCCGAACCGACGCGAAAACTGATCTTGCGCAGTTCCGAACGGTTGCTTTGCTTTAGCTCCAACACATGAAAATCAGCACCCGTTGCCGCCAGGAAAACCTTGCCCTCCACTTCGGCGACGACATCCAGGCCCCAGACGCGGGTATAAAAGTCGACAGACGACGCGAGATCGGGCGTACCCAGTTCCACGCTGCGCAAAGCGATGACAGGAAATTCAGTCATGGGATCAAACCTCATCCAAACCCAGGAAAGCGCGCGCATTCGCAAATGTCAGGCGCTCGCGCAAACTCGCATCCGCAAACGCCTCCTCGACGCCAGCGATGGGCTCTTTCTCGCGGAAATTGAAGGGATAGTCGGTGCCGATCATGATGCGATCTTCGCCGAAGACGGCGACAAGGCGGCGTAGCATGTCCGGATCGAAAACCAACGAATCCACATAGAGACGCCGCGCCTGCGCGGCAGGGCTCTCATGCGTGATTTCGCTGAGCGCCGGGAAGGCCGAATAGCCCTGCTGCAGCCGCGGCAGCAGCGAGGCAAACGTGCCCCCGCCGTGGCTGAAGGCGATCCGCAGTTTCGGGAATTTCTGAAGCAACCCGCCGGTGATCACGGATCCTGCCGCCAATCCGACATCGGTCGGATAGGCGAGCACCTGCTGAAGCGGCGCTGGCCCAACGAGACGATCCATGCCGGTCGGCCGCACGGCGTGCACGAAGACAGCGGCATTCAGCTTCTCCGCCTCCGCAAAAAAGGGATGGAAACGAGGATCACCGATAGGCACGTCATTGATATTGCTGCCGATCTCGACGCCACGAAAACCGAGTTCGCCGACGAGGCGATGCAACTCGGAAATCGCAAGATCAATATCCTGAAGAGGAAGGCCGCCGAGCCCAACGAAACGACCCTGGCCCTGCCCGATCATCACAGCGATCGCATCGTTGACGTATCGGACAAGGTCGTGGGCCGCGGTCTTTTCGATCCAATAGCCGAAGAGCTCAGGCATGGGAGACAGAGCCTGGATGCGGATACCGGTCCTGTCCATCTCCTCCAGCCGCCGTTCGGCCACCCAGCAGGCATCGCTGACCGTGCGATAAGGCTTGTCATCGATAACGACCGTTGCGTGACAAGCATCCGCGGCAACCATCGAGGGCCAGCCACGGGTGGGAGCATTCCCTGCCGCAAGCGGAAAACGTGCGGGCACCACGTGACAGTGGATATCAATGCCGCAACAAGCGCAGCCGTTCGCAAAGGCGCCCGACGCTCGCTTTTTCGTTCCGCTCATGGAGCCCTCCCTCAATAAGAGCCGTCATAATGTACAAACTTTACCACGTAAAGATAAAATTTATAAATTTTGCGCTGCTGCTTCCTCGTGTATATAAAAAGTGATTTGCAAGCCAGAGAGCACCATGAACGTCAACCTGCTGAAGAAAGAGGCCGGAAGCCCCGCGACATTGGCGACCAGCATCTATGAGCGGCTGAAGGCCGACATTCTCTCGACGCGCCTGGAGCCCGGCCGAAAGCTTCAGCTCCGCTTCCTGATCGAGCACTATGATGCCGGCCAGACCCCGTTGCGCGAGGCATTGAACAGATTGACGACGGAGGACCTCGTCATCGGAAAGGAACAGCGCGGCTTCTTCGTCAAACCCATCAGCCTGGACGAATTGCATGAGCTGACGAAAACGCGCTGCTGGGTGGAGACGCTGGCCCTGCGGGAATCCATGGCGAATGCAACGCCTGACTGGGAAGAGGCGCTTCTGGTCGCCCATCATCGGTTGGAGCGCACCCCGCGCTCACTCAACCCGGAGCAGTTCGAGGACAATCCGGAATGGGAAAGGCTTCACCGCGCCTTTCATGCGCTGCTGATCGGGGGATGTGGATCTAAGCCATTGATAGGCTTTTGCGAGCAGCTGGCCGATAGGCTCTACCGGTATCGAGCGCTTTCGATCCGCAAAGCCTTTCGCGTGCGCAAGGTCAATGATGAGCATGCGCGTATCCTCGGAGCCGTGCTCGACCGGGATACCGTGGAGGCCGAGCGGTTGCTGCAACTCCATTATGAGAAAACGGCCGACATCATCCGGACTGATCTTGATACGGCGACGTAAGGCGCCGCCGCGACCGGCTCGAATACCCAACATGGGGCCAGGGCATTATCTTTGGCAGGGATCTTTGGCAGGCGATAGCCGTTCATGATGCCTTGCGGTCCGAGACGCTGGCCATCGAGACCTGTGTCGCAGTCTCCGCGGAACGCGAAGCGCGCCGTCCAGGATATGAACCGGATCGCATGCCTTGAGCCCCACGAATCGGGAATGTGGAGCGCGCGCCGGCTCAAGCATCGTCGAATGTTTTGAACTGATTCAAACTGGCGGCGCACGCCAAAAAGCCAGCTTCACACAAGTCATTAACGCTACCATCCCCGCATCAGCAACGTGCGAGGAACCAATGAGCATCTTTGGTAGCATGAAAACGGCAGTTTCCGGCATGAACGCGCAGGCAAATAAGCTTAGCACCGTGTCGGACAACATCGCGAACGTCAATACAACGGGCTACAAGTCGGCGAGCACCAGCTTTTCGTCGTTGATTCTCCCTTCGGGCGGCGGCAACTATAACTCCGGCAGCGTCGAAACCAACGTCAGCTATTCGGTCTCGCAGCAGGGCGACACCGTCTCCACCTCGTCGAGCAGCGACTTGTCGATCCAGGGCGCCGGCTTCTTCGTCGTGCAGGGCGCCGACGGCAAGACCGTCCTGACCCGCGCGGGCGACTTTACGCCGGATGCAAACGGGAACCTCGTGAACTCCGCTGGCTATACGCTGATGGGCTACTCCTATGCTTCTGGAGCGCCGGCTGTCGTCGTCAACGGCTTCGACGGCCTGGTGCCGATCAACGTCAATCAGAGCGGTCTTGCCAACGAAGCTTCGACATCCGGCAGCTTCACAGGCAACCTCAATTCGAATGCAACCACCGTCACAGCCAGCTCGACCGTGGCGCTGCCGAGCACCGGTTACACCGGTAGCTCGAATACCGCAACAGTTACGACCGACACCCAGAAGAGCTCGGTTGTTGCCTATGACAAGCTCGGTAACAGCGTCATGTATGACGTTTATTACACCAAAATAGCGGATGCGGATTCCACCGCAACCCCACCAACATCGGGCCAATGGGAAGTAACGGTTTATCGCCACGACGATGCAAATACATCGGGCAGCAGCTCATTCCCTTACTCATCGGCGCCCGTCGGGACCACTCAGCTGACATTCGATGCGAATGGAAATCAGTCGATCGATAATAAGGGTGTGTTTAATATCGTTGATCCGAAGACGGGCGGTACGATCTCGATGGATCTGACCAAGATGACCCAAAAGGCATCCGATTTCGCTTCCACCGGCTCGACTAACGGGCAGGCGGCAGCCGCAGTCACCGGCGTCACTATCGACAAGAACGGCGTCGTCTACGCGAACTACGCGAAAGGGGATCCGAAGGCGATCTACCAGATCCCGCTCGCAACCGTTGCAAGCCCTGACAAGCTGACGCTCTTGAGCGGCAACGTCTATCAGGCCAACGCCGACTCCGGCGTGACCGTCACCAGCTTCGCCAACAGCAACGGTCTCGGCTACATCCAGTCGAACTCGCTGGAAGCTTCCAACGTCGATCTGGCGGGCCAGCTCACCGACATGATTCAGGCGCAGAAGAGCTATACGGCCAACTCCAAGGTGTTCCAGACGGGCTCCGACCTGCTGGACGTGCTGGTCAATCTCCAGCGCTGATTTTCCACCTGCGTAAGTCATGACCTCCACCAGAGGTGGAGGTTTGAAACGCTGTGCTTGAACCGCTAGAAGCGGTATTGTTAGCGCTTAGTAGCTACGATTGAAGAGGTCGGCAAAGTCGGAAGCTTTGTCGGCCTTTTCCTGATGACGGATATATTGTCTGACGACCTGCTCATTGTAGCCCGTCGTCGATACGAAATAGCCGCGCGCCCAAAAGTGATAACCCTTGTAGCGGCGCTTGCGCGCATACTTGTTGGCAACATAAAGGGCTGTCTTGCCCTTCAAAAAGCCGACAATATGCGCAACCGAATATTTCGGCGGGATCGAGATCAACATATGCACATGATCGGGCATCAAATGACCCTCTTCGATCTGGCAGCCTTTCTGCTGTGCCAGCCGACGTAAGAGTTCTCCCAACTCACGCCGTACGTCCCCGTACAGCCTTTTCGTTCGGTATTTGCTGCCAAAAACAATGTGATACTTGCAGTCCCACGTCGCATGCGAGAGCGTCTGCTCATCCATAAAACCTCCTTGTTCGAAGTCTGGGCCACCCCAGCGGTTCAAGCAGGAGGTCTCTCAACTACCGTGTAGAACTCGTCCAGTCCTCCACCGTAGGTGGAGGTTTATTATCGATATAATCAAAAAGGGTCCTCCGGGACCCTTTTTCGTAAAATTCGGCGGGCGAAGCCTGTTGCTAAACACTGCCCCGACCTAGGCGTGTGGATCTGCGAGCGTAGCCGACGCTTGGCTCGGCGCGTAGATTTCGGAATCGGACAGGGCGAGAAAAATGCGGCAGATAGAGCAGTCGGAAAGCGGCTTGCCTCACGGGCGGCCAGCCGCTTTCCGGTTCATGAAGCTCAGGGCGAGCACGGTGAAGATCAGTGTTCCCGTACCGACCTGCTGCCAGTAGAAATTCAGATCGGTCAATAAAAGTCCATTGGCCACGATACTGAGCAGCAGCACACCCAGCACGGTACCAGCGACGTTCGGCCGCCCGAGCGGACTGAGCGTCGTGCCGATGAAGGTTGCGCCGATGGCATTCAGCAGAAATGCATTGCCGGAAGACGGGATATAGACGGTGACGGTCGCGGTCAGAATCAGGCCAGCGACGGCTGCGATCAATCCGACCAATATGAAGGTGGCCGCTATATAGGCGGGAGCCGCAATACCGGAATAGCGCACGACACCCGGCTGGATACCGATCGACAGCACGACGCGGCCGAAGCGCGTGCGGGCAAGAATGACCGCGGCGACCGCGATGATGAGTATGGCGGCAACGAGCGGCACAGGGACCCCCCCGATCGTGCCGTGGCCAAGGAAACGGAAAGCCTCTGGCACGCCGTTCGGCGGCAGATAGACGGGATTGCCGCCATTGGTCAGCAGCTGCTGGATGCTGCGGCCGATGAACAGCGTGCCGAGCGTCGCAAGGAACGGCGAGACGCCAATCCCTGAGATCAGCAGCGCATTGAAAGCACCGACAAGCGCCCCGGCCCCCAATCCGGTAAGCGCAGCAAATGCCACCGGCTGTCCGGCAAGGACAAGCGAGACGAAGGCAAAGCTTGCGAAATCCATCGCCGTTCCCACCGAAAGATCGATGCCGCCAGATGCAACGGCGAAGGTCATGGCGATGGAAACGATGGCAAGCAACGTGAAATTGTTGACCAGGATGCTCTGCAGGTTGGCAAGGGTCAGGAATGTCGGTGTGATCAGGGAAAAGACGGCGAAGACCGCAACCAGCGCGAGTATCAGCCCATGGCGCACTAGGTTGGCGGCGATCAGCCGCGTCAAGCCAACCGGGGCGTGTGCGGAAACATGGAGCGACATGTTCAGGCCTCCTGCCGACGCAACAGGGTGGTCGCGGAGACCACGATGAGAATGAGCAGGCCCTGCACGCCGCTGACCAGCGTGCTCGAAATATTGAGCAGCTGGAAACCGTTGGTGAGGAAGCCGACCAGCAGAGCTGAAAGCAACGTTCCAGTCACTGTTGGAACCAGCCTGCGTGAAAAGACCGAACCGAGCAAAGCGGTGACAACGACGGGCAACAGCATCTCGCCGGAACCCGTCGTGCTGCCGCTCAGGTAGGAAACCGAGAGGATGCCGGCGATGCCGCCAGATAGGCCGCTGGCGACGAATGCGCCGGCAAGCAGGCGACGAAGCGGAAGGCCAGCGGCGCGCGCGGCATCCGGAAACTCGCCGACAGCGTAAAGGCGCAGACCAAGCGGCGTATATTGCACGATCGCCGTCGCAATCGCCGTGAAGCCAATGAGCACATAGGCGAGGATCGGCATGCCGAGGGAGTCCGAAGCAGAAAGCGCCGACAGGAATGGCGTGGAAGCCGGAAGGACGGTATTTCCCGTCAGCACCAGTTCCAGGCCGGCAACGACGTTCATGACGGCAAGCGTGGCGAGTAGCGGCACGATACCGGCATAGACGACGGCGATAGCATTGGCCGCGCCGATCAGTGTACCAGTCAGGATCGATGCCAGGATCGCCGTGACATCACCAAAGCCGAGTTGTGTGAGGCTGGCATAGACGGCGGCGCTGAGGCCCATATTGGCGGCAAGCGACAGGTCGATGCCGCCGGTGACGACATTGGAGCCGCCGGCGATGAGGACGATCGTCAGTCCGATCGCGAGCACGCCGGAGATGGCTGATTGGCCGAGCACATTGCCGATATTGCCGATGCTGAGGAAGTAAGGCGCGGTCAGCGAAAAGACGATCAGGATGACCCCAAAGGCGATCAGCGACCCGAAGCGCAATGCCGTGGCCGCTATATTGCCGGCCGGCCGGGCAGGTTCTTCTAAGGTCGAAAATCCGGAAGGCGCGAATTCTACCTCAGCCGACATGGCGCTGTCCTTCCGACGATCCGGTGGCTTCGACGAGCACGGCATCCGCCGTCGTCTCCGACGATATGAATTCCCGCACCACCCGGCCACGGAAGAGCACAAGGATGCGATCCGTGATGCCAAGGAGTTCCGGCAGGTCGGAAGACAGGACTATGACACCGGCGCCGCGCGCCGCGAGTTCGCCGATCAGCGTATAGATCTCGACCTTGGAGCCGATGTCGACGCCGACCGTCGGCTCGTCGAGGAGGTAGACCTCGGAATGGCGACTGAGCCATTTGGCTATCGCCACCTTCTGCTGATTGCCACCCGAAAGCGTACGCAGCAAGGCGTTACGCCCGTTGGTCTTTACCTGCAGGCGTTCAATCAGGGCATCGACTTCCCGCCTTTCGCCCGTGCGGTCGAGAAAGCCGAGGCGCGTGAAGCGATCGAGGCTGGAAAGACTGATATTTTCCGCGACGCTGAGGTCGAGCGCGATGCCATGGCGGCGCCTATCCTCGGGCACCAGGGCGATCCTGTTATCCGTCGCGCGACTGGGATTGGCGAAACGGAAAGCCTTGCCGCCGATTTCGATACGGCCGAAGGCCGGCCTATCCAGACCGAAGAGAGAGCGGACCAGCTCCTTTGCCCCGGAACCGAGCAAACCAGTGAGGCCCAGCACCTCGCCGCGACGAAGGGTGAAGCTGACATCCTCGTATTTTCCGGGCGCCGAAAGCCGTTCGACCTTGAGGATTTCATCGCCGGGAGCAACAACCGGCTTCGGAAACATGTCCTTGATGTCGCGCTCGACCATCAGCCGCGCGATCGCTGCGGCCGATGTTTCCCGGATCGGTACCGAAGCGACGTCCAGCCCGTTGCGCAGCACGGTGACATGGTCGCAGAGTTCCTCGATTTCGTTCAGGTAATGCGAGATGTAAATGATGGTCACGCCTTCATCGCGCAGGCGACGGATCAGGCGGAAGAGGATATCGGCCTCGCGACGCACCAATGCCGCCGTCGGTTCGTCGAAGACAAGCACCTTAGGCTGGTTGAGAAGCGCGCGGGTGATCTGGACGATCTGCTTTTCGGCCGTCGACAATTCACCGATCAGCGCGCTATTCGGCAACCGCACACCGAAATAATCCTTGAGGATATCGGATGCACGGCGCTGCATCAGCCGGCGATCGAGAAATGGCGTGCCTGGTATGCGCGGCTCCCGGCCGAGAAACAGGGCTTCGCCGACCGTAAAAGTCGGCACGAGAAGCCGATCCTGATGAATGAAGTGAACGCCGAGCTCTTTCGCGAGATGCGGGGTCAGCCTATCGAAAGCTTGCCCTTCGATCTCGATCCTCCCGTCATCCGGCTGATGAAGACCGGCAAGCAGCTTGATCAATGTCGACTTGCCCGCACCGTTCTGGCCGACGAGACCGTGGATGGTTCCACGTCTGACGCCAAGCGACGCACCCGCCAGCGCCTGCGCTCCGCCGAAGCGCTTGACGATGCCTTCAAAGCGGATGATGTCGTCTTTTGCCGTCACCGGCTGCTTGAAAGAAATGGCGCTCATCTCGGTCTCCAGCGGACATGTTCCGGGCGATCCAGCCATGGCGGCATCGCCCGGAGCGGACTATCAGCCAATGCCGAGTTTCTTGGTGACCTCGCCGACATTGGCCTTGTTGGCCAGAAGCGCTGGAACGTAGGTCTCGCGCGGCACCGTCTGACCGGCAAGAAGCTTCGCAACATTGCGGATGGCGGTGCGGCCGATTTCCGCGGGTTGTTGAGCGACGTCGGCGCCAGCGGGCGATTTCGGATCGGCGATGAGCTGCAGCACTTCCGGGCTGCCATCGACGCCGTAGGTGCGGATTTCGGTGCGGCCAGCGGCGGCAAGCGCCTGGGTCGCGCCGAGCTGCGGGATGTCCCATGCCGACCAGATCGCCTTGATCGACCCCTTTTCCGGATATTTGTTCAAAATCGCGGTGATCTGGGTGAAAGCGTCCTGCACGGTATTCGGGATGACGTCGCGCAGTTCCGGCTGGAGGATCTTCACCTTCGGGAAATATTTGACGACATTGACCAGCTGGTCATAGCGGATCGCGCAAGGCGTCACGCCGTAAAAGCCGTTGAAGACGACGATATTGCCTTCGCCGCCGATATCGGAGACGAGCTGGAGCGCCAGGTCCTTGCCGATGCCCCAGTTGTCGGAGGTGGTATTGTTGATCGAATTGGTCGAGCCGACGTCGACCGTCAGAACCGGAATGCCGGCGTCGCGCGCCTTCTTCAGCCAGGGGTCGATGACGCTGAGCGTCCCGAGGATCTGAACGATGGCATCCGGCTTCTGGGCAATCAGCGTCTGCAATTGCGAGACCAGTTTGGCGTCGTTGCGCCCCGCGTCCACGGCGATCGGCTCGCCCCCGAGGCGTTTGACCTCTTCGATCTGGGCATTATAGGCCTGCAGGTCGAAGAAATGGTCGGTTCCGGTCGCGCTGATGGCGATGCGCTTACCCTTTAGGGACGGCTCTTCCCCGGCCGCGAAGGCGGGCTTTCGCCCGATCAGCGAAGCGCCGGCAACGGCAACTCCAGCCGCCGCGGATAATTTCAGCAGCTCCCGTCTTCCTAGACCGCTGTCGGACTTTTCGATGCTCATTGCCACTCTCTCCAATTTGACTTTAGTCTATAAATTAAGTGGACTAACGAGAATGGGGAGAAATGAATTTCCAAAAAGGCGGCCTGGAGAGGAAAGAGTAGACGGCGCGGGTGCTCGTCCCCGGCCGCGGCTTTCAAGGACGATCAGCCGATGGAGACCGTCTTGTCTTGCCGCGTGGGAAGCGTTGGGTCGAGATCAAGTCCGCACCCTGAGCGCTCGCTCCGTCCTGTCCGCGATCTGGGTTACTGCATAGGCTATCACCATGTAGATCACGACCGCGACCAGGAAGGCCTCGAGATAGTAGAAGTTCAGCGCTGCGGTCAGTTGCGACTGCGCGAAGATGTCGACCACCTCGATGGCGAACCCCAGGGAAAGCGCCTTCATGATGACCATGAAGGAATTGGCAAGATCCGGTATCGCCGCGACGATGACCTGCGGAAGCATGACCCGGCGGAAGAGCTGGCTCTTCTTGTAGCCGAGCGAATAGGCTGCATCGGCCTGGCCGGTGTCGAAAGAATTCAGCGCGCCCTTGACGACTTCCGCCTGGAAAGCGGCGACGCAGGCCGTCAGAGCGACGATGAGCGTGACCCAGTTTGGCGTCGAATGGCCGTTATAGTCCACGCCAATCAGCGATGTCAGGAATTGCAGGGTCGAGGGAAGGCCATAATAGGCGAGGAAGATCACCACGACCATCGGCACGCCCTTGAACGCGACCTTGTAAGCGACGACAAGCTGCCGCAGGACAGGGATACGCCGATATTCCACCATGGCAAACAGGCTGCCTATGATCGTCGAGAAGACGAAGATCGCAAGCGCCATCGCGAGCGTGAGGGGTACCGCACCCAGGATATCCCAAAGATCGGGGAGAAGAACGTCGATATCGAACATATAGCAACTCCTTCGATCAGACGCTTGCCATCATCGTGGTTCCGCCGCGCTTCGCGCCTGGAGAAAATCTCGCGGAACGAAGCTCGAAAAAGCGGACGACAGACCAGGCGACTAGGCAAAGCAACGAATAGAGCACCGCCAGCACGAGGTATGTTTCGAACTGGTACTGGTTATAGTCGCGTTCCATGACAAGATGAGCGGTCGCCATGACATCGGCCGCGCCGATATACATGACGAGCGCGACGTTATGGATCAGATAGATGATCGAATTGCCGTAGCCGGGAAGCGCGATGTGAACCGCCTGTGGACCGAGAACGCGCGTGAGCTTCTGGCGGAACGTATAGCCAAGACTGTCCGCCGCATCATGCTGGCCGCGTTCGACGGCGAGATAGGCCGGCCGCATGACTTCGGACAGATAGCCGCCGTGATAGAGGCTCAAGCCCAGCATCGCCGCGATGGTCGGGGACACGAAGTCCGCGACGCCGAACACACCCACAAGCACGGGAAGCCCGTAGAAGGCGACGAACAATTGCAGGACGACGGGCACGCTGCGGGCATAGGATACGTAGAGATCCGCCAATTGGCTGATCACCGGGATCCTGCGAACCCGGAACGTCGTCGCGATCAACGCCAGCACGAAGCCGGCGATCATGGCCGTGAACGTGATCGCAAGCGTCAGCGGCAGGGCCGAGAGCAGCTCTGGGATCATGATGGAAAGGTCCACTTCGGAACACTCCTTCTCTCAGTCTTTGAGCCTGACCACCGGGGTCGGCGCCCGGCATTACTTCATATACGTGGTGATGTCTTCGCCGAACCACTTCTGCGAGAGCTTGGCAAGCGTGCCGTCGGCCTTGAGCTCCTTCAGAGCCTTGTCGATGGCGTCGGAGAGGGCCTTGTTCTCCTCGGAGCGATGGATCAGCACGAAGGTCTGGTTGATCGCGACCGGCTCGCTTGTCTTGATGTCGAGCTTCTGCTGGTCGATCACGGTCTGCTCGCCAAGGTTGGATGGCAGCACGAGCGCATCGTATTTGCCGTTCTGCACTTCCTTCAGCCGGTCCGGATAGGGAACGCCGGCGCTTGAGGCGGTGATCTCGATCTTGTAGGCCGGGTTTTGCTCCTGCCATGCCGTTGCGAACTTGTAGATGCCGCCGCCTGCGGTGACGGGCACGATCTTCTTGCCGACCAGATCCTTCATCTCGTTGATGCCGCTATCCTTGCGGCTATAGATCTTGATCAAGCTCGCACCGATCGGGGCCTCAGGAATGAGGAACTGCTTTTCACGAGCGGGCGCGCGATAATAGCCGCCCGTCGCGATGTCGTACTTGCCGGTGGCAAGGCCGGTTTCCTGGGCGATGTCGGCCGCACCTTCCATGACGAACTTGTACTGGGGCAGCTTCGCGTTGATCGCCCTCAGCACGTCGGGTTCGTAACCCTGCGGCTCGACGCCGATCGCGCCCCAGGAGAGCGGCTTCGATTCGGCCGCGGTGGCGATCTTGATCGTGCGGACGTCCTCGGCGAACGAGGCGGTTGCGAAGGCGATCGCGACGCCTGCTACGGCGAGACCGAGGCCACGGCGTGAGATTGAACTCATGGAAGTCATTTCAGGCATCCTTTCTACTGGATCGCGCGTTCCGAATTGAGAAACTGAGCGAGGCGTGGGTTGGAGGGTGTATCGAAGATTTCAGCCGGAGTGCCGTCTGCGGCGACGACGCCCCCGTCCATAAAGACGATGCGGTTCGAGATGTTCTTGGCAAACTGCATCTCATGGGTGACGAGGAGCGATGTGATGCCCGAGGACGTCACATCCTTGATCACCTTCAGGACCTCGTTCACTAGTTCGGGGTCAAGCGATGATGTCGGCTCGTCGAACAGCATCACGTCCGGCTTGACCGCCAAGGCGCGGGCGATGCCGGTCCGCTGGAGCTGACCACCTGAGAGCTGGGAGGGATAGTTGTCGAGCTTGTCGGCAAGTCCGACGCGCTCGAGTTCCCGCGCGGCGATCGCGCGGGCCTCTTCCTTCGGCTTGCGCTGAACGACCACCAGCGGGTCCATGACGTTCTGGATGACGGTCATGTTCTTGAAGACGTTGAACTGCTGGAAAACCATCGCCGTGCGAAGACGGATCGCCTGCACCGCAGCCTTGTCGGGGCGAGCGTAATCCATGCGGATGCCATCCAACGCGATCGAGCCGGAGGACGGCTTGGTCAGATGGTTGATGCACTTGAGAAGCGTCGTCTTGCCGGTGCCGCTCGGGCCGATGATCGACACCACGTCGCCCCGTTTCACCGACAGGTCCACACCATTTAGAATTTGCGTGCTTCCGTAAGACAGCTTTAGGTTCTTGATCTCAAGCATTGCGGGTCTCAGGTCCTTTCGGAAGATAGTTCGGAAGGCTCCTTGGTATCGTCATCCGCCCACTCGTCACCGAGGAGTTCCGGCGTGTCGAAAGCCTGGAGGTTTTCAAAGTGTTTCTCGCGGTCGACGACAAAGAGGGCGCGGACAATGCCACGCGCCAGGCGGTCGGCACCTTCGCTGATCGCGGGGATGTCGCCGGTGAGCTTGCCGTGACTGAGTGTCGCCGGAAAATTGAAGCAGTGAATCCTTGCCAGCGTCGGGCACGAGCCCGGCTCTCTTTCGAGGAATTCGAACGCCTCTCCGAGATCGGGGGATTCCTCGAGTTCGGCGTTGGGCATCTCCGTCGGCACCGGGAAGCGATCGCGCCACAAGCGTATATGTGGGCCGAAGGCGGCAAGCTCCGGTCGATTGCTCAAGTCGATCTTGAAGCCCGTCCCAAAGATCAGAAAGTCGACGGGATAGCTGGCCCTCGGCGTCGTCACGATGACGTGGTCGCCTTCTTGCTCCAGCCTGCTGATCGGGCTCTCAAGATGGAGATGGGCTTGCGGGAAGGAACTGACGCGCAAGACGCTCGGCCGCGGCGGCGGCGTCTGCTGGGCCATGGCATAATTGAGGAAGCGCCACTTCCACTCATCGGGAAGGCCGGCGAATCCGTGCACGACGCCCTGGCTGCCGATGCCCGTGAACTTGTTGATCCGCGGCAGCTTCCTGCGGCGCACGAACATGTCGAGGCGCGCCGCACCGGCTTCGAGAGCGGTCGCTGCATTGTCCATCGCCGAGGCGCCGGCACCAATCACGCCTATCCGCTTGCCGCGCAGCATCGCGAAATCGATGTCGTCAGCGGTATGCGCCCAGAACTTGCCACCGATACTTTTCGCGATATCTGGCACGAACGGGCCGCCCAGACCATCGCGGCCGGTCGCCAACACCGCATGACGCGCAATGATCGTCTCCTTGAGACCGTCCTCGGTGCAGACAAGATCAAGCATTCCGTCCTCGCGTGGGAGGATCGCATCGACTGTCACGCCGTTGCGGACGGGAAGCTCGAGCACCTTACGGTACCAGATCAGATATTCCATCCACGTCTCACGCGGCGCGCGGTCGAGTGCGACCCACGCCTCCCGGCCAAAGCGCGCTTCATAGTAGGCGCGAAACGTCAGGGCGGGCAGCCCCATCGCTGGACCGGTGAGCTGTTTGGGAGAGCGTAGCGTTCGCATTCGGGCGAAGGTGACCCAAGGCCCCTCGCGACCCGCGGGTGCCTTGTCGAGCACGACATGGTTGGCGACGCCCAGCCTCTTCAGCATCGCGGAGGCGACGAGCCCGGCCATGCCCGCGCCAATGATGACGACATCGACGACAGGCTGACCGTCGATCATGCGCGGCGGCACCCAGGATTTGGCCGGCAGTTCCAGCCAGGCGAGATCCTGCCGCAGCCGCGCCTCAAGAGCATCGAGACCGTCCGGCAAGATTGAAAGGTCGCTCATATCGACGCTCCCTCAGGTCTCGCGGTTTGCCCGTAAATGGTATCGGCCAGCGCTTCCGCGCCGCTCGAGTCGAACAGGCGGCAGCCTGGCATCGTTAAAGCCACCGCGCGCGCCGCCTCGATCACTGCCGTGATCGTCGATGTGAGCGGCAGCGCGGCGGGCGATATCGCACCGAAGAGAAAGGGGATGGTGTGATCAAGCACGCGCATCACGACACCGTCAAGCGGCACGCCGACGACGGTCGCCGGCTCGACGATGCCAACCCCTAGTCCTGCCCGAACCAACGACAGCGCCGTCAGTGAAGCATTGACGTCGATAATCCGGTCCGGCGAGACCCCTGCCCGTTCCAGTGCCTCATCGACTCGATGCCGCAAGCGATATGGATTTGCCAGGGTGATGATGCGGCGATCGGCGAGATCGGCAAGACGCACCACGTCACGGTCGGCGAGCGGATCGTTCGCGGCGATGGCGACGACACATGGCGCCTCCGCGATCCAGTGTATTTCGAGGCCCGGATGTTCGAGCGGCAGGCTTGCGATCCCCAAATCCGCCGAGCGGGCGAGCACTGCCTGGACGACGTTTTCGGCCGCAAGCGCCTGCACATGTAGATGACGCGGGATCAGATCCGGGGCAACGGCCGCGAGTGCCCGCGGCAGAACGCCCGCCGCAAGCGACGGCGTGGCCGCGATCGTCAGCGTGGGTGGTTCATCACGACCGATCGCCTCCGCGCGCTCACGGATATGTGTGAGACTGGCAAGATGGCGCTCGACCTCGGAATGAAACAGCACGCCTCGCGAGGTCGGCGTGATCCGTGGACCGCTTCGATGCAGGAGCGCATAGCCGATATCGGCTTCCAGATCCTGGATGAGCCTGGTGACCGCCGGTTGCGATCGGCCCAGCAAGCGCGCCGCCCCGGTCACGCTACCCGCGGAAATCACCGCCGCGAAGGCTTCAAGTTGACGAATATCGAAAGAGTTAGAATGCATAATTGACATGAAACACCCCTCTTAATGCGAGTAAAGCATAAGAATTCTCACTTGACGATCGGAATTAGATAATTATTTCGCATGAAAGTCGCTTAATCATTATCATTTGACATAATGATGTGTCACGCCTACCTAGATGCTGCCCCCAAAGACGCACCCGAGGAGCCTGTTTTGACACTCATCGAAACCCTAGTCTCCGTGAAGCCTGGCTCCGCGCTCGCCGAAGCCATGGAAAAGCGCGCTGAGATCCTGCGCCTGAGCGAGGCAGCCCATGACGCGGTGCTGCTGCCACGCGATCCCGGCGGTCTGTCCCATGGACTTCGGGCGGCGCTTGCCGCCCGCATGGCCCGGCAAAATCACAACGAGGCGCTGGCGCGCCACTATGATGCTCTCGTGGAGCGGGCGGGCGAAACCGCGACTGCCCCGCTCTCCTCACCTGGCACGACCGTGGAGGACCCACGCGCCGCCGAGATCGTTCGTCACGCCGACCGGCTGACCGTCGCACCGAGGGAGGCGACCCGCGCCGACATAGAGGCATTGCGCGCCAGCGGCGTGGCCGATGCCGACATCGTCCGCCTCTCCGAACTGGCAGCCTTCGTGAACTACCAGGTGCGCGTCATCGCGGGATTGGCATTGATCGGAGCAAGACAATGAGCGAGGTCGTCCATGCCTTCACCACCAAAATTCCGCGCTGGCAGCCTTATGTCGTTCCAGTCGACCTCGAGACCGCGACCGCGGAACAGCGCGCGGCCATGCAGGTGACGCCATCAAACAAGGGCATTTCGCCCTATGTCCTGACGCTCGCGCATGATCCGGAATCGCTGAGCGTCCGCTCTCCACTGTTCAATCTGATCATGTACGGAAAGGATGGGCTTGCTTCGAGCGAGCGCGAACTGGGCGCGACGGCCGCGTCCATCGTCAACCACTGCGTCTACTGCGCCGCGGTTCACGCCTCCCGCTTCATCAGCCAGACCAAAAGAACCGACGTGATCGAAGCAATCTTCACGGACGGCCTGGATGCGGAACTCGACGAGCACCTGCAGGCGATCTTTGATTTTTCCGCACGCCTGTCGCCAACGCCGCCCGAAGCCACGAAAGCAGATGCGCAGGCATTGGCCGACGTGGGCTTGTCTGAATTGGAATCCATCGATCTCGTCTTCTCGTCGGCAATTTTCGGCTGGGCGAACCGCCTGATGCATACGCTCGGCGAGCCGGTGACCAATTAGGTCGGATAGACCGAAATATGGACCATGAGCCCCAGGACCGCATCCGCGGCTCTGGTGATCCGCTTGTCATCACCGTCTGGCGATGCGGCCGCGGAGGTTGCTGGCAAGGCCTCCCATCATTTGACGAAACCAAGCGCCGCCGCCACGTGCCCCCAGCCGTTGTTTGCTTGCCGGACGATCGTAGATTCGGCGCTTGCCCTCATGTGATTGCCCCTCGATCGAATGGACGATGGTGACTATGGGCACGCTCTTCCGGTATGAAAGGCCAATATGTTTGATCGCGGCTGCCGCGCCACACGACAGCCTTGCCGCCATGCAGGCCCGTTTTCAAGCGGAGAGGAACAATGTCGCGTCGAAATATTTTTCCGGTGGCAGCGGATCCTTGATGGTTCCGAAATCGACGAACATCTTGTTGAATTCACCCAACCACTTCGTGACACTGCCGTCCTCGGTGAACTTGTTCAGCTCGCCGCTCGTTAGAAGTTTTCGGCTTTTCGCAACCTTGGCCGTCGCATCGGGAGGCGATTGCGTAAAGGCGACCGTCAACTCAATCGAATGATCGAGATTGGCAACCCTGTAGTCCATGGCCTTCTTGATGACCTTCAGGAAGCTCTTGGCAAGATCGGGATCGCTTTGGATCGTCTCGTTGCGCGCCACGAAGGTGTTGATGAACGAGGTATCGGGATAGAAATCCTTGTTCGAGGCCAGCTCCTTCATATCGGGGACACGTGGTTTGATCGCATCGATCAAGGGATACCAGATGCCCGCCGCATCGATCTGCTTGGAGGAGAATGCAGCCACGACGGTGCTCGGATCCATCGGGACGACCTGCACGTCCTTGATCGTCAGGCCAGCCTTGCCGAGAGCCATGCGCAGGATCATCTCTCCGGATGTGCCTTGTGGGACACCGACCTTCTTGCCCTTGAGATCGGCGATCGAGGTAAATGCCGCCTGGGCGATGACGCGATCGCTGAACCCGATATCGTTGACGCCGAGCACCTTGGCATGGCCGCTGGCCGGAAGCCACAGCGCGCCCGGCCCGATCGTCCCGAAATCGAGGCTCCCCGCACCCATGGCCTGGATCTGAATGGGACCATTGGTGAACACCTTCAGGTCCGGCTCCAGCCCTTCGGCCTGCCAAAGCTTCTGATCGTTGGCAATCGCGAACAGGCTCGAATTGGGAAAGTCGGAGAGATAGCCGATCCGGATCGGCTTTGAGGCCGCGCGGGCCGACCTAGCGATCATAGGCATCGCGGTGGCGGCCGTCAGAGCCGCGGCCGTCGTCAATAAACTGCGTCTCGTCAGCATGATCATGTCCTCCTGTGATTGCTGATCTTCAGTTTGAGGCAGGGTGATAGACGGCCCGCCAGACCTCGTTGCGCAGCTCGGAAAACCGCGGCGAAAGCCGCATCTCCTCCGTCCGGGGAAAGGCAAGGTCCACGGGAATGATCTTGTGGAGCCGACCCGGACGGGCCGCCATCACAATAACCCGGCTTGCCAGATAGACCGCCTCGTCGACATCATGCGTGATGAACATCACTGTACGGCGCTCCTTGCTCCACATGGCAAGAAGCTGGTCCTGCAATTGCACGCGCGTCAGGGCATCGAGCGCGCCGAAAGGTTCATCCATCAGCAATATCTTCGGATTGACCGCATAGGCCCGGGCAATGGCGCAGCGCTGCTTCATGCCGCCTGAAAGCATCTTCGGCAATGCATCGGCGAAGTCCGTTAGGCCGACGAGCTCGATGAAATGGTCGGCGATGCCGCGGCGCTCATCCTTGGGACGGCCGGAGATTTGAAGCCCGAACTCAACATTCTGCCGCACGGTCAGCCACGGAAACAGGGCATATTGCTGGAAGATGACACCGCGTTCCGGCCCCGGCCCTTTCACAGGCATATTGTCGACCAATACCTGCCCCGATGACGGCGGGGTCAATCCCGCGGCGATGTTCATGGCTGTCGACTTGCCGCAGCCGGAAGGGCCGACGACGGTGATGAACTCGCCATCCTCGATATCGAGGTCAAGGTTTTGCAATGCGGTAAAGGCTGCCTGACCCGCAAGATCGAAGCTTTTCGAAACGTTCTGAAACGAAATCTTCGGCGTCATAGCTTTTCCTGCCATGCTGTGAGAATACGGTCGGCCATCATGACGATCCGATCCATGAGCAGGCCGAGAACGCCGATGGCGATCAGGCTCACGAAAATGGTGGGCAGATCATAATAGAGCTGGGCCTGCTGCATGCGGTAGCCCAGGCCGGACTGCGCGGCGATAAGTTCGGCTGCGACGACGGTGGCCCAGGACGAACCGAGGCCAATGCGCACGCCGACCATGATATAAGGCGTTGAGGCCGGAATGATCACGCGGCGGAAAATGGTGAAATCGTCCGCTCCCAATACGCGCGCGGCGTTGATGAGTGTCTTGTCGACGCTAATCACCCCCTGGTAGGTTGCAACGACGCTCGACAGGAAAGCGGCGAGGAAGATGACAAAGATCTTCGGTGTCTCGTCGATGCCCATCGTCACGATCGCAAGCGGAATGATCGCCAGCGGTGGAATGGTGCGGAAGAATTGCACATAGGGCTCGATGATGCCCCGGGCGATGCGATACCACCCCATCAGGAAGCCGACGGGAACAGCGACGATCAGGCCGAGGCAGAAGCCCGTCATGACCCGGCCGAGACTGGCCAGCGCATCGCCGAGCAGGATGCCATTTTTAGCCTCGGCGGCGGCGGCCGCGGCCACCTGGGCAGGCGTTGGCAGACCAACCAGCCCTTCGGCCGTCACCAGCCACCAAAGGCCGATGCCGATGACGACAGCGGCCACATTCAGACCCAGCATCGCGGCAGGCGTCGTCAGCAACGGGCGCCGCGGAGCGCCAGGGCGTATGGTCGCGTTCGTCGCGATGGTCATTGGCGTTCGCTCCCAACTGCACATTGCTCGCCGCGAGACTTGTCAGCCTGACGGCTGACACAACGGAAGCCGATATGGGTCGTGGCGCTGTCGATCATTTCCGGATGCCGGGCCGCCGGCCGATAGCGGCGGCAATAAGTCGGCGCGCAAAGATGCGATCCACCCTTCAACACCTTGCGCGGAATGCGGATCGCCGGCTGACGCGGGTCGTAGCTTTGCTCGGCAATGGCGACTCTCGGATTTTTCGGAACACAGCAAGGCTTCGCTGCATCGTCTGGATGGCGGTCCGTCCAGTAATCGTCCGTCCACTCCCAGACATTGCCGATCATGTCGGAAAGACCATAGCCATTTGCGGGAAAGGCTCCGACCGGCGTGGTGCCGAACTCAGCCTTGCCGGGAAGATTGGCCATCGGAAAATCGCCGTTCCAGATATTCGCCATCCTGCGGCCGTCGGGCTCGAGCTCCTCGCCCCAGGCGAAGGTCGCCCCTTCCACGCCGCCGCGGGCGGCGAACTCCCATTCCGCCTCGCTCGGCAAAGCCTTTCCGGCCCAGCGCGCATAGGCTGTCGCGTCGGCATGGCAGATCTGCACCACCGGATGATCCATCATCGCCTCCGTCAGAGACGAGATGCCATCGGGCCGATGCCAACATGCACCCGCCGCAAAGTGCCACCAATCACCCCAGAAGCGCATATCGCCGGACCTCCGCGGCGCTCGAAAGACCAATGATCCCGGCTGCAGGATAGCCGGATCGGCGCCGGGATAAACCGATGGGTCCGGCGTCTGCTCCGCGACCGTCACATAACCGGTATCGGCGACGAAGCGCGAAAAGTCCCGGTTCGTGACCGGCGTGGCATCCATGAAGAAGCCGTCGACCCGCACGCGATGAACGGGCCCTTCCTCGGGATAAAAATCTTCCGATCCCATCAGGAAGCTGCCACCTTCGATCCATACCATCCCATCCTTTGCGGGCGGGGACGATCTGGTTGCGGTTGCCTCCTGAAAATCTGTCACCGCACACCCGCCATGACATCGCGCGTGCGGTAGTTCGACTCGATGAGCCAGTCCCGCATGACATCGAGAAGTTCGCGCTTTCGCGCCTCGCATGCGGGATCGTCCCAGAGATTTTGCACCTCGCCAGGATCGTTCTTGAGATCGAACAACTGTCCGTCGCTCGACCCTTTGAAATGGACCAACTTCCATCCCTCGCTACGCACGCCGGTCATGAATTCCACGCCGCCGCTCATGGCGACGTCACCGATCTGCTCGCAGAATACGTGGGTACGAGGCGTCCACTCACCCGTCTCCAGCGCCGACTTCAGGCTGCGCGCCTCGAAGCTCTTCGGCGGCGTGATCCCCGCATATTCCAATATGGTCGGACCGAGATCGAAGAGCTGGCAGAGGCCGTTTAGCTCCCTGCCACCCTCGAATCGATTTGCGGTCGACCAGATGATGGTGGGCACCCGTGTGACGACGTCATACATCGACCATTTCTGGATCAGGCCGTGGTCGCCGAGGCACTCGCCATGGTCGGAGGTGAAGATGACGATCGCATCCTCCAGATAGCCGCGCTCCTTCAAGGCTTCCAGCAACTCACCGATCTTTTGGTCGATCAGCGTCACGTTGCCGAGATAGTGAGCCCAGAGCCGCTGCATCTGCTCGGGCGACGGATCAAGGCTCCAGACAACCGAATCGTGATCGACCTCGACGTCGTGCTGTCGCTTCTCCTTCAGTTCCTGATGCAAGGAATCGAGCTCCTGGCGCGACGGCTTGGGCAACGGCAGATCGTTGCGCTTGAGGTAAGGCTCGGAATATCGCGCCGGCGGATCGAACGGCGGATGCGGGCCTGGGAAGCCGACCTGCAGGAAAAGCGGTTCGGTCCGTGGATATGTGTCAATCCACCACTTCGCCATATTGCCGACGAAAGCGTCGGAATGCAGCTCCTCGGGCAATTCCCAATCAAAGGCGCCAAGACGCTCGCGATAATCCTCCCGCCGACGATAGGTCTCGCGCTGCTGCTTGACCAGACCATTCGCGGCGAGCGCCTTGTCCCATTCGTCGAAATACCAGCGCCCCTCCATGTAACGATCCTTGTTTTCGACGACGTAACGCTCGTGGAAACCGGAGTCCGAATTGTAGGGAATGGTGTGCATCTTGCCGACGTTGACGCAACGATAGCCGGCATCCCTCAACTGGTCGACCCATGTCCTCTGCCAGCGCTGACCATTGGCGAGCACCCCGGTGGTATGTGGATAGTAGCCAGTGAAGAGGCTGGCTCGTGAGGGAACGCAGCTGGGAGCGTTGATATGACAATCAGTCAGCGTCACCCCCTTTTCGACAAGCGCATCAAGATTGGGCGTAACCGCATAGGGAAATCCAAGCGCGGCGATGGAGTCGTATCGCTGCTGGTCGGTCATGATCAGGATGATATTGGGGCGGTCGGCCACGCTTTACGTCCTTCCCTGCTGCCAGAACGCAAATTTCAATGGAAAGTCTCGTTGGAAAAATTTTGCGCTCTTGTCTCCTCGTTCGAGAAATGACATAAAGTTAACGATAACGCAACGCTCACTTGAGCAAATTTTTGCGAGGAGAATGGGGGCGAACGTGGAGGAGCGAGAAAAGGGCGGCGCACCAACACTGGCTTCGATCGCCGTCAGGGTCGGGGTTTCCATCAATACGGTCTCGCGGGCGCTTCGCGCGCCCAACACGGTGAGGCCGGAACTGCGGCGAGAGATCGCCAAGGCCATGGACGAGCTGAATTATGTGCCGAACCGGCTGGCCGGGGGATTGTCGGGGACGAGATCCGACATCGTCGGCGTCGTCGTGACATCGCTCTATTATTCTGAATTTGCCTCCATTATCGATGCCCTGCAATCGGCGCTTCTCAAAGACAATCTTCAGGTCATGCTCGCCAATACGCGCTATGATCCTGACCAGGAGATAACGCTCGTGCGCTCGATCCTCAGTTGGCGCCCAGCCGCGGTTGCCATTATCGGTGTCGACCACCCGACCAAGGTCACTGAGCTGCTGACGTCCTCGGGCGTTCCGGTCGTCGAAATGTGGGATGTCGGCGGCGACATCATCGATTCCGCGGTCGGCATGGATCATCGGGAGGCCGGCGGGGCGCAGGCCGACCACATGATTGCGTGCGGTTACCGGCATCTCGCCTTTCTCGGCAGCATGCGCGAAAACGACATGCGGGCAAGGAAACGCGCCCACGGCTCAGCACGCGCCATTGCCGCGGCCGGATTGCCGGATCTCGTCTATGCTGTTCGACAGGAAGGCGGCCGGCCGGCGCTCGGCGAAGAGCTCGCCCATGAACTGCTCGACAGCAATCCACGGATCGACGGGATCATCTGCAACAGCGACGTCGTCGCCTTCGGTGTCCTGAAGGCGCTGCATGAGCGCGGCAGGAAAGTGCCCGCCGATATCGGCGTCGTCGGCTTCGGCGACAGCGAGGCGGCAAGCTACGTCACCCCTTCGCTCAGCACCATCAAGCCCGACCGTCATCGGATCGGCGAACTCACGGCCGAATTGATCGTCGCGCGGATCAACGGCGAGGACCCGCGAACGAGTGTGGTCGACTGGGAACTGCTTGCACGCGACAGTACCCGCTCGCCCTTTAAATCCCTGAATGGAGATTGACGTGACAGAGGCAAGGAACAGGCCCAACATCGTCTTCGTCATGACCGACCAGCAGCGTTTCGATACGATCGCGGCGGCCGGTTTCGACTACATGATCACGCCGAATCTTGATCGCCTGGTTCGGGACGGCACGTGTTTCAGCCACATGTACGTGACGTCACCGTCCTGCGCGCCCTCGCGGGCAAGCCTGTTCACGGGACTCTATCCGCACACCAACGGCGTCTTCCGCAACGATGAGCGCTGGACGCATAGCTGGGTTCGCCGCCTTGCCGATGCTGGCTATCGCTGTGTCAATGTCGGCAAGATGCACACCTCGCCCTTCGAGGAGTCCTTCGGTTTTCACGAAAGGCATGTTGTCGAAAACAAGGATAGAGCGACCGAGCGGCTGCCGTTTTATCTCGACAACTGGGACAAGGCTTTCTGGAGCCGAGGCATCGAAAAGCCGAGCCGCGTCACATACCGACGGCTCGAAGATTATCGCGAACGTCTTGGCGCCTTTGTCTGGGATCTGCCTGAAGATCTGCATTCGGACAATTTCGTCCCTGAGTTCGCCGCCATGTGGCTTGATCGCTACCGGGGCCAAGAACCATTCTTCCTGCAGATCGGCATTCCAGGTCCGCACCCGCCCTACGATCCGACACAGGACTATCTCGACAAATATAGGGATCGCGATCTGCCAGAAGCGATCCGTGACCATGCGGCAATGGATGGGCAGCCATCGGCACTCAAGAAGCTTAGAGAACAACATATCAGCGTCGATCATGATGCGGTCGTGCATCTTGAAAATCCGACGCCGGAACAATTGCGCCGCCAACGCGAGCATTATTTCGCCAACGTCTCGATGATCGATACGCAGATCGGCAAGCTCATGGAGGCGCTCGAGCGTCGCGGCGTTCTTGAGGATACCATCATCATCTTCACGTCGGATCATGGCGACTGTCTGAACGATCATGGACACAGCCAGAAATGGACGATGTACGAGCCGAGCGTGCGCGTGCCGGCAATCGTCTGGTCGCCGGGCCGTGTCGAGCGTGGCAAGATCGTCGGCGACCTCGTTTCGCTCTTCGATTTTGGGCCGACAATCCTGGAGCTGGCGGGACTTGAAGCGCCAAAATGGATGGAAGCACGTTCCTTGGCTCCTTACCTCACCGGTGCGAACGTCACGCCGCGCGAATTCGTCTTCTCCGAACATGCGGGCGACCGTATCCTGAGCGGCACGGAATTCATGACGATGATCCGCGACAGGCGGTTCAAGCTGGTCCACTTCGTCGAGAGCGACGAAGGCCAGCTTTTCGATCTGTCTGTCGATCCAAATGAAGTCAATGACCTGTGGAGCGACCCCGCCTATCAGGATGTCAAACGCCGCCTGATCGATGAAATCCTGAAATGGCGTATCCGCAGCGACCTGAAGACACAAGGCTGGACGGAGGCGATCCTATAAGCGGGAATGGCAAGAGCCTCGATCGCGAGGCCTTTCGAGCTTTAGGTGGCAATGATGAACGGAATATGCGGCAGGAGAGCCGTTTTCCGATCGGTCAGCCGGCTTGTCGGCACGCACGGGCGTAGGTCTCGAGGACCCCACCGACAAACGTCTTGACGATCCTGTCGACGCTGTCCTTCGCGCCGATCCTGTCTGCCATCCGCCCGAGGAACTGGCTTGCCAGCGTCGGCGGAATTTCGCGGCGATGAAGTGTATCGGTCAGCTTTTGAACGGCGCCAACAGCCTCCGGATAACCCCAGTAATAACGGATGCGGTCACTGTAACTGTAGCGAAGTTGAAGCCGTATAGCCTCTTCGCTGCCATGATAATGTCCCGCCCAGTCGCCCGTATGTTTCAGCATGAGGCGCTCCATGGTGACGGCAAGGTCGCGGTCATAGTCCGGGTCAAGTTCCGTTGCGATCAAGTCGAGCGCCAAGAGACCTTCTCGCAGCGCGAACGTCAATCCAGGCCCAACCTTCAGAATTGGAAATCCATCGCGTACCAGTGCGGTCAGCGCGCTTTCCGACTGGTAGTCTGTCGAATGCGCTTCGAAAACCAGACCCACTTCATGATCCAGCACGCTGGTTAGTTTCCTAGCGAGCTCAGGTCTGTAGCCAACGACGTTCTCATTGCCAAACTCCACGCCCGGCTGGACGACGAAGGCAATGCATCTGTCGAACGCCTCCGACAACCCTTCCCTCGCAAAAATCTCGCGATGGATCTCGATGGTGGCGGTGGCGGCTTCGGCCTCGGTCGGTTCGACAACATCGAGCGCGTGGTCCGCGCCTCCCGGCACCGGGACTTCCGTCCCCAGCACGTAGAGCGGCTTGGTGCCGACTTCCCGCGCAGCCTGCTCGGCAATTTTGGCAAGCCTTGCCGCCCTTTGAGCCACGATCGCATCGTCGAGGGCGGATGGGTCATCGGCGCATGCCATGGATGCGTCGAGGTGAATTTTCGTGAAGCCCGCTCTCACATATTCAGCAACCATGACCTCGGCCTTGGCCATTGCCGCGGAGGCGGTCTCCCGCCGCCAGGGATTGGGTCCGAGATGGTCGCCACCGAGGATGACGTCGGAAGTCGTTACCCCGTTGGCCGCGGCGAGCGCGAGAACATCTCCGGCAAAATCCGCCGGCGTTTTTCCAGTGTAGCCGCCAAACTGATTAACCTGGTTACAGGTAGCCTCTATCAGGACGGGACCACCCTCCCGCCGAGCCAGCGACATCGTCGCTTCAAGCACGAGCGGGTGCGCCGAGCATACCGACGTAATTCCGACCGGCTTGCCCGCGCGGCGCGCGTCTGCAAGGCTTTTGAGGAAGAGGTTCATGCGGCTCTCCAACCTTATCCGCTTCTGGAATAGCAATGCGGTTCCCATCACATGTACATGCCCGGTGCCTTCGCAATCAAGGTTTCCGCCGGGGGCTCAAGAATTATCAAGCCCGCCGCCGAACGCATGAAGGTTCGAACCTTCATCGACTTCTTCGCTTCGCGGCCAAACCTGTGTTCGGGGCGGCCGAAAAGCGCTGACCGCATGGGCCTGGATGTTTCCTGCGAAATCACGCGGCATGGGACGCGCCGGGATGGCCCCGTTTTCAAATCCGACAACCCGCCGACCTTGCATCTTTTGACACTCCCCAGTGTTTTTTCGCCGTCGCAACAAAAATGAACATGAAAGCACACACAGCAATCTTGCGGGACGACATAGTCACCCTATGAGCCGGGCGGATGCGACACGCGAACGCCTTTCCGCTGGTGCAAAACATGAGGCACTGCCATTATGCATATCAAGCTTTTCGTCGTCGGCGCCCTGGCGTCGTTCCTGGCCGTTCCGGCCCTCGCCGCCGACCTCACCTATGAGCGTTCTGCGCCAGCCGCCGAACAGGCTTATTCGGCCTATGACTGGTCCGGCTTCTATCTCGGCGGACAGGGCGGCTATGTCTGGAACAAAGGGACCGTTCTGGGCACCGACCGCAATCTCGACGGTGGCACGGCTGGCGTTCATGCCGGATATAATTTCCAATCCGGCAATATCGTCTACGGTATCGAAAACGACTTCAACTACAATTTCAAGGACAAGAAGGAAGCGGATCTCGAATGGGATGCGTCGGGCCGCGCTCGCGTCGGTTACGCCCTGGACCGGACGCTGCTCTTTGCGACAGCCGGTCTCGCTGCCGCCGGCGGCAAGGTTGATGCCCCCGGCGTTGGGAAAAAAGACGATATCCTGATCGGCTGGACGGCCGGCGGCGGCATCGAGCACGCCTTCACGGATAATGTCATCATTCGCGGCGAATACCGCTATTCCGATTTTGGAAACAAGGATTTCGGGTCGGCGATCGGAGAGTTCGGCGCCACTCAGAACAAGGTGCTTGTTGGCGCGAGCTACAAGTTCTGAAAAAACGAACAGCAAGCCGCGCTGGCCAAAGCCAGTAGACAAACCGGCAATCGGGCGGAGGAAAAAATCCTCGGTCCAATTGCTGGCACCGGCATGTTTCCCGTCTGCCTTTGCAAACAGCGGTTAGCTATCCGGCTGTCCCCATGCCGAGCAGGGGCGGCGGACACGACCGGGTGCGTCTTACTACCTTTTCGTCCGGATCGCGCGTCAAGTGGTGCCGCGCAATTCCACGCGGGGTTCGATCAGCGGATGTCTGGCCTCGCGCCGGCCATCGATCCTGCCGAGCAGCACCTCCACAGCCGTCCGCCCGAGCAGCATCTGGTTTTGATCGACGCTCGTCAGGCCGACGAGCGGCATGGCGGCCATCGGAGAGTTGTCGTAGCCGATGATCGCAAGATCTTCAGGAACCCGAATAGCGCTTGTCCGTGCTGCATTGATCAAGGGGGCGGCATCGAGATCGGGCGCCATATCGAGCGGCTCGGCGCCGACACGGTCGTTCATCTTGATGTCCCCGAACTGATATCACTTGTCGCACGCACCGACGGCGATCGACCGATCCAGATCGGCGAGGCTTTGTTCGCCACGCCGTTGACCGGGAAGGAACACAGATTTTCATAGCACCGAGCCACATTGATCTTGATCCAAGGGAGGCGGCCCGCGGGGCTTCGCATGCACCAAGCCGTTGCATTGTTTTTTTAATGCGACGAGCAGAAGCTCTTTACCTGCGATGTTTCCGACCTTCAGAGCAGACAATCGCCGGCCTATATCCATTTTCATCGTGCGGGTAGCTGCCAGCTCGCTAGAAACCAATGAGCCACCATGTCATTTCTTCGGAACGCTAATTGCGAGAGGCTGGTACCGATCTCCGCGAATGAACCCGGGCTGAATGGTGCTTTCAGCTTCTGTTCCGAAGGCGGCGTCTAAAAGAAAGACGTTCAACCGCGGTCTTATCCGCCTGAGGAGACACAGTCATGATCCGCACGTCTTTCATTGCAACCGCACTCGTCGCTCTCGTCGGCATCACCGCCGCGGCCCCCGCCATGGCCAACGATGTGCGTATCGAACAATATGGCTGGTCGAACTCCGCCGGCGGCGCTCAGGAAGGGTATGCAAACCGCATCAGAACCTACCAGAACGGCGCCTACAACCGGATCGTCGGCCATCAATATGGCCGCCACAACCTTTCGGCTATCGGTCAGGAAGGCAATGACAATTACGGCGCCACCTATCAGAACGGTGACCGCAACATAGCTGGCATCGGCCAGTTTGGCTCCAACCACACGACCATTCTTACCCAGGACGGCAATGGCAACATCGCGGCTGGCGTCCAGGTCGGCCATGGCTGCAGCGCCAATGTCAGCCAGGGCGGCAACGGCAATGTCGCGGCCTTCGTCCAGGCCTGCCCTTAAGCGACCGCGCGATGACGTGAAAGAAGTCACAAACGCGACAGCAGACCATTTGGGGAGATGACCCATGCCAAATAGCGTCAAACATCCACGCCGACTGATGACGATCCTCGCGCTGGTCCTGCTTCCCGTCGGCGCCGTTGCGGCCATGACGACTGCCAACCAATCTGACGATGCGGGGCTTTGCGAAATCAAAGCAACGCCTGGAGCAGGTATGGTGAGACTGGATGCGCTCGTCCACGCCGACACGCATGTCGGCGGGACTTACACGTTTCGCGTCGAAAAATCGGGAGACGGTGGAAGTTCCATGATCAACCAGAGTGGCGATTTCGATGCCACGGCCGGGCATCCGGCAATCCTCAGCTCCGTCTCGCTCGGCTCCAAAGGAACCGCATACAGGGCAACGCTGGATATTGTGATCGGAGATAAGAGTTTCAGCTGCACGAAGCAGGTCGGCGACAACTAATCGGCCTCCAAACTCTGCAAATCCCTTTAAAAGGGCGCCGGCTCCTGGCGCCCTTTTGCTTTCGATCAGGTTTAGAGCGGTTCAGTTTCTCACGGAGCCTCTGAACCGCTCTGTCTCTTTGGTTTCACGCAATTCCAGACGACTGAACCACAACTGAACGGGCAATTCCGACTGGGTTCAGCTTAAAGATGCGAAGGTTGGTCATCGGCTCAGACAGCCGGCCAATGGAGATCAGGATGACCCGCAGCGTGTTTAAGATCCTTACCATCACTCTTCTTGCCGGGAGCCTGGGACAGGTCGCCTTGTCCGCGCCAGCCTATGCCGGTGGCCGGATCTCGTTCAACCTTGTGCCTGATAATGCCGAGGATGCGGATCTTTTCTCGACCGGACTGCGCGTCTATTCGCTGTACCGCGGCCTGAAAGACGCCGACATCCGGCAGCTGGGCCGGGGGAACGCGGCTGGCATTGCCCAGGCCGGCCGAGGCAATCTCGGCTTCATCCAGCAGCAGGGCAATGGTCATTCCGCAACCTTGCGGCAGAACGGCAACAACAATGCCTATGGCATTTTCCAGTACGGACGAAATACTGAAACCGATGTGGAGCAGGATGGGGATAATGGCAGTGGCGCTACCTTCAGCTACGGCTGGTAGGCAGTTCACGGCAATCCCGAAGGCGATCCCAGGCAAAAGATCTTCGCTTATTTTGGCAGAGAGAGAAAGCGCCGGCGAACGGCGCGCGGAATGATTTCCTCCTCGATACAGGCGAAGGAAAAGCCGGTCTTTCCTTTCGGATGGGCTTTTATCGCGGCTTGGCACGATCGGAACCAGGGCTGCCGACGGGGGTTATATCCATAGCAAAGGAGAAACCGTCATGATCCGCAAACTGAAATCCGGTGAATATCGTCTCTACTCACGCAAGCTCGATCCGAAGACACACAAGCGCAAGAATCTCGGGACGTTCAAGACCCGCGAGGCGGCCGAAAAGCATGAGCGCGAGGTGCAATATTTCAAGCACCACTAACAGATCGGCGGAGCCGGATGGGCGTCCGAGAAGCAAATCGGAGCTTAGCGTGTTTCTTGAGCTGAAGGGAAGGAGATTGGCTATGACACAGTTTCGAAAGAAGAAATCGCTGTCGCGAGAAGAGGACTATCGCGACTATCAGGATCGCGATGCCCGCGAAGGCTGGCCATATTCCGACGAAAGCGCCCTAGGTTCGACCGAACCGGAAAATCGAGAATATGGCACCACTCCAGCGAACTTTGACGAAGATACCCCCTCTGGCCTGATTGGAGATAACGCGGACACGAACGGGCTTGAGGAAGACACGGCCCACACGATTGGGCCATTGCCACCCAGCCGTATCGATAACGATGAACTGGAAGCGGCGATTACCGAACGGTTCATCGAAAGCAAAGAAATCGATGCAGACAGCATCGAGGTTCATGCCGAGGACGGTATCGTAACATTGGAAGGCAGTGTCGAAACGCAGGCGGCTGCCGAACAGGCGGAAGCGCTTGGGCTGTCTACGCCCGGTGTCGTCAAGGTTCGCAACAATCTGAAAACGATCGGTGTCGATTCCCATATTCCCCCCGATGTGTGATACGCGGGCCCCACATGCCCTAGACGTTGGGAAGATGTTGCCCCCTTGCAACATCGGAATTCGATACCCATTTATCGGCTTGAGATATGCGGTTCCGCTCGCCCGTTGCATTGCAATGGCTGGTCCAGGCCTTAATCGCCCGACCCATCATGCGGTCCGTTCCTTGCCCTCCGTCCGATGACGTGACGGGCGCTTCCATCATCCATTGACATGAGCGCTGGCTTAGTGGCCGGCGCAGGAGATTTCATTGAAAAAATCAAAGGCAATCGACGCGCTCGCGGCGGTGAAGCCGCGCGGATGCGATCAACCCATCAACCAGCTCCCCGACAAAAGCTGGAAACCCTATCCCTGTTTGCTCACCCGCGAGGAGCTTCAGAAGCTGATAGCCGAGCAACTCGGCTGACGGCCGCCATTCATCACCAATAGTGAGGAGAACAAAATGCAGGTCCTGGTAAGAGACAACAATATCGAACAAGCAATCCGAGTTCTCAAACGAAAGATGCAGCGTGAAGGCTTGTTCCGGGAAATGAAGGAGCGACGAGCCTACGAGAAACCATCCCAGCGGCGTATTCGGGAAAAAGCGCAGGCCATCAGCAGACATCGCAAAGCCATGCGCAAAAGAATGAAGCGCGATGGCGGCTGATTAGGTCAGCCAGATCCGACATGAAATCGGATGAACACATCATAATGCATGCAAGTTCATTTCGTTCAGGGCGGCTTTGCCATGATGACCGCGACTATGCTGGCGCTTCAAGGCGCCTTTCGATCCGCCGGCATTGCGCGAAACGCGGGCCAAGCACACCGCTTTCTCGACGGCGTCGGTAAAGTTTACGGCGCTGCCGAGCTAACGCGCCAGACCGTATTGCCGACGTCATCGGCGATTAGCAAGGCGCCAGGCTTGTCGACCGCCAAACCTACCGGCCGGCCCCTCGCCTCGTTGTCGCCATTCAAGAAGCCGGTCACGACGTCTTGCGGAAGGCCTTTGGGCCGACCGTCCGCGAATGTGACGAAGACCACCTTGTAGCCGTTGAATTGGTGTCGATTCCAACTCCCGTGCTCGCCGACGAAGGCACCGCCGCGATACGCTTCCGGCAAACTGGTACCGGTATAGAAGACCATCCCAAGGGGCGCCACGTGCGAACTCAGCGCGTAATCCGGAACGATTGCCTTCGCCACAAGGTCTGGTCTTTGCGGCATGCCCCTGGGATCGATGTTCTTGCCAAAATAGCTGTACGGCCAACCATAGAAGCCGCCCTCCTTCACCGAAGTCATATAGTCCGGCACGAGATTGGGACCTCGCTCATCGCGCTCGTTGACGACTGCCCAGAGAGCGTGCGTCTGCGGCTCCCAGGAAAGACCATTCGGATTTCTCAATCCATCCGCGAAGATGCGATGGCGCCCCGTTGCTCTATCGACCTCCCAGATGGAGGCGCGGTCCATTTCAGCCTGTATGCCGTTTTCCGTGATATTGCTGTTCGAGCCGACACCGACATAAAGTAGCGTACCATCAGGGCTCGCCACAAGGCTCTTGGTCCAATGGTGATCGATGGGTGCGCCGGGCAAATCGGTAAGTTTCGTTCCCGGATCGGGGATGCTCGTCTCTCCCGTCTTGTATGGATAACGCATGATCTTGTCCGTCTCCGCGACATACAGGTCGCTACCGACAAGAGCGACACCGAAAGGGGAGGCGAGATGATCGAGAAAAACGCTCTTCGTTTCGGCAACTCCATCCCCATCGGCGTCACGCAGCAAGGTTATACGGTTGCTTCCTTCATTGCTGCCGGCAGATGTCGCCATCGACTCGATCCAGCCCATGATCAGATCCTTGGGACGCTTGATCGATGCCGCGGGCGGCGCAACAGATTCCACGGCAAGAACATCGCCATTCGGCAGCACATAAACCGAACGCGGGTGCTTCAGTCCTGTCGCGAACGCCTTTATCTGCAATCCTTCCGCAACCTTTGGCTTGTCGCCGTTTTGCCAGCCGATCACCTTCGCGACATGCATCGGTGGGATGAGATATTGCGTCTGGGCCGGCAATGTCGGATTTGGTCCGACCTGATCCTTCGGATCCTCTTCGTTCTGACCGCAGCCAGACAGGATAAGGATCGTGCCGCAGATAAGCGCGGCAACGGGGGATGGCGCGGTCAACTTACCTACACCGATCTTCATCTCTCGGCTCCCGGATCTCTGCGGAAAATCAATACCCGCCTTATCCAGCCGCTCAAAAGGACGAGAACGACCACCACGGATGAAAGAATAAGCCCGGTCGGAACGACGGAAGTCCATGCATCCCGGCTATGCACGAGCGCGTTAAAGAAGGACAAGACGAGGATAAGAACGCCGCAGATCGAATAAAGCCAGACTGGTCCGCGCATCAAGGAAAGGCGCCTGCCGAGTGCATCGATTATCATGGCGATTATAGCAAGCAAGCCGAACAGCAAGCCAACCGCGAGCAGCCACGCGGAAGCATCCGCCCACATCATCTCGGCGGTTGCCCAATAGGCCAGGTCCGTTGCCAATGTGCCAAGGAAGCAAACCATCGGGATCGGAATGAGGAGCGAGTGAAGGGGGCGGGGCGGAAGAGGGTGTGCAGCGCGAAGGTCCTGTGCGACCATATCGGTGTCTCCAATATTCCTGAGAGCACCCAAACATTTATCGACTTGCTTTGTTCCAGGCGGACAATTGGGGTCTTACGGACTGCATCGGGCCTTCCGCTCGGCTTCTCGACACGAGCGGAATTCGGCCTCAGCTTGCGGAGTGGCCACCTTTCCGGCTGGGATCGTGGCCATGATGGCGATCTCGTTCGCCGCCGCCGCCGGAAACCTTGCTGCGGTCCCGCTTATCGGGCTCGGCCGGCGGCTTTGGAATATTCAAGGGCGCCTTGGCATTTTCATGGGATGCTCCCGGGCCGCCTTGGCGAATACTGGCCGGTGTTTTCGTCGACGTGGACATTGACACCTCCCTATCGATCCTGTTGATGCCCCTGGTGACTGGTATTGATCCGGCTATTTCCCTGCTGACCTTTCTTGTCGGGATCCACCGTCATGTCAGGCTTATGGGGGTCGGATATCGATGGCTTGGCGTGGTCACCAACACCTTTATCGCTTCGATTCTCCTCGGGAACCGGTGGTGGTCTGCTGTTCATCATCTCCTCCTGTCATTGCCTTGCCAGAAGCTGTGGACGATTTATCTTGGCCGTCTTGCTGCATTCGTTGTCATGGCCAAACCACTTCCAGCCCGGAATGTTCCGAGAATGAGCGCCGTTCGCGGACATAAGCACATGATTTCGATCTGAAGAGCGCGGCTCAGCTCCGTGTCGCGCAGATGCACCGAACTCAAAGGAGAGGCTTGCCCCCAGTGACCGCGACGGTCGTGCCGGAAACATAGCTGGAGAGTGGATCGGCAAGCATGACATAGGCCGTTGCCAGTTCAGCCGGCTGACCCGGTCGCTTCATCGGCACTTGCTTTCCGAAATTCTCGACTGCTTCCGACGTCATTGTCGAAGGGATCAATGGCGTCCAAATAGGTCCTGGCGCCACGGCATTGGCGCGAATGCCTTTTTCCGCGAGCAATTGCGCCAGCCCCGCGGTAAAATTCTGGATGGCCCCTTTGGTGGTGGCATAGGCAAGCAATGTGGGGTTTGGAGTGTCCGAGTTGATGGACGCCGTATTGATGATGGCGCTGCCCGGCTTCATGTGCGGTACGGCCGCCTTGGTCAGATAGAACATGGCATGGATATTGACCTTGAAGGTCAATTCCCATTCCTCGTCACTGATATCGCCGATATCTTGAAAGCTCGCCTGATGCGCGGCATTGTTGACAAGAATATCGATCCCTCCCAGTTCGGCGACGGCCTTGTCGATGATATCTCGACAATGTCTGGGATCCTGAATATCGCCGGCCATCAACACCGCCTTGCGGCCGGCCTCCTCGACCCATTTCTTGGTTTCGTGAGCATCGTCGTCTTCGCTCAGATAGGCGATCAAAACATCCGCGCCCTCGCGGGCAAAGGCGATCGCGACAGCGCGGCCAATGCCGCTGTCACCGCCGGTGATGACAGCCCTTTTGCCGGCAAGCTTTCCTGATCCGTGATAGGTCACCTCTCCATGATCGGGTTTCGGATGCATGTCGGCGGTATAGCCGGGCATGGGCTGTTGCTGCGGCGGAAATGGTGGTCGTGGATGTGTCATGACTTTGCTTCCGGAGATGATTGCGTTGTCATTCCAAACCATCCACCTCGCTTTCGGTTCCATCCATGGCACACTATCCGCCCGGTGCATCGGGGAACATTCAAGTCCGGTCCTGGTTCCTATCGAAAGCTACGTTTCGATAGATCCCGTTTCGCCGATTTTGAAAGGACAGCCCGATGCATCGCTTCGAAGGAAAGGTCGTCATCGTAACAGGTGCTGCATCGGGAATGGGAGAGGCGACGGCACGGCGCTTTTCCAAGGAAGGCGCCAATGTCGCTCTCGTCGACCGCCGCGAGGATGCGCTGGAAAAAGTCATCGCGGATTTGCCAGCCGAACGCAGCCTTAAGCAGTTGGTGGATGTATCGGCATCGTCGGCGGTCGCCGCGATGGTAGCGGCGGTGGTGGAACGGTTCGGTCGCCTTGACGTCATCGTGAACAATGCTGGCATTCACGAGGGTGGCGCGCCCGCCGACATTTCCAACGAGCAATGGCGCGATGTCATGGCGACCGATCTGGACGGCGTGTTTTTCGGTTGTCGTGCGGCCATACCGCATCTTGAAAAGACCAAGGGGTCGATCATCAACACTGCCTCCGTCTCCGGCACCGGCGGCGATTGGGGTATGAGCCCCTACAACGCCGCCAAGGGTGCCATCGTCAATCTGACCCGCGCGCTGGCGCTAGATCTCGGCCGAAAGGGAATTCGCGTCAATTCCGTATGCCCGAGCCTCACGCGCACTGGCATGACGGAGGACATGCTCAAGGATGAAGCCCTCGTTGCCAAGTTCAAGGAACGCATTCCACTTGGTCGTGTCTGCGAGCCGGACGAGGTCGCGGCCGTCATCGCCTTTCTGGCAAGCGACGATGCAAGCTTCGTGACCGGCGCCAACATCGCCGTCGATGGTGGCGTGTCGGCTTCCAACGGCCAGCCGGCACAGGATTGAAAGGGAGACGAGCGCGATGAATTTCAAGAAAGTTGACCTGCGGAACGGCCTGAAGACCTATGTCGTCGTGCTCGATGCGAATGAGGAAGCATTCTCCACGCTCGCCCGCTTCGCCACGGATCAGGACCTGAAGGGGGCTTCGATCACCGCGATAGGCGCGTTTGAACGCGCGACTGTCGGCTGGTTCGATTTTAGCGAGCGAAGCTACCGCAAGATCCCGATTACCGAGCAATGCGAGGTGCTGAGCCTGATCGGCGATATCGCGACAGGCGACGATGGCAAGGCGAGCCTCCATCTTCATGCCGTCCTCGGTCTGAAGGATGGCTCCACGCGCGGCGGCCACTTTCTCGACGGTATCGTGCATCCGACCTTGGAAGCGACCATCGTGGAAACACCGGCGGAATTGCAGCGTCGGCATCAAGAGGATCTCGGCATCGCGCTGATCGAACTTTGAGGTCACCAGCCGCCATCTCCGGCCAATCGGAACATTGCCCGTCGAACAAGGTTCGGTCAGCGGTTCCAACGGCAAAAAAGAGGATATCATGGCGAAGGACACGAGCTTCGAAACATCGCGCGGCGAAGGCGGGGAGACGCACCAGCATATTCCCGAAAGCGGTCCCCATGGCGACGCGGAGCATCTGACCACCAATCAGGGTATCCGGGTGTCGGACAATCAGAACAGCCTGAAGTCCGGGGTCCGTGGCCCGACGCTGCTTGAAGATTTCGTCCTGCGTGAAAAGATCTTCCATTTCGACCATGAGCGCATCCCTGAACGGATCGTGCATGCACGAGGTTCGGCCGCACACGGCTTCTTCGAGCTCTATGAATCGCTGTCCGATGTGACCAGCGCCGATCTGTTTCAGCGCAAGGGTGAAAAGACGCCGGTCTTCGTCCGCTTTTCGACCGTTGCCGGCGGTGCCGGCTCGGTGGATACGCCGCGTGACGTGCGCGGCTTCGCCGTGAAATTCTATACCAAGCAGGGTAATTGGGACCTTGTCGGCAACAACATCCCCGTCTTCTTCATTCAGGATGCGATGAAATTCCCCGATCTTGTGCATGCCGTGAAGATGGAGGCCGACCGCGCGTATCCGCAGGCGGCTACCGCCCATGATACGTTCTGGGACTGGGCGTCGCTGATGCCGGAATCCACGCATATGCTGATGTGGGCGATGTCCGATCGAGCTATTCCGCGCTCGCCGCGCATGATGCAAGGCTTCGGCGTCCACACGTTTCGCTTCGTCAACGATGCCGGTAAATCCACATTCGTGAAATTCCACTGGAAGCCGAAGCTCGGCATTCAATCGCTTGTCTGGGACGAGGCATTGAAGCTGCAGGCGGCCGACAATGACTACCATCGCCGCGACCTCTTCGAGGCGATCGCGGCCGGGCATTTTCCTGAATGGGAACTGGGCCTGCAGCTCTTCGACGATGCCTTTGCCGAAAACCTTCCCTACGACGTCCTCGATGCCACGAAGATCATCCCGGAAGAGGTACTGCCGGTAAAGATCGTCGGACGGCTGGTTCTCGATCGCAATCCGGACAATTTCTTCGCGGAAACCGAGCAAGTGGCGTTCTGCCCGGCAAACATCGTCCCAGGCGTCGATTTCACCAACGATCCCCTGCTGCAGGGCCGGCTCTTCAGCTATCTCGACACGCAGAAATCCCGCCTTGGGACCGCGAACTTCCATCAACTGCCGATCAATGCGCCCAAATGCCCCGTCATGAACTTCCAGCGCGACGGGCAGATGCAGATGCAAGTGCCGAAGGGCCGCGCGAACTACGAACCGAATAGCCTTGGCGACAACGGCGAAATCGGCGGTCCGCGCGAATGTCCGGTGACGGGCTTCCGCACCTATGAGCATCAAGCCGGGAAGGAAGAGCAGGGCGATAAGCTGCGCGTGCGCGGTGAACTCTTTGCCGACCATTACAGTCAGGCTCGTCTTTTCTGGAAGTCCCAGACACCGTCGGAACAGGCTCACATCGCATCGGCCTTCGTCTTCGAATTATCGAAGGTTCAGCTTCAGCACGTGCCGCCCCGCATGGTCGGCAACCTCATGAATGTCGATGCGGGGCTTGCCAACAGGGTCGCCGCGGGCCTCGGGCTCGTCAACCCGACCAGGAATTTGCCGGCGCGTGAGCCGATCGATCTCGCCCCCTCCCCCGCTCTTTCCATCCATAAGAACATGAAGGAGACGCTCGAAGGGCGGCAGATCGGCATATTGATCGCCGACGGAAGCGACGCCAAGGCGATCTCCGATCTCGTCGAAGCCCTCAACGACGCCAAGGCGAGGCCTTTCATCGTGGCGCCCAAGGTGGGGGAGACGAAGCTTTCCGACGGAAATACGATCCGTGCCGATGGGCAGCTCCTTGGTTCGCCTTCGCAGCTTTTCGATGCCGTTGCCGTCATCCTCGCGAAGGAAGGCGCCGCTGTGCTCCTCAACGAAGGGGCTGCCGTGCAATGGGTGATGGATGCTTTCGGACACCTAAAGGCGATCGGTCATGACGCTGCCGCCAAGGCGCTTCTCGACAAGGCGGGCATTCAACCCGACGCCGGTGTCGTGGATCTCGCCTCCTTCCTGAGTGCCGCGCCCAAGCGATATTGGGACCGCGAGCCCCGTGTCCGGATGCTCGCCTGATGGGCAAGCTCCCTCACGTCGCTGCCTGCCTCCGTTGGTGATCAGCGGTGTCCACCGATTGTCGCGCCATTCCCTGATCTGATTACCAGCGAGGAAATATCGGAAAATCCGGAAACAACTGCCCGCCATTGGAGTTGGAAGGTGGCAAATCCAAAGAAAGGAAATACCAATGTTGACGAGAATAATCGCAGTCTGTGCTCTTTCGATCGGCATGGCCACGGCAGCCATGGCTCAGCAATCAGGTTCCGGCGGAACAGGCAATTCCGGAAGTGGTAACGGCGCCGGCACCGGTTCGCAGAGCAATGGCACCTCCAACGGAACTGGAGGCGCCAATAGCAATACCACCGGAACCAACGGAACTCCGAATTCCAACGGTCAGTCCCAGGACTGCAATGCCATGAAAACCGGCAAGAACACGACGCAAGGTACGGATACGCAAAACAATAGCCAGTCGAGCGACAGCACGTCCAGCCAGAACTGCCCGCAATAATAATGGTGGAAATGCGAAATGCCTCCCGCATTTCGCACACCTCTTGGCTGTCGGTGTCCGTGACGTGGATCACCGGCAGCGGGAGGGCCAATCAAGGAGACAAATCATGATGAATGGCGCTCAGGAACTTGCCGAGGAATATCTAAGGCTCGGTGGAAAAAGACTTCTGGTAATGGATGACAACATCCTGTCGACCAACAGCTGGGAGGCTGATCCGCTCGAAGCTGAAGCCTTTTGGAAAAGGGAAATCGAGAGTTTGGCACCAAGACAACGCAACGAGGTCATGTCGTTCCTGCCGTCCATCAACGTTACCTGACGGGATCGACGGGCATTGAATTACGACATCGTCTCTTGCACAGGCAAGGTGATCCGGAGGCGGTATGAACCATGGTAAAGGCTGGAACGATCCGCATCGGAATTTCCGGGTGGACGTACGCACCCTGGCGCGGCGTTTTCTATCCGAAGGGCGTGACCCAGAAACACGAATTGTCCTACGCCTCGTCGCAATTTCCATCCATTGAAATCAACGGCACATTCTACAGCCTGCAGACACCCGACACCTTCGCAAGATGGCGGGAGGCCACTCCAGACGACTTCGTTTTCGCGGTCAAGGGATCACGCTATATAACCCATCTACGAAGGCTTCGCGATATCGAGGTGCCGCTTGCCAATTTCATGGCCTCCGGCCTCTTGCGGCTGGGAGCAAAGCTGGGACCCATACTTTGGCAGTTTCCTCCCCGGCTGCGGTTCGATCGAGAACTGTTCTCCAATTTCATCCACCTGCTGCCAAAGGACACGGATGAGGCACTTTCCTTGGCCAAGCGGCATGATGAGCGCTTGAACGGCCGAGATTGGTTGATGGCGGACAAAAGGAGACCGATCCGGCATGCATTCGAAATCCGCAACGAGAGCTTCGTGGACGCCGATTTCATTGAACTCTTGCGGAAGCATCGGATCGGGCTCGTTTGCGCCGATACCGTCGAGTGGCCGTTGCTGATGGATGTCACCGCGGACTTTATCTATTGCCGCCTGCATGGCTCGGAAGAACTCTATGTCAGCGGCTACGATGATGAAGCGTTGAGCATGTGGGCGGAGCGCATCGCCGATTGGGCGCACGGGCGCGAGCCGGACAATGCCAACCGTGTCCTGAAGCCATTGAAGCGGTCACGACGGGGTCGCGATGTCTATGTCTATTTCGATAATGACGTGAAGGTGCGGGCGCCGGCCGACGCGCGGCGGCTCAGCCAGTATCTTGGGCTGGTCTGGCAAAAAGGTCCGTAAGGAGGAGCACGCGGCGGCATCATACTTATTCAAGCCGCCCCCAGGCCGGATTCCAGTTCACGCCTTCCGACAGTTCGACATAGATGGGCCGCATAACCTCATTCGACATCTTGTTGCGAGCGGCCCGAAAGGCGTCATCTGGCTCCATTTCCTCACCAGGAAAAACCGTGTCATCCTCTCCTGGCGACATGACCTTGCGCAGGAATCCTCGGATCTGATCGCCGGAATGGTAGAACTTGATGACGATGGAGCCTGGCGGCACGTTGTTCTTACGATACCTATGATAGGTTTCCACCTTACACCTCCTGACGTTGTCGCCTGTTGCCGCGTCCAGAGCACTTCGCCGTCTCGCGCTATGCTCTTTCATTCAGCCAAGGCTTAGTCGATTGACATCGGTCCAAACCACCCTTCCCAGCATTGGTTCCCGCAGCGCAGCCGACATTTGCCCGTCGTCACCTGTTGGCGCGACTAGGAAGGATGGCACTCAGCGCCTGTCTTAGCGTTCCCTTGATCACACCGCTTTCTTCAGGATCCCCTTTCAGCAGGGCGGTGGTCAGGTTGCGCATCTGCTCGAAAGTCAGGTGCGGCGGTATCGGCGGCACTTCGGGATCTGTCTTGACCTCGAGAACAACGGGACGATCGGCGGTAAGCGCTTCATCCCAGGCGGCGCCAAGCGCCTCCGGTCGATCGACGAAAATCCCCTGAAGGCCAATCATGTCGGCGAAGCGATGATAGGGGACATCGGGGATCCGCTGCGAGGCATCAAATTTTGGGTCTCCTTCCATGACGCGTTGCTCCCAAGTCACCTGGTTGAGATCCTCGTTGTTGAAGACGCAGACGACCATGCGTGGGTCGGACCATTCGCGCCAGTATTTCGTCACGGTGATCAACTCCGCCATGTTGTTCATCTGCATGGCGCCATCACCGACCAGGGCGACGATTGGCCGATCCGGATGCGCGACCTTCGCGGCGATCGCATAGGGCACCGCCGCCCCCATGGACGCGAGACCGCCGGACAAGGAGGCCATCATGCCGCGGCGCATGCGCAAATCGCGCGCGTACCAATTGGCGCATGAACCGGAATCGCTCGTGACGATGACGCCGTCTGGCAGGCGTGGCGAAAGCTCCCAGACGACACGCTGCGGGTTGACCGGATTGGCCTCCACGTGCGCCCTCGCCTCCAGCGTTCGCCACCACTTTCCGACACTCGTCTCGATCTCCTTGCGCCAGGAAAGATCCTGCTTCTGCTTGAGAAGCGGCAGCAATGCCTGCAAGGTCTCCCGGGCGTCGCCGACAAGATTGACCTCCATGGGATAACGCAAGGAGAGCATGTCAGGCCGGATATCGATCTGAACCCCTTTTGCATCGCCTTCTTCGGGCAGGAACTCCGAATAAGGAAAACCGGATCCGACGACCAACAGGGTATCGCAGTCTCGCATCAGGTCCCAGGATGGTTCGGTACCCAGAAGGCCGATGGAGCCGGTGACCCACGCCAGATCATCCGGTAGGGCGGCCTTGCCGAGCAAGGCTTTCGCCGCTCCTGCTCCCAGCCGGTCCGCGACCGCGATCAGCTCGTCGCTCGCGCCCAACGCGCCGGCACCGACGAGCATCGCGACCCTCTTTCCGGCATTCAGGACGGACGCGGCGCGCTTCAGATCGATCTCGTGCGGCACCGTTCTCGGTGCCACATAGCCGACGCCCGACATGACCGAGCCATGCTTGCGTGGCGGCGTCTCATAGGGCATCTCCTGCAGGTCGTTCGGCAGGATGACGGCAGTGACCGTCTTGTTCGCCAGCGCGATGCGCGCGGCCCGATCGACCAGATGGCGTACTTGCGCGGGAGCTGAGGCCTGATGGACGAAGTTGCCGGCAACATCCTTGAAGAGCGATGCGAGATCGACTTCCTGTTGATAGTGACCGCCCAGCGCCCGACGGGCCTGCTGGCCGACAAGGGCCAAGACAGGTTGATGATCCAACCGCGCATCATAGAGCCCGGTCACCAAATGCGTGGCACCCGGTCCAGAGGTGGCGACGCAAACGCCAAGCTCGCCTGAGAATTTGGCATAAGCCGACGCCATGAAAGCGGCCATCTCCTCGTGACGAGCCTGAACGAATTCAATTTTTCCATCGGCCCGGTTCAAAGCCCCGAAGAGGCCGTTGATGCCATCTCCGGGATAGCCGAAGATGCGTCGCACGCCCCAATCGTAGAGGCGCTGCACGATAAAGTCGCCAACCGTCTTTGCCATGATCCATCTCCACTTGTCGCGCGCCATCAAAGCGCGTGGGGTCCAACAAGCAGAGGCTCTTTATGTTCCCGCTATCGGAAGAGGCAGTCATTGGAAAAGCCGGGCATGCGAAGCCTTCGTCGCCGTCCATCGGACGCATCGATCATCGTTCGACACGTCTCTCTGCTAATCCATGAAAAGCCCTCGCATTGCACAATGAACACGTGCGAGATCATCGCTCGCCATTGTGTGGCTACGACCGGATCTTTTGACCATCAAGGTAACCGTGCTCGTAGGCTTTGGCCAGTTCGCTATTGTCAGGATAAGGGTTCTTTCTATTCTCGGCTTCACATTTTCCCGCCTTGACTCCCTCTTCATACGCTTCCTTTTCACTTTCTGAAGCGGGAAGACGAGGCGATTGCTCGGGGTAATATTGTATCGGATTCGGCAGCCCAAGCGCGGGTGCGAAAAGCGAAGCTATGATTGGCTTTTGCGGGCACATGATGAATTCCTCCTGATATTGAAACGCCATTTGCGATGGACGAGTTCCCTGGAGCCGTCTCATCATTGGCGCGCTGCCATCCGCGCGATAGCGCCGGCCAACACAAGCCAAGGGCGCGTGGTGCGCCCATGGGGTGCATTCTTCCTTGACCGAGGTGCACCTTCGTTCCTAGGGATAAGATACAGTAATCAACCGACTTACGCTTTTACATGAACCTTCCGTTACATGCCGAGGGTTCGCGCGACGACTGCCTCATTGTCCCGACACATGGCCGCCACCATCGACGACATTCCTATTGTGAAACTTTTTGAATTTTAGTCCGTTGTCGTGCTTATGACCGACGCTAAATCCAATCCGAAATCGGTCGACGGCGCCAAGTCGCCTGGGCGTGAGAGGTCGCGCCGGGAGAAAGCTCCGACTATTGATGTCGAGCCACCAGCAAATATTATTGAATCCGATCCGGACATGACGCCCGAGGAGGCCGAACGGGCACGCAAAGGGTACTTGCTTGCACGTTTCTGGATCAGCGCGCGTGGCTACTGGAGTCGCCGCGGAGATGGCTTCGCGTGGCCGTGCACGATCGGACTACTTGCGCTGATCGGCCTGAACGTCTGCTTCCAGTATGGCATTAACATCTGGAACCGCGCGATTTTTGACGCCATTGAGCAACGCAACGCCCACACCGTTTATGTCCTGAGCGCGGTGTTTCTGCCGCTGGTGCTCGGAAGTGTCGCCCTTGTCACGGTACAAGTCTACATTCGCATGATGATCCAGAGACGATGGCGCTCCTGGCTGACGACCGGGCTCATCGCTCGCTGGCTCGCGAACGGCCGTTATTATCAGCTGAACCTGATCGGCGGCGAAGGCCACAAGAACCCCGAGGCGCGTCTCTCCGAGGATTTGCGCATCGCCACGGAGTCCCCGGTCGATTTCCTGGCCGGCGTCATTTCCGCGTTCTTGTCGGCATCGACCTTCATCGTCGTCCTGTGGACGATCGGCGGAGCCCTGACGTTCCAGATCGCTGGTTCAGTCATTACAATTCCCGGCTTTCTTGTCGTCACCGCGGTTCTCTATGCCGTGGTCACGTCCACCTCGATGGCAGTTATCGGCCGGCACTTCGTCGAGATTTCCGAGGTCAAGAACCAGGTGGAAGCGGAATTTCGCTATACGCTGACACATGTGCGCGAAAACGGCGAGAGCATCGCATTGCTCGGCGGCGAAGAGGAGGAGCGTAATGACCTCGAACGAACTTTTGGCAATGTGCTGAGGCAATGGGCGCGGTTGGCGCATCAATACATGCGCACGACGCTTATCTCGCAAGGGTCGATGCTGATCGCGCCCGTCGTGCCGGTCCTGCTTTGCGCACCGAAATTCCTCGAAGGCAGCATGACGCTCGGTCAAGTGATGCAGTCTGCCTCTGCCTTCGCCATCGTCCAGAGTGCGTTCGGATGGCTGGTGGACAACTATCCGCGGCTTGCCGACTGGAATGCCTCCGCACATCGCGTCGCATCGCTCATGACGTCACTCGACGGATTGGAGCGTGCCGAAAAGAGCGATTCCCTCGGACGCATCAAGCAGGGTGAAACAGAAGGCAAGGTGATGCTGTGCTTAAATAATCTTTCCGTGACGCTCGACGACGGCACCTCCGTGGTCAGGGAGACGGAGGTCGAGATCGAGCCGGGCGAACGCGTGTTGGTCGCCGGAGAATCCGGCACGGGAAAAAGCACGCTCGTACGGGCCATTTCCGGTCTTTGGCCTTGGGGTCATGGCAGCGTCAATTTTCATCCCGGTAGCCGATTGTTCATGCTGCCCCAGCGACCCTATATCCCATCGGGCACACTTCGCCGGTCCGTGGCCTATCCGCGAGCGGCCGAGGACTGGACGCTGGATGAGATCAAAGCGGCCCTTGAGAAGGTCGGGCTTGACTATCTCAACGACAGAATTGAGGAAGATGCGCCTTGGGACCAGACGCTCTCGGGCGGCGAGAAACAGAGGCTCGCATTCGCGCGTCTTCTGCTACACGATCCCGATATCATCGTCCTGGATGAGGCCACATCAGCGCTCGATGAAAAAAGCCAGGACAAGATGATGGAGATGGTGATCCGCGAACTGCCGAAGGTCACCATTATCAGCGTCGGGCACAGAGCCGAGCTGGAGGCCTTCCATAGCCGCAAGATCACCCTTGAGCGACGTGAGGGTGGCGCGATGCTTGTCAGCGACATTGATCTCGCCCAGCGCGGGAAAAGACGGAACCTGCTTTTGCGCCTCTTGGATGACCAACGGCCCGCAGCAAGAGGCAACTTGGCTCACGGGAAACAGCACCGTTAGGAAAGACTGACATTTGCCTCATCATCAGTCCGGTGGCACCGAGGGCAACACATGATCTTTCGTGTAGTCTGATAGAGCGCATGGCCGCTAGGAATATGGCTGTCATTACAAAGTCGGATCGAGCGCGTCGTGCTCGCCCATCACGCTTCAAATATTTGGATACCGCTTTCTTTAAGCGCGGCGAGGAACGCGGCTCTTGCTACCAGGGCCTCCACGTGACCTTGGTGCGCACTGATCAACGTTCGCTTCGCATTCTTGAAGGCGATCCCGTGCGACTTTGCGGGCCAGTTCCGCAGCAGGTAATAGGTGGCGGTCTCCGTGTTGGCGATCGTCAGGCGCTGACCGGGTTTGCGCGTCTCGACGGTGATTGGCTTGTTCCACAATTGTTGTGTCATGATTGTCCTCTTGCGGCGAAACGGCACCGCGATCCGAATGTTCCGCCGAGGTTGTCACCAAAGCCGCAAGCCAAAGCCACCCAAGCTCGAGCTTTCACCTGAGCGAACTCGGCGGAGCCTTTCCCCGCCACATGGACCGTGATCATTCCGACCGAACGGTCGCTCTGACCGACAGGCAAATCCTTGGCTTCAAAGGCGGGCACCAAATCTAACATTCCTTCACCACTCACAGCGGCTATTTTTCCGCTCGTTGCAAGAGAACGCGCATTTCCTCGAAGCGTCGCTTGCGGTCCGCATCGCTCTCATTCGCAGTATAGCAAGTGGTTGATACGCAGAACTTAGCGAGATTATGGGGTTTGTCGGGCTTGTCGAATTCACATTCGAAGGTGTCGGTCATTTCCGCGGGAGATGTTCCCTGACGGGTGGAATAGGCCATGCGCACACCAGGCGGCTTCAGTTCCGGAAAGGATTGGATAGCGCCGATCGCGAGGCTATCCGACAGGAAGAAGTTCTTGGCTACGATCTTGCAGGTTGCCTCAAGATCGGCCGACTGCGCGAAAGCCGCTGCCGGCATCAGCGCGAGGCCAAATAGAATCAAAGGTTTGATCACGGTAAGCTCCTTCAGCGAGGTTTCCGCTGTTTCAGAACGCAAATAACAAAGAAGGGAATGCCGATCGCGTTGCAAAGTTCCTTTAAAGAGCCCGCTCGGAGTGATCAAAGTTGCGCCATGCCGACACAGTCCGACAAGGCTTACCCACCGCAAAAAATAGCTGCGGCATGTTGGAAGCTCACGGCCGAGCCTTCAGTCGGATGCCCGTGCGACTGAAGTCCAATGCCGGAACATGGAGGCCCGTCACCTTGTTCGTCCTATAGCGGCGGATAAACGCCGTTATGTACTCAACAGCGAGAAAAGAGAAAATCATGAAGACGACGAACAGACTTGCCGTTCTGATGACGGCGCTTTCAATCGGTGTTTCCTTCGCAGCCATCACACCCGCAAGCGCGCAGGATACCCAGGTCATCCCCAAAAGCGGCACGACGCGCGACAGCAAGCCATCGACCAGCGAGCAACAGCCACAGTCCGGAACATCCACCAAGGACTTGAAGGGAAATTCAGATAATTCTCCCGGCCAGGCACCGGCCCAATCCACTCAAGGCAATCAGGATTCGAAGTCGAATGGCAGTCAGAACAACAGCTCGACAAACACCGGAGCAACAGGCCAGACAGGAAGCCAATCCGGAGACCAAACTCAAGAAGGCAATGGTACCAAGGCAGGAACCAACAACAAATCAGCATCTCCCCAGTCCCGAGGCACCAACAGCTCGAACGATGAGCAAGGGACTGGTCAAGGTGGTACAGACACCAACAAAGCGGGTTCCGCGGGAAGCTCCGGCAGCAATATGAAAGCCCCTAGCGGCACCAAGCAGAATCAACAGACGGACACGACCGGAGGTGAGACGGGAAGCAAAACCACAACAAAAACAAACACGCAGGGCGGCTCGCAAGTCCAGGTCTCCGTTGAGCAACAAACACAGATCCGGCAGGTGGTTAAAGAGGTCCATGTCACCCCCGTTCGCGAGACGGATTTCTCGGTATCGGTAGGCGCAACCATTCCCCGGAAGATCGAGCTGGAGCCGCTGCCGCCGCGCATCGTCCAGATCGTTCCGCAATATAAGGCGTATCGATTCTTCGTCCTAGCGGACGGACGGATCGTCATCGTCGATCCCTCGACATTCACGATCGTCTATATCATCGATGCCTAGTTCTGGATGTTTGCGGGCGCCAGAGTTTTCATGGCGTCCGCAAACATATGTCTTGCCCGATGCCGTCAGGCAGGCAAGGCAGAAGTTGCAGGAATTTCGATCCGGCCGCTCATTGCATCAACAGTGGGCGATTGAACGTGTCCGCGGGGCCAAGATCGAGAACGGTCTCGAGAACAGCAGCCGAGGAACCGGGTTTAGCTGCTTGATACATTGAAGCGCATGATGTTCGCAGCCTATACGGTCTGCTTAGGCCGCCAGCGCAACAAATAAGCTTCAAGCGCGGAGGCAAGGCGATTTAGTGTAAAGCCGACGAAGCCGAGCACCAGGACGCCGACCATGACGAGCGCCATGTCGAACCGCTCCCGACCGGCGATGACCAGGCCGCCGATGCCCGGACCGACGGCCAGGAAATATTCCGCGCCGACCGTTGCCAGCCAGGCATAGATCAAGCCGAGATGCACGCCGGTGGCGATCGACGGCATCGCCGCCGGAATATAGATCCGCAATGCCTTCTGCCGCGCATTGAACCTTAGCGCCGTTGCGACCTCAAGCAGTTCGGCCGGCGCCTCACGCATGCCACCATAGGTATTGAGAACGATAGGAATGAAGGCGGCGAGCGCGACGAAGACGATCTTCGCCTGTTCGCCAAAGCCGAACCAGACCGAGATCAGCGGTATCCAGGCCAGAAGGGAGATCTGCTTCAGTCCATTGAAGGTCGGCATGATCAGGCGGTCGGCAATCCGGGAGAGCGCCAGCAGGCTCGCAAAAGCGATGCCGAGCACGCATCCAATCAGGAAGCCGGCAATATTGCGCATCAGGCTGAAACCCAGTTCGCCGATAAGATCATTGTCGATCAGCTCACGCTTGGCCGTGCCGACGACATCCTCTAGCGACGGCAGAAAGCGCGCGTCCACGAGACCCGTCCGGCTTGAAACCTCCCAGGCCACGAGGAGGAGGATCGGCAACGTCATGCCGCGCCGGAAACGTACGAAACGGCTTGCTCTTGCCATTGTCAAAGCTCCCGCCGCTTCCACCGCTGGATCAGCAGTTCGGTGCGATCCAGCCCCTTGTCCATGACGAAGCCGACAAGTCCGATGGCAATCATCGCGACGATGACGGTATCGAGCCAGAACATCTGCCGCCCCCAGACCAACAGGTAGCCGAGCCCTTCGGACGAGGCGAGCAACTCGACACCGACAAGCGATGTCCAGGAATGGGTAAGGCCATAACGGATACCGGTGAATATCGAGGGAACGGCAGCCGGCAGCACGATCAAGCGCAGGGTTTGCCAGCGGCTGAAGCGAAGCGCTCTGCCGACCTCGAGATATTTCGGCGGGACGCCGCGGACCCCGGCGAGCGTGTTCATCGTCATCGGCACGATGGCGCCCTTGGCGATGATGATGATCTTCAAGCTCTCCTCGATGCCGACAAGCAGCATCAAAAGCGGGATCCATCCGAGCGTCGGGATCTGCGCGAAGGCGAGGAAGAGCGGCTTCACATAGTCCTCGACCCTTTCGGAAAGCCCCATGGCAATGCCGAGCAACAGGCCGAGCCCGGCGCCGATGGTAAAGCCAACGACGACACGGCCGAGACTGACCCCGGTGTGATAGAGAAGCTCGCCGCTCAGGATCATGTCGCGGCCGGCCTGGTAGACATAGGCTGGCGGCGGCAGGATCTGCTCCGGCAGCCAGCCCCTGGCGGAGGCAACCCACCAGAGGCCAAACAGGCCAAGCGGAAAGATCAGGCCCGTCACGAAAAGGACAAGGCGCTGGAGCCTTGCTGGCGATGGCGGCAAGCCGGCCCGCCCGGTAGTCTCGACAACAGCGCTCACGCCAATCTCCTAGTCTTGATCGCGTCTCCGATCAGGAGGCGACCGGCTTTCCGTCGGCGCCATAGGGCTGCCAGAATTTCGTCAGCCCGAGCTTTTCCAGCGCATTGTTGAGATATTTCGGTTCGAACCAGCCGTTAAGGTCGACATCGCGCCGGATCAGGCCGTATTCCTTGCTCTTGATCGCCTGCTCCTTGTACTGCGAGACCAGGAGATCGTCGATCAGCGGCGAGTTGCGATAGGTGAGCGTATCGTTGCGGAAATATTCCTCCAGGATCGGAACGGGCGTGCCGGACTTGTGCCAGAGTTCGAAGAGGGCCGCACGGTTCTGCTCTTCCGACGACCACTGCGCCGCCTTGACGAACGCGTCGACGACACGCTGCGTGATCTGCGGATGGGCGTCGATGAAGGCCTCGCGGCCGATGATGCCGGCATTGCGCCCGAAACGCGGATCGTCACCCTTCGTCGTGTAGATGACATCGGCGCTGTCCTTCGCCGCGAGATTGATGAGCTGCGTGTCGCCAAAAGCCGCATCTATGTCCCTGCTGGTCAGGGCCGCGACCGTGCCGGCGGTATCCAGATTGACGACCTGGATGTCACGCTCGGTCAATCCGTGTGCCTGCAAGATCTTGATTGCGGAGAGGTGGCCGTTGGTACCGCGCTGCAGCGCGACCTTGCGGCCCTTCAGATCCTCGATCGTCTTGATGCCGGATCCCTTGGCGACAGCGAGATAAAGCGGCTTGCGTGCGCCGCTCGCCAGCAGAAACTTCGTCTTCAGGCCGGTTGCCCGCCCAATCAGCGCCGGAAGATCGCCCTGATAGGCGAAGTCGAGCTGGTCGTTGGCGAAGCCCTCGTTCACCGCCGGCCCGGCACCCTTGAAGAAAGTCCATTCGATCTTGACGTTCGGATCGTTGGCGAATTCCTTTTCCAGAAATTCGCCGGCGCGAGCCGTCGCAGCCGACGTTCCCTCGGCATAGGGTTTGTTGTCGACGCCGATCGCGGCGTAGCCAACGTGAATGACGAGGGGATCCTGCGCCCAGGCCGGGGCGGATAACAGGCCCAGGGCGACCGTCGCGCCGGCGACCAAGCGGGAAATAATGGACAGTTTCATCTGTTGCTCCGTGATTATTCTGCTGCGACGACCGCAGGCCGGATTTCAACCGCCGGACTTGTGATGCTCGCTGGCGGGCGAGGCGTTGACGTCGTGGCGTTGAGGCTCTCAAGCACCCGATTGCGGATTTCGACCAGCATCGGGGAGGTGCGATCGCGTGGGCGCGCCAAGTCCACCGGAACGATGTCACGGATGCGACCCGGCCGGGGTGACATGACGACGACGCGATCGCCGAGATAGACGGCCTCCTCGACGTCGTGCGTCACCAGAACCATGGTGATGCGTTCCTTCGCCCAGATCGTCTGCAACTCGTCCTGCAGCCTTGCTTTGGTGATGGCGTCGAGCGCGCCAAAGGGTTCATCGAGAAATAGGACATTCGGGCGATTGACCAATCCCCGCGCGATGCCGGCGCGCTGCGCCATCCCACCGGAAAGCTGGTGCGGATAGGCCTTTGCGAAGCCGGAAAGCCCGACAAGTTCGAGGTGGGATTCGACGAGCCTGTTCTTCTCTGCCTTGGACAGCCCGGAATTCTCGAGCCCGAGCGCGATATTGCGGGCGACGGTCAACCAGGGGAAAAGCCGTGGCTCCTGAAAGACGATGCCGCGCTCAAGGCTCGGCTCCTTGACGGGCCGGCCTGCGTGACCAACGAATCCCGATGTCGGAAGATCAAGGCCGGCACCAAGGCGCAACAGCGTCGACTTTCCGCAGCCGCTCGCTCCGACGATCGTCACGAATTCACCCTCGGCGATATCGAGGCTGACATCGTCGAGCGCGGTCAAAATCTCACTGTTGACCTTGAACTGGCGGGTGACGTGGCTGATCTGGAGATGCAGGGAGTTGCCCATGGCCGACTACTCCGCGGCGACGGCATGCCGCGCCGGATGCAAAGGTACTCTCAATCCGAGGTTTTCGCGTAGTGTCGAACCTTCGTAATCGCCGCGGAAGAGGCCGCGGCGTCGCAGCTCCGGCAACACATGTTCGACGAAATCATAGAGACCGGTCGGCAGTTGCGGCGGCATGACGTTGAAGCCATCGGCAGCACCCGTCCTAAACCATTCTTCCATCTGATCGGCGATCTCGATCGGCGTTCCCACGATCTGCCAATGACCACGCGCGCCGGCGATACGGAGATAAAGTTCCCGGATCGTCAGGCTTTCGCGCCTGGCAAGATCGAGCAACAATTTCTGGCGGCTCTTGCTGCCATTGGTCTCAGGCAGATCCGGAACGGGGCCGTCGAGCGGATATTGGGAGAGATCGACACCGCTTGCCATGCCATTCAGCATTGAGAGGCCGACCACCGGATGGACGAGATCCTGAAGTTCGGCGAATTTTTGCTGCGCTTCCTCGCGCGTTCTGCCGACGACCGGGAAGATGCCCGGCATGATCTTGAGGTCATCTCGGTCCCGACCATATTTCGCGAGGCGACCCTTGATATCCGCGTAGAAGGCTCTCGCATCCTCGATGGTCTGATGGGCGGTAAAGACGACTTCCGCGGTGCGGGCGGCGAGCTCCCTTCCCGGCTCGGACGAGCCTGCCTGCACGAGCACTGGGTGGCCCTGCGGCGTGCGCGACACGTTCAGCGGCCCCCGCACCTTGAAGTGCTTACCCTTGTGATTGAGGATGTGCTGCTTCTCAGGCTCATAAAAGACGCCGCTCCGTTGATCGCGGGGGAATGCGTCTTCCTCCCAGGTGTCCCAGAGGCCCAGCACGACATCGGCGAACTCCTCGGCGCGTTCGTAACGCTCCGCATGGGCATAATGCTCGTCCCTGCCGAAATTATGCGCTTCGTGATCGCTGGACGATGTCACGAGGTTCCAGCCGGCGCGGCCGCCGCTGATATGATCGAGAGAAGCGAATTTGCGGGCGATGTGATAGGGCTCGTTGAAGGAGGTCGAGGCGGTCGCCACGAAGCCGATATTCTTCGTCACCGCCGCGAGAGCGGAAAGCAGGGTGATCGGCTCGAACTGGGCGACATAACGCTGGGCCGTGCGATGGAGCGCCTCCGTATCGGATCCGCGCGTTCCCACGCCGTCAGCCATGAAGATCAGATCGAACTTCGCAGCTTCGGCGACTTGCGCCAGCTCGACATAGTGGGCGAAATTCGAACCGGCGTCGGCCTGCGTCAGCGGATGCCGCCAGGCGGCAATGTGGTGCCCGGTCGGATAAAGAAAAGCCCCGAGCTTCAGTTGCCTTTGTCTGTCCGTCATCGTCTTCTCCATCATGGCTGCGGAAGAAGGCTAAACGTTAAAGATTATAATCTATAGAAATTATATTCTATTTACCGCCACCAGTTCGGATTCCTTCGTCACGCGACATGTCGAACCGACGGAGATCATTTCGCGGCGACACGTAACGGCTGGAAACTGCGGACGCCTAAGTTTTTTCGATAAGCGGGGAGAAGAATTTCTTCCCAACGGATCAAATAGATATTGCTGGACTTGGGCCCGCAATCACCGAACCCTTCAGGCCTCAAAGCGGCGATGCGCCGTTCAAATCCATAGGCGTGAAGCAGACATGTCTTTCCCATCACACACATCCGATCCCCTTGTCGCAAAAGCCGTCGAGCTCCGGCGGGCATTCGACCGGGACGCGGTCGAGCGCGACAAATTGGGTGGCAGGCCGACCGAACAGATCCGCCTGCTGAAGGAGAGCGGATTGCCTTCGGCGCAGATTCCGACCCGATATGGCGGTCGCGGCGCTTCCTGGCTCTCCATCTTGCGGATCGTGCGTGAATTCGCGCGTACCGACGGCTCGCTGGCGCATCTCTTCGGCTACCACCACCTCCCCTTGAACCTCGTGCTCTTTCGGGGGTCGGACGTGCAGCGGGAGCGCCTGCTCAGGGCATCCGCCGCCGGCAATTTCGTCTGGGGCAATTCCGGCAACGCCATGTCGAAAACCTCGTCCGGAAGGCGGATCGGCCGCGGCTGGCTGGTCAACGGCAAGCGCCCGTTTTCCTCCGGCTCGCACATATCAGACTATATTCAAATCTCCTTCGAAAATGACGAGGGCGAGCGCCTGACCGCGGTCGTTCCCGCCAATCGAAACGGCATTGTCATCGAGGACGATTGGGATGGCATCGGCCAGCGCCAGACCGGCAGCGGCACGGTCAGCTTTCACGACCTCGAGATTGGGGATGACGAACTCATCAGTTCCCCGGCGGTCCCGCTGACACCCTATACGTCGCTGACCTCCCTGCTGCAGCAAAGCGTGCTGCTCAACGTCTTCGTCGGCAGCGCCCAGGGCGCGCTGGAAGAAGGCCGGGCTTACACGACGACATCGTCTCGGCCATGGATCTATTCCGGCGTCGACAAACACACCGACGACCCCTGGATCAAGCGGCAATATGGCGATCTCTACATCCGCACGCTCGCTGCCATCGAGCTCGCCGACAAGGCGGCGCTGAGCCTTGATAAGGCCTTTAACCAGGGACCGGGCCTGACGCATGAAGATCGTGGCGCCGCCGCCATCGATATAGCCACGGCCAATGTCTATGCCGGCGAAGTCGGGCTTGCCGTCTCCAGCGAGATCTTCGAGGTCATGGGCGCGCGATCGGCAACGACGGCAAACGGTTTCGACCGCTTCTGGCGCAACGTGCGGACCCATACGCTGCACAATCCCGCCGAGTACAAGAAGCGCACGCTTGGCACATGGCTGCTGACGGGCGAGTTCCCCGTTCCGGCGATGTATCGCTGAAAGGACATTCCATGGCTAGACGAAAGGATCAGATCAAGCTCGGCGCCTTCCTGCTCTTCACCGGCCACCATGTCGCCGCCTGGCGGCATCCGGAAGCATCGGTGGGTACCGAGTTCGAGAACTATCTCGAGCTCGCCAAGCTCGCCGAAGCCGCCAAGTTCGACACCATCTTCTTTGCGGACGGTGTTGCCGCTCGTCTGAGGGACCTGGATGCGGCAAGCCGGAAGGCGCATAGCGGCATCTATCCGTTCGAACCGATCACGCTGCTCTCGGCGCTTGCCAGCGTCACCCGCAATATCGGCCTGATCGCAACCGCCTCAACAAGTTTTTCCGATCCCTTCAACCTCGCGCGCCAGTTCGGTTCACTCGACCGCCTAAGCGGCGGCCGCGCCGGCTGGAACCTCGTGACCTCCTCCGATCCGGACGCCGCCTTCAACTTCGGCCATGACGCGCAGGTTCTGCATGCCGACCGCTACGACCGAGCGGAAGAATTCGCCGATGTCGTGCTGGGCCTGTGGGACAGCTTCGAGGACGATGCCTTCATCCGCGATCGTGAGAGCGGCCGGTATTTCGATCCCGGCAAACTGCATAGGCTCGACCATAAGGGGCGCCACTTCAAGGTGCGCGGGCCGCTGAACATTCCACGTTCGCCGCAGGGGCGGCCGGTTGTCGTGCAGGCCGGAGCCTCCGAGCCCGGCAAGGAACTGGCCGCGCGCACCGCCGAGGCGATCTTCGCCGCGCAGATCACGCTTGGCGAAGCAAAAGCCTTCTATGCCGACGTCAAGGGCCGGCTCGGCAAATATGGCCGTTCGCCCGACGACTTGAAGATCCTGCCGGGAATCTTTCCTGTCGTCGGGCGAAGCGAAGCGGAAGCCGAAGACAAATTCCAGGCCCTGCAGAACCTCATCCAACCGGAAGTCGGTCTTAATCTCCTCTCGCAATTGACCGGCGTCGACTTGAGTTCCTATCCGCTTGACGGTCCCGTGCCCCGCGAGCCGCCTGTCACCAATGCCGGCAAGAGCCGCCAGGAACTGGTGCTCGATCTCGCGCGCCGCGAAAACCTGACCATCCGCCAGCTCTACCTGCGCATTGCGGGCGCACGCGGCCATTGGCAGGTTGTTGGGACGCCCGCACAGATCGCCGATGTCATGGAAGAACGCTTCGAAAACTTTGGCGCCGACGGCTTCAACATCATGGCGCCCATCATGCCCGGAGGCCTTGCCGATTTCATCACGCTTGTCGTGCCGGAACTGCGCCGCCGCGGCCTGTTCCGCAGCGACTATGAAGGCGCGACGCTGCGCGAAAATCTCGGGCTCAAGCGTCCGGCCAATCGTTTTTCCGCAGGCAATGCGGTCGCGGCGGAATAGGAGAAGATCAAGTGGCTCGTGACAAATTGTTCCTCATTTCCCCCGGCTTTGCCGATCCGAAACATCCAGGCGTCAGCTTCGTCTGCCCCTATTGCAACGCGATCGAGGGACTGCTCGCCTCATTCCCGGATCTTGCTTCGGCGATCGATGTCGAAAGGGTCGCGTTCCCGCGACCACGGCAAAAGGTGATCGAGGTTGCCGGCGAGGAAAACCAGTCGCTGCCGCTTCTCATTCTCGCGGAGAACCCGCCTGATGACGCCAGCGACTGGAACGGAACGCGCTTCATCAATTCGACCAATCGCATCCTCGAGCTGCTTGCCGAACGGCACGGCTTTCCGCGCCTACATTAGAACGAGGCCGTCATGACCATGAAACCAGATGGCTTCGAGCCACCCTATCCTCCACCCTCCCTTTTCGAGGCGGATCAATCGAATCCCCATCTCGCCAAAGCCGTGGAGCTTCGAGATATATTTGCCCTCGATGCCATCGAGAGAGATCAATCTGGCGGCAGGCCCGCCGAGCAGATCAGGCTCCTGAAGGAGAGCGGCCTCGTCAATCTGGTCATCCCGAAGGAATTCGGCGGTGCCGGCGAACCCTACTCCACCGCCATGCGCATCGTGCGTGAATTCGCCAAGGTGGACGGTTCGCTCGGTCATCTCTATGGCTATCATTTCAGCCCGCTGCAAAACGCCGTTACCACGCTCCGCGATGAGCGATCCCAAGACATCCTGCGCCGCTCCGCGACCGGTCGCTGGTTCTGGGGCAACACGACGAACAGTTTCTCGAAAAGTCTGTTCGGTCGAAAGAAAGGGGAAAAGGTCATCCTCAACGGCTTCAGGCCGTTCGCCTCGGGTTCGCATGTCGCCGACTATCTGATGGTCGCCTGGGAAGACGAGAACACCAACAAGCGGAGCTTTGCCTATATACCGGCCGACCGCAACGGCATCACCATCACGGACGATTGGGACGGGATCGGCCAGCGGCAGACCGGGAGCGGCCGTGTTCTCTTCAAGGATGTCGAGATCAGCGACGAAGAGATCCTGCCGGAGCGCCCGCAGGATCCGATCGCCCTATTGGCACCATTGCAGCAGCAGAGCGTGCTTCTCAACGTGTTTGTCGGCTCCGCACAGGGAGCATTGGCAGCGGCGCGCGACTATACCGTCACGAAATCGCGGCCTTGGATCTATTCCGGTGTCGAGCGCCATTCGGACGATCCATGGATCAAGAGGCAATATGGCGAGCTGTGGATCAAGGTACAGGCGGCAACGGCGCTTGCCGACCGGGCTTTGGCGGCGGTTGATGCCGTTTATGCGAAGGGACACGATTTGACGGCGAAGGAGCGCGGTGAAGCGGCGATCGCGGTCGCCTCCGCCAATGTGCTTGCCGGACGCGTCGCGCTGGAGGTGACGAGCGAGATCTTCGAGGTCATGGGTGCACGATCCGCCGTCAGGCCACTCGGTTTTGATCGCTTCTGGCGCAACGTGCGCATCCACACGCTTCATAACCCCGCCGAATACAAGACCCGCAATGTCGGGACCTGGTTCCTCGACGGCGAGTTTCCCGAACCGGGGATATTCCAGTGAGCAGAAAACGCGAACTTCATCTCAACATCAACATATTGCACTCAGGATTTTCGCCGGCGGCGTGGCGTATGCAGGGAAGTGACCCGCGCGCGTCCTTCGATATCAATCACTATATCAATGTCGCTCGAATCGCCGAACGCGGTACCTTCGACGCGATCTTCCTTGCCGATCAGGCAGCCATTTCCGATCGCGTCGATTTCCGCCCGCTGACGTCTCTCGAGCCGACCATCGTGCTGGCCTCGGTGGCGGCCCATACCGAGCATATCGGCCTGATTGCCACCGCATCGACCACCTATAACGAGCCCTACAATATCGCTCGCCGCTTCGCGACCCTCGATCACGCCAGCGGCGGCCGCGTCGGCTGGAACATCGTCACCAGCGCCGATCTCTCGCAAAGCCGGAATTTCGGCCTGGAAAAGCCGGTCGCGCATCACGGCCGCTATGAGCGCGCCGAGGAATTTGCATCGGTCGTCAAGGCCCTATGGGACAGCTGGGAGGAAGATGCCTTCATCGGCGATGTCGAAAGCGGCCGGTTCGTCGATACCAACAAGGTCCATGCGATCGCACATCGCGGCAAGCATTTTTCCGTTCATGGCCCGCACAACGTCCCACGCCCGCCGCAAGGACATCCCGTCATCGTGCAGGCCGGCGGCTCGGATGATGGGCGGGGGTTGGCAGCGAGGCACGCTGAAGCGGTGTTCTCAGCCTCGCAATCCCTGGAGGAGTCGCTCGATTACGCGCGCGACCTCCGAACAAGGGCCGCCCGCCATGGCCGCGCGCCCGACAGCCTGCTGGTGCTCGCCGGCCTCGCCACCATCATCGGCAGCACGGAGGCGGAGGCCAGGCGACGGCAAGAGGAGCTGCGGGACCTCATTCCGCTGGAATACAGCCTTGCGCGCCTGTCCGGCGTCCTGCAGGTCGATCCAGGCAAGCTGAAACTCGATGAGCCCCTGCCCGACGATATTCCCTTGCCGGCTGACGGCGGGCATACCTTTTTCCGGGCAACGCTTGCTCTTGCCCAGCGCGAGAAATTGACCGTACGCGGCCTCATCCGCGCCTTGAATGGCGGGACCGGACACCGCACCATTGTCGGCACGCCCGACGCGATTGCCGATGATATCGAAAAATGGTTCAAGGCGGGCGCGGCCGATGGCTTCAACCTGATGCCCGATGTGCTGCCGCATGGCCTGGAGGTCTTCGTGGACGAGGTGGTGCCCATCCTGCGCCGCCGCGGCCTGTTCAGGAAAGTATATACGGGGCATACCCTACGGGACCATCTCGGCCTTTCCCGGCCGGCCAACCCCTATGCCATTGCCGCCGAATAAAGGAGAAACAGCATGACATCAGCAACGACGGCGAAACTTCCCGACGATGATCGGCTCGCCTCTCTCGTCGGCGAGCGCTATCGCAACAGCCATCATATCGGCGCCGACTGGAATGAGACGATCGAAACGTTGCTGTCCCACCGTAGCATGCGCGACTATCTGCCAAAGCCGGTTCCGGATGACATTCTCCACCTCGCGGTCGCCGCTGCCCAATCGGCGCCGAGCTCGTCCAACCTGCAGGCCTGGAGCGTCATTGCCGTCAGGGACGATACGCGCAAGGAAAAGCTGAATGCCGTTGCCGGAACACAGAGGCAGATCACGCAGGCGCCGCTCTTGCTGATCTGGCTCGCGGATCTTTCGAGGCCACGCCGCATCGCGGCGGACCAGGGTTCAGCCGCCGATGGCCTCGACTATGTCGAAAGCTTCCTGCTCGGTGTCATCGACGCCGCGCTCGCGGCGCAAAATGCCGTCGTCTCCCTGGAATCGCAGGGTCTCGGCACCTGCTATATCGGTGCCATCCGCAACGACCCGGAGACCGTGGCGCGTGAGCTGGAATTGCCGGAGGGTGTCTTTCCAGTTTTCGGCCTGACGGTCGGCTATCCCGACCCGGCCATACGGGCCGCCGTCAAGCCGCGGCTACCGCAAACGAGCGTGCTCCATAGCGAACGCTACGATCACCGCCGGCGGTCGGAGGACCTACGACATTACAACACGGTCCTGCAGGACTTTCAGACCGAACAGCGCATGCCGCGCATTGATTGGACGGTGCAAGTGAAAAACAGGATCGGATCCGTCGAAGCCCTGAAGGGACGACACCTTCTCGGCGTGGCGGCTCGCCGCCTCGGCTTCAGACTGAAATAATCGGCCGGCTATTCGGCGGCGGCAATGTCGAGCCCGCGCAATATATCGCGCGACAGGATGTCGCCGATCGTCCGCACGACCTTGGCCTCTGCCCGCAGCCAGTTGCGGAACAGTTCGACGCGCATCAGGCGCTCCTTGGCCGGCGTCGTGACGAAGAAATAGGAAAAGCTCACGGCTTGCGAACCGCCGAAGGGCGTCACCAGACGTCCCGCCTTCAGCTCGGCCTCCGCCAGGCGGATTTTCCCAAGACCAAGTCCTTGCCCCGCCAACGCGGCATCTATGACGAGAGATGATTGACTGAGGCGGAAGCCGCCCTGTGGCAAACGCAGGGATAGTCCTTCGGCACGCAGCCAGCCATTCCAATCCGGGCAGGAATGATCATGCTCCGCGCCATCCTCGTGCAAGAGAGGCACCCCTTCGATCGCCCGCGGGCCGTTCCACAGCCAATGCCGCTCGGCGAATTCAGGGCTGCAGATCGGCACGACGGCCTCGGAGAAAAGGTGATCGACGACAAGGCCGGGATAAACGCCGCTGCCATAGCGGATGGCGCAATCCGTGTCGCCTTTATTCAAATCGGTCAAATGCATCGAGGCATCGACCAGAATCTCCAGGCCAGGGGCTGCTTGCCTCAGACCATCCAGTCTCGGGATCAGCCATTTACTGGCAAAGGACGGCGCGACCGATACGCGGATCGGAAGATCGTGATCGCTGGCGATGAATTGCGTCATCGTCGCCAGAACCACATCGAACGCGTTTGTCAGTCCCGGTACAAGTGCCATGCCGGCAGCCGTCAACTGGAGTTGACCGCGGACCCTGTGAAACAGCGACTGCCCCAGATAGTCCTCCAGAAGCCGGATCTGTTGGCCGACGGCCGCCGAGGTGACGTGCAATTCCTCGGCGGCGCCAAGGAAACTCAGGTGCCGCGCTGTCGCCACGAAGGCGCGCAACGAAGTCAATGGCGGCAACCGCGCCAAGGTCGGCTGGATGGGCTTTCTCCGAGTGTCGGCAATCGTGTTCATTAGCCGATTGCAGCACAATCGGCCATCTCAAGACGAGAACGCGCTTTGCGTTTACCGGTGAGCGGATGGATATTTTCTTCCATGCCCAGACGGCGTGGGGGAAGCAAAAACTAAAAATGCAAAATAGTCTATATTTTTAATGGACAAAAGATTTGACCGGGCCGTTTCAGGCGATCCGGCGAAGCTTTTCTTTCGCGGGCGATCAGAAAAACATTCTTCCGTTTTACCCGCCCGGCGCCCGAAGATGCGCCGATCGCGGACATCTCCGCCAGCGGTTCACCGAAGGACCGATCCGTTCAACCGGCAAGGAAAGCGAATGACCATCAACCGCCGCCGTTTCAACCAATTGCTTCTGCTGTCGACCGCAGCAACCCTTCTGCCAACCGCCGCGATGCGCGCGGCCGAAACACCGCCGCGCGGCGGCACGCTTAATTTCATCGTCGAACCCGAACCGCCTACCATCCTGGCGCTCGCCCATACCGCTGGCGGCACGCAGAAGATCAGTCCGAAGATCACCGAGGGGCTGCTTACCTATGATTTCGGTCTCGTGGCGAAGCCGCAGCTTGCGACCGAATGGTCGGTGGCCTCAGATGGCCTCACCTATACGTTCAAGCTTAGACCCAACGTCAAATGGCACGACGGCAAGCCATTCACCTCGGCCGATGTCGCCTATTCGATCGAGCTCCTGAAACAGGTTCATCCGCGTGGACGAGGCACGTTCGCCAACGTCATCGCGGTCGACACGCCAGACCCCCTGACGGCGATATTCCGTCTCTCCAAGCCAGCGCCTTACCTTTTGAAAGCGCTCTACGCGGCCGAATCTCCGATCGTGCCGAAACACATCTACGAAGGTGTCAAGATCGCCGATGTTCCGACCAATCCGAACGGTAGCGCCCCTATCGGTACCGGTCCCTTTGTTTTCCGGGAGTGGGTGCGCGGCTCGCATATCATCCTTGAGCGCAATCCCGGTTATTGGGATGCCGGCAAACCCTATCTCGACCAGGTTGTGGTTCGCTTCGTGCCTGATGGCGCCGCCCGCGCGGCGGGCTTCGAGACCGGAGAGTTCGATCTCGGTGGCGACAATCCCATTCCGCTTGCCGATCTCGAGCGCATCAAGGCGCTGCCGAATATCGGCATCGATTCCCGCGGCTACGAGACGAAGGGCGACCAGACGCAGCTCATCCTCAACCTCGATAATGAATACCTGAAGGATGTCCGCGTGCGTCGCGCGATCGCGCATGCCATCGACCTCAACGTCATCCTCAATACGGTCTGGTATGGCTATGGCCACGTCTCGCCAACGCCTATCAGCACCTTCCTGCCGCAATATCTCAATGCCGCGATCAAGCCCCATGCCTTCGATCTCAAGGCGGCGGAGCAATTGCTGGACGAGGCCGGCTATAAGCGAAACGGCGGCGGCACTCGGTTTGCGCTTCGCCTGACGCACAATTCCTACAATGAAGGCTTCAAACGCGTCGCCGAATATCTGAAGCAGAACCTCGCTCGCATAGGTATCGACGCGAGGATCGATTCCTACGACTTCTCGACCTATATCCAGAAGGTCTATACCGAGCGCGCCTTCGACCTCACGGCGGAATATCTCGGCAACCAGTTCGATCCGACGCTCGGCGTGCAGCGCATCTACTGGTCGAAGAACTTCAAGCTCGGATTGCCTTTCTCCAACGCCAGCCACTATCAAAATCCGGAGGTCGACAGGTTGCTCGAGACAGCTTCGATCGAAGTCGACGAGGCAAAGCGCAAGCAGGAATTCAACGACTTCCAGAAGATCATCGCCGATGAGCTGCCCGTCATCAATCTGATCTCGCTCGAAAACGTCACGGTCTTCAATAAGCGCGTCAAAAACCACACGATCGGCGCGGAAGGCGTGCAATCGAATTTCGCCGATGTCTATATCAAGGAGGGCGAAGGCTGACACTAAAAGCAGCCCGTTCTGCTTGCGGGGGCGATGCGGCGCCCCCTTCCTTTATGTCGGATTACGAGGCGGCACGGGCGAGCGGCGTCAGTTTGGCGAGAATACGATCGGCCAGCGCAATCGCCTGCGCTCGTTGCTCCGAGATCGAGCTAGACTCCCAGGCAACGCCGCGCAGCGGATGGCCGATGGCGCTGATGTTGCGGTGAACACGCCCCTCTTCCGAAATGACATCCCCTTGCTCCGTGGCATCGATGCCGAAACCGGTGCTGTGCGGGCGAACCTCTCCGCTTTCGATGAGGCTCCTGACGAAGGGATCGGAAATGCGTCGCCAGTCGTGCAACTGATGGCCACGGCAATCGATGACGCCGCCGAAAGAATGGGACTCGGTACCCGAACGCGTCTTCAACGTCGCCGTGATCAAGCGGCCAGCGGGCTTCATGGAAAGCAATCGCGCGGTCCCGTGCCGGAGCCTGCCATCGGCAATCGCCTTGGAGACGGCGCGATAGCTGTCAGGCGCGGCGCGATGCGCCGTAACATCCCAGAATGCCCGCAGATGACGTGCGAACCGCGCTCTCTCGACATCGTCAGCCTTTTGCCACAAAGGCAAAATGTAGGGCCGGATGGCGAGCGGCAGCGCCTGCCAATCCTTGGCCTCGGCCGCCAGTGCGCGACGTTCGGCCTTGACGATCGAGAGCAAGGACCGCGCTGTGGTCGGTAGAGGTCTCTCTGCGAGGAAATCACGCTCCAGCGCGACATTGCGCCGATCCTCTATGAATTGACCACGCCTGGATATGACCTGATAGCGGCCCTGGAAGCCTCGCGCTTCCATGCTTGCGACCGCATCGACCATCGACAGGCTCGAGCCGATGAGCAGTATTTCGTCTGCTTCCACCAAGCGATCGAGAGCTGCGGCATCCCACGGAGATGCCGCAAAACCTGGATGACGGGCGACGGCGGCTTCCTGTCGCGCAAGATCGGGCTGGAAGACGCCGAGGGCCAGAATCACCTCGTCCGCTTCGATAGTCTCGCCTTCACTTGTCGTGATCTCCACCCTGTGTGGAGCGGAAACGAGACGGCTCGCGATGGCCCTGACATGCCGGAATGTCGATCCGGAGCGTGCTGTCGATATCGCCCGGCGCAGCTCATCGCGGACATAGGTTCCATAAAGGTGGCGCGGCGGAAAACTGCCTGCGATATCGGCGGGCGGTGTCCAGCCGTAACGTAACGCGTTCTCCGCCAGCCAATGAGTGAGATGGTCGGGCTCTTCCGGATGAAGGGAAAAGGTACCAGCGGGGCCATTGACGAGATGCACGGCCTCGGTCGTGCTATAGGCGACCCCACGCCCAAGCTCCTCGCGGGGCTCCAATATCGTGATCGAAAGCGGTACCTCCGTCTTGTCGAGCAGCTTTATCGCGGTCAGCGCACCGGCAAAGCCGCCACCGATAATGACGACGGATTGGTGGGAATGCGGGTCGATGTACATGGCTCAGAAGACCTTGCCTTCTTCCAGATGGGTCGTGGTGCCGTTGATGTAGTAATCGCCAACCACCCGCGCCTTGTGCAGCAAAGGGTTATGGTTCAGCACCGTGCGAATGTTGCGCCAATGGCGATCGAGATTGAAATGGCGCGACGTCGCCGACCCGCCGCCGAGCTCGAAGACGTTGGTCGCGGCGGTAAGCGCGAGCTGCGATGCGACGATCTGGGTGCGCGCCGTCGTCAGCGCGCTTTCGACCAAAGCCGTCTCCAAGATCCGCGGATCATCCCCTGCGAAGGTCGCGGCCGTCCGATCGAGCGCGCGAGCGCTCTCGCGGATCAGCGTATCGACGGCAAAGGAGTTTGCTGCGATCTCGCCTAATATCTTCTGGACGAAAGGATCGGCATTGGCCGTCTCGGCGGCGCTGTGGGCTGCCGAACGCGCCTGCCTGCGCACGTAATCCGTGCCTTCTGTCAGCGCGCCGCGGACCGCGCCCGCCATCGAGGCGGCAAGATGCAGCTGACGTAGGGTCGAGGTGTGCCTGCCGACCAGCGTGCTCAGCCCGCGCCTCGAAATCTCGTGCGGCAGCACTTCCACGTCATCGAGCAGGACGCCACCGCTTGCCGTCAGACGCTGACCCATGCCGTCCCAATCGTCGAGGATGCTGATCCCCTTACGGTCGATGGGTAAAAGCACGCTGACGAGCTGGTCGTCATCATCCTTGGCACTGAAGGAGGCGAAATCGGCGAATGCCGTGCCGGTCGCATACCATTTGCGCCCGTTGAGCCTATAGCTCTCGCCGGATTTCGTCAGCCGCGTTGTGACATCACCAGGACGCTTCGTCCCCTGCTCCGTATGAGCGCCGCCGAAGAGCTTACCGCTAAGGACGCGGGCAAGCTGCGTGCGATCGACCGAACTGTGCGGATTGAGCAGCAGCGCTTCCGTGAAGTTGAAATGACTGCGGAGCGCGTGGGCAACATTGGAATCGGCCGCGGCGAGCGTCATCACCATCTCGATATAATCGAGCACCGATCCGCCCGGCCCGCCAAGCGCCGTCGGTATACGCAACGCGCCAAGGCCGGCCTCCTTGAACAGCTTGAAAGCCTCATGGGGCAGCTCGCGTTCGAGGTCTCGACGCGCAGCGCCTTTTGCGATCTCCGCGGCAAGATCGGGTATTCTTGCAAGCAACGTCGTGCGATTGGTCTCAACGGGTACGGAGGGCGCGGTTGATGAAACTGTCATGGGCATGAAGAGGCTCTTTGCGCCGGAAGGGAACGGCCCCGCTCAAGCGGGGCTCTAGGCTTGGCAATCAGGCGACGGCGCGAGCAAGCGGCACGACGTTTTCATTGTCGCGGGCGGCGCTGGCGGGAACGCGACCCTCGACCGGGTGGCTCGGATCGTTGAACCCCGGGGTCGATGGATGGCCCGTCGTGACCAGACGGTCGACCAGAGCTTCGTCCTCGGCGGTCAGCTTGACGTCGAGAGCACGGATGTAGCTATCCCAATGCTCTTGCGTGCGTGGACCGGTGATCGCCGAGGTGATCAACTTGTTGTTCAGTACCCAGGCGATCGCGAATTCAGTCGGCGTGACCTTCTTGGCGGCGGCGTGAGCGGCGATTTCCTTGGCAATGGCGATCGATTCCGGACGCCATTCGGTCTCAAGAATGCGCTTGTCGCCGCGGCCGGCGCGGGTATCAGCAGCGGGCTCCTTGCCCGGCTCATACTTGCCCGTCAGCACGCCACGCGCCAGCGGCGAGTAGGAAACGACGCCTAGACCGTAATGATAGGCAGCCGGCAGCTGCTCGGCTTCGGCGGTGCGGTTGACGATGTTGTAGAGCGGCTGGCTTGCAACGGGGCGATCGATGCCGAGCTGATCGGCGAGATGCGAGATCTCGGCGATGCGCCAGCCGCGGAAATTCGAGACGCCGAAGTAGCGCAGCTTGCCCGCGCGGATGAGATCGGCGATCGCGCGCACCGGCTCCTCCAACGGCGCGTCGAAGACAGCGCGATGGAAATAAAGGATGTCGATATAGTCGGTATTGAGACGGCGCAGCGAATTTTCGACCGTCTCGATTACCCATTTGCGCGAATGACCGCCGAGATTGGGGCCCTTCTTGTGCGAGTTGACGAACTTCGTCGCAAGCACCCAATGATCACGATTTGCCTTGATGCCGCGACCGACGACCTCTTCCGACTTGCCATCATGGTAGACATCGGCGGTGTCGATGAAATTGATGCCCTGGTCACGGGCCTTGTCGATAATGCGGAAGGCGACGTCGTCAGGCGTCGGCCCTCCGAACATCATCGTCCCAAGGGTGAGAGGCGATACCTTCAGGGCGCTACGCCCGAGATAGCGATAGTCGACCATGTCATTTCTCCATTTCATTGTGCGTGATGGCAGGCGACCATGTGGCCACTGCCGATTTGCCGATAGACCGGATCGTCGCTCCGGCAGATGTCTGTTGCGAGCGGGCAGCGCGTATGAAAGCGACAGCCGGATGGCGGGTTGTGCGGGCTCGGCAGATCGCCTGTGATCGGGGCGGCCTGCTTGCGCCGCGACGGATCAGGCACGGCGGTAAGCAGCGCGCGCGTGTAGGGATGCTTGGCATCGCTCCAGAGCCTTGCCGTCGGTGCGCTTTCGACGATGCGGCCGAGATACATGACCAGCACGCGATCGGCGAAATAGCGCACGACCGACAGGTCATGGGAGATGAAGAGGTAGGAAAGCGAAAGCTCCGTCTTCATCTCGACGAGAAGATTGAGGATCTGCGCCTGGATCGACAGATCGAGCGCGGAAACGGGCTCATCGCAGATGACGAGCTCCGGCTGCAGGATCAGCGCGCGGGCAATACCGATGCGCTGGCGTTGGCCGCCGGAAAACTCATGCGGATAGCGGTCGAGCGAATCCGCCGGCAGGCCGACATGGGCGACCATCGCGGCGGCGATGGCGTCCCGGCCCCTGCGATCACCGATGCCATGGACGGCGAGCGGCGCCGTCAGGATCGAGCGGATCGTCTGGCGCGGATTAAGCGAGGCGAACGGGTCCTGAAAGATCATCTGGATATGCCGGCGGATCGACCGCAACTCCTTGCCCGACATCGCGGCGACATCGCGCCCCTTGAAGGCGATACGCCCGGATGTTGGATCGACGAGGCGCATCAGGGATTTGCCGAGCGTCGACTTGCCGCAGCCGGATTCGCCGACCAGCGCCACGGTCTCGCCCGCAAGGATCTCGAGCGATACGTCATCCACGGCCCGCACCGTTCCGGCCCCGGCCGGATAATGCGTGGAAAGCCTATCGACCGACAGAAGCGACATGGGCTTTCTCCGTATGGACTGGAACATGGGGGCAGGCCACCTCGCGGCTGGCCGACACCTCGACGAGCGCCGGCACGGACTGCCCGCAGGCCGCTCGCGCCACCGGACAGCGCGGTCGGAAGGAACAGCCCTGTTCGCCGGTCGCCGAAACGATCGAGCCGCGAATTTCCGTCAATGGCCCATCGCGATAATGATAGTCGGCCTTCAATCGCGGCGAAGCCGCGAGCAGCCCCTGCGTATAGGGATGATACGGCGTCTCGAACAAGGCACCGGGCAGGCCCTGCTCGATCTTTCGCCCCGCATACATCACGACGACGCGGTCGGCCCATTGCGCGACGATGCCGAGGTCGTGCGTGATGAGGATGACCGCCATGTTGAGCTGACCGCGCAGGCGATCGAGCAGTTGCAGCACCTGTGCCTGGATCGTGACGTCGAGCGCCGTGGTCGCCTCGTCGGCGATCAGGAGCCGGGGACTGCAGGCGACCGCGATGGCGATCATGACGCGTTGACGCATGCCGCCCGAAAGCTGGTGCGGATAGTCGTCGATACGTTTTGCCGCCTCTGGAATGCTCACGAGATCCAGCAGGTCGATCGCGCGCTGGCGCGCCTGCCTGCCACTCAGTTTTTCATGGATGCGCAGGACTTCGACGATTTGGGCGCCGATCGTCAGCACGGGATTGAGCGACGTCATCGGCTCCTGGAAGATCATGGCGATGTCGTGCCCGCGAATGCCCCGCATCTCCCGTTCGCGCAAATTCAGGAGATCGCGGCCGTTGAACAGGATTTCGCCCGCCGTCTTGGCGTGCCGGGGCAGGAGACCCATGAGGCCGAGCGCGGTCAGCGACTTGCCCGAGCCCGACTCGCCGACAACAGCCAGCATCTCGCCGGCCGCCACGGTGAAACTGACGCCCTTGACGGGCTGAGCGCTACCGAAACCCACAGAGAAATCGCGAACGTCGAGAAGTTCCGTCATCGACGCTCCTCCGAAAAACGCGGATTAAGGGCATCGTTCAGGCCATCGCCAATGAGATTGAGCGATAGAACCGTGAAGACAATGGCAAGGCCCGGCAAGGCGGTGAGATACCAGGCCGTGCGGATGACATCGCGCCCCGCGCCGATCATCGATCCCCAGGAGACACGATTGGGATCGCCAAGCCCCATGAAGGAAAGCGCCGATTCCATCAGGATCGCGCTCGCCACCATCACGGATGATGTGACGATCAGCGGCGGCAAGGCATTCGGAAGGATTTCTCGAAAAATGATGCGGGCATGACCGAAGCCGAGGCTGCGGGCGGCGAGAACATAGTCTTTCTCCTTTATGCCGCGAAACTCGGCGCGCGTCAGGCGCGCGACCGTCGGCCAGCTGACGAGCGCGATCGCGATCGTCACCGTCGTCGTGGTCGGCTGTGCGATAGCAACCAGCACGACAAGCAGGACGAAACTCGGCATGGTCTGGAAAATCTCGATGAGCTTGACGAGGAGGTCATCGACGACGCCACCGAAGTAGCCGGCAAGCGCGCCGATCGTCACGCCGGCGCCCAGGCCGAGCAGGGTCGCGGCGATGCCCACGGTCAGCGAAATCTGGGCACCATGAAGAATGCCCGCCAGCACGTCACGCCCCATGGAATCCGTTCCCAACGGATAGACCGGATTTTGGCCCGGCCAAAGGAAGGGTCGCGCCACCATCTCCAGGGGATCACCAGGATAGAGGATCGGCGCAAGCAGGGCCGCAAACACGATTGCCGCCAGGACAGCGATGCCGAAGAGCGCGTTGGGGTTGGAAAGAAAGATCCTGAGCTCACGCCGACGCCCTTGCCAGCGCGGGGCCGAAACAGCCGTCGTGCGGGCATCGGGCGCATGGATGTGGGTCCAACGGCGTTCGGGAACGGGCGCGGCCTTTGCCGCTGTTTCGGGCTCCTCGGCACTGAAATCACGCGCCGTGTCCGCATAGATCTTGAGTTCCTGCGCTTTCATCGGCTTGCTCCGATCCGCGGGTCGAGCCAGGCTTGTAGAAGATCCACGGCAGCGTTGGCGATGATGACGAGAAGTGACGAGAGCAAAAGGATGCCAAGCAGAACGCTGAAGTCGCGAGCCATGACGGCCTCGAAAGCCAACCGTCCAAGGCCGGGCCAGCTGTAGACCGTCTCGACGACGACGGCGCCGCCGAGCATGCCGCCGAAATGCATCCCGGCCATGGTCGTGATCGGGATCAGCGCGTTGCGCAGCACGTGTCGGGTTGTCAACATGAAGGGCGAGACGCCCTTCGCCCGCGCGGTGCGAACGAAATCCTGTGACTTGACCTCCAGCATGGCGGCGCGTGTCAACCGTGCATAGATCGCCAGGTAGAAGAGGGCGAGCGATATGGCCGGCAGCACCATGTAGCGCGCCCGGTCAAGCAGCGCCGGCAGGCCGGTGAGCCGTGAACCGATGGTGCTGTCGCCGCCGCTCGGCAGCCATCCGAGCTTGACGGAAAACAGCAGGATCAGCATCAGCCCGATCCAGAAACCCGGAATCGAATAGAAGAGGAGGGAGATGATCGAGATCAACCGATCCGGCAGCCGCCCGGCAAACGTTGCCATCAGCGATCCGAGGATCAGACCGATCGCGATCGCGGCGGCGAGCGCGGCCACCATCAGCGTCAGGGTACCAGGCAATCGCTGGCCGATCAGATCGGCGACAGGCATGCCGTAGCGCGGCGAGAAGCCGAGACTGAAATGCGCGAGATTGTTCAAATAGTTCGCGAGCTGCACGAGGATCGGATTGTCCAGGCCGAAGCGCTCACGCAGCGCCGCCATCGTCTCGACCGTTGCCGATCCGGCTTCGGCCGCCATGACATCGGCCGCATCGCCGGGCGCCAGCTTAAGCAGGAAGAAATTCAGGATGACGATGCCAACTATCGTCGGCACCGCCTGCGTGGCCGTCCGACGTAGCGTTCTTCCTATCCGCATGTAAGCCGACATCGAAACTCCTCGGCAGCGCCACCGAAATTCCGAGCGCTGCATCGCAATAGTAGTTGACTAAATCTGTAGGTTTTGTCAAATCGTTATTGGTAGATATTTCCGAAATTTGTTAGATCAATGAGGTAAATTAGAAAATGTTTGCAGAAAGATAAAATTTACGCATCAATTTTCCCAAGAAGTGAGCACGAGGCAATAAAGCAACCTACGAGAACGGCTCCCTTCGAGAACATAAAACCAACGGCAGTTCAGACACGGCAACACGAGTTTAGACGGGTGAGGCAACTTCAGATGACCAGACTTTCCACGATTACACGCCGGAGTTTCCTGCTCTCGTCGGCAGCGCTCGGTGCGATCGCCGTAACGGGAACAGCCGTCCATGCGGCTCCGTCACGTGGCGGCACCGCGACGCTTCTGCTTTCGGCCGAGCCGCCGGTCCTGACGACGATCGCCCATACGGCCTTCAACTCGGTTTATGTCTCCCCGAAGGTAACAGAGGGGCTGCTGACCTATGATTTCGATCTTAACCCACAGCCGCTGCTGGCCAAGCAATGGTCCATCAGCGATGATGGGCTACGCTACACCTTCAAGCTGCGCGATGGAGTCAAATGGCACGACGGCAAGCCTTTTACCGCCGATGACGTCGTCTTCTCGATCAGGACGCTCAAGGATGTCCACCCGCGCGGACGCAATACCTTTCTGAACCTCGTCGAGATCGAAACACCCGATCCCTTGACCGCGATCCTGGTCCTGTCCAAACCGGCTCCCTATCTGATTACCGCGCTCGCCGCGTCGGAATCGCCAATCGTTCCCCGCCATCTCTATGAAGGCACGAAGGCCGCCGAAAATCCCGTCAATCTGGCGCCAGTCGGCACGGGCCCCTTCAAGTTCAAGGAGTGGGTGCGCGGCAGCCATATCGTCTACGAGCGCAATTCCGACTACTGGGACCAGCCTCGTCCCTATCTCGACCAGCTGATTGTCCGCTTCATTCCCGACGCCGCCGCACGCTCGATCGCGATTGAGACCGGCGAGATCGATCTCGCGCCATCGACGCCCGTCCCCTTGAGCGATCTCGATCGCCTCAAGGACGTGGCGAGCCTCGCCTTCGAAACAAGGGGTTATCAATATTCCAACGGCGTCAGTCGTATCGAATTCAATCTGGAAAGGCCGGTTTTCAAGGATATCCGCGTCCGGCGGGCCTTCGCGCATGTCATCGACCGAAAGGTGATCCGCAACACCATCAACTACGGCTATGGCGAACCGATCCCCGGCCCGATCAATCCCAATCTGGCGAAATGGTTTGTCGCCGATCTCAAGACCTATCCGATCGACCTTGCCGCGGCGGAGAAGCTGCTCGACGAGGCCGGCCATCCGCGCGGTTCGGACGGTGTGCGCCTGCGCCTCAATCTTGACTATGTGCCGAGCGGCGAACCCTACAGCCGTGGCTCGGAATATATCCGCCAGGCACTCGCGAAGGTCGGCGTCGAGGTGACGGTGCGCAGCCAGGATTTCGCGACCTACACCAAGCGCATCTACACCGATCGCGATTTCGATTTCGCCTATGAGGGAATGAGCAATCTCTTCGACCCCACGGTCGGCGTGCAGCGGCTTTACTGGAGCAAGAACTTCAAGCCGGGCGTGCCCTTCTCCAATGGCTCGGCTTACAGCAACCCCAAGGTCGACGCCCTTCTTGAGGCCGCCGCCATCGAGGTCGATCCCCAGAAGCGGGTCGAGCAATGGCGCGAGATTCAGAAGATCCTCGTCGAGGATCTGCCGGCCCTCGACATCGTCAGCCAGCCGGAACTGACCATCTACAACAAGCGTATCGCCGACCATACGCTCGGCGGCGAAGGTATCGCCGGCAGCCTTGCCCATGCCTACATCGCAACCGCCTGAAGCATCGAAAGCAAGGAAACGCCATGTCGATCCAGCACCGTCCCGGTTCCATCGTGGGCCTGCCGAAATTCGCAGCACCTACCGATTTTCCAGATAGCCCGCTGTCACAGGCACTGAAACAACCCGTTCTGCTCGGCCTCTTCCTGCCGATCCAGGCCGGCGGCTGGACGCAGTCGACCCTGGAACGCTCGACCGACTGGCGCTTCGACTACAACAAGGCGCTGACGCTGCGCGCGGAGGAACTGGGTTTCGATCTGGTGTTCGCCCTGTCGCAATGGCTTCCCAAGGGTGGCTATGGCGGCGTCTTCGACGGTCACGCACTCGACAGCTTCGTTTCGACCGCAGCGCTCGCGGGCCTCACCAAGAAGATCATGCTCATCTCGACAATGCATGTTCTCTATGGTCCATGGCATCCGCTGCACCTTGCCAAGTTCGGCGCCACGCTCGACCACATCACCGGCGGCCGCTGGGGCATCAACGTCGTCACCGGGCACAGGGCCGTCGAGCACGAAATGTTCGGCTGGCAGCGCATCGAGCATGACAGGCGCTATGAGCTCGCGGCGGAATTTCTCGAGGTCGTGCAGCGGCTTTGGAGCGACGACGAGAATTACTCCTTCGAAGGCGAAAGCAGCTGGAAGCTCGGTGGCGGCTACGTGACACCGAAACCGAATTTCGGCCGACCGATCCTCGTCAACGCCACCGGATCCGATGCAGGCATCGCCTTTGCGGGCCGCTACTCGGATATCGTCTTCATCACCAGCCCGACCGGTGCTGACATCGACAGCGCCCTCGCCTCCCTTCCGGCTCATAGCAAGAAGGTGAAGGATGCCGCCGCCGATGTCGGACGCAGCGTGCGCACCCTGCTCAATCCGATGGTCATTTGCCGTCCGACCGAGAAGGAGGCATGGGAACTCGCCGACCGGATCGTCGCCCATGCCGACCAGCGTTCCCGTAAGGGCTTCCAGTCGCTGGATTCCGACGCCCATGCCTGGAAGGGTCGCGACGCACAGGATCCCTATCGCTTCATCGGCGGTAACATCCGTGTCATCGGCTCGCCGGAGCAGGTGGTCGACCAGTTCGTCAAGCTGAGGGCGGCCGGGATCGACGGCCTGCAGCTCAGCTTCTTCGATTTCCGCGACGATCTCGAATTCTTCGGCAGCGATGTCCTGCCGCTGATGAAACAAGCCGGCCTGCGCCACTGAAAGGAACGATCATGACCAGCAATGCCATTTCCGAAATCTGGTACACGCGCTGCCCCGTTCCGACCCCTGTGGGCCTTGCAGCGCAGCTCGGCTATCTCGAAGACGGTTTTCGCGGCGAAGGCGTCACGCTGAAATCCATTATCGACTCTCCGGATCGCAACATCCGGCAGAGCCATTTCAACCATACGCTCGATTGGTCCTTCCGCCATGGCGGCAACGTGCCGCCCATTCGTGCGCGCTCCGAAGGCCGGCGCACGCGCCTTGTCGGCATTACCTGGACGGATGAGTTTCAGGCGATCATCACACTGCCGGGAACCGGCATCAAGACGACCAGGGATCTCAAGGGCCGACGCTTCGGCATCGCCCGCCGCCCCGAAGGGATCGTCGATTTCATGCGTGCCACGGCACTCAAGGGATTGATCTCGGCCCTGTCGCTCGAAGGCTTATCCATCAACGATGTTGAGATCGTCGAGATCGCGCTAACCGATTCCGTGCTCGCCAGCCAGGAAGGCCCCTCCCTCTTCGGTCTTAAGCGCCGACAGGCCTATGGCGAGGAGATTGCCGCTCTCCTGCGCGGCGAGGTGGACGCGATCTACGTCAAGGGAACCGCCGGTATCAATGTCGCCAATCTCATCGGCGCGGTGCAGGTCGCCGAGTTCGGTTTTCATCCCGATCCGAAAATCCGCATCAATTCCGGCTCGCCGCGCGTGCTGACCGTCGATGATCGATTGGCCGACGAGCGTCCCGATCTCGTGCGCAGATTGATCGACGCGATTTTCAAGGCAGGCGCCTGGGCGGAAGCCCATCCGGAAGAAACCCGCCGCTTCGTGGCGCGTGAGTCCGGAGCGACGGAGGAGCAGGTTCTTGCCGCCAATGGGCCGGAGATCCATCGCCATCTCGGCCTGGGATTGGAACCGGAACTCGTCAGCGCAGTCGAACACTACAAGAATTTCCTGCGCGACTTCGGCTTCCTGGCCGGCGATTTCGATATTGGCGAATGGGTGGACCGCCGTCACCTCGAGGGTTTCGCCACACGCGCCGTCGCCTGAACCACGTTGTAACGAAATGACAGACACCATTGATGATCTGATCGGCAAGGCGAAAAACCTTGCCGAGGACTTTTCCAGGAGGGCCGCGCATCACGATGCAACGGGCGCCTTCCCTTTCGAGAATTTCGACCGGCTTTTCGATGCCGGCCTGCTCGGCCTCGTCAGCGACCGGGATCATGGCGGCCACGGCGAGGGCCTGACATCGGCGCAGGCCATCATCAGCGAGATCGCCCGTGGTGAACCCGCGACCGCGCTGGTGCTCGCCATGCACTACACCTCGCATTTTACTATCCGCCGCCTTGGCAAATGGCCCCGCCATCTCGTGGAGCGCGTCCTGTCGGCAAACAGGCAGGGTGTGGCGCTGATCAACAATGCGCAAGCCGAGCCGCGCATCGGTTCGCCCGCCCATGGTGCCCTGCCCGAGACGATCGCGCGCCGTGACGGCGATCGATGGCGCATTTCCGGCCATAAGAGCTATGTGACCGGCATCCCCGTGCTGAAATGGGTGTCGCTTTTGGCCGTTACCGACGAGGAGGAACCGCGCCTTGCTTCGTTTCTGGTGCCGACCGATGCCGCCGGCTTTCGGATCGAGAAGAGCTGGAATGCGGCCGGCATGCACGCCACGGCGAGCGATGACATCATTCTCGAAGATGTATCGGTACCGCTCGATGATCTCATCGAGGCGCAACCGGCCAGCGAACCGATCCGTCGCGACGAGCATGCCGCCGCCTTCTTCTTCGGCTTGATCGGTGCGGTTTATCATGGCGTTGCCAGAGCAGCGCGGGACCGCGTTCTTGGCTTTGCTAGCACGCATAGCCCTGCCAGCCTTGGCGCACCAATCGCGACGGTGCCGCGCGTCCTGGACGGCCTCGGTGAAATCGAGGTGCGGCTTGCGACGAACGCCCGGCTGCTGCGCTCGCTTGGGGAAGATGTCGATGCCGGCCGGCCGGTGGGAATGGACGGCATGCATGTTCGCCATGTCGTCATCGACAACGCCGTCGCGGTCACCAGTCTTGCGCTGGAGCTCGCCGGCAATCCCGGCCTCAATCGCGACTTCCAGCTTGAACGCCATCATCGCGATGCGATCACCGCCCGGGCGCACGCACCGCAAAGCCATATGATCCGCGCGATCGCGGCCAGGAACGCATTGAACCGGCTTGGATAAGCCGGCTCCCGTTCACAATCGGCCCTGCCTACCTGTTCAGGCATTCGGGCTCAGCCATATCTGGCCGAAACTGTTGTTGATGCCCTGTGCCCCGGGCGCGAAATTCTTCACGCGCTTGTTGGCAACGATCTGCGCGCCTGCCGCCACCAGATCGACGGAAACGACGTCGTCGTGGATGATATGCTGGAACTTGTACCAGAGCTGCCGGCGCTTGGCCTCGTCCGGCTCGATGGCGGCCGCTTCAAGAACCGCGTCGACCTCCGGGTTTGAATAGTGGCTGGCATTGGAGAAGACCAGGCCGATCTTGAAATTCTTCGACCAGTAGGCGCGCTGTACGCCAAGCGTCGGATCGAAGGTGTTGGACAAGGATTCGATCACCAGATCCCATGCACGATCCGTATAGACCGTCTTCAGGAAGGTGGCGAGATCGAGCTTGAGGATCTCGGCATCGATGCCGACCGCGGCAAGCGACTGCTTGATGAAGTCGGCATAGGAGGGCTGCAGGAATGAATTATAGGCGAGCCGCAGCTTGAAGCGCGTGCCATTGGCACCGCGCGGATAGCCGGCATCGTCGAGCAGCCTGTTGGCGAGCTTGGGATCGGGCACGCGGGCCTTGATGCTGGGATCGTACCATTTCGGCAAGGCTGTGCTGATCGGGCTCGGTGAGACCTGCGCATAACCGAAGAGGGCGATGTCCACGAGCTTCTGCAGATCGATGGCATGCGCGATCGCCAATCGCACATCCTTCTTCTTGAGAATCTCGTTCTCATAATTGAAGAACAGCTGCTGCTGTGGCCCGGAATAGGCGTAGGTCGTGGTATCGACAACGAGGTTGGTATTGGCCTTCAGCCGCTCGATGTCGGATAACGGCACGGGATTCGCGCCAATATCGATCTCTCCCGTCTCCAAAGCCGCGGCCCTTGCCGCTGGATCGAGGATGACGCGCAGGACGACGCGGTCGAGATAGGGTTTCGGCGCGTCCCAATAATTCGGGTTACGGTCGAAGATCAGATGGCTGCCAGGCACCCATTCCTTCAGGATGAAGGGACCTGTGCCGATCGTCTGCGCGAGGGTCGGCTGCTCGCTCGGCTTGAAGGTCTCGTAGACATGCTTCGGCACGATCGGTGATTCCGAACTGCCGAGCGCGGAGATCAGATAGGGAGCCGGTTTGGACAGAACGATGACGGCTGTGAGCGGATCGGGCGTTTCGACGGATGTCACGTTCTGGAACGTAATGCGCCCGCGCGGATGCGCCTCCTTGAGGCGAAGGATGGTGAACTTTACATCCTCGGACGTGAAGTCCTTGCCATCGTGCCATTTGACGCCCTTGCGAAGCGCGAAGGTGTAGCGCAGACCATCGTCGCTTGCCGACCATGACGTCGCCAGAAGCGGCTTCGGGTTGAGATCGTAATCGAAATCGAGCAGTCCCTCGTTGATCTTCGGTCCGATCGCCTGGCCCGTACCGGAGGACGTGTTAATCGCGATCAGCGCCGTCGGATCGGGATAGTAGGCCCAGTTCAGGGTTCCGCCGCTCACCGGCGTTTCCGCGGCGCTTGCCCATGACGGAGAGCCTCCCCAGACAAGACCCGCGCCGCCAAGGAGCAGCAATTGGTTGAAGTGACGGCGATTGATCGACATTTGCTCGCTCCGAAAATTGGCGTTACCGGGCACCAGTCCCGTCGCGGAAATGATCGTGTCGAAACCCGAAGATCCAAAGGCAGTTTTTCTCGCGTGAGGCGAAAGCAATCCTTCCCGCCAGCATTATCTGGCGTTCGCCGCATGGAGCGGTGCAGACGTCCACTCCCCTTCCGATCACAAGAAATCACGTGGGTTGGCGGCCGCATTTCATGGCGTTCGCGCGGCCGCGTCAGGTTTCCGCTACTCAAAGGCGTGGCTTTGTGCCAGGCGGCGATCCAGTCCGCTTCGTTGCATGGGCAATTTGAGGAAAAGTGCCCGGACCTTATTCAACCCGCTGCCTTCTTCACATCATCGCGAGGCCAATGTGTCAGGATGGCGCTCGCCACGAGGTGAACGAGATGATCCGCCCGTGGCGCGAATGAGGGTTGATCGACCGCCCAGCCGAGAGCCGTTATCAAGGCAAACAGGTCGTCCCCATTCATATCGGGGCGCGCCGTTCCCTCGGCCTGGGCGCGCAGCAGTAGTCGCGCGCCCGCCGCGTGCACGGCCGCGCACGAGGCATAAAGGGCGGAGTCGGGGTTCGTGTGAGCGGCCGCCATCATGGCGACAACGCCCCTAGAGCTTTGGGTGAATTCCACCAATTCTCGAAACCAGGAGAGAAGTGCTTCGTCGGCCGAAGTCGACAGTTCGAGTTCGGCTGCCCTCCGGGTCAGTGCGTCCAGATGGGTACACAGCAGCGCTTCGAACAACGCTTCCCGCGTCGGGAAATGACGGAGCAGCGTGGCCAAGCCGACGCCGGCCCGGCGGGCAATGTCACGCATCGACGCGTCCACACCATGCTCGGCGACAACGTCACGCGCGACGGTGAGAATTTGGCTGCGATTTTTTTCCGCGTCGGCTCGCATGGACTACCTTGCTAAATGGATCAGTGATCCATATATGTGGATCGGTGATCCGGTTATGAATCGGATCAGTGATCCATTAGATAGCGTCCGTCGGCGCAAATGACAACAGGCGCTGTCGACCGGGCGTAAGGAGACGTCATGGGAAAGCTTGAGGGTAAGATTGCAGTCATTACGGGTGGCGCCACCGGCATCGGTCGCGCCGCGGCGAAGCGGTTCATCGAGGAAGGCGCCTTCGTGTTCATTTTCGGCCGCCGGCAGGAAGCGCTCGATGCCGCCGTGGTCGATCTCGGGCCGAATGCCCGCGCGGTGACGGGCTCGGTTTCCGATGAAGCCGATCTGGATCGGCTCTATGCGGCGGTAAAGGCGGAGCGCGGAACCCTTGACATCGTCTTCGCCAATGCCGGGGCGGGCAGCTCGCTTCCGCTCGGCAAGATCACCGCAGAGCATATTGACGAGACTTTCGACACTAATGTGAAAGGCACGATTTTCACGGTCCAGAAGGCGCTGCCGCTGATGGGCCGGGGCGGTTCGATCATCCTGACCGGATCGAGCGCCGGCACCACGGGCGCCCCGGCATTCAGCGCCTATAGCGCGAGCAAGGCGGCAGTGCGCAATCTCGCGCGGACCTGGGCCGAGGACCTGAAGGGCACGGGCATCCGGGTGAACGTGCTGTCGCCCGGGGCGACGGCGACCGAACTCGCGAAGGAAGCGCTCGGCGAGGAGGCCAGAAGGCCTTCGCCGCGATGACACCGCTCCAGCGCATGGCCGATCCGGCGGAGATCGGAGCGGTGGCCGCCTTCCTCGCATCCGACGACAGCAGCTTCATGACCGCCAGCGAAGTCGCCGTCGACGGCGGCCTGGCTCAACTCTGACGTGCCACACACTGCCGGGTCAGTCATCCAATTATGCATACATCCACGGAAGGAAATGAAATGGCACATCCTCTCAAAGGAAAAGCCGCTCTCGTAACCGGGGCGTCGCGCGGCATTGGTCGTGCCATCGCCGAGCGCCTCGCAAAGGATGGCGCGACGGTCGCGCTAACCTACAACACCTCCAAATCTGGCGCCGACGAGGTGGTGGCGGCCATCGAGAATGCTGGAGGCACCGCGTTTGCGATCCACGCGGACCTCGTTGACCCGGCGACCGTCCCGATCTTATTCGAGAGACTCGACAACGAGTTCACCAAGCGAAACGGAAGCAAAGCCCTCGACATTCTGGTCAACAACGCCGGCAACTCCGGCTGGGTTGGCTTCAAGGACGCGACGCCGGACAGTTGGGACACCCTGATCGCGGTCTATGCCCGCGCGCCCTTCTTTATCATTCAGGCGGCCCTGAAGCGTCTCGCCGACGGCGGATGCATCATCAACATCTCTTCCGCCGCCGCCACGAAGCCCGTGACGGCCGCGCCTGTCTACTCGATGGCCAAGGCGGCCATCAACAACCTGACCCATGCGCTGGCGGCGGAACTGGGACCGCGCGGAATTACCGCGAACGCTGTCGCGCCCGGCTACACGCGAACGGATGTGAACGCCGCCATTCGAGAAAACCCCGAACTCGTCAAGGCGGTCGAGGCCGAAATCGCGATGGGACGCTTTGGAGAGCCTTCGGAAATCGCCGCCGTCGTCGCGTTCCTGGCCTCCGATGACGGCCATTGGGTGACGGGCCAGACGATTGAAGCAAGCGGCGGCTACAAGCTCTGACCGCGCCGAACAATCGAAGGAGAATGTGATGAGCTACGCGATTATCGGCTTCGGCAATATCGGCCGAGCTCTGGCCAAAGCGTTTTCCCGCAACGGCATCGAGGTGTCCGTTGCAACCACGCGCGACCCTGCAAGCTTCGCATCCGATGCAGCCGCGATCGGGCCCGAGATTATTCCCAAGACCCTGACGGAAGCTATAAGGGCGGATGTTATCTTTCTAGCTGTCCGCTTCGAACAGCACCCGGACGTCGCCAAGGTGGTGTCCACGTGGCAGGGGAAGACGATCGTCGATGTGACCAATGCCTACGGCGTGCCTCCCGAGAAACTGGGAGGGCAGCCGTCGTCCAAATTCGTTGCGCAGGCCTTCTCCGGTGGAAGACTGGTCAAGGGCTTCAATCATCTGGCTGCCGCCGTGCTCGACCAAGATCCGGCCATGCATGGTGGCAGGAGAGTCGTGTTCCTGGCGAGCGACGACGGCGGCGCGACAGCGGAGATTGCCGCGCTTGCCGAACAACTCGGTTTCGCGCCGATCAACCTTGGCGGCCTTTCGCGAGGTGGGCTGCTCGTTCAGGCGCGCGGCAACGACTGGGGTCATCTGATCTTTAAGGATCTGGTCAAGTTCGATTGAGGAATCATGCATGAGCACTATCAGCATCATTGGATCCGGCGGCATGGCCGCGGCAATCGGCGGCCTTGCCGCCAAGGCCGCGCATACCGTCGAGGTGGCCAGCCGCGATCCCGCCAAGGCGCGGGCGCTCGCCGAGCAGATCGGAGCCGGAGCGACGACGGCGACTTATGGCGCCGCTCCGACCGGGGATATCGTCGTCCTGGCAGTGCCTTACACCAGCGCCGCGGCTGTGATCGCCGATTACGGGAACTCGCTTGACGGCAGGGTGATTATCGACATCACCAACCCCGTTGCCACCGACCTTTCGGGTCTCGTCACTCCGCATGGCGGTTCTGGCGCGCAGGAGATCGCCAAGCACCTCCCCGCCCGCGCGCCTGTCGTGAAGGCGTTCAACACCATCTTCGGTCACGTGCTGGCCAAGGGTGAACGCCTCGACGCGTTCATCGCAGCCGACGACACGAAGGCGAAGGCACGCGTCTCGACCTTCCTTGAAAGTCTAGGGCTCCGTCCGTTTGACGTTGGTGGCTTGCACATGGCCCAGACGCTGGAAGCGCTCGGCTTGATGATGATCAGCCTGGCCAGGAACGGCGCCGGTACCTGGGATTTCGCCATGAAAATCGATCTTGGCTGAACCATCGGCGCGGGCCGGATATCGGGAGCCCGCGTTTGACGGCATTCGTATGATTGAGACAGCGTTCCTTGCTGGCTAGGAGCGATCACATTTGCATCGCTGACCCGCTTGAATGCTGGACGCTTGGGACCTAAATTGGCTCGATGCTTGATCATTCGTCTCAACCATTGTCGCCGTCAAATGTCCCAATGGACGCCCTAAGCGAAGTCCTGCAAGACTTTCGCTTGAGTGGCGTCAATTATGGACGCTGCGAACTCAGACATCCATGGAACATCGCCTTTCCGCAACAACAGCTGCTTCGTTTTCACTTTGTCAGCCAGGGTCCGTGCTGGATCCATACCGAAGCGCAAGGATGGCAGGAGTTGAACGATGGCGATCTGGTTCTGCTGCCGCAAGGCGTCGCGCACCGGTTGGCCAGCGCGCCAGATGTCGAGGGTGACTCGCGCAAGAGCTGCCAGATAACAAGATTGGGAAGCAACGTATGCGACGTGGTGCGGGACGGAACGGGTGCGACGAGCACCCTCTTCTGCGGCTCCATGGTCTTGGGGGCGCATGCACTTAATCCCTTGGTCGCCTTGATGCCGCCAATCATCAAGGGCTGCGATGTGGCCGGCAATGACCCGATCGTTGGCCCCCTGCTGGCGGCCATGTCGGCGGAGGCGACACAGCCACAGATGGGAAGCGCGACCGTCTTGTCGCGCATGGCCGACTTGCTCGCGGCACGGCTCATCCGCTGCTGGGTCAATTGCAGCGGGGGCTCGACCACCGGCTGGCTCGCCGCCATCCGCGATCCCCATGTCGGACGTGTGCTGGCGGCCATGCACCGAGACCCCGGCCGTAACTGGACCCTCAAAAGTCTCGCGGGCTTGGCGGGTCAATCGCGTTCGATCTTCGCCGAGCGCTTCAATGCCATGTTAGGAGAAGGCGCGGCCCATTATCTCGCCCGTTTGCGGATGCAGCTTGCCCGCGACCTGTTGGGGCAAAGCGGCATGTCAGTCGCCGAAGTTGCTTCTCGGTTGGGCTATGAATCCGAGGCATCCTTCGCTCGCGCCTTCAAACGCATCACCAGCGTCTCACCGGGCGTTGTGCGACGCACAAGTTCCGGACGAATGGACATGGATTTCGGATTTTAGGATACATACCGTCCCGAATAGTTCGTCTATGACCTCTCCTAACTCAAGGAGATACCTATGACGGACACGACATCGCAACTTGATGGGGTAACGATTGACCCGGATACCCCGGAACCATCCACGTGGAGCGCGGCGACCTGGTTCGCCGTCCTTTCAATGGCGGCCACCAGCTTCGCGCTGGTATCGGCTGAATTCCTGCCGGCGGGTCTGTTAACCCCGCTGGCGCGTGATCTTGCGATTACCGAGGGAACAGCCGGACAGGTCGTCACCGCCACAGCTTCCGTCGGCGCTGTCACCGCCCTATTGAGCAATGTTCTGATCGGCAGGCTGAACCGCAAGACGGTGTTGGTCGGCCTCAGCGCCTTGGCGATCGCCTCCAATGTCCTTGCGTCATTGGCGACGGATTTTTGGCTATTATTGTTGGGCCGGGCTGGCCTGGGCATCGCGCTGAGCGGTTTCTGGGCGCTTTCAGTCGCCGTCGTGGCGAGACTGGTCGGCGCCAATTCGACGGGTCGGGGCATGGCCATCGTCACCCTCGGCGTCTCGCTCGCCACCATAGCAGCGCCCTCGGTTGGAGCTTTGATCAGCGACTGGCTGGGATGGCGCGTGGCAATGGCGATGACCGCCGGACTTGCCGCGCTCGCCATGCTGCTGCAGCTACTGAGCCTACCGACACTGCCCGCGAGCACAAGCAACAGCCTCGCCGACGTTTTCCGGCTGACACGGCGGCGTAGCATTCAGCTGGGGATGCTTGCCATTCTTTTGCTGATGACGGGCCATTTTGCCGGCTCGGTCTATGTGCGTCCCTTCCTCGAACAAGTGACGCTCCTTGAAACCAGATCGATCGCCCTGGCTCTGCTTGGGTTTGGCATCGCTTCCGTGATCGGCAATGTCGCCGGTGGCCGAATGGCCGACGCCAGCATCCGCCTGGCCCTGGCTCTCACGGCGGCGCTGATGGCGTTTGCCACACTTGCCTTGGTTCTTTGGGGCGCTCAAACCGGTATTGCCTTCGGCCTCGTGGCGCTTTGGGGCTTCGCCTTCGGCATGGCACCGGTTGTACTGCCGACCAATCTTTCCCGCGGGGCAACCGACGCTTTGGAGGCTGCCGGCAGCCTGATGGTCGTCTCTTTTCAGGTCGCCATCAGCATCGGCGCGGTTTTCGGCGGCTATATCGTCGATCGCTATGGCGCTGTCGGCCCTCTGACGCTTACCGCCATCCTGGCCGTATGGACACTCGCCTTGGCGCTGACACAACCTCGCGGCTAATCTGTTTTTTGAAAAACAGTATAACAATCGAAGAAAAAGTCGCGAGATGTCGTCAGTGGCGGCATAGCCATCCTGACGATCCGACAATCATTGTGCTGCGGCGAGAAACAATTCTCTGCCGTTGTTCGTACCTTTGTTGGAGGCCTGTGAATATCTTGCTGATCAGGATAGTGTGGGTGGGTTAACCACTTTATTAGCACATTCAAACGCGGTTCTGGCTGTCAACAAATCCGAATTTGCATAAGGGCCAGTCTCGCCTCCCGGCGGAAATGATCAGCCATGAAGAAAAGCGCTGGCATCTTAATGTACAAAGAGGCGGAAAGCGGTTTTTTGATCCTGCTTGTCCACCCAGGCGGCCCCTTCTGGCACAAGCGAGATGAGGGCGCGTGGTCCATTCCCAAGGGCGAGTATAAGGAGGATGAGGAAGCTGAGGCCGCGGCCCGGCGGGAATTTGCCGAAGAAATGGGACACGTGCCCGAAGGCAAGCTGCAACCGCTTGGCCAATTACGCCAGAAGAGCGGTAAGCATGTCATTGCCTTTGCGTTGGAGGGGGAATTCGACACCTCCAGCCTGCGCAGCAACATGTTCGAAATCGAGTGGCCGCCGCGAAGCGGACGCATGCAAGCATTCCCCGAAGTCGATCGCGCCGAGTGGTTCGCCCTGGCCGAGGCGCGCCAAAAGATCGTCAGCGGCCAGGCCCCCTTCCTGGAACGTCTGGAGGAGCTCCATGTGGCAGCCGCGCGACGCGTCGTCGACCAGACGGGCAAAAAGTAATGCTGTATTATAGCTGTGGCGAACTCCGAGATCGCCGGCTGACATTCGAACGACAGGACGTCGACGTTCGCGAAAAATGACAATTTACTTGACCAGGATCAAGGTTTATCGCCGCCGCCCAGTGTCCAGTGTCTCCCATGGATATTTTCGATCCTTGGGAGAAGATCATGACTTCGATCGGCATAAAACTTGTTACCTCGACCGAGCCGGTCGCGGTTAATGGGAAATTGCGACTGGGTTCATTAACGGCGTTGGTCATCGGCTCGATGATCGGCTCCGGTGTCTTCAGCTTGCCACAGAACATGGCCGCAGGCGCCGGCCCGTTGGCCATCGCAATCGGTTGGGGGATTACGGCGATTGGCATGCTGTCGCTGGTCTTCGTATATCAGTCCCTGGCCACCCGCAAACCAAACCTTAACGCTGGTCCCTATGCTTATGCAAAAGCCGGCTTCGGACCATTTATTGGCTTCAACAGCGCTTGGGGCTACTGGCTGAGCGCATGGATCGGCAATGTATCCTATGCGGTTATCGTTTTTAGCGCCCTATCCTATTTCTTCCCATCCTTCGGCGATGGAAACACTTGGCAGGCGGTGCTCGGTGCGTCGATCCTGCTATGGTTGATCCACACGCTTGTCCTTGCGGGCATCCGCCAGGCGGCGGTCGCGAATCTTATTGTCACCATCGCAAAGATCGCGCCGATTGTATTGTTCGTCGGGGTCAGCGTCGTCGCCTTCAAGCTAAATGTCTTCTCGCTCGATTTCACCGGTCTGGGCAATGCTAGCCTCGGCTCGATCACCACCCAGGTCAAGAGCACCATGTTGGTCACTCTCTGGGTATTCATCGGCATAGAAGGTGCCAGCGTCTTCTCGGCCAGGGCAGAGCGACGGAGCGATATTGCGACAGCAACGGTGCTCGGCTTTTTCACCTGCCTCGCATTCTACGCACTCGTGTCCCTTCTCTCGCTCGGCATCCTCAACCAACCTGCGCTTGCTGCGCTGAAAAATCCGAGCATGGCCGGGGTACTTGAGGCGGTGGTCGGCCCCTGGGGTGCGGCTCTCATCAATATCGCGCTTGTCATTTCGGTGATCGGTGCCTTTCTGAGCTGGACGCTTCTTGCAGCCGAGATTCCCTTCGCGGCGGCCAAGGACGGGACCATGCCGAAATTCCTCGCCTCGGAAAGTGACCGCGGCGTCCCATGGGCTTCGCTGCTGATCACCAATCTTCTTGTCCAGACGTTCCTGGTCGTTACGCTCTTTGCTCATAGCACCTATCAGGCGTTGTTTTCCATCGCATCAACCGCGATCCTCGTGCCCTACATCTTCTCGGGCGCCTATGCTGCGAAGCTTGCCATATCAGGCGAAAGCTATGCACTGGGTGAGCAGCGCACCGCTCCAATGCTCGTCGGCCTTCTGGCAACGTTTTATGGGTTGTGGCTCGTCTACGCGGCCGGCCCGGCCTACCTGTTCATGTGTGCGATCCTCTATGCGCCGGGCATTCTCTTCTATGTTCTGGCCCGCAGAGAGTCAGGTCAAAGGCCCTTCCGTCTATTCGAAGCCGTGCTTGCCGCCGCGCTTGTGGCAGTGGCCCTCCTTGCTGCCTACGAAATGTGGGCCGGCCTCGTCAGCCCATTTTGACAAGGAGCAGCGTCATGAATGTTCTCGGGGTTCATTCGGAAGTCGGTCGTCTCCGCGAAGTCATGGTTCACCGCCCTGATCTGAGCCTTCGGCGCCTGACACCTGACAATTGCAGGGCCCTGCTTTTCGACGACGTGCTTTGGGTCAAGCGTGCACGCCAGGAGCATGACGTCTTCGTCGATGCATTGCGCGAACGCGGCGTGATTGTGCAATCATTGGGCGAATTGCTCATGGAAACGATGGCTTTGCCCAAGGCGCGCCGCTGGCTGCTCGATCGCCGGGTCGAATCCGCGGTTGTCGGACGTGACATGGTCGACGAACTGCGCGGCTGGCTCAATGAGATGCCAGCGGATCAGCTAGCGACCTGCCTCGTCGGCGGCATCGCGCGTGCCGAATTGCCATTTGAACCGCTTGGGCTGACTGGACGGACACTGGCGCCGCAGGATTTCGTGCTACCACCGCTGCCGAACCAGCTCTTTACCCGTGACAGTTCCTGCTGGATCTATGGTGGCGTTTCGGTCAATGCCATGTATTGGCAGGCGCGGCGGCCAGAGGCTGCAAATGTCGAGGCGATCTATCGTTTTCATCCTCGGTTCAACGCAGCCGACTTCACATTCATCTCGCCCGAGAGCTCGGTCACCGTAACCAGTCTTGAAGGTGGTGACGTGATGCCGATTGGTGATGGTGTCGTCCTGGCCGGCATGGGTGAGCGCAGCACTCCGCAGGCGGTCGGCACGCTTGCTCGAAGTCTCTTTGCAAGCGGTATCGCAAAACGCGTCATCGCGGCCCTTATGCCGCGCGATCGCAGCTTCATGCATCTCGATACCGTCTTCACCTTCTGCGACCGGGATCTGGTGACCATGTATCCTCCCGTCGTCGATCGCTTGCGGAGTTTCTCGCTGCGGCCGGGCGATGCCGAAGGTTCGGTGGATACTCGGGAGGAGACATCTCCGTTTACCGACGTGGTTGCGCAAGCGCTTGGATTGAAGAGCTTGCGTGTCGTTGCGACCGGCGGCGACCGCTATGAAGCCGAGCGCGAGCAGTGGGATGACGGCAACAATGTCATCGCCATCGAGCCCGGCGTTGTCATCGGCTACGACCGTAACGTCTATACCAACACGCTACTGCGTCGTGCAGGTATCGAGGTGATCACCATCGACGGAGCGGAACTCAGCCGTGGCCGCGGCGGCGGTCATTGCATGACGTGCCCGATTGCTCGTGCCCCCCTTTAGTTGCGAAGGAACTTGTCATGCCTATCAATCTTCATGGTCGCAGCGTTCTGTCCCTCGATGATCTGGATGCCGAGGAGATTCGGTATCTGCTACGCCTTGCCGCCGAACTCAAGGCCGCCAAACTGGGCGGTTACGAAGTGCCGCGCCTGACGCGAAAGAACATCGCACTTATCTTCGAAAAGGACTCGACACGCACCCGAACCGGGTTCGAGGTGGCAGCTTATGACCAGGGCGCCCACGTCACCTACATGGGTCCCACCGGCAGCCATATCGGCCACAAGGAATCGATGAAGGATACTGCACGCGTTCTCGGCCGCATTTATGACGCCATCGAATATCGCGGGTTCGCGCAGCGTGCAGTCGAGACGCTGAAAACCTATTCCGGCGTGCCCGTCTATAATGGGCTGACCGACGGTTCTCATCCGACGCAAATTCTCGCCGATCTCATGACCATGCGCGAATTCACCCACAAGCATCTGTCTGACATGGTCGTGGCCTTCCTTGGCGACGGGCGCGACAATGTGGCGATGTCGCTGGCGCTAGGCGCCGCCAAGGTCGGAATCGATTTTCGCCTCGTCTCGCCGACGGCCTTGTGGCCGGACCAAGCGTTTGTCGATCATGTGAAATCGGAGGCATGGAAGAGCGGCGGCAAGTTCGCTTTGATGGAACATGTCGGTTCAGGGGTACTGGGGGCCGATTTTGTCTATACGGACGTCTGGCTTTCAATGGGCGAGAGTGAATCGGCTTGGGAAGAGCGCATCGGGCTTCTTTCCCCATTCCGGGTTACCGCCCAGGTGATCGAGGCGACCGAAAACCCCTATGCGAAATTCATGCATTGTCTTCCAGCGTTTCACGACACCGAGACGGAAGTCGGCGCCCGCATCGCTAAGGAATATGGCATTGATTGCATGGAGGTGACGAACGAGGTTTTCGAGTCTCATGCCTCCATTGTTTTCGATCAGGCCGAAAATCGCATGCATACGATCAAGGCCTTACTCGTCGCGACGATTGGAGGCTGACATGCTGATCGTCGCTGCGCTCGGCGGGAACGCACTTCTGCGCCGCGGCGAGCCGATGACCGCTGAACATCAGCGCGCCAATATCCGGGTCGCTGTTGCCGCCTTGGCTGATCTCATTCATGCCGGTCACTCTTTGGTCATCACCCATGGCAACGGTCCCCAGGTCGGGCTTCTTGCTCTGCAGGCGGAAGCCTCCAACGGCAATGGTTTCCCCTTGGATATTCTGGGCGCCGAAACAGAGGGGATGATCGGCTACATGATCGAACAGGAGCTAGGAAATCTCCTGGAGAACAATCCAATCGCAACCTTGCTGACCATGGCGCGGGTAGAGGCGGCCGACCCCGCCTTTTCACATCCGACCAAGTTCATCGGGCCGGTTTACGATGCAGCAACCGCGCGACGGCTCGCCAGAGAGCGCGGTTGGAGAGTTGCGCCAGACCGTGAAAACTGGCGGCGCGTCGTCGCCTCGCCAAAACCCTTGGCAATCGTCGAGGCAAAAACCATCGCCTTGCTGGTCAATCACGGCGTGACCGTCATTTGCACCGGCGGCGGAGGCATCCCCGTGATTGAGCAGGCTGATGGCAGACTTACCGGGATAGAAGCCGTGATCGACAAGGATGCCGCCAGTGCGCTGCTGGCAAGGCAGCTGAATGCCGACATGTTGCTCCTTCTGACAGATGTCGATGCGGTCTATCTGGACTACGGGACACCAAAGGCTCAACGCTTGGGTCGCATTGATCCGGAGATGTTATCTGACGTGAGGTTCCCACCAGGCTCGATGGCGCCAAAGGTCGCCGCCGCGATCCAGTTCGCAAAGGAAATGGATAGACCGGCCGGCATCGGCAGGCTGGAGGACGCGGGCGCCATCGCCTGCGGCGAGAAAGGAACCTTGCTCGACCCGCGTCTGTCGGCAAAAGGTTGCTATAGGCAGCAGGCATAAGCCGGTTCATTCCGTATGCGAGATTCGATCTCCCTCGTAGCAACGATCAATATTGCATGCGTCGACACTCCGATTTCAAAAACTCCCTGTTTCCGCAGGCATGTCTAGACGCTTCCTCCGGATAGTGATGAACGTTTCCATTCTGGCACACAGATGCCGTCGGGAGCGTCCGTCAGAGGCCGATCGTGAATAAATGATCCTCGATATCCAAGCTAGGCCAGCATCCGGCCAATTTCGCGCAGTGAGCTGTGCCATTTGAGTGCCTCTTCGATGACGTGCGGCGTTTGTCCACCCCGCGCAAGGGCTCTTTTGTGGTAGTCGAACAGGGCTCCGCGGTAGGCCGGATGCACACAATTGGCGATGATGGTGGTAGCGCGTTCCCGCGGCGCGAGACCGCGAAGGTCAGCCAGTCCGGTTTCGGTCACCAATATATCGACGTCGTGTTCGGTATGGTCCACATGGCTGACCATGGGCACGACCCTTGAAATCGCCCCGTTCTTTGCCGTCGATTTCGTGACGAAGATGGACATGTAGGCGTTACGGGCAAAATCGCCCGAGCCGCCAATACCATTCATCATATGTGTTCCACCGACATGGGTCGAATTGACATTGCCGTAGATGTCGAACTCCAACGCGGTGTTGATTCCGATGATCCCAAGGCGACGAATGACTTCCGGATGATTGCTGATTTCCTGCGGGCGCAGGATCAGCCGCGGTTTATATGCTGCGATATTTGGAATGACCTTGCGATACATGTCGGCGGACAAGGTCATTGAGGAACCGGATGCAAATGTGAGCTTTCCGGCGTCGATCAGATCGAAGGTCGAATCCTGAAGGACCTCGGAATACATGGTCAGATCGTGAAACGGCGTATCGATGAAACCGTGGAGTACGGCGTTTGCGATCGTGCCGATGCCGGCCTGAAGCGGCAGCAGGCTTTGGCTCAAGCGTCCGAGTTTGACCTCATGCATCAGGAATTCAGCCAGATGCCCGGCAATCGCCCGCGTTTCAGCATCCGGCGGCTGGATGGTCGAAGAACTATCGCTGTTTTGCGTGACGACGACAGCGGCGATCTTCTCCGGGAGAACCGGAATGAAAGGAACGCCAATCCGGCGGTCTGGTGACATGACGGGAATTGCCTCGCGGCTTGGCCGGCGCGTCGGGATATAGATATCGTGCAGCCCTTCCAATTCCTGTGGCTGCGACTGGTTGATTTCGACGATGACCTTATCGGCCAGGATCGCGAAGCTTGCCGAATTGCCGACCGATGTCGTCGGAATGATCCCGCCGTCTTCGGTGATGGCCGTCGCCTCGATCACGGCAATATCGACCGGCGAGATCTGGCGGCTGCGAAGAAGTTCCACCGTCTCGGACAGATGCTGATCGATAAACATGACTTCGCCGGCATTGATCGCGTTTCGCAGAACCGGATCGGACTGAAAAGGCAGTCGACGGGCAAGCACATGCGCCTCGACCAGAGCCTTGTCGAGATTGTTGCCCAGTGATGCGCCGGTCATCAGCGTGATCTTCAGCGGATCGTCCTTGGCGCGCTTGGCAAGCGCCATGGGCACGGCCTTTGCCTCGCCCGCGCGCGTAAAGCCGCTCATGCCGATGGTCATTCCGTCCTTGATCAGCCGGGCGGCATCGTCCGCGCTTACAATGCGTTCGAGCAGCTCCCTGTTTCTTATGCGCCCGCGAAACATGGCGATCCTTCCTCAGATCATGGATATCAGGAACAAGAGCCGAGTTTGCGACATGCGCTGCATCTCGGTCTTTCGGGGTAAATGGGACGAGAAGTCGGGACATTTTCTAAGCCGAGTACGCAATGCTGCATTGATTTGCGTCAATTGAGCTCGGTGCCGGCCATGATTTCATGGGGGATCGCGATGTCCTGGCTCCCCGGCCGGCGGTCACGCCAAGGTGCTAAACCCGAAATAGGCAGCAACGGCGACGACGAGCGCCGTCGACGTTGTCACACTCAATGCTGTGGCGTAGGCGCGACTTCCGAACATGATGGCCAGCACCATCTTCACTATCAGATTGGCGGCCGCGGCCAGAGAGATCGCGATCGTCGCAACCTCCGTCGTCAGCACCGAGCCCGCCATGCGTGCCGTCGACAGGGTGATGGCATCAAGATCGGCAAGTCCCGAAAGCAGCGCGACGACAAATATGATCGATGGCCCGATCTGGTCGATCGTGAATTTCGATAGGAAGCTTATGACGCCGAGAAATGCTCCGAAACGGAGAACCGTGAGCAATTCGAACGGATTATCTGGATTGATGTCGGTTGCCTTATCGTCGGCCTTCGCTCCCCTGAGCATCAGGAAGGTCGCCGAAAGAAAGACAAGAATGACGGGAACGAACGCGACAGCCAGCTTGGGAATGAGTACAGGCGCCAATATGCCACTGATGACCAGTGCCCGTCCGATGGACATTGCTCCGGCGATCGACGCGCCGGCAGCGAGGCTGTGGGTCGCCTGAGTGCTGCGGCACGATAGACGCGCGAAGGACAAGGTGACAGCGGTTGACGAAATGAACCCGCCTGCAGCGCCACTAAAAAGGATTCCATGTTTTGCTCCGGCGATGCGGACCGCCAGATAGCCGACATAGGAGATGGCGGCAATCATGATTGTCAGCAGCCATAGCTGGAATGGATTGATGGCATTCCAGGGATCGATTGTTCTGTCGGGAAGGAGGGGCAGCGCAACGAGTGTCATGGCAAGCAGCACGAGTGCAGCTCTAAATTCCAGCCATGTCAGGTTTCGCAGAAATCCATGCAGACTATAGCGAGCAGCCAGCAACGCAGTCACCGCGACGCCTCCGGCCGCAGCGACGGTCATGTCGGAAACGGTCGCTATGACCCCAAGGACGAAGACGGCGAGAGCCGCTATGACGCTGGTGACGCTGTAGTCTTCTTCCTGCTCGGCCTGGTATCTGCTGAAGACGACAAATGCAATGCCGAAAACAACGAAAACGGCGGCCGGCAGGATCGGTCCGAGCTTGACCTGCAGGAAACCTGCCAAGCCGCCGAGAAAGCCGGACAGGCCGAAGGTGCGAATACCGGCCGTTCTTTTACCGGGCTCCGTCTCGCGCTCCTGCCAGCCGCGCTCAACCCCGACCAGAATGCCGATGGCAAGAGCGAGGCTGAGACGCTGAAACGCTTCGATCATATCCATTTCATGACAATAGTAACGAGCGAATGCACAAGCAATCTGGACTACCAAATTCCACCGGGAGGCACCTCACTGACCGCTGAGAAGCGACTTGCGAAAACGCAGCGTAGCCACGGCAAAGAATGCCGCTCCGATGCCGAAGAGCGCCAGCATTTGCGGCCATATGATCGCAAATCCGGCTCCCCGATAAAGCACGGCCTGGGATAAGGCGACGAAATGTGTCGATGGCGAAAGCTGCATCACATTCTGCAACCAACCGGGCATGCTCTCCATGGGTGTCGTGCTTCCGGATAAGAGGTTCATGATGATAAGCACCGGCATCACAATCAGTCCGAACTGCGCCATCGAAGTGGAAACGGTGGCAATCAAGATGCCGAGTGACGTCACCGAAAACTGGTAGAGGACGGCCGCGGTTACAAAGAGGCTCACAGATCCGGCGACGGGCACACCGAGCAGGCGCTCGACGACGGCGATAAGCGAGAAGATCGCAGCCACGACGATGACGAGGCCATTCGCCCATATTTTTGCGAGCATGATTTCGATCGGGGTGACCGGCATGACGAGCAGGTGCTCGATCGTTCCATGTTCGCGCTCGCGGATCAGTGCCGCGCCCGTCAAGATAACCGAGAGCATGGTGATATTGTTGATCACCTGCATCACGGCCGTGAACCATTCGGATTTGAGGTTGGGGTTGAATTTCGCCCGTACGATCAGATTGATCGGTTGTTTCTGATCAACTCCGGGCATTGCCGTCAGCACCTCCTGCAGGATGATATTCTGGATATAGGAAGCCCCATTGCCGGCCTGCGACATCGCGGTCGCGTCGATATCAATCTGGACCGATGGATGGCGCCCGGCAATCACGTCCTGCTCGAATTTGGGTGGAATCTCGACGACAAAAACGAAGCGGCCGGCATCCATCACAGCATCGATCTCGTCGGCATCGATCAATTCCGGAGGCTTGAAAAATGGCTGTAGCAGGGCATCGCGCAATCGTGCGGACAGCATCGAACGGTCTTCATCGACGATCGCCACCGCGGCATTCTCAACCTCGAATTTCGCGCCCGTCGCCACGGCGTAGATGGCGAAGGTAAATGTATAGACGATCAGCGCGACAAGGACAGGATCGGCCTTGAGGCTGTAGAGCTCCTTGATGCCCAGGCGAAGGATCCGGAAAAGACGGGCAGCCATGTCAGGCCCCTCTCTTTCGCAGTGAAATAATCGCGGCCGCGATGAACCCGAATCCAAAGAGGCCGATCACCAACATATCGAACCAGAGATCGGCAAAACCCAGCCCCTTTGCTACGACACCGACGCTGACCGGCTGATACCATGCCGACGGGAAGGCAAGCCCCATGAGCCGTCCGCCCCCCGAAAGCGACGAGACTGGGACGAGCAGTCCGGAAAAATTCACCGCCGGGATAATGGCGATGATGGCTGTCGCGAAAATGCCGGCGACCTGACTGCGGACAAAGCTCGATATGAACAGTCCGAAGCCGGTCGTCGCGAAAACATAAAGCAGCGATCCGGCAGCAAAGGTCAGGAGGGAACCTTTGACCGGCACTGCGAAGACAAAACGAGTCATCAGCACAAGAAGAATGAAACTCAAGAACGCGATCGCGACATAGGGCAACTGTTTGCCAAGAAGGAATTCGATCTTCGTGACGGGCGTCGACTGGAAGTTGGCGATGGATCCGGTCTCTTTCTCCTTGACGACGCCAAGCGCGGTCATGATGGCGGGAATGAGCACCAGCATCAGCACGATGACGCTTGGCACAATGGCGTTGGCGCTTTTGAAAGCCTGATTGTAGCGAAAACGACGTTCAATTTCTATGGGATAGGGGGATGTGGCGCGACCGCTTTGACGGGCGGCATTATCCGTCATGTAGCTCGTGGCAAGCCCTGAGACATAGCCGCGCGCCGTCTCCGCTCGGAAAGGCATGGCGCCATCGAGCCAGACCGAGACTTCCGGATGGATCTGACGCAGCAGATCCCTGCCGAAATCGGTCGGAATCTCGATCGCCAGCTTCAGCTCGCCGCTTTTGAGACGAGTCTCAAGGTCATCGATGGAGGACACCGCCGGTTGCTCATCAAAATAGCGCGAACCCTGAAAGCTCTCCAGAAGTTGCCTGCTTTCAGCCGATTGGTCCTGATCGAAGACCGCGAAGGGAAGACGCTCCACATCGAAGGAGATGCCGTAGCCGAAGGCCAGGAGGAGAATGACCGGACCTAGAAATGCGAAGATCAAACGCGTGGGGTCGCGGCGTATTTCCAGGTTTTCGCGCCATGCATAGGCCCATAAGCGGCGAAGGTCGAAGATGCCCGGCTTCGAGACGTCGGCAGCCTTCGCCGCAGTTGCGATTGGCGGCGTGTCGTCCCGTCCCATCCCCGCCTCAGTGAGCACGTCGATGAAGACATCCTCCAGCACCTCGCGACCGCGCTGCTTTTTCAACTCCGCCGGACTGCCGACGGCGAGCACCTTGCCCTCGTGCATCATGGAAATACGATCACAACGTTCGGCTTCGTTCATGAAATGCGTGGAGAGGAAGATCGTCACGCCATCTTTGCGTGACAAGCTCAGGAGCGAACGCCAGAAACTGTCGCGGGCGACGGGATCGACCCCGGATGTCGGCTCGTCCAGGATCAGTACCTCCGGGCGATGGATGACCGCCGCCGCCAGTTGCAGGCGCTGTCGCATGCCGAGCGGCAGGCTCTCCGGGCGACGATCGGCAACGGCTGTCAGTTCAAAATCGGCAAGCATTTCCTTGACACGAACCGTTACCTGCTCGGCCGGAAGGCCGAACAACTGTGCATGCAGCACCAGGTTCTGGCGGACCGACAGTTCGCTATAAAGAGAAAATGCCTGTGACATATAGCCGACGCGGCGACGCGTTTCCAAATCCCCGGCCTTGAGCGGCTGACCGAAGAGGCGCGCCTCGCCTTCGCTTGCGGGAAGCAAACCCGTCAGCATCTTCATCGTGGTACTTTTGCCGCTGCCATTCGAGCCGAGAAAGCCGAAAATCTCGCCCCTTTCGATACGAAAGCTTACGTGATCGACCGCAGTGAAGTCATCAAAACGTCTGGTAAGTCCCTCAGCTTCGATCGCGGGGATACCATCTCCAGCCAGGCGCGGGACCACGAGAAGCGGCGCATCGGCTCTACGCAGTTCCTCCGGCAAGAGTGCAACAAAGGCATCTTCCAGGGAGGATTGTCCTGAGCTGCGTTTGATCTCAGCAGGGCTCCCCGTCGCGATGACCCGGCCGCCATGCATGGCGACGAGCCAATCGAAACGTTCGGCTTCTTCCATGTAGGCAGTGGCGACGATGACGCTCATCCCCGGCCGTCTGGCCCGCATGCGTGCGATCAATTCCCAAAATTGCCGACGCGACAGCGGGTCGATGCCTGTCGTCGGTTCGTCGAGAATAAGAATGTCCGGATCATGAATAAGAGCGGCGCAGATGCCAAGTTTCTGTTTCATGCCGCCTGACAGCTTACCGGCGGGGCGATCCCGAAACGGAGCAAGCCCAGTGATCTTGAGCAGTTCGTCCATATGTTCCCGGCGCTCGTTGCGATCCATCGCGAAGAGGCGACCGAAGAAATCGAGATTTTCCGCAACGCTCAGCGTCGGATAGAGATTGCGGCCGAGACCCTGGGGCATATAGGCAATGCGGGCACCAGCGAGACGGCGCTGATGCGCGTCGGACATATCGCCGTCGAGGACGTGGATGTTCCCCTGTTGCGACCTTGTCACCCCGGCAGCGAGCGCGAGCAGCGTCGACTTTCCAACGCCGTCCGGGCCAATGACGCCTGCCATGCAGCCCGCCGGAACAACGAGATCGACCCCGTCGAGTGCCACTTTCTTCCCATAGCGATGCGTAACGCCGGCGAGGCTGATAACTTCGCCCGTCATTGGGGTAACTTCACGGCGAGTTGCGGCGGCCATGCAGCGGCAGGATCGGTGCGCACGTAACCCACGCCGCGAACCCCCGTCTTCACCCGGGTTTCGTACTGCTTGAGCAAATCGGAGGCGATACGAAGTTTGACGCGGAACATCAGCTTCTCGCGCTCGTCCTCGGTCTCGACCGTTTTCGGCGTGAACTGCGCCTCCGCGGCAACGAAGGAGATGGTCGCAGGTACGACATAACCGGGCGCTGGATCGAGAATGATTCGCGCCTCATCACCAAAAGCGAGGCGCCCAGCGGCCCTCGCTGGCAGAAAAACGGTCATATAGACGTCAGTCAAATCCAGGAGTGTCGCGATCGGCGCACCGGCTGCCACCACTTCGCCCGACTGCACCAACTTATATTCCACGCGCCCTCGTCTGGGCGCCTTTAGGATCGCATCGTCGAGCTGCGAGCGAATGCGCGCAACCTCGGCGCGGGCGGCGTCCAGCCCAGCCTGAGCCTCATCGCGGCTTGCGAGCGCGGAACGAGAGACCGCCTCGGCAACGGCGAGCTGGCTGCGACGCAGGTCGAGTTGTTGCCGCGTACCGCTCCCGGTGGCACTGAGATCGAAGGCTCGTTCAAGTTCCAGGCGCGCAAGTGTGAGTTCGCTACCACGCTGCGCGATGGTCGCCTCGGCAGTTGCCACGCCGGTTTCGGAACGCCGAACTTCCGCCTCCGCGCCCGAAAGCTGCGCATCAAGCTCGGACGTGTCCATCCGCGCAATGACAGCGCCGGGATCGACTATCTGTCCCTCCTCGACAAGAACGTCGGCGACACGGCCAGCGAATTTCGCGGAAACCAGAACCTGTTGCGCCTCGATGCGGCCGTTGGACGTCGCGATGCCGGGCACCTGCTCGCTGCCGCGCAGCTTGTTCCAGAGCTCTTGCACGTGGTCGCTCAACGTTGCTGCATCACGCGCCACGGCGTCGTGGCTTCCTGCATTCAGGCTCAGGATCGCAACAACGGCAAAAAGAAAAGGGACATGGGATTTGTGCAAGAAACGGCTCCCGAAGAACGAACTGAATGGGTGCTGCCGGCGTGGCGAACCACTCAGGCGCTGCGTTCATTATTCACGGGTGGGATTCCTCGTCATTGACGTAGATCATCTGCTCAGTGCAAGCGTCGCGATCAGTCATTGTTCGATCCGATCCGTGAAGAGAGATCTTCCGTCCTTTGAGAAGAGACTTCGGCTGGCCGGAAGCAGCAAAAGGCCACGGGATCTCACATCCCTCTGCCATTCTTTCGGCCTGATAGACATGTCTCGCTTCGTCTCTACTGGTCGATCACGGCATGACCGCCGCCTGCACGGGCGGCGGAGACGCCCTTGTGATCGAACAGACGGACGGTGGACTTACCGAGATTGAGGTCGTCATCCACGAGGATCCCGCTGATCCGTGGCGGGAAGTTCCCAGCGGCTCTATGGCGCCGAAGGTCGCTCTTCATAAGTAATCCATGGAGACCGTTCAACTCGGGGGGAGATAGTTCTGTCATCGTCAAAGCCGGCAAGACGTCGCCTCAACATCCCATGCAAATAGAACCGCGATGTTGATCCAGGACAACGCGCATCATCGGGAATTCGGTGACGATAGTCTCGATCAAGGAGGCTTATCATGAACTTTATCCCTTCCCAGACCTTCTCGGATTCTGCGCACCAAGCCGAAACATGGGTCGTAGAATTGTCCGAATATCTCCATTGTGAACGGAATGAGGCCTATGAGTGCCTGCGCTCCGTCCTACACGCGCTTCGAGATTCAATGAGCCAGAAGGCAATGGCTGACTTCTCAGCGCATCTGCCGCCATTGATCCGCGGATTATTCTACGAAAACTGGCGGCCTGAGCACACCCAACCGTGCTCAAATAGAATGGCATTCCTTGCGAGCGTAGGCACGCGATCAGTGAGGCTGAATGACATAGGCGTCGAGCAGGCAGCACAGAATGTCTTCAAGTTGCTGGATCATCGCTTGAGCCCACCTGCGATCAAGAAAGTCAAGCTCGCGATGAACCCGTCCCTTGGGTCGCTCTGGCCCGAGCGCCCACAGCAATCAAATAGCGCCGCGTAGCTTAACAAGACGAACACCGGCAAACCGCGATTTGAGAAACGCGTGGGCTTGCGGCGCTGCCTTTATTCCGGCTGGTTGCTGCCGTGCGCTGTCATTTCATGCTCGCTATGCGCCGCAATCGGCGGACGGTCTCGCAACCACCGGACTTCGCGGTGGTATCAGCCTGGTTGCCTGCGACTTCGGCTGCCGCATCAAGTAGCTCCAAGGCATATACTACCCCCGCATCGGTGTCCTCGTGACAAAGGCTTGCGTTTGTGCAGCGCGCATCAAGGGCTTGTCTGATCCTATTCTTGATAGAGAGCATTCCCGTGCTGCCGGAATAGGCCGAAAGCTCATGCAGGCAAATTGAGGCGACAATCTCCGACGCGATGACCTTGCCCTCGACCTCTCCGAGCGTCGGAATGGCAAATCGCTGCCCTCCCCTTCTGCAATCGCGATCCGTCATCAGCATGGTCTTACTCCGTTGTGGCTAGCTTGAACGCCCGTCATCCTCAATAGCTCTTTTGACGCGCCGAAGAATAACGGCGCGCGCTTTCCGGTCGGCGGTTTGACGCAACCGCTCCTCGAGATCGAGGACGATCGATTGATAATCATTATGCCAATCCGAATGGCCGACATCCTGGGGCGCTAGGCGCGGAGGCGGCGTACCGCGTGCGAGCGGTACGGCGGCTGTTTTCGTCAGACTGTAGCTGTCGTCGAGCGATGGCACGACAATGGTCGCTTCCGGCTTCTCGACCAACAGACGAGATTTCAGACTGTCGCGCGCGGCAGGCTCGCCATGAACCAGAAACAGCCCCGAGCGAATCGGTTCCCTGGCTCCTATCCAAGCTCTCAATTCGCTGGCGTCGGCGTGACCGCTATAGGCATCCAGTGATCGCACAGTCGCGCGGACAATGATCTCCTCACCCTGGACTTTTACGGTGCGCGCGCCGTCTTCAAGAATTCTCCCGAGGGTGCCGGCTGCCTGGAATCCGACGAGCAACACAGTGCCTTCATCGCGCCAAAGCCAGTTCTTGAGACGGTGACGAATGCGGCCGGCCTCACACATGCCGCTGGCAGCGATGATGATATGGAAGCCGCGAATGAGGTCGATTGCTTTTGATTGCTCGGCCGTTTCCGTAAAGCGTACATTTTTGGCATTCAATGCTTTGATCAGTAGGTCGCCGTTGGGGATGGAATGCGCATGCTGCTTGAAGATTGCGGTCGCGCGCGAAGCCAATGGAGAGTCGATGATGATGGGACAGCGGGATATCTCACCAGCATCCATCAGCCCATTGATATCAGCCACCAATTCCTGTGTGCGTTCGACCGCAAATGATGGAATCAGCAGAGCGCCGTTGGGATGATAGGCCTTGAGAAGGATCTCGCGAAGTTGCCCGCGACGAGCGACGTCGGAAACTTCGTCTCGTTCACGATCCCCATACGTGCTTTCGCAGATGACGTAATCGAAATCCTTGGGAGCATCCGGTCGGGCCTCCAAAAGCTTGTGTTGCGGACCAACGTCACCGGAAACCAGTATGCGGATGGGGCCATTTTCGGTCGCGAGTTCGATCTCGACCGAAGCCGAACCGAGCAGATGTCCGGCGTCCCAAAGCCGAAATCCAAGTCCGCCCTCCAATCTCTGCCATTCTTTGTAGGCGACCGCTCGAAACTGCATCATCGCGGCGCGCGCGTCTTCTGCGGTGTAGATGGGTTGTAACGTGTCGCGCGATCTATGCCGGTAGCGGCGATTCAGCTGATCGACTTCCGATTCCTGAATATGTCCGGAGTCTTGCAGCATGATCGAGCACAGATCCAAGGTCGCCGGCGTGCAATGAATAGGCCCTTCGAAGCCGGCTTTCACCAGCTTCGGGATAAGTCCCGAATGATCGATATGCGCATGGGTCAGAATGACGGCGTCAATCAGAGACGCATCGAATGGGAACGGCCTGTAATTCAGTTCCTTCTCGGTCTTGGAGCCCTGGAACATGCCACAATCGACCATTATGCGGGTGCCGCGGTGCTCAAGGACAAAGCACGAGCCGGTTACCGATCCGGCCGCACCGTGGAAATGTAAAACTGAATCCGTCATCTGGTTCCCTCGCATGCATCCAACCTTATGCGCAGCGGATCAGGCTCGCTTTGCGGAAGATCAAGGAAATGAGATTGAAAGTGAGGTTTGCTGTCCTTTCCTCCAAACAAGAAAGGCGATCCGACCATGTCCATCAAAACCGTCTTGAGTATCCTCGATGTCAATCAATTCAAGGATGACCTGAAGGGCGCCGTCGATTTTTGCCAAACGCACGGTGCCCATCTTACCGCATTGGTGGTTTCGATGTGCGCCACGCCTCCACTCACCGCACATGATGCCCTCTCCACGATCAGGCTCGGTGAGCAGCAACGTGAAATAGATAGATTGACCGAAAGAGCAGCCGATATCAAAACGCTGCTCAGCGGGAGCGCGTCCTCCTATGACGTGCAGGAAATCTACACGGAATTTGCCTGGGCAGACGATGACATAGCCGAGCGAGCTCTTTATGCCGATCTCGTCCTCATCGGTCCGGAGGCCGCCCGCAACGAGGAACTTCGGCGAAGAGTGATCGACGGGGCGTTATTTCAGTCGCCCGCACCGGTGCTTGTCACCCCGAGCGACAAGATGGTTCGGCTCCCGCCGAAAACAATTTTGCTGGCCTGGGACTCTGGCGAGGAGGCCGCGCGCGCCGCGCGCCAGTCGATCGACTTCTTGCAAGCCGCCGGAACGGTTCATGTCACGCTTGTCGATCCCCTTGCTGCGCGCTCCGTCAATGGCGAAGAGCCTGGCGCAGATATCGCTGCTTTCCTCACGCGACATGGTGTCAAGGTCGATGTCGATTGCGTTGCGAGCGGCGGTCGATTGGTCGATGAAACGTTGCGACAACACGCAGCAGACATCGCAGCAGACATGATCGTCATGGGAGCCTATAGTCATCCACGCTTGCAGGAACGCCTGTTCGGTGGAGTGACACGATCGATGCTGAAAGACTCGGACATACCGTTGTTTCTTGCCCACTGACAGCAAGCGCCAATGCTGTTTTCCTGGCATGCCTCCTTGATGCTTGCCAGCATTGTAGACGTCGCATGATCAACAGATAGCCCGATAAGAGAGCAAGCGCGGCCAGTCAGCCATCGACTGAAGACGAAACTTGATAGCCCCTGAATCCGCGCACCCGGGGACCCAGTTCCAGACGACCCCGGGTGTACCCACCGGTCCCGACCGACCAGACGGAGCTCGCCAAGACACGGTTTCGTCTTTGACCCAACGCAATGACACTGGACGCCAGATTGACGAGATTTGATTTGAGGCGCGAGCCTCGATCAATTGTCTTCAAGGAGGACATCATGAGTGATCTGAAGATACGTCGGGATATTCTCGATGAACTGGAATTTGATCCCAGCATTGACGCCGCCGCGATCGGCGTTTCGGTGCAGAATGGCGTCGCGACACTATCTGGCCATGTCAGGAGCTGTGCTGAGAAAATGGCGGCGGAGGCAGTTACTCGGCGGGTGAAAGGCGTCCGGGCGATTGCCGATGAGATCGATGTGCGTTGGCCCGAGCAGAAAAGGCATGCCGACGATGAAATCGCAGCCCGCGCGCTTGATATCATTACCTGGGACACTGCGTTGCCCGATGGCGCCATTGACGTCAAGGTCCAGCGCGGGTGGGTAACACTCTCTGGCGAAGTACGCTGGCACTTCCAGCGCATGGCGGCGGAAAATGCCGTCAAAAAGCTTGGCGGCGTTGTTGGCGTGACGAATATCCTAACCATCCGGCAACTTGTCGGCGCATCGGATATCAAGGAACGGATCGAGCAGGCGCTACGGCGAAACGCTGAGATCGAGGCGGATGGAATCAGAGTTCGCGTTGCCGACAGCAAAGTCGTTCTTGAAGGCGACGTTCATGCCTGGAGCGAGCGTCATGCGGCAGAGCAAGCAGCATGGTCCGTCCCCGGCGTCGCCATTGTTGAAAATCATCTTCATGTCGGCTAACGCCGAAGGGAGGGGTTAGCCCCTCCCTTCTTCTGCCCCCGGCCCCCTTGGCAACCTACAGCTGAGCCGCGACGGACAAGTGTAAAGCGCTTGTGGGCTAGCCTGCCTTGATTGCAATTTTCCGGTCATTCTTGTGAGCATTGGCTGTCTTCGGTAAAACGACCTTCAATACGCCATTTTCGAAGGACGCGTTGATACTGTCTGCATCGACACCGTTGGGAAGTTGGAGACTGCGCTGGAACGACCCATAGCGCCGTTCGCTGAGATAGTATTCCTTCTCCTTTTCCTCCTTGCGTTCGTGCTTTTCGCCTTTGACCGTCAGGATGCCGTTCGCGAGCGTCAAATCCAGCTCCTTCGCGTCGATCCCCGGAAGCTCAACTGTGAGCTCATAGGTCTTGTCGGACTCGACGAAGTCAGCAGCCGGCACGCCGCGCGTGAAGGTATTCGGGAAACGAGCAAACGTCCGGTCGAAGAAACCCGGAGTAAAGTCATTGAAGACGCGATCAATTTCCGATCGCAGGCTCTCAAATGGCGCCCAGCGCTCCATAGCGGGCGCCGTCTTCTTCTCCGTGCTCACAGGAAGCTTTCTTGCCATATCGGCCATATCTTTTCTCCTCTTCGTGACGGGGACCATTGGAGGGCGACTTTGCCTCGGCCCCTTTCCAAACCGTCTTTAATAAGACGTGGTGTCATCAAAGACGGTGTCGCGAGACTGTTCATTGATTAGCATCAAAATGACGTGCAATCGCGCGACCGATGGGATTGGAATCGTCATTTTGACGATCATGAAATCGATCGGCGCCGTCTGCGGGCCGGACACCTTGATCTTCATCAAGGCGAAGGCGAGGCGCCGACGCGATCATTACGGCCGCCCCTTGGAGGAGACTGACATGAAACCGCAATTTCATCTGCCGTTGATCACCTATCCCACAGCCAGTTCGCTTTCCGTCGTTCAAAACGCGATCGATTTGGCGCGACATCAAAAAGCGGATCTCATCGCGAGCCTCCCGCAGATCAAGATGCCGCTCGTCGGTCAATCGTCCCCATGGGTCGACGATATCGAAAGATTGGGCTCGGAGGCAAAACGCTTCAGCCGCGACAGCGGTGTCACATTGAGCGAAGCATTCTGCGACCACGCCCACAGCGCAGGCATACGCGCCGTTATTCAGGCATTCGAAGCATCAGAGCCGCAAATCCGTGAGACTCTGGTAGAAATCTCGCGTGCTTATGACCTGTCAATTATCGAGGCGTCCGAGACCATGATGCCATTGCTTGAGAAGCTTCTGTTCGAAAGCGGCCGACCTCTCGTCCTGTTCCCTGCGAACCACGTGTGCGGGCGGATCGACACGGTGGCAATCGCATGGGATGGAAGCGCGCCGCTGTCGACAGCATTGACAGGCGCCAGATTATTCCTGGAAGGCGCATCGAAGATCATTTTGATATCGATCACCGATGATGGCTCAATGAATGAGAGGAGCCGGGCCCGATACGCGGAGGTGCTACGCAACAGCGGCTTGGATGTAGAAATTATCGTGGCCGGCGCAAATGGCGAAGAGGTAGCCGTCGCTATCCAATCGACCGCGAGAGCCTTGCACGCAGATCTGATTGTCGCCGGAGCCTACGGGCACTCCAGAATCCGCGAATTTGCCCTTGGAGGGGTCACTCGATCACTGCTAGTCGATCTTGAGATGCCCGTTCTTGTTGCTCACTGATCAAGCAGCGGAAGATTGATATCAACGTTTACTTCCCGCTCCCGAACTTCGGATGCCGGATATCTATCGTTCCGGCTCAGGCCAATCTCTACATTTCGACCAGCGCGTTTCCCGTACCGTCGCAGCGGCGGCGCATCCCAGTAGATAATCACGGCATGACGGCTTCAGCGGGCGGATTGCCGACAGATGATCGCCTGTTGACAAAGGTCAAGGCGCGCGCCGTGTGCAATGACTATTAAGCCATCAGAGGTGACCGCCGATGGCTATTGAAATTGACGAAACCACCAAGAACGCTCCGCCTAAAGGACCGGCTTCCTCAAACCGAGATACGACGGTGTCGCCGTCGCCTTTTTGGTCGAAGAGCGAGGATGTTCTGCTGCACGATCTCGGCTCGCGGACAAAAGGCCTTTCGGCTCAAGAGGCAATTTCGCGGTTAGAAAGCTACGGTCCGAACACGGTCGTCGCGATGACGCACACGAATGCACTTCATATTCTGGTGCGACAATTTCTGAATCCCCTCGTTCTCATTCTTATCTTTGCCGCGACGGTATCTTCGCTGGTCGGGGAGATGCATGATGCCATCATCATAAGCCTCATTGTCCTCGCGAGTTGCTTGCTTGGCTTTTCTCAGGAATACGGGGCAACCAAGGCGCTAGAGGCGCTGAAGAAAAGTATTTCATTATGGGCGACGGTCGTAAGGGGCGGGATGGAAACCCTTGTCCCGGCAAGCACCGTCGTCCCAGGGGATATCGTCAAGCTTGCTGCCGGCAGTCTTGTGCCGGCCGATGGCATGATCCTTTCGTCACGTGACTTGAACATCAGTGAGGCCGCTCTGACGGGCGAGACCTTCCCGGTTGGCAAGGTGGTGGGTGTCTGTCCTCCCGACGCCCCGATCGCCGCCAGGACCAATTGCGTCTTTACCGGCACATCCGTTCGCAGCGGCACGGCAACCGTTATCGCTGTAGATACGGGCGCGCGCACCGAGTATGCGGCCATCGCCGGCGCAATCGCGGGACAGATCCCCGAAACGGATTTCTCGCGAGGCATACGGCGCTTCGGTTATCTGATGACACGGATCATGTTGATGATCGTCATTACGGTCTTTGTTGCCAACTTGCTCCTGCATCGGCCGTTGATCGACTCGTTGCTATTTTCTCTGGCGCTGGCGGTCGGGCTCACTCCAGAGCTTTTGCCGGCGATTATCAGTATGACTCTCGCCCGCGGCGCGCACGCCATGGCCGCTGGCGGCGTCATAATTCGCCGGCTCGACGCGATTGAAAATCTCGGCAGCATGAATCTTCTATGTACCGACAAGACCGGCACGCTGACGGAAGGCACTATAAAACTCGACGATTGCGTTGATCCAGGCGGCATGCACTCGCAACGCGTCCGCTTGCTCGCCGTTTTGAATGCTTCGTTGCAGGCCGGCCTCAAAAACCCGCTCGACGATGCCATACTGACATCCGGCGAGACTGACGCGGATCTGAAAGCCTTCGTGAAGAAAGACGAGATTCCATACGATTTCATGCGCAAGCGGTTGTCGGTCATCGTTGGTGAGGTCGGTCAAGGTACGATGATGGTCTGCAAGGGCGCGGTCGCCAACATCCTTTCCGGCTGTACCGCTGTCAGGACGGGCAATGCTATCGAGCCCCTTGATGACCGGTGGCATGCGGACATCGACGCGCGTTATCGCAAATGGGGCGAGGACGGCATTCGGGTAATCGCAATCGCCACCAGGCGTTTCGCGCAAGACAAGGGATCTTATGACACGGACGACGAGCGCGAGCTGTGCCTCGAAGGCTTTCTATTGTTTCTTGATCCGCCGAAGGCAGGTATCAAGAACGCACTGGCGGGGTTGAGACATCGCGGCATCGGCATCAAGATCATATCCGGCGACAACCGCTACATCGTCAAACATCTGGCCGACACGATCGGGCTGAAAACGAAACAAATTTTGACCGGCGCGGAGCTGGCGTCGATGAGCAGTGATGCCCTGTTTGCCCGTGCGCCAAAGACAGATCTGTTTGTCGAGATTGATCCCAATCAGAAAGAGCTCATTATCAAAGCGCTGCGGCGTTCCGGCCATGTCGTCGGCTATATGGGTGACGGCATCAATGACGCTCCAGCCCTTCATGAGGCCGATGTCGGCATTTCTGTCGAGGGTGCGGTCGATGTCGCCCGGGAGGCTGCGGATCTCGTCCTGTTGCAGCAGGACCTCAATGTGCTGATTCGCGGAGTGGACGACGGTCGGCGAACCTTCGCCAACACCATGAAATACATATCGATCGCAACCAGCGCGAACTTCGGCAATATGATCAGCATGGCGATCGCCTCTCTGTTCCTCCCCTTCCTACCGCTGCTCGCCAAGCAAATTCTGCTTAACAACCTCCTTGCCGACATTCCAGCCATGGCCATTGCCACGGATCGGGTTGATCGACAGCAAGTGCAGCACCCAAGGCGCTGGGACATCCGCAGCATCCAGCGCTTTATGATCTTCTTCGGTCCGATCAGTTCGCTGTTCGATTTCGCGACATTCGGATTTCTGCTTTTCGTCGTGCATGTATCAACGAACCAGTTCCGCACGGCTTGGTTTGTGGAGTCGCTCATTACACAGCTTGCGACCATGCTGGTCGTTCGTACGACCATGACGGCATGGAAAGACAAGCCGGGCCGTTTGCTCCTATGCTCGACCGTAGTCATTATACTCATTGCGCTTGTCCTTCCTTACATTCCAATGGCTGCGATCATATTCGATTTCACGCCGCTCCCGGCGCCGTTGATGGCAGGTCTGATCGCAATCTCCGCGATTTACGCGGCTGCGCTCGAGCTGGTGAAACGCTTTTATTTTCGTCCGCGATGACTGCGCCGGCAATATTGGCAAGGGCAGCTTAATCGGGTTAACTTGCCTCGGGCACCAATACCGCTGCGCCGACGAGACGCCCGGCGCGCAGGTCGGCGAGCGCCTCATTGGCCCTCGCGAGCGGATAGACCTTGGTGTGGGTTCGCACGCCGGCCATCCGGGCAATCGGGAAAAACTCAGCTGCGTCCGCACGTGTCAAATTGGCCACTGAGACAAGCTCGCGTTCCCCCCACAGAACGACGTAAGGCATCGCCGGTATGTCGCTCATATGAATTCCGCCACACACAACTACTCCGCCCTTGCGAACCGCCTTGAGCGCAATCGGCACGAGATCGCCTGCCGGTGCAAAGATGATGGCTGCGTCGAGCGGAACCGGTGCGCTTCCTTCCGATGAGCCAGCCCATACCGCGCCAAGCTCCAGCGCAAACTCCTGCGCTGCACGGTCGCCTCCGCGCGTGAACGCATAAACGTCGCGCCCTTGCCAGATGCAGAGCTGGGTCAGGATGTGCGCGGCGGCTCCGAAGCCGAAAAGACCGATGCGCTTGCCGTCGCCGGCCTTCTTGAGCGAACGCCAGCCAATCAATCCGGCACACAAAAGAGGCGCGAGGGATATTGGATCGGCGTCCGCATCGAGATCGCATGCAAAGGCTGCGTCGGCCACAACATGCGTCGCGAAACCGCCGTCACGCGTGTAGCCGGTGAATTGCGGCCTGTCACATAGGTTTTCAGCCTTCATTTGACAGAAAGAACATGTTCCGCATGCATGACCGAGCCAGGGGACGCCGACGCGGCGACCGAGTTTGGCGATTTCGATCCCGGGGCCCACGGCATCGACAATACCCACGATCTCATGACCCGGCACGAGCGGAAGCTTTGGATTGTCGAGATCACCGTCCACGACGTGAAGATCAGTTCGACAGACGGCACAGGCCTCGACCTTGATCCTCAGCTCGCCTGGGCCGGGCTCTGGATCATCACGTTCGACAAATATGAGCGGTTTCCCGATTTGTTGAAGAACCATCGCTTTCATGGCTGAAACCCATCCAAATTGGGGCTCGTTTCGAAGCTAAATGTCGGAAGAAAAAGCCGGGAAACGGCACGTCCATCTGCGTTTCAAGCAACCTTTTCCGCCAACTGAACGACTTTCGGCGAGCGGTGTTATTTACCACCCTTCTCCTTCCATACAAATGGTGGTTCGGCCTTGACCCGAATCAACGCGCACACAGCAAAAACGTGAAAACGTCCAAGGGCGTGGCGACTTGTGTGACACGTCAGGAGGGCATCGGTGCAAAAGCTATTGCTGATCATATTGATCGTCATGATCGCCACGATCATCGGCATTTTATGGGTGAAGCCGATTACCGGCACCGGGCGACAGACGCCAATTGAGAAGTCGGCAACGCGATGACCATCCTGAAAACATTTCGCCATCCGAAGGCTGCTCTATCGCGCCCGGTCCCAAAGGAAATAATGCTTCCTCGAACGCTATATGGTTTCGTTTTTCGGGCATCGGGATGGCATCAACTGGCCACCGCGATCCTATCCATCGTGCTCTTTACAGCGGGAACCATTCCGCTGGAGGTACAGCGACGGGTCGTGAATGCGGCAACGCAGAACGGCTCCTATCGAACGATCGCCTTTTTGGTGTTGATATACGTCCTTTTGGCCGTGACCGAGGGAGCCGTGAAACTCGTACTGAAGATCTACAGCAGTTGGATCGGAGAAGCGGCCGTCCGATGGCTGCGTTTGCAAGTATTCGAGGCATCGCGAACATCGGAGACAGGCGACTCCATGATGACCAGCGAAGGTGTCCAGCTCTCGATCATCCTGGCCGAAGCCGAACCCGTCGGTGGCTTCGTCGGCACGAGTATCTCGGAGCCTCTGTTGCAGATCGGCATATTGACGGCTGTTTGTGGCTATCTGGTCTATCTGCAGCCACTCATCACGATCGTCGTCGTCACGATCTTCCTTCCGCAAAGTGGTTTCGTCCCGATCATGCAGGCAGCGATCAACCGTCGCGTCGGAAAAAAGATCAGCATCATGCGCAATGTTAGCGAGGACATCGTCCAAATGGGCCACGCAATCGACACAGACGGCCATCAGGCATCGCGTATCGGAGATGTCTTCCGGATCAACATGAGCATCTACAAAATCAAGTTCACGATGAATTTCATGATGAATCTGATGACACAAATGGGTTACGCAGGCATCTTCGCGCTGGGCGGCTATTTCGTGGTCACCGGGAAGACCGAAATCGGAACAGTCGTCGCCTTCGTGTCTGGTCTCTCAAAAATAAATGACCCTTGGGGCGATCTCATCAACTGGTACCGCGATCTGCGCGTGACACAGGTTAAGTACGGCCTCATATACAACTCCGCCCAGATTGGTACCGCGTCAGCGGGTGAATTGCCAGGCCCTTCTCCATTGCCTGGCGACCCGCTTCTTTAATGTGAAGATGTGTAAAGCTCCCCGACGATATCTGCCACTGGCGCGGGGATATTGGGGAAAGCGGCGAACTTATGTTTCGATTTGTCGCATCGAATGGCAATCGTGCTGCCGCCAACGCCATTCGCGCCGGTGGTGATCCTGGATCGTCCATCCGGCCAGCTTTGCTGAGAAGGATGGGACAACGGCGCGGAGAGCATCTTTGCATGGGTATTGAGAGGAAACTCAATGAGGAGCAGCGACAGCATGCCTGGTCGCGGATGTCGCACCACCGACATTCTTCATCCGTGCACATTGGAAAATCGGTCGACGGCCGCGCAGATTGTGGCGCCGTGTCGGAGACCCAAAGGCCGACAGGGCGTCAGGCCTCGTCGGAAGCCAGGACGCGGGCGGTCGGCCACGAAAATTGACTCGTCACGTCGCGGGACGACGCCGTCGACAGATGCAGCACGCGGCGAGTTGGCGGATCTTGCATATTCGATGGAGAACCGACTGCTGCAAGAGAGCCCGAAGTCTTCGATGGGCTGGAGGCCAATAGCGGTGCACGCGGGCGCCGACGTTTGACCACGACGGTCGGGTTACATCTTGACATTATTTCATCCTCTGATTGTCGCCTCACTCAAAAGCCGTTGCCCTTTGTGGGGGGAATATAGGGATCTGGATAACCGAGCTTAGGTTTGGCGGTCGTGCTATCCGTATTCGTCGACGACTGTTGCCTTGGCTCTTTTGATTTGTCGGAACCGCTGGATTGGTAAGCATAGGCACCGAAGATAACGCCGGCTATTGCGACGGCCAGCAAAGCTACACGCATGTTCTTCTCCTTGTCACGGATCTGCCGTACCGAAGTCAAAGGGAACAACAAAAATGTCCGCTTTGCATTCGTGATCAATTGGTAGGCTCTGTGGCGATTTCGGACCTTGATCTACATCAATAGCCGAGGTGGGAGCGCATGCCGTGCGAACCCAACATCATCCGATGACTGAAATATAAAGGATACGCTCTTCCGCAGCGGCACGGATAAGGGCCTCTCTGGCTACTTCCGGGGGGATGACGTCGTTCAGAGCATCAAGGCATGCCTTGATCGCCATGACATATTCCTCGCCATCGTCGCTCGGCCAATCCGAGATCAATGTTACTGCCGCATCCCGGACGGTCTTGATGACCCGATACCTCTCGCCGGAGCGCACGACGAGCCACAGGGCAGGAAACTGATGCGATATATGCCATTTCATAGCGCATGATCCCCCGGGCGCGAGAATATCGGCAACCCGCACAGGCAAACCTCGCTGAAAGATTGCGAATACTAGGTTTATCAAGGCACTTGGATGGCTACTTTGACATGCCTCAATTGAGGTTACGAGCCAGTGACGGCATTACAGCATGACGACTTTCATGGGTATCCGCTGTCGTTAACTGGAAAACAGCTTCGGCAATTCGTGCGTTAGGGTATCCGGGCGTCGATTTAGACATCCACTATGCGGTACGGTTCAGATTTCGATGTTGTTACAAGATCCCAGTCGAACAGCGTGGTTCATTCGTCTAGAGTGGCCCCTGATAGGTCCGGAAGCGTCACCAGTAAGTTGTCGTCGTGATCCGCAACCACCGTGGTCGCAATCGGGGTCCATATGCGCTTGTTACTGGTTGAAGATAGTGCCCGTCTGCGCGATTTGCTGACCGAAAGTGTCCATCAGGCGGGTTGGCGCCTTGATAGTGCGGCAACGGTAGGCGCCGCGCTGCTGGCAACACAAACTGTCAGCTACGACTTGGCCTTGGTGGACTTAGGCTTACCGGACGGCGACGGCTTGGATCTTATCCGGGAACTACGTCGTGACGGTTTTACCGCACCGATCCTCGTGATCACGGCGCGCGGTTCGATTGAGGATCGTGTAGCGGCCCTCGACGGCGGTGCCGATGACTATCTCGTGAAACCGTTCAATCACATCGAATTGCTCGCGCGCTGCCGCGCCCTTCTGCGTCGCAGAGCGCCGCACTATATCGAAGCCATTGTCGTCGGTGGCCTGTCCTTCGATCCCACGAACGGCGTGGTGACCGCGGGCGGTGAACCGCTCTCGGTCGCGCCACGCGAGCGGTCCGTCCTGGAACTGCTTATTCGCAACGCGGGCCGGGTCACTCCCAAGCAATTGATCGAAAGCAAGCTCTCCGAATTTGGCGACGATATCTCGACCAACGCCGTGGAATTGGCGATCTCACGCCTGCGCCGCCGCCTCGCCCCGTTTGATTTGCCCCTCAGCATCGAAACAATACGCGGCATTGGCTATCTGCTGCGGGAAAAGCGCCAAAATGATTGATCGATCTGTTCGGCCGCCAACGCTGATCCGCATCATCACGCTGCGCATCGCGCTCTTTGCAGCGCTGGCAATGGCGGTGCAGGCCGCACTCGTCTTTGCCGACTATTATTTCGATAACGAACAGTTGGCGACGTTGATGATCGAACGTGAAACCGGAAAGCTGTCGAAGGGATTCGAACGCCGCCATGACGAAGGGCCCTACAAGTTGCCGCACGACCTCGTCCGTTACGGCATCCAGGGTGGCTTCTACATCACCCGCATCCGCACACCGACCGGTCAGATTCTCTACACGAACTGCGATGCGCGCTGCGACAATCAGCTTCTGCCGCACGAGGTCAATCCGCCGGACCTCTGGTCTCGCATGCTGAGCGACGGCAAACCGCTCGCCGTCGCCGGCGGCAAGACCTATGAAATCCATGGGGACAAGATTTTTATCGAGATCGCGATCCTGCACGACAGCGACGGCATCATGTGGGCGGTGATCGGGCGTGAGTTTGCGGATCATCTCGCCACCCCGATGGCCATCATGCTGCTCTTCGTCCTCGGTGGCACCTTATTGTCAATCCGCCAGGCCCTGCGCCCCGTTGCAAAAGCAGCGCGAGAGGCCGGCCATCTCGATCCGCTGGACCCCAGCCATCTGATCAACCAGACCGGCATGCCGCGGGAAATCGCCGATCTTGCCGCTGCCGTCAACAGGAGCCTTGCGCGCATCGGCGCGCTCATGAAATCGCAGCGCCTGTTCACCACCGCTGTTGCCCATGAGATCCGCACGCCGCTCGCTATGATGAAGCTGGAGCTTGGCAATATCGACCATCCCCGTGCGCGCAAGATCGAGGGAGATCTCGACGCGCTGGCGGGTTTTGTTGGGCAGATCACGGCGCTCGGGCGGCTAGAAAGTGCAGACCGCGCCCTATTCCGGCCGCTCGATCTGGCAAAGCTGGCCGATTGGGTGGTCACCGATATCGCACCCCTAGTCTATGACCTCAATCACACCATAGCCTACAGCAATCTTGGCGCCCGCTCTGTTGAAGGTCATGCGCCGCTGCTTGAGGACGCGTTGCGCAACCTCATCGAAAACGCCGTAAAACATACCCCTGAAGGTGCGGCCATCGACGTTGTCGCGGGTCCTGGTCCGCGCCTGACGGTCAAGGATGACGCTGGTGTTTTTGACGCTCCGATGGAGGTCCCGTTTGGCGATCTCAAGGCCGATCACATGGGTATCGGCCTTGAGATCGTCCGCCGGATCATGGCGCTGCACAAGGGGCGGCTGGAGATTGAAGTGGAGCCTGGCCATCTTACAGCCATGACGCTCGTGTTTGACCAGGCCAAGTTCTAGATTGAAGCGAAGAAGCTTCCGCCAAGGAGCGTGACGGCGCCATAAACCAGGCCAAAGGCGATCAGAAGGCAGACAGCGGCGGCGGGCAACGACCCACCGGTCGCCTCATCGTGGTCGACGTAGGCTTCGCGCCGTTTTCGGCCAGTGATCATGGCGCCGATGAGGTCTTCGCGCTTGACGAACTGATAGTAGAGGTTCGCGACGATATGCAATCCGGCCAGGACCAGGATGGCGAAGTAGAACCACGCAGCATGGATGGAAGCGACCCAGCTCGAAACGGCGTCTCCTACCAGTCCAGCAAAAGGCCCCGCGGCGGTCACTCCGTCACTGGAGAATAATCCAAGCAAAACCTGCACGCCGCAGGCGACGAGGAGACCGATAACCATTAGCCCGCCGGCGGGATTGTGGCCGAGATAACGCTCAGTCCTGTTGCGCCGTAACGCCTTGAGATAGGCCCAGGCAGCGGCGGGCGGGCGTACGAAGCCGGAAAACCGTGCCGTTGAACTGCCGAAAACACCCCACAGGACGCGATAAACCAAGAGGACGAGAATGCCGTAACCAGCCGCTTTATGAACAGTCATGTCCGGATCGTCAAAGCCACTCGAAACCCAGGCCGTCAGGATCAATGCGACGAGCGACCATTTGAATAGACGCGTGGGAAGGTCCCAGGCACGCACGACATCGCTGTTGGCAGGTGAAATCTTGCCGCCATTTCCGGTGGATGGGTCGCAATAGGGTTCATAGGCGGATCGTTGTTCGCTCATGTGGAGTTTCCTGTTCGGGAAGATTTGCAGCGGCTATTTGTAGGCCGTGTGGCAGGACTTGCACTCGGCTGCCATGGCCACGAATGCCTTGCGAAACGAGGCTTTATCTTGCGCCTGCTGACTCGCGGCATTGGCAATCATCGCCATCCTGCTGAAGCGGGCATGGAGATCCTTCTCCTTGGCGCCGCTCTGGTTGGCAAACAGGGCGTCGGCAGCCGCGGCATCCGCCGCATAGCGCCGCAAGACTTGCTCGGCGGCCTTGCTATCGAAGTTGGCAAGCACTGCCTTGGCCGAGGTAGTGTTGTCGCCCATGTCGCCCATGATACTCTTGAGCGAGGCAGCGACGGCCGGCCCCGCTAGCATGGCGAGAACAAGACCAGCTCCAATATAGCGATTGAGTTTGGAGAGTGATTTTTGCGCTTCTGTCATGACGCTCGATTTTCGTTCATTTCCAAAGGGGTTGTTTGGCAGGCGCCGGATGATTGACGGTAACAACCAAGTGCGGCTCCCAAGAGCCCTGACATCTGGGGGAGCAATTGCGGCGAAATCCACGATCGTGCTCATTTTGCGGGCCGCTTTCATCGTCCCATGACAGGCTTTTGACAGGTTCGCCGGTCGCGACTTCATTGATTGGACGACCTGACGTCAAATTGCATGGCTTGATATCGAGCGCTGTGACCAGCCGCCACATCCATTCTCAGCTCCATGCCTGCACAATCAGGCGGTCACTGCGGACGACTGAGCCGAGTGTTGGATAGATTGGATTTACGATTTCGGCGCAGTTAGAATCCGATCAATGTGAACGGAGCATTTTGCATGGTGCACAATGTGATCGACGGTGGATCCGAAAACCCTATCGAATATATCGGTCGCATGGGCCGCCACGATGATGAGATCGGCCTTTGTTTCGGCGGCAATGGCCAGGATCGTATCGGCGGCGCGGCCGGTACGGACATGAACAAGCGCCGGCGTTGAAAGCTCCCTGCAAAGCAACGACAGCTTTTCCTCCGCCTCGCCGATTACGGAGACCGCCCACTCATCCGGCCCCTGTCGGACAAGGGAGGGAAAGCGCTCGACGGTATGAGCGACATGCAGGGTTCCATCGGCATCGAGAAGCTGCGAGGCCATGTGCACCAGATGCTCGGCTTTCTCCTTCGAGCCGAGGCCAACCGCACAGACAATCGACCTATACATAGCTCCACCCCTTCAAAAGAGATCCTTGCCGCCCGCGCCGACGAATTCGGTTCGAAAGCCAAGGACGTGCACCTGCTTCAGGAACTGATCTGCGCTAAGCACATCCACCTTGAATCTGTCACTCAGACACTGGGCGAGAGGATTGCAGAACTCTTCATGAACCCATGCCCGAGCACGGGACGACACAACTGTAATTTCCCATTCATCGCTGTCAGTTCGGTCGAGGCGAAAGTCGCAGTCCTGATGGTGCGGGAGTGGATACCCGGCACCGGCAAGCAGCGCCTCTTCCGTTCGTGTGCAATCCGTGCTCATGATTTTGCATCCTCTCTTATGTCATCGGCAGAGATGACGGATCAGGTTATGGCCAGCTGATCGTCGAGAGCGCAGACGCCCGGTGCCGACCATGCGGCACGCTCCGCCGCGCGCCGCTCGGACCATGTTCTGACCTTGCCCTTCAGGGTGACCTTGCCGCCGGAGACATCGACCTGAATCGCCCGCGCCTCCAGTTCCGCATCCCGTTCCAGTGCATTTTCGATGCGCTTCTTGACGTCATCGGCGCTGATGCCGGGAACGACCTCTATGAGATTGGAGACGCCAACGACACCCGCGAGATCCCTGACAGCGGCAGCGGCGGCATTCTTTTGGTACTGCCATTCCACGTTGCCGGTCAGCGTAACGACGCCCTTGCATACGCGGATCTGCACCATCTGCTTTGGAATGGAGATATTCCAGTCCAATATCTTGACTGCCCGTCGGGCGATGTCGTCGTCGTCTGTCCGCCGTGGGCCAAGGATTCGAACGTCTATTTCCTGGGCTATGGCGCGGACGCCTTTGACGCGTCTCGCGGCTTTCTCGGCAGCGTCCTTCTCCGCATATGTGCCAACATGTCCGGTGAGAGTGATGATACCGTCGCGTGCGGTCACACCAATTTCGGCCGCATCCACTTTCGGCTCAAATTCCAGTTCATCCAGAATATTCTGTCTGAGAGTAATGTCGTCCATGACCGTCTCCTTGAAATTCCGTTAGCGGGAAAAGGATAGGACTAGCCAAAGGTGGCAGCATTGATCGAGGTCAAGGAACTGGTGGCCATTCCAAAAAAGGCCGGAGCTCAGTAAACCCGGGCAAGGAGCTGCATCAGCAGGTCCGACGACTGCCAAGCCCTAGCTTTCTGCCAAGATAATCTTTGCGGAACATGAAAGCTCCATTCTCAGACCGCTTTCCGATGGATTGGAAATTCCATGGTCGCGGATGCTCCACCCTCCGGCAAATTGGTGAGTTTGAGATCGCCTCCGTGGGCGATCATTGTCTCCTTCACGATTGACAGGCCAAGGCCGAGACCACCTGCTCCGCTGTCGGGTTTGCCGACAACCGCCGCCGGCTCGAGCCATCGGACGGGATATCCTGGGCCGGAATCAGAGACCGTGATGCCGCCTTGAAAGATCGTCACCCTGATCGTCGTGCCCGGAGGCGTGTGGTTCAGTGCATTCTCAATAAGATTGCGCAGGGCTCGAAAGATGAAATCAAACGCGCCGCTAACCACGACGGGCTCTAAGGGCGACTGCAATTCGATGTCGCGGCCCTTGGAAAGAATGACCGGCGCAAGGAATGCTGCTGCCCGCTGTCCGATATCACCAAGATCGACCCGGTCGCTCGCCTCAAAATGCAGGCCACCGATCCTGACGCGATCGACCAATTGACCGACCAGTCGCTCTACACCCTCAAAATCTTCCTCGACTTTCCGTGCGATTGCATCTTGCGAGAGCGCAAGGCGAGCCTTGATAATCGCGAGCGGCGTCCGGAGCTCATGGGCAAGATGGCTCGAAAACTGCTCAAGTGACAGAAAACCCGCCTGCAACCGATCAAGCGCCTCGTTGACCGCGCTCACCAACGCCAGCACATCCTCCGGCATCCGGGTTTCCGTCAGTCGCGCGGCTATGCTGGAGGGCCCGATTTGCCGTGCCTCCTCCGCCGCCTGGCTTAATGGCTTCAGCGCGAACTTCAGCACGAGGATGTTGACCAGGAGAAGAAGACAAACGAATGGGATCCATATCCACGCGATGTCAGTGACGAACTCCTCCAACACGGTATCGAAAATGACGTGCTCCCGCGGGAAGGCGATTTGCACGAAATGCATGGGATTAGTGCCATCAAGCTGCATTGAGATGCCAAAAAGGGCCCTGACCTTGCCGTGACTCGGGAGCAAAAAGTACCGAACTTCCTGCTTTGAGACAGGAACTAATGGCTGCTCCAACGTCTCCGACCTGGCAAGAACCCTACCTGTATCGGTCACTATGGCGAATTGTCCACCCAGTTCGTTGATTCGGGCTTTCAAGGCAGTTGCCGGCCCGCCTGTAAGTTGCGGATCCGAGGTGAACTGGCGCTGCATGTCTTGCGCGAAAGTCGAGAGCGTCTCTTCACGAAAAGCATCGTTGGCCGCCTGAAAACGGACGTACAAGAAAAGAACACTCGCACAGACTGCAACCAGTGCGACAATAGACATCGCAACGACGAGGCGCCTGAATAGCGTCAGTCGGCGAAATGTCATGAACGTCCCTCCGTCAGCATATAGCCGACACCTCTCATGTTATGAATATCGATCGCAGCGCCCGCAGCCTGGAGCTTTTTACGCAATCGGTGGATGAGAACCTCGACCGCGTTGGAGTTCAGTTCCTCGCCGAAGCCATAGATCGATTCCTCGACCTCGCCCTTGGAGAGGACCCTGTTGAATCTCCGAAGAAACAATTCCAGCGCGGCAAACTCGCGGCGGCTGAGCTGCAGTTCGGTCTCCCCGACTTTGGCAACATGCTGTGAAAGATCAAGATGGACGTTGCGCTCGCTAAGGATCGTATCGTGGCGGAGGGCTGGGCGACGCATCAAGGCACGAACGCGCGAGATCAGCACGCCCATAACGAAGGGCTTGACGAGATAGTCATCGGCACCGCTGTCGAGCGCATCGATAATCGAACTTGCGGCATCGCGCGCCGTCAGGATGAGAATAGGCGTTGAGGGCGCCCGGCGACGCACAGGTTCGAGCAAGGACAAGCCGTCGCGATCTGGCAAGCCGAGATCGAGAATGACCGCCTCATAGCTGATCGTGGAGATAGCCTCCTCGGCATCGCTGGCTGAACCGACCCAATCGACAGCAAAGCCATGCGAACGCATTGCCTCGCTTGTCAGCGATGCGAGCTTGGCATTGTCTTCAACGAGCAGCACGCGCATGAGCCAGTCCAAAACTTTGGCGTTGATCCGTAGGGTGACTTAAGCGCAAAAGCCTCTTTGTTCTTGGCGAATTCGAGGCACGCCTCTTGGCATCCGTTTTGCGGCACCCGCCTCGATCCCGCGGCATCGCGGGTCGCGATGTCCAATTCGATATCCCGGCGGCAGGCGAACGAGAAAAGCCTCCATATCACTCCCGCCTGGGCGATGGGCTGGGCGCTCCAGCTAAACTTGCGCCGGAAATCCAACCTGAGGGCTATTTTCACTTTTTTGACAAGTTTCTGTAAGCCGCCCGTAAGCCAGGCCAAACAATGTCCGCTCCGACAAACACAATCGCCACCATTCCTGTCGGAACGAGCGCCCAGCATGAATGACAAAGATCTTAGCGATCTTCCCATGAAGACTTACCTCATCAATCTCGACCGTGCTGCTTATCGGCTGTCCGCCATGCGGGACAAGCTCGATAGTATACAACTGCCGTTCGAACGAGTTGCCGCCGTCGACGGACAAGCGCTTGAATTGCCCATCAAGGACTTCCGCGAGGGAGCCTACAGACTTCTGCATGGAAGAATGGGCAATCTCGCAGAGGTCGGCTGCTACCTCAGCCATATTGAATGCGCAAAGCGCCTGCTTGCCTCGGAGTCAGAATTCGCCCTGATACTGGAGGATGATCTCGAATTTCCCGCCGACTTGAAACAACTCTTGAGGGCCGCAATCGAGGCGAACGCCGATTGGGACATCCTGCGGCTTTCGACGGTCAATCGCGGTCGCAAATACCCGTTTGCCGACTTGACGTCCCAACGCTCCCTTGCCGTGGCGCTTACTCGCGAGAAAGGATCGGGCGCCTATCTGCTCAACCGGCGAGCCGCCACGTGGTTTGTCGAAAAGCTCGTTCCGATGCGTTTGCCGTTCGATCTTGCCTTCGACCTTGAATATCTGGCGGGCCTGAAGGCCGCTTTTGTCTTTCCCGTGCCGATCAACCAGGATACCGGATTGCCGTCCCAGATCCAGGCCAAACGCCGAACCTATCATTTGCGGCGATGGCGCCACGTGACTGTTCAGCCCTATCGCGCATGGCTGGAAGCGTCGCGCTTTATATGTCGTCTTCGGCAATTGACGTGGCTTTTGCTGAAGCATGCCTTCTTACGAAGAATGGACAGCCTTTCCTCAGGAACCCGCACAAAACCCTTGTCATTGACGGATGGGAGCAGGGGTGACTGATCAATGGTTGTTTTACCCGAGAGCCTCGGTGTCTATGTCATTAACCTGGCCAGATGTGTTGACAGGTGGAAAGCTATCCGCTCGCAGGCACTCGCCCATGGTATTCATATCATACGGGTTCCCGCCATTGACGGGCATAGTGTCGCTCCCACGGGCTATGTCGACGTCGATCACGCCAGTTTTTTCAGACATGGCGGTAGACAATTACTGCCGGGCGAGTACGGCTGCTACCGAAGCCACCTGCGCGCCGTGGACATGTTCCTATCCAGCACGTTCGAGGCATCCATCGTTATCGAGGACGACGTGGAAATCGTCGGCGATTTGCTGGAGCGGACCTCGCAGATACTTGCCGCGGCGCCGACCGCTGACATCGTCAAGCTGTTCAACCACAGGATCCGCGGGTTCCGGCTGCTCACCACGACGATTTCTGGAGATGAGATCGGCCGTTGTTTGCACGGTCCCCAGGGATCCGCCGCATGCTACATCGTCACCCGCAACGGTGCGCGGGCGATTGCCTCAGCAATGCGGACCATGATCCTCCCCTTTGATGTCGCCTTGGAACGTGGGTGGGACCACGGCGCCAATATTCTTACGGTGAGAGAAAACATCGTCGAACTCGGCAATCATAGCCAAAACACGCAGATCGGAACCAGAGCCGACTACAGGGCGATAAAATTCTCGGAAGCACGACGATTACCGACGCATGTTCTACGTGCGCTGGACTATTCACGACGGATTAAATATGCGCTCGAGATTTGACCAACACACCATGAATCGCACTGCGGAGCGGAAGAAGCGATCTATTCGCGGCTTTTCATAAAATTCGCATCTCTCGGACGGGTCGCATTGAGGCGGATCAATGTCTGATCGAAGGAAACGGTTCTAATCGGCCGATCGAGTGCAACGTCATATCGGATACAAACTCAGCCACCGGAGCCAAGGATGACATTCTCCAGCGTGACTAGCACGGTAGTTTTCCTGCTAAAAACCAGTGGGTCATCTTTGGTGCTGATTGCGGCATTCGGGCTTTTGGCAGGCTTTACCCTCATATTGATCGACAACGTCGCGCTTGCCTCTCTTGTCTGGGCACTCGCCACCTTGCCGATCCTGGGCGCGTTGTTGCTGCAGACCTTCCGTTCCTTGCATCACGGCGATTTCGGGTTGGATATCGTCGCCGCCCTGTCGATGGCGTTCGCCCTCTGCTTTGGCGAAAGCCTTGCAGCCAACGTCGTCGCGCTGATGTATGCAGGTGGACAGATGCTGGAGGGATATGCGTCCGGCCGCGCAGCCCGTGAGATGACGTTACTGATGGGACGAGTGGCACGAACTGCATTTCGCTATGTTGGCGATCGGTTGGAACCAACTCCTATCGAGAAGATTGTTGCCGGCGACCATATCATGATCCGTCAAGGCGAAGTGCTGCCCGTCGATGGTATTCTTCTGTCTCCCCGCGCCATTCTTGACGAGTCTGCGTTAACGGGAGAGCCACTCCCTGTGGATCATCGAGCTGGTGAAGAGGTTCTCAGCGGCAGCGCATCGGTAGGTCCTGTCTTTACCCTCAAGGCACTCCGCCCCGCCTCTGAAAGCACATATGCTGCGGTTGTGCGCCTCGTCGAGACGGCCCAGAAAAGCAAGGCGCCGATGGCGCGCCTTGCGGATCGCTATGGCCTGGCATTTTTGCTTATGACGGTAGCGATAGCGTTGACGGCCTGGCTGCTGTCCGACGATCCGCGACGTGCTCTTGCCGTTCTCGTCATCGCCACGCCCTGCCCGCTTATCCTGGCCGTACCGGTCGCGCTCATGTCGGGCATCTCGCGCTGTGCCACGATAGGCTGCCTAGTCAAAGACGGTGGCGCCCTTGAAGCCTTAAGCCGCGTACGGGTTGCTGTCCTGGACAAGACCGGCACACTCACGCACGGCAAGGCGCAAATCGTGGCGGTCGGCTGCAACGCTTGGATCGATAAGGACGAGTTGTTGCGTCTTGCCGCCTCCTTGGATCAAGCATCGAGCCACGTCATGGCTGCCGCTTTGATCACGGGAGCGCAGGAGCGCAATCTGCGGCTCTCGCCGCCGACCAATGTCGAGGAAGTCGGCGGACTGGGGCTTGAAGGAATGGTCGACGGACGCCGCGTCGTGATCGGTGGTAGCCGCTTTGTGAAAAGCCGAAGTGTTCGGGGCACTTCCCAAGACCTTGAAGATCATCATCGATCCGGTGAAGCGACGGTGACAGTCGCAATCGACGGCGTTGTCGCGGGAAATATCATCATGGCCGATCCGGTGCGCGCGGAGGCTATCGGCGTTCTGCAGCGATTGCGCAGCGCCGGAATCGCGAAAATCGTTCTTGCCTCCGGCGATCGCCTGGATGTTGCCTCGCATGTCGGCAACATCCTCGGCATCGAACAGGTGCTCGGCGAGCAGACACCGGCTTCAAAAGTGGAGGCCGTTATTGCGGCTAAAAGCTTCGGTCCGGTGATGATGGTGGGTGACGGCGTCAACGATGCGCCGGCACTTGCGGCGGCCGACGTAGGTGTTGCATTAGGCGCGCGCGGGGCGGCGGCCTCTTCGGAGGCGGCAAGCATCGTACTGCTCGTGGACCGGCTTGATCCCTTAGCAGCCGCCCTTGTTGTCGCCCGCCGGACTGTTGCGATCGCCCGCCAGAGCGTGGTTGCGGGACTTGGCCTTTCGGTTGCCGGCATGATCGCCGCGGCATTCGGCTATTTACCGCCGCTGCACGGCGCTTTGCTTCAGGAAGTCATCGATGTCGCCGTTATCCTGAATGCATTGCGTGCGCTTGGCCCTTCTAAATCGGAGGATGGTCCATACAGCCAGTTCGCGAATATACCGACCAGCCCTGCCTCCAAGACGCAATTATCCTGAAGCACAGATCGCCGGATCACATCACCACGCCGCTCCGCGTCTCGTCGGGAAGATCCTTCCCCTCATTGATTCTGATCAATGCCGCAGCGGCGAATATCCGCAGACTGCTTTCTGCAACCAAACCGATGAAGGAACAAACCAATGCTGAGAGCCAAACGCGACAGCCTGGGCGGTGCAGCCTCTAAAGCCATTCCCTCCCTCGGCGAGGTGGAGGGCCGCATGATGGTTCTTGAACTCATCGCGCAGACGGCGCTCACCCGTCTGATACGTCTTCACGATATCGAAGAGAGAGCAGATCTCGTCAAAGCAATGCGGCACGCCATCGATCGCAAATGCCATGACGCCAGACTGTGCGGAACCGACACGAAATCCGCTGAGGAATATGCGGAAGAATTGCTGGCCTCGGCCCAAGAGCAGGCGATCGTTCTGGAATCAATCCGAAACGATGCCTGAGGATGGCATCGAGCGGCTTCTGGCGTGCCTGCGATTCCGTGGGCGTCACTATAGCGGGAATCCCTAACATAAGTGAAGATGGAGAGTCGTCGTGCAAGCCAAGGACATCATGACACGGAATGTCATCACAGCCACTCCAACGATGAGCGTCCGAAACGCGGCGCTGCTCTTGCGCGCCAATGATATCAGCGGTCTTCCCGTGATTGACGACAATGGCGAGGTCTGCGGCATCCTGACCGAAGGGGATCTCATGCGACGCGTCGGCGACAATTGGGCGTCGTCGGCCAAAGACGGACCAGAGCAAGACGATCGGCATGGTTTGAACAGTTATATTCAAATTTACGGCTGGTCGGTTGGCGAGGCGATGAACCGTGAGGTTATCAGCGTTACCCCCGAGACGGATGTCGGGCGGATCGGCAACCTGATGCTGTCTCACAAAATCAAGCGAGTTCCTGTTATCAGCAACCATCGTCTTGTCGGTATCGTCAGTCGATGCGATTTGATCAATCTAGTCATCGACGCGCCTGGTCGACACATCGCTAAGGGCGATGACGCCATAAAGCTCGCCATCAAGACCAGGCTGGCCGCGGATCTTGGGATTGATAGCAACAAGATCGACGTCGCCGTCAAAGACGGCCAGGTACAAGTCCAGGGAATCGTCGAGTCCAATATCCAACAAAAGGCGATCCGAACGCTTATCGAGGGAATTCGAGGAATCAATGGATATGTCGATCGCACGACGCTCCTGCCTTCGGACGCCGTCAGCGTTTCAACGACGCGAGATAGCGGCCAATGAGTCAGGAACTCGTCACCGTTGGACGATCCTCGTGGCGATCGCGATTGTCGGGTCGTCTTGCTCGCCTACGAGAGCACCCACTCGCGAGTTTGGGTCCAGGCCTGATCACCGGTGTCGCCGACGATGATCCGAGCGGCATCGCCACGTACTCCCAGGCCGGAGCGCAATTCGGTCTGAACATGCTATGGACCATGCCGGTGTCATTTCCGATGATGGCGGTCGTCCAGGCGACGTGCGCAAGGATCGGTCGTGTGACTGGGCAGGGCCTGGCGGCGAACATAAAGACCGCATTTCCACCGATGGTCCTCTATGCCGTCGTTTTCTCGCTCCTGATCGCCAATATTCTGAATATCGCCGCCGATGTTGCCGCCATGGGCGAGGTCGCGGAGCTGGTGACAGGCTTCAACCGGCACCTGATGACAATGTTCTTCGTTTTCGGAACGCTCGCGCTTCAGGTCTTCATCCCATATCACCGCTATGTCGCGTTCTTGAAGTGGCTGACAATTTCGCTCCTGGCCTATGCGGCGGTCCTTTTCACCGTCCACATCGACTGGCAGCAAGTCGCCTTGAGGACGATTTGGCCAAGGATCACTCCGACGTCGACCTATGCCGCGGTCGTCGTCGGCGTCTTCGGTACGACGATCAGTCCTTACCTCTTTTTCTGGCAGGCATCGGAAGAGGTGGAGGAGATGAATGCCGCTCCCGGTTCAGTGCCTTTGTCCAGAGACAGTGCGACAGCTCCCAAGGAACTTCGTCGTATTGGCTGGGATACATGGAGTGGCATGCTCTACTCCAATCTCACGGCTTTCTTCATCATATTGGCGACCGCCGTGACGCTCAATGTCGCCGGCATCACGCAGATCGACACCGCCGCGCAAGCAGCAAGCGCGCTGCGGCCGCTAGCCGGACCCTTTGCCGCACTTATCTTCGCGCTCGGAATACTGGGCGTCGGTCTCATCGGCGTGCCCGTTCTCGCGGGCTCGGCCGGCTATGCACTTGCCGAGGCCATGGGATGGAAATTCGGCCTGGAACGCAGTCCAAATGACGCTCGGGGCTTTTACGGCGTGATCGCCATAAGTGTGCTGCTGGCGCTGATCATTCAGTATTCGCCGATCACTCCGATGAACGCATTGTTCTGGAGCGCTGTGATCAATGGTCTGCTCGCCGTCCCGCTCATTGCCGTCATTCTGCTGCTGGCGGCAAACCGCAAGATCATGGGTCCATACACAATCGGGAAAGGGGCCGTATGCATCGGCTGGGGCACGGTCGCCTTGATGGCGGTCGCAGCCGGGATGATGCTCGTTCCACAATAGGCTTCTAGTGGAGCTCTCCAGCCTTGGTCAATCGAAGTTACCGGGTATCTCTTAAACAGGCGCTTCAATGTCGCACAAAACGGCTTGCCGATGATCGCTACTAGCGTCGCTCGTTTGATGTCGATCAAAGCGTGGCAATCGTGCGCTGTGTAACCTTGTCGGCATGGAACAACCCAACCCCTATCGGCACCGCAAACCAATCCATCGCCGGAGAAGACCATGCTCATTCAAGAAATCATGAACGCACCAGCTATCACCGTAAGCCCCAAAACATCCGTTGTGGATGCGGCGACGATCATGCTCGACCGTCACATCAGCGGTCTTCCAGTCGTTGATGCCGGCGGAAATATTGTCGGCATTGTCAGCGAGGGCGATTTCCTTCGCCGCTCGGAATTGCACACGGAGCGCAAGCGACCCTGGCTGCTCGAGTTTCTAACCAGCCCCGGCAAGCTCGCTGACGAATATGTTCTTTCGCATGGCCGCAGCATTGAGGAAGTGATGACGTCGGAAGTTGTCACTATTGCTCCCAATGCCTCGCTCTCGGTTGCCGTCGACCTGATGGAAAAGCATGGGGTCAAGCGCTTGCCCGTCGTCGTACAAGGCAAAGTGATCGGAATGGCCTGCCGATCAGACCTCTTGCGCGCGCTGGCCAACATGCTGCCAAAGGAGAAGGGACAAGCCAGCGACGATCAGATCGCCGAGGCCGTCATTGCCGAGCTGTCCCATCAGGACTGGAGCCAGAATGGCTTCATAAAAGTCAGTGTTCACAACGGCGTCGTCGAATTGTCGGGTACAATCTTCGACGAAAGAGAGCGACTGGCCGCCAAGGTGGCGGCGGAGAACGTGCCAGGCGTCAAGTCCGTTACCGACCACATCACATGGATCGATCCCTATCTCGGCGTTGCCATGCCGGCGGTCTGAACAACGCAATCTCTATAGGCGCAAGAAAGACGACATGGAGGGGCGGCGAACGAATAGCTCGACGCCCTGCCTTGGCCGCCGTCTGGATTCCTCGGTCACCCAAAATCGGCTGCTGGTGACGACCAAACGTTTCCCGCACCGACGGAGACCGTGCCTAGCAAGACCCGTCTGTCATAGTTTCTCGAAGTTGACCTAGGTCAAAGCTGAAGCGTCACGGGCAGGTTACTAAACGTCAAGTTCACCGTGCAGACGGTCAGACAACCCAAAAATCTCGCACCGGATGAAGTGCGTTTTAGAATCGTCTAAAGGCACTAAAGCGACGGAAATCACCATGAGCCCTGCGCCTCTCGTCCAATCCTTTCCCAGTCATCTCGGGCTTGTCGAGGCAGCTAAGACGCCCGCCGTTTACTCGAGGGCACGCGCATGAGCGCCAACCCCATCGACAAGAGGCAGGCACGATGACCACCGCATTCTTCAATACGGGATCGCAAGTCAAACGAGAGGCGGAGACCGACCGCACCTACAGCTCAATCCCACCGTCTTCCACAAAAGACCGGTCGCCAAGGACAATGCGTGCCAAATTGTCACGGGCCGCTCTCGTGCAAACGCTGGCGTCACTCCTCTGGATTCCTCAAGCAGCCTTGCTTGCCAGTGGAATAGGCGTGATCGCTGACAGGCATAGCATGATGGCAACGGCGGTAAGTGTGCTGCTCGTCTTTCTTCTTGGCACCTTGCGTGCCGGACTCGATGCCTTGGGCGGACGTTTGGCTTTTCGAGCCGCGCGCGCAGAACTGAGCCGGCGGCGCGATATTGCAGTTGCGGCACTCGCCGCCCGATCGCCACTGGACAGCGATCGTCCAGCGTCCGGTCTCGCAGCCAGCCTGATCGCCGAGCAGGCTGAAGCCATCGTACCCTATCTTGCTCGCTTCCGGCCGGCGCGACTGAAAGCAAGTGCCGTCCCACCGGCCATCCTCATCTGTGTTGCGTTGGTCTCCTGGATAGCGGCCCTCGCTCTGCTCCTTACGGCACCACTGATCCCCGTGTTCATGGCCCTGATCGGCTGGCGAGCCAAGGCGTCAAGCGAACAGCAACTGGCCGAGACCGGCGGACTCAATGCTTTTCTCCTCGACCGGCTGCGCGGCCTTGCCACTATTCGCGCGCTCGGCGCCGTCGATCTCACCGCCTTGCGATTGCGGGCCGATGCAGAACAGCTCAAGATGCGCACCATGGCGGTGCTGAGGATCGCCTTCCTATCTTCCGCGGTGCTTGAGCTGTTCGCCGCGCTGGGCGTTGCCGCAATGGCCGTCTATGTCGGCTTCAATATGCTCGGCGCGCTCGATGTCGGCACCTGGTCCGGCAGATTGAGCCTGACCCAAGGTCTGTTCATTCTCCTGCTGGCTCCGAGCTTCTTCGAACCTCTGCGAGAGCTGTCGGCGGTCTGGCACGACCGGGCGGCCGGAGAGGCAGCCCTGGAAGCTCTAGACGCCCTATCCGGCGCTGGCACGAGGTTGCCGGGCCGGCGCGATGAAAAGGTGGAGGAAACCAGCCGCGAGCATACATTGCCTTCAATCAATATCAGTCGGCTCTGTTTCCGGCACCGGCCCGAACAAACGCCTGTTTTCCATGATTTCGGCCTAACGATCGCAGCCGGTGAGCATGTGGCTCTCCTGGGAGAAAGCGGTGCTGGCAAGACGACCATGCTGTCGATGATTGCCGGTCTCGTTCCTTCGCAGAGTGGAATGATCCACGTCGGCGGGCGGCGGCTTGATGATATTTCCGCGTCCGCGGTCCGACGGCGCATGGCCTGGATCGGGCAGCGGCCGCATATTTTTGCCGGCACGATGACCGGCAACATCACGCTCGGCCGCCCCGAAGTCAGCCCGCGCGCGGTACAACAAGCGATTGACCTTGCCCATCTACGGCGAATTGTGACCCAGCGCGGCGCCACGTCCATCGGCGAAGGTGGGGCGGGTCTGTCCGGCGGCGAGGCCCTCCGGCTAGCGATTGCCCGTGCCGCCGCGGCCCCGCATGTTGACATCATTCTCGCGGACGAGCCGACCGCACATCTCGATACCGAAACCGCACGTGAAGTCACCGATGCGTTATTGGCAATTGCTCGCGGGCGGACACTCGTTGTCGCCACACATGACCCCGTTCTGGCCGCAAGAATGGGTCGGGTAATCCATATCGACGCATCGGTCCGGGAGGAAGCCGCATGACGTCGACATTCTCCACTCTTTATCCCATCTGTCGGCTTTTCCTGGCAGCGCGGGGACGCGTATTGTTGCTCGGCGCGCTGCTGTCGGCCCTCACCGTGCTCGCTGGCATCGCCCTGCTCGGGCTCTCGGGTTGGTTCATCACGGCGACGTCGCTTGCCGGCCTGACGGCGACGGCCATTACCTTTGATGTCTTTGCCCCGTCCGCCGGCATCAGGCTGTTGGCGATCCTTCGCACTGGCGCGCGCTACGGCGAGCGGCTGACGACCCATGACGCGACGCTCGGCGTTCTTGCCGCTCTTCGCGAAAATCTGTTTCGCGGTTGGGCAGCACCTGGGGCGGCAACGATTTTGATGCAGAGGCCTGCCAAGCTGCTTTTCCGGCTGACGGCGGACATCGATGCGCTCGACTCCCTCTATTTGCGCGTTCTGGTGCCGGCTACCGTCGCCATCGTCTCCGCCCTGGCGGTCAGCATCGCGTTGATGCTGCTCTCGGTCCCGTTCGGGCTGCTCGTTGGCCTATGGCTTGTCGCTGCCGGTCTTGGCATTCCGGCCCTTGCGGGATGCCTGGCGCTGAAACCGGCGCGACAGCGGGCGCACGCCATAGAAGCACTGCGCTCGCGTGCCATCGATCTCGTCGCCGGACAGACCGAACTCCTCATGGCCGGGAGATTGCAGGCACAATGCGCGGCGCTCGCTGTCGCCGATTATCGTTTACGAAAGGCAGATGATACGCTGAACCGGATCGAAAGCGGTGTTGTCGCCGGCTTCGGCTTCGCCTCGGCCGCGTTGCTGTCCGGCACTTTGCTGGCGCTCACCGCCCTGGCAGAACGCGGCCTTATCGGTGCGCCGATTGCCGCTCTCGGCCTGCTGGTGGCCCTTGCAGCGCTCGAACCCTTTGCAGCGCTGCGCCGTGGGGCGCTGGAACTCGGCCGCACCATGCTTGCTGCCCGTCGCATTTCACCGCGTCTGGAACAGGTTGCCCGGGCCCCCGCGCATCAGATGCCGCCCGCGGGCTTGGCCGTTCGGCTCTCCGGCATATCCGCACGGCATGACGCAGCGGCGGTGGCTTCGCTTGAAGATCTCGCGCTTTCCCTGACACTGGGCGAGCATCTCGCGGTGATAGGCCCGAGCGGAGCCGGAAAGTCGACGCTGCTTGCCATCCTAGCCGGCGAACTCGCCATCGAACGCGGCGTGGTCGAAACCGTTCCGGCGACAATGCTCCCCCAACGCACGGAGCTGTTCCAAGACAGTCTGCGAGATAATTTGCGCCTTGCTGCCCCGGACGCAGACGATGAGATGCTCTACGCGGCGCTTGCGGATGCCGGCCTCCTGCCAGACGTGCAGGCCCTGCCCAAAGGCCTTTCCACGCGCCTCGGCGAAAGCGGGCTTGGCTTATCCGGCGGGCAATCCCGTCGCCTGGCACTCGCAAGGCTCCTGTTGCGCGATACGCCGCTCTGGCTTCTCGATGAGCCGACGGAAGGCCTCGACCGCGAAACCGGACGTGATGTCATGCACCGCATCGCCGACCGCAGCCGCGGGCGTTCACTGATGATCGCCACGCATATTCGCCGTGAAGCCGAGATCGCCGACCGGATCATTGTTCTTGAGAAGGGCCGCATCGTCGCGACCGCGCGGCGGGGAGAAACCGAATTTGATGCAGTGCTCGCCCGACTGAGGCAGGACTGAGACATCTGACCGATCAATCATAGCCAAGGCCGTTCAAGGCCGCGGTGCATCAACCACCTTTTGGAGCGTGGGGAAAGACTATGGAACTCGATATCGTGGCGCTGTCGCGCCTGCAGTTCGCCATGACGGCGCTGTATCACTTTCTGTTCGTGCCATTGACGCTCGGCCTTTCCGTGCTGCTTGCCATCATGGAGACGACCTATGTCATGACCGGCCGCCAGATCTGGCGGCAAATGACGAAGTTCTGGGGGACGCTCTTCGGCATCAACTTCGTGCTCGGCGTTGCAACGGGCATCGTGATGGAATTCCAGTTCGGCATGAACTGGAGCTACTACAGCTATTATGTCGGCGATATTTTTGGCGCGCCGCTGGCGATCGAAGGATTGATGGCCTTCTTCCTGGAGGCGACTTTCGTCGGTCTGTTCTTTTTCGGCTGGGACAAGCTGTCGAAGGTTGGCCACCTGGTCGCGACCTGGGCGGTGGCGCTGGGATCGAACTTCTCGGCGCTGTGGATCCTGATTGCCAATGGCTGGATGCAGAACCCGGCTGGCTCGGCGCTCAATCCGCAGACCATGCGCATGGAGATCGTCAGTTTCTTCGATGTCGTCTTCAATCCGGTGGCGCAGGCGAAGTTCGTGCACACCGTCTCGGCCGGCTATGTCTGTGCCTCGGTCTTCGTGCTTGGTGTCTCGGCCTGGTATCTCCTGAAGGGCCGCAGCGTCGAGCTCGCGAAGCGTTCGATGACGGTTGCCGCATCCTTCGGCCTGGCTTCGGCGCTTTCGGTCGTCGTGCTTGGCGATGAAAGCGGCTATCTGACGACCGAACATCAGAAGATGAAGCTCGCGGCAATCGAAGCCATGTGGGAGACCGAACCGGCGCCGGCCGCCTTCACCGCTTTCGGCTTCCCAGATCAGGAGGCCCGCGAGACCCATTATGCCATTCACATTCCCTGGGCCATGGGCCTGATCGGGACGCGATCGCTGACGACGGAAATCCCTGGCATCGACAAGCTCGAGGAACAGGCCAAGGACCATATTCGGGAGGGTATCAAGGCTTATGACGCGCTGATGAAGATCCGCGCAGCCAAGCCGGCAACGCCCGGCGAAGTCTCGCAGGATGTTGCCACTGCGCGCACCTCCTTCGAGGATATCGGCCACGAGCTCGGTTATGCTCTGCTGCTCAAGCGCTATGTCGACGATCCTCGCCAGGCGACGGAGGAGCAGATTGCGCAAGCGGCTCGCGACACCATTCCGAATGTGCCGACGCTCTTCTGGTCATTCCGCATCATGGTCGGCCTTGGGATGTTCTTCATCCTGCTGATGACGGTCTTCTTCTTGCTCTCGGCTCGCCGGAAACTGGATCGCTATCCGCTGCTGCTGAGGATCGCGGTCTTCGCCATTCCGCTGCCCTGGGTCGCCATCGAACTTGGCTGGGTCGTTGCGGAATTCGGCCGTCAGCCATGGATCATCGAAGGCGTGCTGCCAACGGCTGCGGCCGTCTCCAATCTTGGCGCCGGCACCGTGCTTCTCACCATCCTCGGTTTTGCCGCGCTCTACACCGTCCTCATCGTCATCGAGATGATGCTGATGATCAAGGCGATCCGCAATGGCCCCGAAGCGGATGACGAGCCGGAGGCCAAGCTGATTTCCGAAAACCTAGTTCCGGCTGCGGAGTGAACCACCATGATCCTGCATGAATTGATCGATTATGAGACCCTGCGCATCATCTGGTGGCTGCTTCTCGGCGTACTTTTGATCGGTTTTGCCGTCACCGACGGCTTCGACCTCGGCGTCGGCACGCTCCTTCCCTTCGTTGCAAAGACGGATACGGAGCGACGCATCGCCATCAATTCGATCGGCGCGACCTGGGAGGGAAATCAGGTCTGGCTGATCCTCGGCGGCGGCGCTATCTTCGCCGCCTGGCCACCGCTCTATGCCGTGTCCTTCTCCGGTTTCTACCTCGCCATGTTCGCCATCCTGTTGGCGCTGATCCTGCGGCCGGTTGCGTTCAAATACCGTTCCAAGCGCGATAGCGCCGGCTGGAAGGCGGGCTGGGACTGGGCCTTGTTCGTTGGCGGTTTCGTTCCATCGCTGATCTTCGGCGTAGCGGTCGGTAACGTGCTGCAGGGCGTGCCGTTCCGGTTCGACGGCGATATGCGCATCTTCTACGAAGGCTCCTTCTTCGCGCTTCTGAATCCATATGCACTCCTCTGTGGTCTGCTGTCGGTTGCCATGCTCGTCATGCACGGCGCCGCCTGGCTTCTCGTAAAGACAGATGGAGTTGTCGCCGAACGCGCGCGTCGGTTTGGCATGGTGGCGGCTCTGGTTGTGATCGTGCTCTTCGCGCTCGGCGGCCTGTTCCTTTGGATGGGCATAGACGGCTATCGCATCGCCAGTGCAATCGATGTCGAAGGCCCATCCAATCCGCTTCTGAAGACGGTCGAACACAGCGCGGGCGCATGGCTTGCCAATTATGGCAGCCATCCATGGATGATGATCGCGCCGGCTCTCGGTTTCCTGGGTGCGGCAGTGGCCTTGCTTGCCATGCTCGGGCGGCGTGAAGTGACCGCGCTGCTGTTCAGCAAGCTTGCCATCTTCGGCATCATCTCGACGGTCGGATTGTCGATGTTTCCCTTCATCTTGCCGTCCTCACTTGATCCGCGCTCCAGCCTCACGGTCTGGGACGCTTCGTCCAGTCATCTGACGCTCTTCATCATGCTCGTCGTCGCCGTCATCTTTCTGCCGATCGTGCTTGCCTACACCGCATGGGTTTATCGCGTGCTGTGGGGCAAGGTTGACGAGGCGACGGTGAACGATAAGGGCGGCCACGCCTACTGATCTGCAAGGAGATTTCGCATGTGGTATTTTGCCTGGCTTCTCGGCTTCCCTCTTGCTGCAGCATTCGCTGTCCTCAACGCCATGTGGTACGAACTCGCTGACGACAATACCGAGACGAACAATCGTGGATAGCGCCCGGGCGGCCGGGTATGTCGCCCGGCCCATGCCCGCCGACCGATCCCTCTGCCTCATCTATTGAAAGACCCCTCCCGTGTTCACCAGCTCGCTTGCCCGCTACGCCCAACCCGTGCCGCGTTACACCAGCTATCCCACGGCGCCGCATTTTCATAATGGTATTGACGGCGCGTGCTATGCCAGATGGCTTGGCGAGACGGATCCACATAAACCCGTTTCGCTTTACTTGCATGTGCCCTTTTGCGATCAGCTCTGCTGGTTTTGCGGCTGTCATACCAAGCAGGTACGACGCTACGATCCTGTTGCCGATTATCTCGACGCGCTTGGGGCTGAGATCGCGCTTACCGCGTCGGCACTTTCCGGTCGGCGACGGGTTAGTGCCATTCATTTCGGTGGCGGCTCACCGACCGTGATCGAGCCTGACGGCATCGACAATCTTCGTGCAAGACTCGACGGTGCTTTCCACCTTGATGCGGGTTGTGAGATCAGCGTCGAGATCGATCCGCGCAACGCGGACCATGACAAACTCGAAGCTTGGCACCGCTTGGGAATCACGCGTGCAAGCCTCGGCGTCCAGGATTTCGATCCCGACGTTCAAAGGGCAATCAATCGGCCACAAAGTTTCGAGCAGACACAAGCCGTCGTGGGAGCCTTGCGCAACGCCGGCGTCGGCTCGATCAATCTCGACATTCTCTACGGTCTGCCGCTGCAGACGACGGAGACGCTGCGACGGACGATCGATCTTGCGGTGTCGATGCGGCCAAATCGTATTGCGCTTTTCGGCTATGCGCATGTTCCCTGGGTGAAAAAACACCAAAGCCTTATCGATCAAGATACCCTTCCCGGTCCGGCCGAACGGTTCGACATGGCAAGCGGTGGTGCTGCTCAATTGGCGGAAGCCGGCTATATCGCACTCGGTCTCGATCATTTCGCCGACCAGGACGACAATCTTGCCGCCGCGGCCAGCGATGGAAGGATGAGACGCAATTTCCAGGGATATACGACGGACGATGCCGAGACGCTGATCGGATTCGGAGCATCTTCGATCGGTAGGCTGCCACAAGGCTATGTCCAGAACTCGGTTTCTGCAGCGGACTATATCCGCAAGGTCAAAGCCGGCGAGCTTCCTACCATGCGCGGCTTCGCACTTTCGCCTACCGATCGCATCATCGGCAGGTTGATCGAGAGCCTCATGTGCAATTTCTCCTTCTCCATTTCCGATCTGAAGCGAGCTTTCGGAGCCGAGATCGGCTCCCTGCTCGTCGAGGCGGCGGCAATTGCCGCTTTGGAAGGCGCTATTGTTTCCTTCGACGGAGATACATTCTCGGTGAAGCCGGAAGGAAAACCTTTCGTTCGCACGATCGCCTCCCGCTTCGATCGCTACCTGACACGTGACATGGCGCGCCACAGCGCCGCCGTTTGAGGCAGACAGTCAATCAAGGAGCTCGCGCAGACGGACGGCGAGCTGGCGGGCGGTGTAGGGTTTTTTCAACCAACTGCCAGCCTCCGCCAATTCGCGCCCGGCGATCGTGGGCTCCGCATATCCTGATGTGAACAGCACCTTGATTTCAGGGCGCATGGCCCGGATTTTATGTGCGAGCTCATCCCCAGCCATGCCGCCGGGCATCACGACATCGGTAAACAGCAGTGCAATGTCATGATTTTCCTGGAAAAGAGCGAGAGCCTCGGTTCCATTGCTTGCCTCGATGACACTGTATCCGGCGTCGAGAAGACGGGAGACTGTGACGCGACGAACACGAGCATCGTCCTCGACGACGAGGATACGCTCGAAGCCTTTTGGAATAATGTCAGGCTTCCTGTCGTCTGCATGAACTGGCTCCATTTCCGTTCGTGCCTTTTCGGCAGGCAGGAAGATACGGACGCTCGTGCCTTGGCCGATCTCGCTATAGAGCTGGACAAGGCCACCTGACTGCTTGGCAAAGCCATAGACCATGCTGAGGCCAAGCCCGGTGCCAGCCCCCATCCCTTTCGTCGTAAAGAACGGCTCGAAGGCACGCTCCTTTGTCTCGCTCGACATGCCAACACCGGTGTCGGTCACCGCGATCAACACGTATTCACCGGTCCGGACCTCCGGATACATGCGGGCGTAGTCGGCATCCAGCCGCAGGCGGGAAATCTCGATCGACAAAAGCCCGCCGCGGGGCATCGCGTCCCGTGCATTGATTGCAAGGTTGAGGAGAGCATTTTGCAATTGCGAGCCATCAACGAGCGCTTCGTTCGCGGCACCGGTAATGACGGTTCGCAATTCGATCGCCTCGCCCAACGTGCGGCGCAAGAGATCGGAAAAGCCGGATACGAACCTACCGACGTCCATAAGCTTGGGATTGAGGGGCTGGCGACGGCCAAAGGCAAGGAGTTGAGCGGTCAGCTTGGCTCCGTCCTCGGCCGCTGCCTGTGCCTCGGCAACCAGCGACAGCAACTTCGTATCCTGCAGTCGCGCCTCGATCATTTCCAGGTTGCCGCTGATGACGGTCAGCAGATTGTTGAAGTCATGGGCCAGGCCGCCAGTCAGTTGGCCTATGGCTTCCATCTTCTGTGATTGTCGAAGTTCCTCTTCGATCTTGTGGCGGCTCGTAAGATCTCGGATGAAGCCGGTAAATATCCGCTTGCCGTTGGTGACCGCCTCGCCAACCGACAACTCCATCGGAAAGACCGTGCCGTCTTTGCGCTGCCCACTGACGACGCGACCATAACCAATGATGCGGCGCTCGCCGGTTGTCAGATAGTGCGAGAGATATCCATCATGGGCCTCGCGGTCCGGCGAAGGCATCAGCATCGAAACGTTTTTTCCATGGACGTCCTCTGCCGAATATCCAAACAGCTTTTCCGCAGCGGTGCTGAAGGACGCGATCGCTCCCAACTCGTCGATCACAATCATCGATTCGGGGACGGTCGCGAGAATTGACCGCAAATGAGCCTCACGCTCGGCCAAATCCGCCTGAATCTGTTTTAAGTGACTGATGTCATTATTGGTTTGGACAATGACGTGTTCGTCTGGATCGTCAGAGGATGCCGCGACCCAACGGCTCGTCACGACGATGGGCCTGCCATCCTTGTGCAGATGCACAAGCTCCCCCTGCCAGGCAATCTGCCGGGCGACCTTGCCGCGGATTTCCTCGAGAGGCTCCGGGAAAATAGTCGACAGCAACTCATGAACCACCTGGCCAATGGCCTCCTGTTGGGTCCAGCCGTAGAGCCGCTCGCATCCCGACGTCCACCTCCGGATGATTCCGTCGAAGGTGTGCACGACAATATTCGCGCTATCGAGGATCTGGGCGATTTCGTCCAACCTGGTTTCTGGGGCTTGCTGTCCTGACGACCGATCGTTCATCGAATTTCCATCTGCATTCGGTTAATGGCGCCGCCGGGCATTATCCAAGGAAATGACGGGCGAATAGCGATCGTCGCATTCATCACCCTCTCCCGCCAGATGTGCAAGCATCCTGGCTTTTAAAACGCGGATGGAATGGCGACCCACAGGGCTGACGATACCCTTGTTTGTCAACCTCGTCATGGTTCGGGAAACCGTTTCGATCGTGAGGCCCAGATAGTCGGCGATATCGAGACGAGTCATCGGAAGATCAACGACACCGCACGAGCGATCCTGTTCTCGTTTCCGCTGTAGCTGCCGCAGCAAGAAGCTGCAAAGCCGCTCTTCGGCATTCTTGCAGGAGAGCAACACCATCTGATCCTGGGCCGCCGCCATTTCGTCGCAAAGACGGGCAAGAAGCTGCGGCCTCAGTTCCGGCGAACTGCCGACCGTATCCTCGAAGGCTCTCCGGGAGAAACGGCGCAATCTGACAGGGGTCACGGCTTCGGCGCTATAGAGATAGTGATTTCTGAGCGAAACGCCGACAAGATCGCCAGGATAGAGGAAGCCTGTTATGACGCGCCTGCCATCCGCCATGATCTTGAAAATGCGTAAAACCCCCTCCACCAGCTCAAAGAGATGTTTTGCCTGGTCGCCTTCGAAGAACAACGTTGCGCCGGCATCCAATTGCTCCAGTGGTTGCTTCGAGAATAATGATTGAAGACAGACCGGTTCGGCATCGAAGGCAACAACAACCTCATTGTAACTCTGGGCCCGCTCAGCGCTATTTGCCGACAACATGACAATCCCTCTCAAATGTTGTTCCGATGCCGGGTAGATTGATGCCTTCCGAGTGACAGCCGAATGCCACGCGTGTTAGAGATCGTGCAATTTTGTAACGGATTGTCACAGGTCGCAGCCCGTCTTTACTGGAAACCTTGCAATGGCCATCGATCAGCAACGGCGTGAACATCTTCTGGTCGTGGATGACGACCCCAGAATCCGTCAGATGCTGACACGCTACTTCGAGGACGAAGGGTATGTTGTTAGCGCAGCATCGAACGGCCTTGAGATGCGGGCGTCTCTGCAGCAAGCGAATTTTGATATCATTTTATTGGATTGGGTCCTGCCCGGCGGTGAGGACGGATTGGACCTTGCCCGCGAAATCCGCGCACAGTCGGACATTCCGATCATCATGCTGACCGGTCGCGACGATGTGGTCGACAGAATCGTCGGGATTGAAGTCGGCGCCGACGACTATATCGCCAAGCCCTTTCATCTCCGGGAAGTGCATGCTCGACTGAAGTCTATTCTTCGCCGCCGCCAGCCTATGACGAAAGCTCGAGAAAACGAGCGAACGGACATAATTGGTTTTGAAGGCTGGCAGCTCGATATCGGCAAACGACAGCTTCTATCACCGGACAAAAAGGAAATCGAATTGACCACCGGCGAATTCGACATGCTGGTTGTATTCGCACGCCACGCCGGACGTGTCCTCAGTCGCGAGTTCCTGATGGAATTGACGCGCGGCCGTAATCTGGAAGTCTATGATCGAACGATCGATGCCCAAATCGCGCGACTGCGCAAGAAGATCGAGGCCGACCCCACGCATCCACAGTTGATCAAATCGGTACGCGGGGTGGGCTACGTCTTCACCGCGAAGAGATAAAGGCGGCTTTGCTGCGAACGAATCCTCATCGGTCGTTTTCGTTGCAGACCATCATAAGCCCGTGATCCAATCGATAGACTCGCTCCTCGTTGTGCATCTGCTCCCAATTGCCCGGATTTTGATTCCAGAATCTAATTTGGTTGCACTTGAGTTCCCTGGCCCGCGATCGAATGCTGGCAAACAGGGTTTGCGCAATGCCACGTTCATCAGCTGCGCTCGCGACAATCAGAAAAGTGACGTCGAGCAGCCGCCCGACGGCGGGATGATGGCAGAGCCTATAGATGCTTAGACCCTGTATGTAACCTCGAGGGTTGACCGCGGCGAGGATTTCGTCGTGACGATTGGCGTCGGATGCCATCCGGCGCCAGGCAACCATACCAAGGTTTGGAACTGCTGCCTGGACAAGTGGATAGGCTTGCACGATCTGATCCGGCCGCAGCGCCGCGATAACATAAGTGCCAGCCATTCTTCTTCCTTTCCAAGAATAAAGCAATCGACCCCGCTTGTCGGCTGGGTCATGAGCCAATTGGCATCAGCGTGTCATCATCAATGGAACAGGCGTGTGCTCCAGCATGGAGCGCGTCGTCCCTCCGAAGATCCACTCACGCACCCGCGAATGCCCGTAAGCACCCATGACAATCAGCTCGGCGCCGATGTCGATCGCATGCTGACGTAGAACGTCCGCAACAGCGCGACCAGCGCTGGGCAAGACATCCACCGAGACTCGGATGCCATGTCTTGCGAGAAAGGTCGCAACATCGGCTCCAGGCTCTTCGCCGTTGCTGCCGATCGTCGCGGATGGATCGACCATGGCGACACACACGCTATCGGCCGCGATCAGCTGCTCCATCGTGGCCCGCACGGCCGTGCTTGCTTCGTTGCGGGAGTCCCAGGCAACCAAGACCGTTTTCGGCCGAAGAGAAGCGGCATGCCCTTTGGGCACAAGAAGGATCGGCGCCGGCGACCGAAACAGGGCTCCGTTCAGAATTTCCTGCCGCATATCGTCCTGGGCCAGAAAGCCGCCGCCGATCAGCGTCAGGTCGACATAGCGCGCCCGTTGTCCGATTTCATTCTCCGCCCATCCGTATTCCGTAAAGAGGCTGGTCACGTCGAACGAAACATCATCAGCCTTGAGAATGGCATTGGCGGCAGCGACCTTCCGACGAAGGTTTTCCGTCTGGCGCTCACGCTCCTCGAGCCATACCGTGGACGTCACTTCGCCATGTCCGCCAATCGGCGGAGCAGCAAGTGCCGTCACCAGCACCGACAGGTGGGCCTTGGATGCCCGGCACAATTCGATTGCGGAATGCAGGTCATCGTCGTTTTGATCAACACCGATGACGCTCAGGATAGTCTTGGCTTGCATGGTCGCACCTCCTGTTTGGACGTTGGTCGATGGAGGCGAGCTTAAGCAACAAAAGGAAGTCCGCCTTGATCTTCGTCAAGATGAGGGAACCATCAGAAATCGCGGGCATTCGTCGGCTTGACATGGGTCAAAGCCACCTCCGCCAACTTGTGTCAAAAGAAACGATAATCGCTGGGCGATATGCGCAGCGGACATCTCTGATAGAGAGTCCACCGTGCCCAACTACTTTCAGCAAGCTCTTGAAAAGAGCGGACTTTGAACAGATTGAAAAGTCATGGCGGACACGACCCTGCTTCTCACATTCAACATGGGCTCTTCGACATTGAAGATCGGTCTGTTTCAGTGCGACGTCCACGGCGCGTGTCGCATTGGCAAAGGACTGGTGGATTTCGGCAGAAGACCCCTCACCTTTCATCTGAGCGAAGGACCCGCTTCCTTTGATATTCAGCTATACGCGGAGGGAGGAGAGGATCTGCGGGATGTCGTCGCGGAAGTATTCGAGGCGCTGGCTGCCCATTTTGACATGTCGGCTGTTCACTTTGCGGGCCATCGCGTGGTTCATGGGGGCGATCGATTCGCGGGCCCCGTCATCCTCGACGAGACCACCATCGGCGAATTGGACAAGTTGGTGGCGCTCGCGCCGTTACATCAGCCGCAGGCGCTTCGCGTGATCCGCGCGGTAAAACATTTGCGACCGGCGCTCAAGCAAACCGCTTCCTTCGACACGGCTTTTCACGCAACCCAAAGCGACCTGGTTCGCCGATTTGCCCTACCAAGGGCTTTGCACGATCGTGGCATTAAGCGCTACGGCTTTCATGGGCTCTCCTACAAATTCATCATCGGCGAATTGCGCAGTCGCGCTCCCGAGATTGCTGCTGGCAAGGTCATCGTTGCCCATCTCGGTAACGGTGCCAGCCTATGTGCTCTCGACAATGGGGAAAGTCGTGATTGCAGCATGGGATTTTCAACGCTCGACGGTGTTCCGATGGCGACACGCTGCGGTACCCTCGACCCAGGTGCGCTGCTGTACCTTCTCGGAACGAGTGGCAGGACGCTTCGAAACCTTGAAGAGATGCTCTATTATCGGTCTGGCTTGCTCGGCATATCGGGGATCAGCGGCGATACCCGCGATCTCCTGAAAGACACGCGTGGGGAGGCACGCGAGGCGATAGACCTTTTTACCTTGCGGATAGCCGGGGAAATCGGTCGCATGACGTCAACTCTCGGCGGCCTCGATGGTCTCATTTTCACCGCCGGGATCGGGGAACATCAGCCAGAGATCCGAGCCGCAGTCTGCGACCGCCTACGATGGCTGGGAGTGGATCGCGACCTTGATAAAAACATCGCCAACGGCCCAATCATCAGCACCTTTTCGAGCAAGATTAGAACCTTCGTCATTCCGACCGACGAGGAACAGATCATCGGCGACGAGGCCTTGTCGCTCCTGACAAGCAAATGATCGAGATCAATGGCTCACCGCTTCAATCGAAGTCCGCATTTGACCATTTCGAATTGGAGTAGTGATATGGAAAACCAGCCAAGTGCCATTCTTGCGCATTCGCTCGACACCAATGAGCTCCGTCTCATCGACCGCTATCGGCGCGCTGCCAATGATCTTTCGGTCGGGCAATCTATCTCCTCGACAATCCGCTACGCGAACCGTTGAAGGCGGACGCCCGCCGCCGTCGATCTTTTCCACGAGAATATTCTGGAACTCTCAACTCGCGTGGTCAACGTCGTCGATCTATTAGCGTTGCAGTCGAAGGAACAGCATCCGCATGGATTGGCCGATGACGTCTTCGACAGGCTGTTTACGCGGGATCGGCCCGTGATCTTCGCCTATCATGGCTATCCCTACCTGGCCCTACGGTAGGAATAGGCATCCAGGATTGTGAAGCGTTGCCGCGTCGCCAGGGAGTCGGTGGGCGAACTGGCATCCCAAAGCGCAACGGGCCGACCGGCTGACGATTGGCCTATCAGATCTCTCACGGTTCAACGCGGCGATTGGTCCTGTTTTCCAGCTATCGTGTAGATAAATGCTGCGAGGCGCCTGAAGGTGTTCCCTCATTATTCTTGTCAGAACCTTTGCGGATTTGATCCCCGTCAATGCGGACTTCCTTCGCAGATCTAAGATCAAGGTCAATTACCAACCAGTCTAAGCAAGTGAAATATCGCACGAATGGAGAAGCGGTCATGCCGGAACAGCAGTGGAATATAGTGACGCGTGATGGTTTGCGGGTCTCGGTCAGACCGGCCACAAATGGCGACGAAGGACTCCTCACCGAACTTTTCGATCACGTCAGTCCGCAAGATCTTCGTTTCCGTTTTTTCTCGGCGATCAAGCATGTTTCCCGCAAGCAGATCGCGGAATTGATCGGCGTCGATCATGGCGCCGTGGAAAGCTATATTGCTTTCGCCAGGAATACCGCAACACCGATCGCAACGGCGGTGCTCGCCTGCGACCGGGACAAGAAGCGAGCCGAAGTCGCCATTTCCGTACGGAGCGATCTCAAGGGGCATGGTCTCGGCTGGGAGCTTCTGAGCCTGATGGTACGGGAAGCCAAGAACCGGGGTCTGCAAACGATCGAATCCATCGAAGACAGAAACAATTATGACGCTGTTGAGATCGAACAGAACATGGGTTTCAGGGTCAAACCCTATCCCGATGATCCAAGGCTTGTGCTGCTATCGAAGTCATTGGTCGCCTAGGGAGGCCGTGGCGATGATGCCTCGGATCACCGTCTGCCCCCTGCGCACAGGCCGCCTTAATCACCACACGAGTGCCGATATCAACAGGAGGTCCAAATGGACAAGATGATGCGGGCTGCCATTGTCACGGAATTTGGTAAGCCCTTGTCGATCGAATATAGGCCGGTGCCACGGCCCGAACCAGGAAAGATCCTGATGAGGGTCAAGGCCTGCGGTGTCTGCCATACCGATCTGCATGCAGCCGAGGGCGATTGGCCCGTCCGCCCCTCGCTTCCATTTACGCCGGGACACGAGGTAGCAGGCATAGTCGCGGCTGTCGGCGCTGGCGTTACCAATCTCAAGGAGGGGGATCGCGTTGGGATTGCCTGGCTGCATGACGCCTGTCTGAAATGCGAATATTGCGAGACTGGATGGGAAACCCTGTGCGACCATCAGCACAATACCGGCTTTAGCTGCGACGGCGGCTTTGCCGACTATGTCATCGCCGATGCCGGCTTCGCGGCCCGCCTGCCTGAGCATGTTGATTTCGCCGAAATCGCGCCCATTCTTTGCGCCGGCGTGACGACGTATAAGGGCCTCAAGGAGACCGAGGCCCGTCCCGGCGAGTGGGTTGTGATCTCAGGTGTCGGAGGGCTCGGGCATATCGCCATCCAATACGCCAAGGCAATGGGATTAAAGGTGATCGCCCTCGATATCGCGCCATCGAAACTGAACCTCGCGCGTATGGCCGGAGCTGACTTCGCCATCAACGCCGCAGTCCCGGATACGGTATCAGAGGTAATGAAAGTAACTCAAGGCGGCGCTCACGGCGTTCTTGTAACGGCGGTATCACCATCGGCCTTCTCACAGGCCTTATCGCTGGTCCGCAAGAGGGGAACGATGAGCCTGGTTGGTCTTCCGCCGGGCCAGTTTGCGACACCGATCTTCGACGTCGTCCTGAAACGCATCACCATCCGTGGATCGATCGTGGGAACGCGTCGCGATCTCGATGAGGCGATCGCTTTCGCCGCGGATCACAAGGTCAAGGCAGCTATTCGACGCGCGCCGCTGAAGGACATAAATAAGGTGCTGTCCGATTTGAAGCAGGGCCGCATAGGCGGGCGGGTCGTCCTCGACATGGCTATGGACACCGCTGAAGAGCTATCCGCAAGGAAAGCACTTCAAGTCTGAACTTGGCGCATGAGACACCTCAGCATCTCGCATCGTCCAGTTTCATCGGCCTCCGACATCGAATCGAAGCGGCAAAAAACCGCGAAGGCATTGATGCATGTCACTGATGTTATGGTTGAAAAATACAAGAATAATCCGTCACCATGGAGGATTTTCCATGCAGGAACCACGCTGGCAAAACTGGTTCGGCCTTCTTCTTGGAACGTTTATCTTCCTGACGCCGTGGTTGGCGCCTGATCTTCTTTCGGTGGCTACCGCATCGATGATGGTATATGCAACCGGAACAGCCGTTGGTCTGACGATTGTGAACGTCTCCATCCTCGGGATTTTCAATCCTGAAGCCTGGATCGACTGGTTGAAATTTTGGCTAGGCCTAGCCCTGCTCGCGGCACCGTGGTTTCTTGGCTTCAGTGGGCTGATCTTCTTCACCTCAAGTTTCGTTTGTGCGGCGATGCTGCTGATCATCGTGAGTGGACTGGCCTTCGCGTCAAGAACTCCAAGGATAGGACGCAAGTAGTGAGCATTCGCGATCCTGCAGCGCGTGACAGGATGACCGCGGAGCGATTGGCCCTAGCGAAGGGCAAGTTGCCCGCTACATCGACTTTCTACGCAGCAATCGAAATGACTATGAGAATGTGACGATGCAAACCGTGCGCGCCAATGAAAGTTTACTTTACCCCGGACAAATTCTGGCAATTCGAGGTTCTACCGGGGAGCTCCATAACGCACTAGATCTCAGGGAGGGCGGGCGTCATGACGGTGGAAGAGCTGACGAAGACTATTACAAACGCGAACAACAATATTGCGTTCTGTGGGATTGCGCCTGACGTTATAAAGACACCGCCACGTCGTGCGACAACGTGAAAGGCGGATAACGATGCTTCCGCGGTCGGGAAAGTACGAAGCGGCGTCTCAACGGCCGATGAGGGCGAAAGCAATCGTTCCACCCCTTGCTGCAACACCACTTTTACAGATCACGACCCACGGTCAGCAAAATCGGAGCCGTTGATGTGATGAGATTCGAACGCGCAATCACTTTGGCCGCTCGCCAAGTCCTCGAAATCCCTGATAATGTCCTTTATCATGGAAATGGGAGAACACAATGGCGCGCGTATCGATCTCGAATGAAGATGCTCCGGAAGGAGGACAATGTTGCCGTGCAGCGTCATCTTTTTCTCTTCCTTGCCACTTTCCAATCTCACCTCACACATTCGGAAGGAGGGTGAGAGGGAAGAGGATTGATAATAGTTGATAAACGGCCTATCTTCTTTCATCACATCCGATGGAGTACAGCATGATTAGTGCCGATCTGGGAAAGCAGCTCGAAAGCTATATCCAGCAGCTCGTTGACACAGGTCGCTATGGCTCGAAAAGCGAAGTCCTGCGGGAAGGTGTGCGACTGGTCCAAGACCGCGAGACCCGACTTGCCGCGTTGGATGCTTCCGTCATGCGCGGCATTGCCGATGCCGACGCGGGGCGAACGAGGCCAGCGAACGATGTGTTCGAGCGACTTGAGGCAAAATACCGCGCGATGGCTGACCAGGCCGAATAATCGGTATGATCCTTGAGTTTTCCAACGAGGCGGAAAGCAATCTTGAGCAGATCGCCGACTATATCGCACGGGACAATCCCTGGCGCGCCCTTTCATTCGTTCGAGAGCTGCGGAGCAAGTGTGAAGATCTCGCCGATAATCCGAACGGCTTCGCGCTGATGCCCCGCTACGAACACCATGGTATCCGCCGCCGCGTTCATGGCAATTATCTGATCTTTTACCGCGTCGAAAACGCGAAGGTGGTCATCATCCATGTGTTGCATGGCGCTACCGACTATGGCGCCATCCTGTTGGGTGATTAAGTCCGGTCGGCCTTGGACAATCTCTCTCCAAACCGCTGGGCTATGCGGCGATTTTATACGTCCCGGCATCCTCCCGCGCTAAGGTGGCGAGCGCCCCCCTCGACCTCACGCAATGCTTTGCGCTTCTTCGCGTGTTCATCAATGAAGCCGAATACACCGCCCCGCCGGGACTGATAGGATACGAGACGGCGCCGGCAATCGTCCAACTCCTGGCGATAGCGTTCCCGCTCCACCTCGAACCCGTCCATCCATGCTGGAACTGCTGCGGCTACCCGCAGCAGCACGCTTCGCTCTGATGGCTATTGCCGATGTGATCGAAGCTTCAGCCGACCAGATCGGCAGGCTCGAGCGCGCAATTGTCGTGGAGGCCAAGCGCGACAAGGACATGCGTCGGTTGACCACGATTCCTGGCGTAGGCGCCATTACGGCAGCGACCATCAAGGCGCTTGTACCGGATCCCGGCGGGTTCAAGTCGGCGCGCCACTTTGCCGCCTAGCTCGGATTGACACCACGGCCTCATTCAAGCGGAGGTAAGGAGAGGCTGGGACGAATATCGAAGATGGGAAATCCGGAACTCCGCGCGCTCCTCGTCGTCGGGGCAACCGCCGTCTTGCGGGTTGCCCGAAATGACAGTCGGACGCGGCCGTGGTTGAAGTCGCTTCTCGCCAGAAGGCCCTTCAAGGTTGCAGCGGTCGCGCAGGCCAACAAGACGGCGCGGATCATCTGGGCGCTTCTGAATCGGGGCGGAACCTATCGGCGCGCCGATCCACTGGCGATTACAGCGGTCGCCGTTGGATGAACGCTGTGCCCCTCAAAACGATCTGACCGGCGCAGGCTGGCAGAGGGCAAGGTGCAATAACAGGCGATGAACCCATGGGACATAATCCCGACGCGAGTGAAGCTACTGCCCCCAATGCGCACAAGGGCGTAAACTTGATTTAGCTCCTCGTTTCGCGGATCTCATCAAGGCCAGCGGCCATGTGCTGCGCGTAAAGGCCGGACATATGACCGCACCGTTCCAATGTAAATCGACTGAAAAAGCTCTTGCCACGCGGGCCGTTCCACATATGGGGGCAAGGTCAAATCGAACATGCAAAGCCGCGTCACCAGGCACGCCGATGGCCAGCCCTTCGCGGTATCAGACGATCGGCAGTAACGATTTCTTGCGCAAGGACGTCCCCTTGACGTTCTTCATTAAGGGACCACCTCAAGGGTAGGGTTAGAGCGTCATATATGCGTGTGGCGAATATCCTCAAAGGGTCCCCGAGCTCCGGCGAGCGGTGGCTCGCAGAAACAAAGCAACGCAAACAAGGAGATGATCATGAAATGGCATGCACCGAAGTTTATTGAAGTCAGCTGTGGCATGGAAATCAATCGTTACGCTCCGGCGGACGGCGGCGAACCCATTCTGTTCTGAGCCCGCAACACGTGCGGCACGAGGCTGACAAGTTGCGTTTTCTCGTGCTTGGCGCGGCAGCCGGTGGTGGGTTGCCGCAATGGAATTGCGGCTGCCTTAACTGCAATATGGCGCGAGACCCCAGCGCGGCGCTGAGTCCGCAGACCCAATCGTCCCTCGCTGCCACGCTGGATGGAGAGAACTGGACGATCATGAATGCCTCTCCCGACATCCGCCAGCAACTTATCGATAACCGTCCACTCTCCCCGAAGAGTTTGCGAGATACGCCGATCGAAAGCGTCATCATCACTAACGGGGACATCGACCATATCGCCGGTCTTCTGGTGCTGAGGGAAAGCCAGAGTTTCAAGCTGTTCACCAGTCCCTCCGTGGCAAACATCTTAGGCGACAATCCTATCTTCCGTGCGCTGAATCCGGCTTTTGTTGCCATAAGCGCAGCAAATCTGGACCACCCCTTCCAGCCGCTTGCCGGCATGTCGGCGACGCTGTTTGCCGTACCGGGCAAGGTTCCGCTTTTCATGGAGACAGGCGATTTGCAGATCGGGATCGAAAACGACCTGACCATCGGTGTTGAAATCGTCGTAGGAGATGCGAGAGCCTACTACATTCCCGGCTGTGCCCAGATCACCGATGCGCTTGCTGAGCGCCTTGATGGTGCGTCGCTGGTATTCTTCGACGGCACGGTTTTCAGCGACGATGAGATGATCGTAACGGGAACCGGTCATAAGACCGGACGGCGCATGGGTCACATCCCGATCAGCGGCGCGGAAGGCAGTCTGGAAGTTCTTTCCCGACTGAACATCCCCCGCAAGATTTACGTTCATATCAATAACACCAATCCGATCTGGCGACATAGCCCGGAACGAGACTTCGTTCTGGAACATGGCTTTGAGATAGCCCGGGATGGCATGGAGGTGACGCTTGCCCTCGACCCCTGACAAAGCCGAATTCGAACGCCGCCTGAAGGCAATCGGCGCGGAGCGCTACCACGACAAGCATCCGTTTCACCGAATGCTGCACGGCGGTGAATGTACCATGACCCAGGTGCGGGCCTGGGTGATCAATCGCTATTATTACCAAAGCCGGATACCGATGAAGGACGCAGCGTTCATGTCTCGTGTCGAAGATCCGGAGCTGCGTCGCATCTGGCGACGACGCATTGAGGATCATGATGGCGGCATCGAAGAAGGCGGCGGGATCCGCCGCTGGCTCAAACTCGCGGAGGCGGTTGGCCTTGATCCCGACTACGTGGCCTCCACCAAGGGCGTTCTCGCCGCAACGCGGTTTGCGGTCGATGCCTATGTTTCCTTCGTTCGTGAAAAGCCGATGCTTGAGGCCGTCGCCTCATCGCTAACGGAGATGTTTGCGCCGGCGATCCATGCGGATCGTATTGCCGGCCTGCTTAAACATTATGGCTTCGCGAACGATGCCGCACTCTCCTATTTCCGCCAGCGACTGAACGAGGCGCCGCAGGAGGTTGCTTTCGGCCTTTCCTATGTGCTGGACAATGCGGACACGACAGAGAAGCAGAATGCAGCGGCGGCGGCGCTCACCTTCAAGACAGATGTCCTATGGTCACAGTTGGACGCCCTTTATTCCGCTTATGTAGCGCCGGCGCGGATCCCCCCGGGCGCCTGGGATGGATTTGAAGCCGTGACGCCGGGAACTGTCTCCGACCGGACGGCAGCCTTGGGAGCTGCATCATGACAGGCGACGCGCCGCTTATCGGTCCCTTCTCCATCGTCAAGCTCTCCCGTGGCGTGCGACTACGGGAAGATAACGTCCGAAATCAGATGGTTCTTCTGGCTCCGGAACGCGCAATTGCGTTGGATGAGATCGCGTTAGCGATCGTCCAGGCTCTTGACGGGCATAAAACACTCGACGACATCGCCTCCGATTTTGCACAACAGTTCGAGGCTCCGAAGGAGCAGGTGCTTGGCGACATCCTCTCGTTCGTCCGGGAATTTGCCAACCGGCGGATGCTGGAGGCAGTCGAATGAATGCGAATACGCGTCAGCGATTTCCTTTGCCGGAGGCGAGGCGAGCACCGCCTCCGATGGCGATGTTGGCGGAGTTGACGCATCGCTGTCCGCTCGCCTGCCCTTATTGTTCCAATCCGCTGGAGCTGACGAAACCGAACGATGAGCTATCGACCGACGAGTGGATTGAGACATTCCGTCAAGCAGCTAATATTGGCGTTCTTCATCTGCATTTGTCCGGTGGAGAGCCAGCATCACGTCGCGATCTCGTTGAACTTGCGGCTGCCGCGACCTCGTTCGGGCTTTACACCAACCTTATCACGTCAGGCGTCGGCTTGACGCGCGAAAGAGTGGAGGCGCTCAGCGCTGCAGGCCTTGATCATATCCAACTGTCGATCCAGGGCGCGACACCCGAGAAAGCCGATCTAGTCGGCGGTTATAAAGGTGGTTATGCGCGGAAGATCGAGGTCGCGGAATGGGTGCGCTCTACGGGCCTGCCCTTGACCGTCAATGCAGTTTGCCACCGACAGAATATGGACGAACTTGAAAGCATGATTTCGCTGGCTGTCGAACTCGGGGCACGACGACTTGAGGTCGCGACTGTTCAGTTCCATGGATGGGCCGAGCTTAACCGGCAGGCGCTAATGCCAAGTGCAAACCAGGCCTCCAAGGCAAAAGCGGTTGTCGAAAGGGCGCGCGAAAAACTCGAAGGCTTTTTGGTGATCGATTACGTGCCTGCCGATTATCATGCGCGATATCCAAAAGCTTGCATGGGCGGATGGGGCAGAATTGGCCTCAATGTTACGCCCGCAGGTCTTGTCCTGCCCTGCCATGCTGCAGAGACGATTCCTGGCCTGAGCTTTGAGAATGTTCGCGAAAAACCTCTTGCTGAGATCTGGTATGATGGCAGCGCCTTTAACACCTATCGCGGCGATGAATGGATGGAAGAGCCGTGCCGGAGTTGTGACCGCAAGCATATCGATTTCGGGGGCTGCCGCTGTCAAGCTATGGCATTGGCAGGCGATGCCAACGCTACCGATCCCGTCTGTGTCCTTTCAACGCTACGCTGGATCGTCGACGAAAGGGTAGCCGCGTCGGGGGAAATGGACTTGCAACCGTACCTCTACCGCGGACGGAAGGCTTCCTGCCGGCGTTCAAACTCATAAACTCGCACACCTTTGAGAATCTTAGGCTTGTCAACGCAACCTAAAATCAATTCTCTCGGCGCTTTGGAAAGAGGGGTCGCCGAATCTGCTGTCGCCACCCCTGTTTAACGTCCTCAAATCGGCGGTCGAAGCGTGCGATATTTCGCCGACCTGCATCATTGCTGCTCTTCCAATCGCGAGATCGTAAACAAGGCTCTGCCGGCAGAATTTGCCGTTACGTGCTCACGGCAGGTATTGCTAAGATGCGGCTCTGCCAACTCGACCACCCAGTACCAGAGTGAGGGAAGTCCTTTGCCCCTCACCTCGCACTCTCCTTTCGCCCGAGGAGTGGGACAAATCACCTATAGGCGTTCCTGGAGGATCTCAGCCGTGATGTCCCGTCCGGCATAGAAGATCCCTAATACCAGCACCTCGGCCTCCTCTACAACAAAGGCGATACTCACGCTCCTACGATAACCAATAATCCGAAGACCGGGGATGAGGTTGTCTCTCACCGTGCCGCGTTTGGGAAACGTCGCAAGCTCCTCGATAAACTGCCGGATGCCGTTGACTAGCTCCACGCCACCGTAGGTCCAGCCCTTTCAACGCTGGCGAGATCCCGGTACAAGTCACGCAACTCAGCCTGCGCCTGCTTATGCAGGACAATTTTATTTCATACCTACTGGGTTTTCGCCAGTTGAGCCCGATGCTCAGCTTCCAACTGGTCAAAAGCCTCATCCAGAGTCACGCCAGCGGACGGGTCGCGCTTCAGATCTGCATAACGGCTCGGAATTTCCTGAGTCAGCCAGCGTTCGCGGGCGTCTTCCTGATCTTCAAGCAATCTCAGGGCCGCGCGAACAACTTCACTTGCGTTGTTATAGCGACCGGATTCAATCTGCCTTTTGATGAAGCGCTCGTAGTGTTCGTTGAGTGCGAAACTTGCCATGACGATTACCTCCTGTTCTGAATATGAGCTACGAGCGCGAAAATTATCAACTATTGTTATCTATTGATAGTCGCCTCGGCCATAGGATCAGAAATGAAATTGATGCGGAACTACCCCGCATAGTTCAAACGGATCAATGGGTTCAGGAAGGTAGTCTTCACTTGCTACTTGATGCGATCCAACGCGCAGACGGCATCATATGGCGTCGCCCTCCAGTATGGCCGAGAAGCCTGGCATTCGCTGAGGCCGTTGTTGAACAGAGGCAACCCGACCCGAAGTGCCTGAAGGCGATATCGATTGGGCCTTCGCCCAATACAAGTTCGCCATCCGCAGCCTCCGAAATCCCGCCAAATTCCGAAACTCGATTTCTGTCGAACTGGGTTGCGTAAAGGGCTTCGCTTCTGGCGTGTTCGAAAGGCATCGTCAACTTAAATTTCCAGAGCGGTGGGATGGTGGACTTGCTTCTGGCGGCAGTTGGTTCCCGCCGCGAGCGATTTGACGGTCCGCGCGAGCCAACGAAGAGCTATACTGAACTTTGGAGGCATCGTCGTACTGGCCTTGGTTCCGTCAAGCTTTCCCGCCGTCACGCTGAGTTTCGCCGGGCGGGGATGACGTGGTTTACCGAGACTACACACCCCACGTATCGTTCGCGCTCGACAGCCTGGATTTACGAGACATCCGGCCGTTTGACGGCCGCCTCCGTTTTGGACCGGAGATTTTCAAGCCTGATCCGATCCTGGATTCATTGCCAACCTGACGAAACGTTGTCTCTAGGCCACTCCCGACGTCGTTTCGGGTTGCGCGCTCAACAGGGAGCATTTGCCCTCTGCGAGTATGAGGACTGGTTTCGCGCCGGCCAGGGATGAGATCGACGTGTTCACCGACCCGCGATCAACCAAACGATGTGCGAAACGTAATCACCTTGATAAGGAGCGCCCTCAAAGCATAGTTCTGAGCCTCATTGAGGTACCGCTGGAAACTCGGCCACGGTTGTCGTCCTGGAAAACGGTTGAGCGGTGTGCGCCGGCTTCGCAACACCCAGAGCGGAGATCTCGTCACGGTTCGCAGGGCCTGAACCGACGCGGCGGATATCTGATACTATCGGAGCAGACCTTGGCCGCCATCGACCCAGATAGGCGAGCCAGTGATATGCCGAGACTTATCGGATGCGAGAAAGATGATGAGGTCGGCGACGTCTTCACTGCGACCCGGACGCCCTCCGGTAATGGGTACCTGCCCCTCGGGCCAGACGACAGGTATCGACGTTTCGTCTTCCCTTCGGGCCTTGGTGTTAGCTTCGATGTTCGTCTCGATTTCACCTGGACACACGGCGTTGACACGAATGTGGAGACGGGCAAGTTCGAGAGCGAGCTGCTGCACCATCGCGACCTGCCCTGCTTTCGTGGCCGTATAGGCTGTCGCGCCCGGTGTCGTGAACGTTCTCGTTCCGTTGATGGACGATACAACGATGATGGATCCTCCGCCCGATCGCTTCAGCTCGGGCACGGTCGCGCGGATCGTTAGGAAGGTGCCAGTCAGGTTGACCGAAATCGTGTCGTTCCATTCCGAAAGCTTCAGATCGTCGATGGGCGCCCATACGCCATTGATGCCGGCATTGGCGACTACAACATCGAGGCGGCCATACTGCTTAACGAGCTGATCCACAGCTGCATCCATCTGCCCCTCATCCGATATGTCCGCAAGCAGGGAGATAGCTTGTCCTCCGTTCGCCAAGATTTCCTCCACCGTGGCGGAGATCTCTCCGGGCGTACGCCCGAGCGCACCGATTTTGTATCCCTCTCTGGCCAGACCTAACGCCGCCGCTTTTCCGATTCCGGATCCCGCTCCAGTGACAAGGGCGACGGCTGGCTTCATGGCGAACTCCGAGCTGTTGAGTAGTAGTGGAACTTGTGGATCGGCTTGAAGTTCCATCAAACGGAGGTTCTGTACGGTGCGGGACGTTGTTTAAAACCATGTTGACTGAGCGCCGTCGACGTAGAATGTTCACTGGGCATGCGCGGGAAGATCTCAATCGCCGCAACCCTGCTCGGCTCGCCGCCGTTGCTGACCTTGATGAGCCCCGAAAGGCCTGGATCTACCGGCCGCTTGGGAGATGAAGTCCCTGTTGATGGAGCTGACGGCAAGCGGAAGACGTGCAGTCCTCATCTCCGCTCACGACGTGGAAATCATACCTCGCTTATGCAGTCGAGCGAGCCGTGTTCCTTGCCAAGGGCAAAGTTGTACGATCATGGAAGGGTAATGATGGTACCACACTGCGGGTAACACGCGGTGCTATCGAGGAGTGCCTGATCAGCACGCTTAAGGCTCAACTGGAGGCGTGAAACGGGGAGTGGGCCGGCCCGCCTTTCCGTGCCAGATAGCAAAGCTAGTGTAGCGTGCCGCTTATGACCATCTTCGAGACGAACGCTGACAGGAGATTCTGATCGAAATGCCCGGAAGAGTTCATCATCGTATTGATGGCTTCAGCCTGTGAGAATGCCGGCTTGTAAGGGCGGATGGTTGTCAGCGCCTCGTATACGTCGCAAATGGCAGCAACGCGTGCGACGTACGGGATCTTCCTGCCCGATAAGCGATCGGGATAACCTCCGCCATCATACCGCTCATGATGGAAACGGCAGATATCAAGGACCTCGGCCGGCGCCGACCCTGCTTTCGCCACCATCTAGTAGCCCTTTTGCGGATGGGCGCGAACAAGATCCATCTCCTCGCTGGTCAGTTTGCCTGGCTTGTTCAGAATGTGATCGGGAATGGCCATCTTTCCAAGATCGTGAACGAGGCCGCCTAGACCGAGAACACGGACATCTTCTTGCCTGTGGCCGAGACCCCGCCCGAATGCGATCATTAAAGCGCTGACGGCGAACGAGTGAAGAAACGTGATCTCGTCCTTTTGCTTGAGCTTGGCGACAGCAATCAGCGCGCCGGTGTTGTCGAGCGTCTCCAACATGATGCGCTCCACGGCAGTGCTGGCAGCCTCGTCGGCGAAACAACCGTTCACGCGAGCATCCTCCAGCACGTGGCGAAGATGCGGTGCGACATCATGGATCGACTGTCTTGCGCGGCTGATCTCGCTCTTTGAGAATGCGTTCAGCAGCTGCGCCTCGAAGCTCTCCGGTCCGTTGCGTTGCGGCATGCCAGCGACATCTGCGCCCTTCGTGATATCGATGACGACGCTTCTGACATGTTCATTAGCAAGCCTTCTCACCTCATCGCCTCTTGAGACCAGAAAAGGCTTGAAGCGCGCAGCACCGACCTCGGTCGCGAATTCCATGTCGTTGATGAACATGCCGACCCGGAGCTGGTTCAATGGGATGCGTTTGAGCATTTATGATCTTCCTGAAAGTCTTGCATTATCGACTGATGAAAACCACGCGTATGAAAGTGATGAAGGAGCTATCTTAGCTGGAGCACCTTGAGTGGCTCCGAGAAGGAGCCGCTTGGCACGAGCCGTTGGCCGTGCGCGCTCAAGAACTGTCCTGCTTTCATGGCGTCCATCGCTCTGGCGAAAAGGTAGCCTTGACCAAGCTTGCACCCGAAGGCTTCGAGACGGCAGGCTTGTTCTTCGTCCTCGATACCTTCCGCCACCACGCGGATACCAAGCTTATCTGCGATCGAAAGCACGCCCTCGACGATCACCATCCCGGCGTCACCAAGCCTCGTTTGGTCGATGAAGGATTTGTCTATTTTGATGATGTCGACCGGCACCGTCAGAAGATGGGTCAAGGACGCATAGCCGGTCCCGAAGTCGTCGAGCGCGACTTTCAGGCCCTCTAAGCGCAGCGCTTTGATCTCATCCGCCACAACGTGGTCTCGCTGTCCTAGGTAAACGGACTCCGTCACCTCGAGGATTAGGTGCTCAAGGGGGACGTCAGCATCTTCGAACACTCGGCAGATTTTGTCACGCAGTCCACCCTTGCGGAAGTCTGCAGCCGACAGGTTGACGCCGACATGCCGCAGAGGAAGCCCACCGTCGAGCCATGTCCGCATGTCCTTAGCAACTTTGCTCAACATTCGTTCCGTCAGTGTTGAAGCAACGTGAGCGTCTTTGGTCGCCTCATGAAAATGAGCTGCTGCGACGATGTCGCCGGAATGGGTCTTCATCCGGCATAACGCCTCAAGGCCCACAGCCTCGCGTGTATCAAGTCGCACGATCGGCTGGTAGTAGGCCTCGATGCGGTTGTCGGATAGTGCAAGGCTGACGTCTCTTATCGCCCTGAAGCGGCGCGTCAACGCTGTCCCGAGACCCGAATGGTACTCGACGAATTGTCCACGGGCATGCTCCTTGGCATGGTAGAGCGCAATGTCTGCATTTTGCCGGGCTTGCTCGGGATTGATATCGTTGGTAGCCAAAGCGCCGCCGAGTGTCGCCGCAGGAAAGATGACGTGACCCGCGCAATCTGTTGGAAGCTCGATTTCCCTCAGGATCTGAGCCGCCTCGCTCTGCAGATCGAGCTCGCCTCCGCCGACAACGATGACTGCAAATTCATCACCACCGAGCCGATAGCTCCTTTCCCTGCCCGCGGCTGCCGCGATGCGCTCCGCAACAACGCGGATCAGAGCATCGCCAGCCGCGTGACCAAACGTATCGTTTACCATCTTTAGGTTGTCGACATCGGCGATGATAATGCCCCAGCCGTGATTTACAGGCGGCGCCAGGGTTCGAAGAGCGAGATCGAAAGCAGCCCGATTCCGAAGCCCAGTGAGGCCGTCCGTGTATGTCAGACGCTGACGCTCCGCCACCCGTTCTTCACGCTCGATTGCGATCGAGCAGAGATGCACACACGCATCCACGATCGTCTGCTCAAGCTCACTTGGTCCGCGGCTCTCACGGTAATAGAACGCGAACGTGCCGACCACCCGGTTCCCGCTCTTGATGGGACTTGACCAGCAAGCCTTCAGGCCAAGCGGGAGAGCGACTGCCGCGTAATCGGTCCACCTAAAGTCGGTTTCTATGTCGGTGACGACAACGGGCCATCCATGGAAGGCGGCGGACCCGCAAGAACCCGAGTGAGGCCCCACTTTAAGATCGTCCACAGCGGCTGAATACGACGCTGGAAGTGACGGCGCCGCCAGCGTCGATAGACGGACGCCATCAGACTTTAAGACGGTGGCCGCAATACCGGGAACCGCTGCTTCAACCTTTGAGCATAGTGCTGAAAGCGTGGTCGCCAGCGGTTCGCCTTTGGCGATCATTTCAAGAATGGCATTCTGCAATTCTAGGATCATGAGAGGGCGTCTCGAAAGGGAAGCCCTCTTTAACAGTCGCGATTTCAGATCAAGTTACCGTATCGGTTAAATATTGATCAATCTGGCGGCGTGCAGGACGCGAGATGAACAACTTGCGTGATGTCCGATGGGATTAGTGGGTTAGTCGATGTCCCCGCTCAACCGCTTTACAGCTTTGCTTGTTCGACGGAGCTAAAACGCAAGGCTCTGCCGTCTGCCGCGACTATGGCGTCCATCTCCTCTGCGAGCCCATCCCGATCATCGACACCACGCAAGAGACGGCCGGCCAGAGCATCGAAACGCCCAACGGCGATATCGGCAATCAAGAGAGCAGCCGGTTCTCAACGCGACCCAAGCACCTTCCGGCGGAACAACCGCGGCCTCCGCAAGTCGCCTCGCGCAGGCAAAGTCAACGTTCGATACCGGTTCGAGCATGGAAACATCGCCGTCCCTTTCTGCGTCAGCTATTGCGTCCCAACAAATGCTTGTCACAAATTCGTCGTCAGGTGGGTTTCATCAACATCACGCTTGACGCGGCGACTGCAACGGGAGTTGAAAGTGAAAACGAACCGTAGGGTATTTGTTGCCGGGGCTCTTTTGGGAGCCCTGGCCGGGAATAGCCTATGCGGGCGACGTCCGATCGCCCGCCCCAACTTCCGGAGATTATAAGGTGATACAGAGCTTTCGTGACGGGATCGCCCCACCGTTCTCAAAAGGAACTGTGAAAAGGGAGGCGCTCTTTTCTTCAAAACGCAGGAAGCGCTCGACGACTATGGTGATGGATCCTCCCAAACGCAGCTGATGGAGAAAGGAGACCTGATCGTAGTTCCAGCTGGACGAGAAATCATCCTATTGGATAATTTTGCCGAATTTCGTGGGCGCGCCCACGTTGACGGAATCGGCGACGGATACGTGATACTGAATGGTGAATTTTGAGGGCGCGTGAAGAATTCAACAAGCTAAGTACGCAAACATCTGATTGATGTTCTCGATGAGCCCACGTGGCCCGATCCATTCGCGGAAGGTCTTTCGCCAACTTCATGATTATTACGCGGAGCAAATACGGCAGACAGTCTCTTACATCTTCAATCAAACTCTGGATGCTTTACTGGAAATTAAAGGGCACTGCTGCTCCGAAATCGGCCCGTCGCCCTGATCAAGGCTGTCGTTTTGGTCGGCAATGGCCAGACACTCGAACCATCAAGAACGACGCTCTTGACGAGGTACGAACCGCCTACCCTGTTAATTGCGCCCGGTTTGAGCGGATTAAGTCGTTGCTTGGGTGGCGCAATTTTCGAGTACAACCTAAAAAATCTCGCAGGTGAAGGCACACTTGATGTCTCCAAGTGCTGGATCCGTGGTAGCGGACATATTCCACGCACAAAACGAAAAAGCCTGCCGCGGGAGGAGGTGCGGCAGGCTTTTCGAAAATAACCGAACAGCAACTGGGAGGAGGAGTGTTGCTGTTCCCGCACACGCCTTGGGAGGAGGAGTAGGACGTCTGCATATCGAACCGACGCGGGAGGAGGTGCATCGCTTCGATAGCCACATCATACGGGTTCCCCTCGCCTATTAAATAGACTTTGCCGCAGCGCAGTTATGCTGAAAGCGCATATCAATTCCGACGGGCCAGGTCGGTCATTCAGAGCTGATGGCGCTCTTGCCCAACTCCCTTGTCCAACTCCATGGAACAAAACGATTATCTGTCGCCTTTTGCTTGTTGAGGTCGCGTGCTGTGTCAACCGGACGTAACAGGGATGACGAACGCGATGATTTTTCCGGTTTCTCATCGCGGCCAACGAAACGGCAGTCGAGCGTATCACCTGTCCGGCCCGCGCCTCATCCCGTCTTCATCCGAGGCGGGAGGCGGATTTGTACTGGGGACTGCCATGGCCAGCGACAAGCTATCAACCTATAAGCAGAAGCGCGATTTTAAGAAGACGCAGGAGCCGAGCGGCGCAGCGAAGCTGAAGGCATCGAACCGCAGACGCTTCGTCATCCAGAAGCACGATGCAACGCGGCTGCATTACGATCTGCGACTCGAACTCGATGGGGTGTTCAAGTCCTGGGCGGTGACGAAGGGGCCCTCGCTCGACCCGCATGACAAGCGGTTGGCGGTCGAGGTCGAGGACCACCCGCTCGACTACGGTGATTTCGAGGGTACTATCCCGAAGGGACAGTATGGCGGCGGCACGGTAATGTTGTGGGACCGCGGCTACTGGGAGCCCGAAGGCAGCAAGACGCCGGAGCGGGCTCTCGCCAAAGGCGATTTCAAATTCACCCTGGAAGGCGAGCGGCTGCATGGTAGCTTCGTGCTGGTGCGGATGCGCAACGACCGCGACGGGGGCAAGCGGACCAACTGGCTGCTGATCAAACATCATGACGACTTCTCAGTCGAGGAGAACGGTGCTGCGGTCCTTGAGGAGAACGCAACCTCCGTCGCCTCGGGCCGAACCATGGAAGCGATCGCCGCCGGCAAAGGCAGGAAGCCGAAGCCGTTCATGGTCCAGAGTGGCGACGTTCAGGCGGATGCGGTGTGGGACAGCAACCACGGCCTTGCTGCGGAAGAACGCAAAGCCGAAACCAAAACTAAAAGGAAATCAGCCCCAGCCAAAGCTGCCAAGCCAGCGAAGTCCGCAATGCCCGACTTCATCGCGCCGCAACTCTGCGAAACGCTGGAACGGCCGCCCTCGACCGAGGGCTGGATCCACGAGATCAAGTTCGACGGCTACCGCATCCAGGCACGCATTGAAAACGGCGAGGTGACGCTAAAGACCCGCAAGGGCCTGGATTGGACGGCAAAATATCCGGCGATCGCGACATCGGCTGCAAACCTGCCTGATGCCATCATCGACGGGGAGATCTGCGCCCTCGACGAAAATGGTGCGCCGGACTTTGCCGCGCTGCAGGCGGCACTGTCGGAAGGCAAGACCGATACACTGGTCTATTTTGCCTTCGACCTCTTGTTCGCGGGAGATGAGGATCTGCGACAACTGCCGCTCACCGAGCGCAAGGATCGTCTGCAGAAACTGCTCGAAGAAGCTGGCGAGGATCCGCGCCTGCGCTTCGTCGAGCATTTCGAGACCGGCGGAGATGCCGTCCTGAAGTCGGCCTGCAAGCTATCGCTCGAAGGCATTGTCTCGAAACAGGCCGACGCGCCGTATCAATCGGGCCGTACGGACATCTGGGCGAAGTCGAAGTGCCGCGCTGGCCATGAAGTCGTCATCGGCGCCTATGCCAAGACCAACGGCAAGTTCCGCTCGCTGCTGGTCGGCGTCAATCGCGGTAGCCATTTCGTCTATGTCGGCCGGGTCGGCACGGGCTACGGCGCTGGCAAGGTCGGTGTGCTGCTTCCCAAGCTGCGCGCGCTTGAAACGGCCAAGTCCCCGTTTACCGGTATTGGGGCGCCGAAAGAGGAGCCCAACGTCGTCTGGGTGAAGCCGGAACTTGTCGCGGAGATTGAGTTTGCCGGTTGGACCGCCGACGGGCTGGTGCGCCAAGCAGCGTTCAAGGGGCTAAGGGAAGATAAGCCAGCAGGGGAAGTCGTCGCGGAGAAGCCGATCGAGCCAGCTGAGGTGGAAACGCCCGATCCGGAGACACAGGCTAATCAGAAACGGACCGCGAAGTCGCCGCGCAAGGGCGGCAAGGAAGCTGTCATGGGCGTGTTGATCTCCAACCCGGACAAGCCGCTCTGGCCGGATGCCAATGATGGCGAACCAGTCACGAAGGTGGAACTGGCCCGCTACTACGAGGCCGTCGGTCAATGGCTGATCGACCGTATCAAGGGGCGGCCATGCTCGATCATCCGCACTCCCGATGGGATCGGCGGCGAGCAATTCTTTCAGCGCCACGCGACGCCGGGAACGTCGAACCTGCTTGAACTGGTCAAGGTGTTCGGCGACAAGAAACCCTATCTGCAAGTTGACCGGGTCGAGGGCCTTGCCGCCGTCGCCCAGATCGGCGGTGTCGAGCTGCATCCCTGGAATTGCGAACCGGGCCAGCCGGAGGTGCCGGGCCGTCTCGTCTTCGACCTTGATCCCGGTCCGGACGTCCCCTTCTCCACCGTCGTCGAAGCGGCTCGGGAAATGCGTGACAGACTCGAAGAACTGGGTCTCGTCAGCTTCTGCAAGACCACCGGTGGCAAGGGTCTGCATGTCGTCACGGCGCTCGCGGTACCGAGGGGCAAAAAGCTTACCTGGCCGGAGGCAAAAGGGTTCGCACACGATGTCTGCCTGCAGATGGCACGCGAGAACCCTGAGCTCTATCTGATCAAGATGGCCAAGAACCAGCGTAACGGCCGGATCTTCCTCGACTACTTGCGCAACGATCGAATGGCGACCGCCGTCGCGCCATTGTCGCCCCGCGCGCGGCCGGGCGCGACGGTATCGATGCCGCTCACCTGGAGCCAGGTGAAGGCAGATCTGGATCCGAAACGCTTCACTATCCGCACCGTGCCAGCGTTGCTGGCGAAGACGAGCGCCTGGCAGGATTATTGTGACGGACAAAGGTCGCTGGAGCAGGCCATCAAGAGACTGGGCAAGATGACGAAAGCGGCAGCATGACATACGAACGAACGCGTAGTCCGTACACGGATTTCCGCAACATGGACCGTCTGGCCCGCCTTCGCCGCATGCGCGGGCTGGCGCGCCTCATGGACACTGCGCTGCGCATTCCCGGAACGCGCTATTCGTTCGGTGCAGATTCCATCATAGGGTTGGTGCCTGTTGTCGGTGACTTTGCCGGCGCTGCGATCAGTCTCTACATCATCAACGAGGCGCGGCGGCTTGGCGTGCCGAATGACAAGCTTTTTAAGATGCTGGTCAATATTGGTTTCGACGCGGCGGCCGGGAGTGTCCCATTGGCCGGGACCTGTTCGACGTCTATTTCAAATCCAACCGCCGTAATCTCGACCTCGTCCTGGAACACTTCGGTCTCGACCATTCCGATCTCGATCGCAGACGGTCGCCACGCGAATGAACCGGCACGTTCGGCCGGCACGCTCACTCACTATCCGTAGCACCGATCCAGTTCTTTGAGGGCAGCCTGCACTTCACCCATGGAAATCGGGTCGGGTGTTCCAGGCATGTGGCGGAACGCCGGCTTCGAGTCGATCGCATAGAAGTCCGAAGCCCACGAAGCCAGGACGGTCCGCTTGTCGTCTGCGGAGAGCGCGGTCGCTTTCACCACGTCAAGAGGCCGCTCAATCTGCATGCCCTGAAGCAGGATCGTCGGACCCATCGCAGCGGCACTGCTTGCGCCCTGCTCCAAAATCCCGTGCATCTCGGCCTCCTTAGCGAACGTGCGGCTCTTTGTCGTGGCTGCGGCGGGAGGCGGCGATCACGTCCGTTTCCGGCGCCAGCAGATCGTGCTTCTCAGCAAAGGCAGCAAACAGGCCGCGCGCGGTCTCGGCTTCGATCTCTCCGCGAAGGGCCGCCTGACATGCCTTAAGGGCAATGGAATGCGCCGTGTCCCCAGACGAGGCGGGCCAATCGGCAAGGTGCCGGTAGGCGTCCATGACGGTGTGGACCTTCGTCGGAAAGCCAAGGCCGACGAGGATGGTCACAGGTTGTCTGAACATGTCGGGTTTCATCGCTCTCTCCTTCCCAACCCGGAATGTTAATGGGCGCCACCACCGTGGCGCCCTTGTTGTGCGGAGAATGCGGGTTACGCTGCCTTTTGCGCCTCGATCTGCGCCGGGGCGGCTTTTTGTGAGAGAGCCGGGTTTGCCTGGATATCGATCTTGCGCGGCTTCAAGGCCTCGGGAATCTCACGCACCAGATCGATCGACAGCAGTCCGTTCTGCAGATTGGCGCCGTTCACCCTGACATGGTCGGCAAGCTCGAAGCGGTGCTCGAACGGCCGGCTGGCGATGCCGCGATGGAGATAACCGTCATTGGCGGTCTCCTGCTTCTTGCCGGTGACCGTCAGCAGGTTGGACTGGAAGGTGATGTCGAGATCGTCCTGGGCAAAGCCCGCGACCGCAATCGAAATCCGGTAGCTGTCGTCGCCGGTCTTGACGATGTCATAAGGCGGCCAATCGCTGATCGAACGAGCGCGCTGAGCATTTTCGAGAAGATTGAAAATCCGATCAAACCCGACGGTCGAGCGGAACAAGGGTGCGTAGTCGTAAGATGTTGCCATAGCCATATCCTCCTTGAAGCAACATGGGTACGGAAGCGCCGAAAGCCGCGCTTCCAGCAAGGCCAACCCTGTGTTCAGCAACTGGCTGCAATCGATTTGGTTTTTGAGAATTTCGGATTCAAGAGAGTCAGCGGAAAAAAATTGGACGTGATAAGGGCCGCCCCCATCGGCTCAGTCGAGCTCGTAGACCGCAGCATTGTCCTGGATCTCACGCAGCCCTTTGTAGGATGAGTGTCGCAGATTGCCGTCGTCGGTCCAGCCGCGGAATTCGATCTCGGCGATAAGCGTCGGCTGCGCGAAGAGGTAATTCTTGCCTTTGAGCGGCACGACTGGATTGCGCGTCTTGAGCGTGTCGAGCGTCTTCTTCAGGTAGGATGCGTCGTTTTCCTTGAAACCCGTGCCGACGGCGCCGACATACACCCAATCATGACCGCGCCGGGCTGCCAGCAGCAGACTGCCGATCCCGCGCGCTACGGCCGACTGTTCGTAGCCGACGATCATGAACTCTCGCTTTGCACACATTTGATCTTCAGCCAATCGCCGGTTCTGCCCGAGCGGTATGGACGGACCGCGCGGGCAACCGATCTCAATATCATGGGATCGTCGGTCAACGCCGATCGCGACATCAATCTCTCGGCTACGCGTGACGTCAATGTCACGCCGGGAGCAGAAAGCACCTTGCAGTCCGAGCAGCAGAAGAAGTCCGGCTTTGGTCTTGCCTTTTCGGCAGGCGGCGGCGGTTTCTCGATCGGTATCGGCGCGCAGTCGACGAAGGACAGCAAGGCGCAGCAGTCCGATACCAATGCCATGTCGACGCTTTCAGCCGGCCGCGATCTCAACATCTCGGCGGGAAACAACGTCAATCTGCAGGCGACCAGCGCTTCGGCCGAGCGCGACGTCAATCTCTATGCCGGCAGCAACATCAATCTTTTGTCGGCCAATGATGTCACCAATTATGAGGAGGCGCATGAGAAGAGCTTCGCCGGTGTGACGCTCACCGTGTCGAGCCAGGTCGGCAAGGCCGCCCAGAGCATCATGAACTCGGCCGAGCGCCTTTCGGACAGCGGCGGCGTCAATGCGGTGACCAACACGGCGATTGCGGGCCTCGGTTTCTATCAGGCCTACAAGGACCTGCAGAACGTCTACGATCAGTATCAGAAATCGGGCGATATCGGCGTCAACGTCTCGCTGACGGTCGGTGCCAGCCATCAGGAGAATAGCTGGTCCTCGTCATCCTCTACCCCGGTCGTCACGGATATCCGCGCAGGCCGCTCCATCTCGATGGAAGCCGAGAATGGTTCCATCACCAGCGATGGCGCCCAGATCCTGGCAGGTTATGACAAGAACGGCATTCCCACGGTCTCCGGAGATCCGCTGACCGGCGATATCTTCCTGTCGGCCAGGAACGGTGACATCAATCTGAATGCCGCTGCCGGCACGTCGGATTCGACCAGCGCCAACAAGTCCTGGAGCGTTGGCGTCGGCGTCGGCGCAACCTTCGGCGGTGGCGGCAAGGGCATGGGGGACCTCGGTCTGGTTGCCAATGCCGGCTATGGCAAGGGCAACAGTGACACGGAAAACCTTAGCCACACCAATACCCACATCAATGGCACCGGCGACATCACCATCATCACGAACGATCTGGCGCTGCGTGGTGCGACCGTTACCGGCAACTCGGTTACCGCAGCCGTCAAAAACTTGACGATCGAAAGTCAGTTGGACACCGCCAAGGCCAAGGCTGACCAGCTCAATCTTTCAGCACAGACAGGCTTTGGCTCGACCAGCGCGTCCGGTGTTACCCAGAAAGCCAATGGTGACGCAGCACTGGTATCTGAACAATCCGGTATTCATGCGGGGGTAGGAGGGCTCGATATCCGCGTCAGCGACCATACCTCGCTCGTTGGCGGTCTGATTACCAGCGAAGCCGTCGCTGAGCGTAACAACTTCTCCACCGGAACGCTGACGGTTACCGATATTGACACACACTCGACCTGGAAGGCGGATACCTATGGTGTTTTGATCGGCACAAGTGGCATCATGCCGACGCTGCCGGTCAAGGCCAGCTAGAACAAGACCGGTCAGGCACTCTCGGCTATTGGCGACAATATTCCGATTGTGATCACCGATCCGACCCACCAGACGCAGGATATCGGCACGATCCGCCGTGATACCAACAACACCAACACCTCGCTGCCCGGTCTGCCGGGCCTCGAACATATCTTGCGCGACCAATACAAGACCCAGGCAGACCTTCAAGCAGCTCAAGCCACTATGGCGGGACTGGTCGGGGATATCGCTACCAGCCTATATGACAATGCTAAAACTCAGGCCGAAAGGGATCTTTGGGCCGAAGGCGGCCAGGGCCGGGCGCTTTTGCACGCGATCGGCGGCGGTATTCTCGGCGGTGTGAATGGCTGGGAGGGGGTGACCTGCCACTGAGAATTTCCTCCAGAATGGATTGGAGTTCGGCCTGTTAAAGGACGGACGAATGAAGAAGCAGAGATTTACGGAAGAGCAGATTATTGCGGTGTTGAAGGAGCAGGAGGCTGGCGCGAAGGCAGCCGATCTTTGCCGGAAGCACGGGATTTCAGAAGCGACGTTTTATAATTGGAAAGCCAAATACGGCGGCATGGAAGTCTCCGAAGCGAAGCGTCTGAAGGCGCTTGAGGACGAGAATACCAGGCTAAAGAAGTTGCTGGCTGAACAAATGCTGGATGCAGCCGCACTCCGCGAGCTTCTTGCAAAAAAAGGGTAGGGCCTGCCGCCAAGCGTGAAGCCGTCACCCACCTGAAGGCCGTCATGGGCCTTTCGGAGCGTCGGGCCTGCCAGATCATATCCGCCGACCGCAAGACGATCCGTTATCGGTCCAGTCGACCGCCGGAGGTCGATCTGCGAGCGAAGCTGCGCGACCTCGCCAACGAGCGGCGGCGTTTCGGCTACCGTCGGCTGTTCATCCTGCTTCGGCGGGATGGAGAGCCGTCCGGCGTCAATCGCATCTACCGTCTTTATCGCGAGGAAGGGCTTTCCGTTCGCAAGCGAAAGGCCCGGCGGCGTGCTGTCGGCACGCGTGCACCGATCCTGGTCGAGGCGAAAGCCAATGCCCGCTGGTCGCTGGATTTCGTCCACGACCAGTTCGCCTGCGGCAGACGATTCCGGGTCCTCAATGTCGTTGATGACGTGACGCGCAAATGCCTGGCAGCGATCCCGGACACGTCTATCTCTGGTCGACGTGTCGCCCGAGAACTGACGACGCTGATCGAACGACGCGGCAAGCCCGGAATGATTGTCTCCGACAACGGCACCGAACTCACGTCGAATGCCATTCTCGCCTGGTCGAGGGATCACAAGGTGGAGTGGCACTACATCGCGCCGGGGAAGCCAATGCAGAACGGCTATGTCGAGAGTTTCAACGGTCGGATGCGTGACGAGTTGCTCAACGAGAGCCTCTTCTTCGGCCTCAATCATGCCCGCGGCGCCATTGCTGAATGAGCGGACGATTACAACCATTTCCGGCCGCACTCATCGCTCGGATACAAAACCCCGGCAGACTTTGCCGGGACCATCGCCGCAACCGGCTCCAACGCTGCGCAAGATGAAAGCTTCGCGTTTCCGCCGGTTGCTCACACCGCGCCACTTGGCGTATTCAAAACCGCCGGGGCTCTAGTCGCCGCTGGGTGAAAGTTCAGTGGCAGGTCAGGGGCGATAAAGGGTGCTCTGGGCGGCGAAGCAACAGCCTTGATGGCACCGGCCATCGCCGCTCTCGTAAAGGGTATGTTGAAGGACAGCACCTTGTCCGATCAGGACAAACAAACTCTCGCCACGTTAATCGGAACGAGTCTTAGCTCGGCGGTCGGTGCGGCAGTTGGTGGGGGAGAAGGAGGGTCCGACGGGGCTGCGAATTATCAGTATAACTATCTCACGCACGAGCAGGCCAAGGAGCTTACGGACGCCGAGAAGGCTTTGGAAGCTTGCAAAGCATCCCCCACTACCTGCTCCGATACCTACAAAGCACAGCTTCAGTCGCAGGTAGAGACCCTAAAGAATCTCGACTACCAAACCACCATGTCTCTGCTGCTAGTGTGGTTTTGCCTGCCCGGCGCGGTCCTACGATCAGGACCACCGGGGTATCTGAAAGGCTTCCTCCACCCGGTGCGCGACGAGACGTTCGTACATGCTTTCTCCGAATCTCTGACAGTTGGAAATTTGCACCATGATAATTGGAAGTCAACGTCATCAGGATTGGAAATTACTAAACCGTGATCTGGGAATGACGTACGTCGAAAGTCTTCCCCTGACGCGTCGAAATTTCCACTGTGCTGACCGCCGTTCAGGGAGTCCCCTTGATCGCTACCCTGCCTACAAGGATCGTCAAGCGATACGCAGGGCATTTAGCCTGGCACCGGTAGAAATCCCCTTAGTCGTCTCCCGCAAGCGACAACGATCCGGCCAATCGTTGGAAGTGATCTCAGATGGCGCAGCTTGCTTCTTCTTACTGCTAAGTTAGCCGACAGCCCTGAAATGCCTCTGCCTTCAGTCCCTCCTACTTTTGCTCTTGAAGAGTATCGAACCGCAGATCCCTATCCATGAAGCGATGCCTGAATAAGCCGGCCCACAGGGACCACCGCCCGCCAACCGACCGAAATCGTTGCCTATTCTGTCTGGCTCTGCTTCCGTTTTAATCTGAGCCTGAACGCCGTCGCGGAAACGCTGCTCGATCACGGGATCGTCGTTTCTTATGAGACTATCCGCCGATGGTGCCGACGAAGAAGATGTCTGGTATTTCGATGAAGTCGCGGTACCCGTCAATGGTCAGAAATGCTGGTTGAGGAGAGCGGTTGATCAGGATGGTTTCGTTCTGATGTCCTGCTCTAACGTTGCCGGAATGCCGACGCGGCCAAACCCTGGTGTGCTACCACGCGGCAAGACCGGGAAGGGTAGCTCCAGCACGGTGCTCAATTGAAGGTTTATCCGTTTTTTGGCGGAGTCTAAATATCCTCCGCTTGCAGATTCCTCGCGAACATCACCATAATTTTTCAAAGGAGCAGTGCATATTACAGTGCTACGCGATCACCGCCGGCATCTGCGAGAGCAAATTGTCGAACTCGCCAATTTCCTGGGCCGACACCTCATGGGCACGATCGGGCAAGACCTCGCAACGTAAGCTCGCCCGTGCTCGGGCAAGACTTTCGGCAGCTTCGGCAAAGGCCCCGACTGGTATCCAAGGATCCTTGTCGGACCCGGTTAGATAAACCGGCATGCGATCAAGGTCCGCAAAGGGTCTGTCGCACTCCGAGGTGCCAACACGGCAACCAGTAAGATTGACCATGGCACCCCGCCATGGTCCATATTTCATCGCATATTCCAAAGCCAGGCACGCACCCTGACTGAAGCCTCCGATCACCAGCGGCGTCCCATGACGGCGATAAGTCAGGTCGCCTGTGATGCCACGTAGATAAGCCAGGGAGTCTTCCAGTTCCTTCCGCGTTGTCGATGTCAGCCGCTCCGTCGCCCGCGCTCCGTACCAGCTCTTGCCGGTGGCGCGCGGTAGAATAAAGGCCACGCCCGATGCTTTGAGCCTGGCGATCACCTGCTGGTGCATGTCTTCGGGCGACTGGGTACGCCCATGGATGAAGATGCAGTGGACTTGGGCCTCCTCGGGCGTAGCGCCGAGCAGGAGAGATTCATGATGCATCGCCATTGCCCCGGCTCAGAAGTTCGCCGGTTCCAGGCCGGCGATCAGCTCTTCGCGACGGTTCTCGAACCACGGCGGGAAGACCAGCGTGGTGCCGATACGGTCGGCCGGCTCGTCAAGCGCCCAACCGCCCTCGACCGACCAGGCAATCTCAAACAGCGCGCCGCCCGGTGAGCGGACGTAGCAGGACTTGAAATAGTTACGATCCTTCTGGTCGGAAACGTCCGTGAACCCCAAACCCTCCAGATGCGCCTTCAGCTGCAGCTGGTTCTGTTCGTCGCCAGTGTTCAGCGCCAGATGATGAATGGTACCGCCAGCAAGCGTCCAAGTGCCCTGCGGGCTATTTGCTTCATGCAGGATTTCGACCATGCTGTTGGGACCGTTTGCGTTCGGGACGGAGAACATCAGTCCCTCATTGCTGTCAGCCTCCTTTTTCATCGACAGGCCAACTGTCAGGAAGTCATCCATGGCGGTGCGATCGAACACGGCAATCGCCGCGCCGTAAATGCCCTTGATACCATGCTCCGCCGTAACGCCTTGCGCCTCGTTGACGATGGGCGGCCGGTTGTCTGCAGGGCTTTCGACAAGTTCATGCGGAATGCCGCAAGGGTGTTTGAAGGCCACGCGCGCGATACCGAAGCGCGATATTTTCTTAGCCTCGATACCACGGGCATTGAGCCGCTCGACCCAATAGCCGGACGCGCCGGCAGGGATCGCCTGCTGGATGATCTTCGACTGGTTCGTTCCACGTCGGCCAAAAACGGCGGGCTTACGGAACGGAAAGGTCGTGATGATCGTCGAAGCCTCGCCGCTGCGGGATCCGTAATAGAGGTGATAGACGGGGATGGTGCCGTCGAACAGCACGGTGCGTTTGACCGAATAAAGGCCGAGCGCTTTGGTATAAAAATCGTAATCCTCTTGCACGCCATCGGTGCAAAGGGTCAAATGATGATAGCCGCTGACAAGTGCCATCGTTCTCCTCCCGTGAAACAATCGATCGTCCCGGGGCGCGGCCCTCCTCCGCTTTCTCCCCGTCGATTGGCAATCAGGATCTCAGCCGCTTGCCAATCACTCAACACTTGCAAAATATAGCCGATCTAAAACGACTGTTGATGAGATTGTTCATAAATACTATAGCATTTTGCTATGAAGATTGTGGAACATCACCTTGTTCAGCTTGCCGCCGTCATCGAAACCGGAGGCGTGACGGAAGCCGCTGCCATGCTTGGCATGACACAGTCGGCCGTGTCGCGGACCATCTCCATCCTCGAAAAGCGTGTAGGTGAGCCGCTGTTCGTTTCCGGGCGCCGGCCGATGCAGCCGACGCCCCTTGGCGAACAGCTTGGCCTGCAAGGCAAGGCTATTCTCGCGTCCTCGCGCAAGGCGATGGAAATCATCCGCAGCTTCAAGTCGGGTTCGTTCGGCCGCGTGCGGATCGGCGGCGTTCCTTTCTTCATGGATGCGGTTGTCTCGCCCATGATCGCCTCGTTCCAGCACGATGAACCGGGGATCATGGTGCACCAGTCTTACGGCAACTATTCCGACCTTGTAAGCGAGCTCGAATCCGGCCAGATCGATGTCGCGGTTACACCGACGGGCTCCACCGACCTTCGCGCTGACCAGCAGTTCGAACCACTGCTGCCTGCGCGAAACGTGCTGGCCTGCGGTGCGGGCCATCCGCTGATGCGCAAACGCAATCTGGCGACGGAGGACATCCTCAATTATCCATGGGTCGCTCCTCTGCCCGGCTCGCCGCTGGTACTGGACCTGCACAATATTCTGCTCACGCTGGGAATTGAGGAAGTTTCGATCCGTTACGCCGGAGGCTCCCTGATGAGCGTCTTGAACTATCTGGTCGGAACGGACGCCCTGGCAATCCTGCCGCTTTCCGTCGCTCACTCGTTCCGGCGTGAAAACAGGATTAGCGTCATTCCGCTTGACATCCCGCAGCCGCAGCGCGCGCTCGGGATTATGACGAGAACGAAGCCCTATTCAAATCCGGCCGCCCGCAAGCTTATTGGACATCTGCGACGCGAATTCTCCGAGCTGCGCCGGTCGGTCGAAAAGCACGAGCAGGAAATCCGCTGGGCCCACGGCCCTTTCATGGCCGAGCGTGAATGAAAGGGTCCGGCCCGAGCGGCCGTCGCCGCAATCGGCTGCGTGAGGCCGAAGCACAGGTTGTCGCGCTCCGGCCTTTTCGCGTCGCCGGCAAAGCCTAGCCCGGTTTCGAGGGTGCCAGCACGAAATCGTATTCGACCTCCCAGAACCAGCCCGGAAACTCCAGCTCGTGAGCCCGCGCCGCATCGTCGACGCGTTTGAATTCGGCCAGCAGGCTTTCCTTGACGCCGAAGACGGCGTCGGAGTTGATATAGGGATCGTGGGGGTCGAATATATGTGTCGTCAGCGTCTCGAACCCCTCGGCCTTGAGGATGAAATGCAGGTGGGCCGGGCGATAGGGATGGCGGCCGAGTCCCGCCAGGAGCTTGCCGACCGTGCCGTCATCGGGGATCGGATAGAACTTCGGCTTGACCGCCCGGAACCAGTAGCGGCCGTCCGCGCCGGTGCGGAACACGCCGCGCAGATTGAAATCGGGCTGAATGCCCTTCTGCTGCACGTCGTAGAAACCTTCATCGTTGGCCTGCCAGACGTCGAGCACGGCATTGGCAACGGGTCGGCCGTCGATATCGAGAATGCGGCCATGAATGACCATATCCTCGCCTTTCTGATCGAGGCAGATATTGGCCCCCATCGGCAATTCGGGCGCGTCCGCGACATGGAATGGTCCAAGCACGGTCGATTCCGACGCACCCGACGGTTTGCGGTTGTTGATCGCATCGACAAGCATCGACACGCCGAGCACGTCCGAAAGCAGGATGAATTCCTGCCGCCACTCGTTGCAGAGATGACCGGTCTGGGTCAGGTACATGATCGCCTTGAACCATTCATCCTGCGTTGGCTCGATTTCCTTGACCGCCTCGTGCAGCTTGCGCGTGATGACCTCGATCACCTGCTTCAGCCGCGGATCACGCGCATTGGCATTGCGCCCGGTGACGACCTCGACGGAGTTCTCCTCCGTGAAAAATCCCTTTTCATGCGTTTCCATAGCGAAATCTCACAAAGCTAGAACAAAGGACAGTGCACGACGAAGCTCCGCCATGGGATCCCGGGCGATGGTTTCGCGGCGCCAGCAGACATGTTGGTCGGGTCGAACAAGCACGACGCCGCTGTCACGGACCTCGCGCAGATTGGCCCAGTCGCCGGTCAGATCCTGCCAACGCTGGCGCGGCCCGATGATATGTGCCTCGATGTCAAGGCCAAGCTCACGGCCGAGCAGCTTTGCAGCCTCGACCCAACCGCGGCCGCCAATGCCGGTGAGCACCGTAAAGCGGCCCTTACCGCAAAGATCGAGCGTCGAAGCCTTGGCGCCGTCATCGGCAAAGATCCAGGCATGCGGCAGCCGCGCACCCGGCCAGGTAGTCGGCTGGTAGTGCAACTCCGCATCTTTCTCAAAGGCCGGCTCGGGCTCACCGTCGGCGAGAACGGCATCCGAGCGATAACGCTGGTTCATTTCGACGCCGTGGGCATCGAATTCATAGACCTTGGCTGCGATCGCCTGACGGATGGCAGCGCGCTGCGTTTCGGCTGCCGGCGTATCGTCGCAGCGCGCATCCATGTTCTGCTGCATTTTCACGGGGTCGATGGAATCGAGCAGGCCAAGCGCCTTGAAGATCGGCCCGAACTCCTCGATCGACTTGTTGGCCCTGGTCACGATCTGCTTGGCGATCGGCGCGCGCTCGCGCTGGTAGCTGTCGAGCAAAGCGGGACCAGCCTTGCCTTTCAACACATAACTGAGTTTCCACGCGAGATTGAAAGCATCCTGGATCGACGTATTGGAACCCAGTCCGTTCGACGGCGGATGCCGATGGGTGGCATCACCCATGCAGAAGACCCGGCCGTTCTGCATCGTCGTTGCATAGAGATTATTGACGGTCCAGGTCGAAACCGACTGGATTTCCACCGCCAGCTCGTGGTCCCCGACGAGGTCGCGCACCACCTTGGTGGCGAAGGCCGTGTCTACATCCGGCGCCGGCTGGTTGATGTCGTATCCCCAGACGATCAGCCATTCATTCCATGGCCGAACCATGCGCACCAGGCCCATGCCGATGCCGCCGACGTCAGCGCCCGGCTGGACGACCCAGTAGAGCACCGAGGGACGATGGGCGACGTATTTCGAAAGATCGGCTTTAAAGAGAATATTCATCGATCCGCCGACGCCCATACGGCCCTCGAAGCTGAGCCCTGCATCTTCAGCCACCTTGGAATTGCCGCCGTCGGCGCCAATCAGGTATTTGGACCGGACCGTGAGCTCCGCGCCTGTGAGCCTGTCGCGGCAGGTCGTCGTGACGCCGTCGGCGTCCTGCTTGTGGCGAATATATTCGGTCGACATCCGCGCCTGCGCGCCGCGCGAACATGCCGTCTTGAAAAGCAACGGCTCCATGAAGGTCTGGGGCAGATCGTTCATGTGCGAGGGGGACGACAGCTGATGCTCGGCCCGGCTGACCGGATGCGTTCCCCAACTGCGCATACGCCCGATCTCTTCGCCGGCAAGCGAGGTGCAAAAGACGTTCTGACCCATCAAATCCTGCCCGGTGGCAAAGAGATAGGCCTCGTCCTCGACATCCCTTCCAAGATCGCGCAAAACCTCCATCGTGCGCTGGTTGGTGATATGCGCGCGCGGCGTGTTGGCCAGCCAGCGGTAGCGGTTGATGACCATAGTCTCGACGCCGTAGCTGGCAAGCAGTGCCGCTGAGCCCGAGCCGGCAGGGCCCGTCCCTATGATCAAAACGTCGGTATTGATGTCAGCCATGCGGCCCTCCCTTGATAGTCTTGGTCAATGGTCCACCGGCAAGGATGCGGCGAACGGGAAAAAGTTGAAGTCCGGTGCGCTCGGCAAAGAGGCCCCACAATCCGCGCGGGGCAAACAGCATGACGGCAATGCCGAGAAGGCCGAGAACGAGCAGATACCAAGAGCCGTAATCGGCAAAGAGCTTCTGCAGAATAAAGAAGACGATGACGCCGACGATCGGTCCCTCGATCGTACCGATGCCGCCAATGACGACGATGAAGATCACATAGGCGGTCCAGTCGGTGACCGAAAAGGCGGCGTCCGGCGAGATGCGTGCCTTTTGCAGGTAGATGAGCGCGCCGGTCAGGCCCGTGACGAAGGCAGTGGCGAGATAGACGGCAAATTTAATGCGGTTTGGATCGATGCCGACCGATCTTGCCGCCTCGCGGTTGTCACGCACGGCGGCAAGCCCCAATCCCTGCTTGGAACGCAATAGCCGATAGGCAAAGCCGATGGCGGCAAACGCCAGCAGAAGCGCCAGCCAATAGCACACCATATCCGCGGCCTGGGCCGGCCGCACGCCGAGCCATTCGGCAGCAAAGCGGGCACCCGGCAAATCGCGCGTGATACCGGAAGGCAGCGATGTTCCCGTGCCGCCGCCGAGCGCCTTCCATTGCGCCAGGGACAGCCGCGTTACCTCGGCGATAACCCAGGTACCGATCGCGAAATAGGCACCGTGTAACCGGAAGACGAAAAAGGCCGTCGGCACGGAAAGCATCATGGCGGCAAGCCCGCCGAGCACGATCGCGACAACAGGATTGAGCCCGCTGAGGATGACGGCAGCGGACATGACGTAGGCCCCGAAGCCGACGAAGGCCTGCTGGCCGACCGAAACGAGCCCGGCATAGCCGGCAAGCAGGTTCCAGCATTGCGCGAGCGTCAACATCGTCAGGATGAAGAACAGGTCCTGAAGTGCGGCGCGTGGCACGAAAAAGGGAGCGGCAACGCCTGCTGCGACCATCGCAACGACGAGAATCACCGCAAACGACGAGGCGCGGTTGCGCGTCGATACGGTCCAGCTGGGCGGCGGCGCGGGCGAAGCGGAATCGGAGGAAAGCCTGTCATACACCATGTCAGTCCACCGCCCTTGCAAAAAGCCCGCGCGGGCGGACCAACAGCACGAGAAGAAACGCAACATGGCCCGCAAGGATCTGCCATTCGGGGTTGACGGCTGCGCCCATCGTTTGCGCGACGCCGATGATCACGCCGCCGGCGAGCGTACCCCAGAAGGAGCCGAGCCCGCCGATGATGACCGCCTCGAAGGCGTAGATCAGCCGCGCCGGACCCATCGTTGGGTCGAAATTGGCGCGCGTGCCGAGAAAGAGGGCCGCAATCGTTACTACCACCATTGCGAGCCCCGTCGCGGTCGCGAAGATGCGGTCGGAGCGGATGCCCATGAGGCCCGCCGTGGCGCGATCGTCGGAGGTGGCGCGGAAGGCGCGGCCGAGGCTCGTCTTGTAGAAGACGAGGTTCAGTCCGACGATAACGGCAACCGCCGCCAGAAAAGTCAGGAGCGGCATAGTGCCGACACTGACCGGGCCGAATTTGAGAGACGCGGTTTCCAGCGCGCCCACCGAAACGCGGCGGCTATCGGCGGAAAAGCCTTCCAACAGCGCGTTCTGGATAACGACCGAAAGGCCGAAGGTGACAAGCAGCGGCGGCAGGATGTCGTCTCCGATGGTGCGATTGAGCACGAGGAACTGCAGGGCCCAGCCGACCACATACATCACCGGAACGGCGACGAGAGCCGCAACGAAGGGATTGAGCCCGAGCGCGCTGACCAGCACCAGAAGCAGGAAGGCGGCTAGGACGATAAGATCGCCATGCGCGAGATTGACCAGCCGCATGATGCCGAAAACGAGGCTCAGGCCGGCCGCGAACAGCGCGTACAGACCGCCAAGCAGAATGCCTTGTATGATCGTGTCGAACCAGTTCATCCCGTATGCGCTCCGAAATAGGCAGAATGGATGTCGGTGCGGCTAATTGCGTCCGGCGTTCCGGTCAGCGTCACGCGTCCCTCCATCATGCAATAGAGACGGTCTGCCACCTTGAGTGCCTGGCCGATATCCTGTTCGACGATCACGATGGCTGCGCCCTCGGCGCGGATTTTGGGAAAGGCTGCGTAGATATCGCGGATCACCACCGGTGCCAGGCCCAGGCTGATTTCGTCGCAGAGCAACACCCTCGGATTGGACATCAGCGCCCGGCCGATCGCGACCATCTGCTGCTGGCCGCCCGATAGCGCGGTGCCGGAATTGCCGCGCCTCTCCTTCAAGACCGGAAAGAGCTCGTATATTGTCTCAAGCGTCCACGCCCCTTTGACGCTGCGCCCATATTTGCCGATCAGCAGATTTTCCTCCACCGTCAGCGACGGGAAGAGCCTGCGACCTTCCGGCACCATGGCGACACCGAGCCCCATGACCTCTGGCGCCGGCAGTGCGCCGATCGGCCTGCCATCGAAACTGATCTGGTCGGGCTCGTTGGCGAGCATGCCCGAAATCGAGCGCATCAGCGTGGATTTGCCGGCGCCGTTTGCGCCGATGATCGCCAAAGTCTCACCGGCATCAAGCGTGATGTCGACCCCGAAGAGCGCCTGGAAGTCGCCGTAGAAAGCCGTGAGGCCCCGTGTTTCAAGAAGAGCCATCAGACGTCAATCCCGAGATAGATCTGGCGGACCGCCTGCGATTCCATGATTTCGGCCGGCCTGCCGAGGCCGACCACCTTGCCGAAATTTAGGACGAGAAGACGGCTCACTACGGAGTTGAGGGCATGCAGCACGTGCTCGACCCAGATAATGGCGACACCGGCTCCGTGGATCGTCCGGATCGTCTCCACCAGCTCCCCACACTCGCCCTCCGTCAGGCCGCCGGCGATCTCGTCCAGCAGCAGCACCTTGGGTTCTGTCGCCAGCGCCCGAGCAAGTTCGAGGCGTTTGCGCTGGAGTAGGCCGAGACTGCCGGCAACTTGGTTGGCGCGCGCGATCAGCCCGGTGTTTACCAGAATATCCGCGCAGCGCTCCGACACCTCCCGCTCCGTCTTTCGCGATCCGTAGGCGGCAGCGACCAGAAGGTTTTCGAAAACGGTTAGCTGCTGGAAGGGCTGCGGGATCTGGAATGTGCGGCCGATCCCTGCCAGGCATCGCGCCATCGGCGGCTGGCACGTCACGTCTTCGTCGCGATAGATAATCCGCCCCTCATCGACGCGCAGATTGCCGCTGATGAGATTGAACAGGGAGGATTTTCCCGCACCGTTCGGCCCGATGATGCCGAGCGCCTCTCCGCTCCCCAGCGCAAACGACACTCCATCCGCGACCTTCAGGGCGCCGAAGCTCTTCGAAACGTTTTCGAGGGCAAGTATGACCATCGTCTTCCTGATTGGTGTCCGTTTCGTCCTTCGCCGAATCCGGCGCATGACCGCCTCCGGGCCGAACCCGGTCAAGGCATCACGCCGAGGCGATCGGCTCCATCTTGCTGCCTATCGGAATATTGGGAGCGGTCCTGTTGTCGGTGATGACGAGATCGTAGCCACCGCCCTCCTTCAACCTCCACTGGCCGCCAACGAGCGGTGTCTTGGCCACGTTCTTCGCGGCAAAAGGCGGGACATTGGCACCGTCCCAGGCGACCGGACCGACGATCGTGTCCAGCTTGGTCGCTGTGATCGCTTTGACTACAGCCGCGCTGTCCGTCGGGTCCGCCCGCTTCATGACATCTGCAGCCAATTCGAAAAGCGCGTGAACGAAGCCGATCGGCTGCGTCCAGGGCCGGCCGGTGGCTTTCGTAAAGCCTGCTGCGAGTTCGGCGGCGCTCTCTCCGGTCAGCGAAGATTTGAATGGATGGCGGGCCGACCACCAGACCTCGCAGGATAGGTTGTGACCACTCTTGCCCAAAGCCTCGAGGGCTTGCGGAAACAGGATGGCCTTGCCGATGGAGGCGATCTTCGGATGGAAACCCTGCTGCTTGGCCTGGGTCCAGAAGGTGGTGAAATCAGGCGGGATCATGACGCCAGTGATGACCTCGCAGTTTCCCGACTTGAAGGCATTGATCTGCGCGGAAAAATCATCCGTCAGGTTCTGGTAGCGGCCGGGATCGGCAAGGGTGTAGCCGCCTTTTTCGAGAACCGGTGGGAAACCGACCACTTTATCGCCCCAGGCATTGCCGTCCCCATCGTTCGGGAAGAGGCCGCCCACCTTCTTGTTGGTTTCCAGCTGCTGCCACATGTTTGTGTAGACAGCGATCACATCCTCCAGGCCCCAGAAGAAATGAAAAGTGCTGTTGAAGGGCTTCCATGATGAAGGGTCGCCTGGATTGGCCTGCTGACCGATGAACCAGGGCTGCCAGGGCGCGGCCGTCGAGATGCAGGGCATCTCTTCCGCCTCGCAGGTAGTGGCGACCGGATTGGTGGTTTCCGGCGTCGATGCGACGAGCACGAGATTGACCTCGTCCTTGACGATCAGCTCCTTGGCGACTTCAGCGGCGCGGTTCGGGTTGGACTGGCTGTCCTTGACTACAATTTCGTAGTTGAGCCCGGCGGCCTTCGTCTTGGCCAGGAAGCCATCGAGGATGAACTTGTCGGCCTCGGCGAAAGCGGCAAGCGGCCCGGTTTGCGGGCTGACATAACCGAGCTTGATCGCCGCTCCCTTGGCGATCGCGGGCATGGCAAGGCTGGATGTCGCCGCGAGCGCGCCGGTCGCCGCCGCGGTTTTCAGCAGGTCACGTCTCGTAAACATTTTGGTTTCCTCCTCCCAAAGTAAACACAAGCGTTTTAGAGTGGTGGGCGTTCTCCCGCCCAGGCGTCCTGAAGCAGCGTGCGGATCGAGGCTCGGTCGATCGGCCGCGGATTGGCATAAGGGTTGCGTGTCGCGATTTCGGCGGCGCGGTCGAGATCGCTCTCGGTGAGGCCGAAATCCTTCAGCGCCAGCGGCGAGCCGACGGATCTGGCGAAATCGTAGAGCCCCTGGCCCGGCGTGCCGCCGAAAATGCTCCCGATCGGCGCAAGCAGCTCCGGCACTGCGGCGGCATTGAAGCCGATCGTGTGCGGCAGCATGATCGCATGCGTCTCCGCATGCGGCGTGTCGAAACTGCCGCCCAGCGTGTGGCAGATCTTGTGATGCAGCGACATCGAAATCTGCCCAAGCACGGTGCCGCAGAGCCAAGCGCCGTAGAGTGCCTTTTCCCGCGCCTCGGCATCGCGCGGCGTCTTGACGATCACGGGTAGCGCTTCGGCAAATGCGCGCATGCCCTCGATCGCAATTATGGTGGTAATGGGGTTGCGATCATCGGCATAAAGACCTTCGGCGGCATGCGCGATGGCGTTGAGGCCGCTGGTGACGCTCATGGCAACAGGCAGGCCAAGCGTCAGGTCGGGGTCATAGATGACCACCTCCGGCACGATCTTCGGGCTGCGAACCGTCGTCTTGATGCCGCCTTCCGTCTGACCGAGGATCGGCGTTACTTCCGAACCGGCATAGGTGGTCGGGATGACGATCTGATGAATGTCGGTACGGTAGGCCATCGCCTTGCCAAGACCGGTGGTCGAGCCGCCGCCAAGCGAGACGACGCAATCGGCCTGAAGTGCGGCCGCGCGCGCCAAGGCCTTCTCGGTGACATCGACCGGGGTGTGCATCGTGGCGCCTGCAAACGTGCCGACTGCAAGCGCGCCAATCCGCGCGGCCAGCGCCTCGCCGTCGGCTGCCTGCTGCGGCGTCGTCAGCACCAGCGCGCGGCGGCAGCCCAGCGTCTCGATCCATTGGTCGACGCCGGCGCTCGCTCCGGAAGCAAAGACGACGCGTGTCGAATGCGGCTGATAGGAAAAATCGAGTGTCATGCCGACCTGCGCTCCTCTCGCGCCCGCACCATTATGAAGGTGAAATCGAGCGACCAGCAATTGCCTTTGACCGGCGTCGGGCCTTCAATGCCGCCAACCGGCAGGAAGGTGCCGACCAGTTCCTGTTTGACGCCGAACAATGCGTCCTGTGACAGATGCGGATCGCGCCCATCATAGACGTGGGTACTGATCGTCTCGAAGCCGGGTGCCGTGATCGTAAAATGGAGATGCGCCGGGCGGCGCAGCGGATAGCCGATCGCATGCAGCGTCCGTCCGACCGGTCCGTCGCAGGGCACGGCATAACCGCCCGGTCGAACCGTCCTATAGGAAAAGCCGCCATCTATATCAGTGCTGAAAACGCCACGCAGATTGAACTCCGGCTGGAGATCCGGCTGCTGGTTCTCGTAAAACCCTTCCGCATTGGCCTGCCATGTCTCGACCTTCGCGCCGACGACGGGATTTCCATCGAGATCGGTCACGCGGGCATTGACCAGCAACGGGTCGCCAATGCCGTCGAGCGATATATCCGCGCCCGACACAAGCCTGGGTGCATCGGCGCGATAGAACGGGCCGCGCACGGTGTTGGGCGTAGCGCCCTTCGGGCGGTGGGTGTTGATCTCCTCCACCAGCGCCGTCACGCCGAAAAGATCGGAGAGCAGCACCCATTCCTGCCGTTTGTGGTCACTTACGTGACCGACTTCGGTCAGAAATTCGATGGCGTGTCGCCAATCCGCATGGGTCGGCCGCGTTTCCTTGATGGCCTGATGGATATGTCCGACCAGCGCGGTGAGGAAGGCCGGCAGCGGTCCGGCGCACTGCGCCAGTCGCTCTGCCACAAGCGCAGCCGAATCCGCTTCTGTAAAAGACATGATCACCATGGCACCTCCTCAACCGTACGTTACCAGCTCCAAACGTAGCAGTTGATGATTTTTCTGCAGTTTAATATACCTTATTGCTATGAAGATGGATGAACGACACCTGATACAGCTTGCCGCCGTCGTACAGGCCGGTGGCGTCACGGAGGGAGCGGCCCTGCTGGGGCTCACGCAGCCGGCGGTGTCGCGTACCCTTGGCATGCTGGAAAAGCGGCTCGGCGAACCGTTGTTCGTCAAGGGCCGCCGGCCATTGCAGCCGACCCCGCTGGGCAGGGCGCTCGCCGACCACGGTCAAGCCATGCTGGTGGCTGCGCGCAAGGCCTCGTCGCTTGTCGACGGCTTCCGACACGGACGGACGGGCGTAGTGCGCGTCGGCGGCACGCCCTTCTTCATGGATGCGCTGATCTCCGGCATGATCGCCGAGTTCCAGAATGCCACACCGGACGTGCGCATCGAGCAGAGCTACGGCTACCTGCCGGATCTGCGGGCGGCGATCGACGCCGATCGCATCGACCTCGCCATTTGCCCGATCGACGTGCTGGACGAGGGCTCCGGCATGCGCTTCCAGGAACTGCTTCCTGGCCGCAATGTCGTCGCCTGCCGTGTAACCCACCCCCTTCTCCTGAGGCACAAGCTCGCGCCTGCGGAACTCCTCGACTATCCATGGATTGCCCCGCCCACCGGCAGCCCGCTGTTTGCCGATCTGCACAGTCTCGTCCTCTCGCTCGGCGCCACCGAGGCGAAGATCCGCTATTCCGGCGGCTCGCTGGTGAGCGCAATCAACTATCTGAAGGCGAGCGATGCGCTCACCATCCTGCCGCACAGCGTCGTTTTCGCCTATCGCAATGACAAGTCGATCACGGCACTGCCGGTCAGTATTCCTCATCCCGAGCGCGCGCTCGGTCTCCTGCGGCGCACCGAGGAAATCCGTGTCCCGGCAGTCGAGGCCTTCTGCGCCCATATTCGCAAGAGCTTCGAAAACCTCAGGCACCTGATCAAGCGCCATGAGCAGGCGGTGATCTGGAGCCTGTGACGGCTCATGACGTTCTTCAAAATGTTGCAGAATCGTCCGGCCATAGGAACAACGGCGCCAAGCCGGCATCGGCCATCGGGCGCAGTCCGTGCCAGGCGCGGTTGGCATAGACCAAGGCGTCATCCCGGCGCTCCTCGTGCGCCCCAGGAGAGGCCTCAAGGAGTTCGGCTGAGACCAGACAGGCGCCGGGGAGCGGAAACAGTCCGCGAACCGCTGCCCGGAACCAGAGGCCGACATCCGGATAATAAGGTTCGCCGCTTTCGAACCGCGCCCAGCGCACATCAGGCCCGAAACGATCCCTGCCGCTGGTGGCGCAGAGCCGGGCAAGCTCCCTATCGCTGCGTCGCACGAAATGCACGACCACCGTCTGCGCCCGACGCACGGCGTGCGCGCTGGAGGAATTATCCGACAGCGAGAAAGCCACCATCGGCGGCGAGGCACTGATTGAGATCAGCGAGCTTACCGTCAGGGCCACCGGCCCGTCACCCGGATCGGCGGTGATGATGGCAACGCCCGCCGGATGATGGCGGAAGGCCATCATGAAAGCCTCCGTCACGCCGGCAGCGACCGTCGCCGGAGCTTCACGCTCCTGCTTTCCGGACTGCGCCATCATTTCTTCTCCACCAGGTCGTAGAACTGCCAGACGCGATCGCTCCACAGCCCGCCGATCTCGCGGCCGGCGGCACCGACAATGTTGGTGTTGATCGTGAAATGGTTGGCCGCCACCAGCATCTCGCGGTAAGTGCGCTGCATCACGCCGTCGCGCAGCGACGCACCACCGGCTGCGCGGTAGACGAAGTGGCAGGCATCGACGCCCGCCTCGTGCACTTCCGACTTGGCGAGATGCACGAGGGTGATCTGCCGCGTAGATACCCGGTTCCCCGCCTCGATCGAGGCCTCCACGTCGCGCCAGACCTCAAACAAGAAGGCGCGGGCGGCGCGCGCGCGAGCTTCCGCACGGCCGTAATCGAACCAGAATTTATCGCTCTCGCCGAGCATGCCGGCGCGACCGGTTTTGGTCACGGCGAACTTGGCCATTTCATCGAGCATGCGGCGGGATGCGCCGATCGCCCAGCCCGAATGGCCGATGGCAGCCAGCCCGACGACGCCGAGGCTGAAGAATTCCTTCTGGCGCTGCGGCTCGGCGGTCATGATCGGGAAAACCATGTCGTCGGCGATGAAGACATCCTTGGCGTCGTAGTCGATGCTGCCGGTTCCCTGCAGGCCGAGCACGTTCCAATTGCCGAGCAGTCCATGCTCGCCGACCGGCGCGTGGGCGCACAGCACCACGACGTTACCATTCTCATCCTTGGCCGGATGGCCGTTGCCGTCGTCGAGCAGGGCGGCGGTATGGGTGAACGTGGCGTGGTGAATACCGCTTGCATAGGACCATTTGCCGTTCAACAAATAGCCGCCATCGACCTTCTTCAGCATGCCGGTCGGTGTGCCCTGACCCGAAAAGCGGTTGTCGGTGCCACCGCCGAAGAGCCGTGAGATCGCGGTGTCGGGCAGGAAGGCGGCGGACATCGCCCCGATGCAGGCATGCACCATCGACACCCAGCCGGCAGCGCCGCTGTGGTAGGTGATGGCCTCGATCAACTGCAGGCCTTGTGTCGGCGAAAGCTGTGCGCCGCCGAGTTCTTCGGTCGCGAAGATGTGCGACATACGAAGCGGCTTCAGCGCCTCGAAAGTAGGCTCATTCAGCCTACCGAGCTTTTCGGTAGCCACGGCATTCTCTTCAAGAATCGGGCCGATCCTGCTGATATGCTCGAGAAGGCTGGCGAAGTTTGTCTTGGTGCCCCAATACCCGGCGCCATGTTTCAAAGGTGCGTTCATCTGTTCCTCCTGACAATCTGGTGTGTTCTCGCGGCAAGCTGTCTCAGCCGGCGAGGAAATCGCCGATGGCGGTCACCACGCGCGGGTCCTCCTGCATGGCGAAATGGCCGACATCCGGCACCATGAAGGTGTGGGCGTTTGGAATGCGTTTTTCCCAGAGCGGCGCCTGCGACGCGGGCAGCATTCGGTCCTTCTCGCCCCAGACGATCAGTGTCTCGTTCGGGATGCGGGAAAGCCAGCGGCGGAGATTGGGATGGCCCATGCCGTGGGCCTTGACGATGTTGCCGAGCGCCTGCGCCTCCTTTTCGCGGGCGGCAAGGAAGGCGTCGAGCGGCGGGCATTCGGCTCCGCCCGGAAAATAGCGCAAGGCAACGTCGATATTATGCGCGAGATAGCCGGGTAGCGCCTCGGGCGCGATCGCCGGCAGGTCGGCGCCAGGATGATCTGGATCGTTGAGGCCAGCCGGCGCATTCAGCACCAGCCTGCCGAAACGCTCGCCTGCGACGACGGCCATTTCGGCAGCCATCCAACCGCCCATGGAGTGGCCGACGAGATGCGGCCGATCGAGGCCAAGGGCGGCGACCAGATGCAGGTTGTGGACAATGATATCCTGCATGCCGGTAATATCCGGCGCTTCGCCGCTGTCGCCGAAGCCGGGATGATAGGGCAAGTAGACGCGGAAGCGATCGGCGAGACCCCGCGCCCATTCCGTGCCTTCGATGGTGGCGGCGCCATGCAGCGCGAGCACGGCCGGGCCTTTGCCGATGACGCGTACAGCGGTCGCAACACCTTCGATGTCGTAATGCACCGTTTCGAAATTCATTCCAAACCTCCTCCTATGCCGTTTCAGCCGACCGCGGGCGTAATCAGCACCTTGCATTGCGTGGTGCGTCGCTTGAGCGCTTCGAATGCCTCTGGCACGGCGGCAAGACCGATCCGGCCGGTCACCAGCGCCTGCGGCCGATGGCGGCCAGGACTGAGCGCCTGCAGCGCCATGTTGAACTCCGCCATGGTGAAGAACACGGCGAAGATCACCTGTATTTCCTTGGAAATCGCCGCGAACGGGTCCCATGTGTCGCCGCCGACGCAGAGGCCAACCGCGACCACCGTGCCATGCACGCGTACCAGCCGGCAGGCAGCATCGATCAACCCGCGTTTGCCGACGCATTCAAAGACGATGTCCGGTACGCCACCGGTCAATGCGCGAAACTCCTCTGCCAGACCCTCCCCGGAGAGTGCGAAGCCGGTGGCGCCGATTTCGCCGGCACGCTCTGCTTGGTGGCGGTTCAGATCGGCGATGACGACATGGGCCGCCCCCAGCCGCCTCGCCCAGAAGGCGACAAGAAGACCGATGGGGCCTGCACCGAGAATCAGCACGCGGTTGCCCGGCTTCAGCCCCGAACGCATGACCGCATGCAGGCCGACTGCAACCGGTTCGGCCAGAGCCCCCTCCTCGGTCGGCAAATCGTCCGGCAACCGGCGGCACTGACGGGCAGCGACGGTGACGAATTCGGCATAGCCGCCGCCGATCAGCCGCATCTCGGCGCACCACGCGGGTTCGCCGCGCGAGCAGCTGTCGCAGTGGCCGCAGCCGCGCATCGGTGCGACGGCAACCCGGTCGCCGGTTTTGAAATTCGCGACCTCAGCGCCACAGGTCACCACTTCGCCGGAAATTTCATGGCCGAGGACGCCGCCTCTTTTGAGCGCGAAGGTTTCGGGATCTTCCGTCATGTGCAGGTCGGAACCGCAAATGCCGCAGGCGGCAACGCGGAGCAATAGCTCGTCAGCGCCTGGCTGCGGCGTTTCGATCGTTTTGACCTCAAGCGGTCGTCCGACCGCCTCGAACAGTGCCGCCCTCATCGCGGGTCCTCCAGAAGCGTGCGCCTCGTCGGGAACCAGGAGGCGTTTGTCGCCTTCTGGATCAATCCCCAGAGACCGCCGCGGGCAAAAAGCGCCATGACGAGGGTGAGTAGCCCGAGGACGACGAGATAGGTGGCGCCGTACTGTCCGAACAGGCGGTCGGCGACAAAATAGACAAGCGCGCCGATCAGCACCCCTTCGAGCGAGCCGAGCCCGCCCACCATGACGATGAAGATCGCCACATTCGCCCAGGTGGGGCTATAGGCGGCCGGTGGCGTTATGCGCAGCTGCGCCATGAAGTAGATGGCACCGGCAAGGCCAGTGCCGATGGCGGCGGCAACCCAGATCAGGAATTTCAGGAGGCCCACATTGACGCCCTGGCTTGCCGCGGCAATCGGATTGTCTCGCACGGCGACCAGCGCCAAGCCATAGCGCGAACGCAATAGCAGATAGCTGCCGCCGACGGCGACAAGCAGCATCAGCGCCGCCAGTACCGAAATGCCGATTGCGCGTTCAGTGGGCGTATAGCTGGACATGACACGCAGGCTCATGCCGGCGCCGGCATTGACATAGCTGAAGACGGACGTGGCAAGGCGCATGACTTCCGCCACCACCCAGGTGCCGATAGCGAAATATGGGCCATCGAGCCGATGCAGCAGGCCATAGGTAAGTGCCGCCAGTATCGCCGGTGCGATGACCGACAAAGGCACGGCAAGGAAGGGGCTTAAGCCCCAAAGCTGCGCCATGATGAACATTGCATAAGCGGCCGTACCGACGAAGGCCTGCTGGCCGACGGAGACGAGGCCACCATAACCGGCGAGCAGGTTCCACATCTGCGCGACGGTGATGTAGCAGCATAGTTCAACGACATCGCGGATGAGGCCCTGGCTTGCCCAGAGCGGCATCGAAGCGACAGCCGCGAGCAGCGCGACGCTGATAACGAGTGCAATCAGGCTCGAGCGCGTCTGGCGCTGTACGCGCACGGCGGGCCGCGGGACGGCATCGGTCAAGCGGGCGGCGAAGGCATTGGTCACGGCTCAACCCCTTCCTAGGAAGCCCTGGGGACGCAGGGCGAGGATGATCAGAAAAACGAGGTGGCCGGCGAGGATGCCGAAGCCGGGGTCGATGCGGAATCCCACCGACTGGCTGACCCCGAGCGCCATCGCTCCGAGGAAGGCACCCCAGATCGACCCCATGCCGCCGATGATGACAGCCTCGAAGGCGTAGATCAGCTGGAAGGCCCCGTCGGCAGGCGCCACGGTCGAACGCAACGACTGGAAGACCGCGGCAAATCCGAGGATCGCAACAGCGATTGCCGTTGCCCCGGTATAGACCGTCTTCGGGTTGACACCTGTCAGCGCCGCGGCTTCCACATCGGCCGAAGCTGCGCGCAGGGCACGGCCAAAGCGTGTCGAGCGCAACGCGACATCGAGGCCGCCGGTCAGCACGGTAGCCGTCAGAAGCACGATCACTGGCAAGACGCCGACGAAGAGCGGCCCGAGTTGGAAGGAGGCATGCACGATGTCGCCGCCGCCTAGCGAGCGGGTGTCGGCCGACCATATCTGCAGCATGGCGTTCTGCAGGGCGATGGAGAGCCCGAAGGTGGCGATCAGCGAGGGAAGCGGATCGGCGCCGACGACGCGGTTGAGGATGAGTCGCTGCAGGATGACGCCGATGATGGCCCCAAGCACCACGAGGATCACCAGCACCGACCACGGGCCGAGCGAGAATGTGGTAGCCAGGCTGATGCCGATCAGCGCCAGGAGGATCACCAGGTCGCCATGGGTGATGTTGACGACGCGCATGACGCCGAACATCAGCGCCATACCGAGCGCATATTGGGCATAGAGACCGCCGAGAAGAATGCCCTGGACAAGGCCGTCAAGCCACAGCATGGGCCCCTCCGAAATACGCTTCGCCAATCGCTTCGCGCGAGATATCAGCTGATCGGCCGGTAAGGCTGACGCGGCCTTCGAGCATGCAGTAGAGCCGGTTCGACGAGGAGCGGGCGAGCCCGACGTCCTGCTCCACCAACACGATCGCCGTACCTGTTTCACAGATCGACGGCAGCGCCTGGTAGATTTCCTTCACCACCTTCGGCGCGAGGCCCAGGCTGATTTCGTCGCATAGAAGTACGCGCGGCTGGCTGAGCAGCGCCCTGCCAATCGCCACCATCTGCTGCTGTCCACCGGACAGGGACTGCACAGGCACGGCCTGCTTTTCCTTCAGGACCGGAAAGAGCGCGAACAGGCGCTCCAGCGTCCAGCCATTGGCGGCGGATTTGCCGGCATGGTCGATAGCGACGCGCAGATTGTCGATGACAGACATGCCGACAAAGAGGCGACGGCCCTCGGGCACGATCGCCACGCCATCGGCCACCATCCGGTGCGGCTTGGCGCCGCCGACCGGCCGTCCCTCGAGCTGCACCATGCCCGGCGCAACGCTCAGAAGGCCCATGATCGATTTCAGAAGCGTCGACTTGCCGGCACCGTTTGCCCCGATCAGGGCGACGACCTCGCCCGCGGCAATCTCGAAGTCGATACCGTAAAGAGCCTGAAAATCGCCGTAGCGGGCGACCAGTCCATGTGTGGAAAGCAGTGCTGCGCTCATGCCTCGACCCCCATATAGACCCTTCGCACCTCCGGACTTTGGATGACTTCGGCCGGCACACCTTCTGCGATCTTCTCCCCGAAATTCAGCACCAGCATGCGGTCGGCGACGGCGAGCAGCGCGTGCAGCACATGTTCGATCCAGACAATAGTGACCCCGCTGTCGCGGATGCGGCGGATAAGCGAGACGAGCGCCCTACCCTCCTCATCGGTAAGCCCACCGGCAATTTCGTCGAGCAACAGGAGCTTTGGCGACGAGGCAAGCGCACGCGCCAGTTCCAGCCGCTTACGATCGAGCAGCGTCAGCGAGCCGGCGGAACGGTTCGCCTTGTCGGACAACTCGCAGGCCTTGAGGATCTCTGCGCAGCGCTGATAGCTCTCGGCATCCTTGGTGCCGCTGCCGAAAAACGCGGCGACGAGGAGGTTTTCGAAGGTCGTCATACCGACATAGGGACGCGGGATCTGGTAGGTCCGGCCAATGCCGATTTTGCAGCGGCGATAGGGCGGCTGACCAACGAGTTTCTGGCCGTCAAAGACCAACTCACCGCCATCGACACGCATGTCGCCGCTGATCAGGTTGAATAGGGTTGTCTTGCCGGCACCATTCGGGCCGACAATGCCCAGAACCTCGCCAGCGCCGACCGCAAAACTCACCTCGTGCAGGACCTTGAGAGCCCCGAACGATTTGCTGAGGTCGCGTGCCTCCAGTAGTACGCCGTTTTCCATGCTCCTCCACCCCGGCCTTTTAATGCCGGCGGCGCGTTTGGGCGCGCCCTTCGATCCTCCGTCCGATCCGTCCCGGCCCGATCGCATCAAGCAGGGGCGGTATCTCGCTTTGCCTTGGCTTCACGCCTTGTTCAGGCAGTCCGCCAGGGCAGCGGCACGATCTTGCGCTCCGGCTGGAAGAGCTTGTTGACGGTATTGTCGACGATCTTCAGATCATACGGCCATTTGTCGCCCTTGACCCATTGCCCGCCGAAAATCGGCGAGGTCGCCACGTTCTGATGCGGTCCCTTGGCAAAATTGACTGGCCCGATCAACGTTTGCGTGTTGGTGGCGACAACCGCCTCGAGATTGGCGGTGCGGTCGAGTGGGTTCTTGGAGCGCTTGAGAATGTCGATCGCCACTTCGAGGATGGCATGGCTGTAGCCGAGTGGCTGCGTCCACTGCTTCTTCTTTTCCGCTTCCCACTGGTCGGCAAGATCGCGGCTCACCTGACCGGTCAGCGTCGACTTGAAGGGAAAGGCGGGGGTCCACCAAACTTCCGAAGACATGCCCTCCCCGAGCGAGCCCATGGCTTCCACGCCCGAGGCGAAGAGCAATGCAGCCGCGACCGTGATCGCCTTCGGCTTATAGCCCTGCTGGGCGCACTGGTTGACGAAGGTCTTCAGATCGGCCGGATAGGCAATACCGCCGATGATATCGCAGTCGGCTTGCTTGAAAGCCGTGATCTGCGCCGAAAAATCGTTGGTGCGCGGCTGGAAGAAGCCGGGAACGACGATCTCGAAGCCGGCTTTCTTGGTGGGTGCAGGCAGGCCATAATCCATGTTGCCCCATGTCTCACCATCGGCGTTCTGCGGAAACAGCATGCCGACCTTGCGGTTGCTGTCCAGCGTGTTCCAGAGGCCGACATAGGTGTTCAGCGCTTCGTCCAGGCCCCAGAAGAAGTGATAGGTCCATTTGAACGGCTTGTCCTTGCCTCCACGCGGGAAGATGACCGCCTGCCAAGGCGCGCCTGTCGAAATGCAGGGGCATTCGTTGAGTTCGGCCTGATCGGCAGCAGGGCTTACCGTATCGGTCGTAGACGCCGGCAGCAGCAGGTGAACGCCCTCATTGAGAATGAGATCGCCGGCGACTTCCGCCGACTTGTTGGGGTCCGACTGACTGTCGCGGATCAGGAATTCGACATCGTAGTGGCCGGCCGCCGTCTCCAGACCATTCTTGAGCTGCGCCTTGACCTTTTCCAGAGCCCAGCCGTCGGTCTCACCGAAAAGGGCAAGGGGCCCGGTCGCCGGCGTGATGAAGCCGACCTTGATCGTGCCGGCCGATTGCGCGCGGGCAATCGTCGGCGCACCGAGCGCCGAGGCGGCAAGGCCGGCGCCTATTCCCTTCAGCACCGTGCGGCGAGAAGGCATCGACAAACTGGTTTTCGATTCCATTATTTTATCCTCCCTCTGAAGCTCATTCGCCGGCTGCGATTTCCTCCTCCCGCATCCGGCGAAGTTCATTTACTTGATGCGGTGCATCGAACCTCCGTCAATGACAATCTGGCTGCCCGTGACGTAGGACGAGCACGGCGACGCGAGATAGAGAGCAAGCCCCTTGATGTCCTCGGGATCGCCAATCCGCCCGATCAGCGATTGCTGTTCGAAGGCCTTGCGATCCGCCGGTATCCGCAGCCTGCCGCCGGCGATATTGGTCATGAAGGGACCAGGCGAGATGCAATTGATGAGAATGCCGAATTGGCCCAATTCCATCGCCATCTGGCGCACGAAATGGTCTACGCCGGCCTTGGCTGGCATGTAGGGCGTGCCAACGATCGCCTCATTGATCTGGGCAGCGATCGAGGAGGTCACGATGATACGACCGCCCCCCGTCGCTTTCATGTGCCGGGCCGCATGCTTGACGGTTGTGTAGACCGAAGAGAGATTGACCTCGATCACCCGATCCCAGTGATGATCGTCGAGAACATCGATGGCGCCGCCTTGGAGCCGCTCACCTGTCGTCGACAGGAAGCCAGGCCCAGCATCGATGCCCGCATTTGCAAAGACGATGTCGATCCGTCCCTGACGCTCTGCTACCGCGTCGAAAGCCGCCGCCATGGCCGGCCGATCCGAGACATCGATCTCCAGACCGCAAACGTCAGCTCCATGTCGGGCGATTTCCGCCACGACACGGTCGAGATTTTCGCCATCCATATCGAAGATGCAGACACGAGCACCGTTATCCGCCATCACTTCCGCATAGGCCCGCCCTATGCCGCTCGCGCCGCCGGTCACGATGACCGATTTGCCACGAACGTCGAACATATCCTGCAAGCTCGTCATTTTTCCTCCCGTGCCGTCGAGGATGGCATGCCGGAGCCTCGGCCCGAACTTCCTCCATTCTGCCTTGCCCTCCCGGACGCAGCAGAACTGGTTCATTAGGACGAGAACTCCCGACCGCCTGTCAAACACGCAGGCGGGGGAATGAAAGAAGTTTCTCGACCAAACTTCAATATGTTGAAATACAACGGTATTTTTTGGATGCGCGCTCCCACATACGTGGCTTGCCAAGGCAATCGCTTACTGAAAAGATGAAGCGACTTGATGAAATGATAAATCGGCGTCCGAGAAAGGATCGCCAAACGGCTCGCTGCGCGGAAGAGGTCTTGATGCAGGGATTGGTCGAATCTTCTAGGATGCTGGATCGAGGCGGCAATCCAACCGTCCGGCAGCTTCTCTCCAGCTTGGTCTTCAATCCCAATGACGGAACGATCCAGCTGAATGGCGCACGCATCGTCATGCAGCGCGCGTCCGCCCTTTCCGATCTGAGGCGGGAACTTGTGCGGTTGCTCGGCGAGAAAGAGGCGCGCGTCTTCCTTTTGCGCCTGGGCTTCATGTCCGGCCGCTCGGACGCACGCTTCGTGCGCGCCGGCTGGCCAAATCTGGACATAGGTGACGCATTCACGGCCGGAACGCGGCTACACACTTTTAGCGGCGTGGTGCGCGTAGAGACTGTCTTCAACTCCTACGACTTCCGCAAGAAGCGATTTTCTGCCGAATTCCTTTGGCGCGACAGCGTCGAAGCCGCCGAGTTCAGTAAGACGCGACTGGCATCCGAATCCGTCTGCTGGACGCAGCTTGGCTACGCCTCGGGTTATGCCAGCGAGTTCTTTGACACGCTGATCGTGTACAAGGAGATCGAATGTGCCGCGCAGGGCCACAGCCATTGCCGAGTGGTCGGAAAACCAGCCGATGGCTGGGGCCTCAATGATCCAGAAGTGACGCTTTTCCGCGAACGTATCGATGTTGCCGACGACATCAGCCCCGCTCCCGCCTCGCGCGGCAGCGCCGCGCGCGCCACCGACACGTCCTTCTCCAGCCTCGACAACCTGATCCTGATGCCGGTCCGCGACAAACTCGACCGCCTCGCGGCCACAACCCTGCCCGTGCTGCTAACGGGTGCACCGGGGACGGGACGCGGTATAGCGGCGCGCTATCTGCACCGCAGGTCTGCTGCGTCTGCGACCGATCTGCGACGCTTGGTTGGGGTGCAGGTCGACCTTGCGCTTTGCGCCGAGGTCGCACGGCCGATGAAGGCAACCCGACGAACATCCCATCGCGAGATGATCGTCATCGACGCTGTGGAAACTATACCCCACGACGTCCAGCACCACTTCGCCCGCGCAATCGAGGAAGGCATCGCGACTGGTGGACCGCGCGTCGTCGCGGTCGCTGACCAATGCTTTGCAACGAAGGAGCAAGGCTCTCTAAAAGAACTTTTTTCCGTTCTCTCCCCGATAACCGTTCGCATGCCGACATTAAGTGAAAGGGAAGGCGAGCGAGTGGCGTTGGCGCGCTCGATGTTGCCGGTGCTTGCGGATCGAATGAGCCTCGAGCCTCTCCGCTTCGAAGCGGCGGCCGAGGAGTTGATTGAGGCAGAACTCTGGCCAGGAAACCTGCGCCAGATGCGTAACGTACTTGTCGCCGTGCTCGACACAAAGACCAACAATACAACGATTTCCGCTGCACAGATCGAAGCTCAACTGACACGCTTCGCTATCAGTTCGGGGAGCAGCAACAGCCACGAATACAGGGGAACGCCGACCGATCCCAATCAATTGTTAGAATCCGAAGGATTTTCACTCAGTACTCTTGAACAGGCACTATACACCGCGGCCTTGGATCGGGCGCATGGAAATCTTTCCGCCGCCGCTCGTATGCTTGGACTGACTAGAGCACAATTCGCATACCGCGTAGAAAATACTCGGCAACGCAAAGCCACAGGTGATGAAGAACTGCTAGGATAGCCCATTCGACAGGCATTGCCCTCCTGTCCAATGTCTCGCTCTTGAATGGATGCGAACCGCCGGCCCGGCTGTTTCGAACAACCAGAAGCCTGCTAAGCCTTTGAAAATGTTATGTTTCCGACGAGACGGACTTATGCAACTCGTCTTCCGGCTTTCAGATATAAGCACTGACGAGCCTACGGTCGGTCACCGCCGTTTGACGTCCTCAAATCTGAGATCGAAGCGCGCAAGATATTTCGTCAGGCGATCTGCGTCATTGCTGCTTTTCTTTTCCAATCGCGAGATCGCAAACAAGGCTCTGCCGGCAGCGCTCGCCGTCGCGTGCTCGCGGCAGGTCTGAAGAACGCTTGCAAGCTGCACTGCATCAAAACGATCGAGGCGGGCGGCAGCCTCTGCGCCCAGCACATCTTCAATGATCGCATTGGTCCCATCATCATCGGTCGCGCGGCGCCAAAACGCATTGAGGCGCTTGATTTCATCGTCGACGACTTCGGTGGTAATACGCCCGTGCGGCGCGAGTGTCGCCATACGCGTCACCGAGGCCGATAGATCGCGAAAATTGGCACTCCAGACGGCTTGCGGGCTGGTCGCGAACGTCAGATAGCGTTCCCGCGCCTCCTTGTTGAAGGTCACGTTTTCCCCTTCCCGCTCCAGATAGCGCCTCAGTTCGAAATCGAGATTGGGTTCTATGTCCTCCTTTCGTTCGCGCAGAGCCGGCAGCTGGAAGGTCCACAAATTGAGCCGGGCGTAGAGGTCCTCGCGGAAGCGTCCCTTACGAACATCTTCGCCAAGATCGCGGTTCGTGCCGGCAAGCAGTTGGAAGTCTGCCGCGACCTCGCGATCAGCGCCGACGGGCAAGAATCTCTTTTCCTCGATCGCGCGCAGGCACATGGCCTGCTCGTCGAGGCCGAGCTCGCCAATCTCATCGAGGAACAGGACGCCTTTGTCGGCGGATTTCAGGAGGCCCGCACGCTCACTGGCCGCACCCGTAAAGGCGCCCTTCACATGGCCGAACAAAGCTGACATGGCCTGATCGCCACGCAATGTCGCACAGTTGACTTCAACGAAAGGTCCGCTGATCTTCCTTTGGCTCTTTTTCAATTCGTAAATGCGGCGGGCAAGCTGCGACTTGCCGGCCCCGGTCGGTCCGGTGAGAAGGACGGGTGCGGTCGACCGGATCACTACTCTCTCGATCTCGTCGATCATCCTGTTGAAAGCGGCATTGCGGGTCGATATGCCGGACTTCAAGAAGGAGGCTGCATCCTCCCGTTCCGACGCGAAACGTTTGGCGATCTCGTCATAACGGGAAAGATCCAGATCGATAATCCGGTGGGTGCCGACGACATCCTGCTCGGCCTCCCGATCGCGCGGCGGCGAAAGCTGCAGCAGCCGGCCGGGAATGATGCGCGCCTCGGTCAAGAGGAACCAGCAGATCTGCGCCACATGCGTGCCGGTGGTTATGTTGACGAGATAGTCTTCCGTGTCGGGATCAAAGCTGTAGCCGCGGGCAAAGTCCCTGAGGTTTGTGTAGACCTCCGAGAAATCCCAGGGATCGCGAAAGTTGATGACATTGCTGCGCACCTCCGTCGCCGGCGAGACCGTACTAATGTCCGCGACGATACGCTGGCTGAGAGGCTGCGCATGATTGTCGTGGATCAGCTCCAGCCGGTCGATGAAGAGGCCTGGCTGTTGACAAAGAGCGACCGTGGGTCGCCACCGGTTCCAGCGATTGTCCCATTTGCCGGCATCCAGTGTCGTTCCCAATATGCTGATGGCGACGCGCCGCTTCATGGCTTATCCAAAATTATATACTCCTAGACGATAGGATAATATCTCTCTCGCCCCGGATTTCTCAACCGGAGATTCACCCAGCGGCGGTAAAAAATTTTAATCTATAAAAACAAATAGATATTAGAAATATTATCGCTGCCCGTGCTCATTTCCCCAAACTGGCACGCCACTTGAAATGTATCTGGCACGAACGAAACAAGAGGTGCCATCATGGTGAACAAGGCAATCTTCAAAACCTATCTGGGGAAGCTGCTCCCGGGAACAGATACAACAAATCATGAAGCCACGCCGTCCTATCGCCTGACGCCGCGCGAGGCACTGGCGTAATATGCTGTCACTGGTACGTTCAACAGCACTTTCTATGCGGACGGAGCCGAGCAGCTTGAGGCTGTGAAGGCGCTTGCCCTCGAGGTGGAAGCGGAATTCCTCGCCAAGGTGGCTGTCTACGCGGCCGAGAAAGGTCACATGAAGGACATGCCCGTGACGTTGCTCGCGATGCTCTCCAGCCTTCAGAGCGATGCCTTTGCCCGTGCATTCCCACGGGTGGTGAAGAGCGGCAAGATGCTGCGCGGCTTCGTGCAGGTCATGCGCTCTGGCGCTACGGGCCGCAAGTCGCTTGGCACACGGCCGAAGAAGATGGTGCAGGCATGGCTCGAACGGGCCAGCACGGAACAGATCCTGCGTGCAATGGTCGGCAACGACCCTTCGCTCGCCGATATCATCCGCATGGTGCATCCTAAGCCGGCGACGGAGGAGCGCAAGGCCCTCTATGCCTGGGCGATCGGCAAGCCGCATGACTATGTGGCACTGCCGGAGCTCGTCAAGGCACTGGAAGCGTTTCGGCGTGACCAGACGGCGCCAGTTCCGGACGTCCCGTTCCAGATGCTGACCTCGCTGCCGCTGACGCGGGAGCATTGGGTCGAGATCGCTCGCAGGGGCGGCTGGCAGATGGTGCGTCAGAACCTCAACACCTTTGCACGCAACGGCGTGTTCGAGGTCAAGGGTTTTGCCGAGGCGCTGGCGGCGCGGCTGGCCGATCCGGATGAAATCCGTAAGGCGAAGGTCTTCCCCTATCAGCTCATGATGGCGTGGAAGACGGTCGATGGCCAGATCCCGGAGGTCGTGCGTGATGCGCTGCAGGATGCGATGGATATCGCCATCTCCAACGTTCCGCCGTTGATGGGCAACGTCGTGCTCTGCCCCGACGTTTCCGGTTCCATGGGTTCGCCCGCGACCGGTTACCGGAAGGGAGCGACATCCTCGGTCCGCTGCATCGACGTCGCCGGTCTGATGACCGCAGCGTTCCTGCAGCGCAACCCGAAAGCAAGGGTGCTGCCGTTCGAGAACGACGTAGTGCATGTCAGCCTCAACAAGCGGGATTCGGTCATGACCAATGCCGACAAGCTCGCGAAGATCGGCGGCGGCGGAACCAACTGCTCCGCGCCGCTGCGGAAGCTGGCACACGAGAAGGCCAAGGTCGATCTCGTCGTGTTCATCTCGGACAACGAATCCTGGGTGGATGCGCGCGGGAACGGCCAGCCGACCGCCGTGATGACGGAATGGGCAAGGATCAAACGAGACAATCCGGCTGCAAAGCTTGTTTGCCTCGACATCCAGCCCCATGCCACGACACAGGCGCCGACCCGGGACGATGTGCTCAACATCGGCGGCTTCTCCGATGCCGTCTATGGCGTGATCGCCGCTTTTGCGGCCCACGGCCAGGGAGCGGACAGCTGGGTGAAAGCCATCGAGGCGATCGAGCTCTGACGACCTCGTCAAAAGCAATACCTTCGCGTCGCAAATGCGAAGGCCGTGACGAATGCCGGATGAAACTACAGATTCTTAATCTCCAGGTCGCGGGTTCGAGTCCCGCCGGGTTCTCTAAAATCAACGGACCCGTAGCTCAGCGGTAGAGCAGGACGTTTCACCAACTCTCGTCGTCACGGACAGATGGAAGTGACATGGCGAATGCAGGGGAAACTACATTGGTTAACCCTTAGGGTCCCGGGTTCGAACCCCGCCCTGCTGCGATCTCTTCGGGAGGACCAGCAGGCTGTTTCCTCAAGCCTTGTCGCCATGGCCGAATGCAGCGGCGAATGCCGGGCGGAACTACAGCCGCCAAAGTTGGATGGTCTGGCAGGTTCGACTCCTCCTGGGCATACGCTCCCTGGCACGAGCGGGGCCATCCGGTTTCGTCCACCCTCGTCGCCGCTGCATCGATCGCATACATACCCCCGCTCTGCGGGGGCAAAGAAACACAATTGAACCAGAAGGACTGCAGACGCAGAAGAGACAATGATAACGGTAATGAGCGGACAGGACTTGATCGATGCCGGCATGAGCCAGGGAAAATGGTTCCGCCCAGCCCTCGACGCCGCCAACGCGGTTTTGAGCAAGGGCGGCTCGATGGCGGATGCGCTGGACGCGGCAAAGGCTTTCCAGCCGGGGCCAACGCTCGCCCTCCGGGCCGACAACGACATCGAGATCTATTCGAACATCCGCGCCGAGAACGCTTTTGAGCAGGATAATGTCGAAAAGGTCCACGCAACAATGCGGGCACTGGTGCGCACGCCGGTCGTGCGCTCCGCGGCAATCATGCCGGATGCCTGCCCGGCTGGGCCGATCGGCACGATCCCGGTCGGCGGTGTCGTGGCGTCCGAAGCGATCCATCCCGGCATGCATTCAGCCGATATTTGCTGCTCGATGGCGATCTCGATCTTTCCAGGCATCGATCCGAAGTCGCTACTGGACGCCGTGCATACCGTGACGCATTTCGGCCCGGGCGGCCGTCCGCGCGGCGCACAGCTCAAGCCTTCGGAAGCGACGCTGTCGGCTTTCGAGCAGAACCCCTATCTACGCGATGGAGCGTTGAGCGCCGGCATCGAACACTTCGCGACCCAGGGCGACGGCAATCATTTTGCCTATGTCGGCACGATGAAGTCGACCGGCGAAACCGCGCTTGTCACCCATCATGGATCGCGAGCTCCGGGCGCACGCCTCTACGACAAGGGTATGAAGATCGCCAACCGGTTTCGTGAGCAACTTTCGCCCGAGACCCACCGCGAGAATGCCTGGATCCCGGCGGATACCGAGGAAGGCGCCCTCTACTGGTCGGCCTTGCAGACGATCCGTCAGTGGACGAAGGAAAATCACTTTGTCCTTCACGACATGGCGGCGGAAAAGCTCTCGGCCAAGATCGCCGATCGCTTCTGGAACGAGCATAACTTCGTCTTCCGGAAGTCGGACGGGCTATTCTATCACGGCAAGGGTGCAACGCCGGCGTTTGATAACTGGGCACACGATGCAACCGATCTGACCATCATTCCGCTCAACATGGCGGAACCGGTGCTGATCGTTCGCGGGACGAATGCCGCTCACGGTCTCGGCTTCTCGCCGCATGGCGCCGGCCGCAATATCTCGCGCAGCGCGCATATGCGGCAGTTGGCGGCGGAGTATGGGGCGGATTCGCGCGGGCTCAGCCCGAACAACATCGCAGCAATCCTGGAAAAGGAGACAAGCGGCCTCGATGTGCGCTTCTTCTCCGGCTTTGCCGACGTGTCGGAACTGCCGAGCGCCTACAAGAGCGCCGCCAACGTGCGGGCACAAATCGAACATTACGGCCTTGCCGAAGTGGTCGACGAAGTGATCCCGTTCGGGAGCATCATGGCGGGTGACTGGCAGAAGAATGCGCCCTGGCGCAAGAATCGCCGGTAAGAATCGGGAAGGCAACCAGGGTTGGTTGCCTTCCCTCGAACGCAAACTGTCCGCCACCGCCGCAATGGACTGTGTTTATCGTCTGGTACGTTGGTGGTCTCGGTCGCATCAGAGTATATCGCATTCACGTAAACGCACGCTGCGGGTGGCTCATTCTGTTTGATGTGAGGGGATGCGAACCGACGATCCGTGTGCAATCTTAGTGATAACACGTTGATCCGTATAAAAAACCAGCTGAGCTAAGCCGCGCAATCGGATGCGAAGCTTCATGATCTTGCGTTCAGTTCACTGAGAGCGATGTAGGCGCGACATTCGCATCGGAACTGGGATCTAATTTGGGTTGCCCGATCCAGGTCCCGTGAGAATAATCGGTCTCACCAATTCATTGGAGGTAAGCTCTCGATCGGTGTACCACTCGGCCTCCAGCTTGCTTATAGCAAGAATCAAATGGAGCCTGCCGCCGAAGCGGCCTCCGTCGCTACATCTTCTGCCGGACAATAGGGTTCGAGTTCCGGGAGCTTCTGCTGATTGTCTCGAAATGCGTTTCCCCAGTCGCGTAAACTTCCTAAAATCGGCGCTACCGATCGCGCCAACTCTGTCACTTCGTATTCCACTCGGGGCGGAACCTCGGGAAAGACGCGCCGCGTGATCAACCCATCCGCCTCTAGTTCACGCAACTGCAGCGTTAAAACACGATGTGTGGCGTCCGGTATAAGACGGCACAATTCCATAAACCGCTTCTTTCCCATCAGCAGGTTGACAAGGATCGTAGGTTTCCAAAGTCCGCCGATCACTGCCATCGTCAGCTCGGCCGCACAGCCGCTCTTCGGCTCCAAACGCTTGGGTCTCATCTATGACCGCCTCTCAGCATCTTACTTACATCCATGATAGTATAGGCTGTAATTGTGCATTCTTTCAATGACTTCCGGATCCGCTTACATGGTCGCGTGTTCCATGAGCTAGGAAGCGCAGAGTGTCTTTTCAAGCAATTGTTGCAAGGCAGAACGACAACAAAGTGACCGCCGCCGTAGAAACGATGCAGGATGAATTCCTGACCGCAGGCGAGGTTGCCGTAGCTGTCGAATGGTCGACGGTGAACTACAAGGACTGTCGCACTGGCGGGCCAGAACATAATTCAGAAGTTTCCGCTCATCCCGGAGATCGACTTTGCCGGAACCGTAGAGAATTCCGTCGATCGGGGCTTTAGACCCGGTGACAAAATCACCAGCAACATCCTGGCGGGTCAAAGCCGCGGGCGAACCCTGATCGACGTCAACCGCTAGCGCGGCCGGACAACCAAGCTTGTGAATATAGGTGCAGCGGCTGGTTTCTCCGGGACCCGCAGGCGCCTTGCTGCACCTTCGAACCCTAAAAGACTAAACGGAGAAATCAATGAATGCAGCAAATGGCACGGCTCTGATAACAGGAGCGTCCAGCGGCATCGGTGCTGTCTATGCCGATAGGCTCGCGCATCGCGGCTATGATCTCGTCCTGATTGCCCGTGATCGGGCGAGGATGGACGCACTGGCCGATCGGCTGAAAGGGACGGGATCGAAGATCGAAATCCTCGTCGCCGACCTTACAAATGATGATGATCTCGATCGGGTGGAAACCAGGCTTGCGAACGAAGACATATCGCTCCTGGTCAACAACGCCGGCATGTCGCTGAATGGCAGCCTGCTCGAAAACAGCGGGACCGACATTTCCAGGATCATTGCGCTGAATATTACCGCGCCGGCCCGTCTGGCAGCCGCAGCGAGCAAAACCTTCGTGAAGAAGGGGCACGGCGCAGTGATCAATATTTCTTCTGTACTGGCTCTCGCCCCGGAGCGCTATGACGGCGTCTATAGCGGTTCGAAAGCTTTCCTGCTGAATCTCAGCCAGTCGATGACTGCACAATATGCAACGCAGGGCATATACACCCAAGCTGTCCTGCCGGGCGCGACAAGGACGGAACTGTGGGAGCGCTCCGGAAAGGACATCGATTCCTTCCCGCTGGAGATGTTAATGGACGTCGATGACCTCGTTGACGCGGCGCTTCTCGGTTTCGATCGCCGCGAGCCCGTAACCATTCCCCCCCTGGCCGACGACGCCCCTTGGACCGCCATGCAGGAGGCACGTCTTTCCATGGCGCCAAACCTGTCCCGCCGCACCGTCGCCGCCCGTTACGAATCCTCCCAAGTCGCTGAAGGAAAGTGAAATGACTGTTTCCCTCGAAACTGCATCCACGAAATATCTCGAAGCAGGCGGCATCCGATTCGCTTACCGCCGGCTAGGCCCGGATGCCGGAACACCGCTGATCCTGCTGCAGCACTTCACCGGAACGATGGACTCCTGGGACCCGGCGGTCGTCAACGCGCTGGCAGTCGACCGGCCCATTATCGTCTTCGACAATGCAGGTGTTGGCGCCTCTTCCGGCATCGTTCCCGACAATGTCGAGCAACAATCGACGGATGCCGAAAGCTTCATCGCATCCCTCGGCTTCGGCGAGGTCGATCTTCTCGGCTTCTCGCTTGGGGGATTTCTTGCCCAGATCATGGCGTCGCGCTCCAGAATCAAAGTCCGTAAGATGATCATCGCAGGAAGTGCGCCGAGAGGTGGCGAAGAGCATCTGCTGGAGGTGGTTGAGGAGGCTTTCGCCAAGAATGCCCGTGACGTGCGGCTGCCGCTATTTTTTACACTATCGAAGGAAAGCCAAAAAGCCGGGGAGGCTTTCGTTGACCGGGCGTTGGCCAGGACGAATGATCGCGACCCCGACAGCGGCGAGGACGTAAGCGAGCCGCAGGCGAAATCGATCATCGCATGGTGTGCCGAACAGGATGAAGATCACGCGCTACTGAAGGCAATCAAGCAGCCGACGCTGATCGTCCATGGCAGCGACGACACCATGTTTCCCTCGATCAATGCCTACGAAATGTTCAAGGCAATGATCAACGCGACCCTGATCCTCTATCCCGATTCCGGACACGGCGCCCTCTTTCAATATCCCCATACTTTCGTCGCGCATGTGAAGACGTTCCTCGACGCGTGACAAATCGAATTCAAAGGAAAACACAATGAATGCTTTGGCAAAGACGATCATCGATGCCCATGGCGGCCTCGACAGATGGAAGACGTTTACAACCCTGAGCGCCCACCTAAAACAAGGTGGTGCGCTCTGGGGACTGAAGGGTCACGGCGGTAAGCTCGACGAGACGAACGTCACCGTCGGCCTCGGTCAAGAATGGGCCTCCCATACACCGTTCGGATCCGAGGGGAAAATTAGCCGCTTTGAACCGCAGAACGTGACGCTAAAGAATGCGTCGGGCAAGCTTCTGGAGGAACTTGCTGATCCTCGCAGCTCCTTTGCTGGACACAGCTTAGAGACACCATGGTCGGAGCCGCAGCTCGCCTATTTCGCGGGGCTCGCCATGTGGACCTATTTCAACATCCCTTTCCTGCTCGCGGAACCGGGTGTCGCGGCTGAGGACGTTGGTGATTGGCGGGAGAATGGCGAAACCTGGCGTCGGCTAAGGGTGGCGTTCCCGCGCACCATCGCGACCCACAGCACCATCCAGACACTCTATGTGGACGAGACGGGTCTTTTGAAACGGCACGACTACGACGTCGAAATCGCGGGCAACACGCCGGGAGCGCACTATATCCGCGGCTATATCGAGGTGCAGGGCATCAAGTTTCCAACCGAACGTCGCATTTTCCCCCGTCAGCCGGATGGAAGCAGCCTTGCCGAGCCTTTGGTCGTCTCCATCGACATTTCCAATATTGAGCTCCGGTAAGACATGGCTCTGCTAGAACTGGGAGTTGCGCGAACAATGATCGCTGCCGCCGAGACCCGCGCCGGCGAACTCGGTGTCAAGGCGACTATTACAGTCCTCGATCAGGGTGGCGACCTCGTCGCCGTCACCCGGATGGATGGTGCATGGGCTGGAGGCTTCGACCTCGCCCTTGGGAAAGCGCACACCGCACGAGCGTTTCAGGCACCATCGTCGACTTTCGTCCCAATGATCCAGCCGGGAGAGCCTCTCTTCGGCGTCAACAGCGTGGCCGGCGGCAGGTACGTCATTGTAGGCGGAGGACTTCCGGTGCGATCGGGGGAAAACTTTATGGGTGCCGTCGGCATCAGCGGCGGAACCATCGATCAGGATGTCGCGATCGCGGAGGCGGCCGTCGCAGCATTCAAGCACGTAACTGATAGGAAGATATCATGACCGATCTCGTCAATTTTGCCATCCAGGCCCACGGCGGTCTCGACCGTTTCAATGCCTTCTCATCGTTGACGGCGACGCTGCGTCAGGGCGGTATACTCTGGGGTCTGAAGGGAAAACCCACGGTGCTTGAGGACTGCAAGGTTTGCGTGGATTTGAAGGATGAGCGGGTTTCGCACTGGCCGTTCGCCCCGACCGAATATCGCTCTGTCTTCACGCCAGACCGTGTGATGATCGAGACGCCGGCTGGAGCCGTCGTCGAAGAACTCTTCCATCCGAGGAAATCCTTCGAAGGTTACGAGATGGAAACGCACTGGAGCAATCCGCAAGTAGCGTATTTTGCCGGATATACCATGTGGACCTATCTCACCTCACCCTTCATCCTTAAACGGCCGGGCGTGATCGCTGACGAGATCGAGCCCTGGCAGGAAAATGGGGAGACATGGCGTCGACTGCACGTTCGCTTTCCAGATGACATCGCCACCCACAGCGCCGAGCAGACATTCTACTTTAATTCGGTGGGACTCCTGGTGCGGCACGACTATGAAGTCGATATCCAAGGCCGGAATGCCGCCGCCCGTTATCTGACGGATTACGTCAAGGCGTCCGGAATATCTCTTCCAACCAAAATGCGCATCTTTCCTCGAAAACCGGACAACACCCCGATGGTGGAACCGCTGATTGTCTCGGTGGACCTTTCGGATTTCCGTTTCGAGTGAGGCGTCGTCGACCGCTAGCAGCTTGTGCCGGCGACGCCAACCAGAGTGCAAACGCAAGCATGCGAGTTGAAATCTACGAAGGCGGCTCCCACGATCTGGCCTGCATCGATGCCGAGCGGATCGCCCCTTTAGAAGCGTCAACTCTTGGGCCTTTTCAAGTACTGGCGCTCACTGCGTGGCGAGCGCCAGTACTACGGCCGGAATCCTAAATGACAAGGCCTAACGAGCCCGTGGGATTGTCCCGGTGCACTTGAAATTCTCGATACGACCTTTTGATAACCGTGGCAAAAATTCACAATGAGACGGCTAATGATCAGCAACAAGAACCCCGCAACTTCACCCCGTCTGCCGCTGATCCCAGCTGCCTTTTTCGGCATCGTCCTCGGCCTCGCCGGGCTCAGCAATAGCTGGCGTTCGGCCGTCAGTGTCTGGCAGCTTCCGCCGATTTTCGGTGAAGCAATCGGTTTTGCGGCGCTTGCGGTCTGGATGATCGTGACCAGTCTCTATGCGCTGAAATGGATCTTTGCCGCTGAGCAGGCCCGGGCAGAAGCAGAGCATCCCGTCCAATGTTGTTTCATAGGGCTGGCGGGCGTCTCCACTATGCTGATCGCCATCGTCCTGCTTCCCTACAGGGTCAGCATCGCGTGGGTTCTTTTTATTGCAGGGGCACTGTTCACAGTTCTTTTCGCCGTCTGGCGGACCGGTAGTCTGTGGCACGGTGGGCGAGATCCCGCGACGACCACCGCTGTTCTCTATCTTCCCATTGTTGCCGGATCATTCACAACCGCTATAGCCGCCAGCACCGTTGGTCATGCCGATTGGGGCCAGCTTGCCTTCGGAGCAGGTTTCTTCTCGTGGCTGGCGATCGAGTCGGTTCTTTTGAACCGCATGCTCACGTCTCAAGAATTGGCGGTTCCGCTGCGACCGACCCTCGGCATCCAGCTTGCTCCGCCCGCCGTCGGCTGCGCTGCATATATGGGCGTCACAACGGGAGCACCCGACATCATCTCTCATGCAATGCTGGGGTATGCCGTACTTCAGGCATTGCTTCTCACGCGCCTCCTTCCCTGGATCTTGAAGCAGCCATTTGCACCCTCATACTGGGGAGTGACCTTTGGAGCGACCGCACTCGCAACTTCGGCAATTCGGATGATTGGACGTGGCGATGCAGGAGCAGTTTCCGCGCTTGCACCCTTGCTATTCGTATTGGCAAACTTAATCGTTGGCGGGATCGCCATGGGAACAATCTACCTTATCGTCAAAGGCAGGATTATCCCTTCTACCGCGCCTCAACAGCCTCCAGTCGCAAAGTCGAGCTGAGTGACCGGGAATTCGACCCGTAACTGAATTCTTTTGCTGTTGAAGGGATTTGAACCGCGGGCCCGATACTTCCAGGCATTAAGCTAAGGTGCTCGATCGACAACTAGCGACAACGCGGATCCCCGACGATTATCGCACAGGACGTAGAGGATGCGCGTCAAGCTAGAAACTCAACTATTTGGCAAAGTCTCCGGCCATTCTTGCGAACCATGAAGGACGCGAAGGACACGAACTGCTGTCTCCGAAACGGCATATGCCGCGATATAGGGCGTTCCGTTGATCACCAGTTCGCGCGTCCCCTCAATTCTCCCAACGCGGCCGCTTGCGGGAAAGTCGATCAAGCGGCGGGTGGCAGCCATAATCCGTTCATCGATCATGACAGCGGCTGGATGATTGTCTGCCTCGATGCTGGTGAAAATCGCGTCACGATCGATAGGGCGAACGCAGACCATGTCAGCTTCACGATTTGCGGCCACGCGCTTTGAGGCGTGCTGTCACTCGGCGCTTTGCGAAATGGGCCTCGACTTCATCATCCGAAATGTCGGGCCTAGCGTCGTTCAGTGCTTCTAGCACCTTCGTACGAAACCAAGCGTCATGAACTTCACTGCCCGAGAAAAGTTCAAGTGGCAGCACACCCTCATTAGCCGTCCGGGTGAGCAAGATTCGAACTGCATCCGATACCGTTAGACCCATGCTCTCAAGAACGGCCGAGGCACGATCGCGAACGTCAGCATCGATACGTGTTTGGACAAGTGCGTTTGCAGCCATAGCTATCTCCATATTCAATACATGGTAATGCATTTGAATGACAATATCCTTGGCGATCTTTCGGTCATCTCCAAAATCGCTTTATTTCAAGCTCTTGAAGCGATACTAACCGGCGACCTATTCCGAATTTTATCGAACCGACTGAGTCACATAGCTTTCATGGGCATGCTATCGCATAAGCGCAATGGTTTGAGGCCGAACCGGCCTCAAGCTGGGCGATACGTGAAGAAGCGTGTCATTGATAGGCTCACTCCCTAAGTTTTCCGCCCAACCATACCCATATGGGCCGTCCGTACAGGGCTTTCACAGGCGGTTTAAATCCTTCGCTCTAGATGGGCTTTGCAGACCCAGCCCAGCGGGCCGGAAAGTCTGTAGCGCGCAATGCGGGATCGCAGGCGTCGATCTCGAACGTCACCAATTGATGAATATCGAACGGGTCCTCGGCGATCATGCTCTGAATGACGGCCAGGTCGTCGGCGTGAGCCAGAACGAAGCCGGCGTTGCCTTGTGGCGCGGGGCCTGCGAAGAGAATGATGCCTGCCTGTGTATATTTGATGAGCCAGGCCTTATGAGCATCGAGATGCGCCTGAATGTCTTCGCTCGGACGGATATAGCGCAGTTTGATGGCGAATAGCACGATGTGAGCTCCTGTGAGATCTTAGGCGACCGCCCGAATGTCGGCGATCGCGTCGGTTATGGCAGCGCGGGCAGCGGTGATGCCCTTCTGCCGAATTTCCTCGCCGCGCGAGGCACCCTCGACGCGGACGAAACGAACGTCATCAATGCCCAGGAAACCGAAGAAGCCTTTCAGATAGTTCTCTTGGAAATCCAGGCGTGCCATCGGGTCCTCGACGTAGAAGCCGCCTCTGGCTGAGACGACGATGACGCGCTTACCCCCGGCAAGACCGACTGGCCCGGTCGCGGTGTACTTGAAGGTCTTGCCAGGCTGGGCGATGCGGTCGAGCCAAGCCTTGAGCTGGGTGGACACTGAGAAATTATACATTGGTGCGCCGATGATCACAGTGTCGCTACCGAGAAACTCCGTCACGAGCTGGTCGGAGATTTCGTGCTCTCGTTGGGTGGTATCATCGAATCTGCTTATGCCAAGCGGCCGGAAGCCTGCGGCGATAGCCCCGTCCAAGTGGGCGACAGGGTCAGCAACCAGGTCGCGATAGGTGATCTCGGTGCTCGGGTCGGCGACGACAATATTCGCGACAACGGCGGCAGTCAGCTCGCGGGTGATCGAGTTGTCGCCGGAGATACTGGAGTCGATGTGGAGGATCTTCATTTTAACCTCGGTTTCATCTGATTCTAAGGGTGGCGCCGGGGTCACTGTCCGGCTTGCCGTGCCGCGCGATCGATCAGATCGACGACAGCGTCGGGATGGGAGACGAGCGACATGTGGCTCGACGGGATAGACGTGATTTGAGCTCCGATCTGCTGCGCCATCGTCTGTTGAACGGCGGGCGGCAGGGCGTTGTCGTTTTCGGTGCGCAGGTACCAGCTCGGCTTGTCCTGCCAAGCCGCGTGACCGACTTTCGCGCTGAAAGCTGCCGCCGCGATTGGTTGTTGTATCGCTGCTAGTTCGGCGGCCTTCTCTGCCGGCACGTCGGCTGCCATGACCTGCCGATAGGCTGCCGCGTCGTCCAGCCAGATCAGGCCTTCGGAATCAGGTGTCATACCCGACATCGGCGCATTGAGACGCGTGAGCAAGTCGGCGACAGACTCTCCGCTATCCGGGACGAGTGCCGAGAGATAGACAAGGCCTTTCACGTTGGAGGCATTGCCTGCCTCGGTGATTACGGCACCAGCCCAGGAATGGCCGACGAGGAGAACGTCGCCAGTCTGGCGGCGCAGCACCCGGTTGGTAGCGGCGACGTCATCGGCAAGCGAGGTCAAGGGATTCTGGACGGCGGTCACATGGTAGCCGCGGGCCTGAAGCCGTTCGATGACGGAGGCCCAGCTTGACCCATCGGCAAAGGCGCCGTGGACCAGGACAATGTTACGCACAGTGGCCGCGGTGGGAGCGGCTTCGGTCGCGGTGCCAGCGATCGCGACCGTGAGCCCGGCAAGAGCTGCGAGAAGGCGGGTTAAAGGCACAGCCGTCGCGGCGCTGCTGTGCTGACGAGCTGCTTTTGTGCCCTCTCGAAAACGGAATAATTTCATGTTGGATCACCTCGATAATTTGTCGACATGATTGTACGCGGCGTTGGCCGCAGGTATAACTTGGCAAACTGGACACTATTGATGCAAAACTCGCCAGCCAGTAAGCCCGATCACCGCATTGTGCGTGTTGCCATCATCGCCGTAGATGGCAGCCTTCTCTCCGCAATCGCCGGCATTACCGATTTGTTCTGGATCACAAATCAGGCTCTGCAGGCGCCACCAGAAGGTCCCTTGCCGCGAGCGTCGGTACATATACGGCCATTATTCGAAACCGTGATCGTCAGTGCCGACGGGGCGAACCTGCCGGCGGCCCAAGGGCGGAGCATCGCCGTTGATGCTGCCTTCGCCGACGTCAGGCATTGCGATGTCATCCTGGTCGCGGGCATGGCGTTGGGAACGGACGGTCTGCCGCCATCCTCCGACGCGATCAGGCATGCGGCGAACTGGCTGCAAGCGCAACACCGACATGGTGTGCTGATCGGCGGGGCATGTGCCGGGACCTTCGTCCTTGGCGAGGCAGGGCTGCTCGATGGCAAGCGATGCACAACGACATGGTGGCTACACAACGCGTTCAAGCGCAGGTTTCCCAAGGCAAGGCCGATCTGGGGCACTGCGATAGAAGAGCAGGACAACGTCATCACCACGGGTGGACCGCTATCATGGATCGATCTGGCCCTGCACGTGATCAAGCGCACCGCCGGGGCCGATGTCGCTAAACTAGCGGCGGACGTGTCGGTTGCTGATAATTCGCCTATGCCGCAAATGGTCTACGCACCACGCGGCTTCGTCAACGCAGCTGATCCACTACTTCTTAGGGCCGAGCAAATCATTCGCGGCGCTGGCCCCGGCCTTACCGCAGAAGCTCTGGCGAGCGAGTTGAAGCTCAGCGCCCGGACACTGCACAGACGGCTGAAGGAACTCACGGGCGAGGCGCCGAAAAGTTTCATCACGCGGGTCCGTATGGAGACGGCCTGCGTGCTCCTGGAAACGCCCGGATCGAGCATCAAGCAAGTGGCCGTTCAATGCGGGTATACCGACGAAACCGCGTTCCGGCGAGCCTTCACCCAACTGAGCGGTATGACGCCAGGAGATTATCGGCGCTGGTCGCAAAAGCGCCTCGCGCAACCGGAGAGCCCCGTTTGAGGGCGCGTCATGAACAACATTTTCTGCAAAGCGCGATCTGATACTCGGGATTCAGCTGGACAGACGTCTTAGTATATCAATAAAGGCCCGAAGACCGGCGGGTACATATCGGTGTCCCGCATAATAGAGGCATAGCCTTGACGGTTCAGGAGACCAATCATCTAAGACGACCGTCAACTTACGAGCATCCACCATCGCGCGTGCAGAATTTTCTGGCAGATAGGCTATCCCCAGGCTCGCAACGGCGGCTTCAACCATAAGCTCGTTGTGGTTGAGCATCAAAGCCCCCGGAACATCAACTGCAAAGTCGTCACCATCCTTGCAGAAATCCCAGCGATAAATACGTCCACTGGGCATACGTTGGCGAATGCATTGATGCCGCATCAAGTCTTCCGGCGCCATTGGACACCCATGTTGTTCCAGATAACTTGGCGCGGCGACTGTAACAAATCGCACAGGCTCTCCGAATGGGACCGCAATCATATCCTGTGGCACAGATCGCGTGAAGCGCACACCTGCATCGAAGCCACGTTTGATGATGTCAACAAAACCCCGCTCAACGTTAAGCTCGATGCCAGCGCGTACATGCCTCGCCAGAAATGTTGGCACTGCCTGCTGCATTAAAATCCGGGCAGCAGTGTCGCTAGCATTGATGCGCAGGGTACCCGTCACGTTCGAAGTTTGCTCACCGAAGCGGTCGAGGGCTCGGTCGAGATCATCGAGGATAGGGCCAATGTCCGACAAAAGCCGGTCACCGGCTTCTGTGAGGGTGACGCTTCGGGTCGTCCGATGAAAAAGTCTGTGGCCTAGCTGGCGCTCCAGAGAAGCAACAGTGTGACTAAGTGAGGAGCGAACAAGCCCCAGCGCGTCGGCTGCTCGAGTGAAACTCTTATGTCGAGCTACCGCGGCGAATGCAGAAAGGTCTGAAAGCGTCGGCTTCGAAATTGGTGGTCATCCTTCAACAATTCGTACAGTTTCGGAACCCTAATTCACACGCTCTTTCCTGACTAGATTGTAAATATCGTTCGAGAACAAATTCCTCGAGCTTTGCGTATTGAAGAAAGGAACGACAATGGAAGTCTCTCGCCGTGTGCTCCTTACCGGGGCTGCAACCGCAGCCACAGCAGCAACGATGACATTGGCATCTTCGGGGTCATCGCTCGCGCAGGACAAGGGCAGTCCTCCGTCCTCTCAACAAGGCCCTGGGATTTATCGCCACAAAATCGGCGATATCCTCATGACGTGTGTTACGGACGGAGCCAATAGTTTCCCTAGGTCGGAGGGCTTCGTGTCGAACGTTAGGCCGGAAGACGTAGCGGCAGCGCTCGAGGCGGCCTTTCTGCCGGTAGACCAGATCACGTTGACATTCACACCGGTGGTTCTCGAAACATCTGGTCGGGTCGTTGTGGTGGACACGGGCTTGGGTGAAGCAGCGTTCAAGTCAAGCAAGGGGGTTGGCGGGCAATTTCACACCAATCTCAATACCGCTGGATACGATGCGAAGTCAGTGGATCAGGTCGTCATCAGCCATTTCCACGCCGATCACATTGGCGGTCTTATTACGGAAGATGGAAAAGCCGCCTTCCCAAATTCGGAGATACTTGTTCCCGCCGCGGAATACGCGTTTTGGCTGGATTCCGGAAATGCATCGCGCGCGGCGACCAGCGTCGTTCAAGCAAACTTTGAGCGTGCGAAGCGCGTGATGGGGATACTAGGAAGCAGCGTTAAGCAATTCGACGCTGGAGTCGAGGTCGTCCCAGGCGTCACGTCAATCGCGACACCCGGCCATACACCCGGTCATACCTCTTTCATCATCAATTCCGCGGGAGAAAAAGCAATCATTCAGGCTGACGCGACAACGCATCCAAACTTGTTTGCGGAGCGCCCGGGCTGGCATGGATGGAGTGACATGGATCCCGACCTGGCCGAGCAATCTCGCAGGAAGCTCTACGATTTGGCTGCTTCTGAAAAAATTCTGATCCAGGCGTTTCATTTCAGTTTTCCGACCCTCGGACATGTCGCCAAGCAAGGAACCGACTATCGTTTCACGCCAATCCACTGGAACCCCGTGGTTTAGCCCGACCAGACGCTCCGTTTATCGACTGATACGGGTCCTGCATCCGTTCAGTTAAGGTCAGCCGGCATCTTAGCGCTGGCGTCATAAGAACGCGCTTCGGGATTGATATATCGCTATCACCGCCGACATGACGGATGCAACCAAGTTAGATCGTTACATCGCTGCTCCTGCGGCTTATTGGCATCGGCGGCTTGGCTGCCGATGCATAATCTACAAGAGCTGGCACCATGGTAGCGATAGCTTGTTTGCGACCTCCTCGATCTGGCACCACTCCTTGCGCCAGTGAACGAGTTGACTAGCAGAGATACCGGCCGGCCGGGCAATATCCGGCGCTTAAGGCACGCCGCGACGAGATAGGCTTTTATCTTCGCGCGGCCAACGTAGATGTCGCGATAGCGATGTGATCATCTCAACTGGGACTTCGAGGCGTAAAATGTCAGACCCGCGTCCTGCGGTTTCCACACCAGCGTGCCCGCTCGCCCTCTCCACCACCTGATCGCGCACCACGCCGAACGGATCGATGATATCGCACATCAGAGAGGCGGATGGCCGCTTCTGCTAAATTTCGAGGGTTATCAGGGGGCTAGAGGGCCTCCATTATAGCTCCGAAGGTTCGATCGACATGTGGAGCTCGAAAACCGACGGAGATGCAAGCATCTCGAGATACTCGACCAAATCGCCCTTCTTGTCGTAATAGCGACGTTTGACCACAAGAAGCGGATCACCTACTGCTAGCCCCAATCGCGGGGCGACGATCAGGTCCGCGACAGTGGCGCTCACGATCTGCTTGCCCGAATAGTAGCCGGTATGCGCACGCTTGAGCAAGTCCAGAAGCGGTGTGCCGGCGAGTTCCTCCCTCGAATACGTTCGACCCAGATGCTCAGGGACGAAGGTGGTGATTTGGAAAAGTGGTTTTCCAGCATGCGAGCGCAGGCGAACAGCGCGCTGGAACAGGGCATTCTCGCCTCCCCTCTCGGACCGCAATTGCGCGGGGGGCCCGACATATTCAAATTCGAGTACAGCCACTTCGGTGTGGCTGCTGACATCGCGCATATGCACGAGCAAGTCGGCCATCGATGACTGGAGCGGCGCGACCGTGACGGTAGCGCGGACGAAGGTACCTTTTCCTTGCCTGCGCTCGATCAGACCATCCGTTTCGAGGGCGGCAAGTGCTGTCCGGATGGTCACGCGTGCGACGCCAAAACGCGCGGCCAGCTCATCTTCGCTTGGAAGAGAAAATCCAGCCGCGGGCACGCCCTGATTTATCTCCTCTTTAAGGAGCATGTAGACCTGACGATGAAACGAGACGCCCGGCACGCGGCGGACGTGGCTTTTCATATCGCTCTCAACCCGCTCCGTCACATCGGCCTCCTTTCCTAAATCGCCTCATAGCAAGCTCACGCGCTCATCGGCAATAGAAACACAGAAATCGTTTGACTTGTACTGTTGTACTAACTATAGAACGACTAGTCAAAAGACAAGGGAGCTTCCGGGAGGAGATCGAAGTGACCACTTTATTCGACAAGGTGTGGAAGAAGCACGTGATCCGCGAGCTGGGTGACGGCGTCGTTCTCCTTCACATCGACCGCCATTATCTGCACGACCTCGAAGGCGGCCCAAATCTTCATCGCATCGAACAGCTGGGATATCGCGTTCACAATCCGGAATTGACCTTCGCGACACCAGACCACGCGATATCGACGTTGCCACCTCCGGCCGTGGAAGCTACCGGCCGTGGGCTGGATCTTCTCCATCAACTGCGCTTACAGACGAAAAGGGCTGGTGTCCGGCTTTTCGACATGCGCGAACGTGGCCATGGAATAGTTCACGTCATGGCCCCGGAACTGGGTTTGACGCTGCCAGGCATGACGGTCGCCTGTCCTGACAGCCACACGTGCACGCACGGTGGGCTTGGAGCCCTCGGTCTGGCCATCGGCTCGTCTGAAGTCGCACATATCCTAGCGACGCAAACGTTGCGTCAACGTCGTCCGAAGCAGATGCGGATCGTTTATACAGGCACGCTCGCCTTTGGCGTCACCGCTAAAGATCTCATCCTGGCAACGATCGGATTGCTTGGTACCGCAGCGGGACGAGGCTTTGCGGTGGAGTTCGCCGGGGAGCCGATCGCGCGCTTCACCGTCGATGAGCGCCTGACTTTTTGTAACCTGACCATCGAACTTGGCTCACGCACCGGCCTGATCGCTCCCGACGATACAACGTTCTCCTATCTTGCGGAAAAGGAATACGCGCCAAAGGGACGAGACTTTGATCGCGCCGTTGCCCAATGGCGCCAGCTGCCGACTGACCCGGAGAGCCATTTCGATGTCGAGCATCACATCGATGTGAGCAAAATTGGTCCTCAAATTTCCTGGGGAACCAGTCCGCAAGACGTCATTGCCATTGATGGCAAAGTACCTGACCCCGCGTCGCAGACCGACCCTAAGCTCCGTCAACGCATGGTCGACGCCCTGGCATATATGGGCCTCAAGCCTGGTGCGCCGATGGACGGCTTGCCGATCGATTGGGTATTTATTGGGTCCTGCACCAATGCCCGACTGTCTGATCTGCGCCGGGCCGCCTCTCTTCTGAAAGGTCGCAAGATCGCCCCGAATGTAAGGGCTTGGGTCGTCCCCGGTTCGGAAGATACGAAACGTTCCGCCGAAGCTGAGGGCTTGCACGAAATCTTCATTCAGGCGGGCTTTGAATGGCGCATGCCGGGCTGTTCGATGTGTCTCGCCGCAAATGGTGAGGTCGTTCCTCCCGGACAACGCTCGATCTCAACGACAAATCGCAATTTTGTTGGCAGGCAAGGACCGGGCGCGCGAACGCATCTCGCCAGCCCGGAGATGGCCGCGGCCGCGGCGGTTGTCGGCAAGATAACCGATGCAAGACAAATGATGGTGGCGGGCTGATGGAACCTTTCGTCCGGGTAGAAGGGGTAGCGGCCACCTTGATGCGACCAAATGTGGATACAGAGGTGATGATCAGGATCAACAGGCTCATCGACAATCCGCGCGGCAAGCTTGGTCCATGGCTGTTCGAGGCCTGGCGTTACGACGCGAGTGGTAAGGAGAACCCGGAATTCGAGCTGAACGATCCGCGTTTCCAAGATGCGCGCATTTTAATCGCGGGGGAGAATTTCGGCTGTGGAAGCTCGCGAGAGGCAGCAGCATGGGCCGTCTTTGATTATGGCCTGAGGACCGTGATCGCGCCGAGTTTCAGCGACATCTTTCGCGCGAACTGTTTCCAGAACGGGATCCTGCCGATCGTCCTACCGATGGAGCAGGTGAAGGCACTCGCGGACAGAGTAGCGGCAAACCCCGAGGCTTCGAACTTCACAGTCGATCTGGAGAATTGTGAAATCGTCACGCCGGAGGGGAACAAGATCTCCTTCTCCATTGAAGCCGAGCGTCGCGAAGCGCTGCTTGCCGGATTGGACGAAATTGGAATGACTTTGAGAATGGATCAAGAGATACGCGAGTTCCAAAAGATGAACAGGCAAGATGAATCTTGGATTTACCCTTCACCTAAGCCGGGCCCTGCAAAGCTCCTCGTTCTTGCTGGGGATGGAGTGGGTCCGGAAATATTGACCCAGGTGAGACGGATTATCAGCTGGTTCTCGAAAAATCGCAACGTCAGCATCGACTTGACCGAGGAGCCCTTCGGAGTGGCCGCATGGGCCGCCCACGGAAACCTGATGCGCGACGAAACATGGCAGGCAATTCAGGAAGCCGACGCGATCCTGTTCGGCGCCATCTCTTTCGGTTCCAAGGAATACGACCATATTCCAGCTGAGCATCGAACGACCGACTGGCTTCTTAAGATCCGCAAAGAGCTGGACTTGTTCAACAATCTGCGTCCCGTCAAGACCTTCAGCACGCTCGTTAGAAATTCCACGCTTCGCCCTGAGGTCATCGACGGTGCGGACATGGTCATCGTACGCGAGCTTGCCGGCGGCATTTATTTTGGTTCGCCTCGCGGTCCCGGCGTTACACCGGATGGAACACGCGAAGCTGTCAACACTCTTCGCTATTCCGAGCCGGAAGTCGCGCGCATCGCCCGTGCAGCATTCGAGCTGGCGCGTCAGCGTCGCGGGAAGCTTTGTTCCGTCGATAAGGCAAACGTGCTGGAAGTCGGTGCGCTATGGCGCAAGGTCGTTTGCGAGGTGCATGAGGCGGAATATCCCGACGTAGAGCTCACGCATATGTATGTCGACAACTGCGCAATGCAGCTCGTGCGAAACCCCAAGCAGTTCGATGTGATCGTGACCGAAAACCTCTTCGGCGACATTCTCTCCGATTGCGCAGCCATGGTTAGCGGTTCGCTCGGCATGCTGCCTTCAGCATCGCTGAGCGCGGTGGATGTGAATGGTAAGCGGCACGCCCTCTACGAACCAATCCATGGTAGCGCCCCGGACATCGCCGGCAAGAATATCGCCAATCCCTCCGGTGCGATCCTGAGTTTTGCAATGTGCTTACGGCATTCGCTGAACAAACCAGAAGAAGCAAATCTGCTGGAATCGGCGGTGGAGGCGGCAATTGGCCGGGGGATATACACAGCTGACATCGCTCCGCCCGGCGTAGCCAGCGTTTCCACGACGCAAATGGGCGATGCAGTCCTTGAGGAGCTGGAACGACTGAATGCCTGACTGAACGAAACCGGGTCAAGGGAGGAAAGCATGGCGACGGTATCGAGATCTACAACAATCAATAGGCGAAATTTCCTTCGGGCAGCAGCGGCAGGAGGCGCCGCTGTTGCGCTGGGAGGTGTCAATTCGTTCGCAATCGCCGCACCGAAACCGATCAAAATTGGTTTCGTCGTGCCGCAAACCGGGCCGCTGGCACTGTTTTCAGAACACGTTCCGTTTGTTTTGAAGCAGATCGAAAAGCATTTCGGGGGGCAGCTCGCAATTGGCGGCACTAAGGTACCCTTCGAGATCCTGGTGCGGGACAGTCAGTCCAAGGCAAGCCGCGCCTCGGAAGTGGCAGGCGAGTTGATCCTCAAGGATCAGGTCTCGGTCATCATGGCAACGTCCACCCCCGAGACCACCAATCCGGTTGCCGATCAGGCGGAAGTCAATGGCGTTCCCTGCATCACGACTGACACTCCCTGGGAGCCTCATTTCTTTGCGCGCGGAGGCGATCCAAAAACGGGCTTCGAATGGACGAACCACTTCTTCTTCGGCGTCAATCAGGTGGCCAATACATATATTGGAATCTGGGACAGATTCGACACCAACAAGAAGGTTGGTGTGCTGTGGCCAAATGACGGCGATGGTAATGCCGTCGCGGGCATCTTTCCGAAGGTTTATGGCGCAAAAGGCTATCAGATCGTGGACCCTGGCAGGTTCGATATGCCCGTGGGAAGTTTCGCCTCACAGATTTCTCAGTTTAAGGCAAATGATGTGCAAGTCATCAATGGCTTGCTGCCGCCACCGGAATTCGCGACATTCTGGGCAGAGGCCGCGCAGCAAAATTTCAAGCCCAAGGTCGTTTCCGTTGGGAAGGCCACCGAATTTCCGCCGGCGATAGAACCGCTTGGCGACCGTGCCCTCGGATTGAGCGTACCGGTTTTTTGGTCTCCGGAGTTTCCATTCCAATCCGGTCTCACAGGCCAGAGCGCGCGTGAACTGGCCGCCGAATATGAGCAGGAGAGCGGACGTCAGTGGTCTATGACGCTGGGCTTTAAGCACGCGATCTTCGAGGTTCTGTTTAACGTATTGTCGAAAGTCCCGGACCCTTATTCCACCGAAAGTCTGCGGGACACGATCAGGCAAACGAAATATCAGTCTGTGGCGGGTTTAGTCGATTTCCAAAGGCCCGGACTGCCCCCGGGGATTTCCACGACACCGCTGGCTGGTGGTCAATGGCAAAAGGGCAAGTCGCATCCGTTCGACCTTGTTTTGATCGACAATGCGGATGAGCCGGCAATCAAACCGAGTGCCGCGCCTATCGCGCTCGGCTGAACGCGACTGACGGCTTCCGCGTCGCTTTTTATTGGCTTGGATCATGGCACGATTGCTATCGTTGGAAAATCTATCGAAGAGCTTCGGAGGACTTGCGGTCTTCCGATCTCTTAACCTCGACCTCGCCTCGGGGGAGCGGATCGGGATCGTCGGTCCGAACGGCGCGGGCAAAAGCACTCTTTTCAATCTGATTTCGGGTGTATTCGCTCCAACCTCTGGCAATATTACATTCGACGGCCGGGATCTGAGTTCCCAACGATCATGGACACGCTGTCGTAGTGGCATAGGCAGGACGTTTCAGGTGCCCAAGCCGTTTGGCGGGATGAGCGTTCACGACAATCTCATGGTGGCCGCCGTCCACGGCAGCGGCCTTTCCATGGGCGATGCCCGCCAGCGCGTTGGTGAAATGTTGGAAAGGACAAAGCTTGCGAGCAAGGCGGCACGTTTTGCCGGTGAATTAAATCTCATCGATCTGAAACGGCTGGAGCTGGCTCGGGCGCTAGCCTTGAAGCCAAAACTCCTGTTGTTGGACGAAATTGCCGGCGGGCTCACGACAGCGGAATGCGCTGAACTGTTGGCGATTTTGAAGACCTTCGAAGGTGAGGAGGTCGCTGTCATCTGGATCGAGCATGTGATCGGCGCCCTGACGCAGTTCGTGGAGCGTGTTGCCGTTCTGGCGCAGGGAAGCATCATAGCGGATGGCAAGGCAGAAGACGTCTTCAAAGATCCGATGGTGAGAAGCCTTTATCTTGGGGAGGCTGATTGATGACGACCAATGCATTGACGCCGCTTTTGTCGGTCAGCTCCCTTTCGATCTTCTATGGGGCCGCGCAAGCTTTATGGGATATCGACCTGGAGGCTTATGAGGGTGAATGCATTTCTGTTATCGGGGCAAATGGAGCGGGTAAATCCTCCCTGATCAGCGCGATCATGGGTGTGCAGTCCCACGTAAAGGGAAGCATTCGTTTTCAGGGTGAGGAGATCAGTCGGCGCTCCTCCACCGAGATTGCTGCCAAGGGCATCTCGATCGTTCCGGAACGCCGCCGGCTTTTTCCGTCTCTCACCATCGAGGAAAATATCCAGGTGGGCGCGCAGGTCGGGCGCAAGGGACCCTGGTCGCTTAAGACGATCTACGAGCTTTTTCCTGAGCTTGAATCGTTGCGCGCGAAGGGCGGACATATGGTGTCAGGGGGACAGCAGCAAATGGCGGCTTTTGCTCGAGCATTGATGGCAAACCCGCGGCTCATCCTTTGCGATGAGATCAGTCTCGGTCTGGCACCAATCATCGTAACTCGCATGTATGCCGCATTTCCAGCGCTGATTGCCTCGGGAATTTCGATGCTGATCGTTGAGCAGGAAACACGGCGAGCGCTCAATATTTGCAATCGTTTCTACTGCCTTCTTGATGGCAAGGTTTCGCTTCGCGGACGACCCTCGGATTTCACGGACGCTGAAATCCATCAATCGTATTTCGGGGTGTGAGCATGGAAATCTGGATCGGCCTCCTGATGCAGGGAATACTTTTAGGTGGTCTTTACGCCCTGTTTGGCTTGGGACTTTCACTCGTTTTCGGCGTCATGCGCCTCGTCAACATTGCTCACGGGGACCTGATCATACAGGTCGCCTATATTTGCCTACTGCTCACCCAGCTTCTTGGCATCGGACCGCTTTATTCACTTCTGCTACTCGTGCCAGTCAGCGCAATCATTGGTTTCGTTCTGCAGGCAACCATATTCGAACGCACGCTCAACAAGGGTGAGCTTCCGCCAATGCTGGCCTCATTCGGCTTGGCGATCGTCATCCAAAACGTGCTGCTTTTGGTTTTCGGCGCAGATAGCCAAAAGCTTTCCGTTGGAAGCCTCGAAACCGCGAGCCTGCCCATCTCTCCAGGGCTTGATATCGGGGTCCTGCCGTTGGTGACTTTCCTTCTCGCCATCCTTTCGATCTGGGTCTTGCAGGGACTGGTTTATCGTACGGGGTTCGGGCGGTTGCTGCGTGCCGTTTCCGATGATCATTCCGGGGCGGGTCTGATTGGTATCAACACCAAGCGCGTCTATCGTCTTGCCATGGCCATTGCGCTTTCGGTCGCCGCAATCGCGGCCGTCATGATGGCAGTCCGGATGAACTTTGATCCTAGCGCCGGGCCCAGCCGGTTGATCTTTGCATTCGAAGCTGTGGTCATCGGCGGTTTGGGAAATCTTTGGGGCACCCTGGCAGGCGGCATTATTCTCGGTGTCGCGCAAATGCTCGGTGCCCAAGTGGACGCCTCGTGGCAGGTTCTCGCAGGGCACATCGTGTTCCTCGTCGTCCTTTTGCTTCGCCCTCAAGGCCTGTTCAAAGGAGTAGCACAAGCATGACGAGCGCTGTCGAGATGATAAATGCGGCACACCGGCCCGTGACGTTGGCACTCTTGATTCCGGCCGCGATCTTCGCTTTGGCATTGCTCTGGCCCTTATGGGGTTCTGCAAACAGCCTGCGTTTTCTCGCGGAGCTCTTCGTTATCATTGGTCTGGCGCAAATGTGGAACCTCTTGTCCGGCTACGCGGGCATGGTGACGGTCGGCCAGCATATGTTCGTCGGACTGGGTGCTTATGTCTTTTACGGTCTGACGGTACTGTGGGGTCTTCCCTCGCCGCTCGCCCTTGTGTTGACACCATTTTTGGGCGCGGCGATATCGCTCCCTGTTTTCGGCGTCGTCGTGCGGCTCCGCGCAGCCTATTTCGCTATTGGCACATGGGTCCTGGCCGAGACCATCAAGCTGATTGTTGCCCAGATACCAGGGTTTGGTTTCGGTTTAGGTGCAAGTGTTCCAGTCTCTATCGTCAAGACCTTCGGAGCTACGACATCTCTCAGGCTCACGGTGATGTACTTCATCGCGCTCGCCGCGGCAGTCGGTCTTACGCTCGGGATTGTCCTTTTGATGCGGTCTCGGATTGGCCTTGCCCTCAAGGCGTTGCGCGACCAGGAATCAAGCGCCTATGTTTTCGGCGTGAACCCCCTGCTCTTGCGACCAATAATCTTCGCGTCCGTTGGAGCGGGACTGGCTTTGCTCGGCGCCATCGCAAGCCTGCAGAAGCTTCGTATTTCGCCGGACGGCTCCTTCGGCATGCTCGATTACACTGTCAATATCATCTTCATCGTGGTGGTGGGCGGTATCGGCTCAACGATCGGACCCATCATTGGCGCCGTAGTCTTCGTGGTTCTGCGTGAAACCCTCTCCGACTTTGGCACTGCTTACCTGATCGTCCTAGGCGTGACGGCCATTCTCATGATGCTTCTTGAACCTAGAGGTTTGGTGGGGATCTGGAAGCGTCTCGTCGTCCGATTTCCTCGTCTCGGGACCAGTTTTTAATTTAGATATGATGAATGGGAGACATCCATGTCCAAAGAAACTCTGACAACCGCCGGCGGTGCGCCGCTGCCCATCCGGCGCGAGGCTTACTACGGCGGATCATGGCACGTCCCCCTTGGCGGCCGCTATACGGAAATCACCAGCCCTGCCGATGAGGCGTCGCTCGGCCCTGTTGCAGACTGCGATGAGGCCGATGTCGAGGCAGCCGTGGAAGCAGCCATTGAAGGCTTCAAGGTCTGGCGCGATGTTGTACCGCTGGAACGGGCGAGACTATTGCGGCAAATCGCCAACCTATTGCGCGACAACGCCGACACATTCGCGCTAATCGATGCGCTCGATTGCGGCAACCCTTATTCCGCGACAAAACATGATGCGCTCATCGCCGCCGAGACGCTCGATTTCTTCGCGGGCCTCGTCACGGAAATGAAGGGGGCATCTGTGCCTCTCGGCCCCAGCGCGGTTAATTTCACGCTCCGTGAACCTCTTGGCGTCGTAGCGCGTATTTATCCTTTCAATCACCCACTTCTGTTCTGCGGTTCGAAGATGGCGGCGCCGCTTGCCGCCGGAAACTCAATCATTGTAAAGCCGCCGCAACAGGCACCGCTATCGACCCTTAAGCTCATTGAATTGATCGACGGCATTCTGCCCGCCGGCGTGCTCAACATGGTGCCGGGGGGCCGAAGCGTTGGCGCAACGTTGGCCCAACATCCCAAAGTCGCGAAAGTCGCCCTCACCGGCAGCCTCGCGACAGGTAAGGCAGTGATGCGTTCCGGCGCGGACACGTTGAAAAAGCTTTCACTCGAGCTTGGAGGGAAAAACGCTCTCATAGCCTATCCCGACGCGGAGATCGATAAACTGGTCGACGGTATTGTCCGTGGCATGAACTTTCATTGGTGCAGTGGTCAATCCTGCGGTTCGACGAGCCGGGTTTTCTTGCATAAGGATATCTACGAACAGGTCGTTGAAGCTGTCCGCCAGCGGGTCGCTTCCATCCGTCAAGGCATTCCGACAGATCCACAGTCGGAAATGGGCGCGATCATCGACAAGAGCCAATTCGACAAGATCATGAGCTATATTTCCGGTGCGCTGGGCGAAGGCGCCCGGTTGGTCACTGGGGGCGCACGGGCGGAGGCACCCGAATTGAGAAAGGGCTATTTCATCCAGCCCACGGTCTTTGCCGACGTTACGCAGGACATGCGGATCGCGCGCGAGGAGATCTTTGGTCCAGTTCTGTCCATCCTCGAGTGGGAGGATGAAACTAAGATGCTCGCCAATGTGAACGCTGTCGACTACGGCTTGACGGCATCGATTTGGACGACCGACATCTCCACGGCATTGAAAACAGTATCGCGTGTCGAGGCAGGTTATATCTGGATCAACGATGCAAGCGTCCATTATCTCGGCACGCCGTTCGGCGGAACGAAGCAGTCCGGCTTTGGACGGGAGGAATGCCTGGACGAACTTCTTTCGTTCACGGAACAAAAGACGGTTACGGTCAGGCTCTGATGGCGGAGTACCGTGTTTTCGAGGATGTCCCGCTTTGCGCGCGGGAAGAGGTCCTGCACTTTCAAAGGAACAACCATGACGCGGCTGACAACCGGAGAAACAATCGCAAAGGCCCTCGTTGCCAACGGTGTGGATACCGTGTTCGGCATCCCAGGTGCCCATATGTATGACTTCAATGACGCGCTGGCCCGGGAGAGCGATCGGGTCCGGTTCATCCATACGCGCCACGAACAGGGCGCGGCCTATATGGCTTATGGATATGCCAAATCCACCGGGCGAGCCGGCGTGTACACAGTCGTTCCTGGCCCAGGCTTTCTGAATTCGGGTGCCGCGCTCTGCACGGCCTATGGCGCAAACACTCCAGTCCTGTGTGTGACCGGCAATATCATGTCTCACCTCATAGGACAGGGCCGCGGGCAGCTTCATGAATTGCCCGATCATCTGGCGACGATGCGCGGACTGACTAAATGGGCAGAGCGCATCAACCACCCAGCCGAAGCGGCGAGAATCATGGAGGAGGCGTTTCGCATCATGCAGTCAGGGCGACAGCGGCCGGTGGCGGTCGAGGCCCCGTGGGATGTCTTCGGGATGGCCGCGGAGGTCGAGAACCCGATGCCGGCCGGACAGATAGCTCCGCCTATCCCCGATCCTGAACAGATTAAAGCGGCCGTCGAGATGCTCAGACAGGCGAAGAATCCACTGGTTATGGTGGGTTCCGGTGCCATTGGAGCCAAGGAGGAAATTCGTCAACTCGCCGAATTGCTCCAGGTTCCTGTTGCGGCCCACCGAAGCGGAAAAGGGATCGTCAGCGACGACAGCGATTACGCTCTCTCCCCGCATGCGGCATGGAAATACTGGAAAAACTGCGACCTTCTGATCGGGATCGGAAGCCGGCTGGAGCTTCAATATTTCCGATGGCGGTGGCTGCCGCCCGGCCTCAAAACGATCCGGTTGGATATTGATCCGACTGAAATGGTTAGGCTCAAGCCGACACTCGCGATCGTGACGGATGCCAAAGCAGGCACTCAGGCGCTCATTTCTGCGTTTAGGCAAGCTACTGCGGGCGTAGAGCGTCCAAAACGCCAGCACGAATTCGCAACTCTGAAGGCCGACGCCGCCAAGGATCTTGAAGCTCTCCAACCGCAAGCAAACTACTTAAGCGCAATACGCGACGTTTTGCCCAGAGATAGCTTTTTCGTGGAAGAAATCTCTCAGATAGGTTTCGCGGCACGACTTTGCTTTCCGGTTTACGAACCTCGACAATACGTGACCTGCGGCTATCAAGACAATCTGGGATTTGGTTTTAACACCGCGCTTGGCGTCAAAGTCGCCAATCCTGACAAAGCCGTTGTTTCCGTCTCTGGAGACGGCGGGTTCATGTTCGGCGTGCAGGAACTTGCTACCGCCCGTCAGTTCGGAATTAATGTCGTGTCGATCGTGTTCAACAACAACGCCTATGGCAATGTGCGGCGGGATCAACAGAACAGTTACGGCAACCGCTTCCTCGGAGCGGATTTGCATAATCCAGACTTTGTTCAACTCGCGGAGAGTTTTGGCGTACCAGGTTACAAGGCGACAACTCCGGACGCGCTTAGGCAGGTTCTCGCTTCTGTCCTAAAAATCGACAGTCCAGCGGTGATTGAAGTTCAGGTACCCACGGGAAGCGAAGCTTCCCCGTGGCCATTCCTCCACCCCGCGCCGCCAACCTAAGGAGAACAAGCGGGTGGTTGCGACCATCCGCCCTCCCATTCTCTTGCCGCCGTAGGAAGTTCATTAGCCAGCAATCCAGAAATGCGCGGTAGGGCGGAACGGCCGCGCCGAGCTGGGGACAATGGAAGATGCAGCAGACGCGCAGAAGCCGTACGACGAAATCAGCCACGTGGTGCAGCGTGAGCGAAACGATACCAGAGGTGCGACGTCTCGCCATTCAAAGCTTGGGACGAACTTCACTTGCCGAAGCCGAATGTCTTGCGCAAACTCTTATCGACTGCCGTCGCCGGCATGAATCTGCGCAAGCGGCTGAGCAGCGTCGCGTTGCCGCCCGCCGGTTGGCGCATGCGGTACGGACCGTTGATGGCGGCCAGGATTTTCGTGGCGATTACCTGTGGTGATGGCGCTAATCTGATCTGCGCTTGAACCGTCTCAATCGTCGCATAGGTCTGCGTTTCGTAGACGCCCAAAGGGGCTTCCGTATGTGCCGCGTTGACGTCGAGCTTCGTGTTGGTGAAGGTGGGCTCGAGCAGCACGACCCTGACATTGAACTCGCGGATTTCGTGGTCCAGAGACTCCGACAGCCCCTCAAGCGCATGCTTGCTGCTGGCATATAGGCCCATGAAGGGTGCAGGCAGGAAGCCCAAAACCGAACTGACATTGATGATGAGCCCGCTACGGGCGGCTCGCATGGATGGCAGAGCGGCACGTATCATGCGCAACGGGCCGAACACGTTGGTGTCGAATACCCTCTGAGCTTCCGCGGTTGAGGTATTCTCGACGGGGCCGACCAGCGAAACCCCGGCATTGTTGATCAGGACATCAATTTTTCCCGCTTCGGACAGAACCCATTCCACAAAGCTCTCAGCCGATGCGTCATCGTTGACGTCAACCCTTCCGAAGCGCACGCCGGGAATTGAATTGACGCGGTTCGGGTGGCGTACGCCCCCAAACACCCTGAAGCCATTTTGTGCGAGAAGGCGCGCCGTTGCCTCGCCTATGCCGGATGATGCGCCGGTGACTACGGCGACTTTCTGACTGGACATGCATACTCCTGAGGTTTGTGCGAACGAGTGCTGGAAGCCTCCAACCCGATCCGATTTTTTGTTCTGTTGTCAGATCGGGGTCCACATTTTGCTTCGCACAACATTCCGTTAGATTTCGATTGCAATCTAACTTGATTTTGGATGTCGATCAACATATAAACTGAGGGGCCGGCCGTTTTGGGTGCATTTTCATTGAAATGACGCGTTCAAGCGTCCGGTTGCGGCCGCAAACGTCGGAGGTGCGTGTGCAGAGCCGTTTTTGAGTCGATTGATGACCGCCCCCGACATTGCCAATTGTTCAACGCCACGGCGTCACATTGAGCTGGAGGCCGCTACCAGATTGGCGCGCTGAGATTTATAAAGGAGGAGTGATTCCTTGCCTGACATTACTCAGATGAATGGGTTTGAGTTTGTAACGGGACTTTCTCAGGGAACCCTCCCTCGACCGCCCATGGCCGACCTGTTACCATTCACACTTCTTCCACCGGACGAAGGTTACGTTGAGCTTCGCGCCACGCCAGAAGCGCGCTTCCTTAATATGATGAATACGGTCCACGGCGGATGGATCATGACCCTGCTCGACACTTCCATGTCTCTTGCCGCGCAAACAACGTTGATGCCCGGCGAGGTCTGCCCTTCGCAAGAGACCTCGGTTAAGTTTGTACGTCCGATTTCTGTCGACTGCGGCGAATTAAGGATTACCGGAAAGGTGATCTCTCGCGGTCGGACAGTTATCACCTTGGACGGCAGGATCGAAGGCTCGGAAGGCAAGCTTTATGCCCATGGCACGTCAACCTGCCTGATCGTTCGACCCGGACTGTGATGTTCGGGCAGTTGGTGTCAAAAAAAGAGTTTGGATTTCGCAGTGGCGGCATCGCTCAGACTTCCGCCTGCCGCGATCAATCGCTTTATCTATAGCAGGTTCAAGCTGAGGGGGACGAGCTTTAGGCGCTTATCATTGCCTCCGCGATCTCGGCGTTCGCCCAGTCCGACTTGCCGAGAGCTCGCATGATGAAGCGGATTTGCGCGTGCGCGGCCCCGGCCATGTCCTCCCACTCTTGAATACCTTGCTCAACGAGAACGGGGTGGAAGAAGGGCAGAAACGCGGTGATCACTCCCCGTGTGGTATCGTCAGCATCTTCCAGCTGGAACTCACCCGCTTGCTGACCCTGACGCATAATTGCTGCCAGGACCGCCCGCATTTGCTGATTATGCGTATTCATCGTTGCCCAATTTTCGTTCGTAGCAGCGACGAAAAGCTCGTGAATGGGTCTTTCTTCCATCAGCGTCCTGCTGCTACGCAGGTGAAGGAAGTTTAAAAGTTCAACAAGCTTTTTGCTCGCCGACGCGTCCGTTCGCGCGATCGAAAAAGCAATTTCGGCCACCTTTCTGACGAGACGCTCACAGACAGAATTGTCGATCGCCGCCTTTGTGGGAAAGAAGCGGTAGACGTTTGCGCGGCTTGTACCCAGATCGGAGGCAATATCTGCGACGGTCGTCTTGCGATGACCGATATGGCGAATGTATCTTTCCGCAATATCGAGGATACGATCACGTCCTTTCTCTAAAATAGCTTGATCCGAAGCTGAGGAATAAGACCCTCTTTCCCTGAGCACCGATGCCTGTCGATCGGACGCCCAATAAGCGTCCGACACCGCCGATGCTGAACCCTTCGTTTTCTCCTTCGCGCCAGAGGTGGTCACGTCGGTACACATCCGGAACATGATGTCACTCCGCAGCCATAGTGCGTTGCAGTTCTGGAGCATGCTGCTCCGTATGATGTGTTGCTCCCACAGTCGGCTTGATGCGGAACCAGGTGGCATAGAGAGCGGGAAGGAAGAGCAGGATCATTACGGTCCCGACCGCCGTACCACCGATCAGCGTGTAGGCCATCGATCCCCAGAACACCGAGTGGGTGAGAGGGATAAAGGCAAGGACGGCCGCAAGCGCTGTCAGCATGACTGGTCGCGTCCGCTGCACTGTGGCTTCGATGACGGCGTGATAGTCGTCGAGACCGGCCGCCTGGTTCTCCTTGATCTGCTCCGTCAGGATCAAGGTATTGCGCATGAGAATTCCCGCAAGACCGATCAGTCCGAGGATGGCGTTGAAGCCGAACGGTTGATGGAAGATAAGCAAGACGGGAACGACACCAGCAAGACCGAGCGGTCCCGTCAGCATCACCATGGTCATCGTCGACAAGCTGCGGACTTGCAGCACAATGACGATCAGCATGGCGGCAATCATCGCCGGGAAGATCTGGACGAGGGCAACATTGGCCTTCAAGGATTCCTCGATGTTTCCGCCCATGTCGATACGATATCCGGCCGGAAGCGAGGCGATGAGCGGCTGGAGCGCCTTTAGAACCTGTTGCGAGACTTCCGGGGGCTGAGTGGCCTCGTTGATGTCCGAGCGAACCGTAATGACAGGCGTTCGATCACGTCTTTTCAGGATCGGTTCTTCAAACCGGATTTCCGAGTGTCCAATCTGATCGAGCGGAACCTGTCGGCCGTCCCGGCTCATCAGCGAGAAGTCTGCCAGTCTTGACGGATCCAGCCTGTTTTCACCGGCGCTACGCGCGATGACGGGCACGTTGCGAATATTCTCGCGAACCTGCGTGATCGGAATGCCGCTCAACAGCAATTGCATCTGTTGGGCTGCCTCCGCCGGCGAAAGGCCGATGAGGCTCAGCCGATCCTGATCGGGAACGAAGCGCAGCACGGGCGTGCGGTTGCCCCAGTCGCGATTTGCCTGCCGGACATCCGGTATGCCCTTCATGATGTCGAGAGCCTTTTCGGAGATCTGATACAATTGCTTGGGATCCGGACCCATGACGCGGAACTCGACCGGGAACGGGGTATAGGGTCCGAAGACCAGCTGCGTAACGCGGACATAGGCTTCAGGAGCGAGCCCCTCCGAGACGGCGTCGCGGAGGCGCTGCTTCAGCGCCTCGCGCGCCTCGGCGTCGGGTGTCAACACGACGATCTTGGCAAAAGACGGATCCGGCAATTCCGGCGCCATGGCGAAGAAGAAGCGAGGAGCGCCCTGTCCTATATAGCTTGTGACGATCTTTGCCTCGGGCTGCTTCTGCAGCCATCCCTCTAGCTTCTCAACTGTCGCCGTCGTCGTCTCGATGCTGGTGCCCTCGGGCAAGCGGACCTCAACCAAGACTTCCGGACGATCCGAGGTCGGGAAGAACTGCTGCTTGACCGCTCCCATTCCGATGACCGAGATACCCATAGCGATGCCGACCACCGCGCAGGTGACGAACTTGTGCCGCACGGCAAACTCGATCACCCCCCGAAGGCGGCGATAGTTCGGTGTGTCGTAGATGGCGTGATGGCCACCTTCGATCGGCTTGATAGCCGGTAGCATCTTGACGCCGAGGTAAGGTGTGAAGACCACGGCGACGATCCAGGAGACAATGAGGGCAAAGCCCACCACCCAGAAAATGTTGCCTGCGTATTCGCCGGCGGTCGAACGGGCGAAGCCTACCGGCATCAGCCCGATGATCGTCACCAGCGTACCGGATAGCATCGGAGCAGCGGTGTGGCTCCACGCATAGGCGGCCGCCTTGATCCGGTCCATTCCCTCTTCCATTTTCACCACCATCACCTCGATGGCGATGATGGCATCGTCGACCAGAAGGCCGAGTGCCAGGATGAGCGCGCCGAGCGTGATGCGATCGAAGAACCTGCCGGTCTCCAGCATGATCAGGAAGACAACCGCAAGGGTGAGCGGAACGGCCAGGGCGACAACGATGCCGACGCGCCAACCGAGGCTGATGAGGCTTACGAACAGCACGACGCCGAGCGCCATGGCGAATTTCAGCATGAACTCGCCGACGGCTTCCTGGATGTTGACGGCCTGGTCACTGACCTTGGCGAGCGTCATGCCGAGCGGCAAGGTCTGCGCGATCGCATCGGATCTTGCTTCCAGCGCTTTGCCGAGTTCCAGACCGTTCCAGCCCTGCTGCATCACCACGCCAAGCATGATGGCCGGTTCGCCATTGTGACGGATGAGATAGGTGGCCGGATCTTCATAGCCGCGGCGAATCTCCGCAAAATCGGAGAGCTTCAGCGTGCGCCCGCCTGCGACGATCGGCGTGTCTGCAATCGCCTGTATGCTGTCGTAAGCGCCATCGAAGCGGATGAAAACCTGCGGGCCTCGAGTATCGATGGATCCAGCCGGCGTAACGGTATTCTGCCGCTGCAACGCGGCAGCGATGTCCTGCGCGGAAATGCCCAGGGTAGCCAGTTTGGCGAAGGAGAATTCAACGAATATCTGCTCCGGGCGTTCTCCGAGAATGTTGATCTTCTTGACGCCGGGCACATGCAGAAGGTCTTGGCGTATCACCTCGGCCTGACGTACAAGGTCGCGCATCGGCATGCCCTTCGCCTTAAGCGCATAAAGACCGAAGCTGACGTCGGAATACTCGTCGTTGACAAAGGGACCGAGAACACCTTGGGGCAGGTTTCGCGCTTCGTCTCCAAGCTTCTTTCGCGCCTGATAGAATTCCTCCTCCACCGCCGTGGGTGGTGTACTATCCTTCAGGGTAACGGTCAGAAAGGCGTATCCCGGCCGCGTGGTCGTCTCGACGCGGTCGTACCATGTCAACTCCTGGAGGCGTTTCTCCAGGGGCTCGGCGACAAGATCCTGCATTTCGCGCGCTGTCGCGCCCGGCCATACGGCTGTTACGGTCAACGTCTTGATGGTGAACGAAGGGTCCTCTGCGCGCCCGAGCTTGGCGAAGGCATAAACGCCAGCGGCGGCGAGCAGGATGATGAAAAACAGCGTAACGGCTCTCTCGCGAACCGCGAGGGCGGATAGATTGAAGCTCATTGGTTAGCTGCCTCTGCTTGTTCCGCACGGACGCTCGCGCCGTCGTGCAGGAGATGCGCTCCAAGCGCGACGATCGGCTCGCCCGCCTTCAGGCTGGAAACCACCGCGACCTCCTCACCCATCTTCTCGACCTTGACTTGGCGGAAGTGGACCGTGGATGACTTTTCGTCAAAGACCCACACGCCAGTCCGGCTGCCGTCATCAAAAATAGCGCCGACCGGTACTTGCGCATGTGCTTGACCAGTATCGCTGGCGATTTTGATCGTCACCGTCGCGCCGAGCGGGGCCGATGCGGAGGCGCCATCCAGAACCCAGCGTGCTTCATACGTGCGGGTTTGAGGATCGGCGGCATCCGAGATCTGCCGAAGTCGCGCCTTGTCCTCCCGGCCTCCGCTTCCGTAGATGCTCGCCTCGGCTTCGTCGCCGATCTGGGGTCGAATGGATTCCGGAAGCCAGACCAGTGCCTCACGAGGCCCGGCCTGGGCGAGTCGGATCACCGTTTGCCCAGCTGTGACGACTTGGCCCGGCTCCCCAAGCGTTTCGACGACAGTGCCATCGGTATCGGCGATCAGCAACGAGTAAGTCGCCGCGTTTTCGGCGACCCTGGCATCGGCTTCCGCCGCTGCGAGCTGCGCGGTAGCTGTGTCCAACGCAGCCTTTGCCTGCTCGTAACGCTGCGGAGAAGCGGCCGCCAACCCGTTTTTCACCAAGGCGGCGTAGCGTCTCTCGTCAGCTTGCGCCTGGGTCAGGACGGCTTGAGCCGCCGCGACCGCGTTGCGTTTCGCGGTCAGCGCCAGATTCAGATCAGTCTCGTCAATGCGCATCAGGGGCTGACCCGCCTTGACCTGCTGGCCGACGTCGACGTAGCGCTCAATGATCTTGCCGGGCACCCGAAACCCCAGGTTACTCTGCACGCGAGCGGCAATCGTACCGGTGAAGGTGCGCATAGTGGTATCTGGCCTCTTTGCATCCACCAAACTGACGAGCGGCGGCGCGACGCGAGGGTCTGCGGCTTGTGCTCTTCCTTCCGAAGACTCGGCAAGGAGAACGAATGCCGTGGCGCCAGCGGCCACCAATACGCTCACGGAGGCAAGGAGAATTTTGCGGTTCATGTGATTTGACCCTTGTTGGCGGGCACGGCGGTTAATTTAGATTGCGATCTAACTCTAAATGTGTTATAGATGTCAAGTGAAATCTAAATGGAGATCCATATGCGAGTCAGTCGGGCTCAGGCAGAAGCAAATCGCGAAGCGGTCATCAACGCGGCAAGCCGGCTCTTCCGGGAGCATGGATTCGATGGGATTGGGCTCAAGGACCTGATGAAGGGCGCCGGCCTTACCCAAGGCGCGTTCTACAAACAATTCGCTTCGAAGGACGACCTTGCCGCACTTGCATCAAGGCGCGCTCTGGAAAGCGCCACAAGTAGATGGTCGGCCGCGGCGGCAACCGCCTCCGATCCCCTGGAAGCTGTCATGGCATTCTATCTCTCCAAGGATCATAAAGGAGAGAGAGCGGAAGGCTGCCCCCTTGTGGCGCTGGGAGCGGATGCTGCTCGGCAAAGCAGAGAGGTCAGGCGTCCGTTTGAGGATGGCATTCGAGCTCACTTCGAGGTGCTGGATGAGCTGATGGGTGACGCCGACAGCGCAAGTCCCAGCGATAAGGCGATGGCGATACTGTCTTTGATGGTGGGTGCCGTCACGCTATCCCGCATCATCGAGGACGAAAGCCTGTCGCAAGGCGTGCTCGACGCAGCCGGTGGCGAAGTCAGGCGCATTGCGCATCGCGACGATGTTGCTTGAGGGCCATGTCGGCCTCCACGCCTCAACGCGGACACGGTGCGAGATGTGGCTGCCGCTTGTGCAGGGTGAGAGCGACTTAGGCCTCTGAGTAAGCTGCATGTTTTAAGAGTTGGCCCCGAGCCGTTGTCGGCCGGGACCCTGATTGCATGCCAATTTTCAATGCGAAGACAGGTGGAAAATAGATGCGCCGCATCGTTGTCACAGGTATGGGAGCTGTCAGCCCCCTTGGAGCAAATGTCGATATCTCCTGGTCGCGCCTTCTCGCGAGCCAAAGCGGTATTCGGCGGCTGAGTGACGATATAGTCGGGGATCTGCCTTCGAAAATTGGAGGCGTGGTCCCCTCCGTAGCCGAAGACCCTGAGGGAGGCTTCGATCCGGACACGATCATGCCGCCAAAGGATCAACGCAAGGTCGACCGGTTCATCGTCTTCGCGCTGGCAGCCGCGGAAGAGGCCCTGGCGCAGGCGAACTGGAGACCGACGTCGAATGAAGACAGGCTGAGAACCGCGACGATCATCGCGTCCGGCATCGGTGGCTTCCCTGCGATAACCGAGGCCGTCCGCACCGTAGATCAACGCGGCGTGCGCCGCCTCTCGCCCTTCACCATTCCGTCCTTCCTCGTCAATCTCGCAGCCGGGCAAGTCTCAATCCGCCACGGCTTCAAAGGCCCGCTTGGCGCGCCCGTAACGGCATGCGCTGCCGGCGTTCAGGCCATCGGCGATGCCGCCAGGCTCATTCGATCCAATGAAGCCGACATCGCCATTTGCGGTGGAACGGAAGCCTGCATGAACATCGTCAGCCTTGGCGGTTTCGCCGCGGCAAGATCGCTGTCGACCGGTTTCAACGAAACGCCGAGCAAGGCGTCGCGTCCCTTCGACACGTCGCGTGACGGCTTCGTCATGGGCGAAGGAGCGGGCATACTCGTGATCGAAGCACTGAGCCACGCACTTGCTCGCGGCGCCACCCCGATCGCCGAGCTTGTTGGATACGGCACAACAGCCGACGCCCACCACATCACCTCCGGCCCCGAAGATGGAAGTGGCGCGCGCAGAGCAATGGAGCTTGCCATCGCGCAAGCCGGCGTATCCCCTCATGACGTGGGTCATCTGAACGCGCATGCGACCTCGACACCGGTGGGAGATCTCTGTGAAATCAGAGCCATCAAGAGCCTATTTGGCGACGGAAAGTCTGTCGCCGTCAGTGGAACGAAGTCGGCAACCGGCCATCTGCTTGGCGCGGCAGGGGGTCTAGAGGCAATCTTTACGATCTTGGCGCTCAAGAACCAAGTCGCACCACCGACCCAGAACTTGAATAGGTCAGATCCGGAAGCGCACGGAATCGATTTCGTCGCAAATGAGGCGCGCCGCCTGGACGCTGAATACGCGATATCCAATGGTTTCGGCTTTGGCGGCGTCAATGCCAGCGCGCTTTTTCGACGGTGGCCTATGGGAAGGAGTGGCCGGACGTCCTCCATTGGCTGACCTCATCGCCGTGAATACGGATGCACAGGCACTTGCAATGTCAAGAGCCCAGCACATTGTCCAGCTTGGCGCGAAAGCCACGGAAAGTTTGGGCGCGGGTTCCCTGCCGGACCTCGGCAGAGCCGCAGCCGAGGAGTCTATCGGGGAGGTTATGGAACACCTGACCGATACTCAGATGTGTTTCCTGACGGCGGACATGGGAGGAGGTACGGGGACTGGTGCCGCCCCAATTATTGCCCATACGGCGCGTCAGTCCGGCATCCTCACCGTCGCAGTCGTCACCGAGCCGTTCGACTTTGAGGGTACGCACCGGGCCCGTCAAGCCAAGCAAGGTATTCAACAGCTGATTGAGGCCGCGGATAGCGTGATCGTCGTCCCGAACCAAAGTCTCTTCCTCCTTTCAGATCCTCATACAACGCTCGAAACAGCATTCGCATTGGCGGACTCGGTTCTCTACTTAGGAGTTACCTCGATTGTCGAACTGATCATGAAAGAAGGATTGATCAATCTCGACTTCGCAGATGTCCGATCATTGATGAAGAATATGGGCCCTGCTGTCATGGGTACGGGCGAGGCAGCAGGTCAGGGTCGTGCGACTGCGGCTGCAAAGGCGGCTATTGAAAATCCACTCTTCGGCGACGCGTCTCTGCGAGGAGCAAGGGGAGTTCTCGTGTCTGTTTCCGCCGGCCGAGATATGACTTTGTTCGAGGTTGACGAAGCGGCCACTCGTATTCGTGAGGAAGTCAATTCCGAAGCCGACATTACTGTCGGAGCTATATACGACGATAATCTGGAAGCGAATTTCAGAGTGTCTGTTATCGCGACAGGGTTGCGACAATCGGCACAGGTTATTGAATTTGCGAACAGGATTGCCTGACGGAATGCGTCTACGTCATTCGCAGAACATAGTAGTTCAAGACCAACTAGACTCATTGTCGGCGCCACGCAGTGGCTCCTGAACTTCTTGCCAAACAGCCCATCGAGCCACCTGTTTCGATCTCGGCGGCTTTCGCATGAAAAATAGTTCAGATGTAATAAGGACACCCCGTTGAGATCGTTAGGTCTGCCACCGGTCGATGACGCGAGCATCTCCGGTCCTTTATTCAGAAATTCAGTTGAGGCGTTAACCTCGGGCTACGGGAAAATGGTGGCTTGCGCCAGTTTCCCTTGGCAATAGCGAGTGATAGTCGCCGCGATCTTCTATAAAGGGAACCGTTGGCGTTAGGGCGCTATCAAGCGGATATTGTGGTTAGTTGGCCAAGTGCGTGACACAGGCTGCGAGCATTGCGCGTATCCCCAAACTGTATTGCCATTGCGTCTTCAAGTTCATGGAGGAGTTCAAGCGCACTCCTCAGCCGCTCTCTTCCATTGCCGGTCAATCGAAGTCTTCGCGCCCTGCGATCTTCCATATCCGCAGACACAGTCACCCAATTCTGTCTCACCAGGGGTTTGAGGTTTGCAGTAGCGGTAGAATGGTCAAAGCAAAGGGCCCGTGAGAGGTCCGAGACGCGCGGCGAACCCAACCCAGCGATCGTTGCAAGTAGATAGGTCTGCTCAGAGGTCAGTCCCGTTGAACGCAAGATCGTATCGGCACGCCGCGAAATTAGGCGGCATGTGCGCTGGACGACGAAACAAAGATCTTCGGTAAACGGTTTGCCCGTGGGTTCGACCTTGCTAGGTCTTCGGTTGGAAGACTTATTTTTGAACACTTTCGTCGAGGCCCGAATATCGCGTGCTGGGAATGTGGATTTTTAGATTGCAAATGAACTCTATATGTGGTTTTGATGTCAATTGCAATCTATTCAAAAGTAACGTCGATCATCTGTCGGCGGGCGGCGTCATGATCGCTTGACGCGGCCCGCCTCGATAGCAGGCGTCAAATTTCGCTGAGGACGAACGATGACCATGCACAGCCTGAAAGATGCTCTTGCCTCGAAAGGCGTGCAGAAAGCACCTTCAGGCGTCCTTGATGGCTCAGTCACCTTCACATTGCTCCGGTTGGCATTGCCAACAGTGATCGTTCTTGTGGTCCAGACCTTTGTGGGGATCGCAGAAACTTACTTCATCAGTTTTCTTGGCACCGAGGCGTTAGCGGGAGTTACCCTTGTCTTTCCGGTGCTCATGCTGATGCAGATGATGGCGAATGGCGGGATTGGAGGGGGAGTTTCTTCGGCCGTTGCGCGCGCGCTCGGGGCCAATCGCCAAGACGATGCAGATGCGCTTGTCTGGCATTCAATTGTCCTCGCCACGGTTCTTGGAGCCGTCCTTTCCGTCTTTGCAATCCTCTTCGGACCGATGCTTTATCGGTCGATGGGCGGAACGGGAGCGACCCTTAAAGCCGCCCTCACCTATTCAGGAATGGTATTCGCAGGCTCCATTCCGATCTGGATCACCGCTCTGCTTTCGGCAGCCCTGCGAGGCGCAGGGAGCGTGAATATTCCGGCGCTGGTGATCATCTCAGGAGCCGTTCTTCTGTTCGCCTTGTCGCCGGCTTTGATTTTCGGCTGGGGCCCTTTTCCGAAGCTCGGCGTTGCTGGCGGCGGTGCCGCGATCTTTATATATTATGTCCTTGCAGCGCTTTCGCTTTCGCTTTTCCTCCGCTCGTCTGGCAGCCCGCTGAAGCTCAACATCGTTCCACTGCAGAGGCGGTTGTTCGCAGATATATTGAGCGTCGGCCTCCCATCGGCCGTCGGCACGGTCCAGGTCAATCTCACGGTCACTTTCGTGACGGCTGCCGTCGGTCACTTCGGCGCGGACGCTATCGCGGGGTTCGGCATCGCGTCGCGTCTTGATTATGTACAGATCCCTATCATCTTCGGTCTCGGAACCGCTATTGTCACGATGGTCGGCATCAATATCGGGGCGAACCAGATCGCGCGGGCGCGCCGCGTGACATGGGTTGGCGCAGCCATTGCCTTTGGCATTGCGCAGACTATTGGCATTGTTGCCGCTCTATTCCCAGCCACATGGATGGGCCTCTTCACAACCGACCCACATGTACAGGAAATGGGCTTTGTCTACTTACGAACGGTGGCCCCGGCATACGGTGCCGTTGGCTTGGGGATGGCGCTCTATTTCGCTAGCCAGGGAGCAAAGCGCGTGCGTTTCCCCGTCCTCGCCGGAACCGTAAGAATGATTGTAGCCGCTTTTGTCGGGTGGGCTTCAGTCATCTGGTTTGGGGCAAATCTCCATTTCCTCTTTCGAATCGTGGCAGTTGCGGCGATCGCGTATGGAGTCCTCACAGCCATCGCCGTGCTTCCACGTCGGATGTTCGTTCCGGTGAGGGAACCCCACCGCCAACCCGCCTAACGGAGGCATTAAGTTTGGCCCTCTAGCTGCGTTACTGCGACCATCGCACGTGCATACGCCGGGAGGACTGCCCGACATCCGTGAGAATCATACCATAAACGGAATTTCGCCGCTAATGAGCTGTCGCCCGCAGGTGCCTTCACAGTCAACAAGCTTGCCCATTCTGATGCGATTGCGACAAGGAAGCCGCTACGTAATTGCGATTCAGACCGCCGACGGCGCTGTCGCCTCGAAACTGTTCTGGAACGAACTACAAGCGCTGTCGGCAACGAGAATATCCAGGGAACTTTGGCCTCACGTCAGAACAGATGTCTTCGGGATGGTTCATCCAGGTGACTTGCCGGCAGGAGCGCTTCTATTTGCCAGAAAAAACAGGCGAGGACATATCCTCGCTGTTGTCGCGTGGCGCGCAGATGGCATCGATCCTGTGACCTATACTTCCATCGAAGAGGCTACCGCAGCCCTGCATGCGAAAGCGATCCGCAAGAAAATCAGCGCGATTGCATGGAAATAGAACCCTGAAGCCCTTATCAACGGGGTTCGGTTATCAAGTGTCTGACATCGGATTTTGTAGTTTTCGAAGCACGAGCGTCACGTCGCATGAAACCCAGTCGATGAGTTCAGTCATTGCAGGACCCAGGGCAATCTCCATCTCGCTCAGGGCATATTCAACCCTGGGCGGAACCTGCGGATAAACAGTTCTCGTAACGATGCCATCCTTTTAAAGCTCTTTCAGTTGCTGGATGAGCATTTTTTGATTCACGCCCTCGGTACGCTTTTCCAGTTCGGAGAAGCGGAGCAGGCCTTTCGCGCCGAAAAGCTGGCAGATGACAATTATCTTCCACTTCCTTTCGATGGGGCGGTAGAGCTCTCGGCGAAGCCATGGGCGAAGGCATACGCGAGCCGGAAGATGCAAAGAAGAAACGCCGGGCGCATCATCGGTGCCGGCGCAATTTGCGCGAGCCTTGCCGCCGAGTTCGAAACGAACGGCCTCCCTCCTATCTTGGTAGAATGGGGCGTCCCGACAGCACATAATTGCCAGCCATAGGCTATCATATCACCGTCCGGCCGAATCCTGATGAGCGGCTTGACGCCTGTTGACGTAGCCACACCATTACAGGAAGGCAAGCAGAACAAGTCATTGGCGTCGTAGAGACGGAGTTTCGCTTCATCTTGGGGAAACGCCGAGAACGAGCGTGGCAGCGGACATGCACATGCCTCCATTGCCAAACACAACCGAGATATTCACGTTATCGACCTAAGCGGCCGCTTCCCCACGAAAATGACGAACGGACTCCATAATCGCAAACATGCCGTACATTCCGGTACGCCTGTATGACAAACCACCAGCCGTTCGTGTTGACAGGAAGAGATCCGCCGGATGCGGTATGGCCGTCGCCAATGAACGCGCCCGCCTCGCCGCGCTTTACAAATCCCATGTCCTCGAGACCATAGATTGGAAGATTTGCGAAGGTATCACAAATCATCAGGTGATCGACATCGTCATGAGGCTCGCGCCGTTGCGCAACATGGCCGTCGCGGCGGAGTGGCGCAGAACGTGGGCGCCGCGATGGGTGTTCTTGATCTCAGCCCGGTCCAGGGCGCGGCGCACGATGCATTTCGGGGCAATGCGGCTCAGTGCGCGGACCAGCGCCGCGCTCGTCACAAAAACTCGCGCCGTCGCAAAGCGTGGCCATGCCCGCTCGATATAGGCCAGCATGGCATCGCCGATCTCCTGGGTCAGCGGCAGGCGTTCTTCGCGACGGACCTTGCCGGCAAAGGTCATACTCTTCTAGATATGCCATCGTTGGCAGGCGGATGATCAGCCAGTTGTTGCCCTTGCGCGACCTTTTTCATAACCTGCTGTTCGACAAGTTTCGTAAGAATAGGAAGCCCAACGCTGGCGGACAACTGGGTTTGCTCTGCGCTGCCGTTCTCATCGTCAGCACTACAGCGATGATCCGGCGCACATCACAATCTGTTGGCCTGTGATGCTAGCGGCACCCGGCGACACCAGGAATAGTGCCAAGGCCGCGACTTCGCTTGGGTCGACGAAACGCCCCATTGGCGGAAGGCGCGGTGGCAAAGTACTGCGGGCTGGATCACGCAGCATTGGTGTATCCGTAGCTGCAGGGGCGACGATGTTGACGGTGATACGGCGGGGTGCCAATTCCTGTGCCCAGGAGCGCGCTAGGCCGGTCAGAGCCGCCTTCGACGCCGCATATTGTGCCCGCCCCGCCGCACCGCTGGCGGTGCGGCTCCCAATGAGCACGATGCGACCGCCCTCGGGCATCTGAGGCACGAGGTGCTCTATCAATTGGATAGGCGCCTCGACGTGCAGGCGCCACATGATGCGACCATCATCGAGTGACTGCGCGCCTATCGCACCAACACGTAGCACGCCGGCGGCGTGAAAGATGGCGTCGACCTGCGGTAGGTCGACCAAGGCCTTGGCGAACCCGCGTGTGTCAGCAATATCGGTGGCGACGAAGGTTAGTCGGTCGTGCCGCCACGCGGGCGCGGTGCGGCTGAGACCTATGACCGACCAGCCGGCATCGAGCAGCAGCCGGCCAATGGCAGCGCCAATACCGGAGGAGATTCCAGTCACCAGCGCGCGGCCGACTGTATCGAGGGCTGTCATCATCGTCCCGCCTCGAAGCAGATTGGAGCGAAGCCAGCGATGCTGCCGTTGGCGATGGCGCCGGCGGGCAGCGGGTGGCTGCCACCGAATGAACCGGTGGTGACAATTTGGCCGGCGGTCAAGCCACGACCTCGGCTGACGAGTGCATTGGCGAGCCAGATGATGGGATGGAACGGGTCGCCGGAAGGATGTCCGCCGCGCTGGACGACGACAGGCCGGCCATCGATATCGAGGTTCACGGCAAGATCGGCATGCACGGCGGGTCCCCAGTCTGAAATCTTTTCGCCGAAGACCAGGCCCCAGTTGCTCATCATATCGGCGCGGGCGACAGCGGGTGCAGGCTTGGGATGGGCGGCCAGCCGGCTCTTGACCAGTTCGAAGGCCGTGCAAGCGCCAGTAATGGCGTCACGAACCTCGTCGGCGCCATAGGGCTGACCGTCGCCGCGGCCGGGCAGATCGCGGCCGATCTCGAAGGCCAGCTCGATCTCGATGCACAGGCCTCTCGCGGGGACGATTGCCCTGGCCGGACTCTTGATCAGGCGCGAAGCGATGATGGCGCCCCAGCTGCCCGGCGCGGCGGCGACCTGAGCGACTTTGTAGCCGCCGACGGTATCGCCGAGCAGAGTCACGGTGGCGTCCTGCACCGCGTCGGCTTCCTCAGGGGTGATCGGTTCCATGTTATGAGGGAGCGACGCCAGGCTAACACCACTGCGACGGGCATCGACGAAGAGCTGTGCGAGAAGATCCGTGCGCGGTGAAATCATGTGACGGTGTCCTGCAGCTGCGCGGTGATCCGCGTCCAGAAGGCAACAAGAGTCTGGGATCGGCCGGACGATCGACCCCAGGGGGCTTAAGTCGAGGGAGGAAGAAAAGACAGGTGCTTGATGGCCTTTCGGAACCATGTGTAGGCAACGTGAATACGACCATCGGACGTCTGGTGGATCGACGGATAGGACAATTCACGATTCTTGCTTTCCTTGGAATTGTTGGAGAGGCAGAAGCCGTCGCCGGTCTCGAGGTCCCAGCGAAACGTCCAAGTGCGGCCCTGATCGGCGGAAATCGACAGCGTCATCGGCGCGCGTGGCGCCCCCCAGAAAGCGGTCGGGCGCACGCTTTCTGGCACGATCTTCTTGGTTTTGCCGGCGTCCGGATCCTCGATCTCATCATAAAGCGACACGCGGCGCTCAGTGGCATTGAGACGGCTCGACCAGTTATGCACCATGGCGATGCGACCGTCGGCCAAGCAAATGGCCTGGATTGAGGAGTTGTTGTTCGGCAATGCGGTGTTCTCTACGGGGCCCCAGCTCATCCCGCTGTCGTGCGAACGGGAGATGCGGACGTGGTCGGCCCAACGCGAGCGGAAGAAAGCTACCATCTCGGCGCCACCGAGCGGGACGATGTCCATGTGCACGGCGCCAAGACTGTCGGGCACGATGGCCGAGCGGGTCCAAGTCTTGCCATTATCATGGCTGATGTCGACTGCGGAGACGTCGTCGTCGCCAACCCAGGCGATGCCCGGCTCGGTGCGACACAGGAAGACCGGCAACAGCCAGACGCCGCTGGGGGCGACGACCGGCGGATGGCGCACGAAGGTGCCTTCGGTTGCGATCAGCGTCTCGATCGGACCCCATGTCATGCCTGCGTCCTCGGAGATGCGGTGGCGGACAACAGAGGTGTCCTGACGACCGTTGATCTGTGCCGTCCAGATTAGCCAGAGGCGCCCGTCGGGTGCATCGAATAGTATCGGATTCTGCTCGGAACGAGTCGGGTCGTCGGAGAGCTTGACCGCGTCGCTCCAACGATCGCTACCTTTCTTCAAACGAGAGAACCAGACCGAGATATCTGGAATGCCCTCCTGGGTACCGCCAAACCAGACGCACGCAAGATCGCCGTTGCGCAGCTCAAGGAGATTGGCAGCGTGGTTCTGAATGCATGGCGAGGGGATGAGCGCCATTGTCGCGCCCTCGCCGAGCGGCGCGCGACGTAGGATCCCATCGTGGGGTAGTGTTGCAGCTTCAGGTCCAATGCTAAACATGACTTTCAAGGCTCCCTCGGCGGACGCGGGCGGCGACGGGATGGTCACGACCCGGGCTCGCCGGATCCAATTATTCGGCGGGTTCCGTGGCGGAGTGCGGCTTCACACCCAGGGCGACCTCGATGAGGCGCTCGACGGCGATGAAGACGACCGGGGTAGCGAGCGCTACATACATGTTGTCGATGCCGTAGGGATTATCGAGATAGTACCATACACTGGTCGCGACTGTGGCGAAGAGCAGACCGCCGATGGCACCGATCGACGTGCGAAAGAACGGTAGGTAAAAACCAACGAGAGCGACGACCGAGATCGACAAGCGAATGGCGCGGGTAAAGAAGGACAGCTTCAGAATTTCCGGCAGGAAGAAGCAGAACACCAGTGGTGCCAAGCCGATCAGGACCGACAGAATGCGAGTGGTTCTGAGCTGCTGGGCCTCCGTCGGCTTTTTCCAAGGAATGTAAAAGTCTTTGACGATCAGAGACGCGATGGCCAGCGCCACGGTCGCAACCGACACGAAGACCGAGGCAACCAACGAGGTGGCGACAATGCCGGCGAGGCCCGGATTCATGTCTTGCAAGAAAACCGGAAGAGCGTAGATGCTATTCATAGTCGGGAACAGGAACCTGGCGCAAACACCGATGATGCCGAGGGCCAGACCGACGGGGATGCACAGGGCCGCAGCGTAGAAACATGAGCGTCGAGCGTCGTCGGCCGACTTGTTGGACGAAATCGCCTGGATGACGAATTGGGTCGAGAAGATCGATCCGACTGTGCCAATTATCCAGGCCAGAATGGTGGACACGCCGATCTTACCGGTGACGGTGAAGTATTCGGGAGGCATCTGTTCAATCATCGGACGGAAGCCGCTGGTCATGTACAGCGCGACACCGAGGATGATGCCAATACCGAGAATCTTCATCGCGGAATGCAGCAGCGTGACGTAGGCGACGCCCTTAAGGCCGCCAAAGGTGAAATAGAAAGTCGAGATCACGCCAATGATCACCATGGCCAGGGGAATGTTGACCTTCAGGATCGTCGATAAAGCCGCCGCGCCGGAGATGTAGTTGCCGACATTCACCAAGAACAAAGCGTAGATCATGATCAACGAGACAACGACCATGGTGCCCTGACCATATTTCTGCTTGAGAACGCCGGAAATGGTGTATTCACCGGATCCGTAGACCTTTCGGACAAAGAACATGCCGAAGAGCAGATAGCCGATACCGGCAGCGATAACCGACCACGCAGCGGCGCTGCCGGAGTTGAAGGCCTCCTGGGACGTGCCGACGGTCGACTTGGCGCCGATGAACTCCGACATCAGTAGCACGCCGACGACGGCGGCTGGCATACCCCGAGAAGCTACCATGAATTGGGAGTTGGTGGTCGATCGCAGCCTTAGGGTCAACCAGCCGGTTCCCAGGATGTATGCGACGATCATCCCGACGATGATCATCGTATCGAACGTACTGAACTCATGCATGACGTACTCCTTCCCTTGTCCACATTCGTATGTGGTCGTTGTCGTGCAGAATTTCGGAGCAGGCGCTCGGTGAGGAACTGTGACCACACCGGCGGGTGCCAATCAGACGATAGCTTCCACGAAGCGGCGCGAGACCGCGGCGACCTGGGCGTCGACGGCTTCGGTGATCATAGCCGGGCTGCGGCTCTTGCCGACGTCGGCCATGGCGAGGAAAAGCGCGCGTTTGACCATGGTGGGCGGGAAGCCGTATGCATACAGTTGCGTGCGCAGCTCGCCGAAATGAGCCTGAGCGGCTTCGGCCTTGGCGAGGTCGCTGGCGACGAAGGATGCGTGGATAGTGTTGAGCGTTACTGGCGCGATGTTTCCGAGGCCCGAGATACAACCGGCAGCGCCGTTCTTCAGACCGTGCAGAATGAGGTGGTCAGGGCCGACGAGAACATCGAAGTCGTCGCGACCGCGCGCGACCTCTAGAAAGCCATCGAGGCTCTCTTGCGAACCAGCGCTATCCTTGATGCCAATGATGTTCGGATGATCGGCAAGGGCGGCGGCGGTCGACTGCTCAATTTTATTCCCGGTGCGTGCGGGGATATTATAGAGGTAGACCGGCACGGTGAGGGCATCAGCAATGCGGCGATAGTGTTCGATCAGCTCGTTCTGCGAGCAGGCGATGAAGGACGGGGTGACCACCGACACGGCCTTGACCCCGAGTGAGGAGACCGCCTTGCCGAGCACGATTGTCTGATGGGTAGATATTTCTCCGATATGGGCGAGCACCGGCACGCCGCCGGCGGCTGCCTCGACGCAGGCAGCGGCGACCTGCATCTTCTCCTCGAATGACAGCGTGTAGAACTCGCCATTGGTCCCCGCGCAGAAAATACCGTTGCCGGTGCTTGCTTGGCGCTTCACCTGGCGCCTCAGGGCTGCCGTGTTGAGGGTCTCGTCCGCGTTGAATGGCGTGACGATGGCGACAAAGGGACCTGCGATCTTGGACATGTGTTTCCTCCCAGCTGTATTGTCCGGCCGCGGGATGTCGCGCGACCGCATTATTCCAGAATGATCAGACGTCGCGACGATCAGGCCGCGGCGCGGTACATGGCGACGATGTCAGCCTCGGAAAGGTCGCGCGGATTGTTATCCAGCAGACGACGTATGGCGTGCGCCTCCTTCGCCATGACATACGTGTCGGCTTCAGTGACGCCGAAGGCGGAGAGACGCATCTCGCAACCGAGCCGGACGCACCAGTCATGGGCGGCAGCCAGAACGGCCTCTGGATCGGACGAGGTCGGCAAGCCGAGAGCTGTCAGGATCGCAGCGGTGCGCTCGGGAACGGCTGGAGCGTTGAACGCCAGGACGTGCGGGAAAATCAGTGCATTGGCGGCACCATGCGGCACATGGAAGCGCGTGCCGAGCGGATAGGCGACGGCGTGACCGGCAGCTGTGTTGACGGGGCCAAGGCAATAGCCGCCGTAGAGCGAGGCAAGCGCCATGGCGCTGCGAGCCGCGACGTCTTGGCTGTCGTCGGCCGCCTTCGGCAACCATTCGCCGACGAGGCGGATACCTTCCAGCGCATAGACGTCGATAAGCGGGTGGGCCTTGCGGTTGGTGTAGGCTTCGACACAATGGGCGAGCGCGTCTACGCCAGTCGACACCGTGAGCGCGCGCGGCATGCCGAGGGCCAGTTCCGGATCGATGACGGCGATATCGGCCAACATGTGCATGCTCTGCACTGCCGACTTTGACCGGGTGTCGAGGTCCGTGACGAGTGCGCGGGTACCAACCTCCGAGCCGGTGCCGGCGGTGGTGGGCACCTGGACGAGCGTCTTGCCCTTGGTATGGACCTTCTCCGCACCGACGACCTGCTGGAAGCTCTGACCACTATTCGGCAGGACGGCAGCGAGCTTGGCGAGGTCCATGGATGAACCGCCGCCGAAGCCGATGACGGCGTCGATGTCGGCCGCCTCCGCGATTGCAATGAGTCGCGCCAGTTCGGCGGTATCGGGCTCTCCGGTGAAGTCACTCCAGACCGCCGGCTGGCCGGGCAAGTTGAGCTTGGCGACGCGGGTAGCGTTGTAGGGATCGGTGACGACAAGTATGCGCGACATGCCGCGCTCGGTAAGGAAGCTGCCGACTTGAGATGCAGTCCCGGCGCCGAAGACAATGCGGGCCGGTTGCACCAGATCAATGGGGGTGACAAAAGCGGACATGGGTCAGTGCGATCCTTGGATGTTGGCGCTGGGGGCGGCGGCGAGCTTCTCGGCGTATTCGATCGCTTCGAGCAAGCTCAGCTCATTGGCGATTCCCTTGCCGGCGATATCGAAGGCGGTGCCGTGATCGACAGAGGTGCGGATAATCGGCAGCCCGAGCGTGATGTTGACGCCCGACAGCGAGTCCCACTTCCCAGTCTGTGGGTTGACGTTGAAGCCGAGTAGCTTGACCGGGATGTGCCCCTGGTCGTGATACATGGCGACGACGGCGTCGTACTGGCCGGCATGCAGTTTGACGAACACGGTATCACCGGGCACCGGACCGACGATGTCGCGGCCTGCAGCAACGCATTCGGCAATCACCGGCTCGCTGATGTCGATATCCTGACGGCCGAACAGCCCCCCCTCGCCGGCGTGTGGGTTGAGGGCGGCGACGGCGATGCGGCGACGCGACAGGCCCAGACCGGCAAGGGCGTCCTCGGTCAGGTCGAGGACATAGCGCAGGCGCTCCTTGGTCAGCTTCTTCGGCACATCCTCAAGCGCGACGTGCGTCGTAACATGGCTGACGCGCATGCCGCCGTGGGCGAGCATCATTACGGAGCCTTTGGCGCCGGTGAGCGCGGCGAGCATGTCGGTGTGACCTGCGAAGTGAAAGCCCGCCTTGTTGAGAGCTTCCTTGTTGAGCGGTGCGGTGACGATGCCGTCGATCCGGCCGGTTTGGGCGAGGCGCACGGCGGTCTCGACAGCGTGGTACGCGAAGCGGCCGCCATCGGCGCAGAGGACGCCGGGCAGGATCGCCGCACCCTCGGGGCAGGCCTGTAGCGCGGCCAGCGCCGGCCAGATCGCGTCCGTCTCGTTGACCGTGGGAATGGCGATCTCGGGCGTATGGGCCTCGCGGGCAGTCTCCAAGGCGACGTTCGAACCAATGACGAGGAGCCGCAGCTCACCGGCATCGATGCGCGGCTTCAGCGCCTTGCACGCCTTGGCAATGATCTCAGGGCCGACGCCGGCCGGGTCACCCATGGTGATGGCGAGTTGGGGGATGGACATCTTGCTCCTTGTCAGGGTTGAAAGACGGTCACACGCGCCGTCAGCTGCCGCAGAAGGTCGGCAGCGCCGAAGGCGCCAGACTTGGATATGATGCGTGTCCCATCGAAGTGGCCGCCACGCATTCGCGAGGTTGGAATGCCGGGGATGATTTGGCCATCAACCAGCAGCTCTTCGCTGCCGAGTGACGAACAGATCGCCCGAAGTGTCTCGCCGCCGGCGACCACCAGCGCGGCAGGCGGCGTCAAGCGCGTGACAAGCTCGCCATAGACGCGTTGGATTTCGATAGCGGCCGCGTCCCTTGAGGTGCCGGCAGCGAGCTTGATCTGGACCAGCGCCGTGCCCTCGGCGGTTATTTTGGCGTTGATCCGCTCGACTGCCTCGGCATCTCCAGCGGCGATCGTGACGGCAGCATTACCGCATACCGCGATCTGCTCGAGGGTCACGCCGTGATTGGAGCCGAAGAGACCGAGAACAGGCTTTGGCAGCGGCGCAATCTCGGCCGCGACCGATGAGCCACCGGCAAGCGCAGCTGCAAGGCCGCCGCTACCACACCACAGCACAGTGCCTTCGGTGGGGTCGACCGAGGCGACAATGGTGGCGAGATCGACGTCATCAGTGCTATCCCAGAAGGAGACGCCAGCCGGCGCGCGGTCACCTGGCCGGCAGCGTGACACGGCCACGCCGAGCCTCTCCAGATCGGCAGCGAGGTCCGAGGCTGCCGGACGCAGCTCGGCGCCCGTGCGGATATATTGCCGGCTGCCGACGGTGACACGGTTCTGGAACGGAAAGGCCGGAGCTACGATGCAGCGGGTCGGGCGTAGCACGTCGAGCCAGGCCAGGAGTTCGATCGCCGCGTGACCGCGCAACAGGCTGTCGAGTTTAGCAAAGAACAGGGTGCCGTCGTGCGGCGGCAAATGCGCGAGCCAGCGGGATACCGTGGCGCGGGCGGCCTCGGGCGAACATTCGCGCGTACCAGTGTCGCAGGCGATGCTGTCTCCAGGCGTCGAGGATAGCGGGGTCCAGCGAACTCGGATCGACCTGTCCAAAGTTGCAAATTGAGCAGCAGCGTCAAGGGCACCTGTTAAGTCGTCGGCAACAAGGAACAAGCGGCGATGCGCGTGTCTTGCAATCGGCGAATCTGTCGGGAGAGCCGTGATCATGGTCAGGTGTTTTCCTCCGTGAAACCCGAAGAGCACTTTGTCCGCCCCCCGATCTCCTCATTGCCGCGAACCGTATAGCCGACTCATAAAGTTGTCAATATGTTGTAATGTTGATATTTCGCTTTGCACGCGGAACGAAAATGCCGTTCCGACACCCAAATTCACTGCACTGTAAGTTATACTGTTGGTTAAATTGATATTTCTATGTTTGAGCGTCCCTCATCGCCGTGTTCATGCCGGCGTTCGTCTGGCAGACGAGGGCGTCGGAAAAGCTTGCAGCGTAAGCGATCCGGTCTACAAAACTTACAAGTTGACAACTTTGATGGAAGTTGCTTTCTGTAGTCTTAGTGGCGCCCTGCGCCAGATGACGGAGTAGCAGCGGAATACCATGACGGAAAACGGGATGCAGAATGAGGCGGCCGGCGCGAACCCGGTGTTGGATAGCGTGAAAGGCAATTTCCGCACCGGGTTGAGCCCCATGATCGAGCGGGTCTGGCGGCGTCTCAGTGCCGAAATTGAATCAGGCCGCCTCGCCGTCGGGCAACGACTGCCGAGCGAAATGGATCTGGCGGCGCGCTTCATGGTGTCTCGGCCAATCATACGTGACGCATTGCAGCGCCTGCGCGAGGACGGCGCGATCTATTCGCGGCGGGGCTCCGGCAGCTTCGTTGCCGCCGTGCAGCGCGAGGCACCGGCGAACAGGCCGACCTTCGCGCCGGTGGAGTCGATCGCCGACGTGCAGCGCTGCTACGAGTTCCGCATGACCATCGAGCCGGACGCGGCGGCGCGGGCAGCGGAACGACATAACGAGGAACGGCTGAAAGCGATCGAGAGCGCGCTGGAGGAGATGCGGGCAGCGACCCGCGACAATCAGCACCACGAGGATGCCGATTTCAAGTTCCACCTGGCGATCGCTGAGGCGTCGAACAACCACTATTACGCCTCGGCAATGCTGGCGCTGAAAGAGCACATCAATGTTGGCATGAAATTCCACGGCATGTCGTTGATTGGCCACGGACGCGACCTCGAACTTGTCTACGAAGAACATGTCGGACTTTGTGCCGCGATCCGCAACCGGGACGGCGAGCGGGCGCGGCGGCTGATGCAACTGCATCTGGAAGGCTCACGCGACCGCACCTTCGGTGGCAAGCTACTCGACCTGGCGTTCTGAAGTTGCGGAACTGTCGGGAACAGGTGCGCGCCTCGACGGGCTCCTGCAGCCGGTCGCTGCCGCGCCGCGATCGGTACCGGCCTCGTTGCTCGTGGTATGGTTGCCGTGGGGCCGGGCACTTGCGGGGGAGCGCCCGCTTCTGGCGCACATAGCGAGAAAGAGGCGGTCGGAGACGCACGCAATTTCTGCGTCTTGCGCGGAAGGCTGGAACCGGCAGTACGCGGGATTGTTCACGGGTTTCTGTCCGTTCTCGATCCGCTGCAATAGTGAAAAGCGCCACAAATGCAGTAAGTGATTTATATTTCTCAACTGTCTTCAATCTGCGACCTTCATCACTGTCCTGCATATCGGACCAAGTCACACGGATGTCGGTTCGCTCCTGGGCAGGGATTGAAACCTGCGCTCGCGCTATATATATTCCGGCGTGTCGGAAGATTTTAGTTGGGAGCGCGTCATGCCAGCAGTTGGGGAAATGCTAAAGCCCACCGAGGCCGCCCTAGTCTCGCGTGTGAGCCTGCGCGACGTCAATCGCGCCATCGACGAGCGCATTCTGCCGGAAGCCTTCGTATCGGTGGACAATGGTCGGCATGTCCTGGCCGGCGCCTGCTCGTTCATCAGCTTCTACTTCGAGACTGCAAAGCGCCTGACCTCGGAAGAGCGTCTGTTTGCGATCAGAACGGTAGGACCGAAGCTCACGCGCTCGCGCGAACTCGCATGGGCTGCGCTGCTGCGAGAGGACTGGACCGTACGCGACGAATTTCTCACCATCGACCTGAGGCCGTTCCTCAAGAGCACAAGTGAGCGGATGTCCGATCTCGAGGCCGCTCGGAAGGTGGTCTCATCGTCGCCGGATGTGCTTGGTGGGACGCCCGTTATCGGTGGCACACGTGTTCCGGTATATGACGTCGCCGCATCGCTTGCGGCCGGTCACTCGATCGAGCGAATTCTTGAGGCCTATCCGAGCGTCGATGCCGAGAGGGTACGGCTAGCCGCGATCTACGCCGAGGCTAACCCGCTTCGTGGCCGCCCGCGCTCCATCGGGGATCTGCCCGAAGGCTCTGTCATCATCAGCGACCGTCGCGTTCCGCGGCTCAGGAAGGCAGGATGAGGTTCCTGATCGATGAATGCCTGAGTCCAGAGCTGGCAAAGATCGCGCATGAAAAAGGCCATGGCGAAGCCAGCCATGTCGTGTGGATGGGACTTGCCGGGCGCAAGGACTGGGAACTCAAGCCGATGATCCTCGACGGTGACTGGATCTTCGTTACCAAGAACTCTGTGGATTTCCGGGGAGCAAAGGACAATCCAGGCGCCAAGGGGCAGTATGCCGATGTCGCAATCCATGCGGGGCTCGTTTGCCTGAACGGGCCGCCCGGCATGGATCTCGACATGCAAGTCGAGCTATTCGAACAAGCGCTAATGGAGCTGGATCAGGACGCGGACCTTGTCAACCACGTGCTCGAAGTGACCCTTGATGACGACGAGAACCTGCGCATCGTCCGGTACGCACTTCCAAAGGAGTAACTGGTGCCGGTGTGAGGCTTCAAGAAGCGTTGCACCCTTACGCTCACCTTGCGCCGATCCCAAAAAGATCGACATGTATGCCGGCCTTGTTTGGATCACCATGATCTTCCCGCTTGCTGATTGGCATTGGCGCCACCCTCCCCCAGCTCCGATTGCGGCGTACCGAAATCGAGCTTGTCTAGATCGGGGCGCGCTGAAGACGGCCTCCCCTCGAAATATCCTGTCTGCTGAGCGATAATGGGGTCCGCAAACGCCTCATCGACGGCGTTATCATCCCTTGACGATCCGGTAGACCTTGGCGAAGAGCGCGGTGCCCATGCGAAGATTCGCGCAGGCGTCGACCAGATCGGGCTTCAGCTCACCCGTGGGATACTGCGTGATCCCGACGCCCACTGTGTTTCGCCCGACGTGCTACCTGCTAACCGCCATGGCCTCGTCCGGATTAACCGGCTTCGGCACCTGTATTACGCGGTTGTCGGATCGGACCGTTATGGCCAAAGGATCCTGCGACCCTACTTGCTCGATGGACTTCTCGATGATTGCGGGTTTCAGCTCCGGATCGGCGCATTGCTGGACAAGGGCGGCGTCGACCATCCCGGTTTCTCCTGTTTCAGATGTTGAGGGCTATGACGATAGGCGTGGCAGTCGGCCTTTCGGATATCGCAAACGCTTCGATGCGTTGCGCCTCATCCAGCATGCCCCGGCGACATTATAAATGCAGCCCCACTAGGTTTGAAGGACGACTGAGGTGCATCTGAAAACGCTTCGCGGATGTTTGACGAGGAGGCCTAGCTTACCTCGTCGCGCGCCAGAGCGGTGGCTGTCACATGCAGCTTTTTGAGTAATATCGCGGAGCGCCTCAACAGCTGCCTGAAACATCATTGCTTTCTCTTGCGGGTGCGAGCAGATGCATTCCCATATCTCAGCGACACATAGAACGGCTTTTCTCGCAGGGGCAACAAGGCTCAAATAGGTTGCGACGCACACAAGGAGCCAATAGATGTTTGCAACGCCGTCTATCAAAACCCTCTTCGGACTTGCCTTTGCAATCGCGACGCTCGCTGCAACGCAGGCTTCCGCAGATGCCACGCTCGATCGTATCAAAGGCCGTGACAAGCTGACCGTAGGCGTCATCCTGTCGGGCGCGCCCTTTGGTTATATCGATCCGAAGAGTCAGGAGCAGAGGGGCTACAATCTCGACATCGCGAAAGCGCTTGCCGATGATCTCGGCGTGAAGCTCGAAACGGTTACGGTGACGCCGCCGAACCGCGTCCAGTTCCTGCAGCAGGGTAAGGTCGACATTCTGATCGCCAACATGCAGTACACGGAAGAGCGCGCCAAGGTTCTCGACTATGTGCCCACACCGTATGACCGCGCAGGCGGTGCCGCCGTGGTGCGAAAGGACAGCGGGCTGAAGGACTGGACCGATCTCAAGGGGAAAACGGTTTGCGTTTCTCAAGGCTCTAACTACACGCAGCCGCTGATCGAGACCTACGGCGCCGTGGTCAAGGCTCTGCCGAGTCAGCCGGAATCCCTGCTCGCCCTTCAGGGCGGCAACTGTGTTGCCGCCGTTCATGTCGGCGCAACGGTTGGTCTCCTGCTTGAGGATCGCGCAGAAGAGTGGAAGGATTACGCAATTCCCTTCCCGACCGAGCTTGTCCCTTCGGATTCGGTGATATGGTTGCGCAAGGGCGAGAAAGATACCCAGACGGCGCTCGACAACGCGGTCAAGAAGTTACACGCGTCCGGCAAGCTTCTGGAATTCGCCAAGTCCAATCGGCTGCTGAACACCAAGTATCTTGAGGAGCAGCAGAAGGCTATGTCCGCCGTCAAATAGGGCCGTCACACTGGAAAAGATATGCAGGATATGAGCCTGACTGACCTGTTCATCAGCCTGACGAGCAGGATTGGTTTGAACTACGAGTTCTTGGCCTCTGGTTACGAGGCGCAGATATGGCGCGATGGTTTCGTCACCACGCTATATCTGATCGCCGTCCTGATACCCGTCAGCCTCATCGCGGGCGTGGCATTCGCCGCCTGCCTGACATCCGGGCGGCTGTGGCTTTCATCACCGGTTCGCGCTTTTGTGGAACTGACCCGCAACACACCGACGCTGGTGCAGTTGATGTTCAGCTTCCTCGTCCTGAATACCCTCGTTTCCAACTTGGTTGGCGGCACGCAGAACAATCCGCTCTCTCCCTTCTTCTGGGTTATCGTGGTGGTCGGCCTGCATATTGCAGCTCTGCATGCGGAAGCCATCCGCGCCGGCATCGAGGCGGTGCCGCCATCCACGGTCGAAACGGCACAAGCCATCGGCTTCAGCCGGTTCGAGATCCTGCGCTACGTGGAAATTCCGCTGGCCTTCCGTGCGTCGCTGCCGGCAATCATCAATAACCTCATCAACCTGGTGAAGCTGACCACGGTGGGAAATGCGATTGCCGTCAGCGAAATCACCTATGCCTCCATCATGGTCTGGACGCAACGCGACAACGTCGTCTCGCTGATGATCGTCATTCTCCTTTTCTTCAGCCTGATCAACTTTGCTGTCGCCCGCATCGGTTCGTGGGTGGAGCGACGGCTGGCTGTTCCAGGATATGGCCTATGACGGCGGCAACGATTTCCCAACCAGTCAGCCACCAGGTGCTACGCAATCTCGGCTTCCTCGCATTGCCACTGATCGTCCTTGTCTGGTCGTTGGCAGATCCGACGCTCGGCCGGGAGGTGGTGGAATGGATCCCCTATCTCGCCTCCGGCTTCGCTATGAATGTCGTGATCGCCGTACTTGCGATGGCGCTCGGCACCCTGGTTGGGGCGCTGTTTGGTATCCTGGAGCTGGTGCCCTATCGCATTGTCCGCTATCCCGTCGTCGCCTATGTCCAGCTGTTCCGAAATGCGCCGCATCTCGTGCTGATCTTCGCGACCACCTATGTCTTTCCCTTCGAAATTGTCGTCTTCGGTAATTATCTACCCTTTCCAGACTGGGTGAAGGCCGTGATTGGACTAGCCATTCCCGCTAGCGCCTATGTCGCAGAGATCACCCGTGGCGCGATCCTCTCCATACCCACGACCCAGTGGGAGGCGGCCAAAGGCCTCGGCTTTGCGCGCAGCGAGGCGTTGCGGTGGATCATCCTGCCGCAATGCCTGCGCCGCTCGCTGCCACCTTGGATGAATGTGGCGTCCTCAATCACCATGGGAACGGCGCTGGCCTCGCTAGTCGGAGTTCACGAACTTCTGCATGCCGCCACCGATGCAAGCACGGCAGTACGGCGGCTTGATTTCACGATCATCGCCTATCTCGTGGTCATGGCCGCCTTCTTCCTGCTCTGCTATCCGATTTCCCGCCTGACCAGACGCCTGGAAGGGCGCTTCAAGACGGCCTGAGGACCAAGAGATGACAAGCCCATCCGCCAATAACGCGATCGTCAAACTGGAAGACGTGCATCTGTCCTTCGGACATACGCAGGTGTTGAAGGGCATCGACCTCACCGTCAATAAGGGCGATGCCGTGTCTATCATCGGTCCGTCCGGTTCCGGCAAGTCCACCATCCTGCGCTGCATCAACGCGCTGGTCCAGCCGCAGAGCGGCAGAATCACGGTCGGCGGAACCCGGGTCGATCAATTGGTCCGGGAAAGCGAACGCATCGCCCTGCGCAAACGCGTCGGCATCGTCTTCCAGCAATATAACCTTTTCCCGCACTTGACCGTGCTGGACAACATCGTTCTGGCACCCGTCCGCATTCTCCGCATCGAACCGCGCACGGCGGAAAAGCTGGCTCGCGACCTGCTGGAAAAGGTGCGGCTTGCGGATAAAGCAAATGCCTATCCCGGCCAGCTCTCGGGCGGCCAGCAGCAACGTGTCGCCATTGCCCGCGCGCTTGCGATGAAACCGGAACTCGTCTTGTTTGACGAAGTGACTTCAGCGCTGGACCCGGAAACCGTCGGCGACGTCCTGTGGGTGATACGCGACCTGATACGCGATGGCATGACCAGCATTCTCGTCACGCATGAGATGCGCTTTGCCGAGGAGATCAGCGACACGGTCGTCTTCACCGAGAACGGCCGCATTATCGATCATGGTTCGCCGGAACAGATCTTCCACACAACCGAGAATCCGCGCATCCGCCAGTTCGTCGGGGGCCTGTCGGTGGGACGCGGCTCGCTGCGCGACGGCGAAGGAATCTGAAATGACTGCACCACTGACTACTGCCTTCGCAGAGGCGATCGTCCACTCGGCCCCTGGTCGCGATCCCGCTGCGATTGGAGCAGCCCGCACGGCGATCATCGATTTTCTCGCCTGCGCCATTGCCGGCGCCGGCGATCGCACCACCAGCCTTCTGGCTCAGGCCGTGGGCGCAGGGCTGGCGGGTAGTGCAATCCTCGTCGGGACGAGCCGCCGCACCGATCCGCTCGTCGCAAGCGTGGTCAACGGTTATGCAGGCCATGTGCTCGATTACGACGATGTCCATGCCAGCGTGCGCGGGCACCCGACGACCGTTATCATCCCGGCGCTCCTTGCCCTTGCTGCCGAGCGCAAGTTCACTGCAGGTGATCTGATCGCATCCTATGTCGTCGGGCTGGAGACGATGGCGCGCCTCGGCCTCTCGATCGGCTCAAAACACTATGAGAATGGCTTTCACGCCACCGCGACGCTCGGACCCGTCGGTGTTGCCGCGGCAATCGCACATCTGACCAAAGCCTCGGTGAAAGAAACCGCCGTTTCGCTAGGACTGGCGGCAACCCAGTCTTCCGGCCTGCGGCTGCAATTCGGTTATGATGCAAAGCCATTCCACGCTGGCATGGCGGCACGTTCGGGCCTTTTGGCAGCGCGCCTGGCTGCGGCAGGCTTCAGTGGCGCGCCCGACTTTCTCGACAATCCCATCGGTTTTCATTCCGCCTATGCCTTCGGCGCGGAACGTCTGGCTGTGCTGACGGAAAATTGGGGTGGGCCCTGGCAGATCATGGCACCGGGCCTCACGCTGAAGGCTTATCCCTGCTGTACGGCGAGCCATCCCGTCGCGTCCCTCGGCATCGAGCTTCACCGCGAAGGCCTCGCCGCTGACATGATCGAGACCATCATCTTCACCTATCCGCGCGGCGCCGATGCAGCGCTGGTGGCAACGAAGCCAATCAACGGCATCGAAGCGCGTTTCAGCCCGGAATACGTCTTTTCCGCTGCGCTCATCGATGGAGCGTTGCGACTGGACCATTTCGACGAGCAGCCAGTGGAACCGCGCCTGATGGCCCTCGCAAGCCTCGCGCGACGCCGGTATGACGAAAGCGCCCCGCACATGTCGAGCGATCCGACATCGCGTTTCGTTATCCTCGACCTCAAACTTCGTGACGGAAGTACCATAACGCGTCGCTTCGATGGCCTTCCGGGCGTGACGGATCCCACCGAAAAATTCCGTGACGCAACGGCGGGCAATCGTGCCTTCGCCGATATCCCACCCCTCGTTCGTACAATGCACAGCGCCGCCGATCTCGATCGGTTGCTGGCATTGCTCAACCAGGACGCCGCCTCAATCTGAACTGACGAAAGACTTGCCATGAGTGCCAAGCGACAAATCCACCTCGGCCTGTTTCTGCAAGGCGCCGGCCATCACGTATCAGGCTGGCGGCATCCGCATGCCGAGGCCGGCAGCGAGAATTTCGACCTGCTGCGGCGTGTCTCCCAGATTGCCGAGGCGGCAAAATTCGACATGGTGTTTCTTGCCGACGGGCTCACCAGCGGCGCCGACGCGCATCCTTCAACGATCGCCCGCTTCGAGCCACTGACGCTTCTTGCGGCGTTGGCGATGGTCACTGACAAGATCGGCCTGGCCGCCACTTCATCGACAACCTACGGCGAGCCCTATCACACCGCCCGTGCCTTTGCCTCGATCGATCACTTGAGCCACGGCCGCGCCGCCTGGAACATCGTCACCACGTCCTATGCCCGCACCGCGAATAACTTTTCGAAGTCGCATCCGGAGCATGACGAACGTTACGCCGTAGCTGAAGAATTCGTCGATGTGGTGCGCGGTCTCTGGGACAGCTGGGAAGACGACGCTTTCGTCAAGAACAAGCAGAATGGTGTCTACGCCGATCCCGCCAAGATGCATGTGCTAGATCACAACGGCAAGTATTTTTCCGTCAAGGGGCCGCTCAATATTCCACGTTCTCCGCAGGGGCATCCGGTCCTAATCCAGGCCGGTTCGTCCGGTCCCGGCCAGGATCTCGCAGCGCGCACCGCCGACGTGGTCTTCACCGCGCAGCAGAGCCTGGAAGAGGCACAGGGCTTCTACAGGAGCCTGAAGGAGCGCGTGGCCAAGTTCGGCCGACGCGCCGACGATGTCGCAGTTATGCCCGGCTTTCTGCCGGTCGTCGGCCGCACGGCGAAGGAGGCGGCCGACAAGCTCGCAGAACTCGACCAGTGGACTGATCTTAAGAGCGCTATGCCGCTGCTCGAAGAGCGCATCGGCCACAGCCTCGCCGGCTATGATCCGGATGGCCCGCTGCCCGACCTCCCGATCTCTGACCAGCTGCGCAGTCGCGCTGAGCTTCTAACGGCGCTGGCACGCCGAGAAAAACTGACGATCCGCCAGCTGGCGCTGCGAGTCGCTGCCGGCCGCGGTCATCATATTGTTCTCGGCACGCCAATCGAAATTGCCGACCGAATGCAGGAATGGTTCGACGGCCGCGCCGCTGATGGCTTCAACGTCATGCCACCCTTCTTCCCCGAAGGTCTGCAGGATTTCACGCAGTTGGTAGTGCCGATTATGCAGGAGCGCGGGCTATTTCGCACGGATTACAGCGGCGCAACGTTGCGGAATCATCTTGGCCTTGCGAGGCCGTAGCACGCTCCGACGGTTATTCGGGATAAGTAGAAGCTCCGTAACAAGCTGGACCATTTCGAGAGTATGTTGCGAGCCGATTGGTAGCACCTCATCAACGATGCTGGAAGGCCTGCAAATTAATGATCACTTCTCGCTGGGAAGGTTCCGCCCCACCCCTTTGGGCCGCAGTGGCTGGCCAGCATGTCTGCGTTCTGTTTAATGTATACCGCCGATTAAATCTTCCTGAAGCCTGCTGTGCTATGAGATAGCAGAACGGTAACCTGCCGTAGCTGATGGCGAGACACCCCGCATGACCCCATTTCTTGACCCGGATCTCACAGATCGTGCCTACATTGGCGCGACCGCTTACCATGCGATCAAGCGCTATTTTGCGCATGCTGAAGGACTACCTGCCACGTATGATTTCGAGCGTCGTTACCGTGCTTATCTTGGAGAAGCATTGGAAGCACCAAATCGGATAGTTTTTTCGCTGACCACAATGCGCTTCTTCGCAAGCCTGCAAAATGGCCATACCTCGTTCTGGGACGAAGGATTGGCGCAGCAGACCGGGCCGATGCCGTTTCGAATAAGACGAGTCGATGATCAGTGGACGATCGTAAGATCAAGGCTCGCGGAGCTTCATCCCGGTGATGTCGTGACCGTCGTCGACGGCAAACCCGTCGACGGTTGGCTTGAGACGGTGCGTGAATACATCGGCCAGTCCAGCCTGGCGGCACTCGACTGGATGACATGGCTCCGTCCATTTCTGTTGCCACGGCGTTTTACGATCGGCACGGATGACGGCAGGCAGGTGGCAATCGATTTGACCGAACCATCGACCGACCCGGAGCGCGGTGTTCTGCCCGCAACCGAAGTCGAAACCATCCACCGCCCAGACGGTGTGGCGGTGATCCGTATTCCGGGCTTTGACGATCCGAAATATGAGGAAGCTGCAGTTGGAGCCATTCGAGGCGTCGAGAATGCCGCTGCCATCCTCCTCGACCTGCGCGATAACAACGGCGGCGGCTCACCCGGCAACCTGCTGTCCGCCATCATGACCAACCCTTATCGCGGCACGTTGGTTTCCACCCCCCTGACGATCGCCGACTCCGATGCATCCAACTCGTTTAGCGGCAGCATTCCAGCGTTGTCCGCAACCATGATGAAATCTGGCTCGGATTTAACAATGCCCCTGCCGGACAGCTGGAAGGGGAAGATAGCCCTGCTTATCAATGGCGGCAGTGCTTCTGCCTGCGAGGATTTCGTTCTGCGTTTTAAGAATGGTAATCGAGGCCTCGTGGTCGGTGAACCTAGCTTCGGATCGACTGGACAGCCCTACCTCGTTAGATTCCCGGAATTCGGTATGTCGTTCAGGGTATCCACCAAGCGCGAGTATTTTCCCGATGGACGCCAGTTCGAAGGCGTGGGCATAACACCGGACGTATCGATCCCCTTGACACGAAACGAGCTGAGGAAAGGCACTGATAGCCAGCTCGAACTTGCGGCCAAGGCGGTATTGGCACAGTAACAGGCTATTCATCCGAAACTCGCCAGGAACGTCATCGTCGCTTCGCAGGACGCTACGGATTGACCATTCTATTCGCATGATAGGAGGTGTCGTGATCGTCCAAACGACGTTCGCAAATTTGGAGAAGAGGGTTGGAAGCTACACTGGCTTGAAGCTGCCGGAAGCCTTGGCCAATGGCGATCCGAACTCCTGAGGCAATTCGAGGCTGCCTAAAACCTTCTGTTAGTCAGCGTTGTGCGCAGCCGCCGCATTTGGATGTAGGAACTCCCGGCTTCCCGCCCTCTTCCCGTCCCTTCCGCAATGTTTTTGGTCGAAGAATATTTCGCGATCTCGTATTCGACGATGTCGACGCCGAGGCCCGGCGCATCGGGGACAATCAGCGCGCCGTTTTCGCAGACAGGAGGCGCCGAGATCACGTCATTGCGGCCCTTGCCAATCGTTTTCAACTCGCTCGATCATGAGCGCATTGGGGAGAGAGGCCATAGGATGAAGGGCCGCGAACTCCGCCACCGGCCCTAGCGATCCCGAATGCGGCGCTAGCATGGTACCATGTGCTTCAGCGATCGCGGCAATTTTCTTCATTTGGTTCAAGCCACCAGCCCGCCCGGTATCCGGTTGAATAACGTCAACTAGTTCGCGTTCGATGAGGTTCTTCATGCCCCACAGCGAACTCATCCTTTCGCCCGCCGCAAGCGGCACGCTTACATGCTGGCGAATTCGCGCGTACTGATCGACGAGTTCCGGCGCAATCGAGTCCTCAATGAAAAGCAGGTCGTATGGCTCGGATGTACCAGACTCGTTTAGCTTCGTGGAGGTCTGCAATGCGTGATTTGCAATCTTCCCGGCGTCGAAGACCTTTGTGATTGGACATCGCGTCACAACACATCTCCGTGAGCCGCTTCCAATTCAGCAAACGGCATGCCAATCTTCGCCTATGAAATTTCTAAGGGTCGCCCATTGCCTGATTTTGCTGATTCCCCTGCTCGCGGTCGCCATCGGCCCGATGAGCATCGGGTTGGCCAGTAGCGCCATGGCATCTTCTGGCTCGATGACAATGAAAGCAATGGCCAGCGCCATGCCGGGCATGCAGAGGGCTGAAGAGATGCCCTGTTGCCCCGAACGGCAACCTGTGAAGGTCGACTGCGGCAAGGGATGTCCCCTGGCTCTGGTCTGCACGACATCCATCTCCGGCCAAGCGCCAGACGCCCACGGCTGGTCCTTCGCCATCTCCTGGCAGTCCCACCGATACGACCTGATGCCCGCGTCGCAACTGACGTCGGCCCTCATCGAGCCACCGGCCAGACCCCCAAAAGTCTGATCTCAAACCATTCTTGAAACACGCCTGCGGCTCACGCCGGATGCACGAATGCGTCCGCTACGATCCGACGGCCATCAATTTTGCCCCGTGGACGCGATTTGGAAATCCGTCCCGAGAAGAGATCATGAACATGAACAAGACTTCCTTTTCAGCAGGAGCGATGCTCCTCGCCGGTGCCCTGCTTGCCGGATCTCCCGTCGTCTCCTTCGCAGCCGCACAGGACTACGAGTTCCAGCCGATTTCGGCCAACGTCAAGCAAGGCCAGGGATCGCCGGTCGCCGTTCGCCTAGTCGATAAGCGGACGGGCAAGCCCGTCCCCGACGCCGTCATCTTCACCACCCGCATGGACATGGCCCCGGAGGGCATGGAGATGATGACGACCCCGGTCGAGGCCGCAACCTCGAAGGAACCCGGTGTCTACGCCTTCAAGTCCGACTTCAGCATGGCGGGCGGTTGGCGCTTCAAGCTAGCCGCCAAGGTCCAGGGCGAGGCGGACACGATCGAGGGCGAAGTCGTGCTGAAGGCGGCCCCTTGAGCACGCCATCGCGTGTGGCAGCCACGCTCTCCCTCGCCGTGTTGCTCGGCGGGGGAGGCTATTGGGCTGGCACGAACAACCTGGCATCCGTCCTCGGTCTCAATCTGGCCGAGACGGCGATGGCCACGTCCGTGGCTGGTGGGCCCGCTCCAACGGGTGCTGTCATCTACTACCGCCATCCGGACGGCCTTCCGCAGTTCTCGGCGACGCCGAAGACCGCCGGCGACGGACGGCCGTTCGTCGCCGTGCATGCGAGCGAGGACGTCAGCTTCGACGACAAGGCGAAGGCATCCGCTGGCACTGCGGCCGCAGACGCATCCCCCGAGGTTTCGGCGTCGAAAGGTCGTATCCTCTACTACCGCAACCCGATGGGCCTGCCGGACACCTCGAAGGTGCCGAAGAAGGATTCCATGGGCATGGACTATATCCCGGTCTACGAAGGTGAGCAGTCCGACGCCTCCACCGTCAAGGTCTCGCTTGGCAAGCTGCAGCGCACGGGTGTGAAGACTGCGATCGCCGAGATGGCCAGCGTCGGCCGAAAGGTGCGCGTGCCGGGCACCGTGGCGCTCGACGAGCGCCTTGTCAGCATCATCTCGATGCGGACGGATTCATTCGTCGACGACGTCGCCAATGTCACGACGGGCGACCACATCGGCAAGGGCGAAAAGCTCTTCCGCTTCTATTCCAGGGAGATCGCCACCGCGGCATCCGAATACGCCGCCGGCCGCGACGGCTCGCGCGGCAGCGACGACACGGGATCGGCGCTGCGGCTGAAAAACCTCGGCGTGCCGCAGGAGATCATCGACGGCATCGCCCGGACACGGCAGGTTCCGACCAGCATGACCTACACCGCACCGCGCGACTGCATTGTGCTGGAGCGCATGGCGACCGCAGGCATGATGGCCAAGCCCGGCGACACCTTATTCCGTATCGCGGATACCTCCGACATGTGGGTGATCGCCGACGTTCCGGAATACGATCTTTCCTCCGTCGCCATTGGCAGGAAGGCCGATGTTACGGTCCGCAGCCTCCCCGGCAGGACCTTCCACGGCACCGTCGACCTCGTCTATCCGGAAGTGGACATGCAGACGCGCACGACGAAGGTCCGCATCGAGCTTCCCAATCCAGACGGCGTCTTGTTGGCCAACATGTATGCGGATGTCGAGATCGCGGCGGGCGTGCCGAACCCGGTCGTCGCCGTTCCCAACAGCGCCGTCGTGGACACCGGCGACCGCCAGGTCGTCTTCCTAGACAAGGGCGACGGGAAGTTCGAGCCGAAGGACGTCAAGCTCGGCGTCCGCGGCGACGACAGCACCGAGATCCGGCAGGGCATCGCCGCTGGCGACAAGATCGTCGTCTCCGCCAACTTCCTACTCGACGCCGAAAGCAACCTGAACTCGGCCCTCAGCGCAATGACCGAGGAGGCCAAGCCATGATCTCGCGTATCATCTCCTGGTCCGCCCATAATCTCGTGCTGATCTTCGTCGGCGCCGCGCTCGCAGTCGCCGGCGGCATCTACGCGCTGCGGTCACTGCCGCTCGACGCCATCCCCGATCTCTCCGACGTGCAGGTCATCGTCTATACCGACTATCCCGGGCAGGCCCCGCAGGTGGTCGAAGATCAGGTCACCTATCCGCTGACGACGTCGATGCTGACGGTGCCGAAGTCGAAAGTGGTGCGCGGCTTCTCCTTCTTTGGCGTCTCCTTCGTCTACGTCATTTTCGACGACGGCACCGATCCCTATTGGGCGCGCAGCCGCGTGCTGGAATATCTAAACGCCGCCCAGAGCCGTCTGCCGCAGGGCGTCACGCCGACGCTCGGTCCCGACGCCACCGGCGTCGGCTGGGTCTATGAATATGCCCTCGTCGCCAAGGAACTGTCGCTTGCTGAACTGCGGTCGCTGCAGGACTGGATCGTGCGCTTCGGCGTCTCCAAGTCGGAGGGTGTCGCCGAGGTCGCAAGCGTCGGCGGCTTCGTGAAGCAGTATTCCATCATCGTCGATCCCGCCCGCCTGAAGGCGCAGGGCGTGTCGCTCTCCGATGTCGCCAACGCCGTTCGCGCCAGCAACACCGACGTCGGCGGCCGCACGGTCGAGCTCTCCGAGTTCGAGTTTATGGTGCGCGGCCGCGGCTACCTGAAGGGCATTCCCGACATCGAGAACATCGTCCTGAAGAGCCAGAATGGCGTGCCGCTGCGCCTCGGCGACGTCGCCAGGGTCGAACTCGTCCCGGACGAGCGGCGCGGCATCACCGAACTGAACGGCGAAGGCGAGGTGGCGGGCGGCATCGTGCTGCAGCGCTTCGGAGCAAACGCGCTCACGGTCATCGACAACGCCAAGAAAAGCATGGACTCGATCAAGGGCAGCCTGCCGCCGGGCACAGAGGTGGTCCCGGTCTACGATCGCTCGACTCTGATCGAGGCGGCGATCGAAACCCTGAAGGGAACGCTGGTCGAGGAATCCATCGTCGTCGCGCTGGTGACCATCGCCTTCCTCCTGCATGTCCGCAGCGCGCTGGTCGCCATCGTCATGCTGCCCGTCGGCATCCTGATCGCCTTCATCGCCATGCGACTGCTCGGCCTCGGGGCGAACATCATGAGCCTCGGCGGCATCGCGATCGCCATCGGCGCGATGATCGACGCGGCGATCGTCATGATCGAGAACGCCCACAAGCATCTCGAACACGCGCCGCCGGACAAGCCGAGGATCGACATCCTCGTTGAGGCGGCGAGCGAGGTCGGCCCGGCACTGTTCTTCAGCCTGCTGATCATCACGGTGTCGTTCCTCCCGATCTTCACGCTGGAATCGCAGGAAGGACGGCTGTTCGGGCCGCTCGCCTTCACCAAGACCTTCTCGATGGCGGCGGCGGCGCTGCTGTCGGTGACCCTTGTCCCCGCCCTGATGGTCCTCTTCGTGCGCGGACATATCGTGCCCGAGCAGAAGAACCCCGTGAACCGTCTATTGATCTGGATCTACCGCCCGGTCATCTCCGGTGTCCTCAAGGTGAAGACGCTGACGATCCTAGCCGCCGTCGCGATCCTGGCGGCGACCGCCTGGCCGGCACAGCATATCGGCAGCGAGTTCATGCCCAATCTCGACGAGGGCACGCTGATGTACATGCCGACCACTTTGCCCGGCATCTCCGTCACGAAGGCGGCGGAGCTGATGCAGACGCAGGATCGTATCATCAAGTCGTTCCCGGAGGTCCAGAGTGTCTTCGGCAAGGCCGGCCGTGCATTGTCGGCCACCGACCCGGCGCCGACGGAAATGTTCGAAACGATCATCACGCTGAAGCCGAAATCGCAGTGGCGGCCGGGCGTAACTGTCGACAGCCTTAAGCAGGAAATGGACGCCGCCCTGCAGTTCCCCGGCGTCTCCAACGCTTGGACCATGCCCATCCGCGGCCGGATCGACATGCTCTCGACCGGGATCAGGACGCCTGTCGGGGTGAAGGTCTACGGTACCGATCTGACCGAAATGGAGAAGATCGCCCGCCAGATCGAGAACGTGCTGAAGACAATCCCCGGCACGTCGAGCGCTTATGCCGAACGGGTCATCGGCGGCTACTATCTCGACATCGTCCCCAACCGCACCGCGCTCGGCCGCTACGGCCTGACGATCAAGGATGTCCAGGATGTGGTCGGCATGGCGCTTGGCTCCGAGGTCGTGACCTCGACCGTCGAAGGTCGCGAGCGCTATGGCGTGGCCGTCCGCTATCCGAGAGCCTTCCGAAGCGATCCGCAGGCGATCGCAAGGGACGTGCAGATCTCGCTGCCGGGCGGCGGAACGGTACCGCTCGGTGAGGTGGCCGATGTCAAGCTGACGCGCGGAGCGACGACAATCCGCACCGAGAACGGCCAGCTTGCCGTCTACGTGTATGTCGACATCGCGGGCCGCGATCTTGGCGGCTATGTCGCCGAAGCCCAGCAGGCCGTCGCCAAGTCGGTGAGGATGCCACCCGGTTATTCCGTCGCCTGGAGCGGGCAGTTCGAATATCTCGAACGGGCCGAAGCGCGGCTTGCCGTCGTCGTTCCCCTGACACTGGCGCTGATCTTCCTGCTGCTCTACTTGAACTTTAAGCGGCTGACGGAGACTGTCATCGTCATGCTGTCGCTGCCCTTCGCGCTGGTCGGCGGCATCTGGCTGATGTGGTGGATGGAATTCAACGCCTCGGTCGCGGTCGCCGTCGGCTTCATCGCGCTTGCGGGCGTTGCAGCCGAGACAGGAGTGATCATGCTGATCTATCTCGACCACGCGATGAAGGAGCAGCGCGAGGCCTGCGAAAAAGAAGGCCGTTCCTTCTCGAAGCTGGATCTCAACCGGGCCATCATGGTTGGCGCGGTCGAGCGCGTCCGGCCGAAGATGATGACCGTCGTCGCCATCATGGCCGGTCTCGTTCCGATCCTCTGGCGGACTGGGACGGGCTCTGAGATCATGCAGCGCATCGCCGTGCCGATGATCGGCGGCATGGTGTCGTCGACGCTGCTGACGCTGATCGTCATCCCCGTGGTCTATGGACTGGTAAAGGGATGGCGGCTTTCGGAAACAGCCGCCCAGGGTGCGTTCGTCGATGATGATGAGCGCTGTCTCGATGCGGCCGAATAACATCAGGTTATCGAAGGAGGGTCGTGCTTAAGTGCGGCGACCCTCTTTTGTTTACTAACAGCCGCTCCGCTACACCGCTTCAAGAGAGCTTTTTCTTCTTCGCGGCTGTTATTGTCGCCTATATCAATCGTCACACCCGAGAGAGCCGTCATGAACACACTGCGGAGATATTGCGGCCCGCTTGTGATCGTATATCGGCCAAGCTGTCCAATCATGTGCGAGCGCCGACATTCGAATAGCCTTGTGCAGGAGGTTTGTCTGATTGATTTTGAAGCGCATTGGGCCTGCAATGCCTTTCCGGGCCGGCTCATCCGATACAACCTGCGCCCGGCCTCGATCTGCGTGACGGTTTGATCATCAGGCTACCGCTCCGCCGAGCGGCGATCACCAGCGATAGTAGCGGTGATGGCGGTGGTGGTGACGGTGCTTGTACCAACCGTGATGATGGCCGCGCCAGTAGTGGCTCCGATAGCTGCGATGCGATCTCCAGTGGTGATGCCGATGATGTCGTGGCCCGTGCCAATGGCGACGATGATGATAACGGACCGTTTGAACGGATGATTGGACCTCCGGCTTCGTCATGTTCGTCATCGGGGCTGCGACACAGCAGCACCCGCGCCGATCAACAGGCCGACACATAAAAGCGCG
>NZ_VIUA01000005.1:0-665738 GCF_007828395.1 Rhizobium sp. ERR 942
CAGGAAACACCAGAGCGAGAGACTTCGTCGCCAGCAGCGCCGCCGCCCTCGTCAGTGATCGGGCTTATAGACCCCCCAACCCGATATAGTCAACACTCCAACTGTAAAAATTCTGACATTTTTGTAAGTGATTGAATTAAAAAGCGGATTTGTGAACGCGATCAAAATCTTGGAGATTTTTTCGCGATTGGTCACGATTTCAGGATTCATTTTACGCCATCTGCCGGAATCATCCAGATAAGCGCTCCTAAAGGGCCACTTGCGCCTATTGCAAGCATTGGATCCGGCTCGCATTGCCAGCCGGACACCCAGGACCTAATAGACATCGAGAGATTGAAGGGAGCAGATATGGTGCTTCTCGATAAAAGGCGGGCACAGGCGGGGTCGAACCGGCAAACGCCAGCTTTCGCCCATAAACATATGCGGAGCGGGCAGGCGTGACATATAGAGTACCTTCATTGCCGGAGCTGCCTGTCTCGCATGTGCTCGCCGATATCGGTGCGGCACTCGCTGAAGAGCGGCGTGCCGTGCTCTCCGCGCCGCCCGGCGCCGGCAAGACGACGCTGGTACCGCTTTATCTCTTGGACGAAGCCTGGCGCGGCGATGACAGGATCATTCTTCTGGAGCCGCGGCGGCTGGCCGCAAGAGCCGCTGCTGCCCGCATGGCCTCACTGCTCGGCGAACAGGTGGGCGATACAGTCGGCTACCGCATGCGGCTCGACAACCGCATTTCTCCTAAGACGCGCATTGAGGTGGTGACGGAAGGTGTGTTCGCGCGGATGATCCTCGACGACCCCGAACTCTCAGGCATCTCCACCGTCATCTTCGACGAATTCCACGAGCGCTCGCTGGATGCGGATTTCGGCCTGGCGCTGGCGCTCGATGTGCAAGCGGCGCTGCGAGAGGATCTGCGCATTCTCGTCATGTCGGCAACGCTCGATGTGGAGCGTGTCGCTGCACTCCTCGACCACCCGCCCGTGATCGAAAGCATGGGTCGCAGCTTCCCGATCGATATCCGTCATCAGGATCGGCCAGCGGGAGAGCGGATCGAGGATACGGTGACGCGGGCAATACTTGATGCGCACGCGCGCGAACAGGGCTCCATCCTCGCCTTCCTGCCCGGGCAGGCGGAAATCACCCGCACGGTGGAGCGGCTGGAGGGCCGCTTCCGGCCGGAGACGATGATTGCGCCGCTCTACGGCAATCTCAGCCAGAAGGAACAGGATGCGGCAATTCGGCCAGCGCCGCAGGGCACGCGCAAGATCGTGCTGGCGACCTCGATCGCCGAAACTTCCATCACCATCGATGGCGTGCGAATCATTATCGACAGCGGATTGCAGCGCCTGCCCGTTTTCGAGGCTTCCACTGGTATCACGCGGCTCGAGACGGTGCGCGTGTCGCGCGCCTCGGCCGATCAGCGCGCCGGCCGCGCCGGACGAACCGAACCGGGCATCGCCATCCGGCTCTGGCATCCGGGGCAGACCGCGGCGCTTCCGGCGTTCACGCCGCCGCAGATCCTTTCGAGCGATCTTTCCGGCCTGGCACTCGATTTGGCCCATTGGGGCGTGCAAGATCCTGCGACGCTTGCCTTCGTCGATCAACCGCCTGCGACCACGCTTGCCGAAGCACGAGCCCTGCTGCGACAGCTGGGTGCGCTCGACGCGGAAAACGGGCTGACGGCGCGCGGACGGCTGATGCGCGAGCTCGCCCTGCCGCCACGACTGGCGGCGATGGTGATTTCGGCTGGCGAATTCGGCCAGGCGCGCGAAGCGGCGCTGCTTGCGGTACTGCTGACGGAACAGGGGCTTGGTGGGCAGAGCATCGACGTGGAAGACCGGCTGCGGCGCTTCAAGACCGAGAAGGGTGAACGGGCCGAGGCCGCGCGTCGTCTTGCCGGGCGTCTCGCTCAAGCGGCCGGTGGCAACGGCGGCACCCCTTCCTCTATTCCTCCGCTTGTCGGCGCGCTGCTGCTGCATGCCTTTCCCGACCGCATCGCGCTGCAGCGTGGCGGGCGGGGACGTTTCGTCATGGCCAATGGGCGCGGCGCAGAGTTGCCGGAGACCGAGCGGCTTGCCGGCTCCCAGATGCTTGTCGTCGCGGACCTGACGGGACGTGCGGCGCACGCGCGCGTTCTTGCTGCGGCGGAGATTTCCCGCGCCGATGTCGAAGAGCATTTGCCGGGCGAAATTCGCACCGAAGACCAGAGCTTTTTCGACAGAGCGAGCCGGCAGGTGCGGGCGCGGCGGGTGACAAGGCTCGGTGCCATCATCTTCGAAGAGACGCCTCTGCCGCGGCCCACCGGCGAGCCGGCGGCCAAGGCGCTGGCCGACGGCATACGGGAACTCGGGATCGGTGTCCTGCCGTTTTCCAAGGAAGCCACGCAGCTGCGGGACAGGATCGGCTTCCTGCATCGGACGATCGGCGATCCGTGGCCCGATATGAGCGACGAGGCGCTGCTTGCTCGGCTTGAGGAATGGTTCATGCCGTTTCAGCCCGACGCGCGCGGCCTCTCCGATATCTCCGCGGGCAGCCTTTCCAACGGGTTGATGTCTCTCGTGCCGCACGAGCTGCAGCGCGACCTCGCTCGAATGGCACCGACGCATTTCGAGGCGCCGACCGGCCACCGCCATCCCATTCAATATGATGGCGAGGAACCACTGTTGACCATTCGGGTGCAGGAGCTGTTCGGGCTAAAGCAGCATCCGGCCATCGGCGGCGGCAGATTGCCGCTGGTGCTGGAATTGACATCGCCGGCACATCGCCCGATCCAGACGACACGCGACCTGCCGGGCTTCTGGGCCGGATCCTGGAAGGATGTGCGCGCCGATATGCGCGGCCGCTACCCCAGGCACCCCTGGCCGGAAGATCCGGCCGAGGCCTTGCCGACGACACGCGCCAAGCCAAGGGGGACATGACGATGGCACGCTTCTTCCGGGGACTGGAAAAGCTCTCCGAAGCCGAAATGAAGGCGCAGGAGGGCCATCATACCAGCCGGCGGCTGAGACTGCAGACGCTGGTGCGCCTGCGCTGGCTTGCGGTCGGCGGTCAGACGGTAACCGTGATGATCGTCGCCTTCTGGCTGAAATTTCCCATGCCGCTGCTGCCCTGCTGCGTACTGATCGCCTGCCTTGCCTGGATCAACTTCTTCCTGACGCTGCGCTATCCGCCCACGCACCGACTGGAGCCGCCGGCAGCCTTTGCGCTGCTCAGCCTCGATCTCCTGCAGCTCTGCGGACTGCTGCTGATCACCGGCGGGCTTGCCAATCCCTTCTCGGCGCTCGTCTGCGTGCCTGTCATCATCTCCTTCGCATCGCAGCCGATCCGCTACAGTATGCCGCTCATCGTACTTGCAATGATCTGCATTACCGGTCTGGCATTCTCTCCCTTCCCCCTGCCCTGGTATGAGGGCGTTTCGGTCAGCGTGCATAGCGTCATGCAGCTGGGCGTGTGGTGCTCTATCGCCTCCACCATGGCCTTTGCCGCCTTTTATGCCTATCGCGTCTCCATGGAAGCCTCCCAGCTTGCGGATGCTCTTTCGGCGACGGAGCTGGTGCTGCAGCGGGAAAAGCACCTGTCGCAGCTCGACGGGCTGGCGGCGGCGGCGGCACACGAGCTCGGCACGCCGCTTGCGACGATCAGCGTCGTCGCCAAGGAGATGGAGCGGGAACTGCGCGAGGACGACCGTTTCCGGGAGGATGTGGCGCTGCTGTGCAGCCAGAGCGAGCGCTGCCGCGATATTCTCAGGCGGCTGACGACGCTCTCCTCCGAGGACGAAGCGCATATGAGGCGGCTGACGCTGTCGTCGATGATGGAAGAAGTGATCGCGCCGCACCGCGAGTTCGGGATCAACCTGGAATTCATCGAGAAGAGCCCGCGGGCGGGCGAACCTGTTCTGTCACGCAATGCCGGCATGATGTATGGCCTCGGCAACCTCATCGAAAATGCGGTCGATTATGCCCGCAAGACTGTGACGGTGACGGTGGAATACACCGCCGAAACTCTGACTATTATCATCGAGGACGATGGCGGCGGTTACTCGCCTGAAATACTGGCACGGATCGGCGAACCCTATGTCACCTCACGCCAGCGGGATGACACGGCAGGCGGCCTTGGGCTTGGGCTCTTCATCGCCAAGACGTTGCTCGAGCGCTCGGGCGCCACACTTTCCTTCGGCAATCGCGATCCGGAAACGCCGGGAGCGCGCGTCCGCGTCGAATGGCCGCGCGTATTAATCGACAGTAATTCGACAAAATGATTTTCGCGGCTTAAAACTGCCATCGTCAAAATCGGTTGAATACGCAGGCGGATGGTCGCCGGGATAGAAGATAACATGACGGATAAGGAAAGTGCTGCTCCGCCGGTCGGGGCCAAGGATGCCGAGGCCCATATCGGCCCGGATGCTACATTGCTGATCGTCGATGACGATGGTCCCTTTCTACGCCGGCTGGCGAGGGCAATGGAGGCACGCGGCTTTGTGGTCGAGACGGCGGAATCGGTGGCGGAAGGCGTTGCCAAATCCAAGGCGACCCCGCCGAAATATGCCGTGGTCGACCTTCGCCTCGGCGACGGCAACGGGCTCGATGTGATCGAAGCCATCCGTCAGCGGCGGGACGACACGCATATCGTGGTGCTGACGGGCTATGGCAACATCGCGACTGCGGTCACCGCCGTCAAGCTTGGCGCGCTCGACTATCTCGCCAAACCTGCCGATGCCGACGACGTTTATGCCGCGCTGACGCAGCGCCCCGGCGAGAAGGCCGAAGTGCCAGAAAATCCGATGTCTGCTGACCGCGTGCGCTGGGAACATATCCAGCGTGTCTATGAAATGTGCGAGCGCAATGTTTCCGAGACGGCCCGGCGCCTCAACATGCATCGCCGCACCTTACAGCGCATCCTTGCCAAGCGGGCGCCGAAATAGAGCATACTATTGTATCGGGAGAGGACGCTGTAAGTGCAAGCTTCAAAGGCGCTCGAAGCTAAGGCGTCTCACCCCCCTCATCCGCCCTTCGGGCGCTTTCTCCCCGAGGGGAGAAGGCAAAATCTTTACCCGTCGCCCATTCTGCCAGCATTAAGCGCTGGGCGGCGGCGCGAGAGAAATTGAGCGTTACCGATTTGCGCGTCGCCGGCGGCAGGCGATGCTCCGGCGCCTCGCGTAGCATATGGGCGCCGTAGCCGTCCGACAGAAACAGCCCACAATCCTCCGGGAAGATATCCAGCGGCACATCCTTGTGCGTCGCGAAGAACATCCGGTCGCAATGCTGCCGGTATTCGGGCCATTTGCGGTCGACGCGGAAATCCTCGATCGAGGTCTTGATCTCGATGATCCAGATCTCGCCCTTCTCCGAAAGGCTGACGAGATCGGCGCGGCGACCGCTGGCGAGCGGCAGCTCCGGTAGCACGGCGTGACGCATTTCGTGCAGTAATAGTTGCACGCCTTTGCGTACAAGCATGGCCCGTTCCGACTGCCGGCCATCTATTAACGGATTGTTATTGTAAACGTTCAAAATCGTCATGAATTGTCTCGGGGACAGGCTTGGCGTTGTTGCAAAAAAACCATGTCCTTCTAATTTGCGCGCCGGCCCTATTTTTGTAGGGCCAGAGCAGCTTGCAAAGCCAAGTTTAATGGAAAATAAACTTTAGACAAAGATGGTTTACAGCCATCCATTTCCCGCCACGAAAATTCAAGAGACTTCCATGCGCATCCGTAATGCTATGACCGCACTCGGCCTTGTCGCAATGCTCGCATCGGCTGGCTATGCCACCACCGCCGCAGCAGCGCCGGCCGCCACCGCAAATTCGGCCACCGAAACCATCAAGACGTTCGATGGCGACTACGGCGTGACGACCGACAATGGCTTTCAGCTGCCGGCGATCCCGATCCAGAAGGTGAAGCCGCAGTTCCGCCGTCAGATCGTCGAATACAAGACGGATGAAGCGGAAGGCACGATCATCGTCAATACACGCGAGCGTCACCTCTATTATATCCTCGGCAATGGCGAAGCGATGCGTTACGGCATCGGCGTCGGTAAGCAGGGCTTCTCCTGGTCCGGCACCGCATACGTCGCCTGGAAGCAGGAATGGCCGAATTGGCATCCGCCGAAGGAAATGGCTGTCCGCCGTCCAGAAATCGCCAAGTATGTCGATGGCGGCATGAACCCGGGCCTTTCCAACCCACTCGGTGCACGCGCCATGTATCTCTACAACGAAAAGGGCCAGGACACGCTGTTCCGCCTGCACGGCACGCCGGAATGGGCTTCGATCGGCACCGCTGCCTCCTCGGGCTGCATCCGCCTGATCAATCAGGACGTGATCGATCTCTACAGCCGCGTTCTTCCCGGCCGCAGCACCAAGGTTATCGTTATCCAGTAATCACTGGACATTCGAATTGAAAAAGCCGCCGGATACTGATCCGGCGGCTTTTTTGCTTGAGGGATTTGGATCGATCCCAATCGTCAGGACTCGCCTTCATCCTTCAAGGCTCCGCCCTTGGCTGCGCGCCTCGGAATGAGGGCTCACTTTTTCCGCTGGCCGCAAGAGCCCCTCCACCTCATCGCAAGTTGCCTTGCAGTCAAAGCGTCAGCGCAGAGGACAAGGCCTCGAACGATCGAGGTGACCTCCGACGGGATGAAGTTACCCCGCCTGCTTTGCCTTCAGCTCGATGCGGCGGCGATGCAGGACCGGTTCGGTATAGCCATTCGGCTGCTCGCGCCCCTTGAGGACGAGATCGAGAGCGGCCTGGAAGGCGACGGAGCCGTCGAAATTGCCTGACATGGGAACGTAGTTAGGATCGCCGGCATTCTGCTGGTCAACCACAGCCGCCATGCGCTTCATCGTTTCCAGAATCTGCGCTTCCGTGATGACCTTGTGATGCAGCCAGTTGGCCATGTGCTGCGCCGAGATGCGCAGCGTGGCGCGGTCTTCCATGAGGCCGACATTGTTAATGTCTGGAACCTTGGAGCAGCCGACGCCCTGATCAACCCAGCGCACAACATAGCCGAGGATGCCCTGGCTGTTATTGTCGATTTCCCGCTGGATTTCCTCCAGCGTCCAGTTCGGCCGCGAGGCGACCGGCACGGAGAGGATGTCGGAGAGCTTGGCGCGGGCGCGGCTCTTCAGGCTCTTCTGCACATCAGCAACATTGACGCGATGATAATGGGTAGCATGCAGCGTCGCGGCCGTCGGGGATGGCACCCAGGCGGTGTTGGCACCCGCCTTGGGATGCGCAATCTTCTGCTCGAGCATGGCCGCCATCAGATCCGGCATGGCCCACATGCCCTTGCCGATCTGGGCATGACCGGAAAGGCCACATTCCAGGCCGATATCGACGTTCCAGTTCTCATAGGCGCCGATCCAGGCCGCCTGCTTCATATCGCCCTTGCGGATCATTGGGCCTGCTTCCATCGAAGTATGGATTTCATCACCGGTGCGATCGAGGAAGCCGGTATTGATGAAGACGACGCGCTCGCGGGCGGCGCGGATCGCTTCCTTGAGGTTGACCGTCGTGCGGCGCTCCTCGTCCATGATGCCCATCTTGATGGTATTGCGCGGCATCCCAAGCAGATCCTCGACGCGCGAGAAGATGTCCACCGCGAAGGCGACTTCTTCTGGCCCGTGCATCTTTGGCTTGACGACATACATGGAGCCGGTGCGGGAATTCTTGCGGCGGCCACTGGGGCCGATGTCATAGAGCGCGATCAGGCCGGTGATGGCGGCATCCATGATACCCTCCGGCACCTCATTGCCATCACGGTCGAGAATGGCCGGATTGGTCATCAGGTGGCCGACATTGCGCACCAGCATAAGCGAGCGGCAATGCAGATCGAACGTGCCGCCATTCGGCGCCGTATAGGTGACATCGGGGTTGAGCCGGCGGGTAAAGGTCTTGCCGCCCTTGGCGACTTCCTCGGTCAGATCGCCTTTCATCAGGCCGAGCCAGTTGCGGTAAACCTCCGCCTTGTCCTCGGCATCGACGGCTGCGATCGAATCCTCGCAATCCATGATCGTCGTGATCGCCGATTCCAGGCGGACATCGGAAATGCCGGCCGGGTCGGACTTGCCGATGGCGGTGCTCGTGTCGATGACGATTTCGATATGGATGCCGTTCTGCTTCAGCAGGATATGGGTGGGGGTAGCGGCATCACCGAGATAGCCGGCGAAATGGCTGCCATCGGCGAGCTTTACGGCGCCGCCCTCGGTCGTAACCGCCAAGGCGCCATCCTTCACAGCGAAGCCTGTGACATCCTTCCAGCTTGCGCCATCAAGCGGAACGGTGGAATCAAGAAAATCCCGAACCCAGGCGATGACCTTCTCGCCGCGCTTGGGATTATAGCCCCTGCCCTTTTCGGCGCCAGCGGTCTCCGGAATGGCATCGGTGCCGTAGAGAGCGTCATAGAGCGATCCCCAGCGGGCATTGGCCGCGTTCAGGGCATAGCGGGCATTCATGACGGGAACGACGAGCTGCGGGCCGGCAATCTCTGAAATTTCCGGATCGACATTGGCGGTCGAGATCGTGAAGGCCGGACCTTCGGGCACGATATAGCCGATCTCGCGCAGGAAGGCTTCGTAGGCGGCGAGATCGACGGGCGCGCCATTCTTGCGGTACCAATCGTCAAGCGCTGCCTGCATGCGGTCCCGCTTGGCGAGAAGCTCACGGTTCCTTGGCGCGAGATCATGGACGATCTTGGAAAAACCGGCAAAGAAGGCGTCGGCATCCACGCCCGAACCTGGAAGCGCCTCCTTAACGAGGAAATCGTAGAGGACCTGTTCGATCTGAAGCCCGTGTTTTTCAATGCGGCTCATGCCATATACTCCTCAAGGCCGTGCTACGGCTCAATTTTAACATGTTGCCACTTTGCTCACGGTTTCACTTCTGTCAATTTGGCAATAGTTCGAAAGATTTATGCCTTTATGGAAATAATCAATCCATGGCGATTCGGGGACGGCCCGTGGCGGTTGCCACGAACCGGGCCTCGATCAGCTTGCGACTGCCTTCCACCTCGGGCGCATCCACCTGCTCATCCACTGTCACGACGAGGTCGACCGCGCCATTCAGCCTTGCCTGCGCCGTTGCAGCTTCCATCGCCCGCGCGCGGGCATCGGAGAAACTGTGGCTCTCGTCGGTAAAGCGCAGGCTCTCACCGGCACCATTCAGCACATAAATGCCATCCTCCGGCATGGTGACGAAGACGGTGACGCTGGTGCGGACCTGGCCGACGACAGCACCGACGGCATTCGCCACATCCGAATCGCCGGGAATGGCACTCTCGGTCGCCAGCATCTCGGCAATGGCGGGGTAATAGACCGGAGCGGAAGCACCGAGGCCGACCAGCGGCCGATCGAGCGAAATGGCGAAGCGGGCGATCCCCGGCGCGCGGCGAAGCGCGCGATCGATGGAGATGGATTTTGCGGGATCGAGATCGGCTACGCCATCTTCGGCCAAGCAGGCGGCAAGAATGACGTCGGCCGACTGGCGAGTGAGGCGATCGACGATCTTCTTCGCCAGCTCCTCGACGGATTCGGCGATCGGACGGCCAGAGCCATCCTTCAGCCGCATCGCCAAGGCCAGCCCGAGGCGGGCCGCTTCAGCGTTCCATTGCCCCTGCCTCCCAAGCACATGCATGGCGTCGGAAGGCGTCAGGCCGCTCAAATGCACAAGACCGCGCGCGACAAGCCGATCCAGCGTCGCCTTCTGCGACGTCATCGCCAGAAGCTTATCGAGTGCTACAGGCACGCTGCCGATGCGATCGAACAGCGTCTGCTCTGGCCCGGTGAGGCCGCTTGCAAGATGATCGGGTACGCCGGTGCGGAGCGCGAAACGGCCGGCGTTACGGGCGAGATGCGTCGCCCGCAGCTGCTGCTCCAAGACCTCAAGCACGACGGCACCATGCGTATGAGCGGCAAGGCTCAGCGGCAGCAGGCGGCGCGGGCCGAGTTCGAAAGCAGCGATAAGGCCGCGATCGTTGATCTTGACTTCGGAATCGCCACCAAGGCCGTAGGTGCGCATGGCGACTGCCTCAACCATGGTGCGGTAGCCTCCGACCACAGCACCATCGGCATCGAGCCGCGGCCGGCCATCTTCCATGACGGCGACATCGGTGGTGGTACCGCCGATGTCGGAAACGACGGCATTGTCGAGGCTGGTAAGATAGCGAGCTCCGACAAGACTTGCGGCGGGACCAGACAGAATGGTCTCGATCGGCCGCAGCTTGGCTTCATCGGCGGAAATGAGGGCGCCATCGCCGCGCACCACCATCATCGGCGCAGAGATGCCGCGCGTCGTCAGAAATCCTTCGCAGGCACCGACAAGACGGTCGATCATCGACACGAGGCGGGCATTCAACAGCGTCGTCAGGGCGCGGCGCGGGCCGCCAAGCTTTGAAGAAAGCTCATGGCTGCAGGTGACGGGCAGATGCGAGAGCTCGCGGATGCAGTCGCGCACCTTGATTTCATGAGCCGGATTCCTGACCGCGAAATAGCCGGCAACAGCGAAGGAGGAGACCGATTTCGCCAGTTCCGGCAACGCGTCGCGCAGAGCCGTCAAATCGAGCGGATTTTCATTGCCATGAACATTGTGACCGCCGGGGAGGAAGAGCACGGGATCGGAGCCCAGCGCTTCCGCAAGGCCATCACGTTTGAGATCCTCGGGGCCAAAACCGATCATGACCAGCCCGGCGCGACCGCCCTGCCCTTCGACAAGCGCATTAGTGGCAAGCGTCGTCGACAGCGATACGAGGCCGATGGCCGAAACGGGAATGCCGGCCTTGGCGATGACGGCATCTACGGCGCCGGCAATGCCGACAGCCAGATCATGCCGCGTGGTCAGCGATTTCGCCTTGGCGATTACGCCATCGGTTTCATGGAAGAGAACGGCATCGGTGTAGGTTCCACCCGTATCGATGCCGAGCAGGAAATGAGATGTCACGGCAATATCCAGCTCTTGAATGCAATGCGATGCCGTTATTGCACCCTTCCGGGCCGAGCCGCTAGCTGGCAGGCGGCAAAAACAGTTCTATCGTCTCGTAACCCGCATCGGCAAACCGCCGCGCGGCTGCGTGGTCAGCTTCTGCACAGGCCAGGGATTGGTTTCTTCGGTCAGATCGAAGCGGAAGCGGCGCATCATCACGGCGAGGGCGATGACCGCTTCCTGAAGCGCGAATGTGGCGCCGATGCAGACGCGGGGACCTGCGCCAAAAGGCAGGTACTGGAAGCGATTGATCTTTGTTCGATTCTCCGGAAGAAAGCGCTCCGGCATAAAGGCGCGCGGCTTTTCCCAATAAAGCTCATGGCGATGCAGCGTCCAGGGCATGATCAGGACGGTAATGCCTTTCTCTATCGTCACGCGCTCGCCCTTGGCGCTTGTCCATTCATCATCGGCGATCGCGGCGCGGTTGATCGAGGGTGCCGGCGGATAGAGGCGCATCGCCTCCTCAAAAGCGGCGCGGACATGCGGCATGAGATCGAGCCAGGCGACTGGCTCCGCATCGGTTGCGAGTACCCGGTCGATTTCCTCTTCCATGGCCTCGCGAATGTGCGGGCTGTTGGCGACGCAATAGAGCGTCCAGGCCAATGCACGAGCCGTTGTCTCATGACCGGCGCCGATGAAGGTGAGGATATTGTCCTCGATCTCTTCCATGGTCAGTCCATCCGGACCGGCCTTTTCGAGAAGCAGCGTCAGGAAATCATCGGGTGCGCTGGCTCTGTCCCTCCGCATTTTTTCCAGCCGCTGGTCCATGGTGGTGCGGACGATGCCGCGGAACTTGTCGAGCACGCGCTGGCCGCCGATGCGGGTGATGCGCGGCACCCAGGCGGGGGCACGCAAAAGATCCATGGGATCGACTCTGCCCATGCGATGCAGGAGCTCATTGACCTCATCGGCGAAATGCTCGCCTTCAGTGACGATCTCGCCGGAAAACAAGGTTTCCGCCAGAATGGCGAAGGTCAGCTCCGTCATGTCGGCAGCGATATCGAACACCGCGCCTTCCTTGCTGACATCCTCGTATTTCTTCACATAGTCTAGACTCTGGCTCAGCATCTGGCCGGCGAAACCCTGGGCATGACGCGGCGTGAACACCGGCGCCACCGCCTTGCGCGAGCGCTTCCAAACCGATCCTTCCGCCGTCAGCAGACCGTCGCGCAGGATCGGCCGGAGCACGAGCTGGCGGATATCGGCCATGCGGTAGTTGGCGGCATTGTCGACCAGAACATGCTTGATCAGGCCGGGATCATTGACGATCAGCGTCCGCTCGTTGAAGAATTTGGTCTTGATCCAGGGCAGCGTGTAGGAGGGCTCGCCCCAGAGTTCGAGCGGATTGCGCAGGATCGTGCGGATGATCGTTAAACGGGAGGGCGGCACGGTGCGCGGAATCGGTGCCGGCGGGGAGAAGGCTTCCGGAATCATGTCCATCAGATCAATTCTCCTCGAAAAGCAGCCGTTGCTTAATCTAAGCCGCTGGAACGGCGTGCCCATCCGATATGGGGAACGCCGCCGGCAAAATCCAGACGATAAAACGTCGCGCTGCCCGCTTATAAAAGCGATTTTAGGTCGCTGAGCTTATCATTGATGAGCCACCCATAGTAATTTTCCTCCGGCCAGACCGGCTGCGAGGAACCACGGTTCTTGGCGGCAAGGGCGGCAGCGCGCTTGCGGGAATTGCCGAGATTGTAGAGCGTCGCGGTGATGCCCGGATTGCCCGAAATATCCATGCCGGCGATCGAGCGATAGTCGTCGATCGACTTGCGGATCGACGCGGCGACAAAGGCGAGCGACAGATCCGGATCCATGATCGCCTTGTAAACGCCGCCGGCATCCTTTTCATCCAGCTTCGGAATCCCTGAGGTGCGGCTGACGAGATCGGAGAGTTCAAGCGCCGTCAGCGGATTGACCTGACCGAGGCCGAAGGTCTGGCCGGCATAGAAGGGCTGGAAGAAGACGGCGCTGAAGCGATTGTCGGGATAGGATTTGCCACCAACTGTCTTGCCGCGGAAATCATCTTCCCAGACATCCTCGCGGCAGGTCCAGAGGCTGTAGGAATCACCCTTGCCCTTGCAGGCATCGAATTGCGGCCGGGCAACGAAATCATCGACGTTTTCGCCGTTGTAAGCGAAGCGGAAGCTCTGGCCGGCATAGGAGGCAGCCTTGACATAATAGGACTGCAGGCCGTCATAGGCATCGACGTTATAGGTATGCTCGCCGACGAGCGCGCCGATGATGTGGATCGGATCGATGCCGTAGGCCCGCGCCGTCGACTTGATCTTCGACATCAGCTTCGTATCGGTCGCCAGCAGTTCGCGGACCTTTTGGTACTTGCGTTCGAAGGTCGAATTCGTGCCGCGCGTGCGCCGGACGGAGGCGCCGGGAACCGGCGGCTGCTCGGCATTGCGGTTGCCCGGAGGCACCGTGGTCGCCGCATCCGCATGGGCTGGTATCCAGGAGAAGCTGGCGACCGCCAGAAGGAGAGTGATCAGTATGCGTCGCACGATGGCTGCCCCGTCGAAGTTTCAACCGATGTTTCCGTGCGACGGACTGGCGGATAATCTTGGCCGAATAAAGCCATCCGACATAAGGAAACGGGCCCCTAACTAAAAAGTTAACGGCCCGTTGTCGAGTGTCTACTGTTTAGATCGCCTTTGCCGGCCCGCTTACAGAATGAAGCGGGACAGGTCGGTGTTACTGGCGAGGTCGCCGACATGTTCGCGGACATAAGCGGCATCGATGGTCACCGATACGCCGGCGCGGTCCGAGGCATTGTAGGAGATCTCGTCGAGCACCCGCTCCATGACCGTCTGCAGGCGACGGGCGCCGATATTCTCGACGGTCGAATTCAGATGCACCGCGACATCGGCGAGCGCGTCGATGGCATCATCGGTGAAGTCGAGCTTCAGGTCTTCGGTTTCCATCAGTGCCTTGTACTGGCGGATGAGGCTCGCCTGCGGCTCGGTGAGGATGCGGCGGAAGTCTTCCTTGGTCAGCGGACGGAGCTCGACGCGGATCGGCAGGCGGCCCTGCAGTTCCGGCAGAAGGTCCGAAGGCTTCGAGACATGGAACGCGCCCGATGCGATGAAGAGAATATGGTCGGTCTTGACCGGACCATACTTCGTCGAAACGGTCGTACCTTCCACAAGCGGCAGCAGGTCGCGCTGTACGCCTTCACGGGAGACGCCGGCACCCATGCCACCATCGCGGGCGGCGATCTTGTCGATCTCGTCGAGGAAGACGATGCCGTCATTCTCGGCCGATTGCACGGCTTCGCGCTGGATCGCCTCGTTGTCGATCAGCTTGTCCGACTCGTCGCGGATCAGTTCCTTGTAGGAATCCTTGACGGTCGTGCGCACCTTCTTAGTGCGGCCGCCCATCGCCTTGCCGAACATTTCGGAGAGGTTGAGCACGCCGATATTGGCGCCGGGCATACCGGGAATCTCAAAGCCGCCGGGCATGCCGGAGCCGGTATCGGCCACTTCGATCTCGATTTCCTTGTCGTCGAGCTGGCCATCACGCAGCTTCTTGCGGAAGCTGTCGCGCGTTGCCGGCGAGGCGGTGGCACCAACCAGCGCATCGAGCACGCGCTCTTCGGCACTCATATGTGCCTTGGCCTGCACCTGGGCGCGCTTCTTTTCCCGCACCAGGCCGATGCCGACTTCGACGAGATCGCGGATGATCTGCTCGACATCGCGGCCAACATAGCCGACCTCGGTGAACTTCGTGGCCTCGACCTTGATGAAGGGGGCGCCGGCGAGCTTGGCAAGGCGGCGGGAGATTTCCGTCTTACCGACACCGGTCGGGCCGATCATCAGGATGTTCTTGGGCATGACTTCGTCGCGCAGTTCAGGCTCGAGCTGCTGGCGACGCCAGCGGTTGCGCAAGGCAATCGCCACGGCGCGCTTGGCCTCGTGCTGGCCGACAATATAGCGATCGAGCTCGGAAACGATCTCGCGGGGGGAAAAAGTGGTCATTTCGTATGTTCCCTATCAGGGCTGGAAACTATCAAGAGAGGAACGTCTTAGGCTTCGGCATCGAGCGTTTCGACGACCACATTGTGGTTGGTGTAGACGCAGATGTCGGCAGCAATATCGAGAGCGCGGCGGGCGACGTCTTCAGCTGACTTGTCGCTATCCATTAGCGCGCGTGCGGCGGCGAGCGCATAATTGCCGCCGGAACCGATCGCCATGGCGCCATGTTCGGGCTCAAGCACATCGCCGTTTCCGGTGATGGCGAGCGTCACTTGTTTGTCGGCAACCAGCATCATGGCTTCGAGGTTGCGCAGATATTTGTCGGTGCGCCAGTCCTTGGCAAGCTCGACGGCGGCACGCATCAGCTGGCCGGGATATTGTTCGAGCTTCTTTTCTAGGCGTTCGAGGAGAGTGAAGGCATCGGCGGTCGCGCCGGCGAAACCGGCGATGACATCGCCCTTGCCGATGCGGCGAACCTTGCGCGCATTGCCCTTCATCACGGTCTGGCCAAGGCTCACCTGGCCATCACCAGCCATCACCACCTTGCCACCCTTGCGAATAGTCACGATTGTCGTCATTTAACACCTGTTTGCCCCCGTTTCGGCGGGCTTTCTGCCGGGCCGCGTATCGGCCCCGTCAGCACCTATGTAAGAGGGGTTTTTGCGATTGCAAATGGCAACCGCGCCCGAATGATGCCGTCAAGCCGGCTAAACGCATAAGCCCCGCGCGTAACTTCTGGATATTTCCCGATACGCCTGATAAGGAACGGCCGTATTCCGATGGAGCAGCCCATGGCAGAGACCGCAGCGAGCCGCACGGCAAGCGTTTCCCGCAAAACCAACGAGACCTCGGTCTCCGTTTCCGTCAACATCGACGGCAGCGGTAAATCGACGATTTCGACGGGGGTCGGCTTCTTCGACCATATGCTGGAACAGCTGTCGCGACATTCGCTGATTGATATGGAGATCGACACCAAGGGCGACCTGCATGTCGACGATCACCATGCCGTCGAGGATACCGGGATCGCGATCGGCCAGGCCATTGCCAAGGCGCTGGGCGACCGGCGCGGCATCACCCGCTATGCCTCGATCGACCTCGCCATGGACGAGACGATGACGAAGGCGGCCGTCGATCTCTCGGGCCGGCCCTTTCTCGTCTGGAACGTTTCCTTCAGCGCCCCGAAGATCGGCACCTTCGATACCGAGCTGGTGCGCGAATTCTTCCAGGCCTTAGCGCAGAATGCCGGTATCACCTTGCATATCCTCAACCATTATGGCGCCAACAATCACCATATAGCCGAGACATGCTTCAAGGCCGTTGCGCGCGCATTGCGCACCGCAACCGAGATCGATCCGCGGCAGGCAGGCCGCGTGCCTTCGACGAAAGGCACGCTCGCCTGAGCCCCGAACTGGGGAATTGAGGAAATGGCAAGCTATCTGATTTTGACTCCGCCCGGAGCGACGAACCGGTCCGAAGCATCGGATCGGTATCGCGATGACACGCGATTCATCCGCGACGGCTTTTCATGGACGGCGTTTCTATTTCCGACGCTCTGGATGCTCTTTCATCGGCTGTGGCTGTATGCGGTCGCCGCCTTTCTGCTGCAGGGCATCGCGCTGGAGCTGATGCGGCAGCCGGGCTTTTTCGCCGCAGGGGCAGCACTTCTGCTTGGCGTGCATGTCCTTGCGGCTCTTGAGGGCCGGCACGCGATCAGCAATCATCTCCTCGCCCGCGGCTGGACGGTTGAAAACCTCGTCTCGGCACACGATTTGGCGACAGCAGAGGAAATCCATTTTTCCGAACTAGCGCAGGCGCCCAACCCGAATATCCATGTGAAAAATTGGGATATCTCGGCCACCAACACGAATACCAGCCGCCAAGGCCCGAGCTTCGGCCTTCCCGGCTATGATGGAGGACGCTGACCATGCGCGTCGCGATTATCGACTATGGTTCCGGCAATCTGCGCTCAGCTACCAAGGCTTTCGAGCGGGCGGCCCGCGAGGCGGGCATCGACGCCGAGATCGACCTCACCGATGACGCCGAGCGCGTCGCCACCGCGGATCGCATCGTGCTTCCCGGCGTCGGTGCCTATGCCGATTGCCGTCGCGGCCTCGATGCCGTTCCCGGCATGACGGAAGCCGTCATCGACGTCGTGGAACACAAGGCCCGCCCCTTCCTTGGCATCTGCGTCGGCATGCAGCTGATGTCATCGCGCGGGCTGGAAAAGACGATCACGCAAGGCTTCGGCTGGATTAAGGGCGACGTCAAGGAAATGACGCCGAGCGATCTCGACCTGAAAATCCCGCAGATCGGCTGGAACACACTGGATATTCGCCATCCGCACGCACTCTTCGACGGGATTGAGACCGGGCCTGACGGCCTGCACGCTTATTTCGTCCATTCCTACCATCTGGCCGCCGACCACAGCGACGACGTGATCGCGACGACGAATTATGGCGGGCCGATGACCGCTTTCGTCGGTCGAGACAACATTGCCGGCGCTCAGTTCCATCCGGAAAAGAGCCAGAAACTCGGCCTTGCCCTGATCGCCAATTTCCTGCGCTGGAAGCCATAAGGCTCGCGCTCCAAGGATAGACATCATGATTCTTTTTCCCGCTATCGACCTAAAAGACGGCCAATGCGTGCGCCTCAAGCTCGGAGACATGGAGCAGGCGACCGTCTACAATCCCGATCCCGGCGCTCAGGCGAAAGCCTTTGAAGACCAGGGCTTCGAATGGCTGCATGTCGTCGATCTCAATGGTGCCTTCGCCGGCGAAACCGTGAACGGCGCTGCGGTCGACGCCATCCTCAAGGCGACGAAAAATCCGGTGCAGCTCGGCGGCGGCATCCGCACGCTCGATCATATCGAAAACTGGCTGTCGCGCGGGCTTGCCCGCGTCATCCTCGGCACGGTTGCCGTGCGTGACCCGGCGCTGGTCGTCGAAGCCTGTAGGCGCTATCCGGGTCACATCGCCGTCGGCATCGATGCCAAAGGCGGCAAAGTGGCAGTCGAGGGCTGGGCGGAGGCTTCCGAACTCGGCGTCATCGAACTCGCCAAGAAATTCGAGGGCGTTGGCGTTGCCGCCATTATCTACACCGATATCGACCGCGACGGCGTTCTGACTGGCATCAACTGGGACTCGACGCTCGAACTGGCCAATGCCGTTTCCATCCCCGTCATCGCCTCCGGCGGGCTTGCCTCGCTGGACGATATCCGCCGCATGATTCAGCCGGATGCCCGCAAACTGGAAGGTGCGATTTCCGGCCGCGCGCTTTATGATGGCCGGATCGATCCGAAGGAAGCACTGGCGCTGATCAAACAGGCCAAGGAGGCAGCGCAATGACCCTGAAAGCCCGCGTCATCCCCTGCCTCGACGTCAAGGACGGCCGCGTCGTCAAGGGTGTCAACTTCGTCAATCTCGTCGATGCCGGCGATCCCGTCGAAGCCGCCAAGGCCTATGATGCTGCCGGCGCCGACGAACTCTGCTTCCTAGATATCACTGCTTCTTCCGACAATCGCGACACGATCTTCGACGTGGTGGCCCGCACGGCAGAACAATGCTTCATGCCGGTCACGGTCGGCGGCGGCGTGCGCACTATTGCCGATATCCGCAAGCTGCTGCTTTGCGGCGCCGACAAGGTTTCGATCAATTCGGCGGCAGTCAACAATCCCGATTTCGTGGCCGAGGCGGCCGACAAATTCGGCAACCAGTGCATCGTCGTTTCCATCGATGCCAAGCGGCGACGCACCGAGGCGCTCGGAGGCGACAATCTGAGCGCTTGGGAGATCTATACCCATGGCGGCCGCAATGCGACGGGCATCGATGCCGTCGATTTTGCCCGCAGGATGGTGGAGCGCGGCGCCGGCGAGTTGCTCGTCACCTCCATGGATCGGGACGGCACCAAAGTCGGCTACGATCTGGAGCTGACGCGGGCGATCGCCGATGCGGTGCGCGTGCCCGTCATTGCATCCGGCGGCGTCGGCGATCTCGACGACCTCGTCGCAGGCGTCAAGGAAGGTCATGCGACGGCCGTACTTGCGGCGTCGATCTTCCACTTCGGCACCTATTCGGTGGGCGAAGCAAAGCGCTACATGGCCGAGCGCGGCATTCCCATGCGGCTGGATTAGGAGACAGCGAGCGATGAGCGGATTTACCCTTTCCGACCTCGAACGGATCGTCGAGGAACGCTCCAAGGCCTCGCCGGGCGAATCCTGGACGGCAAAGCTTTTTGCTGCCGGCCAGCCGAAAGCGGCGAAGAAGCTCGGCGAAGAGGCGATCGAGGCGGTGATGGCGGCGGTCGTCAATGATCGCGACAACCTCACCTATGAGGCGGCCGATCTGCTGTACCATCTTTTAGTCGTATTGAAGATTGCCGGCATTCCGTTAGAGAATGTCATGGGTGAGCTTGAGAGGCGCACCAGTCAATCCGGCCTTCAAGAGAAGGCAAGCCGGTAAAACCGATGACGATAGCGACCAAGACCGAGCCAACACACGAGACGCTCGATATTTTCCAGGCGAAAGCCTATTCGCCCTACTATTTCTTCTCCTCGGAAGAATGGGCGAAATTCAGGGCCGACACACCGCTGACGCTGACCGCCGACGAAGTGACGCGGCTGCGCTCCATGGGCGACCCGATCGATCTCGACGAAGTCCGGCGCATCTATCTTTCGCTGTCACGGCTTTTGTCCTCGCATGTGGAATCCTCGCAGATCCTTTTCGAGCAGCGCAATCGCTTCCTCAGTCTTTCCGATATCGCCAAGACGCCCTTCGTCATCGGCATCGCCGGATCGGTCGCTGTCGGCAAATCCACCACGGCCCGTATCCTGAAGGAGCTGCTGGGCCGCTGGCCATCGAGCCCGAAGGTCGATCTCGTCACCACGGACGGCTTTCTCTATCCGAACGCCGAGCTGCAGCGCCGCAACCTGATGCAGCGCAAGGGTTTTCCGGAAAGCTACGATACGGCGGCACTGCTGCGTTTCCTCTCGGCGATCAAGGCCGGCCAGCCGAATGTGCAGGCGCCCTCCTATTCGCACCTCGTCTATGACGTGCTGCCGAACGAATTCAAGACGGTCGATCGCCCGGATATCCTCATCTTCGAAGGCATCAACGTGCTGCAATCGCGGCATCTGCCTGCTGACGGCAAGATCGTGCCGATGGTCTCGGATTTCTTCGACTTCTCCATCTATATCGATGCCGACGAGGAGCTCATCCACAATTGGTACGTCGCCCGCTTCATGCGGCTGCGCGAGACGGCCTTCCGCGACCCCAACTCCTTCTTCCATCGCTATGCTTCGATCAGCGAGGACGAGGCCTTGGCGATTGCCGAGGGGCTTTGGAAGAATATCAACCTGAAGAATTTGCGCCAGAACATCCTGCCGACGCGGCCGCGCGCCGACCTCATCCTGCAGAAGGGGAAGAATCATCTGATCGAGCAGGTGGCGTTGAGGAAACTCTGAGGCTCAGGGCTGAACACGCCTTAAAGTCAAGTTGATCCGCCCACCATTCTTCAGCAATGTCGAGGTTGCAGGATAGATGCGGTCGACACCGTGAAAGCACAATCTTCCCTCGCCGCCGAGAACGACGATATCGCCGCTCGCCAGCTTGAAGGATAGCGTGCGATCATTGCGGTTGAGGCCACCGACGCGAAAGAGGCAGGTGTTCCCGAGCGAGATCGATAGTACGGGCGCCTTGAGATCCTGTTCGTCACGATCCTGATGCAGGCCCATGCGGGCATTGTCGCCATAGAAATTGACGAGACAGGCTTCCGGCGGCTTTTCATAGCCTGCTATATCGTGCCAGAAATCCAGCAATTGCGATGGCATGGCCGGCCAGGGGCGACCGGTGACCGGATGCGTCGGCTGATAGCGATAGCCGCGCTGCTTGTCCGTCACCCAGCCGAGCGAACCGCAATTGGTCATGCGCACCGACATTTCCTTGCCGGTACCCGGCATGACCGGTGTGTACAGCGGCGCCTCGGCCACGATACCGCGAATCGTCTCGACGAGCGCTTCCTGGGCGGGACGGCCGAGATATCCGGGCAGATGGCGAATTCCGTTGGGGAGCAGCATCCATACTTCCTTTGCGCAACACTGGTCAGGTCAGTGCGCCATTGCCGCGCCTTCATGCATGGCCCCTCACCCCAACCCTCTCCCCGCCGGCAGGGCGAGGGGGTCTAATCTGCCTCAACTTAGCCGCCTCAAAGGGAGACTTATTGTTTCACGCTGACGTCCCTTCTCCCGCATGCCGAGAGAAGGCCAGGATGAGAGTCCAGGCACAGAACTACAGCAACGCCGTACGCGCCTGACAAGCCTCATTTTACTCAGCCAACTCAAAACTGCAGCCCGAAAGCCAACCCTAGTCGCCGCCGACCTTGCCGCGCATCTTCTTGACCTCGGAGCGTCCGGATTTTTCCTTCAGCCGGCGCTCGATTGATCCCTTCGTCGGCTTGGTCTTTCGGCGCGGCGGCGGGGGCGGAGCGGCCGCTTCGAGGATCAGTTCCTTCAGCCGCTCGCGCGCATCCTCGCGATTGCGATCCTGGCTGCGGAAGCGGCTGGCCTCGATCATCAGAACACCTTCCTTGGAGACGCGACGACCTGCAAGTCTAACCGCATTCGCCTTGACGCGATCCGTCAGCGATGGGGAATTCTGAACGTTGAAGAAAAGCTGAACTGCGGTTGCGACCTTGTTGACGTTCTGGCCGCCGGGACCGCCCGCCAGAACGAATTGTTCCGTCAGCTCCCAGCCGGCAATCGTGATCCGGTCGTTAATGTAAAGCGCTTCGCTGGCCATGATTTTCTCCGCGCCTGTCTATCCCACATTGATGCGCGGTTGAAAACCACTACCGGATAAAACGAAACCCGGCGAATCGGTCGCCGGGTTTCACGTGAGTCATTCCGCTCTGGATGATTATTCTGCAGCGACCGGCATCCCCGGAGCGGCATCACGGACGTTGCCGTCCACATGATCTTCGAACTTGGCGAAGTTCGTGACGAACATCTGTACTAGCTTCTTGGCCTGGGCATCGTAGGCTTCGCCATCGGCCCAGGTGGAGCGAGGATCGAGGATCGCAGTATCGACACCGTCGACCGCGACCGGAACCGCGAAGCCGAAATTCGCGTCCGTGCGGAATTCGACATTATCGAGGTCGCCCTTCAAAGCCGCCGCGAGCAGAGCGCGCGTCGCCTTGATCGGCATGCGGCTTCCCTTGCCATAGGCGCCACCGGTCCAGCCGGTGTTGACCAGCCAGCAACGGGCGCCGTGGCGGGCGATCAGCTCTTTGAGGAGATTGCCATATTCAGCCGGATGGCGCGGCATGAAAGGAGCGCCGAAGCAGGTCGAGAAGGTGGCTTCCGGCTCGACGACGCCCTTTTCCGTGCCGGCGACCTTGGCGGTGTAGCCGGACAGGAAGTGGTACATCGCCTGATCCGGCGTCAGCTTGGCGATCGGCGGCATGACGCCGAAAGCGTCGGCCGTCAGCATGATGATCGTCTCGGGATGACCGGTGATGCCGGATTCCGATGCATTCGGGATGAAATGCAGCGGATAGGCGCTGCGGGTGTTTTCCGTCAGCGAACCGTCATCAAGATCCGGCCTACCATGCTCGTCGAGCACGACATTTTCCAGGACGGTGCCGAAGCGGCGCGTTGTGGCGTAGATTTCCGGCTCGGCCTCGGCCGAAAGACGGATGGTCTTGGCGTAGCAGCCACCTTCGAAGTTGAAGATGCCGTTTTCACCCCAGCCATGTTCGTCATCGCCGATGAGCGTACGGGTCGGATCGGCCGACAGCGTCGTCTTGCCCGTGCCCGACAGGCCGAAGAAGATCGCGGCATCGCCTTCGGGACCGACATTGGCAGAGCAATGCATCGGCATGACGCCGCGTTCCGGGAGCAGGTAATTCAGGACGGTGAAGACCGATTTCTTCATTTCGCCGGCATAGGAGGTGCCGCCGATAAGGACGATGCCATTGACGAGATCACAGGCGATCACCGTTTCCGTGCGGCAGCCATGGCGCTCCGGATCGGCGCGGAAGCTCGGCAGGTCTATGATCGTCAGCTGCGGCACGAAGCTTTCCAGCGCCGCGCGATCCGGGCGGATCAGCAGGTTGCGGATGAACAACGAGTGCCAGGCGAATTCGGTAATGACGCGCGTTGGCAAAGCATAGTCGACATCGGCGCCGCCGATCAGATCCTGCACGAAGAGATCCTTGCCGCGGGCATGGGCCAGCATGTCCTCATGCAGGAGCTCAAAATGCTCCGGCAACATCGGCTTGTTGTTATCCCACCAGATCTGGTCTTCCGTGGCGGCATTGCGCACCACGAACTTGTCCTTCGGAGAACGGCCGGTGTGCTGGCCGGTCAAGGCCCTGAGCGCGCCATGGGCGGTCAGATCGGCTTCGCGGCGGCGAATCGCCTCTTCGTAAAGGTGAGCTTCCATGAGGTTGTAGCGCACACTGGCGGCGGCTCCCAGGCCGATCGATCCCAGTTCAGTCGCGGGATTGCGGACGCCGAATTGCTCCATCACTTTTTCCTCTACAAAGGGGCTTGGCCGTTAGAACTAACTAAAGCGTAGAGGGCTCTTTTTAAAAGCACAAGAGCTAGAAGCGAGAAATATTTAATGATATCAGTTATTTAATCGATTTAGATAAATTTCCTCAATTTTAAATCGTTTGAATAGAGGGTGGAGGGACGTCATGTCACACAACCTCTGCGCAAGGGTTTTTCCTCACAACAATCCTCCCCTTTATCTTTGCCACAATTTGTTCCACCTTTATCCCCATAAGCGCGCCAGGTTACCGCCGACCGAGCTGGCAGACCGCCTGGGCTGGATTCCAAATCCGGGAGACGCGCACTGATGACGGAGACGAACACCATGTTGACAATCGCGCTCGTTGACGACGACCGCAATATCCTGACTTCCGTATCGATTGCCTTGGAAGCAGAGGGATATAAGGTAGAAACCTACACGGACGGAGCTTCGGCGCTGGACGGCCTGCTTGCCCGGCCGCCGCAACTGGCGATCTTCGATATCAAGATGCCCCGCATGGACGGCATGGAGCTCCTGCGCCGCCTGCGGCAGAAGTCCGATCTGCCCGTGATCTTCCTCACCTCGAAGGATGAAGAGATCGACGAGCTTTTCGGCCTGAAGATGGGCGCCGACGACTTCATCACCAAGCCGTTCTCGCAGCGCTTGCTGGTCGAACGCGTCAAGGCTGTTCTCCGCCGTGCCTCCGCCCGAGACGCCGCAAACGCTGCCGGCGGCGCAGCCGCCGCCAAGCCGGGTGCTGTGCAGCAAGCCCGCTCGCTGGAACGGGGGCAGCTCGTGATGGACCAGGAACGCCATACCTGCACCTGGAAGGGCGAGCCGGTGACGCTCACCGTCACCGAATTCCTCATCCTGCATTCGCTTGCCCAGCGCCCCGGCGTGGTCAAGAGCCGCGACGCGCTGATGGATGCGGCTTATGACGAGCAAGTCTATGTCGACGACCGCACGATCGACAGCCACATCAAGCGGCTGCGCAAGAAATTCAAGATGGTCGACCTCGAATTTGATATGATCGAGACGCTGTATGGCGTGGGCTATCGCTTCCGCGAAGCAGCATAATAGTTAGCGAGACCATACGGATAGTTAACTGGACCATACGGCGGACAATGGATTAAGAGCATGCGGACGGGGTCGCCGACCCCGTTCTTCGAAAGGGCCGTAGGCTTGGCACAGCTGGTGCAGGACAGGGATATAGACGACTCGGAAAGCCCGAGCGGCGCTCGAATCGCGCGCCGGCGCTGGACCCATCCCTTCGTCCTGATCCGCCGCATCTTCGGCAATGCCGTCTTTTCAAGCCTGACGCGACGCATCCTGTTCTTCAATCTGGCCGCCCTCGTCGTTCTGGTCGGCGGCATTCTCTATCTCAATCAGTTCCGCGAGGGCCTGATCGATGCCCGTGTCGAAAGCCTTTTGACGCAGGGCGAGATCATCGCCGGTGCCGTCTCGGCTTCGGCATCGGTCGACACCAACTCCATCACCATCGATCCGCAGAAGCTGCTGGAGCTGCAGGCCGGCCAGAGCATCACGCCCGTTCCGAACGACGAGGATCTGGAATTCCCGATCGATCCGGAAAAGGTGGCGCCGGTGCTGACGCGGCTGATCTCGCCGACGCGCACGCGCGCACGCATCTTCGATGCCGACGCGAACCTGCTGCTCGACAGCCGCCATCTCTATTCCCGCGGCCAGGTGCTGCGCTACGATCTGCCACCCGTCGACGACGAGAAGCAGAGCTGGTCCGACTGGTTCAGCGGCTTGCTCAACAAGATGCTGCAGCCGGGTAACCTGCCTGTCTATAAGGAAGCGCCCGGCGGCGACGGCTCCATCTATCCCGAGGTCATGAATGCGCTGACCGGCGTGCGCGGCGCCGTGGTCCGCACCACGGAGAAGGGCGAACTGATCGTCTCGGTCGCCGTGCCGATCCAGCGCTTCCGCGCCGTGCTCGGCGTGCTGCTGCTGTCGACCCAGGCCGGCGATATCGACAAGATCGTTCATGCCGAGCGCCTCGCGATCATGCGCGTCTTCGGCGTCGCGACGCTCGTCAACGTCGTGCTATCGTTGCTTTTGTCCTCCACCATCGCCAATCCGCTACGCCGGCTCTCGGCTGCGGCCATCCGCGTGCGCCGCGGCGGGGCGAAGGAGCGCGAGGAGATTCCGGACTTTTCCGCTCGCCAGGACGAGATCGGCAATCTGTCGATCGCGCTGCGGGATATGACATCGGCGCTCTACGATCGCATCGATGCGATCGAAAGCTTTGCGGCCGATGTCAGCCATGAACTCAAGAATCCGCTGACATCTCTGCGCAGCGCCGTCGAAACGCTGCCGCTCGCCAAGAGCGACGATTCCAAGAAGCGGCTGATGGATGTGATCCAGCATGACGTTCGCCGCCTCGACCGCCTGATCAGCGATATCTCCGATGCATCGCGCCTCGATGCCGAGCTTGCACGTTCGGATGCCAAGTCGCTCGATCTGGAAGTATTGCTGCGCGACATGATCGATATTTCCAGACAGGTCGGGCACAGCAAGAAATCTGTCGAGATCGACTATATTATCGACCGCAAGCCAGGCAATAAGGCGAACTTCTCCGTCGACGGCCACGACCTGCGCATCGGCCAGATCGTCACCAATCTCATCGAAAACGCACGATCCTTCGTCCCCGCGGAAACCGGCAAGATCACCGTGCGGCTGACGCGGACGCGGACGCGCTGTGTCATCTATATCGAGGATAATGGTCCCGGCATTCAGGCCGAAAATATCGACCGCATCTTCGAACGGTTCTATACCGACCGGCCCGAATCCGAAGGTTTCGGGCAGAATTCCGGCCTCGGCCTGTCGATCAGCCGGCAGATCGCCGAAGCGCATGGTGGCTCGCTGCGCGCCGAGAATATCGTCGACAGCGATGGCTCGACGCTGCTTGGCGCCCGCTTCATCCTATCGCTGCCAGCCCAGACGACGGCGTGAGCGGCCGCATGACGGGCGAGGCGACCAATTCCCACGCAACGGCGATCGTCATTGGCAGGATAGGGCTGCTGTTCCTTGGCCCCTCGGGCAGCGGCAAATCCGCCCTCGCCTTCTCCTGCCTTGCGGCTGCCAAGCCGCTGGGATTGACGGCAAGCCTGGTCGCAGACGACCGCGTGCTGATTGCCGAACAGAACGGCTCCATTATTGCGAAATGCCCGCCCTCGATCGCAGGGCTTATGGAAATCCGCTACACCGGTATCGTTCGCATGCCTTATATTTCCGAGGCCGAAATGCATTTTGCCGTTCGCCCTGTCGACCCGACAACCGCGGAAAGACTACCACCCGAGGATGAGCAGATCGATATTACCGCGTCTGCTCGGTTGCCGTTGATCCGATTGGCTGCAACCTCTGCGAATCCGCTTGCCGTAATAATGGCGAAAACCGGCGCAAGTTTTGGTGAATCGGCCATTTAGGCCCGCATAGGCGCGTAAATCCTGTATTTTAAGCTTGCACTTCGTCTTTTCATCGCCAAGATGTCCCCCCACTGGTGGACGACATTGCTGCATTGCGATATGGGCCACCTGTTTGCGTATGCGATGGGAGCAGTAATATCATGATTGGACTTGTGCTTGTCACTCATGGCAAGCTGGCTGAAGAGTTTCGGCATGCTGTCGAGCATGTCGTTGGTCCGCAGAAGTTCATAGAAACGGTATGCATTGGTCCCGAAGACGACATGGACAAGCGGCGGCAGGATATTCTGCAGGCCGTTGCCGGTGCCGACGACGGGCACGGCGTCATCATCCTCACCGATATGTTCGGCGGCACTCCTTCCAATCTCGCAATCTCCGTCATGAATAGCGGCCACACCGAGGTTATCGCCGGCGTCAATCTGCCGATGCTGATCAAGCTTGCAGGCGTGCGCGGCGACAACAACATGGAAAGGGCCCTGGTGGAAGCTTCAGAGGCCGGGCGTAAATATATCAACGTGGCCAGCCGTGTGCTCAGTGGCAAATAACGAGGCAAACACCGCCCCCATGACCGAGCTTTCCCGGGAACTCCTGATCATCAACAAGCGGGGTCTGCATGCCCGTGCGTCGGCGAAATTCGTGCAGACCGTCGAAGCCTACGACGCCGCCATCACCGTTTCAAAGGACGGCACCACCGTCGGCGGCACCTCGATCATGGGCCTCATGATGCTTGCCGCCAGCCCCGGCTGCAGCGTGCTTGTCACGGCAAGCGGCAATCAGGCCGCCGAAGCGCTTGAGGCGCTCGACCAGCTCGTCGCCAACAAGTTCGGCGAGGAAATCTAGGCTTTTCCGCCTCCTCCCCTGTGGATATAAAGACATAAAGACTTCTTTATATCATTATTGATTTCCACCCTGAAGCCTGCTACACGGCATCATTCCTACACGCTATAGCGTGCAATTCTTGTTGCATTCGGCTGAGGCGTCTGCCCGCGGCGCGATTGCATCGTTCAGGCTGGAGACTCATTGATGAGCGCTGAAAAGGACTACATCGTCGCCGATATCGGCCTTGCCGACTATGGTCGCAAGGAAATCGCAATCGCCGAAACCGAGATGCCAGGCCTGATGGCTTGCCGCGCCGAATTCGGCGAAGCGCAGCCGCTGAAGGGCGCACGCATCACTGGCTCCCTGCATATGACGATTCAAACGGCCGTTCTCATTGAGACGCTGGTGGCCCTCGGCGCTCAGGTGCGCTGGGCATCGTGCAACATCTTCTCGACGCAGGACCATGCCGCCGCGGCCATCGCCGCTTCCGGCGTTCCGGTCTTCGCCGTCAAGGGCGAGAGCCTTGAGGACTACTGGACCTACACGGACAAGATCTTCCAGTGGGCGGATGGCGGTCTCTCCAACATGATCCTCGACGACGGTGGCGACGCCACGATGTACATCCTGCTCGGCGCCCGCGCCGAAGCCGGCGAGGACGTACTCTCCCATCCGCATTCGGAAGAAGAGGAAATCCTCTTCGCACAGATCAAGAAGCGCCTGCAGGCAACGCCCGGCTGGTTCACCAAGCAGCGCGACGCCATCAAGGGCGTGACCGAAGAAACCACCACGGGCGTCAACCGCCTCTATCAGCTCAGCCAGAAGGGCCTGCTGCCCTTCCCGGCGATCAACGTCAACGACAGCGTCACCAAGTCGAAGTTCGACAACAAGTATGGCTGCAAGGAATCGCTGGTCGACGGTATCCGCCGCGCTACCGACGTCATGATGGCCGGCAAGGTCGCCGTCGTCTGCGGCTATGGTGACGTTGGCAAGGGTTCTGCCGCTTCGCTCTCCGGCGCCGGCGCCCGCGTCAAGGTCACCGAAGTCGACCCGATCTGCGCCCTGCAGGCCGCCATGGACGGCTATGAAGTCGTTCAGCTCGAGGACGTCGTTTCCTCGGCCGACATCTTCATCACCACGACCGGCAACAAGGACGTCATCCGCATCGACCATATGCGCGCGATGAAGGACATGGCGATCGTCGGCAACATCGGCCACTTCGACAACGAGATCCAGGTTGCCGCCCTGCGGAACCTCAAGTGGACGAACATTAAGCCGCAGGTCGACATGGTCGAGTTTGCCAAGGGCAACCGTATCATACTGCTATCGGAAGGCCGCCTGCTGAACCTCGGCAACGCCACCGGCCACCCATCCTTCGTGATGTCGGCTTCCTTCACCAACCAGACGCTGGCGCAGATCGAGCTCTTCACCAAGCCCGGGCACTACAAGAACGAAGTCTACGTACTGCCGAAGCACCTCGACGAGAAAGTTGCCCGTCTGCATCTTGCCAAGCTCGGCGTGAAGCTGACGGAGCTTTCGGAAGAGCAGGCTGCGTATATCGGCGTGACGCCGAAGGGCCCATTCAAGTCTGACCACTACAGATACTGATTATTAAAACAGTATCCACAACATCTTGTGGCCCTGGCATTGACAAATGCCGGGGCTTATTTTTTAGCCAGCTCCCTTCCCCCAGATTCTCCTAGGCAGTATTGTTTTTACACTTGATTCGTGACGAACCGGGCGTGCCCGGAGCCATGAAAATGGGATGTCTTGTCAGGATGCGGCACATTATAGGACGGAGACAGACCTCTTATGTTTGAAGGGGAAGACAACCTGCATCAACCAGCGCTACATCGAGTGGCGACGCGGTTGCGGCAGGGCGGTGCATATTGGCTTTCGGCAAAAGCGAAGCTGGGCAAAGGTTGGCTGGTGCGCCTGAGCCGCTTACTGCAGCTCAGCGTTTTCGGCGGTCTCGTGACCGGCCTGGCAGGTCCCGTTCTCGCTCAAAGCAATGATGCCGCGCAGGCGAGCATGCGCCTCTTCACCTCTTCGGAAATGGCCATCTTCTCCGTCATCATTGGCGTGATCTCCGCCGCACTCCTCTCGACCATGTGGATGGTCCGACAGCGCGGCAACATGGAAAGCGAAAGCCGCGAGATCCGCACGGCCCTTTCGGATGCCAACCAGCGTATTTCGCAATATCAGGCGCTGATTGCCGACAAGAACCGCCGCATCGTCATCTGGGATGGCCCGAATGCGCGGCCCGAACTGCTCGGACAGCTTCCGGTCGAGACCGGCGCGCCGCAGGACAATGAATTCCTCGCCTTCGGTCGCTGGCTGAAATCATGGTCGGCCGGCGAGCTTGACAAGGCTATCGACACGCTGCGCAGCAGCGGCCAGAGCTTCGACATGGTGGTCGAGACCAATCGCGACGAAATTCTGGAGGCGCAGGGCCGCATTTCCGGCGGGCGCGCTTTTGTACGCTTCATCGCGCTCAACAACCTGCGCGCCGAACTCGCTGAGCTGAAGATCGAACGCGACCGGCTGATGACCTCGATCTCTACCTTCCAGAATTTGCTCGATGCCATCGACCTGCCGGTCTGGCAGCGCGATGCGGAAGGCAAGCTCACCTGGGTGAATCAGGCCTATGGCGAGGCCGTGGAAGCGGTTTCGACCGATGAAGCGGTGCGCGAGGGACGGGAATTCCTGACGACCGTGACCCGCGAGCGCATTCGTGCGGCAGCCACGCCGGAGTCGCCATTCCACGACAAGATTTCAACCGTCGTGCATGGCAACCGCACTTTCTTCGATGTCGTCGATGTGAAGGCTCCGAACGGTTCCGCCGGCATCGCCATCGACGTCTCCGAGGCAGAAGGCGTTCGAGCGGAGCTCGCACGCACGCTGAAGAGCCATGCCGAAACACTCGATCATCTGGCAACGCCGGTTGCGATCTTCGACGGCGAGCGGCGGCTGCAATTCTACAATCAGGCTTTCGTCCAGTTGTGGGAACTCGACATCGCGTTCCTCGAAAAGCGACCCGACAACAGCGAGCTTCTGGACAGGCTGCGCAGCGCCAAGAAGCTGCCCGAGCAGCTGAACTGGAAGACATGGAAGGACGGCGTACTTTCGGTCTATCGCGCACTCGATACACAGACCGATCTCTGGCATCTGCCCAACGGCCAGATTCTCCGGGTCTTCGCCACGGCGCATCCTCAAGGGGGTGCGACATGGGTGTTCGAGAACCTGACTGAACAGGTCGATCTCGAAACCCGCTACAACACCCTGGTCAAGGTTCAGGGCGAAACCATCGACCATCTGTCCGAAGGCGTCGCCGTTTTCGGTCCCGATGGCCGCATCCGCCTGTCGAATCCGGCCTTCCGCATTCTCTGGAACATCACAGAGGCACAGGCGAAGCCCGGGACGCATATTCAAGCCCTGGCCGAGGCGTGCGCGCCTTCTTACGACCGGCCGGACGGGTGGAAGCGGTTTGCCGAGCAGATCACCAGTTTCAACGACGAGCGGCCCTCATCGCAGGGCACTCTGGAACTTTACTCCAATCTTGTACTCGACTACGCCGTCATTCCTCTGCCGAATGCACAGACCATGCTGACATTTGTCAACAAGACCGACAGCGTGCGCGCCGAGCGCGCCCTGACCGAGAAGAACGAAGCGTTGCTGAAGGCGGACGAGCTGAAGAACGATTTCGTCCAGCACGTCTCCTACGAGCTGCGTTCGCCGCTGACCAATATCATCGGCTTTACCGACCTCCTGAAGACGCCGGGCATCGGCTCGCTGAACGAGCGGCAGGCCGAATATATCGACCATATCTCGACCTCGTCTTCCGTGCTGCTGACGCTGGTCAACGACATCCTTGATCTCGCCACGCTCGACGCCGGCATCATGCGGCTGAACTATTCCGAGATCGTGCTCTCCGACCTGCTTGACGAAGTCTCGATGCAGATCGCCGACCGGCTGCAGGAAAGCGGCGTGATGCTTGAAATCACCGTGCCGGCGCACCTCGGCTCTATCGTTGCCGATCAGCAGCGGCTGAAGCAGATCCTGCTGAAACTTCTGACCAATGCCGCCAATTTCGCGCCCGAGGGATCGACGATCTCGTTGAGATGCGGACGCGAAGGCACGGATTTCGTCTTCTCCGTCTCGGACAAGGGTCCCGGCATTCCCGAGGATTTGATCAACACGGTTTTCAACCGCTTCGCCTCCGGTGGCAAGGGCGGCAAGCGCAGCGGTGCCGGCCTTGGCCTTTCCATCGTCGAAAGCTTCGTCAGCCTGCATGAAGGCGAGGTTTCGATCGAAAGCCAGCCGGGCAAGGGAACGACGGTCACCTGCCGGATTCCTTCAGCCGAGCTGCCTCACTCCGTCGCAGCAGAATGACAGCCTCCGACAACAGCATGTCCCTTTTCCTCGCAGATGACGCCGCCACGGCGCAGCTCGGCGAGGATCTGGCGCTGGCCCTAAGGGTCGGCGACTGTCTGGCGCTATCAGGCGATCTCGGCGCGGGGAAATCCTCGCTGGCACGCGCGCTACTACGCGCCATGGCCGACGATTCCGAACTGGACGTGCCAAGCCCAACCTTTACGCTCGTGCAATCCTACGAGCTGCGTATCCCCGTCTCGCATTTCGATCTCTATCGCCTCGGCGATCCCAGCGAATTAACGGAACTCGGCTTCGACGAGGCCCTCCAGACCGGCATCTGCCTTGTGGAATGGCCTGAAATGGCCGAAGGCGAGCTGCCGAAGGAGCGCATCGACCTCAAGCTAACGCATGAAGGCGAAGGACGGCGCGCCATCATCACGGCACCGGCCAAGCGGATCGCACGCATCGAGCGCGTACTGGCTATACGCGCCTTTCTCGATTCGCATGGCTATCGCGGTTCCGCCAGACGTTTCCTCACGGGCGATGCCTCGCTGCGTGCCTATGAGTCCATCTATCCAAAGGATGGCGGCAGCCGCGTGATCCTGATGGATTGGCCGCGCCTCCCGGAAGGGCCGCCGGTGCTCGATGGGAAACCCTATCCGAAGGTCGCGCATCTCGCTTGGGATGCCTATCCCTTCGTGGCGATCGCCAATATCCTCCGCCAAAACGGCTTTGCCGCTCCGGAAATCTTTGCCGCCGATTACGACCAGGGCATTCTTCTGATCGAGGACCTCGGCACCGATGGCGTTCTCGATGCCGAAGGCAAGCCGATTGCCGAGCGCTATCGGGCCAGCGTTGCCTGCCTTGCGCACCTACACAGCCTTTCGATTCCCGGCGATATTCCAGTCACGCCGGATCACATCCATCACATTCCGGATTTCGACCGGACCGCCATGAAGATGGAAGCGCGGCTGCTGCTCGACTGGCATCTGCCCTGGAAGCGCGGCACGCCGGCAAGCGATGAGGAACGGGCCGACTATCTCGCGATCTGGGACAAGCTGATCGATCAGCTCGAAGATGCGGAAAAGAACCTGCTGCTGCGTGACATGCATTCGCCAAACATCATCTGGCGGGCGCATGAACAGGGCATAAAGCGTATCGGCCTCATCGACTTCCAGGATGCGATGATCGGGCCGACCTCCTACGACGTCGCCTCGCTGGTGCAGGATGCGCGCGTGACGATCGAACGCGACCTGCATGACCAGCTTCTGGTCGACTATCTCGCACTTCGTCATGCCCAAGGCGACTTCGACGAGACGAAATTCCTGAAGAGCTGGGCGATCATGTCGGCACAGCGCAATTGCAAGCTTGCCGGTCTCTGGGTCCGGCTCTTGCAGCGCGACGGCAAGCCGGGATATCTGAAGCACATGCCGCGCACACTCGCCTACCTCGCCATCGCTCTCGAACACGAAGCGCTCGCACCTCTGCGAGAATGGTGCGAAAAGGCCGGCATTGGCCAGGTTTGAGTTATGGAGACTTTGCAATAGGCAAAATCGGAACATGCTTTTAGGACGCCGGACGTTATTTTCGATTGCTTGGCTTTCCGGCTTTATGTTTTTGGTAAAGCGCGGTTTTGGAGACGATTTGGCCAGTCCTGATAAGCCAGAGCCTTTCGGCTACAAGACTGGTTGGTTGGCAATTAGCACCAGTGATACGACTGCGGTCATTAATCAACTCGGACTAACCCAGGTGCAGGCCGCGACATGGCGACGAGGGCTCGAAGAAACTCATGCCTATCCCCCGAAGGGAGTTCCCGTTTTTGTGTGCCCACCAATCAATGGCTGGACGCTCGTTGTCACAGGGCTAAACGTTGATGGTGATAGCGAGGCTTTACGGAAAGCTTTATGCGATCTGTCGAATAGATTTGGCGATGCCCAGTATTTTGCCTCTTATCGAGTGGTCAACGCTCAAGTATGGCAACGCGCACGCCACGGCGCAATGGAGCGGGCTTTCAGCGTAGCCTCTGGTACCGTTACTCTGAATTTTGGCGCGACAACGCGCGATGAAATGGATCTCGGCCTGCCGGAAATTTCGGCGCTTACACCGGAGTATCTCACCAAAGCATCCGATCCTTTATACGACCGTTGGATTTTTGGCTCGGAGGATAATCCATCGCTGCTAGCCGAGAAGTGGAGTATCAATCCATTAAAAATTGGTACTGACTTCGCGACAACACCTTCGATAGGACACTTGGCTCAGATGCGATCGCTCTGACGGCCGGATTGGCGGCAATGGCTGGAAACGACTCGACGCGTGGCGGCGAAGAAAAGCAGAACTGCTCTACCGAACCAAGACTGGCGACGGCTTTCCGGCCTTGTGCTATGGAAAGAAGATATGAATCGAAAGTTCGAGACGAAATGACCATCAAGCAAGCCATGGTTTTGGCCGCGGGGCTTGGAACCCGCATGCGACCGATCACTGACACCATCCCGAAGCCACTGGTGAAGATCGCCGGCAAGCCGATGATCGATTATACGCTGGATGCATTGGTGCAGGCGGGGGTCGAGCGGGCCGTCGTCAACGTCCATCACCATGCCGACCAGATGGAGGCGCATCTCCGCAGCTATCGCGGGCTTGAAATCCTGATTTCCGACGAGCGGGACGCGCTGATGAACAATGGCGGCGGCCTCGTCAAAGGCCTGAAACTTCTGAGCCGCGATCCGGTGTTCGTTATGAACGCCGATCTGTTCTGGATCGGTGAGAAGCCAGGCCATCCCACCAATCTGGAAAAGTTAGCCGGATTCTACGATGAGCAGCGCATGGACATGGCTATGCTCTGCGTCGAACTAGAACGGACTACAGGCCATAACGGCAAGAATGACTTCGCCATGGCGCAAGACGGAAGGCTCGCCCGCTACCGCGATGTCGGACGCGAGGGCGTCGTCTATGCCGGCGCAATTGCGATGAGCCCCTCTTTCCTCGATGATGCGCCTGATGATGCTTTCAACGTCAATATCTACTTCGACAAGGCCATCGAGCGCGGCCGGCTCTACGGCACCCTGATGGATGGTCACTGGTTGACAGTCGGTACGCCGGAAGCAATCGGCGAGGCGGAGGAAGCGATCCGGAATTTCCGGGCGTTTGCGTGAGCCTATGGCAGGCGGACACCGGCAGCGCATTCTGACGATTCCGGCAGGCCTGCCCTTCCTGAAAACGCTGGCGTCGGCTCTCTGCGATGGCCGGCTGACCGAGCATTTCCACCATGATCCGAGCGACCCGTTGTCGCTCGCCAAGGTCAGCATCTTCCTGCCGACGCGGCGCGCGGCGCGCGTGCTGCGTTCGGAATTCGTCGATCTGCTCGGCGGCCGCTCCGCCATCCTGCCGGTCATTCGCCCTCTTGGAGAAACCGATGACGACAGCGGCTATTTCGAAGAAGCCTTGCCCGAAACGGCGGATCTCGCGCAACCGCTTGCCAATACGGCGCGACTTCTTGAGCTGGCGCGGCTGATCCTTGCGTGGCGCAACAAGCTGCCGCAGATCGTCCGCGACATTCACTCCGATTCGCCGCTAGTCGCACCCGCGAGCCCAGCGGATGCCATATGGCTCGCACGCAATCTCGCCGAGCTCATCGACTCGCTGGAGACCGAGGATCGCGAATGGAGCGAGCTTGCCAGCCTCAGCGCGGAGGATCATGCGCTCTGGTGGCAGCTGACGGCCGAATTTCTGGCGATCGCAAGCGCCTTCTGGCCGGCGCGCCTCGAAGAACTCGGCAAATCATCGCCCACCCGCAACCGCAACGCCATTCTGCGTGCGGAAGCGCAGCGCATGTCCACCATGCGCCATCCCGGCCCGGTCATCATTGCCGGCTCGACGGGCTCGGTGCCGGCAACGGCTGAGCTGATCGCAGCCGTTGCCGCCCTGCCGCAAGGTGTCATCGTGCTCCCCGGCCTCGATCTTTCGATGCCTGAGGAAGATTGGCAGCTGGTGGCGCCGGAGACATCGATTGGCGAGAGAGCCGATCCGACCACACGCAGCCATCCGCAATATGGTCTTTCGCTGCTGCTGAAACGATTGCAGGTCACCCGGCGTGATGTCGAAACTGTCGCGGATGCGTCTGAAACCATGCAGATGCGGGCGCAGATCCTGTCTCGAGCGCTGGCGCCGGCCAAGGCGACGAGCGGCTGGGGAAGCTGGCGCAAGACGCTCGCTCCCGATGCGATCTCGGGCGCATTTGCCGATGTCGCGCTGATCGAAGCAGCCAATGAACGCGAGGAGGCGACCGCGATCGCCATCGCCTTGCGGCTGGCGTTGGATAAGCCGGGGCGCAACGGCGGTGAAAGCCAGGCCGCCTTGATCACGCCCGACCGCAATCTCGCCCGGCGTGTGACGGCCGAGCTTGCCCGTTTCGGCATCACCGCCGACGATTCGGCCGGGACGCCGCTGAATGCCACGCCACAGGGTACGTTGCTGCAATTGCTGCTGGAGGCATCCCTTCGCCCTGGCGATCCCGTTGCCGTCGTCTCACTGCTCAAGCATCCCCTCGCCTTGTTCGGCCTGTCGGCGGAAATACACCAGCCAGGAGTCGATGCGCTGGAGGTTCTTGCGCTCAGGGGCGGCGTCGATCACGTCGAGATCAGTCGGCTGGGAGCCCTGCTTGACGACCGCGTGGCGGAGCAGGCCAATGACCGCCATACGCCGCAATGGCGCAAAGCGCTGCCGCCTGAGACCATCGAGCATGCGCGGGCGCTGGCCCAGCGAGTGACCGCGGCATGCGAACCTCTGGTATCGACGCTTTCCCTGCCCGCGTCAGAAGGCCTCCTCACACTTTCGGATTGGGCGGAGCGCACCGGCCGTGCCCTGGAAGCCGTCGCCGTCGACGAGCGTGGCAGCCTGGCAGGCCTTTGGGCGGGCGAAGCCGGGGACACGCTTGCCAGCCTACTCCGGGATATCATTGAGACCGAAGGTCAGCTTGAGGCCGATGGCGTGCAGTGGATCGATATCATGGCCGCGCTCTGCGTCGGCCAAGCGGTGAAGCCGCGGGCGCTCAGCCATCCTCGCCTCTTCATCTTCGGTACGCTGGAAGCACGCCTACAGAGCGTCGACACGCTGATCCTCGGCGGGTTGAACGAAGGATCCTGGCCGGGGCAGACGGCAAACAATCCCTTCATTTCGCGCGGCATGAAGACAGAGATCGGCCTGGAGCCGCCGGAGCGCCGCATCGGCCAGCTCGCGCACGATTTCGAAATGGCGAACGGCACGCGCGATCTGATCTATTCCCGCGCGCTGCGTCAGGGCTCGACACCGACAGTCGCGTCGCGCTGGCTGCAGCGGCTGATAGCGCTTGGCGGCAAAGAATTAGAGGACGCAATGAAGGCGCGCGGCGACCAGTATCGCCATTGGGCAGGGATGATCGACGAAGGAGAAAACCAGGCGCCGGCGCTGCGCCCGGCACCGAAGCCGCCTGCAGAGCTGCAGCCGAAGAGCTATTCCTTTAGCGAAGTGGGCCGGTTGCGGCGCGATCCCTATGCGATCTATGCCCGGCGCGTGCTGCGGCTCGATCCTGTGGAGCCGTTCAATCGCGATCCCGGCCCAGCCGAACGTGGTACGCTCTATCACAAGATCATCGATCGTTTCGTCCGCGAAGGGCATGTGGCCGGCACGGCGGATGCGGCGCTGGCCATGGATCGGATCATCGCCGAGCTCTTCGATGCCGAGCGGCTGCCCGTCCATATCGACAGCGTCTGGCGCCCGCGTTTTCGCGAGGTGGCGCGCGCCTTCCTTGACTGGGAAGCGGGCCGGCGGTCGGCGGTTCGCAAAACGGCGACGGAAGTGCCGGCCGGCGTCGAGATCGAGCCGATCGGCATTCGGTTGACCGGCGTTGCCGACCGTATCGACATCAAGAGCGACAAGGGCGCCGATCTCATCGATTACAAGACCGGCTACAATCCCTCACCGCCACAGGCGCGCGCGCTTCTCGATCCGCAGCTGGCGCTGGAAGCCTATGCGTTGCAAGCCGGTGCCTTCCGCAATATCGGCGCACTCATGCCCGAAAACCTGCTCTATGTCCGCTTGCGGCCCGGCGACCGCTTCAAGGTCGACCAGGTCAACAACGAACATTCCAGCCGCGGCGGCAAGACGGAAACCAAGTCGGCTATGGATCTCGCGCAGGAATCGATGGACCAGCTGGTGAAATTCGTCTCGCTGCTGCAATCGGGCGAGAAGGGGTTTTCCTCGCGGCTGATCCCGGCCCAGCAGTTCGAATATGGCGGTGACTACGATCACCTCGCCCGCGTTTCGGAATGGTCGACGGCCGAGACCGAGCAGGAAGGCGGCGGCGATGAGTGATTTTCCCGCCGATGATATCGCCATCCTGCCCGAAAGCGACGATCCCGGCGTCTGGATCAGCTGGACGACGATTCAGCAATCGATCGCCTCCGACCCCGAACGCTCGGCCTGGGTTTCGGCCAATGCCGGCTCCGGCAAGACACATGTGCTGACGCAACGCGTCATCCGCCTGCTTCTTTCCGGCGCCCGCCCCTCGGCGATCCTCTGCCTGACCTATACCAAGGCCGCGGCCTCCGAAATGTCGAACCGCGTCTTCGACCGGCTTGCCGCCTGGGCGACGATGCCGGACGAAGAATTGAAGAAACGCATCGCCGATATCGAGGGCAAGGAGCCTGACATCTTCAAGCTCGCCGAGGCGCGGCGGCTCTTTGCCAAGGCGCTGGAAACGCCGGGTGGGCTGAAGATTCAGACCATTCATGCCTTTTGCGAGGCCTTGCTGCATCAGTTCCCACTCGAGGCCAATGTCGCCGGCCATTTCTCCGTGCTCGACGATCGCGCCGCTGAAGTGCTGCTCGACGATGCCCGCCGCGCCTTGCTGACGGCAACGACGCCGCATGGCGATGCCGAATTGGCGCGTGCTTTCGACTATGTGCTCGATCTCGGTGATGAATCCGGCCTTGAGACGCTGCTTGGCGATATCATTGCCAATCGCAATGCGATCCGCCGCTTTACCGAGACGGCCGAACGCAACGGGGGCGTCGAAACTGCGTTGCTTGCTCGGCTTGGCCTTCCGCCCGGTGAGACGGAAACGAGCATTGCCGAGCAATATTGGCCGTTGCCCGGTCTGTCTGGTGCAACGCTGGAGCTTTACCTAACGCTTGCCGATCAGAAGGGCGGCACCAAGGCTCAGGAAGTTGCTTATGCGCTGCGCCTCGCCAAACGCGAGGCAGATCCGCTTGCCCGTGCCGAGATCCTCGAAAAGGCCATGCTGACCGCCAAGGGCGAACCGAAATCGGACAGCCAGTTCTTCGTCAAGGCCATGCTTGCCGATGCGCCGGCACTCGCCGAAGCGGTCGCTGAGGCGCGCGCCCATGTCGTTGCCAGCCGCGACCGGCTGAAGCTGATGCGGATGTATCGGGCCACCCATGCCGCGCTTATTCTCGCCGATCGTCTGAACCGCGACTATGAGGAACTGAAGAAGCGGCGCAGCCAGCTCGATTTCGAAGACCTCATCACCCGTACGGCCGACCTTCTGACCAAGAAGGATGTCGGGCCGTGGATCCACTACAAGCTGGATCAGGGCATCGATCACATTCTCGTCGACGAGGCGCAGGATACGAGCCCGATCCAGTGGAGCGTCATCCAGTCGCTGGCCGAAGATTTCTTCTCCGGTGACAGCGCCCGGCCGACGCTGCGCACGATCTTTGCCGTCGGCGACGAGAAGCAATCGATCTATTCGTTCCAGGGCGCCCGTCCCGAACGGTTTTCCGAGGAAAGCGATCGCACAAGACGGCGCGTGGCGGCGAGCGGCCAGCAATTCTCATCGATCCGCCTGCCGCTGTCCTTCCGCTCGACGGCCGATGTGCTCGGCGCCGTCGATCATGTCTTCACCAGTCCGGAGAATGCCCGGGGGCTTAGCGCCGTTAACGAGCCTGTCGTGCATCGTTCCAGCCGCATCGGCCACCCCGGCGCCGTCGATCTCTGGGAAATGATTGCGCCGGAGCCGGCCGCCAAGGAAGAGGATTGGACGGCACCGTTCGATTCGACCCCGGAGAGCGCACCTGCTGCCATCCTGGCGCGGCGGATGGCGCATACGATCGGCAATCTCATCGGCCGGGAAACGATCATCGAGAAGGGTAAGGCGCGTTTCATCGAGGCCGGCGACATTCTCGTGCTGGTGCGCAAGCGCGACAGCTTCGTCAACGCGCTGACCCGAGCGCTGAAGCGGCGCGGCAACATTCCGGTCGCCGGCGCCGATCGTCTGGTGCTGACGAGCCATATCGCCATTCAGGATCTTCTGGCGCTCGGCCGTTTCCTGTTGCTGCCGGAGGACGATCTCTCGCTCTGTGCGCTGCTGAAGAGCCCCTTGTTCGACCTCAGCGAAGAGGATGTCTTTGCGATCGCCGCCTATCGCGATGACGAGGAAGGCGTCTGGAGCCACCTGCAGAGATTTGCCGCCGAAGGCCATGACCGCTTCGGGCAGGTGGTCGAACGGCTGAGAACCTTTCTTGCTCTGTCCAAGAGCCTGCCCGTACACGATTTCTATGCGCGCGTGCTTGGCAGCTTCGGCGGCAGGCGGAAATTTCTGGCGCGGCTCGGCACCGAGGTCAGCGATATCCTCGACGAATTCCTGACCTTCACACTCGATCACGAGACGAGCGGCCTGCCCGGCCTGCAATCCTTCATCTCGACGCTGGAGCTGGAAGCGCCGACGGTGAAGCGCGAGCAGGACAAGGGCCGCAACGAAGTGCGGATCATGACGGTACACGCCTCGAAGGGGCTGGAGGCACCGATCGTCTTCCTCGTCGATGGCGGCGGCAAGGCCTTTACCCATACGCATCTGCCGAAGATGCGGTTGATCGAAACTGGCAAGGAGGAAATCCCGCTGCCGGTCTGGGTGCCGATCTCGGCGCTCGCCAATTCCCTGACGCAGGCCGATACAGCGCGGCTGCAGGCACTGGCGGAGGAGGAATATCGCCGGTTGCTCTATGTCGGCATGACGCGCGCCGCCGACCGGCTGATCATTTGCGGCTACCGCGGCATCCGCGAGAATGCCGATACCTGGCATGCGATGATTTCCGCGGCGCTGCGCGGGCAAGAACTGCACTGCACGCAGAAGACCTTCACCGGCCCGGATGGCGACTGGCAGGGCTTGAGCTGGCGGGTTGCCCAGGTCCAGCTCGAATTCGAGACCGCAAGAGAGCATGAGAAGCGTTCGGAGCGCGTCGGCCTGCCGGCGGGTCTCAGCCGGCCATTGCCGCCGCAAAAAAGCCTGCCGCGGCCGCTCAGCCCCTCCGGCGTCGGCACCGTCATCGACGAGGAAGCCGACGATCTGTTGGTGACTTCGGCGCTTTTCGGCGAGAAAACCAAAACCGACCGCGCCCTTCAGAAAGGCCGTTTCATTCACCGCATGCTGCAGACCTTGCCCGAAATCGCGCCCGAGGAGCGCGCCGATGCCGCCCGTCGCTATGCCGAACGAGCGGCGCGCTTCTGGCCTCAGGCCGAGCAAGAGGCGCTGGTGAAGTCCGTCATGGCGCTGCTGTCGCATCCTGACCTGCAGGGCACCTTCAGCACCCATGCGCAAGCCGAAGTCTCGATCATGGGTACGCTGAAGCTCGGCAACCAATCCTATGCCGTCTCCGGCCGCATCGACCGGTTGGCTGATCTGGACGACCGCGTCGTCATCCTCGACTATAAGACGAATCGCGTGCCGCCTGACTGGGAAAGCAACATCCCCTTCGCGCATAAGGCGCAGCTTGCCATCTATCGCGAGATCCTTTCGCCGCTCTATCCGGGAAAGCGCATCGACTGCATGCTGGTCTATACCGAAAATGCCTCGATCTACACGCTGTCGGACGAGGTGCTTGCATTGGCGCTTGCGGAGCTCGAGACAAAGTGAAATACCAGATATTGAAATCTGGGCACCGCACCATCACATATCTAGCAACCCGTAAATCCTGGTAAGGAGCAGCCTATGGCTACCGTTAAAGTCGATACCTCCAACTTCGCCACCGAAGTGCTGCAGTCTGCAGAGCCTGTCGTCGTTGATTTCTGGGCCGAATGGTGCGGTCCGTGCAAGATGATCGCCCCGGCTCTGGAAGAGCTCGCCGTGCAGTTCGAAGGCAAGGTCAAGGTTGCCAAGCTCAACATCGACGAGAATCCGGAACTGGCCGCCCAGTTCGGCGTTCGCTCGATCCCGACGCTCGCCATGTTCAAGGCTGGCGAAGTCGCTGACATCAAGGTCGGCGCCGCTCCCAAGACGGCCCTGCAGAGCTGGATCTCCAGCGCAGCCTAATCGGTATCGATTGTATGGAACAAGAGCCCCGCTTCGGCGGGGTTTTTTGTTGGTCGGAGAGCACAGGCCATCTTCTCCCTTCGAGGCTTCGCGCATGGGCCGCCGCCCTGATCCTTCGACAGGCTCAGGATGAGGTGGAGCGAGTTGCCAAGCAGGTGAGGAGCGGCCCTCATGGTGAGGAGGCCCGCAGGGCCGTCTCGAAGCACGAGAGCAGGTGGTGAGTAACAACCCCGCCGGAATTACCGCGGCGGCGTGCCGTTGTCGGCAAGAACATCGCCGACCAGATAGAGGGAACCGCCGATCAGGATGCGCGGTGCCGGCGAATTCGCCCCAGTCATAGCCTTGATCGCATCCAGCGCCTCGCCCACAGTCGACATGGGCTCTGCGATCAGACCGGCATCGTAGGCGGCATTCGCCAGGATGACCGGATCGACCATGGCTTCGCTGCCGCGAATCGGCACGCAATAGACTTTCTCCGCAAGACCGGCAAAAGCCTTGAAATAGCCGATTGGATCCTTGGTGTTGATCATTCCAATGATCAGGAATAAGGGCCGCGGCTGACGCTCTTCAAAATTGGCCATGGCCTCGGCGATGACTTCGCCGGCGCCAGGATTGTGGCCGCCATCGATCCAGATCTCGGCGCGTTCGGGCGCATTTGCCACCAGATCGCCTTCCGTCAGCCGCTGCAGGCGGCCCGGCCATTCGACCGATGTCATCGCCTTTTCCATCATCGCTTCGGTGACGACGAAACCAGCGGCCTTGACGGCGCGGATGGCGGCAGCGGCATTGCCATATTGGTGACGGCCCGGCAGCCGCGGCAGCGGCAGATCGGCCAAACCGAACTCGTCCTGATAGACCAGCTTGCCATATTCCTCATGGGCGGAAAAATCCTGGCCGAAGACGGCGGTCGGGCAACGAAGCCGCTCGGCCGTGGAGATCAGCACGTCGAGCGCGGCATCATAGTCCTGATGGCCGATGACGACGGGATGGCCCGGCTTCATGATGCCTGCCTTTTCCGCTGCGATCAGTTCGACGCGGTCGCCGAGATAGGGCTGGTGATCGAGCGAGATCGGCATGATGACGGAAACGGCCGGATCGGAAAGGACATTGGTGGCATCGAAACGGCCGCCAAGTCCGACCTCGATGATCGCGACATCAGCCGGATGCTCGGCAAAGAGGAGAAAGGTCGCGGCCGTCAGGATTTCGAAGACGGTGATCTTCTGCCCCTCATTCGCCTTGGCGATGCGCCTGAGCACATCGGCGAACACGGTATCGTCGACGAGCCTGCCGCGGCCACCCTTGACGCCGATACGGTAGCGCTCGTGCCAGTTGACGAGATGCGGCGAGGTATGGACATGGACGCTATAGCCACCCGCTTCGAGCAGCGCACGGCAAAAGGCCGTCACCGAACCCTTGCCATTGGTGCCGGCGACATGGATCACCGGCGGCAATTTCTGGTGGGGATTTCCGAGGACGTCGAGCAGGCGGGTTATTCGTTCCAGAGACAGATCGAAGCCCTTGGGATGCAATCCCATGAGCTTCTCGATCTCGCGTGCTGCCTCGCTCATTGCGGACTGATCCATAGACGTCATCCCGCACCTCCGCCCGTCGGCAATCGATGATGTCAGGCGCTCGCTGCTATCGCCAGTGCCGCGCCATTCTTGTTCTTGACCGATACGTCGTTTGCCGGCGCCTTGGTCAGGATCTTCAGAAGCGTCGCCAAAGTGTCCGGAATGTCATGACGCTTGACGACCATGTCCACCATCCCGTGCTCCAGCAGGTATTCCGAGGTCTGGAAGCCCTCGGGAAGCTTTTCGCGCAGCGTCTGCTCGATCACGCGCTTGCCGGCAAAGCCGATTTCGGCGCCGGGTTCGGCGAGATGAATGTCACCCAGCATGGCGTAGGAGGCCGTGACGCCGCCGGTCGTCGGGTTGGTCAGAACCACGACGTAGGGCTGGCCAGCTTCCTTCAGCATGTCGACGGCGACCGTCGTGCGCGGCAGCTGCATCAGCGACAGGATGCCTTCTTGCATGCGGGCGCCGCCCGAAGCCGGGAACATGACCAGCGGACACTTTTCGGCGATAGCGCGCTCGAAAGCCTTCACGATGGCTTCGCCGGCGGCCATGCCGAGCGAACCGCCGATAAAGTTGAATTCATGCACGACAGCCACGAGCTTCAGACCACGGACCTTGCCGAGGCCGGCAAGAATCGTATCCTCCTGCTCGGTCTTGAGGCGACTGTCCTTCAGGCGGTCGGTATATTTCTTCGAGTCGCGGAACTTCAACGGGTCCTGCGCGACCTTCGGCTGCGGCAGGGCTTCGTATTCACCATTGTCGAAGAGATCGGCAAGACGGGCTTTGGCCGGCATCTTCATGTGGAAGCCGGATGCGGGGATGACCCACTTGTTCTCTTCCAGATCCTTATGGAAGACCATTTCGCCCGTTTCCGGGCACTTGATCCAGAGATTCTCCGGAACCTCGCGACGGCCCAGCATGGAATTGATCCGCGGGCGGACGTAGTTCGTGATCCAGTTCAATTCGAAACTCCTAATCGACCGAATTAATCGATATCCTAGTCGTCACCAAATGCCCATAGGGCTTTTCCCTCAATCCGCAGGGGATTGCTGAGAGGCCTATATGGGGAAACTATTCGGCGGCAACAAGGCGGGCGGAACGCGTTCCCGTCGACAGGCCGCGCACCAGGGTGGCGACAGCCTGGATGGTGTCTGCCGTTGCCTTGCCATCCTTCGTGAGGCTGGTGGCAATCTGATTGACGATCGCGGTACCGACGACGACGCCATCGGCGGCAGCGCCGATCAGCTTAGCGTGCTCGGCGGTCTTGACGCCGAAGCCGACGCAGACCGGCAACTCGGTGTGCTGCTTAATGCGCTTGACGGCGCCCGACACTAGCGACGGATCCGGCAGCGCCGAACCGGTGATGCCGTTCATAGAGACGTAATAGACGAAGCCGGTCGTGTTCTTCAGAACCGTCGGCAGGCGCTTCTCGTCGGTGGTCGGCGTTGCCAGGCGGATGAAGTTGATGCCCTTGCGGATCGCCGGAATGCAAAGCTCGTCATCCATTTCCGGCGGCAGGTCGACGACGATCAGGCCGTCGATGCCGGCAGCCAGCGCATCATCGAGAAACCTTTCGACACCGTAGATGTAGATCGGATTGTAATAGCCCATCATCACGATCGGCGTATCGGCATCGACTTTCCGGAAATCGGCGGCGAGCTGCAGGGTCTTCTTCAGCGTCTGGCCGGCCTTCAGGGCGCGCTGGCCGGCAAGCTGGATCGCGGGACCGTCGGCCATGGGATCGGAAAAGGGCATTCCGAGTTCGATAACGTCGGCGCCGGCTTCCGGCAGCGCCTTCATGATGCCGAGGGAGGTCTCGTAATCGGGATCGCCGCCCATGAAATAGGTGACGAGTGCCGGGCGGCCTTCAGCCTTCAAAGCGGCGAAGCGTTTGTCCATACGTGCGGTCATGGCGTCTAACTCACATTCCCAGAATCTTGCCGACGGTGAAGATGTCCTTGTCACCACGGCCGGAGAGGTTCATCAGGATGATCTCATCCTTGCCCATCTTGGGGGCGCGCTTGATCACTTCGGCGAGCGCATGGCTCGGCTCGAGCGCCGGGATAATGCCTTCGAGGCGCGTCAGCGTCTGGAAGGCTTCGAGCGCCTCATGGTCCATGATCGGCACATATTCGGCGCGGCCGATATCGTTCAGCCAGGAATGTTCCGGGCCGATGCCGGGATAATCGAGGCCGGCCGAAATCGAATGACCTTCCTTGATCTGGCCGTCGCCGTCCTGCAGCAGGTAGGTGCGGTTGCCATGCAGCACGCCGGGCGAACCGGCGGTGATGGAGGCGCAATGCTCATCACCCTGCAGGCCCTTGCCGCCGGCTTCGACGCCGACGATCTTGACGCCCTCGTCATCCAGGAACGGATGGAAGATGCCGATGGCATTCGAGCCGCCGCCGACAGCCGCTATGACGAGATCCGGCAAGCGGCCTTCGGCCTCCAGGATCTGCGCGCGGGCTTCGGTGCCGATCACGGCCTGGAAATCGCGAACCATTTCCGGATAGGGATGCGGGCCGGCGGCCGTACCGATCAGATAATAGGTGTCGTCGACATTGGTGACCCAGTCGCGAAGGGCTTCGTTCATCGCGTCCTTCAGCGTGCCGCTGCCGGCCGTTACCGGAACAACCTCGGCGCCCAAGAGCTTCATGCGGAAGACGTTCGGCGCCTGGCGCTCGACATCGGTCGCGCCCATGTAGACGACGCAGGGCAGGCCGAAGCGGGCGGCAACCGTCGCCGAGGCCACGCCATGCTGACCGGCGCCGGTTTCAGCGATGATGCGGGTCTTGCCCATGCGCTTGGCGAGCAGGATCTGGCCGATGCAGTTGTTGATCTTGTGCGAGCCGGTGTGGTTCAGCTCTTCACGCTTGAAGTAGATCTTGGCGCCGCCAAGCTCGGCCGTCAGGCGCTCGGCGAAATAAAGCGGGCTGGGACGGCCGATGTAATGCGTGCCGAGAGCCTTCAGCTCTGCCTGGAAGGCCGGATCGTCCTTCGCCTTCGCCCATTCCTCCTGCAGATCCAGGATCAGCGGCATAAGCGTTTCGGCTACGAAACGTCCGCCGTAAATGCCGAAACGGCCATCCTCGTCGGGGCCGGAGCGGAAGGAATTGAGTTTAGGCGTCTGGTTCACTTTCTACTCCCTGCTGCCGGTTCCGGCAGACATGCTTCTGCAAAAGCGTCGAAAAACTGGTCGATCTTGCCGAGATCCTTCACACCAGGCGCACTTTCCAGCGCCGAGGAGAGATCGATACCGCTGGCATTGGTGGAGGCCAGTGCCTCGGCGACATTGTCCTTGTTGACACCGCCGGACAGCATATAGTCCACCCGATCGTCGACCCAACTCATCAGGCTCCAATCGAAGGATACGCCATTTCCGCCCGGCAGCTCCGAACCAACAGGCGGCTTGGCGTCGAACAGGAAGCGGTCGGCAATGCCGATATAGGATTCCACCCGCTTTAGATCGTCGGCGTCTCGCACCGACATGGCCTTCATGACCGGGACATTATAGACCGCTTTGATGGTCAAGACACGCTCGGGGCTCTCATTGCCGTGGAGCTGCAGCATATCCGGCTTCACCAGCGACATGATCTCATCGAGATCGTCATTAGTCGGGTTGACCGTGACGGCGACAACCTTCGCCTTGCCGCGCGCGCGCTCGGCAAGCTCGCCGGCGAGATCCGGCTCGATATAGCGCGGGCTTTTTTCAAAGAAGATAAAGCCGATATGGGTAGCACCGCGCTCAAGAGCACGATCCACCGCCTCCGGCGTCTTCAGACCACAAATTTTGATATCGGGGTTCATGGCAGCGGAGTGACACGAAATTTCGCAAGAGTCGAGCCTAAAGGCGACGTTGGCGGGATTTTTGCGTGGCTCCAAGGCCATCGTATATGAAATAGAAAGTGCCCCTCACCCAGCCCTCTCCCCGTTTTGACGGGAAGAGGGGCAATCTGGCAAAACTCCTTCGCCCCGCGTGCGGGGAGAAGGTGGACTCGAACAGTTGAGCGAAGCGAACTGTGAGAGGACGGATGATGGGCCAACCTGCCTATATGCGATTGCCTTGCGCACCTCTATGCAGCTCAATCAAAATCAATCGCATGCAGCTGGCTGCCGTGGCGCTTCAGCCAGGCTTTGGCCTCGTCCATATCGGGGCAGAGTTTGCGGCAGAGCGCCCAGAAGCGCGGGCCATGGTTCATTTCGCGCAAATGTGCGACTTCGTGGGCGGCGAGGTAATCGATGACCAGGGGCGGCGCCATGACGATGCGCCAGGAGAAGCTCAGGTTCCCTTGCGAGGAGCAGGAGCCCCAACGGCTGCGGGTATCCTTCATGGTGACGGACGTGACGCTGGCGCGGATGGCCTTGGCGTGGACAGTCACGAGCTTTTCCAGATCGGCGCGGGCCTCTTTCTTCAGGAAAGTGGCGATGCGGCGGCCGGCATGTTCCGGCATGCCGCTGACGCGCAGCACCGGAACGCCCTCGACGACGATGGCTTCGGTGAGGCCCCGCAAGGTTCCGGTGTGCTCGATCCGGTGGCGCACGCCGCGCAGGAGGATTTCGCTGCCGCCGCGCAGGCTGTTGTCGACGGAGAATTTCGCGAGCTTGGTCAGCAGCCAACCCTGATGCCTATCGAGGAAGGCATTGACCTCGCGTGCCGCGAGGCCACGCGGGATGGTCATCTTCAGCGATCGCCCGCCAGGCTCGATCCGGAGCGTGATGCGGGTGGCGCGCTCGTGCTGGCGGATCGTCAGGGGCATCAACCGGCCGGCAACATCGAGCGTACGCGTTTCCGGTGCGGCCACCTTGGCTTGCGGTTTGCGGGGTCTGGAGAGCAGCGGAAACATGAGGCAGTTTTATATGATTCGCGGGGATTTCTGGCAAAGAAAAACCGGCATCGAGCGATGCCGGTTTTGACCTCGTGACGGAACTCCCGTCACGGCGTCTTGAACTCGGTTGGCGAGCCGCCATTGTCATTGCGCTTGACGCTGTTGCGCTCGCGCATGAAGCGGTCGAATTCTTCCTGATCCTTGGCGCGGCGCAGTTCGCGAGCATAAGCATCGAATTCGGCGCGCATTTCGTCCAGCTTGCGGCGCTCCTGTTCGAGGCGCTCAAGCTCTGCCCGGCGCCAGTCGTCGAAGGCGACGTTGCCGGTGGAGGAAAAGGAATGGCGATGACGATTGCGATAGCGTCCGCAGCCAGCAAACATGCCGTCGGTCCTTTCATTCACATCCCGTTTGAATTCCCGCAAACGTTCTCCGAAGAGAATATATGCGAGCATGGCGAAGCCAAGCGGCCAGAAGACCACGAAGCCAAGCACCATCAGGGCAATAGTAGCCGGAGTCCAATCCGGGCGAAGCAATGCAGATTGGTTCATTGTCAGGTATCCTCGCACGGCGCATTGCCCCTCGACCGACACCGGTCAATGGTCAGGCTTCTGCGCGGTTTTTAAAGCTCTACCTGCATCTCAGCGCGTTCCAAGGACGCGCGGCGCGGTAAACGGCCCGATCATCTCTGCGGTACCGCCGGAATCGAGATGGTAACCTGTTCGTGAGGCTTCAATGGGATCGCGTGATGGAATCGGACAAGTGCTTGAATCGGCGCGAATAATTCAACAAAAGCTAATATTTTGCATAGTAGGGCAGTTCGGCTCATCAACAAGTTCCGAACCGCCCTATCTATTTGATCTTACTTCTTTCAAGCGGATTTTCCGCCCTTGATGACCCGCTTGACCACCGACCGGCCGGTGCGGGCATGTTCGCGGGTAAAGGCCAGGATGCGCGGCGCAATTTCGCGGCGGAAGCGCGAGCCGTTGAAGACGCCGTAGTGGCCGACATCCGGCTGCAGGTAGTGCATGCGCATATGGTCGGGGATATTGTTGCAGATGGTCTGCGCCGCATGCGTCTGCCCGACGCCGGAGATATCGTCGTTTTCGCCTTCGACGGTTAGAAGCGCGACGTTGCGAATAGCTGAGGGATCGACGCGCTCGCCGCGATGCATCAGCTCGCCCTTTGGCAGCGCATGCTTCATGAAGACCTGATCGACCGTCTGCAGATAGAATTCCGCCGTCAGATCCATGACCGCCAGATATTCGTCGTAGAAATCGCGGTGCTTCTCCGCCGGTTCGCCGTCATTCTTGACGAGGTGCACAAAGAAGTCCTTGTGCGCGATCATGTGTCGGTCGAGGTTCATCGACATGAAGCCGGAAAGCTGCAGGAAGCCGGGGTAGACCGGCCGCATGAAGCCCGGCTGCGGCCAGGGCACGTTCATGACCACATTGTCGGCGAACCATTCCAGCGGCTTTTCCTTGGCAAGCTGGTTGACCGCCGTCGGATTGATGCGGGTATCGATCGGGCCACCCATCAGCGTCATGGATGAGGGTGCCAGGCGATCACCCGCCGCTTCCATCACAGCAGCGGCGGCCAGGACAGGCACCGACGGCTGGCAGACGGCGACGACATGCGTATCCGGCCCGAGGTGGTGCAGCATCTCGATGACGTAATCGATATAGTCGTCGAGATCGAAGGTGCCTTCAGTCATCGGCACCATGCGGGCATCGATCCAATCGGTGATGTAGACATCGGCACCCGGCAGCAGTGCTTCCACGGTGCCGCGCAGCAGCGTCGCATAATGGCCCGACATCGGCGCGACGATCAGGATGCGCGGATCGGCGCTGTGGCCGGCGGGCAGGCTGCGCTCGAAATGGATGAGATTGCAGAAGGGCTTCTTCCAGACGATCTTTTCGTGAACCGAGACCGGTTTGCCGTCGATCACCGTCTCCGGAAGGCCGAATTCCGGCTTGCCGTAGCGCCGGGTGGTGCGCTCGAAAACTTCGAGACTGGCCGTCAAGGTGCGGCCGAATACCGTATGCGAAAGGGGATTAAGGGGATTGGCATAGGCCAGGCGCATCATGTCCGCCGCGGCGCGAAAGGGTGCGAGAGCGGCGTGATTGAGTTCGTAAAACTGATAAAACATGGGGCTTTACCTTTCGTGATGCGAGGGCATTCGGCCGCGCAGATCACCTAAATCATTGAAGCGCACGCGCCTTGCGTGTCGCTGCCTTCACTGCTGCGCTCCTCCGGTCGCGCTGTGCAGCAGGATAATGACGGCTCCTCGTGCGCGATCATTATCCTTCCTATGATCCAACCTAGCAGTTTTTGCTGCAGAGCAACATAACTACAATTGGTTCTTATCGATAAAAAACGCCGGAGAATTGCTTCCCCGGCATCAAGAATGATCTCAAAAGGTTAAAGTTCCTGAGCTTCGCACGCCTTATGCGTCGGCCAGGAAGGTCTGGCGCTGCGTGCCCAAGCCTTCTATGCCCAGCTCAACGACATCGCCCGGCTTCAGGTACTGCGGCGGCTTCATGCCCATGCCGACGCCCGGAGGCGTGCCGGTGGAGATGACGTCGCCGGGATGCAGCGACATGAACTGGCTGAGATAGGAGACGAGATGGGCAACGCCATAGACCATGGTCCTCGTCGAGCCGTTCTGCATCATCTTGCCGTTGACCTTCAGCCACATGCCGAGATTCTGCGGATCGGCAATCTCATCCTTGGTGACCAGCCAGGGGCCGATCGGGCCGAAGGTGTCGCAGGACTTGCCCTTGGTCCACTGTCCGGAGCGCTCGGTCTGGAAGGCGCGCTCGGAGACGTCGTGGGAAACGCAGTAACCGGCGACATAATCAAGCGCATCGGCTTCGCTGACATATTTTGCCGTCTTGCCGATAACGACGCCAAGCTCGACTTCCCAGTCGGTCTTTTCGGAGCCGCGCGGGATCAGCACATTGTCGTTCGGGCCGACGATGGCCGAGCTTGCCTTCATAAAAATGATCGGCTCCGGCGGCACGGTCGCGCCGGTTTCGGCGGCATGATCAGAGAAGTTCAGGCCGATGCAGATGAACTTGCCGGTGCCCGCAACGCAGGCACCGAGGCGGCCTTCCGGCAATTCAGGCAGGCTTTTCGGATCGAGGGCTGCGATCTTCGCAAGACCTGCCGGCGAAATGGCCTCACCGCCGATATCGGCCACGTGGGCGGACAGATCGCGGATCTTGCCGTCGCTATCCAGAAGCGCCGGCTTTTCCTTGCCGACTTCGCCAACACGCAACAGTTTCATGGATTTTCCTTCCCTGCATCTTCAAAGACGATATTACTCTTACGATAAAATTGCCGGCACCATATATGAACGAGTTATTCACCAGTGTCACCAATCGATTTTGAGGAGCCTAGCACGGCTCGGCTCTTCGCGCCGGAAAAACAGCTTTTCTAGTTCGGGGATAATGACCTGGCGATTTCGACGATGGCATCGAAAGCCATATTGATGTCATCAGCCGTCGCCTCAAACTGGCCGGCCTGAAAGCGGATGACCAACCTGCCGCCAACGCGGGTCTGCGTCAGATAGATGCGGCCATCATTGTTGATGGCATTGAGTAGCCCCTGGGTGTGGCTTTCCTGATCGATACCCTCGGGCGCCTTGTGATCGAAGGAAAACAGCGATAGGAACGGTTCGGTGACGATTTCGAAATCGGGCTCGGCGGCGAGACGCTTAGCCAGATTCTGCGACCAGGACACATGATTTCGGATCATCGTCCGCAATCCTTCCAGGCCGTGATAGCGCAACAGGAACCAAAGTTTGAGCGCGCGGAAGCGGCGCCCAAGCGGCACCGACCATTCCGAGTAATTGATGATACCGTCATGGCCATGCGTGCGGAGATATTCGGGCTGGATCGCCAGCGTGCGGACCAGCGTCTCCGGCTCGCGCACGAACTGGACGGAGCAATCGAATTGCGCGCCGAGCCATTTATGCGGGTTGAAGACGACGGAATCGGCATGCTCGACGCCGTGCCACAGGGTGCGGAACTCCGGGCAGATCATTGCCGAGCCAGCCCAGGCGGCATCGACATGGACGTAGAGCCCATGCGCATGGGCCACCTTAACGACAGCGGCGATATCATCGCAGGCACCGACGCTGGTGCCGCCGACACAGGCGATGACGCCGGCCGGCAGCAGTCCAGCAGCGCGATCACGCTCGATCGCATCGGCAAGTGCTTTCGGATCCATGGCTTTGTTGGGACCACCAGAGGGAATCCGCACCAGATTTTCCTGCCCGACCCCGGCAATCCAGATGGCGCGGTCAATGGACGTATGGACCTGATCGGTCGAATAGATGCGCACCGCTTTGTTGGCCGCAAGTCCGCGTTTGTTGCCCTGCCAGTCCAGCGCTCTTTCGCGCATCACGAGGACGGCGGCAAGCGTTGCTGTCGAGGCGGAATCCTGAATGACGCCGGTGAAGCTTTCCGGCAGACCGAGGGCCTGCCGCAGCCAATCGACAACTTTCGTTTCAAGCTCAGTGGCGGAAGGTGACGTCTGCCAGAGCATGCATTGAGCGGCGATGGCGCTGACCAGATATTCGGCAACCACCGAGACGGGAGCGGCGTTGGCTGGGAAATAGGCAAAGAAGCGCGGGTGCTGCCAGTGCGTCATGCCGGGCACCAGGATATCCTCAAAATCTTTGAAGATATCCTCCATCGCTTCGCCCGATTCCGGTGGAGAATCAGCTATATGCGCCGATATTTCGCCCGGCGCCATCTTCGCCCGGACCGGCCTGTCACGAAGCGACGCGCGGTAATCCGCGCCCCAATGTGCCGCTTTCTCCGACCACTGCCGGAACTCTTCCCAGTTCATGACGATCCTCCCTGATCCATCGAACGAGGGGACCTTAGACCGGTTTTGGAACTCGGTCGAGTATCAGAACAGCTCGTCCAGCGCCGGTCCGAGCGGCACGATACCGGTGGGATTGAGCGTCGAAATCGAGTAGTATCCGCGCTTGATATGATCGAAATTCACCGTTTCGGCAACACCCGGCCAATCGAGCATCCGGCGACAGAAGGACTGGAGATTGGCATAGTCCGACAGCCGGCGGAGATTGCATTTGAACAGGCCGTGATAGGCGACGTCGAAACGGACGAGCGTGACGAAGAGCCTGATATCGCTTTCGGTTGGATGCCCGGTGAAGAGAAAGTCCTTGCCCTCTAATTCCGTCTCGACCTGATCGAGGCAATCGAACACCTCATTGAAGGCCTCTTCATAAGCAGTCTGCGTCGTTGCAAAGCCAGCGCGGTAAACGCCGTTGTTGAGCGCGGGATAGATCCGGGCATTGAAGCTGTCGATCTCGTCCCGCTTGCCGGCCGGATAGAGATCGATCTCGTTGCGGGCAAGATCGCCGAAGCCGTCATTCAGCATGCGCAGGATATCTGAGGACTCGTTGTTGACGATCGTGCCATTCTGCTTGTCCCATAGGACTGGCACCGTGGCGCGGCCGGTAAAGTGAGGATCGGCCTTCGTATAGATTTCATGCATATAGGTAGCGCCGTTTATAGGGTCCTTTGTCGCGCCGGGATAATCGCCGAACCGCCAGCCCTGATTGGAGAGCGCCGGCTCGACCACGGAAACCGAAATAGCCTCTTCCAGCTCCTTCAGCTTGCGGCCGATCAGGGTACGCGACGCCCAGGGGCAGATCAGCGCGACGTAGAGGTGATAGCGGCCAGCTTCCGCCTTGAAACCGCCCTCGCCCGTCGGCCCCGGCCGGCCATCCGGCGTCACCCAGTTGCGGAAGCTCGAAATCTGGCGAACGAAACCGCCCTTCTCATCCTTGGCCTGGACAGGCTGCCAATCCTCAGTCCATTTTCCATTTACCAGCAAGACTCTATCTCCGCGTCGCACACGTTCCTATCGACGCTCAGCATAGCGAAACAGAATTTCACCGGAATAACGCAAACTTGAAACAGACTGTCTACCTGGCGAATGTAGATGCCTCTATGTATCAAACAACGCGTTTGCGAACAGGTTTATCGGAGAAATCCCATGGCAAAATCCGTTTCCCACGTCAGGACCGACCATGCCAGTCGCTATCTCCAGCAGCTCTGCAAGCATTGGAGCCATCGCTTCAGCGTGGAATTCGATGCGGCTGTCGGCAAGGTGCCGTTCAGCGCGGAAACTTTCCTCGATCTGGCAGCCGAGCCCGGCACCCTCGTCATGACGCTGACGGTCGAAAAGCCTGAAGACCATGAGCGCATGCAGAACGTCGTTGCCGACCACCTCAAGCGCTTCGCCTTCCGCGAGGAGCTTGACGTGAGCTGGACTGCTCCAGTTTAAGTTTCCGTCCCTTTCATAACCAGCCAACGGCCAGCTTCGACCGCCCACGGCCAATCATCTCCAAGGAAAGAAGCCCTCATGACATCAAGCAACAGCCGCGAATCCCAATATCCGATCGATAAGCTCTTTCTCGACCGCTGGTCGCCGCGCGCCTATTCCAACGAGGCGATGCCGGAAGCAGACCTGCTGACCATTCTGGAAGCAGCGCATTGGGCACCTTCCGCCTCGAACCTGCAGCCCTGGCGCTTCCTCTATGCGCTGCGCGGCTCGGAACATTGGGATCGGTTTTTGAGCGTCCTGATCGACTTCAATCAAGGTTGGGTGAAATCCGCCGGCGCGCTGCTTTTCGTCATTTCCCGCACCCACAGCGGCGAGCTTGGTTCGGCCGAACAGAAGCCGAGCTACAGCCATTCCTTCGACGCCGGAACGGCTTGGGGTTTCCTGGCAATACAGGCACATTTAGCCGGCTATGAAGCCCATGGCATGACTGGCTTCCACGTCGAGAAATCCTATGAAGTCCTCGGTATTCCGGATGGCTTCCGCGTCGAAGCGGCCGTCGCGATTGGCAAGATCGGTGACAAGAACCAGCTTCCGGAAAAGCTGCGCGAGCGCGAGGTGCCGAGCCAGCGCAAACCACTTTCGGAACTTGCTTTCAACGGCACCTTCATCGCCAAGTAACCGATGAAAAGAAAAGGGCCCGCCGAAACGTCCGGCGCGCCCTTTTTGCATGTGATGTAAACGATCAGATGTCGAGATTGGCAACGCTCAGCGCGTTATCCTGAATGAATTCGCGCCGCGGCTCGACCTCATCGCCCATGAGCCGGGCAAACAGACCGTCGGCATCGGTCGCATCCGTGACCTTTACCTGCAGCAGCGAGCGCACGTTCGGATCAAGCGTCGTTTCCCAGAGCTGCTCGGCATTCATCTCGCCAAGACCTTTATAGCGCTGCAGCGTCAGCCCCTTGCGGCCGCTGGCAAAGATCGTGTCCAGTAGCTGGCGGGGACCGGAAATCTCCGTCTCGCCATCGCGGCGAACAAGCTTCGGCGGTGTGACATAGACTTCCTTCAGCCGCGAGCCGAGCTGGTCGATCAGGCGGGCATCCTGTGAACCGATGAGCGCCATGTCGAGGAAGACGACTTCCTTGACGCCACGCACCGTGCGCTCGAAGCGCAGGCCGCCCTCGCCGGTCACAGCACCGCTCCAACCACGTTCGGTTTCCTCGGCGATGACGTCGAGCCGCTTGGCAACGTCGTTGACGAGCGCTTCCGCCCGCGTGGGATCGCTGACCATTTCGGCGTTGAGGGCCCCTGCGATTGCAGCCTGTTCGACCACGGCGCGATTGTAGCGGGAATGCAGATTATCGATCAGCGTGCGCAGGCGCAGCGCATCATAGATCGCTTCGCGCAGATCCTGGCCAGTACGGACTTCGCCGTTGCCGAGGCGCAGGCTGGTATCTTCGGTGCCCTGGCCAATGAGATACTCTTCCAACGCCTTCTCATCCTTGACATATTGCACCGACTTGCCGCGCGTCACCTTATAGAGCGGCGGCTGGGCGATGTAGAGATGGCCGCGCTCGATGAGATCGGGCATCTGCCGGAAGAAGAAGGTCAGCAGCAGGGTGCGGATATGCGCGCCGTCGACGTCTGCGTCCGTCATGATGATGATCTTGTGATAGCGCAGCTTTTCGGCGTTGAATTCATCCTTACCGATGCCGGTGCCGAGTGCGGTGATCAGCGTACCGATTTCCTGGCTCGACAGCATCTTGTCAAAGCGGGCGCGCTCGACGTTCAGGATCTTGCCACGCAGCGGCAGGATGGCCTGGTTTTCGCGCGAGCGGCCCTGCTTGGCCGAACCGCCTGCCGAGTCACCCTCGACGAGGAAGACTTCGGATTTGGCGGGATCGCGCTCGGAGCAGTCGGCAAGCTTGCCGGGCAACGAGGCAATATCCAGTGCGCCCTTGCGGCGCGTTAGTTCGCGCGCCTTGCGGGCGGCTTCGCGAGCCGCAGCAGCTTCGACGACTTTGCCGACCAGAACCTTGGCTTCGGACGGATGTTCTTCGAGCCAAGTGCTGAGGGCTTCGTTGACCAGGCTTTCGACGACCGGACGAACCTCAGAGGAAACCAGCTTGTCCTTGGTCTGCGAGGAGAACTTCGGATCGGGAACCTTAACCGACAGCACGGCGGTCAGGCCTTCACGGCAGTCGTCGCCCGTCAGCGTCACCTTCTCCTTCTTGGTGATGCCAGACGAATCGGCATAGGAGGTGATCTGACGCGTGAGAGCCGCGCGGAAGCCGGCCATATGGGTGCCGCCGTCGCGCTGCGGAATGTTGTTGGTGAAGCAGAGCACATTTTCGTGGTAGCTGTCGTTCCACCACATCGCCACTTCGACAGTGATGCCGTCCTTCTCGCTGCGGATCGACACCGGCTTCTGGACGAGCGGCTTCTTGGCGCGATCGAGATAGGAGACGAAGGCTTCCAGGCCGCCGTCATAGAGCATTTCTTCCTGCTTGACGTCGGAATGCCGCTTGTCGGTCAAGAGAATGCGGACGCCGGAATTCAGGAAAGCGAGTTCGCGCAGGCGATGCTCCAGCGTTCCGTAATCGAATTCCGTCATGGTGAAGGTTTCGGCACTCGGCATGAAGCTGACTTCGGTGCCGGTGGCTTCGCCGGCATCGCCTGTTACCTTCAGCGGCGCGTCGGCAACACCGTGGGTAAAGCTCATCTCATGGATCTTGCCCTGGCGGCGGATCTTCAGGCGCAGCCAGACGGAAAGCGCGTTGACGACCGAAACACCGACGCCGTGCAGGCCGCCGGAGACCTTGTAGGAATTCTGGTCGAACTTACCGCCGGCGTGAAGCTGGGTCATGATAACTTCAGCCGCCGAAACACCTTCGCCGCTGTGAATATCCGTCGGGATGCCGCGGCCATTGTCCGTGACGGTAACGGAGCCGTCGGGATTGAGCGTCACCGTCACGATATCGGCATGGCCGGCCAGGGCTTCGTCAATTGCGTTGTCGACGACCTCATAAACCATGTGATGCAGACCCGAGCCGTCATCCGTGTCACCGATATACATGCCCGGACGCTTGCGCACGGCATCAAGGCCTTTCAAAACCTTGATGCTATCTGCACCATATTCGGCATTGCCGCCATTATCGGTAATATCGGTCATTTTATTGAAGTCTTTCCAGCGTTTAGAGAATATCGCCGATCCCTTGCGAATCAGCGGTTTTTCCTAGCCTGAATATAGGATGTTTCACCCTGAAGTTCCAAACGGAAGGCCCCGAAATCAGGTATAAAACAGGGGATTAAGGCGGTTTTCAGCTGGTTTTTCCGGCATTTTCCAGAACCTTTGACAGTTCGCGGATCGTTGCCGCGTCAAGGTTGCGGATCTTGCCCGCCAAGTGGTTGACAAAGGCCGTATATTCCGGTGCAAGCCCGGATGTATCGACGACAACGCGCGGGTCGGAAAATCGTGCGAGCAGGAACAATTCCTCGGCCTCGTCCCAGATAATGTTGAAATAGCCGGCGATGCGCTGCAGGAGATCGAAGGTTGGCAGACCACGCTTTCCGTGTTCTAAGGCGGATAAATAAGCCGGAGTCACGTTCAGCGCAGCCGCCATCTGCTTCTGCGAGACGCCCTTGCGCAGGCGCAGCTTGCGAACCGCTTCGCCGAACGGGGTCAAGGCTTCTCCCCTTTCAGGCGCGACAGGCGAATATAGAGCGCACCTTCGCCGCCATGATGCTGCGCTGCCGTCTCGTAGGAAGAAATCAGGAACCGGAATTCAGGTTTGGAGAACCACAGCGGCACGGCACGCTTCAGCGCCCCCTCGCTGCCCATGGAGCTGCCCTTACCTGTTATGACGAGCACGTGGCGCAGGCCGCGGCTATGGGCGCGCATCAGGAAATCCAGAAGCATGCCATGGGCCTCGCTCTGGAAGAGGCCGTGAAGGTCGATCCTCGCCTCCAGCGCCAGATGACCCTTCGCGATCTTGCGTTTGACGGGACGTTCGAGCGGATGATGACGACCGGCGGGCTGCTTGGCCGGCGCCGGGGCTTCCTGCGTTTCAGCCGAGGGAGATACGGGTTTCGTCTTTGCAGCCCGGGTGCGTTCCTCGCTTTCGGCTTCTGCCTGCAGTGCGGCTTCGAAGGCCTCGATATCAGCCACGCGCCCTGGCATAGGGCGCGTGCTCTTGGCGACCTTACCCCAGAGGATGCGATCCTCCGCGCTGAGCTTTCGTTCCTTGTCCTTCCGTTCCGGGGCCATCAGCCGAACCTCTGCGCCGCCGCCTTCGGAATGAGTATATAAAAATCGGCATCGTTGCGCACGGTGCCGGCCAGCTCGCCTGCATCGTAGCCCGAACCGGTAAAGATATCCCCGCGCGCCGGCCCGACGATAGCGGAACCCGTATCGAGCGCCAGCATCAGCCGGGCGAAGGGCTTGCCGGCATCGAGATGGGTCAGGCTTTCAGACCGAATGAAGAAGGGAAAACCGAAAGTGTGAATGAGCCGGTCGACCGCAAGAGAACGGCCAGCCAGCAGCGGCACCTTCGCCGCTGCAATCGGCCCGAGAGCGGGATCGCTGACATCGGCCTCACGGAAGAAAATATAGGACCGATTGTGCCAGAGGACTTCATCGACCTGCTCCGGATGTGCGTAGAGCCAGTCGCGGATCGTCTGCATGGAGATCGTCGTGCGATCCAGCAGCCCACGGTCGATCAGCAAACGCCCGACGGCCGAGAAGGGATGACCAGCCTTGGCGGCATAGGTGATGCGGCCGAGGCGCCCGTCCGGATAGCGCAGACGCGCCGCGCCCTGTACATGCACGAAGAAGACGTCGACCTTGGATTTCGCCCAGGCGATTTCCAGCCCCTTGCCCTCGAGATAGCCCCGATCGATCTCGCCGCGGTCTGGATAGGTGGAAATTGCGCCACCCTGAAGCCTGCCGAACATGTAGGACGGATCAATTTCGGCGGGCCGGTTGCTATCATCCAAATCGATCAGATCATCCGGTCTGCGATAGAAGGGGTACCGATAGGTTCCGTCTGGCACAGCCGAAACGGCTATTTCCGGCTCGAAGAAAGCGGTCACGAAACCACTGGCACCGTCATCCCGGCGAATGAAGAAAGGCTGGCAGTGCTCCTCGAAAAAAGCACGGGCTTCTGCCGCATTGCGCGGTTCCTTCCCTTCTGCGGCATCGAGGAGCGTCAGGAGATCGTCGGCCGTCAGTCCCACCGCACCCGTGCGATAGGGCTTCACATCGCAGATGTGAGTGCGACAGTCCTTCATGGCGCGAAAAAGGCTGGAAGGATCGTCCTCCTCCCAGCCCTTCAGATTGGCGAAGGTTACCGGCTCCAGCCTGAATTCCTGCGATGGGCTCGTCATTGTTCCGATTCGGTCGCCACGAGTTTCCAGTTCGGATCGCGCGAACGTGTGTCGCGGGCAAAGGTCCAGAGGTCGCTGATCTCGGCAACAGCTTCAGCATCGCCATCGATCAAGGTGCCAGCTTTGTCGTAGGTGGCAGAGATCATCTGGCTGATGATGCGCATGGTGATCAGGGCATCCGTGCCTTTCACTTCGGCGGTGACGATATCGGCCTTGTCGATGCCGACGAAGGTCGATTTGACCTTTTCACCCTTGGCTTCGCGATCGGCGATGGCGGCATCGAAGCCCTCATAGACCTCACGCGACAGCAGTCCCTTCAGCGACTTGCGATCGCCCTCGGCAAAGGCCATGACGATCATCTCATAGGCCATGCGGGCACCGTTGACGAATTCCTTCGGATTAAAGGAAGGATCGGCTTTGCTCACTTCGCGCAGCGAATCATTAAGCGGCGTGCCGGCCGGGGTGAAGGCATCGATGGCGGCAAAACGGTCTTCCTCTTCGGTGCCATCGCGCCGCGGCAAGGTCACCACCTTGCCGGCATCCGGCGGCGTCGGGCCGTTTACCGGATCTGCGGAGCCGTAGAGATCGCGCGGCGGCTTCTCATTTCCTGTGCGGCGGCCAAGAACGCTGCGCAGCTGAAAGAAGATCAGCACCGCCGCCACCAGGAAAAAGATCGTCACAAAGTCGTTTGCACCCATCTCGTATCGGAACCACCGTTAAAAATTGAAAGATCAGTCCCCATATAGTCCGCATCGATCTATCATTCAAATAGCGGCCCGGTTTCTTTATTATATGCGAGAAACCAACGCTTACGCGAAGAAACCCGCTCTCAGGACCACCGTAACATGCGCCTATCACTTCTTCCTATCGTCGTTTTTCTGATGCCTCTGGCTGAAATCGCCGGATTTATCGTCGTCGGAAAGATGATCGGCGTCTGGGCGACACTGGGGCTCGTCATCCTCAGCGTATTACTCGGTGCCGCTCTTTTGAGGATACAGGGCATCGGTATTCTTCAGCGCATCTCGGCCGAAAGCCGCAACGGCGGCGATCCCGGCCGCGAGATGGTGCATGGCGCCATGATCGTCGTTGCCGCCTTCTTCCTGATGCTGCCCGGCTTCATCTCCGATATCATCGGCTTGCTGCTTTTCATCCCGGCCGTACGTGATCTCGCCTGGCAGGTTTTGCGCAAGCGCATCGTCGTCGTCGGCAATTCGCGGGCGTTCCGCCGCGGGCAAAGCCCGGGCGCCGGACCGCAAGGCCGGCCGAACAAACCCGGAAACGTCGTCGATCTCGACGAAGGCGATTTCCATCGGGAGCCGAACCGCAACTCGCCCTGGTCGGATCAAAAGCGGCTGGAAGACTAGACAACGGCCTCCGGAGCGCCGGAGCCATAAGGGTTGTAAGCCCCTTTTCTAAATGCTAGATGGCGACACCCATCGAGACGTGAGAGGACACCCCCATGGCCAACGAGACCAACGGCAACGGCGCAGCCAGCCCGAGCCTCAGCATCCTTGCTCAGTACACCAAGGATCTTTCCTTCGAAAATCCGGGTGCTCCGCGCTCGCTCCAGGCCCGGGAAAATGCTCCCGACATCAATATCAATGTGAACGTCAACGCCAACCCGCTGTCGGATTCCGATTTCGACGTGGTCCTGACGCTGAGTGCCGAAGCCAAGGATGGCGAGCGCGTTCTCTTCCACACTGAGCTGGTTTATGGCGGCGTCTTCCGCGTGACCGGCTTCCCGCAGGAACACATGCTGCCGCTGCTCTTCATCGAATGCCCGCGCCTGCTGTTCCCCTTCGCACGTCAGATCATCGCCGACGTCACGCGCAATGGCGGCTTCCCGCCGCTGATGATCGACCCGATCGATTTTGCGCAGATGTTCACGCAGCGCATGGCCGAAGAACAGGCCCGCGCCCAGGTTTCGGCCGTTCCGAACTGAGCCTGAATTTTTCCTTTTCCAGAAACCAAAATGCCCGGATCCACGTCCGGGCATTTTCTTTTGATGTTTTGAAAAGTGCTTTTACTCGGAAGCGCTGTATTTCGACCAAATTCCTTTCGTGCCGAGCTTGGCGACCAACGCCGCATGAGCCGCGAGTTCCTCCTCGGTCAGCCGACTCGGTAGTGGAGCGGGTCGCGCGAAGATGTCGACGACAACTTCCTCCACGGCATCGTTCTGGCGTGAGCGCGTCGACGAACCGGTGGCGCTGCCAAGTCCAAGGGCCGTCTGCCGACCACCGATCATCTCGATATAGACTTCAGCCAGCAGTTCTGAGTCGAGCAACGCGCCGTGTTTCGTGCGGTGCGAGTTGTCGATGCCATAACGACGGCAAAGAGCATCGAGCGAATTCGGACCCATCGGATGCTTGCGTCGCGCCATGGCGAGGGTATCGATCACCATGTCGGGGAGGATCGGCGGCCGGCCCAGACGTGCAAATTCCGCGTTGACGAAACCCATGTCGAAGGTCGCGTTGTGTGCGATCCACTTGGCATCGCCGAAAAATTCGAGGATCTGATCCACGACGGTTTCGAAGGGCGGCTTGTCCGCCAGGAACTCATCGGTGATGCCATGCACCGCCAGAGCATCGGGATGCACTTTGCGATCGCCGGGATTGATATAGATGTGCAGCGTCTTTCCGGTCGGAAAATGATTGAAGAGCTCGATGCCGCCGATTTCGATGATGCGGTCTGCCCTGTTGTCGAGGCCGGTGGTTTCCGTATCGAAAATAATTTCGCGCATGCAGGTTCCGATTCCCTATTTCTTGATCAGCTTCCGCCTGATATCCGCGATGATCTCTTGCACCTGATGGCGGGCGTCATCAATGCTTCCGCCCGTATCGATGACGTAATCGGCGCGCGCGCGCTTTTCCGCATCAGGCGTTTGCCGGGAGAGAATCATATTGAATTTTTCCTCCGTCATGCCGGGCCGGGCAAGCACCCTCTCCCGCTGAATCTGTGGATCGCAGCTGACAACGGCGATCTTATCCACCCTCTTATCGGCACCAGTTTCGAACAGCAGCGGGATATCCAGCACGATCATATCGGCACCCGCCTGGCTTTGACGTTCCAGGAACTGGCGCTCGCGATCGCGCACCAGCGGATGAACGATGGCCTCGAGACGCTTGAAACCCGAGGGATCTCCTGCCAGTTTTCGACTGAGCGCTTGTCGGTCGACCTTGCCGTCGCTGGTCGTACCCGGAAAGGCGGCCTCGACCAGAGGGACCGCTTCACCACTATACAGATCATGCACGATCGCATCGGAATCGTTTACCGGTATTCCGGCTTCGGCGAAGAGTTTTGCCGAGGTCGATTTTCCCATACCGATCGATCCGGTGAGTCCGATCCTGATCATGTTAGTGCTTTTCCATGTCGGCGATGATCAATGCCCTCAAAGTTTCATCCACCACTGGACGCTTTCCGAACCATTTTTCGAAGCCTGGCACTGCCTGATGCAGAAGCATTCCCAGGCCATCGACAATGGCGAAGCCCTGTTCCTCAGCCTGGGCGAGAATCGGTGTCTTCAGCGGTACATAGACAATGTCGGTGACGACGGCGCCTTCCACAAGAGGAGAGAAATCGATCCGGGGTGCCACTTCGCCATCCATGCCGAGCGAGGTCGTATTGATAAAGAGGCCGGCACCCTGCATGACCTCGCCGAGTGCGGCCATCGGATGCGCATGGACCCTCGCGCCAAACCGATCCGCCAGTTCCTGCGCTCGCTGAACCGTGCGGTTGACCACATGGATTTCCTTGAAGCCGCGGTCGCGCACCGCCTGGATGACAGCGCGGCTGGCACCTCCTGCTCCGAGGATGACTGCACGATCACTGCGATCCCAACCGGGATGACGCTCGTCGAGGTTCGCTGTGAAGCCGCGGCCATCGGTATTCGTTGCATGCAACTTGCCATTTTCAAGCCACAGGGTGTTGGACGCGCCCAATTCTTCCGAAATTTCGTCGGGCCTATCGGCGTGCTTGAAGGCTGCTTCCTTATGGGGGATGGTGACGTTGCCGCCGACGAAGCCGCTGGAACCGTCCTTCAAGGATGAGACGAAGGCTTCGAAAGCCTCTACGGGAACTTCGTATGCCCGGTAGCTACCGGCAAGCCCGAGCTGCTTCAACCAGTAACCGTGGATCAAGGGCGAGCGCGAATGCCGAACCGGATAACCCGTTACGAAAGCGTTTACGCTTTGTGTTTCACGTGAATCATCCATCGATCGTCCCCAACTCTCGCAGTTTTTCCAGAAGCGGCAGCATCGGCAAACCGACGATGGTGAAATAATCGCCGTCGACTTTCGAGAAAAGCTGGATGCCCTCGCCCTCAAGCTGATAGGCGCCGACGCTCGACAATGCCTTTTCCCCGACGCGGCTCAGATGTCGATGGATGAAATCGGCCGGCAGCTCACGCATGGTCAGATCGGCGTGGGATACATGTTCCCAGATGATGTCGCCGTTGCGCGCCAAAGCGATGGCGCTGTTCAGCCGATGGGTTTTACCCGATAGCGTCCGCAGATGATTTTCCGCCTCCGCCATCGACTTCGGCTTGTGAAAGACCCGCGCACCCAGCGACATGGTCTGATCCGAACCGATCACGAGCGATCCGGGGAAGCGATCGCTCACCTCTTTTGCCTTCGCCTTTGCCAGCACGAGCGCGACAGCATCCGGGCTGGCACCACCCATTTCCAGGGGTGCTTCGATCGCGCGCTCGTCGATATCGGCAGCAATAGCCTGAAAATGCAGCCCAGCATTTTCCATCAGCATCCGGCGGAACGGACTGGACGATGCGAGGATAAGGGGCGAGGTCATGACGGCTGCCTCCGAGATAATCATGTGCAGCGCTTAGCGCAGCTTGGGTCGCAGGGCAACAATCGCGGCAGCAGTCTCTTCGATCGAACGACGCGTGACATCGATGATCGGCCAGTTATGTCTGGCGCAGAGCGAGCGGGCATATTTCAGCTCTTCGGAGATGGCGGCCCGATCGGTGTAGTCGCCGCGGTCGAAGCCAGGAGTCGTACCGAGGATGCGATTTTCGCGAACCTGCGAGATCCGGTCCGTCGTCGCCACCAATCCGACGATCAACGGCTTTGTCGCCTTGATCAGACTTTCCGGTAATGGCACGCCGTGGACGATCGGAATATTGGCCGTCTTGATGCCGCGATTCGCAAGATAGATGCTCGTCGGCGTTTTCGAGGTGCGGCTGATACCAATGATGACGACATCGGCATCATCATAGTCATCGGGCATCTGGCCGTCGTCATGATCCATGGTGAAGTTCAACGCTTCGATGCGGGCGAAATAATCCGCATTCATCACATGCTGCGCGCCGACGCGCCGACGCGAGGCCGTGCCGAGATAGGTCTGGAAGACGTTCATGACCGGCTCGAGAACATTGACGGATGGTACGCCCATCTCCCTGCAGCGCTCGGCGATGAAATCGGCAAGTTCGCGATCGACGATCGTATAGAGGACAATGCCGGGGCTGTGATCGATCGCTTCCAATACAGGCAGAAGCTGCTTGCGATTTCTGATCAGCGGATAGACGTGCTCAATCGGCTGGCTAGCATGGAATTGCACAGAGGCCGCGCGGCCGGCGGAGATGAGAGTCTCGCCCGTTGAGTCAGAAATCAGATGCAGATGAAAGAAGCTAGTTCGGTTTTCCACGCTACTTTCCATCGCCTGTTGATATCTCGGGAGAAAAGAGAGGTACGAGAAGGGGGTCATCTTGGGCAAGTGGAAAACGGCCGAGTTTTCCACATTTGGAATTTTCGAGAGGAGGCTTTCACGGCGGCTGTGGGCAATGTGGATAAGATCGACAACACCTCGCTCATCCCCGACTTGTCCCCAGAAGACGAAAAGCCGAATTTCTCCTCAACCTCCTCAAAAGATTGAAAAATCACCTCTCTTATCCACATATTGGCTTGCGATCTCGAAATCTCTCCAAATTTATGCGCGAGGCGCGACAAATTGGACAGGCAAGGGATGAACTTTAATCCTTGCTACTCACCGACTCTAAGAAATAGAAACCTTTCAATATATGTTTGGTTTTATATAGGACGACGTCTGTGACTGATGAACGCCGGAAGATCATGCGGGTCTTGAGCGGAGAAACGCTCACCCCTCCCCCGCTCTGGCTGATGAGACAGGCAGGCCGTTATCTACCTGAATATCGTGAAACGCGTGCGAAGGCGGGAAGCTTTCTCGATCTCTGTTATTCGCCGGATCACGCCGTCGAGGTGACGCTGCAGCCGATCCGCCGTTATGGCTTTGATGCGGCCATTCTCTTTTCCGATATTCTCGTCATCCCCGATGCGCTGAAGCGGAATGTGCGTTTCACCGAAGGACATGGGCCGGAAATGGACCCGATCGACGAGACGGGCATCATGGCTTTGAAACCGGAGGGCATCACGGCGTATCTGGAGCCTGTCATGGAGACGGTGCGCCGGCTGCGGCAGGACTTGCCTCAGGAAACCACGCTTCTCGGCTTCTGCGGCGCTCCTTGGACCGTTGCGACCTATATGATCGCCGGACACGGCACGCCGGATCAGGCCCCTGCGCGGCTATTTGCCTATCGCTATCCTAAGGCCTTCGAACATCTGCTGATGCTGCTTGCCGACATATCAGCCGATTATCTCGTGGCGCAAATCGATGCCGGTGCGGATGCCGTGCAGATCTTCGATTCCTGGGCCGGTGTGCTTGGTGAGAAAGAATTCGAGGCTTTTGCCGTTAAACCGGTTGCGAAGATGATCGCATCGATCAAGGCGCGGCGGCCACAGGCTCGGGTGATCGCCTTCGCCAAGGGTGCGGGCTATCTCTTGAAAACCTATCGGCAGAAGACGGGTGCCGATGCGATCGGCCTCGACTGGTCGGTGCCTTTGGCCTTTGCTCGGGAACTGCAGAAGGACGGGCCGGTGCAGGGCAATCTCGATCCGATGCGCGTGGTTGCCGGCGGCAAGGTTTTGGACGACGGTATCGACGATATCCTGCAGCAACTCGGAAATGGCCCGCTGATTTTCAATCTCGGGCATGGGATCACGCCCCAGGCCGATCCGGCCAATGTGGCGGCGCTGGTCGAACGCGTGCGGGGATGGAGGAGCTGATGACGGTGGAAAAGCAGACGGATTCCGCGCCGGGCCAGAAGGCCGGACGGCGGGCCTATTTCATGATCCTGATCTTTGCGGTGCTGGCGATCGGTCTGTTCGCCTGGCATCCGGCCGATCTCTATCTCTGGATCAAGGCCTTGCACATCATCGCCGTCATCTCATGGATGGCCGGCATGTTCTATCTGCCTCGGCTATTTGTCTATCACACCGATGCCGCGCCGGGATCGCAGCAATCCGAGACCTTCAAGGTGATGGAGCAGCGTCTGCTGCGCTATATCATCAACCCGGCGATGATCCTGACCTGGATATTCGGGCTTTATCTTGCCTGGTCTGTCTATGATTTCCAGGGCGGCTGGCTGCACGCCAAGATCGGACTTGTTGTGCTTCTATCGGCCGTTCACGGCCATTTCAGCGCTGCAGTGCGCGCCTTCGCCAGGGATGAAAACAAGCGCTCGGCGCGTTATTGGCGAATGATGAACGAGGCGCCGACGCTGTTGATGATCGCAATCGTCATTCTTGTGGTCGTCAAGCCATTTGCATGAGGTGGGGCTGTATTAGGCGTGACGTAAAATTTCTTTCATTTTGCGTGCCCCCCTTGCGGTTCAGAAAGTGAGTCGCTATTTTCCCGCCATCTTCTCTTCGTGGCATGTATCCATTCTGTCGCCCGCGAGCGCCCCTATCGCGGTTCTGAATACGAACAACATTGCCTTTCCCCTCCTAAAAAATGAGTAATTCCCTTCATGGCTGAAATGAAGCTTCAGGAACTGAAAAATAAATCCCCGACCGATCTTCTGGCCTTTGCCGAATCGCTCGAGGTGGAAAACGCCAGCACGATGCGCAAACAGGAATTGATGTTTGCGATCCTGAAGGTACTGGCGAGCCAGGACGTAGAAATCATCGGCGAGGGCGTCGTCGAGGTTCTGCAGGATGGCTTCGGTTTCTTGCGTTCCGCTAACGCAAACTATCTTCCCGGTCCGGACGACATCTATATTTCCCCCTCCCAGATCCGCCGCTTCTCCTTGAAGACGGGCGATACGGTCGAGGGACCGATCCGCGGACCGAAGGAAGGCGAGCGCTATTTCGCGCTGCTGAAAGTCAACACCATCAATTTTGATGATCCCGAAAAGATCCGTCACAAGGTTCACTTTGACAATCTGACGCCGCTCTATCCGAACGAGCGTTTCCGTATGGAACTCGACGTTCCCACTTCGAAGGATCTTTCGCCCCGCGTGATCGATCTCGTGGCGCCGCTCGGCAAGGGCCAGCGCGGCCTGATCGTCGCACCGCCGCGTACGGGTAAAACCGTCCTGCTGCAGAATATCGCCCATTCCATTACCGCCAATCATCCGGACTGCTACCTGATCGTTCTCCTGATTGACGAGCGTCCGGAAGAAGTGACTGATATGCAGCGCTCCGTGCGCGGCGAAGTCATCTCGTCGACCTTCGACGAGCCGGCCGTGCGCCACGTCCAGGTTGCCGAAATGGTCATCGAGAAGGCCAAGCGCCTGGTCGAGCATGGCCGTGACGTCGTCATCCTGCTCGATTCGATCACCCGCCTTGGCCGCGCCTATAACACCGTGGTCCCCTCTTCCGGTAAGGTTCTGACCGGCGGTGTCGACGCCAATGCCCTGCAGCGCCCGAAGCGCTTCTTCGGTGCTGCGCGTAACATCGAAGAAGGCGGCTCGCTGACCATCATTGCGACGGCCCTGATCGATACCGGCAGCCGTATGGACGAAGTGATCTTCGAAGAATTCAAGGGCACCGGTAACTCGGAAATCGTGCTTGACCGCAAGGTTGCCGATAAGCGCATCTTCCCCGCGATGGATATCCTCAAGTCCGGTACGCGTAAGGAAGACCTGCTGGTGCCGCGCCAGGATCTGCAGAAGATCTTCGTTCTTCGCCGTATCCTCGCGCCGATGGGCACGACCGACGCGATCGAGTTCCTGATCGACAAGCTCAAGCAGACAAAGAACAACCCGGATTTCTTCGATTCGATGAATACGTAATCCTTAGCCGGATTCGTTATATTGCCGCTTCAGCGGTGCTTCCATGCTGTTATGATCGGGCTGCGAATTGCAGCCCGATTTTGTTTTGTGGGATCGGAAGTCGGGTTCAAGGGTCGCTCGACAATCGATTCGGATGCGGATCAATCTTATGTTGACGATGAATGAGACGATCTATGCTTTGTCCAGCGGCGGTCTACCGGCCGGCGTTGCTGTGATCCGTATCAGCGGAAGTCAGGCGCTCCGTGTTGCCGAATCCCTTGCCGGTACGCTGCCGCAGCCGAGGCAGGCCGCGCTGAGAACGATTCGGACTCGTAACGGTCTGGTGATAGACCGCGGCCTTGTCCTGATTTTTCCTGGTCCAGCCTCTTTTACGGGCGAAGATTGCGTTGAGATTCATGTCCACGGCGGTAAAGCTGTGGTGAACGCGCTTCTGGAAGAGCTCTCGACCTTCGAGCATTGCCGAATGGCGGAACATGGCGAGTTTTCGCGGCGCGCACTCGAGAATGGAAAGATGGATCTGGTAGAGGTGGAAGGCCTTGCCGATCTCATTGGCGCGGAAACGGAGATGCAGCGCCGGCTTGCGCTGGAGCATGCGGCCGGCGGGCTGTCGGATCTCTATAACGGTTGGGCCGACAGGCTGACGCGGGCACGCGCCCTGATCGAGGCGGAACTCGATTTCGCCGATGAAGACGATGTGCCTGGTTCGGTCTCCGATATGGTATGGGCCGAGATGAAGCGGCTGCGTCTTGAAATTTCCGACCATCTCGCAGGCGCCGATCTCGGCGAGATCATCCGGGATGGCTTAAAGGTGGTCATTGCAGGCGCGCCAAATGCTGGCAAATCCAGTCTCATGAATGCCTTGGCAAAGCGCGAGGTGGCGATCGTCACCGATATCGCCGGCACGACCCGTGACGTATTACATGTCGATCTGAATATAGCAGGGTATGCCGTTAAGCTTTATGATACGGCTGGGTTGCGGGATACGGATGAGGTGGTGGAGCGTGAGGGCATTCGTCGGGCACTGCGGACGGTTGCGGATGCAGACCTTGTTCTGTCTCTGGCCGAGATTGGCGGTGAGGCACAGCGGAGTTTTCCGGGTTTTGCCGGCAAGGTCCTGACTGTCGGTACGAAAGCCGATATTCACGCCGAGAAAACCAATCAATATGATTTGCTGATCTCCTCGACCACCGGCTCAGGCCTGGCGGAATTGCATAACCTTCTGCGGCAGGATCTGCAGGCCCGTTCTGGGGCGCTATCGCTCGCTTTGCCGAGTCGACTGCGTCATCGCACCCTACTTGCAGAGAGCCTTGATGCAATTGAGGCTGCGCTGGGTTCGGAAGATCGCGGCCTGGATATCAGAGCCGAATACCTAAGACGGGCGGCCACAAGCCTTGGACGCATCACCGGCCGCGTCGATGTGGAAGATTTGCTGGACGTGATCTTCTCAGAATTCTGCATAGGAAAATGATTCACGTGAAACAGAGAGTCATATACTCTCGCTGGACGTTTCACGTGAAACCTTCTTGACTCCTGAAATTGGTGTGCCAAACAAGCGGCACGACCGAGGACCTGATGATGTTCGATAAAGCGTATGATGTGATCGTTGTGGGTGGCGGCCATGCGGGCAGCGAGGCTGCAGCTGCGGCCGCACGCCTCGGTGCGCGCACGGCATTGATAACACATAAGCGCGACACGATCGGTGTGATGTCCTGCAATCCCGCCATTGGCGGTCTCGGCAAAGGCCACCTGGTCCGGGAAATTGACGCTCTCGACGGTTTAATGGGTCGTGTTGCGGATGCTGCCGGCATCCAGTTCCGTATGCTCAACCGCAAGAAGGGTCCCGCCGTACGCGGTCCGCGCACTCAGGCGGACCGCAAGCTCTATCGTCTAGCCATGCAGGCGGAAATCGGCGCAATTGATAATCTTGATGTTATCGAGGGCGATGCTTTCGATCTTACCTTCGAGCACGGCAGGGTGTCCGCGGTGATCCTGAAGGACGGGCGAGCCATTCGCTGCGGAGCTGTTGTTCTGACCACAGGCACTTTTCTCCGCGGTCTCATTCATATCGGCGACAAGAAGATCCCGGCGGGCCGTGTTGGCGAAGAGCCGTCGCTTGGGCTTTCTGCCACATTGCTGCGACACGGCCTTGCTCTGGGGCGATTGAAAACTGGAACGCCTGCTCGCCTTGACGGAACGACCATCGATTGGAATGCCGTCGGACGTCAGGGGGCGGACGAAGATCCAACACCCTTCTCTTTCATGACCGATTCCATCGTGAATCCTCAGATCGAATGCGGGGTAACCCGAACCACGTCCGAAACCCACAGGATCATTGCTGAAAACCTGAAGCGTTCAGCAATGTATTCTGGTCAGATTGAAGGCGTCGGACCACGCTATTGCCCCTCGATCGAAGACAAGATCGTCAAATTCGGCGAACGCGACGGTCATCAAATCTTCCTTGAGCCGGAGGGATTGGATGATAGCACGGTCTATCCAAACGGCATATCGACCTCCCTGCCCGAGGATGTTCAGGATGAATTTATCAAGACCATTCCGGGTCTGGAACGAGTCCGTATTCTCCAGCACGCCTATGCCATCGAGTATGACCACGTCGATCCGCGCGAATTGAAGCTGTCCCTTGAAGTGGAAAAGATTCCGGGACTTTTCCTAGCGGGCCAGATCAACGGCACGACGGGCTATGAGGAAGCTGGAGCTCAAGGTCTCGTCGCCGGGCTGAATGCCGCGCGTCTCGCCAGCGGTGGCAAAGCCATCGAGTTCAGCCGAACGGAATCCTATATCGGTGTGATGATCGACGATTTGACCTCTCGGGGTGTGGCGGAGCCGTATCGTATGTTCACGTCCCGTGCGGAATATCGGTTGTCGCTCCGCGCTGACAATGCTGACGTCCGTCTTACGCCCGTCGGACTGGCCTTGGGCTGCGTCGGTTTCAGCCGTGCAGCGCGTTTCGGGCAATATGTAAAGAGGCTTGAACAGGCGCGTGAGCAGCTGAGAAGCCTGACGGTAACACCGAACGAAGCCGAAAAGGCAGGTATGCATCTTAACAAGGACGGTCAGCGGCGTTCGGCCTATGAGCTTCTTTCTCATCCTGGTCAATCCGTAGAGAACCTGTCGCGGCTATGGCCGGAATTGCAGTCCATCGAGGGGAACATAGCCGAGGCCATCGAGATCGAGGCGGCTTATGCCGTTTATATGGATCGCCAGACAGCCGATATCGTTCAGGCCCGCAGGGAAGAAGAGCGCGTCATTCCGGCGGAATTTGATTTTTCGGTTCTTTCAGGATTGTCCAATGAGCTGAAACAGAAGCTGGAAGCAGCCCGGCCGAAGAATATCTCCCAGGCCTCGCGAATCGACGGTATGACGCCGGCGGCTATTTCTTTGTTATTGGCTTATCTGAGGAAAATGAGCGTGTCGGAAGAACAGAAGCTCGTTTCCTGACAATACTACAAGGTTAGAGAGTCCATAGCATGGAACTGAACGGTGTACGTGTTTCACGTGAAACACAGGAACGGCTGCAGCATTTTGCGCAGCTTTTCCAGAAATGGGCGAAGACCATCAATCTTGTTGCGCCATCCACGATTGACGATCTCTGGCGCCGTCACATCGCGGATAGTGCGCAGATTTTCCAGCTGCATCCGACAACGGATCATTGGGTAGATTTGGGGAGTGGTGGTGGATTTCCCGGTGTGATAACGGCAATCCTGTTGGCGGAAAAAGGTGCGGGGCACGTCGATCTGGTTGAAAGCAATCAGAAAAAAGCTGCTTTTCTGCGTGTCTGCCTGCGGGAATGCGCGGCCCAGGGCGCTGTTCATGCCATTCGCATCGAAGAGGCACCGGCAGCGATCCAGGCCTGCGACGTTATCTCAGCGCGGGCTCTTGCGGAGCTTGAAATCTTGCTGGACTACGCAGCCCCCTGGCTCGAGCGCAACGAAAATCTGCGCCTCTTCCTGCACAAAGGCCGGGATTACGAACGCGAGCTGCAGAAAGCCCGTGGTCGTTGGCAATTCGATCTGGTAAAACATCAGAGTGTCGTTGAGCGAGATTCCGTCATTCTGGAGCTTAGTCGCCTTCGACGCCTGATTTAACCATAATTGGATGTGCGGCAGATGATCGGCGAGCGAAACCGGATTATTACCATCGCAAATCAAAAGGGCGGCGTCGGCAAGACCACGACCGCGATCAATCTGGCGACAGCTCTTGCCGCCATTGGTGAGCGCGTCCTGATTGTCGATCTCGATCCCCAAGGCAATGCCAGCACGGGGTTGGGCATAGAGCGGCGTGACCGCAAGCTGTCTTCCTACGATCTATTGGTGGGTAGCCACGGGATCATGGATACGGTTCAGGAGACGGCCGTTCCGAATCTCTTCATCGTGCCATCGACCATGGATCTGCTTGGTGTTGAGATGGAGATCGCGCAGCAACCGGACCGCGTTTTCAAGCTGCGGCGCGCGCTGAATGCGTCGGATGCCCTCGCCTTTTCCTATATTCTGGTGGACTGCCCGCCTTCCTTTAACCTTCTGACGATGAATGCAATGGCCGCGGCGCATTCTGTTTTGGTGCCTTTACAGTGCGAATTTTTCGCCCTGGAAGGCCTTAGCCAGCTGCTGGAGACGGTCGATCAGGTAAGGCGCACGGTCAACCCGTCCCTCGATATCCAGGGAATCGTCTTGACCATGTTCGATTCCCGCAACAATCTAGCGCAGCAGGTTGTCACCGATGTACGGACTCATCTTGGCGAGAAGGTCTACCATACGTTGATTCCACGCAACGTTCGCGTGTCCGAGGCGCCGTCCTACGGCAAGCCCGCCATTCTTTACGACCTGAAGTGCGCGGGCAGCCAGGCCTATCTGCAGCTCGCTTCGGAAGTAATCCAAAGAGAGCGGCAGCGAAAAGCTGCCGCCTGATATGACGTAGCATTTGTTCCAGAGTGAGTATCGGCGATGAATGATGATCTTTCGAAGCGGCGTCTCGGGCGCGGACTGGCGGCTCTCATCGGGGAGATGGATCAGCCGACGCCCGTGGATGCCGGCAGACCGGCCGTCAATCCCGATCGCCTGGTGCCGATCGAATTCATCAGCCGCAATCCACGTAATCCTCGCCGCTATTTCGACGAGACCGAGCTGCATGATCTCGCCAGCTCCATTCGCCAGCACGGCATCGTGCAGCCGGTCGTGGTCCGCACCATTTCTTCCGATCGGTATGAGATCATTGCCGGTGAACGGCGCTGGCGAGCGGCACAGCTTGCGGGTCTGATCGAAATTCCAGTGATCGTTCGCGACGTCGATGATAAGACCGCGCTTGAGATCGCCATTGTCGAGAATGTGCAACGCGCGGACCTCAATCCTTTGGAAGAGGCGCTCGGTTACGAGCAACTGATCGCAGAACACGGCTATACACAAAACGATCTTGGCGAAATCATCGGCAAGAGCCGCAGCCATGTCGCCAACTCTCTGCGTCTGTTGAAGCTTCCTGACCCGGTACGCGATATGCTTGCCGCAGGCTCGCTTTCCGCCGGCCATGCCCGCGCTCTCGTTTCGACCTCCGATCCGACCGCGCTGGCGCGAACTGTTGTTTCCAAGGGCTTGTCAGTTCGCGATGCCGAACGTCTCGCGCAAAATGACATCAAGGCTCAGAACGACCCCCGCCCCGCTGGCGTACGCAGGGATGAGAAGGATTCCGATACGCTGGCGCTCGAGCGTACGCTGTCTGACACGCTAGGTCTCGATGTTTCCATCAATCATCGCGGCAATGGTGGCCAAGTGAAGATCAGCTATAAGACGCTGGAACAACTCGAGGAAATTTGCCGGCTTCTGGAGCGCCGCTAAGACGGCTCTGCTCTGTATGGAACGTCAAATGGTTCCCGCTGTTTGCTTCTCCACAATTGTGCGGAAGGTTACTATAGTCCTGTAAAAACAATGGGATAGGCTGCTGCGGCGTCCGGATGGCGGATGCCTGTCCAAGTCCGTTTCCCGTGAAACATCAGGCTCTGCGTGCCGACTGCAATGTGGTCGCAAGCAGGGTTTGTGTTGCGATCGTGTCTTCGAGGCTCGCACGCTGGCGTGTCTGGAGAATGGCGGATTGCAGCCTGTTCATCTCGCGGGCGATCGCAGGGCCCGACCAGGTCTTGAGGGCCTGTTCAATGATCGGCTTACGCCTGAAATGCAGATGGCGCCCATGTGTCTGCATGACCTGTGCCGGGGCAACGCGCTTTTCATCCATTTCGGCTCGCATCGTATCGAGCATCTGAAATTGCCGCAGGCAGCTCTGCAGCACGAGAAACATCGGAGTTTTGGAGGAGGCGATCTTTTGCATGGCGTGCAGAAAGGCCTCGGAATCCCCCTTCAAGATGGCATCGACGGCATCGTCAGTGGAAATCGCGCTGGCATCGCCGATGATCTCCATGACATGGTTCTCTTCGATTGTGCCCTGCCCGCGGCAGTAAAGCGCCAGTTTGCGCACCTCGTTTCGAGAGGCGATCCGGTCGCCGCCCAGAAGCTCGAGTAATGCCTGACGGGCTGCGGGGGCGATGCGCAACCCTTCATTTGCCAGTTCCGTATCGATCAGACCATTCAGCGCTCTGGCATCGTCGGCATAGCAGGGAATGGTTGCGACCGAGCGCGTCGGTTCCGCCACTTTGCGCAGACCTGCGCCCTTCTTCAGATCGCCGGCTTCAATGATGACGAAGCTTGCCTCCGGTGGGCTTTCGGCAATGATCTGCAGCGAATCGACCAATGCTTTTTCATTGGCGGCGCCGCGAATCCAGACGAGCTTTTCGCCGCCGAACAAACCGATGGCGTTGACTTCGTCGAGCAGGCGACCCGCATCGTTCTGCAGGTCACCGACATCGAGTTTGATGAGGGAAAAGGCATCATTGAGATCGACGCCGGTCCTGGCGGCAATCTGTGCGGCACGTTCGGAAACGAGGCCGCGATCCGGGCCGTAGATTACGAAGACCCGATAATTGCGCGCGGCGTTTTGCAGGAATCCATCAAATTCGTGAGACTTGATCTCTGCCATGCCGCGCTCTTTATCAGCGGCTGAGTGCGGCAGCGATATCGGCTGCGACCATCTCGGAGACTTCGCGGGCAGCACGGTCTTCCGAATCACGAATTGCGCGCTGCTTGGCGAATTCCTGCGTGGGGAAATCGACCAGCGACGTCACCGAACGGCTGCCGGACTTGATGACCTTGCCGGTGCCGATCTCCCTCAATGTGAACGAGACGGTCACAGTCGTGCGGCCTGCGGCCGACGTGCTCGAAGACGGAAGATAAAGCACACCGCCAGTACCGGAGCTGACGCTCAGATCGACATTGTATTTCGGCGTCTTGGTCTCGCCTGCGCCGCGGCCCGCAATGAAGATCAGCTGGTTGCGCACCTGGAGACCGACGCGCGAGCCTACGTCGGAGAAGGAAACTTCCGACAGCTTCTGCGTGACGCCAGTGCTGACGGCGTAGAGCGGCCGAACCTGGCAGGCCGACAGAAGGCTGGCAACGGCCACAAGAGACGCAACGCTGGCGATGCGGGCGAATTTGAAAAGACTATCAGACGACAATGTTTACGATCCTCTGTGGAACGACGATGATCTTCTTTGGCGCCTGACCATTCAATGCGCTCGTAACGGCATCCAGGGCGAGCACGGCTTGCTGCACGGCATTCTGGTCTGCATCGCGCGCGATTGTCAATTCGGCGCGCTTCTTGCCATTGATCTGAACGGGATAGATGATCTCGTTCTCGATGACGAGGGCTTCGTCATAGACCGGCCATGGGCTGGTCGCGACCATATGCGTGTTGCCGAGGGCGGCCGAACATTCCTCGGCCAGGTGAGGCGTGATCGGTGCAACCAAAGCAATCAGGATCTCGACGGCTTCGCGGACGGCAGAACGATAGGCGCCATCCGCCTGGCCGGCGGCCACTTTCGTCAGCGGTGCCGCCAGCGCATTGACGAATTCATAGATGCGCGCCACGGCCTTGTTGAAGGCGAGCTTGTCGTAATCACCCTGAACGGCCTTCAGCGTGCGATGGGCTATCTGCGAAATCGCCAGTGCCTCGCCTTCCTTAGCCGGAGTCGATTCGGCCGCTTTCAGGGCGTCGGCGGCTTCGGACACCAGACGCCACATGCGCTGCGTGAAACGATGCGCGCCCTCGACACCAGCTTCCGACCAGATGACGTCGCGATCGGGCGGCGAATCGGAGAGTACGAAGAAGCGTGCCGTATCGGCACCATAGGAGGCGATGATATCGTCGGGATCGACGACATTCTTCTTCGATTTCGACATCTTCTCGATCGAGCCGATGGCGATGTCCTCGCCCGTCGACAGCAGGGTCGCGCGGCGCTGGCCGTCCACTTCCTCGATCTTGATATCGGCTGGGGACACCCATTCGCGCGTGAGGCCGCTTCCGCGGCTATAGGTTTCGTGCACGACCATGCCCTGCGTGAACAGGCCCTTGAAGGGTTCTTTCACGTCAAGATGTCCGGTCTCGCGCATGGCGCGGGTAAAGAAGCGCGAATAGAGCAGGTGCAGGATCGCGTGCTCGATGCCGCCGATATACTGGTCGACAGGCAGCCAATGATTGGCGGCCTTGGGATCCGTCGGCTGGCTTTCCCAGGGGGCGGTGAAGCGCGCGAAATACCAGCTCGAATCGACGAAGGTGTCCATCGTGTCGGTTTCACGACGGGCGTCCTTGCCGCATTGCGGACAGGCGACATGCCGCCAAGTCGCGTGGCGATCGAGCGGGTTGCCCGGCTGATCGAAGGTCACGTCGTCGGGCAGCCTGACCGGCAGATCCTTCTTCGGCACCGGCAGCACGCCGCAATCATCGCAGTGGATAACCGGGATCGGGCAGCCCCAATAGCGTTGACGGGAGATGCCCCAGTCGCGCAGGCGGAAATTCACCTTGCGCTCGGCCTGCGGTGCATTGCCGAGGCTGGTCTCGGAGAGCTTCGTTGCTACGGTTTCGAAGGCTTCGTCGGTGCTCATGCCGTCGAGGAAACGGGAATTGATCATCACGCCGGCGCCGTCATACGCGACATCGCCGACGGTGAAGCTCGCCGCATCGCCATCGGCAGGCATGACGACGGGAACGACCGGCAAGCCGTACTTGCGGGCGAAATCCAGATCGCGCTGGTCGCCGGACGGGCAGCCGAAGATGGCGCCCGTGCCATAGTCCATCAGCACGAAATTGGCGATGTAGACGGGCAGTTCCCAGGATGGGTCGAAGGGGTGGCGGACGCGGATGCCGGTGTCCATACCCTTCTTCTCGGCCGTCTCCAGGGCTGCCAGCGAGGTGCCAGCGCGGCGGCATTCCTCACAGAAGGCCTCGATGGCCGGATCCTTGGCCGCCGCTTCCTTGGCGAGCGGATGGTCGGCCGAGATCGCCAGGAAGGAGGCGCCGAACAGCGTATCCGGACGGGTCGTGTAGACGGTGATTTCGCGATCGCTATTGGGAGCTGTTTCCGGCACAATTTCCCAGCGAACGGTCAAGCCCTCGGAGCGGCCGATCCAGTTCTTTTGCATCAGCCGCACTTTTTCCGGCCAATGATCCAGCGTATCCAGCGCATCCAGCAGTTCCTGGCTGAACTCGGTGATCTTGAAGAACCACTGCGTCAGCTCGCGCTGCTCGACGAGCGCGCCGGAACGCCAGCCGCGCCCGTCGATGACCTGCTCATTGGCGAGAACGGTGTTATCGACCGGGTCCCAGTTGACCTTGGACTTCTTGCGGTAGACCAGGCCCTTTTCCATCATGTCGATGAAGAGCATCTGCTGGCGATGATAATAATCGACATCGCAGGTCGCGAACTCGCGGCTCCAGTCCAGCGACAGACCCATGGCCTTCAGCTGGGTGCGCATCGAGGCGATGTTCTGGTAGGTCCATTCCTTCGGATGCACCTTGTTGTCGCGCGCTGCGTTTTCCGCCGGCATGCCGAAGGCGTCCCAGCCCATCGGATGCAGCACGTTATAGCCGCGGGCACGCTTGTAGCGCGCAACGACATCGCCCATGGCGTAGTTGCGCACATGGCCCATGTGGATGCGGCCTGACGGATAGGGAAACATTTCTAGAACGTAGTACTTCTCACGCGGATCGGCATTGTCTGTCACGAAGACCTTTTCTTCGTTCCATTTTTCCTGCCAGCGGGGCTCGGCGTCGCGCGGATTATAACGTTCGCTAGTCATCTGTTCTTGTATTCCGGAAAATCATGGGGATTAAGGCGTGACCTTCACCACGAAACCACCCAAGCGTCAAGTTTAGCAGGTGCAGCAAGTGCCTTATCTTGCAAAGCAAAGCCGGATTCGGGTGCATTCGCCCTTGGCAAAGCCTGCGAGCCTCATTACTGCAAAGTTTGAGAAGCAAGCCAAATATCGAGGCGAAAAGATGGAACTTCAAGAGCGCCTGAACGAAGTCCGTTCCCATATCGCAGCCGCCGAGCGTCAGGCCGGCCGAGCTCCCGGCTCGGTGCAGCTCGTTGCCGTTTCCAAGACGTTCGCTGCCGATCAGATCCGGCCCGCCATTTCGGCCGGCCAGCGCGTGTTCGGCGAAAACCGCGTGCAGGAAAGCCAGGGCAAGTGGCCGGAATTGAAGGCGGAGACGCCCGGGATCGAGCTGCATCTGATCGGGCCGCTGCAATCGAACAAGGCCGCAGATGCGGTGGCGCTGTTCGATGTCATCGAGACCATCGACCGGGAAAAGATCGCGCGCGCTGTCGCCGACGAGATGAAGCGGCAGGGCAAGACACTGAGGCTTTATGTGCAGGTCAACACCGGGCTAGAACCGCAAAAGGCCGGGCTCGCGCCCGATGATACCCTCGCTTTCGTCGAGCTGTGCCGCAAGGAGCTTCGGCTTTCGATCGAGGGCCTGATGTGCATTCCGCCGGCGGAGGAAAATCCGGGGCCGCATTTTGCCCTGCTGGCCAAGCTTGCCAAGCAGGCCGGTGTCGAAAAGCTCTCCATGGGCATGTCCAGCGACTACGAAATCGCCGTCGCTTTCGGCGCGACAAGCGTCCGGGTCGGCTCGGCGATTTTTGGGGCGCGGTAGTTCTGCCGAAAACAAAAGGTGCGGAAGCCCTTGGTGTGTGGAGCACAGGACTGGCCCGGATTGGAGATTTGACGGAATCCCTCAGTGCCTGGAGATGGCAATCATGGAATTGTCCTCTCAACGCCTGCTGGGAGACGACGTCTACAATGCTCTCCGACAAACAAAAAAAGCCCCGGTTTGGCCGGGGCTTTGCATTCTTATCCGCTATGCCGGATCTCAGAACTGATCGTCGTCCTCGTCGTCGCGGCTGGTCGACTTCAGCGACTTCAGCTTGGCGAAAACAGCGTCGGCGTCGATTTCCTTTTCCTTCTCTTCTTCGCGATCGTAGCTGAAGCCGAGCTTTTCGGTTTCCTGAGCCGGCTGCAGGGTTGCGCCGAGTTCGGCGGCGGTCGGCAGCGGACGGCCCTTTGATGCCTTTTCGACTTCCATGTCGAGGTCGATCTGGCTGCAGAGGCCGAGCGTGACCGGATCCATCGGCGTCAGGTTGGCCGAGTTCCAGTGCGTGCGGTCGCGAATCTGCTCGATGGTCGACTTGGTGGTGCCGACGAGGCGTGAAATCTGCGCATCCTTCAGTTCAGGATGATTGCGCACCAGCCAGAGGATAGCGTTCGGACGGTCCTGACGCTTGGAGACCGGCGTGTAACGCGGGCCGCGGCGCTTGGATTCCGGCACGCGAACCTTTGGCTCGGAAAGCTTCAGCTTATGGTTCGGGTTGGCTTCAGCACGGGCGATTTCATCGCGGGTCAGCTGGCCGGTCGAGATCGGGTCGAGGCCCTTGATGCCCTGCGCTGCTTCGCCATCGGCAATAGCCTTCACTTCGAGCGGATGCAGCTTGCAGAACTGCGCGATCTGGTCGAATGACAAGGCCGTATTGTCGACAAGCCAGATGGCGGTTGCCTTCGGCATGAGCAATTGTTGAGCCATGGATATAGTCCTTCTGTCAGTCCGCGCCGGTGTCGCGGTCCGGGGTGTAACACCACATTGTCCGGGAAATACGGCCCTATATAGCGATAGTGTCGCGGAATTGCAATTCTTTGCGCATGAAATGCACTTTGTCCAATTGCTGTCGTAGTTTGACCTGCTATTTATTGCCCGGAAAGAGCACTCGCGGTTACAAAATCGGCGTGCGAGGATTTGAGGAGGAAACAATGTCGGAGAAGATCCATCCCGTGACGAAACCGGTCAAGGCGCGCGCCCTGATCGACAAGGCGAAGTACCAGAAATGGTATGAGCAGAGCGTCGAGGATCCCGACAAGTTCTGGGGCAAGCACGGCAAGCGCATCGACTGGTTCAAGCCCTATACCAAGGTCAAGAATACGTCCTTTACCGGCAAGGTCTCGATCAAGTGGTTCGAGGATGGCGTCACCAACGTTTCCTATAATTGCATTGACCGGCATCTGAAGAAGCATGGCGATCGCGTCGCCTTCATCTGGGAAGGCGACAACCCCTATATCGACAAGAAGATCACTTATAACGAGCTCTACGAGCAGGTCTGCCGGCTGGCGAATGTGCTGAAGAAGCACGGCGTCAAGAAGGGCGACCGCGTCACCATCTACATGCCGATGATCCCGGAAGCCGCCTATGCGATGCTGGCCTGTGCCCGTATCGGCGCAGTGCATTCGGTCGTCTTCGGCGGCTTCTCGCCGGAAGCGCTCGCCGGCCGTATAGTCGATTGCGCCTCGACCGTCGTCATCACCTGCGATGAAGGTGTCCGCGGCGGCAAGTCCATCCCGCTGAAGGAAAACACCGATAAGGCCATTCAGATCGCCGCCAAGCAGAAGGTCGCGGTCAAGACCGTCATCGCCGTGCGGCGCACCGGCGGCAAGGTTGCTTGGGAGCCCGGCCGCGATGTCTGGTATCACGAGGAAACCGCCAAGGTGAAGGCGGAGTGCCCGCCGGCAAAGATGAAGGCGGAAGACCCGCTCTTCATCCTTTACACGTCAGGTTCCACGGGCAAGCCGAAGGGCGTGCTGCACACGACGGCCGGCTACCTCGTTTACGCGGCGATGACGCACGAATACACGTTCGACTATCATCCCGGCGATATCTATTGGTGCACGGCCGATGTCGGCTGGGTGACCGGCCATTCCTATATCGTCTACGGGCCGCTCGCCAATGCAGCGACCTCGCTGATGTTCGAAGGCGTGCCGAACTACCCGGATCAGGGCCGTTTCTGGGACGTCATCGACAAGCACGAGGTCAATATCTTCTATACTGCGCCGACGGCGATCCGCTCGCTGATGGGCGCCGGCGATCATTTCGTCAAGCGTGCCTCGCGCTCCAGCCTGCGCGTCCTTGGCACCGTCGGCGAGCCTATCAATCCCGAAGCCTGGGAATGGTATTACAAGGTGGTCGGCGACAGCCGCTGCCCGATCGTCGATACGTGGTGGCAGACGGAAACGGGCGGCCACATGATCACACCGCTTCCGGGCGCGACCGATCTGAAGGCCGGTTCGGCGACGCTGCCCTTCTTCGGCGTGCAGCCGCAGCTGGTCGACAATGAAGGCAACGTGCTGGAAGGGGCGGCCGACGGCAATCTCGTCATCGCCGACAGCTGGCCCGGCCAGATGCGCACCGTCTATGGCGACCATGAGCGCTTCATCCAGACCTATTTCTCCACCTACAAGGGCAAGTACTTCACGGGCGACGGCTGCCGTCGCGACGAGGACGGCTATTACTGGATCACCGGTCGCGTCGACGACGTGCTCAACGTCTCCGGTCACCGCCTCGGCACGGCAGAAGTGGAATCGGCGCTCGTATCCCACAAGCATGTCTCGGAGGCGGCCGTCGTCGGCTATCCGCACTCCATCAAGGGCCAGGGCATCTATTGCTACGTGACGCTGATGGTCGGGATGGAAGGCACTGAAGCGCTGCGACAGGAACTGATAAAGCATGTCCGCGCCGAAATCGGCCCGATCGCCTCACCGGACAAGATCCAGTTTACCCCTGGCCTGCCGAAAACACGCTCCGGCAAGATCATGCGCCGCATCCTGCGCAAGATCGCCGAAGATGATTTCGGCGCGCTTGGCGATACTTCGACGCTCGCCGATCCTGCTGTCGTCGACGATCTGATCGCTAACAGGCAGAACAAGGCGGATGCGGCGTAGGTTGAGCCAGGGGGCACTGGGTCATTTGACATTAGGCGAGAGCTTGGCTCTCGCCTAAATCTTTCATCTTGCAGTGCTGAAAAAAGCAACTGCCATTTGAGCAACATAGTTGTGCACGTTTTCTCGCACCAAGCCAGCAACATCGGTAAAGACAGCTGGTGCGGCCTTCAGGCCTTGCGGCGTGGGTTCAGGCAAAAACGTATAATGGCCCACCCCGCCGCCCATGATTTCAAGGGAGCTCGAGCGCACATTCTCGTGGAGCCATGTGCAGCATTCATGGGCCGGCGCTATGACATCCGCATCGCCGCCAACGACCTGAACTGGTGCTGTTATTTCCTCGAGACTTTCCTTGGAAAAGCCGAGAACCGACCGACCTGGCGCGATCGCCAAAGCGGCTTTTAATCGATCATCCCTAAAACTGTCCCGTCGTCGATTCCATGATTCCAGGAATATCTCATCTTGGAGAAGCGAGGGAATGTGATCCGCCAAATGAGGGAATTCTCTCGGTCCTCGTATCGGGCTCTTCTGAGGGTTATCCGGTTCGAACTGAGAGTACGCAACGCGCGCGCCGACGAGCAGCATCGCGGTATAGGCGCCGGCGGAGAAACCCGCGACGTAGGCATGCTTTTCGATAGCCCCGCCCAAAACCTCTCTCCAGTCATTGGCATTGAGCAAGGCGGTCAGATCGGCCGCCCGCTCCCAGAGACAGAGAAATCCCTCGGCTCTGTAAGGTTCTGAACCTGTGTGGCCGTGATGATCGATGCCCAGGGCCACAAAGCCGGCCTGCGCCAGACGATGTCCGAGCCATTCCAGGCCAATGGCAAGGCCGCCCGATCCGTGAGACAGCAACACCAGAGAGCGCGGATCGGTGGATTTCTTCATCGGCGCGTTGGGCGCGACCGGCTTTTGCTTGAACCAGGACGGCGAGGGTGCGATTTCGACCGCATCATCATTGGCCGGATACCACGCGCACCAAGCCAAAGGGCGGTGGCCCGTCCGGCTCCAGTTTGCGCGTTTCCTATCAAAGGACAGACCTTGAGAGAAACCTACAGGCATTATTCTCTCATCGAATTACGGCTAACCTAAACTCATTTCAAAAATCGATCGCGCGGCCGTTGATTTCCCAGTCGCCGAAGCGTGCGGGGTCGGCGCCGCCGCGGCCGCCGATTTCGGGGGGAAGTTCGGCCTGTGCTTGAGCTTCCTGCGCCTTGCGGCGCTCTTCTGCTTCGGCGAGGGCGCGCTTGGCCGCGGGTGAGAGCGGCTTGCGGGTGATTTCACCGGCTTCGGTGTCGAGTCTATTGTCGTTATCTGCGGTTTGCATGGTCTCGCGCGACCTCCGAAATATTGAAATGGAGGGAGGAATAGCCAAATCATAGTGCGTCCGGCCGCAAAGAAAAAGGTTCGGACTGCCGATCGTGTTGGAGACCCCTCGATGAATCTCATGCGTACTGCCATGCTGCTTGCCTTCATGACCGCGCTCTTCATGGGCGTCGGCTATCTGATCGGCGGCCAATCGGGCATGCTGATCGCATTGGTCGCCGCCGCCGGCATGAATTTCTTTTCCTACTGGAATTCCGACCGCATGGTGCTGTCCACCTATGGTGCGCAGGAGGTCGATGAGCGAAGCGCGCCGGAATTCTACCGCATCGTTCGCGATCTCGCCCGCAATGCCGGCCTGCCTATGCCGAAGGTTTATCTTTATGACAGCCCGCAGCCGAATGCTTTCGCGACGGGCCGTAATCCGGAAAATGCCGCTGTCGCTGCCTCCACCGGCCTGCTGCACGCGCTGACGCCGGAGGAGGTGGCCGGTGTGATGGCGCACGAGCTTGCCCACGTGCAGAACCGCGACACGCTGACGATGACGATCACAGCGACGCTTGCCGGTGCTATTTCCATGCTCGGCAATTTCGCTTTCTTCTTCGGCGGCCGCCGCGACAACAACAATCCGCTCGGCATGATCGGTGTCCTTGTCGCGATGATCGTTGCCCCGTTGGCCGCTATGCTGGTGCAGATGGCGATCAGCCGTACGCGCGAATATTCTGCCGACCGCCGCGGCGCGGAAATCTGCGGCAATCCGCTTTGGCTTGCCTCCGCGCTCGGCAAGATCGCCCGCGGCGCGGCGCATATCCCGAATGAAGATGCCGAGGGCCATCCGGCGACGGCGCATATGTTCATCATCAATCCGCTCTCCGGCGAGCGCATGGACAATCTGTTTTCCACCCATCCGAACACGGAAAACCGCATCGCCGCGCTGCATGACATGGCCCGTTACGGTGGCGGCGGCGCTTCGCCGATGACACCGTCTTCTGGCCCATCTTCGGGCTTTGGCTCGACGGGACCGTCCTTCACTGCTAATCCGGGGCGCAAATCGCGCTCCGTGCCGAATACGGGTCGCGGTGGTTCGCAACCGCCGAAGGGTCCCTGGTCTTGAGTTCTGACACGAAAAACAAAGCTTCCCATAGAGATGGAAAACGATCGGGCAAGCGGCCTCAGCAATCGCGGCCGCTTGATTCGTCTCCACTCAAGCCCGGCCTTGCGGCCCGCGCGGCGGCGTCGAAGATCCTGGGGGCCGTGCTGGACCGCAAGACGCCGCTCGACGGCATGCTGGATACCGAAGGCGGCAGCGCCGCCTATACGACACTTAGCGATAGCGACCGTGCGCTGGTGCGCGCTATCTTGAACAGCGCGCTGCGCCACCTGCCGCGCATCGAGGCGGCGATCTCGTCGCTGCTCGATTCGCCGCTGCCGGAGGGCGCCCGTGCCCTGCATCATGTCCTCGTCGTTGGTGCGACCCAGATCCTCTATCTCGACGTGCCGGATCATTCCGCCGTCGATCTTGCTGTCGAGCAAGCCAACCGCGATCCGCGCAATCGCCGTTTCGCCAAGCTGGTGAATGCCATCCTTCGCCGCATCGGCCGCGAGAAGCAGGCAATCCTTGAGCGGGTTGCGAACGTGCCGGCCATGCCGGCCTGGTTCCTTTCTCGCCTGGAAGCGGCCTATGGCGCTCCCGCTGCGCTAAAGATTTCCGACACGCAACTCGAGCCGGCGGCGATCGACCTGACCGTGAAATCCGATGCCGAGGGCTGGGCAAAGCGGTTGAACGGCGTGGTGCTGCCGACCGGCGGCGTGCGGCTTGCCGCCTTCGAAGGTTCCATTCCCTCTCTCGAAGGTTTCGATGAGGGTGAGTGGTGGGTTCAGGATGCTGCCGCCAGCATTCCAGCAAAACTTTTCGGTTCGCTGGCCGGCAAGCGGGTGGTGGATCTCTGCGCAGCACCTGGCGGCAAGACGGCGCAACTCATTCTCGCCGGTGCTAAGGTCACGGCTCTCGATCAATCCGCCAATCGCCTGAAGAGGCTGTCCGGCAATCTGGCACGGCTTGGCTTCGAAGCAGAAACCGTCGTTGCCGATATGAGCAAATATCAACCCGACGAACTTTTCGATGCGGCTCTTCTCGATGCACCCTGCTCCTCCACGGGAACGACGCGCCGCCATCCGGACGTGCTGTGGACCAAGGGACCGGAGGATATCGCCAAGCTGGCCGCCCTGCAGGAACGCCTGCTTCGCCATGCCCTGACCTTGGTCAAGCCGGGCGGTGTGGTGGTCTTCTCCAATTGCTCGCTCGATCCCGAAGAGGGCGAAGATCTGGTTGCACGCCTGCTTGCCGATACCGGCAATGTCGAGCGCGTACCGATCCCATCAGGCGATTGGCCGGGTCTGGAAACGGCGATTTCGCCGCTTGGAGCCTTCCGCACCACGCCGGACATGCTGCCGCTTTCCGATGGCGTCGCCTCCGGCCTCGACGGCTTTTTTGCCGTCGTGCTTCGACGCACGCATTAGTCCCCACCTCGAATCGTTTTTACCGGACGGTTAAAAAACCGGGGAACATGTCTTTAATTGGTATATCTGTAACCTCTTTTTAACCACGGGTAATGAGAGTAAGCAGAAGCAAATATGCAGATCTGCGGCAGGGTTTAGTGAGTTCATACATGCGGGAAGCATGGCGGCGGATGTCGCGCCGCGCGGCGTTGACGCGATTGCGTCTTACCCGCCACACGATGCGTGTGCCGGAGCGCCTGATCGTGGCACCGACCGATCTGCGCAGCGTCGATCCCTTTTTCGTCGAAGAGCTTCTGAACGGCCGCATTCTGCTCGCTGGGCGCGTTCTGGAAACACAAGGTGCATCGCCCTTCTCACTGGAGCTGCCGTCGCTTGCGTTTGCCGCCAGGCTGCATAATTTTCGCTGGCTGCGGCATTTACGGGCGGAAAAGAGCGATCAGGCCTCGGCCATGGCGCGATCGATCCTCACGGATTGGATTGCCGTCCACGGCCGCCGGCTGCATGGCCTTGCCTGGTCACCCGATATAGCGGCGCAGCGGCTGATCGCGCTTCTGTCGCATTCGCCCGTGCTTTTGCAGGGCACGGATAGTGGTTTCTACCGCCGCTTCATGCGCATGCTCGTCTTCCATGTGCGCTTTCTGCGTCGGGTCGTTGCGTCCTCGCCTGACGGCATCACCCGGTTCCGTGTGCGCATCGCGCTTGCCATGGCCTCGGTCGCCATGCCGAGCAGCTCGCTGACGCTGAAACGGGCCGGTCAGGCGCTCGACCGGGAGATCGACCGGCAAATCCTGCAGGATGGCGGCCATATCTCCCGCAATCCGCGGGCGTCACTGGAATTGCTGCTCGATCTGCTGCCGCTGCGCCAGACCTATGTCAATCTCGGCCATGACGTACCGATCCGGCTCATCCCCGGCATCGACCGTATGTATCCGGCGCTGCGTTTCTTCCGCCATCAGGATGGCGATCTGGCGCTGTTCAACGGTGCGACCTCGACGCTTGCCAACGAGCTGATGTCGGTGCTGCGCTATGACGAGACGGCCGGCCAGACCTTCAAGGCACTACCGCACACGAAATATCATCGTTTGGCCGCCGGTTCGGCCGTCGTCATCGTTGATGCCGGCTCTGCTGGCTCCGTCGATCTCAGCCGCACGGCGCATGCCGGCTGTCTTTCCTTCGAGATGTCGTCTGGCAAGTCGCGCTTCATCATCAATTCCGGCGCGCCCGAATTTGCGGGTGACCGCTTCATGCAGGCGGCGCGGGCGACTGCGGCGCATTCGACCGTCACGCTCAACGACACCTCGTCCTGTCAGTTCTCCAAATCGAAATCGCTTGGGCCGATCATGGTCAGCGGCGTCAAGAAGGTCATCGTCGAGCGTGCCGAGACCGAAGACGGGCGAGACTATGTCCGTGCCGCGCATGACGGCTATCTCTCCGCCTTCGGCTATGTCCATGAGCGCGAGATCAGTCTGAATGCCAGCGGCACGATCGTCGCCGGCCGCGACCGGTTCTTCGTGCCGGAGGGCAAGAAGCATCAGCCGAAGGGTGAGGGCATTGCTTCTGCCCGTTTTCACATTCACCCCTCCATCAGCCTGCTGCAGACCGAGACGGATGCCGCGCTGCTGATCGCCCCGGATGGAGAGACCTGGATCTTCTCCTCCCCCGGCAACGAGGTGCTGGTCGCGGAAGATATCTTCTTTGCCGATCCCTCAGGTATGCGTTCCTCCGATCAGCTTGAGATTGTCTTCCGGATCACGGAAAAGCCGGAAATCCGCTGGTTTTTATCGCATCGGCCATAGGCTAAGCGCGTGAGCTATGCTAACGGGGCGGCATTATTCGTCCCGCACCCTTTTTTGCCGGACGCCACATCTCCCTATGCCAGACCGGAGAAAGCCCATGGCCGTCGTTTCCAAGAAAATTCCCGCTCCCGACAAGGTGAAGGTGAAAACCGCGCTTCTGTCCGTTTTCGACAAGACCGGCATCGTCGAGCTGGCGCTTGCGCTGAGCGAACAGGGCGTGCGCCTGCTGTCGACCGGCGGTACGCACAAGGCGATTGCTGCAGCCGGCCTTGCGGTGACCGACGTGTCGGAAGTGACGAATTTTCCTGAGATCATGGACGGCCGCGTCAAGACGCTGCATCCGAAGGTGCATGGCGGCCTGCTCGCCATTCGTGACGATGCCGAGCATCAGGCTGAAATGAAGGAGCACGGTATCGAAGGCATCGATCTTGCCGTCATCAATCTTTACCCCTTCGAGGACGTGCGCAAAGCCGGAGGCGATTATCCGACAACGGTGGAGAATATCGACATCGGCGGCCCGGCGATGATCCGAGCTTCGGCCAAAAATCACGCCTATGTGACGACGCTCACCGATCCCGCCGATTATGCCGAGCTGCTGGCTCAGCTTTCCGCCGATGCCGGCCAGACGACCTATGATTTCCGCAAGCGCATGGCCGCAAAGGCTTTTGCCCGCACCGCTGCTTACGACGCGATGATCTCTAACTGGTTTGCCGAAGCGCTGGATATCGCCACGCCGCGCCACCGCGTCATTGGCGGTGTGCTGCGCGAGGAGATGCGTTATGGTGAAAATCCGCACCAGAAGGCGGCTTTCTACCTGACTGGCGAAAACCGTCCCGGCGTCTCGACGGCAACGCTCATCCAGGGCAAGCAGCTGTCCTACAACAACATCAACGACACTGACGCGGCCTATGAGCTCGTCGCCGAGTTCCTGCCGGAAAAGGGGCCGGCCTGCGCGATCATCAAGCATGCCAATCCCTGCGGTGTCGCCACGGGTCCGAGCCTGGTGGAAGCCTATAAGCGCGCTCTCGCCTGCGATTCCACCTCCGCCTTCGGCGGCATCATTGCGCTGAACAGCCTGCTCGATGCCGAAACGGCCGAAGAGATCGTCAAGCTCTTCACCGAGGTCATCATCGCGCCCGAAGTGAGCGAGGAAGCCAAGGCGATCATCGCCCGCAAGCCGAATCTCCGCCTGCTCTCGGTTGGCGCCCTGCCCGATCCACGCGCCGCTGGCCTCACCGCAAAAACCGTCTCCGGCGGGCTGCTGGTTCAGAACCGCGACAACGCGCTGGTCGAGGACATGGAGCTCAGGGTCGTTACCAAGCGCGCGCCGACGGCGCAGGAGCTGGAAGACATGAAATTCGCCTTCCGTGTGGCCAAGCATGTGAAGTCGAATGCCGTCGTTTACGCCAAGGATGGCCAGACGGCCGGCATCGGCGCCGGACAGATGAGCCGCGTCGATTCCGCCCGCATCGCTGCCATCAAGGCCGAGGAAGCCGCCAAGGCCATGGGGCTTGCCGAGCCACTGACGCGTGGTTCCGCCGTCGCTTCCGAAGCTTTCCTGCCTTTTGCCGATGGCCTACTCTCGGCGATCGCCGCCGGCGCCACCGCCGTCATCCAGCCCGGCGGTTCGATGCGCGACCAGGAAGTGATCGACGCGGCCAACGAGCACAATGTCGCGATGGTCTTCACCGGCGTTCGCCACTTCCGTCACTGATCGGCGGATATCCCGGATATATAAAACGTATATCCCGGTTGGTTTACCAGCCGGGATTTTTCTTTGCCTACTTCGCTCTATCGGCCGGATAAGGCGTCGGCAACAGAAGCAGCAGGCCACCGGCGAGGAAGATGACAAGCGTCGCCATGCCGAGGCGGGCCGAGCCGCTCCAATAGGTCACCAGCGAGAAGAACAAAGTCGCCATGAAGCTGGTGGCGCGGCCTGACAGGGCGTAGATGCCGAAATAGCGGCCGGCTTCCGAGAGGCTGACGCTGCGGGCGAGATAGGACCGCGAGGAGGCCTGCACAGGCCCGAAGGCGATGCCGATTAAAAGGCCGTAGCCGATATAGGCCTTTTCCGCCGCCGTACCGAACAGACCACCGGCGCTGACGGTGGAGAGCGGCACGAGGCCGAAGAGCGTGAAACCAGGGCCGGTTGAGAGGATGCCGAAAGTGGCGACGAGCAGCAGCGTCAGACTAATGATAACGGTCGTCTTCGAGCCCAGCCAGCGATCGACATAGCCGGCGGCAAAGCAGCCGAAAATGGCGATGATGTTGAGGATGATGCCGTAGATGCCAATCTCGATCGTCGCCCAGCCGAACATGCCGGCCGCGAAGGTGCCGCCGAGGATCAGGAGGCCGTTGACGCCGTCCTGATAGATCATCCGGGCGACAAGAAAGAGGCTGATACCGCGCCGGCGCCTCAGCTCGCCCAAGGTCGCCGATAGCTCGCGCAGGCCCGAGCGAACGGCGGCGCCCAAGGGCAAGCCGCGTGCGGCATCCGGCGTGAAGAGAAACATCGGCAGAATGAAGATGAAATACCAAACGGCCGAAATCGGCCCGGTGATACGAGCATCCTCGCCTAGCGTGGCGTTGAGGCCGAAGAGCGGGGTGAGGCCGAGAATGGTCTTGCCGGTCTGTGGATTGCCGGCGAGCAAGGCCACGACGGTGATCAGCACGATCATGCCGCCGAGATAGCCGAGCCCCCAGGCGGCGTTCGACAGCCTGCCGACATCATCCTTACCAACCAGCCGCGGCATCATGGAATCATTGAAGACGATCGAGAATTCGGCCGAGATCGAGGCGAGGATCATGAAGATCACCGGATAGATGACCGGCGAGCCGGGTGCCGCGCCCCAGAGGCAAAAAAGGCTGACGATCTTGATGACGGCGAAGAAGGCGATCCATGGCTTGCGGGCGCCGGATTGATCGGCGATCGAGCCGAGGACCGGTGAAAGGATGGCGATGATCACCGAGGAGATCGTCGCCATATTGCTCCATGTCGTCTGCGCGGAGACGGGATCGGCCGTCAGCCGCGCGACGAAATAGGGGCCGAAGATGAAGGTGGTAACGACCGTGAAGAACGGCTGAGCCGCCCAGTCGAAGAACATCCAGCCCCAGATACCGCGTGCCGGCACTTTGGCCGGCACGTTATCGTCAACAATTTCGGTCGCCACCAGATCCAGCCCTCATTCCCTCATCCCGTGACGGGGACGAGGCGGACTGTCTCATCTTGCCCGGCCGTTCGCAAGATCGCTGAGCAGGCCGGCAGCGACGGTGATGCGGGCGAGGTTCGGATCGCCGCTTTCGCTGAGGCCGCCGAGCTCTTCGGCGATGCGATTGATGCGGATACGGTCTTCCGCATGCCATGCCTGAACCGGCTGCTTGTCCTTCGGATGGTTGGACAAAGCGGAGATGACAATGTCACGGCGGGCGCCAGCGATCTGGTCGAGGCTACGCGCCAGCGCCAGGCTCTCGTAATGATCGCCGGTAACGATCCGGCTGCCGGCCAGCAGCAGGCGGCCGACGCGGAAGGTCTGCGATACGGTGAAGTAGCTTTCGGCCGCGCGGTTCAGCGTATCGCCGGTGCGTTCGGCGATCTGCATGATCTCAGGCACGAGGACAAGCGCATAGATGGTGGCGATCTCCGACGCGAGCTTCTCCGGCAGGCCGGCTGCCAGATATTCCGCTTCGCGGGCTGCGATCTCGGCCGCGAAATCTGCCGGGATATGGGTGAGGAAGACGGGTCGCAGCTTCTTCAGAGCTGCACGAAGCCGGCTAACGGTTTCCTCGATTTCATCCTTGGCGGCCCCAGTCTTCAATAGCAGGCGCGTAAGCACGGTATAGACTTCAGTGATCTCGCCATAGACGCGGTTCTGCATCTGGCCGCCGACCTTACCGTCAAGTGCATCCGTCTCGTTCCAAAGCCGGTCGAGATCGAAGCCGTCGCGGGCAATGACGGCGGCCTTGACCACCTCGGCCGCCGACGCAGCCGTTGCATCCATCATGCTGACGGCAAAGCCCGGACCACCACGATTGATCGCTTCGTTGGCAAGCGCCGTGCCGATGATCTCGCGGCGCAGACGATGGCTTTCGATGTCCGTTGAATTCGAGCGTTGCATCTTTGCCGGGAAATAGCGGCTGAGCGTGGTGGCGAAATAGGGATCGTCAGGCAGGTCGCTGGCAACAAGCGCATCGAAGAGGACGATCTTGGCGTAGGAGAGCAGCACGCCGATTTCGGCGCGCGTCAGCGGCCGCCCATTGGCGTAACGCTCGGCAAACGTTTGATCGTCGGGCAGGGTTTCGACCTTGCGGTTGAGCTGCTTTGCCGCTTCCAGCACGCTCATGAAGCGGCTGAGTTCCAGGCCATTGCCGGTCCCCTTGCGCTCGGTCAGCGAGATCGCCAGCGATTGCAGATAGTTGTTGCGCAGGACGAGCGCTGCCACTTCGTCGGTCATGGAGGCGAGCAGCGTATCGCGCTTGGGGCGTGTCAGGCGGCCGTCATGCATGGCGTTGGCAAGCGCTATCTTGATGTTGACCTCGACGTCGGAGGTGTTGACCCCGGCCGAATTGTCGATGGCGTCTGAGTTGCACCGGCCGCCCTTGAGGCCATAGGCGATGCGGCCTTTCTGCGTGACGCCGAGATTGGCGCCCTCGCCGATCACTTTGGCGCGGACTTCGTCCGCCGTGATGCGGATCGGATCGTTGGCGCGATCGCCAACTTCCGAATCGGTTTCGGACGGCGCCTTGACGTAGGTGCCGATGCCGCCGAACCAGAGCAGGTCGACGGGTGCCTTGAGGATCGCCGTCATGATCTCGAAGGGGGTTGCGACCGACTTGTCGATGCCGATGGCGGCGACGGCTTCCGGCGTCAGCGTGACCGATTTTGCCGATCGGGAAATAATCATCGCGCCCTTCGACAAGACAGACTTGTCGAAATCCTGCCAGCTAGAGCGCGGCAGGTCGAACAGGCGCTGGCGTTCGGCGAGCGTCTTTGCCATGTCCGGATCGGGATCGATGAAGATATCGCGGTGGTCGAAGGCGGCGAGCAGGCGGATCTTCGGCGACAGGAGCATGCCGTTGCCGAAGACGTCGCCGGACATGTCGCCGACGCCGACGACGCTGAAGGGCGTCGTCTGGATGTCGATGTCCATTTCGCGGAAATGCCGCTTCACGGTTTCCCAGGCACCGCGGGCTGTGATACCCATCTTCTTGTGGTCGTAGCCGGCCGAGCCGCCCGAAGCGAAGGCGTCGTCCAGCCAGAAGCCTGCTTCCTGCGCCAATGCATTGGCAGTGTCGGAGAAGGTCGCCGTGCCCTTGTCGGCGGCAACGACGAAATAGGGGTCGTCACCGTCAAGCCGTACGGTGTCGGCAGGCGGGATGATATCGGCGCCAGAGATGTTGTCGGTGATCGACAGCAGCGTGCGGATATAGGTCTTGTAGGCCTCACGACCGGCATTGAAGACCTCGTCGCGGCTGCCGCCGACCGGAAGCTTCTTCGGATAGAAGCCGCCTTTGGCGCCGACGGGGACGATAACGGCGTTCTTCACCTGCTGTGCCTTCACAAGGCCTAGAACTTCGGTGCGATAGTCTTCAGCGCGATCCGACCAGCGCAGGCCGCCGCGTGCCACCTTGCCGAAGCGCAAGTGTACGCCTTCCACTTCGACGCCGTAGACGAAGATTTCGCGGAAAGGACGCGGTTCGGGCAAGCCGTCGAGCAGCTTGGGATCGAGCTTGAAGGCGAGCATGGCCTTCGGCGTGCCGTCCGCATTCTTCTGGAAATAGTTGGTGCGCAGCGTCGCGTCGATGGCGTTGACGTAGCGGCGCAGGATGCGGTCGTCGTCGAGGCTCGGTACGTCGGCAAGCTCGGCTTCGATGCTCGCGTGCAGCTCGGAGAGCTTCTTCGTGCGGTTCTTGTCGCTGAGCTTCGGGTCGAGCGTATCGTGGAACAATCGGAAGAGCGATGCGGCAATCCTAGGATATTTATCCAGCGTCGCAGAGATATAATCCTGCGAATAGGCGATGCCGGCCTGTCTGAGATAGCGGGAATAGGCGCGCAGCACATTGGTTTCGCGGGCGGAGAGATCGGCAGAGACGATCAGCCGGTTGAAGGCGTCGTTGTCGATCGTGCCGCCGAAGGCAGCAAGGAAGGCTTCTTCCAGGGCGGCGCCATGGCGGGCGAGATCGATCGTCAGGCCGCTGCGGGTTTCGAGCTCCATATCATGGAGCACGACATGGCCGGTCGAACCGTCCTTGGCCGTGACATAGATATCGAAGGTGCGCTCGCTGATAACGTTGAAACCGAGATTTTCGAGCAGCGGCACGCGGCGCGACAGCGCCAGGTTGCCGTCGCCGTGGAAGATCTTCAGCGAGAGAATGTCGCCTGCCTCGTCCTTGCGGATATAGAAGCCGATGCGGATCGGCTCAACACCGGCAGTGGCGATGATATCTGGCAGATCGGCAAAGGCGTCTTCCGGCGAGAAGGCTTCTTGAAAAGCCTGGCTGACGGAGATGCTCGGCGCCTTCGGGCCGGCCAGCATGGCGAAGCGCTCGTCCCAGCGGGCTGTGATGGCACGGATCGCCTCCTCCAGCTTGGCCTGCGGAACATGCGGCGTCTTGCCGGCGCTGCGACCAATGATGAAGTGCACGCGCGCCACGCCACCTTCCGGGAAAGCCGGGTAATAAGCGGAGACGCGGCCGTCATAGACCGACTTCAGGTAATTGCCGATCTTCTCGCGGACAACGGAATCATATTCCTCGCGCGGGACATAGACGATGACGGAGACGAAACGGTCGAAATGGTCGATGCGCGGCAATGCGCGAACGCGCGGCCGGTCGGTCAGGTCGTTGATCTGCTCGGCGAAGCTTGCCAGCAATGAGGCGTCGATCTGGAAGAGATCGTCGCGCGGATAGGATTCCAGCGTGTTTTCGAGCATTCGGCCGGAATGGCTTGTGGGGTCGAAACCGAAATGATCCTTGACCTTCTGCACCTTTGAGCGCAGCAGCGGCACTTCCGCGGCAGCGCTGGTATAGGCGGTGGAGGTGAAGAGGCCAACGATGCGCAGCTCGCCCGTCACGTTGCCATCCGTGTCGAAGCGCTTGACGCCGACATAATCCATATAGGCGCGGCGGTGGACGATCGATTTGACATTGGCCTTGGTGACGATCAGGAAATCCGGGCCGTCGAGGAAAGCGAGGATTTCCGGTGTCGTCGTGACGGCGTCCTTGCCCTGCCGAAGAACGCGGACATCCGGATTGGAGAGGATGCCGAGGCCGGTGCCGCGATCCCGCTCGACCTTCGCATCGGCGCCCTTGCCGGAATAGACATATTCACGCATGCCGAGGAAGGTGAAATTGCCGTCCCGTAGCCAGGCAAGGAAGGCGAGCGCTTCGTCGCGATCGTTCTTGCGGCGGCCGGCGGCCTCATAGGTTGATAGTTCCGATATCACGGTATCCAGGCGCGACAACATTGGCTTCCAGTCGGAAACGGCAAGATGCGTCTGATCGAGCACGGTCTGAAGCCGCTTGGTCAGATCGCTCGCCTGCGCTGTCGTCAGCGGCGAGAGATGAAGCTGGATATGGCTGACGCGACGGGCCGGGTCGCTCGGCTGATCGGCCGAATAAAGGCTCGGCTGCTTGCCCTTCTCTATGACCAGGATCGGGTGAACGGCCATATAAAGATCGCGGAAGCTGCTGGTCACCTCGCCCATGATCGATTCATAGAGGAAGGGCATGTTGTGGTCGGTGATCGAGAGGATCGACACCGCAACGCCATCGGGCTCGATGCCGGCGACCTGCTCTATGTTGACGCGGGGAACCGTGCCGCTCCAGGCTGCCAGTTCCCTAGCGGCATGTGCCGCGGCAAGTGCCAGCATTTCCGGGCTGTAAAGCTCCATGTCGTCATTGCTCGCCCGGCCGAACAGGATTTCGGGATCGAGATGCGCTTCACCCGTTGCCGCGGCAATTTTGCGTGCCGCTTCGATCTGTTTTTCCCGTTTCGGATTGGTCTTAGGCGCCATGGAATTCCTCCCGATCTTCGAATTTTGACGACAGTAGCAGAAGGTTTAGCGAAAAAACTGGCAAAAAGAATGCGAATTTGGTTGCTTTCGGACTGATTTTGGCCGGTTTCTTTAAAAATCTTGCCGAAACGCGCGATCTCGATGCAAAGCGGATATCATCGGTGTGACATTGGCGGAATCAACTGGTCAACAGAGGTTTTCATGACTCTGTGAAGTGCGGTTGACAGAGTGCCGCCAAAGGGATCATCAACGGCGCCATGGCAGTTTGAAGCCCTGAACTTGAAAGCTAGCATCATGTCGCAAGTGTCCGCCGGCGCCGTTATCGTCATCTCCAGCCACGTCGTCCGAGGGTCCGTCGGCAATCGCGCCGCCGTTTTCGCGCTGGAGACGCTTGGCCATCCGGTGTGGGCGCTGCCGACGATCGTTCTGCCGTGGCATCCCGGTCATGGACGTTCGACGCGCTTGACCTTCAACGAGGCGGATTTCGACCATGCGATCGACGATCTCATCGCCGCACCCTGGCTTTCCGAGGTAAAGGCAGTTCTGTCGGGATATTTCGGCAATGCTGCACAGGTGCGTTCCGTTGCAAGGCTCGTAACGGCTATGCGGGAGAAGAACCCCGATCTCCTCTATGCCTGCGATCCCGTTATCGGCGATGCGGGCGGGCTTTATGTGCCTGAAGCAACGGCGGAAGCGATCCGCGACCATCTGATCCCGCTGGCGTCGCTCGCGACGCCGAACCGCTATGAGCTTGCCTGGCTTGCGGGAGCGCCTCTCGAGGATAACAACGCCATCATGGAGGCGGCTCTCGCGCTTGGCCCGTCGCGCATGTTGGTGACGTCTGCCGTGCCGATGATGGCCGGCGGCATCGGCAATCTCTATCTGAGCGGCCGAAACGCCCTGCTTGCCGAGCATCGCAGCGTCGAAGGCGCGCCGAATGGACTGGGCGATCTCCTGTCTGCCGTGTTCCTGTCGCGCTTGCTTTCCGGCATGGATGAGGAGCGGGCATTACAGCTGACGACGGCCAGCGTCTTTGAAGTGCTGGCGCGCGCCGTCAAGCGCGGCAGCAACGAACTGACGCTTGCCGTCGATTCCGCAAGCCTGTCGACGCCAATGGCGATGGTGCAGCTGAGGCATCTCGTCCACCCGGCGCAGCGGAAGAAAAAGTAACGGCTGAAAGCGGCGGGAGCTTTTTGCAGCGCAGCAGTTGCCATCGGCCGAAGTGCATTGTAATCCAATATCATGCAAAGCTTTCCCGACACCCTTCTGAACGGTTATCGCAACTTCATGAGCGGGCGTTACGTCGATGAGCGCGAACGCTATCGCACTCTCGCCGAGCTTGGCCAAAGCCCATCGACCCTCGTGATAGCCTGTAGTGACTCCCGTTCGGCGCCGGAGATCATCTTCGACGCCGGACCGGGCGAACTCTTCGTCATCCGTAACGTCGCCAACATGGTACCGCCCTACGAGCCGGACAGCAATTTCCATGCGACTTCGGCAGCGCTGGAATTCGCCGTTCTGTCGCTCAAGGTTTCCGATATCGTCGTAATGGGCCATGGCCGCTGCGGCGGCATTCGCGCCGCACTTGATCCGAACGCGGAGCCGCTGTCGCCGGGCGATTTCATCGGCCGTTGGATGGCGCTGCTGAAGCCCGCGGCCGAACAGATCCAGAGCAATGAGATCATGACGCAGACCGAGCGCCAGACCGCGCTGGAGCGCATTTCGATCCGCAATTCGCTCGACAATCTGCGCAGCTTTCCGGAAATCAAGGCACGTGAGGAGGAGGGCAAGCTCAATCTCCACGGCGCATGGTTCGATATTTCGACAGGCGAGCTGTGGGTCATGGATCCGGCCACGCGCGATTTCATCCGCCCTGAGATTTAAGAGGCCTGAGGTTTAGGAGTCAGGCGCCTGGCAGGACGGCAGGTGGATCAAACGAAAAAGGCGCCGCAGACCATCTGGTCGCAGCGCCTTTTTTGATTCACGAGATCAGGCTTACTTGCCGTCGATCTGCTGGCCGATATAGGCGATCGCCTGCTGATAGACCTTCGCGTCGTTCCATCCGGCGATAGCGGAGAAATTCGGCTCGCCGGGCTGGTAACCGGCACCCGGCTGCCAACCATGGCCGCGCAGGAAGTTGGCGGTCGAGGCCAGTGCATCCGCGCGCGAGCCGACAAGATCGACCCTGCCATCGCCATCTTCGTCGACGCCGAAGGCGACTACGTTTTTCGGCATGAACTGCGTCTGGCCGATTTCGCCATGAGCCGCGCCGCGTGCTGACGGGCTGAGATAACCTTCGCCGACGAGCTTCAGGGCCGCGTAGAGTTGCTCGGTAAAGAACGCGGAACGACGGCAATCATAAGCAAGCGTCGAGACGGCCGAAAGCGTATGCTGGTCGCCCATATAGCTGCCGAAGCCGGTTTCCATGCCCCAGATGGCGATGATCGGGCCTGGGGGAACGCCGAAGCGCTTCTGGATCTTGGCGAAGAGGGCCGCATTGGCCTGCTTCATGCTCTTGCCGCGATTGATGATCGTCTGGCCGCCGCGCTTCTTCATGAATTCCTCGAAGGAAAGCTTGAAGCTCTTCTGGCCGCGGTCGGCGCGGATGGTGGGCTGGTTGTAATGAACGTTGGCGAAGGCCCTGTCGAGGGTAGAGGGGCTAACACCCTGTCCCTGCGCTTCCCGTTTGAATTCCTGCACCCAATTCTCGAATCCGGCGGAAGTGTTGCCGCAAGATGCGGCGTTTGCCGCAAGCGGCATTCCCAGCAGCAATCCGCCCGCCACGAGAGCTGCCATTCCAGATTTTGTGAAGCGCATTCAGTGTCCCCGAAATCTTACCGCGGTGCGAACGCGGTAACCGTTTTCAATGGCGCGTAAACCCTTGAAAGCCAGGGGATCACGCGCGTTTAGTCGCCACCGGACCATGCCAGCATCCGACCATCATGTCATCATGTTTTAGCGAGTGATGTTTTCGTTTCATGTGAAACATCGCCGCCAAAATCATTCAGAAAAGCCCCGCCTTTCATCCGAAATGGCGGGGCTTCCGTTCTAACCTGCTTACCCAAAGAGGGTTGATAAACCGTAAATTGGTTTACAGATCCTTATGCAGCCTGCTTGCGCGGCTTGATCAGGCCGCGATTGACGAGCAATTCGGCGATCTGAATGGCATTGAGCGCGGCACCCTTGCGCAGGTTGTCGGAGACAACCCAGAGGTTGAGGCCGTTCTCGACGGTCGCGTCTTCACGGATGCGAGAAATATAGGTCGCATCTTCGCCGGCGGATTCGTAAGGCGTGATATAACCGCCGTTTTCGCGCTTGTCGATGACGAGGCAGCCGGGCGCTTCACGCAGGATATCGCGAGCCTGATCGGCGGTGATCTCGTTTTCGAACTCGATGTTGACCGATTCCGAATGGCCGATGAAAACGGGCACACGGACAGCCGTGCAGGTGACCTTGATCTTTGGGTCGAGCATCTTCTTGGTCTCGGCCAGCACCTTCCATTCTTCCTTGGTGTAGCCATCTTCCATGAAGACATCGATATGCGGGATGACGTTGAAGGCGATGCGCTTGGTGAACTTCTTTGCCTCGATCGGATCGGCGACGAAGACGGCGCGGGTCTGGTTGAACAGCTCGTCCATGCCGTCCTTGCCGGCGCCGGAGACCGACTGGTAGGTCGAGACGACGACGCGCTTGATCTTGGCGAAGTCATGAAGCGGCTTCAGGGCGACGACGAGCTGCGCGGTCGAGCAATTCGGGTTGGCGATGATGTTGCGCTTGGTGAACTGCGTGACGGCATCCGGGTTCACTTCCGGCACGATCAGCGGCACGTCGGCGTCATAACGCCAAGCGGAAGAGTTGTCGATGACGACGCAGCCCTGGGCGCCGATCTTCGGCGAGAACTTTTTCGAAACGTCGCCGCCGGCCGACATCAGGCAGATGTCGGTGTCGGAGAAATCGTAGTTCTCCAGGTTGGAAACCTTCAGCGTCCGGTCGCCAAAGGAAACTTCGGTTCCCTGCGAGCGGGCCGATGCGAGTGCCACGACCTCATCGGCCGGGAAGCCGCGTTCGGCCAGGATATTGAGCATTTCGCGGCCGACATTCCCGGTCGCGCCCGCTACTGCAACTTTGAAACCCATTTCTCAAGCTCTCTTTCTCTTCTCTCCTCTTTGGCGAGGGGGGAACCGCAGCCATAACGACCGGTTCCTGTCCCCGGCCGAGCCGGGGAGAGAGCGGCAGGCCAGAGACGTCAGACGGTTTTCGTCGTCGTTTTGGCCTTGGTTTTGGAAGAAACCGGAAAATAGACATCCCGCCCGGCACATTGCGCCAGGTGACTGAAGCTATCGAGCTGTTCGAAGCGAACCATGGAAGTCTTCCTTTTCCGTCGCCGGTTCTAAGATGTTTTCCACAGGAGTCAAGGATTTCCTCGCTTGTATCGGTGCGGAAGCGAGGAAATCGGAGGCGTCGAAACCAGCCTTCAACTTATCAAATTGGAAGGCGCCGGTTCGGTGTCAGCGGTTGGACTTGCGCGTGGTTTCAAACAGGAACCAAGTGCGGCGCTCGGTCTCGTCTATCCAGTTTTCCAGAAGGCTGGCCGTGGCGACATCGCCATATTCGTCGCAAACGTTGTGGACGGCGCGCATTTCGGCGGAGAGCTTGAGGTTATCGTCAGCCAGTTCGGCGAGCATGTCCTGCGGATCGACATATTCGGCGTCGTTGTCGGGAATGCGCTGCAGCTTGGCGATCTGGCCGATCGAGTGGAGGGTCGTTCCGCCGATCTTCCGGCAGCGCTCGGCCATAGGATCGGTCATGGCGAAAATCTGATCGCCGTGCTCGTCGAGAAGCAGGTGATAATCACGGAAATGCGGGCCACTCATGTGCCAGTGAAAATTCTTAGTCTTCAAATAGAGAGCAAAGACATCCGCCAGCAGCGCGGTCAGAGCCGCGGAAATATCGCGCGTCGCGTCTTCGCTGAGATTGGTGCGAGTGCCCAATTTCGATTTGGTATTGGCAGTATTCATAAAGACGTCCTCCATTTGTTGTTCACGACAGCGATCGTCGGCGGATCTTAGGGGAGTTCGATGACATCAGCTGCTGCGTGGGATCGCATTGAAGACAGGATTATTTTAAATCTCACAGCCGAGCTGTCGCTTCGCGGCACGATCAACTGCGATGCTAAGCGGAAAACCCGAACGTCTTTACTAAATAGGAAAATGAGGTGGTTTGGCAATTGCTTGCTAATGTATTGGCCAGGCGCGCGGTTGTGTCGCGCCCGGCAAACTGCCTCCTCTCGGAAGGCAGCACCGCGAATAGCGGCTACTTCAGACCGCCACCGACATAGAGGGTTTCGCCGGTCACCCACGCGGCATCCTGCGAAGCGAGGAAGACGGCGACCGGAGCGATATCGGTCGGCTGGCCGAGACGGCCGAGAGGTGTCTGAGAGACGAGATGCTTCTCGAAGTCGCTGCCGATCACGCCTGCCGCAACGACACCCTCTGTTTCAACGCCGCCCGGCGCCAGGTTGTTGACCCGGATATTCCGCGGCCCGAGCTCTTTGGCGAGGATCTTGGTAATGGAATCGACCGCGGCCTTGGTTGCCGTATAGACGGAGGCAGTCGGCAAGTTCATGCTGACGGCGTTGGAGCCGATGTTGATCACATTTCCACCTTCCGGGCCGAAATACCTGACGGCTTCCCGCGTGGTCAGCAGCGTGCCCAGCACGTTGATATTGAATTCACGGTGGAATTCTTCCTCGGTGAATTCCTCGATGGTCGCGAATTGGTAGACGCCGGCATTGTTGACGAGGATATCGACGCGGCCAAATGCCTGTTTCGTTTCGGCGAAGAGGCGTTTGACGTCTTCGGCTTTGGAAACGTCGCCGTGCACGGCGAGCGCCTTGCCGCCCTTGGCGGTGATTTCGGCTACTACCCTGTCGGCGCCTTCGCGGCTCGATGCGTAATTGACGACAACTGCCGCGCCCGCTTCGCCCATTGCCTTGGCGATGCCGGCGCCGATGCCCTTGGATGCTCCAGTCACGATCGCGACCTTGCCTGCCAGTTTGCTCATGTCACTTTCCTTCGAAAAACTTAGACAATTTTACAATCATCGAATCATTTGGCGCATGCGACCCGAAAACCGATCGCACCGTCACTTTGATATTTAGATAATCATCTAATTGATACAAGAGCCACGAGAAGAATTGCTGATGGCGTGTAAGGAATTGTCAGATCTTGGAAAGTTCCGCCATATAAGCGTTCAGAGTGTCGCGACGTAACACGAGATTGGCGAATTTACCTTCGCGCTGGATCTCGATGAGCCCGGCATTCTCGAGTTCCTTGATGTGATGCGACATTGTCGCGGCGCTGACGGCGTGGCACTCGTTCAGGAGGCTGCAGGGCGTAGGCTCGGTTCGCGTACCGATCTCTTTCAGAATCTGCACACGTCGCGGTTCGGCAAGTGCCCGGGAGATCAATCCCATCTGCCTCTCGCTTAAACGTATTGGCCCGGCATCCATGGTGTTCATCGCAAACGAAATCGGGTTGACCGTCTTCGGTCATCCCTATTCTGCCAGATATATGAATGTGCGAGGGCCTTGGCAACCTTTGCGCTGCGGCCGTGACCGGCTCAGGAATCGGTCTGTCGCGTCTTGCCGCTTTTGAATAGTGGCAAGCGCGGCGTCGGCCAGCCGGCGGCGTTGATGCGAAAAAGCAAGCCGTAGCGGGAATAGATGATCGCCGTTACGAAGGAAAACCAGCCGCCGAGCGCCAGACCGGCCACCACGTCACTCGGATAATGGGCGCCGACCATGACACGCGTGATCGCCAGCCATAAGGCGCAGGCGGCGAAGATGTAGCGATAGCGCGGAAACAGGAAGGCAAGCGCCACGAACAGAGCGCCGATGGTCGTGGCATGGCCGGAGGGGAAACTTTCGAAGCTGGCACGGCCATTGAAGGGCGAAAAGCCGAAGGGTCCCCAATCGGCAAAATGCGTGGGGCGGGCGCGTCCAATGGCGCGCTTCAGCAAATTGGCGAGGATACCGGAAAGCGCCACGGTCGTCAGGAGATAGCCGCCGATCTGGCAGATGCGCAGTGCCTGGCAGCGACAGCGCTGCGAATATAGCAGCCTGCTGCCAGCCCAACCTTCGAAAAACAGGAAGGCACTGATGAGAAGGATCCATCCGGAATCGCCGAAATCCGTCAACATTCCGCCGACGAAGCGAAGGGAGGGTGACAGGCTTTTAAGGGTGGCGCCGACAGGCCAATCGAACAGGAGAGCCGAGAGAAGGACGATATTGGCGGTCAGAAAAAGGCATATTTTCCAATGGGATGGCGCAAAAGCAGCATCACTTCGCCGCCAACGCCTGTCGAGAGACGTCAAGATCGCCTGCATAATCAGTGCCTATGTCGATTTCCAATCGGTCCGATTGATAGCAGGTTGTTGTTACAGTTTTTTAGAAAATCAGGACGGAGCGTCGCGGCGATCTCGAGCTGAGACACGCCTATCCCGTTCACAAGAAAAACCCCGTTCCGCGGAACGGGGCTTCGTGTTTCACGTGAAATATACCAGGCGATCTACCTGGCTTACGCCGAAAGGGCCTTGAATTCGGCGAGGATGGCGTCGCCCATTTCTGTCGTGCCGACCTGGCGGCTGCCAGGCGACATGATGTCGCCGGTGCGGATGCCGCTGTCGAGCACGTTGGCGATCGCCTTTTCCAGCGCATCGGCCTCAGTGACGAGGCCGAAGGAGTAACGCAGGCACATGGCGAAGGAAGCGATCATCGCGATCGGGTTGGCGATGCCCTTGCCGGCGATATCGGGGGCGGAACCGTGCACGGGTTCGTAGAGCGCCTTGCGCTTGCCGGTCTTGGCATCGGGGGCGCCGAGCGAAGCCGACGGCAGCATGCCGAGCGAGCCGGTTAGCATGGCGGCGACGTCGGACAGCATGTCGCCGAACAGGTTGTCCGTCACGATGACGTCGAACTGCTTTGGCTGGCGCACGAGCTGCATGCCGCCGGCATCCGCGAGCATATGCTCGAGCTGCACGTCGGAATATTTTTCCTCATGCGTCGCGGTAACAACCTGGTTCCAGAGCACGCCAGACTTCATGACATTGCGTTTTTCCATCGAGCAGACGCGGTTGTTGCGGGTACGCGCCAGTTCGAAGGCAACGCCGGCAATACGCTCGATCTCGTAGGTGTCGTAGACCTGGGTGTCGATGCCGCGCTTCTGGCCGTTGCCGAGGTCGATGATCTCCTTCGGCTCGCCGAAATAGACGCCGCCCGTGAGCTCGCGCACGATCAGGATGTCGAGACCCTCGACCAGTTCCGGCTTCAGCGACGAGGCCGACGCCAGCGCCGGGTAGCAGATGGCTGGGCGCAGGTTGGCGAAGAGCTGCAGATCCTTGCGCAGGCGCAGCAGGCCGGCTTCCGGGCGCACTTCATAGGGAACGCTATCCCACTTCGGGCCGCCTACGGCGCCGAAGAGCACGGCGTCGGCGGCAAGCGCTTTCTGCATGTCCTCTTCGGAGATGGCGGCGCCATGCGCATCATAGGCGCTGCCGCCGACAAGACCTTCATCCGTAACGAAGCCGGCATTCTTCGCCTCGTTCATATAGGCAATGATCTTGCGAACTTCGCCCATGGCCTCGGGGCCGATGCCGTCGCCCGGCAGGAGGAAAAGATTGCGAACTGTCATGGGAAAGCCTCCGCGAAAGAAAAAGTTGCGGGGTTTTTAGACCTGCAAATGCGGCTTTTCAAGCGAGGAAGGGGTCGAAACGGTACGGTTTTCGGGCTTTTGAGACCAGTCACCCGCCCTTGGACCACGAGGGCGGGTGGCTTGCGTTGCTTATCCTTACTCAGCCAGCCCGAGCGAGGCGAGGTAGGCGGCCGATGCCGGGATCTTCGACTTGTCCTTGATTTCGATGATCAGGCGCGGATTGCTGTTAAGCTTGGCAATAGCGGCAAAGACGGCGCGCCAGTGGATGTTGCCTTCGCCGAGGCTCCAGTGGCGATCGGCATAGCCATCCGCATCCTGCAGGTGGACATGTTGCAGGCGATTGCCGGCGGCGTGGACGTAGTAGTCGACCGGCGGAGCGCCGGTATAGCCGTGGGCGTAATGGGCATGACCGGTGTCGATGGAAACGGCGACGGCGGGCGAATTGAAGCTGTCGGCGAGGCCGACGCGGATATGGGGATCCTTGTCCTCGATGTTCTCGATGACCATGGTGAGCCCGATGTCTTCGGCGCGCTTGACGGCCTCTTTCAGCGTCAGATGCGTATATTCGATGATCTTCTCGCGCTCGCCCTTATTGTTGTCGAGGTTGTTGTAGGACCATGACGTATAGGGGCTATGGATGACCATTTGCGTGGCGCCGATATTGGCACAGACGTCGAGTGCCTGCAGCAGGCGCTTTGTGACGACGCCGCGGACGTCCGGGTCCTGTGAGGCGATGACAAAGCCCCAGAACGGGCCGTGGATGCCGAGGCGGCCCTGATGGCCGTCAAGCAGCTTGCGGGCGCGTTCGGCCAGCGGAGCCCAGTCGCCGTTGAGGATTTCGGCTTCAACGAAGCTCTGCAGCTCCAGGTCACGCGGCTTTTCGAGCAACCAGTTACGATGGATTTCAACGTCGTCGAGCGTCATGGCGGCGCCAACAATGGGAAGGGAGGTCATGGAGAGGCTCCATTGCGTGGAGAAGATTTAAGGGCGGGAGAAGAGGCCCGAAGGTCTCGGCACGCCTGTATGAACCCCCTTCTTGTCGATCATATTACAACGGTTGGGAAAGATGGTGTCCCGTTTCCGGGATTTGCGTTTTCCGCTCCCTGAGGTGCCGCAGCCGCGGATAGTTCCCTCTCTCTGCAGGCGGCGGGCGTTTTGGCATGAAAAAAGCCGGGCGCAAGGCCCGGCTTCGAAACGCGAAATAGTGATGAAACCGATCAGGCGGCCCAAGGGCGCGATGCGGCGTTCGACTTTTCGAAATTGTCGATCGCGGAGGATTTTTCCAGCGTCAGGCCGATATCATCAAGGCCGTTCAGCAGGCAGTGACGCTTGAATTCGTCGAGTTCGAACTTCAGCGAGCCGCCGTCCGGGCCGGTGATTTCGAGGTTTTCGAGGTCGATCGTCAGAATGGCGTTGGAGCCGCGCGAAGCGTCGTCCATCAGCTTGTCGAGATCTTCCTGGCTGACCTTGATCGGCAGGATGCCGTTCTTGAAGCAGTTGTTGTAGAAGATGTCGGCGAAGCTGGTCGAGATGACGCAGCGGATGCCGAAATCGAGAAGTGCCCAGGGCGCATGCTCGCGCGAGGAGCCGCAGCCGAAATTGTCGCCGGCAACGAGAATCTTGGCGTTCTGATAGGCCGGCTTGTTCAGCACGAAATCCGGGTTCGGAGAACCGTCTTCATTGTAGCGGGCTTCAGCGAAAAGGCCCTTGCCAAGACCCGTGCGCTTGATGGTCTTCAGATAATCCTTCGGGATGATCATGTCGGTATCGACATTGACGACCGGGAGGGGTGCTGCGACACCGGTCAACTTCACGAACTTGTCCATGGGGTCCTGCCTTCATTCTCGTCTAAGCACGAATTATCCTGCCAATAGAGCAAATCCGGCCCGAAATGAAGGAGAATCTTGGAAATGCTCTAAAAGGCGGCGCTTTGGGCGCTTTGCCCTTCAGCACGTGGCCTGAATTGGACACATGATCAAGGGATTCGGCAATAGGCCGCCCTGCCCTGTTTCAATCTCAGAGATCGATGATGGTGCCGCGACCGTCGTTCCAGATGCGCATTTCGCGCTCGCCGTTCGTCTTCGCCTTGGCGCGCACCGGTGCCGGCTTCATGCGCAGCGAAATCGCGCGGGCCGCCATTAGCACGGTCAGTATAGCACCGACAGCAAGCGTAACCGAAACGGTCAGCAGCGCCATGGCTGCAAACACGGTGATACCGGCAAGCGCGATGAACAGGGAACGGATATTCTGCATGGTCGAGACCTCTCTACACCAAGCAATGTGGTCTTCATCTCTGCCATCTGCAAGAGGAGCATGGCTTTTTGTTGACTTGCTTGTCGATTAAAAGCGCGGCAAAACGGCACAATGAGCCAGTCCGAGAGCCAAACCTCCCCTTCCCGCCCTGCCCGTCTGCGCCGCTCCATCTTGAGCGTTCCCGCCATCAACCGCCGTGCCCTGGACAAGCTTTCGAGCCTGGATTGCGATGCCGTCATCTTCGATCTCGAGGATTCCGTTTCGCCGGAGAAAAAGGCCGAGGCGCGGGAAAATCTGCGGGCCTTCTTTGCCGCCTCCCCGCTTCCCGGCAAGGAGCGAATCATCCGCATCAATGCGCTTTCCTCGAACTTCGGTGCCGAGGATATGGCGCTGGTCGTGGAGCTGGAGCCGGATGCGGTGCTGCTGCCGAAGGTGGATGAGCCGCAGGATGTGACTGGTGTCAGTGACCGGCTTGCGGAAGCCGATGCGCCGGAAGACTTGCGCATCTGGGCGATGATCGAGACGCCGCGCGGCATCCTGAATGCGGCCGCGATCGCCGAGGCTGGCCGCACGGCCGGCAGCCGGCTCGATTGTTTCGTCGTCGGCCTAAACGATCTCAGGAAGGAAACGGGCGTCCTGCCGCAGCCCGGCCGTCCCTATCTCGTGCCCTGGCTGATGCAGGTGATATTGGCCGTCAGCGCTTACGGCCTCGAGGCCATCGACAGCGTCTTCAACGATTTCAAGGATACTGAAGAATTCGCGGCAGAATGCGGCCAGGGGGTTGCCATGGGCTTTGCCGGCAAGATGCTGATCCATCCGAGCCAGATCGAAGCCGCCAACTGGCATTTTGGCCCTGACAAGGCCGCTGTTGCCGAGGCGGAATCCATCATCGCCGCCTTCGCCGCACCGGATGCCGCCACTCTCAATGTCGTGAACCTCGGCGGGCGGATGGTGGAGCGGCTGCATCTTGTCCAGGCAGAGAGACTCGTCCATAAAGCTCGCCTGATCGAGCAGCGCTCTTCGGGCGCCGCCGGAACGCCCCGTAGCGATGTGTGATTGCTAAATACAAGAAAGATGCCTTGATGAAACTCTACCGCTTTCTCACCGGCCCCGATGACGCATCCTTTTGCCACAAGGTAAGCGCGGCGCTGAACAAGGGCTGGGAGTTATACGGCTCGCCGACCTATGGCTTCAATTCAGCAAGCGGGCGGATGGAATGCGGTCAGGCTGTCGTCAAGGACGTGGCCGGCAAGGATTACGATCCGGATATGAAGCTTTCCGAGCAGTAAGCACCGGCTGAAATTCTCATTCTTCCCGATCGTCTTGCGGCCGGGACCGATATCAGCGATCCGTCGCTTCCTCGGCGCTCGCCTCGATGCGCTCCATGTCCTCGTCGCTCAGGCCGAAATGGTGGCCGATCTCATGGATCAGGACATGGGTGATGATGTCGCCGAGGGTTTCTTCGTTCTCAGCCCAGTAATCGATGATCGGCCGGCGATAGAGGCGGATCTTGTTGGGCATGTCCCCCGTCTGGGCGGTGAAGCGCTCCGAGATGCCGCGGCCTTCGAAGAGGCCGAGCAGGTCGAAGGGCGTTTCCAGCGCCATGTCCTCGAATACCTCGTCATCCGGGAAATCTTCGATGAGGATGACGAGATCACCGGTGAGCGAACGGAATTCGTCTGGCAGGTGGCTGTAAGCCTCCATTGCCAGGGATTCGAATGTACTGATGGAGGGCGAGTGGCGATCCCGCCAATCTTCGCTCTGGTCGACGCGAGCCATGAATATTCCTTCCTTGGCTGGTCATATAGAGACTTTACGCCGCTTTTACGAGTGTAGATTACGGCAGAGGAATATTTTCTCATGAAATGGTGGTTGACTCTTTCTGCAAGCTCTGGAATCCATAAGAACATAACAGGAACATTATCGATCTGGAGTGAACGTCATGGCCGAGGCTGCCGTGGCGCGGGAAACGCTTTTCGCCCTGCGTGAAACCATTGCCCGACTGGAAGGCAGGCCGATCCCGGCACTGGCCGCTGCGGCGCATGAAACGCTGACAGACAAGCCGGCGAGGCAGATGGCGGCTATTGCGAAATCCCTGCCTATTCAGCCTATGCGTGAACAATCGCTCCTTCCGATCGGTGTCGACGAGCTTGATGCGGCGCTGCAAGGCGGTTTGCCGCTCGATGCGCTGACGGAAATCCGCTCGCTCGGCCTCCGCGATGCCGGTGTGGCCAGTGGTTTTGCCCTGGCGCTTGCCGCGCGGCTGCATGCGCAAGCTTCGGATACGGTCCCGGCCAAGTCTCCGGTTCTGTGGATCGGCGATACGGTCGCGACGATGGAGGCTGGCCTGCCCTATGCCATCGGCATCAGCGATTTTGGGCTGGAGCCTCAGGCTTTTCTGCAGGCGTCGCCCCGCAAGCTGGACGATGCGCTCTGGGTGGCGGAGGCGGCGCTTGGCAGTGCTGCCTTTGCCGCCATCATACTGGAAGTACGCGGCAATCCCGCCCGTTTCGGCCTGACCGAAAGCCGGCGGTTGGCGCTGAGGGCCAAGGCGGCGGGGCGGCCCTTATTTCTGTTGCGACAGGGAGGCGAGGAGGAAGCAAGCAGCGCCCTCTTCCGCTTTTCCGTCGAACCCGCGCCTGCGCAGGCGCGGCCCCTGCCGGATGGATCGGTGCTTGGCGGCAGCATCGGTCACCCGGCCTTTCGTCTGACCTTGGAAAAGAGCCGAAACCCAGCGCCTCTTTCCATAACCTTGGAGTGGAATGCCCATGACCGCCGCTTTGCCCCTGTCTCCGATGTTCAGCACCCTGCCTTTCCCGGCGAACACGCAGCGCATTCTGGCGCTGACCTTTCCGCATCTGCCGACCGACCGGATCGCACGCAAGCGCTGGGGTCTGTCCTGGCGTTCGACAGGCAGGCTTGAAGCGCCGCCGCTCGCCTGTGCCGGCAAGCTCAACAATGCCATGCGGCTGACCGCGCTCAACGAACGGGCTGAAATGATCGGCTTGAAACAGGGGCAGGGCGTGGCCGAGGCAAAGGCGATCTGTCCCGATCTCGATGTCGTCGAGGAGGATCCGGCGGCGGATCGCAAGCTTCTGGAAGCGATCGCCGACTGGTGTGACCGTTATACGCCGCTGGTGGCGATCGACGGCAAGGACGGGCTGTTTCTCGACATTACCGGCTGCGCCCATCTCTTCGGCGGTGAAGAGGCGCTGCTCGAGGATGTCTTGATCCGGATTTCCCGGCTGGGCTTCGATGTGCGCGGCGCCATTTCCTCCGCACCCGGCCTCTCCTGGGCCGTTGCCCGCTTTGACGAGAGCCGTATCGTTCCGCCGGAGGCCATGGAAGAGGCATTGGCGTCGCTGCCGGTCGCATGTCTTCGGCTTGGCGAGGAGACTATTGCAGCCTTGCAGAAGATGGGCCTGAAGCAGGTGGGCGATCTTCTGGCCGCACCACGAGCGCCGCTTGCCCGCCGGTTCGGCGCGCAGCTGCTGCTGCGGCTCGATCAGGCTGTCGGTCTGGTCGAAGAGCCGATCTCGCCGCGCCGCCCGGTCGCGCAATTGTCGGCCGAGCGCCGGCTGGCCGAGCCGGTGCAGGCCGAAGAGGATATTCTTCAGCTTGCCCGCCAGCTTGCCGAAAGCCTGAAGCCGGGGCTGGAAGCCCGCGGCATCGGCGGTCGCTCCTTCGAGCTCCTGCTCTTCCGTGTGGATGGCGCGGTCTTCCGTATCGCGGCCGGCGCATCGCAGCCGTTGCGTGAGCCGAGCCGCATCGCCAGCCTATTCACTGAGCGCTTTGGCGCCATTCATGACGATCTCGATGTCGGCTATGGTTTCGAAATCATCCGCCTGAATGTGCTTCAGCATGCGCCCTTCGATGCCATGCAAGGCGATTTTGTCGGAGGAGATCGTCAGGAAGGCTCGCTTGCCGCCTTTGTGGATCGCGTGGCCGCCCGGCTGGGGCCGGACTGCCTGCAAGGGTTCGAGCTGCGGCAGAGCCATATCCCCGAACGAGCTGTGCGGCCGCTGCCGGCGATGACCATCCTTAGCTCGAAGCCGCGCACAGGTCAGGAGGATGCTGGCCATGGCTTCTTCCGCGGCGAGCGGCCGCTGCGGCTGTTTCGCATGCCGGAACTGGTCGAAACCATTGCTGCCGAAGTGCCCGATGGCCCGCCCCGGCAATTTCGCTGGCGGCGGGTCATGCATCGGGTCAGCCGGGCCGAAGGGCCGGAGCGGCTTTCGGCGGAATGGTGGCTCGAGGAAAGGCAAGAACCTGACCGCGATTACTTCCAGGTCGAAGATGAGGAAGGCCATCGTTTCTGGTTGTTCCGAAAGGGGCTCTATGGCAGAGGCGCCACGACGCCTGACTGGTACATGCATGGAGTCTTCGCATGAACGCGCGTCCGAGTTTCCACGAACCCGTGCCCTTCTTTGAGATCGGGGTGAGAACGAATTTCTCCTTTCTCGAAGGTGCCTCGCATCCAGAGGAAATCGCGGCGCAGGCCGCCATCCTGAAACTGTCGGGATTTGGAATTGCCGACCGCAATTCGGTTGCCGGCGTCGTTAAGGCGCATGCGCATACCAAGATTCTCTGGGAAAAATACAAGGAGGGCATTGAGAAGAATCTAACGCTTCGAGCGAAGGGCGAGCCAGAAAAGCCGCTTCTGAAGCCGGTCCCTTTCCAGCCGGGCGCGCGCCTGGTGTTTTCGGACGGCACGCCTGACATTCTTGCCTATCCGGAAAACCGTAAGGGCTGGGCGCATCTCTGCCGGCTGTTGAGTGCTGGCAATCTCAGAGCCGAGAAGGGTTCCTGCCAGCTCGAAGAGGCCGATCTGACGGAATGGGGCGACGAGATGATGCTGGCGCTTATTCCCGATGCTGAAAGTGTCGAGACGCAAGAAGGGCAGGAAAAGCTGGAGCAATGCCTGAAGCGGTTATGGATGCGATTCGGCCGGAAGTTCCACATGGTCCTGTCGCCGGCCTATGACGGGCGGGACCGCATGGTCTTCGCCACGCTTTCCATCCTGGCGCAGCGCAATGGCGTGCGGTTGATCGCCAGCAATCAGCCGCTCTATCATTCGACTGAGCGCAAGCCGCTTGCCGATATCGTCGTTTCGATCCGCGAGCATGTGCCGATCGCCGAAGCCGGCTTCAGGCTGGCGGCGAATGCCGAGCGCTACATGAAGGATGCTGCCGAGATGGCGCGCCTCTTCAGGGATTATCCGAAGGCCATCGCCAATACGCAGAAGTTTTTTAGCCGGCTTTCTTTTTCGCTGGACGAGCTGAAACATAATTATCCCGACGAAAGCGTTCCTGGAGAGACCGTTGCGGAAACGCTGAGGAGACTGACCTGGGAGGGGGCCAGATGGCGCTTTCCTGAAGGGATCCCGCCAAAGGTCTCGATGCAGATCGAGCACGAGCTCAAGCTCATCAGGGAGCGGAAATATGAGCCATATTTCCTGACGGTGCACCGCATCATGGAGTTTGCTCGCAGTGCGAATATCCTATGCCAGGGACGCGGATCGGCAGCCAATTCGACCGTCTGTTATTGCCTCAGGATTACTGAGGTCAATCCTGAAATAACAAGCTTGCTTTTCGAGCGTTTCATCTCGACGGAACGCGAGGAGCCACCTGACATCGATGTCGATTTCGAGCACGAGAAGCGTGAAGAGGTTATCCAGTTCATCTACAGGCATTACAAAAAGGAGCATGCCGGGCTGACGGCGGCGGTCACCAGTTATCGCGCACGTTCGGCCGGCCGCGAAGTGGCGAAAGCCTTCGGCCTGTCGGAAGATGTGCAATCGGCTCTTGCGAGCGGCGTCTGGGGCTGGTCGACGGAAGAACTTTCCGAGCGCGAGGCGAAGATTGCCGGCCTCGATCTCAAGGACAAGACGACACGGAACGTCCTTTCCTATGCCTCGACGCTGATGGGATTTCCGCGGCACCTGACCCAGCATGTCGGCGGCTTCGTCATCACCCGGGATCGGCTGGATGAGGTCGTGCCGATCATGCATACGGCGATGGACGATCGCTATATGATTGAGTGGAACAAGGATGATCTCGACAATCTCAATATATTGAAGATCGACGTGCTGGCGCTCGGTATGCTGACCTGCCTTGCCAAGGCCTTCGACCTACTGCTGTTGCATTACGACGTGAAGAAGGCGCTCGCCGACCTTGGGAGCAAGGAATATCCTGATGGCGTGCCGGTCTATGATATGATCTGTCGCGCCGATACGATCGGCGTCTTTCAGATCGAAAGCCGGGCGCAGATGAGCATGCTGCCGCGTCTTCGGCCCCGTAAATTCTATGATCTGGTCATCGAGGTAGCGATCGTCCGTCCCGGCCCCATTCAAGGAGACATGGTTCATCCTTACCTCAAGCGGCGGGATGACGATCTTCACAAGCGGCCGATCGAATATCATCGTCCGGAGTTGAAGGCTGTTCTGGAGCGAACTTTGGGGGTTCCGCTGTTTCAGGAACAGGCGATGCAGATCGCCATCACTGCAGCCGGATTTTCGCCTGCCAAAGCCGATCGGCTGCGCCGATCCATGGCGACGTTCAAGCGAACGGGGAGGGTCGATGAATTCAAGACGGATCTGGTTTCGGGCATGGTCGCGAAAGGCTATCCTCAGGACTTTGCCGAACGCTGTTTCAGCCAGATCGAAGGTTTCGGCGAGTATGGTTTTCCCGAAAGCCATGCGGCCTCCTTCGCTCTGCTCGTCTACGCCTCCTCCTGGCTCAAGGCCTATTATCCCGATGTCTTCTGTGCGGCGATCCTCAATGCCCAGCCGATGGGCTTCTATGCCCCGGCGCAGCTGGTGCGTGACGCACGCGAGCATGGCGTCGAGGTGCGGCCGGTGGATATCAATCGTTCCAGCTGGGATTGCCTGCTCGAGCGGGGACGCTTCGATAAGGATGCGGTCGAGCCGCGTCATGCGTCGATGCGCGGGATTATCAAGACGCAATGTGCCGTCCGTCTCGGCTTCCGGCAGGTCAAGGGTTTGTCCGAAGACGAGATGAAGCAGCTCGTCGAGGGTCGTGGCGAGGGTTATCGGTCCGTACGTGACCTCTGGCTTCGCTCCGGTCTTGCCAAGGCGCAGATCGAGCGCCTGGCGGATGCGGATGCGTTCGGCTCCATCGGCTTGAGCCGACGGGAAGCGCTATGGGCCGTGCGGGCGCTCGATGCCAGCAGCGCTGCTGAAAAGCTTCCCCTCTTCGATCTCGGCGATCATACGGAGCTGCAGGTCGAGCCGGTGGTTGCGCTGCCGGAAATGCTGCCTGGCGAGCAGGTCATCGAAGATTATCGCTATCTGTCGCTATCGCTGAAAGCACATCCGGTTTCCTTCCTACGCGCCGATTTCGCGCGGCAAGGCATCGTGCAAAGCCGGGATCTGCCAAAGGTGGCGAATGGGCGGATGGTGACGATCGCCGGCCTGGTGCTGGTGCGCCAGCGGCCGGGTTCGGCCAAGGGGGTGATCTTCATGACCTTGGAGGATGAAACCGGCGTCGCCAATGCGATCGTCTGGCCGAAGAAGTTTGAGAAATACCGTGCCATCGTCATGGGAGCGCGGCTGGTGAAGATCCGTGGCCGGCTGCAGAGCGAGAGCGGCGTCATCCACGTGGTGGTCGATCATATCGAGGATATGACGCCGGCACTTGGTATTTTGCAGCGCGAGGCGCGGCGTTTTGGCGTGAGCGATCGAGCGGATGAGGCGCTGCGGCCGACCATGGATGTCAGACAGAAGGAGAAGTCCCCTCTGCCGCGTGGAGCCGCTGCCGGGGCAGCGGCGGAAGGCCGCAGCAATGGTGCCGAAACGGCCAGAGTCATGCCGCGAGGCCGCAATTTTCATTGAAATTCCGGCCTCCGCATCCCCGGCGGAGGCCAATGACCTCATGGGCGGACCAGATTCGAATCGTTTCTTTCTTGACAAAGAGCGTCTTCTTTAGCAGATAACAAGACAGCAGGTGTCATGTTTGACGGGCTGAGCGAAGAATGCTGGTTTGCAGTTGTAATTACATCACCGACAAGGAAATCCGGGACGTTATCAACGAACTCCTTGATCAGGACTGTTGGCAGCTCATCGTTCCCGCGAAGGTTTATCACGCCATGGAAAAGCGCGGCCGTTGCTGCGGCTGCTTCCCGAATGTCGTTGATATCATTATACAGACAACCCAAGATTATCATGCCCGCCGCCACTCGACGGAAGCGGAAATATTTGATTTCATGTCCCGCCTGAAAAAATTCCATGAAGACAACAGGAGAGCGGACATTGAAAGGCGACAAAAAAGTCATCGAGCGGCTTAACGAGGCGCTGTTCCTCGAGCTTGGCGCAGTCAACCAATATTGGGTTCACTACAGACTTCTCGAAGACTGGGGCTACACCAAGCTTGCCAAGAAGGAGCGCGCAGAATCCATCGAGGAAATGCAGCACGCCGATCGCCTCGTTGCCCGCATCATCTTCCTTGAAGGCCATCCCAACCTGCAGACGTTGGCGCCGCTGCGCATCGGCCAGAACGTCAAGGAAGTGCTGGAAGCCGATCTTGCCGGCGAATACGATGCCCGCACCGCCTACAAGAAATCCCGCGATATCTGTCACGATGCCGGCGATTATGTTTCCATGAAGCTGTTCGAAGAGCTCTTGGCGGACGAGGAAGGCCATATCGACTTCCTCGAAACCCAGCTCGAACTGCTCGGAAAAATCGGCGAAGCAAAATACGGCCAGCTCAACGCTGATTCCGCCGATTCCGCAGAATAATCGATACCAGAGCGGTTCGGCTTTTCACGGAAACTCTGAACCGCTCTATCTTTTTGTTTTCCAGCAATTCCAAACGGAAAATCGCTACGCACTTTTCCTGGAATTGCTTCAGAATCCGGCCGCACTGCGGCCGGTTTTTTCGTTCAGTCTTCAGCCTTGAGGCCGGCCAGATGGCTGAACTCCGAAACCACCTGCTCGTAGACCGATCGCTTGAAGGCAACGATCAGACCGGGAAGCTCGGCCATCGGCTTCCACTCCCAAGCATCGAATTCCGGTTCATGACCGCCCGGCGGCGGATTAATGGCGATCTCGCTCTCGTCACCGTCGAAGCGGAAGGCGAACCAGCGCTGCGTCTGGCCGCGGTATTTTCCCCTGAGGCCGATGCCGATCAGCTGCGGCGGCAGATCGTAATTGATCCAATCCTTCGCTTCCGCGAGCAAGGTCACGGCTTTCATGCCCGTTTCCTCATAAAGCTCGCGATAGGCGGCCTTCAGCGGATCTTCGCCCTCATCTATGCCGCCCTGCGGCATCTGCCAAAGCTGCGGTGAGCCGTCATACTCGGAATTGCCGTCCGGAATGCGGCGGCCGGCCCAGACCAAGCCCTCCCGATTCAGGATCATGATGCCGACACAAGGGCGGTAGGGCAGGTCTTCGGCTCTTACGGGCGCGTGGGGCGTGCTCATTTCTCTCTCCAGGGATCAGCCCAGCGAACCGGGCCAGGGGTCAGGGATGTTTCGGGTCGTCGGCAAGCGCCGAGACGGCGACGATTTCAATGCCGCGCATGGCGGCCTCCTCACTCCATTTGCTGATGGCATCGACGCTTTCGTCGAACGCCGAGGCCACGCCGATCGCGGAACCGTTGCGGCGGGCGATGCGCTCGAGCTCATCGAGTTTCCTGAGGATCGCGTCCTGCTGCAGTTCTCCGTCGAGCTGGATATCGGCGAAAGCATGCGGCACTTCCAGTGTCTTGGCGAGCATTCCGGATTTGGATTGCGCCGAAGAGCCATCATCCAGGAATAGCAGGCCGCGCTTTCCAATATCGCGCAGCACAGGTTCCATGGCACTGGGATTGGCGAGGAAGCGGCCGCCAAGATAGTTCATGACACCGGTATAATTGGTGATCTTGCCCATCGCCTTGTGCAGGTTATCGATGTTCCTTGCAGCCGAAAACGAGGTCAGTAGCGTATCCGGGCCGGGATTGTTGCTGGGATAGTCGAAGGGCTCGAACGGCACCTGGATGAGGATCTCATGGCCGCCGCGCCGCGCCTCCTGCATCCAGCGCTGCAGGCTGTTGCCGCTGACGGCAAAAGCAAGCGTGATTTCTTCCGGCAGCTTCTCGATGGCGCGCTGGGTGCCTGTCTGGCTCAATCCGAGGCCGCTGACGACGATAGCGATGCGGGTACCGCGCGCGCCGGACCAGGGCCGCGCATATTGATCCATCGGTCGCAGGCCGCTCGCCGATGTGATCGGCAGCTTGCCGAAGGGAGAGTCTTCCAGCAGGCTGTCATTCGGCGTTGCCGCCATGCGCGGGTCCTGGCCCACCTGATTGGCGTTGATCAGGACCGGGCCGCTGCCATCACGGTTGTTCGGGCTGAACATGGTGACGACCGACCCATCGCCGGTAACGATGCGTGTGGTATTGGCGCCGGATTGCGGATCGACCTGGGCTAGTCCGGTCTGTCCGGTTTGCTCGGCCGTAGTCGGCTTGGCTTTGGCTGGAGGAGCCGGATCTTCCTTCTTTGCCGTCTCGACCGGCCGGGTCTTTTGCAGCTGATCGCGCAAAAGCGCCGAATAGAGAGAAAAGCCGGCGATCGCGATCAGGCAGAAGCCGCCGAGAATGCGTCCAAAGGGGATGGAGCGCCGCTGGCGGCCGGGGCCGCGGTTCTGTCCCAACGGTGCATGCAAATCCGTTCCCAAGTTCCAATCCACCCCAAGCGGAAAACTCTATCGGCCTCGAGCATATCGCTCACGAAGAAGCGGAAAAATGCCCGCGGCACTCAAAGCGCTAAAACATGAACAAAATTGTTTCTGAGAGACGTCGGATTCATACGGAATTGAGGCCAGCGGAGACGACCGGAACGCTACACTTCGTCCCGCTCCCTCATCGTGAAAGCGCCGGGTCTGTTTCCAGCCCGGCGCCAGTCCTTACTTTGAGGAAACCGCCTTTTCGGGGTTCGGCGGGAAGGCCGGATCGGTCTTCGCGCCACGCAGCAGGTCGAGTGCGTAGTTGAGCTGGATATCGTCCTTCGGGTCCGGCGGCACGTAGGCCGAAGAGCCGGAGCCCTTGTCGGTCTCGCTCTGGCCCTTGATGTGGCCCGGCAGGCTGGATTCGCCTTCCGTCGTCAGCTTGCCCTTCAGATCGTCGGGAAGTGGCTGGTCGACCTTGACATCGGGGGTAATGCCCGTGCCCTGGATCGAACGGCCCGACGGCGTGTAGTAGAGCGCTGTCGTCAGGCGCAGGGCGCCGTTGCCGTCACCGAGCGGAATGATCGTCTGCACGGAGCCCTTGCCGAAGGACTGGGTACCGAGCACGGTGGCGCGGCGCAGATCCTGCAGCGCGCCGGCGACGATTTCCGAAGCCGAGGCCGAACCGCCGTTGATGAGCACGATGATCGGCTTGCCGTCGGTCAGATCGCCCGGGGTGGCGTTAAAGCGGCGGGTCTCGTCCGGATTGCGGCCGCGGGTCGAAACGATCTCGCCGCGCTCAAGCACGTCGTCGGCAACGTTGATCGCCTGGTCGAGCAGGCCGCCCGGGTTGAGGCGCAGGTCGAGGACGTAGCCCTTCAGCTTGTCGGCCGGGATATCCTTCTTGATCTTGGCGATCGCGGCTTCGAGATCCGGCGTGGTCTTTTCGGTGAAGGAGATGATGCGGATATAACCGACATCGCCACCTTCCTCGCGCGACTTGACGGCGGCAACGGCGATCACGTCACGGATGACGGTGAGCTCGATCGGCTTGTCGACGCCCTTGCGCATCAGGGTAAGCTTGATCGGCGTCTTGACCGGGCCGCGCATCTTTTCGACGGCATCTTCCAGCTTCAGGCCGCGGACGGACTGGCCGTCGATGGCGGTGATATAGTCGCCGGCAAGGACACCGGCCTTGGCAGCCGGCGTATCGTCAATCGGGGTGATGACCTTGACGAGATCGTTGTCCATCGTCACTTCGATGCCGAGACCGCCGAACTCACCCTTGGTCTGGGTGCGCATATCTTCCGCATCCTTGGCGTTCATGTAGCTCGAATGCGGGTCCAGTGAAGACAGCATGCCGTTGATGGCGGCTTCGACGAGCTTGTCTTCCTGGGGAGGGGTCACATACTGCGCACGCACGCGCTCAAAGACATCGCCGAAAATCGACAATTCCTTATAGGTGGAAGTGCCAGCGGCTTCCGCCGGCGCTACCGCCGAGTAGATAACGCCCATCGCGGTCGCACCCATCAATGCGCCGACGAGAACAAGAGAAGCCCTACGTATCATTGCGTGCCTTTCCAGTGTCTTTGGAGGTCCACCAGGGCCGAGAATCGACTGGTTTTCCATCTTTTCGGAATTCAATGTAAAGCGTTGGCCGATCCGTTTCCAGCGCCAATGCAGTCGCGCTCGCGACTCTTTTTTGGCCCATGGTGGCAAGCGGTTCGCCAGCGAAGACGAATCTGCCAGGGCGCGTCTTAATCGCGTCCATGCCCGACAGCACCATGTGATAGCCGTCGCCCGTGTCCAGGATGATCATCTGTCCGTAGCTGCGAAACGCGCCGGCGTAGACGACCGTGCCGTCGGCGGGAGCCGTGACCAGTGCTTCCGGGCCGGTCGCGACGGTCATTCCCATCGCGGTGTGGCCGGTGCCATCGTCGTCGCCGAACTGGCGGAGAATATCGCCCGCCACGGGCAGCTCCAACTTTTTCTTCAGGTCTGAAAATGCATATGCGGGCGTAATGCGGTTTTTATCGGGCACACCGCTCTCGGCGAGGGCTTTCGCCTGCTCGCGCTGCTGTTCGGTCATTTGCGCGCGGCGCGCCTCTTCCGCGCGGGCAGCTGCGGCAGCGTCCCGCACCGAGCCGATCTGGCTTTCCAGCGAGGCGACGAGCCCTTCTAGGCTGGTTGCCTGACCTGCCAGCTCCTCCGCGCGCTTGCGCTCCGCCTCAAGCTGGGTGGCGTTTTCCTTGCTGTGCTTATCATTCTCCGCAATCAGCAGATCCATACGCCGCTCCTCCTCCAGACTGTTGGTCATGGTGGTGGTGAAGCTCGCCTTTTCGGCGGCGGTATCGGCCTGCAACTTGCTGAGATCGGTCAGATCGGCGATGAGCTTGTCCGTCTCCTTGCGCATTCCGGGCACGACGGCGCCGAGAAGAATGGCGCTGCGCACCGATGCGAGCGCATCGTCCGGCGTTACCAGCAAAGCCGGCGGCGGATTGCGTCCCATGCGCTCCAGCGCGCCGAGAACCTCGGCCAGCAGCGCGCGGCGCTCGTGCAGCGAGGCGCGGATCTTGTCTTGCCTGACGGCGAGGTTCGTCAGCGTCTTCTCGCTCTGTTGGATCTTCCGATCCAGGTCCTTGCGACGGGCTGCACTGTCGATCAGCGCCTGACGTAGGCTTTCGGTGCTCTTGTCGAGAGAGGCGATGCTGTCTTCCAGTTCCTTCGTCTTGCCGGACGAGAGGCTGATCGTCTTGGAAAGCGCATCGAGCTGCGCGCGCGTCTCATCGCGCTTGCGCGCAAGGTCTGCTGCCGGGTCAGGGGTTTCCTGTGCAGGTGCCGATGCCGTCGCGGAAGGGCGATCGTCAGGCGCTTGCGGCGCGATGGCATCCGCTTCCTGCGCGATGGCGACGTCCTCCCGGGAGAAAGGGCCTGCCATATAGGCGCCCACGCCGAGCATTGCCGCCAAAGCTGGCAGCACGATACGCGAAAGCATGGGCGGGGCTTTTCTCATCCAGTCGGTTCGGCCTGGTCCCTTCGGATCGCGCGAAAATAAGCTGATTTGCCGCGATCATCCAGGAAGCATCGTCATTTTCAGGGCGGGAATCAAAACACGCCTGTGTGAGCGTTTCGTTAACGCAAAAACGGTGAAAGCCAAACTGTTTTCAAAACGGATGGAGCAATCACACCCGATGGTAGGGGTGTCCGGAGAGGATGGTCACGGCTCGGTAGAGCTGTTCGGCAATCAGGATGCGCACGAGCTGGTGCGGCCAGGTCAGCTTGCCCAGGCAAATGGTCATGTCGGCCTTGTCGTAGAGGGCGGGGTCGAGGCCGTCGGCACCGCCGATGGCGATCGTCAGGTCGCGCTTGCCCTGATCGCGGTATGTTCCGAGCATGCCGGCGAAGGCTTCACTGTCGAGCGCCTTGCCGCGTTCGTCGAGAAGAATGAGGACACCGCCTTCGGGATGCGCCTTTTGCAAGAGGCTCGCTTCTTCACGCTTGCGGGTCTCGCTGTTGGATGCTCGGCTTTCGGCAACCTCGGTCATGCGCGCCATTTCCAGGCCGATGGCTGGTCCGGCCTTGGCGAAACGGTCGAGATAGCGAGCCGCAAGATCCTTTTCCGGGCCGGCTTTCAGCCGTCCCACCGCAAAAAGACCTATCCGCATTCCCGCTCCCACGCAAATCCGCCGTCATGGCGGCACAAAACGAAACTCTTGCCGGAGGTTCATCTCCGGCGATCTAAACCTGCACAGGGGGCCGGGAAGGCGCCCTTGGATCCTTCCGCATTCCGGGCGGAAAACCGCTACGCAGTTTTCCCGGAAATGCGGTCGCTCCGCTAGTGCAGCGTGCCTTCGTCGAGATCGGGTGCTGCCCACATCTTTTCGATGTTGTAGAACTCGCGGATCTCGGGTCGGAAGACATGAACGATGATGTCGCCGGTGTCGATCAACACCCAGTCGCCGCCATCGAGACCCTCGACGCGGGCATTGCCGAAGCCCTCGTCCTTGAGATCGGTCATGAGATGGTCGGCAATCGCCAGGACATGGCGGTTCGATCGGCCGGAGACGACGACCATGTAGTCTCCAAGCGCAGACTTGCCAGCAATGTCGATGGTGACGATATTTTCGGCCTTGGAATCCTCGAGGCTTGCGAGGACGGCTTGCAGGGCGCGGGCAGCGGCATCGGCGCCACGTTCCGAGCTCTTCGGGATAACGACAGGCGTTCTTCCCTTGGCGTGTACTGTTGTCAGTGCTCTTCCTTCCTTGAGTAACAGAACATGCACGTGAGTGATCTGAGTCGATCACGTCATAAAGATAGGCACCAAAGCATTAAGGTTTCAAGACGCAGGCCTGTAACTTCGGCCATTCGGGACAAGGATTTGCGTCTGAACGGGGCTCTTTTGCACCAGATATGGGTGAACATCCGCGGCAGATGCCAAAAATCAGCTTTCCGGGGTCACTCCGTCGACAAGAATGAGGTTGCGGCTGAGCGCTTGGTCGCGAACTTCAAGGGCATGGGCATATTCCGGTGAGCGATACCAGGCTCTGGCTCGCTCGATGTCGGGAAACTCGACGATCACGATTGCCTGCGGCGACCAGTCGCCTTCCAGCTTTTCGATCGGGCCGCCGCGGACAAGATAATGCCCTCCATACCGGGTCATGGAGGCGGCTGCGCGGGTCCGGTAGATCTGGAAGGCCTCGGCATCGCTTACCGTGACATCGGAGATGATATAAGCCGACATTGTTTTTCCCATCCGTGCGACGATGAAGAACTCGCGGCACTCCTGTTTGGAAGTGCGCCGTTGTATTGGAAATCAGATAGGCCGCTACCGTCTTCCGTCCATTCTCCCCGGCATGTACAGGCGCGCGAAAGCCGCCTATAAACCATTGAGACCAAACCATTACAGGTGCCATGACCGACGCTCCGCAGTCATCATTGAAGCCCATTCTCCGCATCAGCTTTTCGGGGCAGGATCGGCTTGGGCGCGGCAAGATGGAGCTTCTCGAGCATATTCAGCAGACCGGCTCGATCTCGGCCGCCGGCCGCGCCATGGACATGTCCTATCGCCGGGCCTGGCTGCTTATCAGCGAACTTAATCATATGTTCCGCGAACCGGTCGTCGAATCGCAACGCGGCGGCCAGAAGGGTGGCGGCGCCGCCCTGACGCCGTTTGGCGAGGAGTTGCTGCGGCGGTTCCGCGGCATGGAAACGACGCTGCGCGCGGCAATAGCCGATGACCTGGACTGGCTCGAAGCCAATCGCAGCTTGGCGGACGCTTCTTCGAAAAAATCCTGACTAATGTTCGAGCGCCACGGTCTTGATGACCGCATGGACCGGCAGCCCGATGCGCAGCCCCAGCCGTTCGGCTGAGAATTGCGTGATGCGGGCAGTGACGATGTCGCCGCCGCAATCGACCCTGATCTCAGCCGTCCCGTCAGCCGCCGTGCCGATTCCCAGCACTTCGCCGCCGAGGATATTTAGGGCGCTGAGACCCTCCGGCCGCGTCGTCGCCAGCATGACGTCACGGGCGGGAATATGGACACGCACCGTCTTGCCGACCGCGGCTACCTGTCCCGGCACGATCAATCTTGCCGCCTTCAGGGCGACGACGGTGAGATGATTGTTATCGTCGATCGCTTCGACGCGGCCTTCCAGCAGCACACCAGCTTCGCGTCGGTCTTCCGCCAGCGGGCCGGAGAGCTGGCTGAAGATGTCGACGGCGGCGCCGATCGCCTCGACCTTGCCGTCGCGCATGACGACGACACGGTTGGCGAGGCGCGCCACTTCGGAGATCGAATGGCTGACATAAATGATCGGTATATTGGTCTCGTCGCGAAGCCGCTCGAGATAGGGAAGGATTTCCGCCTTGCGGGCCTCGTCGAGTGCTGCCAGCGGTTCGTCCATTAACAGGAGCCGCGGCGAAGAGAGCAGGGCGCGCCCGATCGCGACGCGCTGCTTTTCGCCGCCCGAGAGTTTTGCCGGGCGCCGGTCGAGCAGTGCGCCGATGCCGAGGAGATCGACGACGCCATCGAAGCTTTCGCTGCGCTCGCTTTTGGGTGCGAACCAGCGGCCGTAATTGAGGTTCTGCCGCACGGATAGATGCGGGAACAGGCGTGCCTCCTGAAAGACATAGCCGAAGCGGCGGCGGTGGCGTGGCACGAAGATCTGCCTGTCGCTATCGGCAAGCACGGTATCGTCGAGGCTGACATGGCCGTGATCGGGCCGAGTGAGGCCAGCGATGATGCGGACGATCGACGTCTTTCCGGAGCCGGAGCGGCCGAAAAGGGCCGTCACGCCGCCATCGGACGTGAAGGAGGCCTCCAGCGAAAAGACGCCGAGGCGGTGGCGGATATCGACCGAGAGCGTCATTCGAAATCCACCCTGCGGCCTGCGAGATAGGCGAGGAATTCCGAGGCGAGCAGGGCTGCCATGGAAATAACGATGGCGACGATGGTCAGCCGCATGGCGCCGGCATCGCCGCCTGGAACCTGCGTGAAGGTGTAGATCGCCGAAGACAGCGTCTGGGTCTCGCCGGGAATGTTGGAGACGAAGGTGATGGTGGCGCCGAATTCGCCCATGGCCTTGGCGAAGGAGAGGATCATGCCGGCGATGATCCCGGGCAGGATCAAGGGCAGCGTGACCGTCAGAAAGGTCCAGATGGGGCTGGCGCCCAGCGTGCCGGCCGCTTCCTCCAGCTTGCGATCGACCGCTTCGAGCGACAGGCGGATGCTTCTGACCATCAACGGGAAACCCATGACGCCGCAGGCAAGTGCTGCCCCAGTCCAGCGGAAGGAGAAGACGAGGCCGAGATATTGATCAAGTAAAGATCCGATCGGCCCCTTTCGGCCGAAGAGGATGAGGAGGATGAAGCCGGTGACGACGGGCGGCAGGATCAGCGGCAGATGGATAACGCCATTGAGGACCGATTTACCCCAGAACCGGCCGCGTGCGAGCAGGAGGGCAGCGACAACGCCGAAGGGTAGGCTGACCAGCATGGCGACAATGGAAACGCGCAGGCTCAGCTCTATTGCAGTCCATTCGTCGCTGCTCAGACCCAACGCTTCCAAATACCCGCCCCTTAAAACATCTCAGGCTCGCCACGAGTCAGCGAGCCTGAGGGCTTGAACTTTTCATACCTGACTTGCGGTGATGACGCTCACTGCTTCAGGATCGTGAAGCCCTCATGCTCGAAGAACGAAACAGCCTTAGCCGATTTCAGAAAGTCGAAATAGGCTTGTGCATCCGGGTTCTTGCTGCTGCTGGTGATGGCGATCGGGTAGACGATCGGCGGGTGGCTGTCGGCCGGGAAGGTGCCGACGACGGCAACGCCAGGATCGGCCGAGACATCGGTCTGATAGACGATGCCGTAAGGCGCTTCGCCGCGCGAAACGAGCGCGAGGGCGGCGCGAACGCTTTCGGCGCCCGCGACCTTCTTTTCGACTGAAGCCCAGACGCCGAGCTTTTCCAGCGCCGTCTTGCCGTATTTGCCTGCTGGTACCGATTCCGGCTGGCCGATCGCCAAGCGGCCGTCGCCAAGCAGGTTAGCAAGATCGAAGCCCTGTTTGATCTCGACCGGCTTCGCCTTGTCCTTGGCGGCGACGAGAACGAGCTTGTTACCCAGCAGGTTGATGCGGCTATCGTCCTTGATCAGCTTCTTGCCGGCGACATAATCCATCCAGTTCGTGTCGGCGGAGATGAAAACATCGGCCGGCGCGCCATTTTCAAGCTGCTTTGCAAGCGGTCCGCTCGCCGCGTAGGAGACAGTGACCTCCTTGCCGGTTTCCTTGGTGAAGGCGGCATCGGCGTTGTCGAGCGCGTTCTTCATGCTGGCGGCGGCAAAGACGACGATCTTGTCGGCGGCGAGGGCCGGTGCCGGAATGACCGAAAGGCCGAGCCATGCGGCTGATACCGCGGCGGTTGCGAGCTTGATCCATTGGCGTCGGCTGGTGGTCATCCTAATTCTCTCCAAAGATGTCGACATATTTTGAGAGATATAACGACACGCAAGGCTTGACTAGGGATGTATTTGCAAAAATACATCGCGATATGATCGCGTAAACCTACGAATTTTATGGATTTTCCGCGACGCAGTGCATATGGGCGGTTTTGGGCATTACAAAAATGCATGACTGAATTTGCCCAGTGGATTGGCGAACGCTCACGAAGTACGACGTAACGTTACGAACCGTGGAATCTTGCGCCATTCTTTCGCCGAATTAAGTCCGATACTGAAAATCAAATGGCGAGAACTTCGCAAAAGAAGCGTTTTTTGGGCAGAAAATTTTCATAGTCATGCATCGTATGCATTGCTGCATTGCGCAATCGCCCATTTATCAATCGGTAGAATCTGGTAAAACATAATCATCGAAACGGCGATCTCCTCCTCCCAATGCCGTTCGATATGGATCAGCAACTCTCCTCCTCCCAGTTGCTGATCAGGTTCAAAAGCCCGACGCACCTCCTCCCGCGTCGGGCTTTTCATTTTTCAGGCTTCCCGGAAATTGGCGGAATTATTGAGCGGCGCGCAAGGCGGTCGAGCTCAATGCCGAACGCGGTCCATGGATAAAGGTCCAGGCCGGCGCACGCTTCTTCCAGAGCACACGGGCGTCATCTTCATCAACGCGGGCATAATGAAAGGTCTTTGCCATCTTGGCCGAGAGATAGGAGAGCGTCGATCCCGGCCGGTCGATGACGGCGATCGGGAAGGTTTGCGCGATTTCCTGCCATTTCTGCCAGCGATGGAACGTATTCAGGCTGTCGGCGCCCATGATCCAGATGAAATGGACCTGGCGGTTGCGTGCCTTCACGTAGGCCAGTGTATTGGCGGTATAGCTCATGCCCAGCGTCTGCTCGAACGCTGTCACCTTGATACGCGGATTGTGGAGGATCTGCTCGCTCAGCGCGATGCGCTCGGCAAGCGGCGCCAGATGATTGCGGCTCTTTAGCGGATTGCCCGGTGTTACCATCCACCAGAGCTGATCGAGGCCAAGCCGGCGAATGGCGATCTCGGCGACCAGCGCATGACCGCGATGCGGCGGGTTGAACGAGCCGCCAAAAAGACCGACCACCATGCCGCGCTCGGCATGGGGCATGCGCAGATAGCGTTGATCAACCTCTTCTTTCAGCACGTCAGGGCCGTATCTGTCCGGTGCCGCGAACGCGATATTTGAAGGAGGTGAGCTGCTCGACGCCGACGGGCCCGCGCGCATGCATCTTGCCGGTGGCGATGCCGATTTCCGCGCCCATGCCGAATTCGCCGCCATCGGCAAATTGCGTTGAGGCATTGTGCAGCAGGATCGCCGAATCGATCTCGGTGAAGAAGCGCTCGACAACACTAGGATCTTCGGCAATCACGGCTTCGGTATGGTTCGATGAATATTTGCCGATATGGCCGATTGCCCCGGAAATGCCGTCGACCAGCGCGACCGAGATGATGGCGGCGAGATATTCGGTCGTCCAATCCTCTTCCGTGGCCTCCTTGAGGCCGGGAACGAGCTGCAGCACATCGGCGGAGCCACGGATTTCGCAGCCGGCCGTGGCAAGGCCATCGAGCAGCGGCTTCAGATGGGTGGAAGCGGCTTTCTTGTCGACCAGGAGCGTTTCGGCGGCGCCGCAGATGCCGGTGCGGCGCATCTTGGCGTTGACGACGATGGATTTCGCCATGTCGAGATCGGCCGAGGCATCGATATAGATGTGGCAGAGGCCTTCGAGATGGGCAAAGACCGGCACGCGCGCCTCGGTCTGCACGCGGGCGACGAGGCTCTTGCCGCCGCGCGGCACGATAACATCGATATTGCCTTCGAGGCCGCGCAGCATGGCGCCGACGGCGGCGCGATCGCTGACGGGCACGAGCTGGATGGCATGTTCCGGCAGGCTGGCGGCCTTCAATCCTTCGACCAGGCACTCATGGATCGCCTGCGAGGAGCGGCGCGAATCGCTGCCGCAGCGCAGGATCACGGCATTGCCGGCCTTCAGACAAAGCGCGCCGGCATCGGCCGTCACGTTCGGCCGGCTTTCGAAGATGACGCCGATGACGCCAAGCGGCGTGCGGATGCGCTCGATCTTCAGGCCGTTCGGACGATCCCAGGCGGCGATGACTTCGCCGACGGGATCGGGCAGAGCGGCGATGGCGCGAATGCCTTCGGCCATTTCGGCGACACGCTTGTCGTTCAGCGTAAGGCGATCGACGAAGGAGGCGAGCATATCGGTGCCTTCGACGTCTTTCAGGTCCTTGGCGTTTTCAGCGAGGATATGATCCTTGCGGGCCAGAATGGCATCCGCCATGGCATTCAGGGCCTTGTTCTTGCTGTCAGTCGACGCGAAGGCCAACGGTCGCGACGCAGCCCGGGCCTTGCGGCCGATATCGTTCATCAGGGCGTCGATGTCGGGGCTTTGTGCGACAGTATCAAGCATGAGCTTCATCCTTCTTCGATTTCTCGGCCTTCGCCTTGACGGAAGCGGTCATGACGAGGTCGTCGCGATGCACCATGGCGGCGCGGCCGGCATAGCCGAGGATCGCCTCGATCTCCGCCGATTTGCGGCCGGTGATCTGGCGGGCCTCTTCGGCATCATAGCCGACAAGGCCGCGGGCGATCTCACGGCCGGAGGGGCCGACGACGGCAACAGTGTCGCCGCGGCCGAAATGGCCGACGACGCGGCGCACGCCGGCCGGCAGCAGGCTCTTGCCGGCGCCAAGCGCGGTGACGGCGCCATCATCGACATGCAATTCGCCGGCCGGCTGCAGCTGCCCGGCAATCCAGGTCTTGCGGGCGGTGACGGGCGTTCCCGACGGCGCGAACCAGGAGGAGCGGGCGCCGCTCTCGATCGCATTCAGCGGCCGGTCGGTCTTGCCGGAAGCAATAATCATGGCGCAGCCGGCTCCGGTCGCTATCTTGCCGGCATCGATCTTCGTGCGCATGCCGCCGCGCGACAGCTCCGAGGCGGCACCGCCGGCCATGGCTTCGATCTCGGGCGTGATCTCCGCGATCGTATCGAGGAATTTCGCCTGCGGATCGAGATGCGGCGGGGCGGTATAGAGCCCGTCGATGTCAGATAGCAGCACGAGAAGGTCGGCGCCGGTCATGGTGGCGACGCGGGCGGCGAGGCGATCATTGTCACCATAGCGGATTTCGCTGGTCGCGACTGTATCGTTCTCGTTGATGATCGGCACCGCGCCGATTTTCAGGAGCTGGTTGATGGTAGCGCGCGCATTGAGATAGCGCCGCCGCTCTTCCGTGTCGCCGAGGGTCAGTAGGATCTGGCCGGCGACGATATTGTCATGCGACAGGCTTTCCGACCAGGCACGAGCCAGCGAAATCTGGCCAACAGCCGCTGCCGCCTGGCTTTCCTCCAGCTTCAGTGCACCGGAGGGCAGGTCGAGCACGGAGCGGCCGAGCGCGATCGCGCCCGAGGAGACGACCAGAACATCGATGCCCTTGGCCTTCAATGCGGCGATATCCGCGCACATGCCGTCGAGCCAGGATTTCTTCAAGCCGGTCTTGCGATCGACGAGAAGGGCCGAGCCGATCTTGATGACGATGCGGCGGTAGCGATCGGGCGGCTTGCGGGCAGTCATCCCTGATTGTCCTCGTCGTCAGCGCCGACATCATCGGCGGACTGCATGTCGCGATGCCGCAGCTTCGGCGTTTTCGCCGGCTTGTCCGCTTCGCCGGCATTGGCTTCGACGATGACGTCGCGTAATGCGCGCAGCACTTCCGTCATGCCGCGCCCGGTGGCGGCGGAAATCTGGAAGGGCGTCTTGCCGCAGGCCCGCGCCAGTTCGCGCGTCTTCTTCTTCAGCGTTTCATCGTCCAGCACGTCGATCTGCGAAAGGGCAACGATCTCCGGCTTGTCCGTGATGTCGTTGCCATAGGCTTCCAGCTCGTGCTTCACGGTCTTGTAGGCCTTGCCGACCTTTTCTTCCTGGGCGGAGACCAGATGCAGCAGCACGCGCGTGCGCTCGACATGGCCGAGGAAGCGGTCGCCGATGCCGACGCCCTCATGGGCGCCTTCGATCAGGCCGGGAATATCGGCCAAAATGAACTCCTGGCCGTCGATGGTGGCAACGCCGAGATTAGGATGCAGCGTCGTGAAGGGATAATTGGCGATCTTCGGCCGTGCACGGCTGACGGCTGCGAGAAACGTCGATTTTCCGGCATTCGGCAGGCCGACGAGGCCGGCATCGGCGATGAGTTTCAGCCGCAGCCAGATGGTCTTTTCTTCGCCCGGAAGACCGGGATTGGCCCAGTCCGGCGCCTGATTGACCGAGGATTTGAAATAGGCATTACCGAAGCCACCATTGCCACCTGCGGCCAGCCGGAAGCGCTGGCCTTCTTCCGTCAAATCGCAGATCAGCGTTTCCTGGTCTTCTTCGAAGATCTGCGTTCCCACGGGCACTTTCAGCGTCACGTCGTCGCCCTTGGCGCCGGCGCGGTTCTTGCCCATGCCATGCATGCCGACCTTCGCCTTGAAGTGCTGCTGGTAGCGGAAATCGATCAGTGTATTCAGGCCATTGACGGCCTCGACCCAGACATCGCCGCCGCGGCCGCCATCGCCGCCATCCGGGCCGCCGAACTCGATGAATTTCTCGCGGCGGAAGGAGACGCTGCCCGCGCCGCCGTCGCCTGAGCGAATATAGACTTTTGCTTCATCGAGAAATTTCATCTTACGTCCGTCACCCGGTGTCGGCGCATATCCCCTCGGATCGAATGGGATTCACAAAAGCCTATGCGCTCTTTTCAATGTCTGCCGCTCCTTCTGCATCTAAAAGAAACATCGAGCGGCCGTTTGCCCGTCATGTCGCCTTCGATATAGGCGCTTCGGGCTGAGGTCAAAGAATATCGTGCGGCTCCAGCGCCATAAAGGGACGGAACTGCATGATTGATATGACGGCCATCGCCGGACGGGCCGGCGATGGCCTATTCTCATGGCTCAGGCCGCCTGCGAGAGCCGCAGCGCGTCCGGCTTCAGCACGGTTTCGATATGCGGAACCATGGTGTTGCGGGCAAAGCTGTAGATCTCCGAGCAGCCGATAATCTCGAAGCCGAGCTTCTGCTGCAGCTTGAGCGACGCCGGATTGTCGGCGAAGACGCCAGAATAAACGGCGACTTCGGGCATGCGGCGGGCAAAACGTTCGAGCGCAGCCTTGACCGCTTCGGTCATGATGCCTTGCCGCCAGTAGAAGCGGTTCAGCCAATAACCGAGGTGCCAGCGGCCGTGGCGAAGCTCGATGCCGACGCAGCCGATATGGGCATCATCCCGCTCGGTGATGGCGAGCTCCCAATCGACACCGAGGCCGGAGGTGTGCTCGACCAGCCAGTCGAGCGCATCCTGCCGGTCATAGGGCGCGGGAACGCGGGCCAGCATGCGGGTGACGGCGAAATCCGAAAGCGATTCCGCAATCATATCGGCGTCGCTGAGCCGGTGCGGGCGCAGCGTCAGTCGGCCGGTCTGGATGACCGGCGTTGGCCCGGGCGTCAGAATCCGGGTATCGCGGCGGGTGAGGGCGAGAGCGTTCATCTCATGCCTCCCCAGCTGCGCAGCGAGATCCAGGTCTTGCGGTCGAGCCGGTACCATTCGACCGGCACGGTGCTGCCGAGCGCCAGCGACGCAGCAAGGCCGGATCCCTGGAACTGGAAGCCGCACTTCTGCACGACGCGCCTCGATGCGACGTTCGTTACCCGGCAACGGGCATCGATTTGCGCCACATTCTCACGCGTGCGGAAGACCATGTCGATGAGGGCATGGGCCGCTTCCGTCGTATAGCCCTGGTTCCAGTAGGGCTCGCCCAGCCAGTAACCGATCTCGACCGTGTTCGGGTCGCCCGTGGGTTCAACCCCGCAGCAACCGAGAAAGGCGCCGTTGTCGGCTTTGGTAATCGCATAGACGCACTTGCCAATCTCGCCAAGCTTCGTGCGTCGCACGAAATCGGCGGCATCGGCGGTCGTATACGGGTGCGGCATACGCGATACCATTGTGGCGACATGGGCGTTGTTGGCGAGATGGGCAAGGGCGTCGATGTCTTCTTCGTGGGGCGCGCGCAGAACGAGCCTTTCCGACAGTAAGACAGGGCAATCGGTCCTTAACCGCTCCGGCCTCAGCCGTTCTTCGGGAGACCTCGATTGGTCTTCCCTTAACAATTCGCCTTGCATGGTTCAGTCCTCCTTGGTTGAGGGTAAGAAAAAGGGGAGATGGCGCCCCATCTCCCCTGTTTTCTGGACTGAACCTGATGCGGTCAGCCGGGTCGATGAGACGCCGGCTGTTTTAGAGCGCTACCGGCTTATTCCGCTGCTTCCGCTTTCGGCATTACAGACACGTACACGCGGCCATTGGCCTTCGTACGGTAGTTCACGTTGCCCGCCGTAAGCGCAAAAATCGTGTGATCCTTGCCGAGGCCAACGTTGGAACCCGGGTGCCACTGCGTGCCGCGCTGACGCACGATAATGTTGCCTGCGATGACGGCTTCGCCGCCGAACTTCTTCACGCCAAGGCGCTTGGATTCGGAATCGCGACCGTTGCGCGAGGAACCGCCAGCTTTTTTGTGTGCCATTGGAGTTCTCCTTTAAACCTTGATCCCGTTACTTACTTAGCAGCCACGATGTCCGTGATGCGGACAACCGTGTGATGCTGGCGATGGCCGCGCGAACGCTTCGAGTTCTGACGACGGCGCTTCTTGAAGGCGATGACCTTCTTGCCGCGGTTGTGCTCGACCACTTCGGCCTTGACGGAAGCGCCCTTGACGAAGGGAGCACCAATCGCAGCGTCGGCGCCTTCGCCGATAACGAGGACTTCGGTGAATTCTACGGTGTCGCCGGCGGTGACTTCGAGCTTCTCGATGGTCAGCACGTCGTTGGCTGCCACACGGTACTGCTTACCGCCGGTCTTGATGACTGCGAACATTTTTTATCCTTTCATGTTCGTTCCGGCTCTCTCGCCTCAAGGACGAGCGGCCGTCTTTTTATCAGTCGAAACTTAGCAGGGATTCCAAAGGCTTGAGCCTTCAAAAAGTTCTGCCGGTGAAACCCTGCACGAAGCAGGGCGGGCAAGGGGCGGACTTATCCACACCTATTGCGTCGCACGGGATATATAAGCGCCTCTGATCTGTCAAGGCAAAAGGATCATAAAGCTTTCATATTCACCCTTGCCATCCCCCTCTTCTGTCGCTATGTAGCCCCCGCGCTGAGAAACGCGCCGACCAGCATAACCGGAGAGGTGGCAGAGTGGTCGAATGCACCGCACTCGAAATGCGGCATACCTGCAAGGGTATCGTGGGTTCAAATCCCACCCTCTCCGCCATTTTCGCTTTCGCTATCGGTCGCTTTCAAGCGAGCTGAACAAGCAGCTGCAATAGCACAAAACGCCTCAACCCTCCGGAAATCGATAGACCACATCAGCAAACGATCCCGTCGGAAACACGTAGAAAAATTTCAGGTTGGCTGACGATTCGTTGCGGATGCCGTGTTCGGCGTTGCCGGGGATAAAGACCGTGGTGCCCGCCCTGACCGTGATTTCCTGGCCGTCGATTTGGACGATGCCGGTTCCCTCGAAGATGAAGTAGATTTCCGATGGGTCGTGGCGATGCGGCTTGAGCTCGCCGCCGGGCGCAAGGTCGGCGATGCCGGCGCTCATGCTGTCGGTAGGGGTAATGTCGCTGCTGAGCAGTGTGTGCCAGGAGATGGAGCCGTGGACGGGATCGTTCCATCCGTCGCGCGGGCGTTCGTCGGCTGTGGTGATAACGGCTTGCGATCGCTTTGTCATTTTGCCTCGGTACGGTGGGTCGGCAATCACGCGGAACGGTGTCACAACGATACCGAATGTCAATCGGCCGCTGCCAAGTTCCGATCGGCCGGCTTGTGGTGGGGCGAGATCCGCCATGATGAAAGAGGCTGTGCCGATACGGCATTGCCGGCTGCCGGAGCGGATGGCCCTCCGCTCTTTAGTTTCGGCTTTTGAGATCGTGCCGCCCAACTCCGCCGCAGGAAGTCCGCAATCAGGCTCGAGGTGGTTTCTGGGGCATCTTCGAAGCAATAATGGCCGACGCCTAGGAGGCGCTCGATGGGCGCCGGCGGGAAGAGGGCGGAAAAGAGCGGCAGGAAATGCTCCGCACGCAGCGTCCTGTCCGCCTCGCCTCAAATGGGGAGCGCCAACGTGCTATTGACGATGCGCTCGGCGGTCGGATCGGATATTTCGAATTGATGGGCGCCGATCGCAAAGCCTTTGACCCAGTCGAGCGTGCGAAGGCACTCGGAAGCAACGCTATCGCGACCCGTCAAAATCTCTTTATCCAAATGAGCCTATCAGACGGAGAGACAAGGGGTAACGCCGTATTAATATGCAAGCTATATTTCTGCCTCACGAGCCGTAATGTAAGGGATACGAGCGCGTCATGGCACATGAGCTAAGCCGCAAGTCCTAAACCGCGCCTCGTAGACGCAAAAAATGCATTGGCCGGACGCTCACGAAAAAACTGCGGGTACTGACGGTGGTCGACACCTTCTCGCGCTACGCGCCGGTACTTGATCCGCATCACAGTTATCGAGGTGAAGATGTCGTGCAAACAACGGAACCGCCGACCATCCACGCTCAAGCGGCGTGACCCGCGGCCTTCACCGTATGCTTGCTTGGCCGCCCGATAACGGTAAGCGCGATTTTCCCCGCACCTTCTGCAATTGATTGAGCTTTGGCATGAGGTGTCCACCAAAATAGGTGGACACCAAGTGATGGAAGAAGGTCAAAAACTTGCCGTGCGGCTGGTCGGTCGGAATGGGAGACGCCGTTTCAATCAAAGTTCGAAAGACCGCCTTATTGCGGCCTGCCTTGAACCTGGCGCATCGGTATCGAAACTCGCGCGCGAACACGGGGTCAACGCGAACCTCGTTTGGAAATGGATACGGAAGCACAACCAGTCGCTTGCGTTGCCGCCGTCTTCGACATCGTCTTTTATTCCGGTGCAAATCACCGCGGCCAGCGACGAGTTTGAGTTTGGTGAAGAGCTGCCTGGGAAAGCAGAGAGGAACCGGCCGCGGCCCTCTCCAGCGGAGGTGAGCGCGTCACTGCCGAACGGCGTGAAGCTGACGTTGGAATGCGGTGACGTAGATGCATTGACGGCAATCATCGGAGCGCTGGGTCATGTTCAGACTTGGCGCTGATCTCAAGGTTTATCTGCATCGCGAGCCGATCGACTTTCGGGCCGGCATCAACAGCCTTGCTGTCCTGGTCCAGGAGACGATGGCGCTGGATCCCTTTGCTCCTGCGGTTTTTGCCTTTTGCAATCGCCGTCGTGACCGGGTGAAGCTTTTGTTCTTCGACCGGTCCGGCTTTGTGCTGATCCTGAAGCGGTTGACCGAGGACAAGTTCAGATGGCCCCGCCGCGAGGTGCCGGTCGTTGTGCTGACGACAGAACAGCTCCACTGGATTCTCGACGGCATCGATATCGATGCGATGATCCGCCATCCGGTGCGGCAGTATCAGGTCGCCGGCTGAGGATGGCGAATAGCGATTGACGCGCAGGTGCGGTTCAGATTCAAGAATCTGATGACTCGCACCGGCGAACCGAGCATTGCAGAACTGATGGCGCAATTGGCAGCCAATGCTGCCGAAATCGCTGCGCTTAAAGCCGAGAAGGAAGCGCTCTCGCAACGTGTCGTCAAGCTTGAGGAGGAGCTGGCGCTTGCAAAGCTGCATCGCTTTGCACCCCGCAGCGAAAAGCACGTTGATCGCCTCTTCAACGAAGCCGAAGAGGCTGCCGACGAAGATGACAGCGGCGACGGTGATGACGTTGTCGATCTCCCGGACACGGGCCTGCCGGCAGTCGCGAGCGCCGTGGGAAAAAAGCGCGGCCGCAAACCTCTGCCAGAAGGCCTGCCGCGTGAGCGTGTCGAATATGACCTTCCCGACGATCAGAAGACTTGCCCGTGCTGCGATAGTCAAATGCATCGCATGGGCGAGGCCGTTACCGAGCAGCTTCATATCGAAGTCAAGGCAAAGGTCCTGCAGAACGTCCGGTTCAAATATGCCTGCCGCCATTGCGACCGCACCGGCATCAACACACCCGTCGTGATCGCACCGATGCCGACGCAGCCCCTGCCGGGCAGCATCGCTACCGCTTCGACGCTAGCCTTCGCGCTCGTCCACAAATACGTCGATGGCACATCGCTCTACCGCGTAGCGCAGACATTCGAGCGGGCCGGCGTGCCAATCAGCCGCGGCGCTCTCGCTCACTGGGTCATCGGTTCAAGCGAGAAGCATCTGCATCGCATCTATGACGCTCTGAAACTGCGGCTGCGATCGCAGCCTCTCATTCACGGCGATGAGACCACAGTCCAGGTCCTGAAGGAAAAGGACAAGGAGGCCACCAGCACATCGTATATGTGTTGGGGTGGACGGCCCCCGAACGGCATCGAAACGTGCCAGAGTGAGTCGTTAAGATCTCAAACAAAGGGAGCCGTCCGTGGACAAGATTATCCGTATCGGCATCGATACGTCAAAGCACGTCTTTCAACTGCATGGCGTGAACGCCGCCGAGCGACCGGTCTTGCGCAAGAAAATGCGCCGCAGAGAGATGATCGACTTCTTCACGACCTGTTCGCCGACCGTGATCGCCATCGAAGCCTGTGGTGGCTCCCATCACTGGGCTCGGCTGTTGACCTCGCTCGGGCATGAGGTGAGGTTGATTGCACCGCAACTGGTCAAGCCGTACGTCAAAAGAAGCAAGAACGACGCCGCCGACGCCGAGGCCTTGTGCGAGGCGATGAGCCGGCCGACGATGCGGTTTGTGCCAGTCAAGTCGGTCGATGAGCAAGCCGCACTCATGCTGGTTGGCGTCCGGGATCGTTTGATCCGCAACCGCACCCAACTCGCGAACGCCATCCGTGGGTATGCCACTGAATTCGGCATTGCTGCCGCCAAAGGGCTGGCCCATCTTCCTTTGCTGCTTGAAAGGATACAGGCTGACGAGACCGTACCGGAGCTTGCACGGGAATTGTTTGCCAGCCAGGCGGACGAATACGCCCGGTTGGAAGAGAAGATTGCCGACGTGGATGCGAAGCTCGAGGCATGGGAGCGCAACGACGAACGCAGCAAACGTCTCAAAACCATTCCCGGCATTGGCCCGATCGGCGCGGCACTCCTGATCATGAAGACCCCGGCACCGGAGCTATTCCAATCCGGCCGTCAGTTCGCAGCCTGGATCGGGTTGACGCCGAAAGATCACTCGACCGGCGGCAAGCTGCGCCTCGGCTGTATTACGCGAGCGGGTGATGAGGCATTGCGAGCGGCGCTGGTGGTCGGGGCAACTTCGGTCATTCAGCACGCACGGCGAACCGGTAAGGCGTCCGTCTGGCTGACCGAACTGCTCAAGCGCAAGCCGCCGAAGCTGGCAGCCATCGCACTCGCCAACAAGATGGCGCGAATCGCCTGGAAGGTCCTGGTCTCGAGCGAAACATACAATGCAAAATCGGCATCTATAGTCATGGCAGGCGTCGCATGAAGGTCGGCCAGCATCGAAGAGTTTAAAACTGGGATCTGTGTTGAGTTGCTGATGCCGGAACTTGCAAGATAGGTGCAGATGGTGTGATCGATCGATCCACGGCGCGAGATACTCCGTGTAAGCCCATGGCCTCCTACAAGGTCGCTTATGTGTTTGGAACTCACGTTGCGGAAGCCATCTTGGCCAGCGTTCATGTGCGAGCGCACAACAGGCCGGACGTATGGACGCAAGCGATGCGGTCAAATCCATCTAAAATATCTTGCGAGCAGGGGGCCGTCCACGTATGGGCTTATCGCAGTGGCGAGGATAGTGACCAGCCAATTGTACTGCTCGATTATCAGCCCGGCCGAGGCCAGATCCACCCCCAGACCTTCCTTGGTGACTACCGCGGCATATTGGTGAGCGATGGCTACACCGCGTGGCGCACATTGTATGGCGCAACCCATGTCGGATGCATGGCTCATTCACGACGGCGCTTCGTCGAGGCTCTCAAAACCCGGAAGAATGGAGGCGGACCGCCGGAACAGGCACTCCGGTTCTTCGAGCAGCTATACCGGATCGAAAAGCAGGCAAGAGACAAAACCCCGGATGTCGGTGAGACGACGGCTGATTGCATTCGCCGTTTCCGCCAACAGCACAGCTTGCCTGTCCTGAACGCCCTAAAGGCGTGGCCTTACGGTGCATGCAAGCATGCACCTGTCGGCTAAGAGCATCGACGCCATCGCGCCGAAGGTCGTGCCGGATACCAAGCTCGGCGACGCCGTCTCCTACACCCTGAACCAATGGGATTACCTGACACGATATACCAGCGACGGCAGGATGCCGATCGATAACAACATTCTGGAACGCGAAATCAGAGTTTTTGCCACCGGTAGGAAATCGTGGCTGTTCAGCGATACCGCCGACGGAGCCAAGGCCAGCGCAGTGATCTACAGTCTGATGCTCACTTGCCGCGCCTGTGGCGTAGACCCGCTTGCCTGGCTGCGCTACGTGCTCACTGAGTTGCCGCAGCGGGACGAGAGGGCCGACATCGTCGACCTGCTGCCGTTCAGCTTCGCTAGAACCGAAGCCGCCTGACACAATAGGTTCCAAACGTTGATCCGATACCAATCAACGGGTTGGCGTCAACGTGCTGCGAAAATCGCGCTTACCGATAACGCGCTCATTGAGGCGTTCAACTGCCGCTTGCGGGCAGAGTGCCTGAACCAGCATTGGTTCCTAACCCATGCGATACCAGAATACTGGTGCTAGCGAAGCTCATCGATACGATTCTGATGATTTTCAAGCTCACCAGATATCTGAAGGGTAGGGGTACTTCACGCCACGCCCATTGGATAGCTTCAATGCGATACCCTTTGATGATATGGCACCATAGCCATCATATACTAATGATCGAACGCCGAAGCGCTCTACGGCTCTTGAAACCGCATCGTTATTCTCTAGTGACGAAACTTGAACGAAGCCCGCATACGAAAACTTCAATGTTGGGGACCCAGAACTGGTCGCAACCTCGATTTTCACCGGTGGCAATTTAATATCGGAGGAGGGGCGAACCCACTCCGGAACAATCGCGTATCCGAAACGTCTAGCAGCTTCATCCAGTAGATACTCTATCGCATTAGATTTTAGCAATTCCATTTCGCCACTGGACTGAAAGTCAGAAACTTGACGCCGGAATTCCGGATACCGCATGTCAATTATAATTTCATTTTCTGGAACAGTTGAATGCGCACCACTCACTAACCCTGCGGCAAGATTGCTACCGCGCCCCATGTGATACACAAAGGTTCCTGGCGCGAGGCAAACCCGATAGCCCATCTTCAGGCTGCGTAAGCTCCAATCCGTCTCTTCGCAATAACCGCGACCGAATATTGGATCCATCACGCCGACGTCCTTGACAACGCTAACCGGCATCATAATGCAAAAAGATATGCCCGCCGGGATATCCATCACTGTCGAGGAAAACTTCTTCGCCAAACTATCCGATAGAAAATCAACTGTCTCTTGCGACGAAACAAAGAGATCGGGGTCGGAATTCGGAATGCTGTAAATCGAAACGTTGTTCGACCAAGCTGTTACCGAACCAACGTTTTTTTGTTTGCAACATTCGACCAGAGTAGCGATCAGATTCTTTGGAAAGATCACATCTGAGTTGTTAATCGTTACATAGTCATAATTTTTCTCGATTGCCGTCAGAAGGCCGAGTGAGACGTTTCTGGGAATTCCGAGGTTTCTAGGGGTAAGATAATAGTTTGCGCCCAAAGCTTTGCACAACGTCTCAAGCTCTTCGCTCCAACCCGGCTCCGGGCTCGCGTCGTCCAAAACCAATACGTCAATTGTCGCAGTAGATTGGTCCATTTCCACTGCGCTCTTAATGGCGCGCGGGACAAACGCTCGGCCATTGTAAACAGTTATGACATGCAACACACGCGGTTTCATTATGCCGTGCTTCTCTCGTTTTAATAGTCTGAAATCTTTGCGGGCAAGCTAAGTGTTTCGAAGTAGCTGTCCACGGTCTTCTCAGCAGTACGCTTCCACGTAAGCTTACCGAGCGTTTTCATCACATTTTGAACAGATCGGTTACTGGCCATAGGATCTGATAGCAGCAACTCAGCACGACTATAGAGTTCATCGAGGTCATAGCTTGATGGAAGCTCAGAATCGTCAATCAATTCTCGCAGGGGCCCAAACGATACATGGAGAGTCGGCACGCCAAGACAGGCAGCCTCGAAAGGAACGAGGCCAAAGCCCTCAGCTGCGGTGAGGTATAAGACTAAGCTGGCATTTTGAAGTAGCCAATTTCTTTCCTCTGCTCCCACTTCAGGCAATGAAAGCACGTCGCTTTGAAGGTGAGCGGGGCAAGCGATCGCTTCTTCATTCCGGCTCGATCCATATGGCACTGAGGCGCCAACAAGCACCATGGCATGATCGAAGCCCCGTGCGCGCAAGCGAGCCCATACTCGTAGCGCAAGATCTCGGTTCTTGTGAGCGTAGGTCGCTCCGAGCACTACAACAAATGAGCGCGCGCTCCAGACGCGATTTAATATTGCATCTGGAATACGCTTTGGTTGATCGTTAGATCTGGCGTCAGAGCCGTTCTCAACAACAAAAAGGTTCTGCTCATTGACAGGAAGCCTCTCTTCTTTGACGGCCTTTACAACATCTCGGCTGATGCAAAACACAGAGTCTGTATTGGCGATCTGAAGCTTAAAGTTTTTACGATATGCATCCCACTCATCCCAGTTTTTGAAATAGGCTCCATTCCTGTATGCGATGACGTCCTGGATAGTGATAACCGTTCGCTTGCTAAGGCTTCTCCACCGGCCCCAAGGAATCTCGCCCGTAGGCTGAAACGGCCGATGAACAATATCCACTTGCGGCGCCCCCTCAAAATTGAGATTAGAAACGGGCAAAAGCTGGACTTTATTCGTATGCCGAAGCTCTTCGGCATACTTAGGCAGATTTAGGGGGTCTGGCACACCCAGAGCAACCAGTTGAATATCTGGATGTTTCGACAGGGATGTCGCCAGCTGAAGAATCAACTGTTGAGTCCCCATTTCTTTTGGACCCAGCGCAGAGCCGTCGATCAAAACTCGCAAGCCTGTAGCTTTTGCTCGCGCTCCGTCTAACGCCTGCGCTAAAACGGAATTCGCGCTGTTCCGTTCATCATCGTGCCGCCCTGGGAAAGAGGGATGTAATAGATGAAGTGCGTGCCTTGCTTCCGGGTTCTCAAGCACACTTGAGAACATTTCTCCAAATTCCAGCGGTTTGGTTATGAATGTACTGGGGTCTAGGAAACTATTGAAGCCTCTCCGGTTAGCCCGCAAAGAAAATTCCGCCAAGGCAAACGAAAGATTGCCTGTTTCCTTATCATCGATTTCGCCGGCCACTTCCCAAGCACTTCGGCTCACCAAAACTCCGGGCCCATCAGCGATAGGCAACGGTACAAGGCCATGGTGTTTGGATTTACGCTCGCGAAGTAACTTTGTTAGCGTTTCTTCATTGTGGCCGTCGACCCCGAATGGGGTGCCGGTATTGCGGTGCGGAAAGCTAAGATATCCTGCCGAATTCGATAAAAATGAAATCGTCGCGATTCTCGGATCTTGGGCCATCCGGGGGCCGGAGAATTGAAACGTGCTCGTCGGCGCTACCATTGGAGAGCTGACAAAAAAGCACTGATCAGCTTTGTGGGAAAATCCGAGCCTCGCGATCTCTACGAGCGAAAGCTCCGAGAAAAGTTCGATCTGCGGCGCTTTTATTTTGATTTCCCTCAAAAAGCTCTGGTGGGCCGTACCGACATACACGGCGCTTATGCCCTCAACTTTAAGAAGAGAACTGATTGTCTCGTTCCAGGCGGCAGGATTTCGATCAATCCAAACGACTGCAACAATTTTTTGTGCATTGTCCATTGACATAACAGATTGATTGTTTTGTGAAACTTGCTCAGTCTTACTCATCGCGCCACTTAAATGATTTTCTCAGCCTTGAGCCACTCGCCCACTCGACGAGCACCAAGTGCGAAGTCCGTCGTGCAGCGAACTCCGAGCGCAGCTTGCAGATCATCAGTGTCAGCAATCGCCCAACGAATGTCGCCGTCGCGAAATTTTCCGGTAATGCGAGGTGATGGCGCAGAATATAATTCAGATATAATTTGCGACGCTTGAGCGATGGTTGTCGCAACGCCGGTTCCCACATCCAGACAACGCGTCGCATTGGGCTTTCGCCGCACAGCAGCCAAACAAGCTTCGACAACATCATCAATATATACAAAGTCTCGACCAACCTGCCCGTCTTCGTAAACCTCGATCGTTCCGCCAGCACTCGCGATTCGATGAAATAGGGTGATTATCCCGGTGTAGGGATTGAAGGGTGATTGGCCAGGACCGTAGACATTCTGAAAGCGGAAGATCGTCGCAGGGATACCCATCGCTGAGGCCCAACAGGATATAATTTGCTCCTGTGCTAATTTGGTGGCCCCATAGATACTTGCTGGTTTAGGGAAAATGTTTAGAGCGCGATGCGCAACTGGCTTCGCCGGAACACCGTTGGCGTCACAGATATCCCATTCGCCGGCTTCGAGTACCGCGTGATCGCGTAACCCCGGATAAAACACTTCACCGGAAGCTGACTTCCAGGCGCCCTCACCATATACGGCTCTGCTAGAGGTCAAGATGATATGTTCGGGTATCCGATCGTTACGACCAAACGCATCAAGCATTTGAGTAGTGCCGACGACATTGACCATTGCGTGACGGTTAGATTCTGTCAGCGACTGCCCAGTGCCGGTTTCCGCTGCGAGATGAACCACAGTCGAGAGAGTACGGTCTACAAGAAGGCGATCCCAAACGTCTGCATCCGTAACATCGGCAACTATAAGTTCAACATTATTAGGGAGGTGCTCGGGACGATCCGCGGTTTTGTGGATCTGCGGATGCATGTTGTCGATGACGACAATTTGGTCGCCGCTGTTTGCAAGTCCAGCAGCAACCCGGCTGCCTATAAATCCAGCCCCTCCGGTAAGTATCGTGGTCTTCTTCATAAATTAGCTTTCAATTGATTTCTCCCTAACATGACCGGCCGACGCAGGATGGCTAACGCACTTCAACTTCCCCTACGACTACGCTTTCGGATGGGCTCCCGGATCTTCCGCCCTCAATTTCCAGGACATACAGGCCCGTCTGCAATTCAGATATGGAGAATGATGCTCGAAAACCCGAATTGGCCAAAGTTGGATTACTGAAGTGGGTTGCGACATCGGGTCTTTCGATGAGCTCCACCTTCTTCTTGATGCTGGAACTTTTGCCCGAGATTTTGACTTCGATAAAATCAAATGGCGCCCGCTTGCCCGTCGGTATAGCCCATCCGGAAATCGAGAGGTTTCGATATTGACCCATCGTAATGGTGTTTCTACCGGTCGGACTTGGAGGTGAGCCGGCAATTTCGTCAATGTGCGTGATCATCTTCGGCTTGGAGCTCTTTGTCCTGAACAAGCCTGGCAAGACTAATGGTGCTTTTGCTGCCGACTGATTGCCAGTGGTCACTAGGCGAGGGGCCTCAGTGTGAGTCTTATTGGGTTCTGGAGTATTACTGGCAGCTTTCGCTAGTTGCGCATGGAGTTTGGCGAGCTCGGCAGAAGCATCGTTAATCTTCCGAGAGAGCTCCACCACTCGATTGTTCGCAATTGTGAGATCTACTAGCGCTTGTTCGTAGGAAATATCGGTCAAGTCCATCTGCAAATATCCAGAAAAAATTGATGTTCAGCTACTATACAATTTTTAGTCAGGCAGACTTACTATCGCGTCTCTTAGCTGGAATTTGCAAGTTCGCAAGCATTTGGTTTGCATTGCGAATTTCAATCTCTAGTTCCGCTAGGCGTTGTGTTAGCGCCATTGCTCTTTTGTTTGCTACTTCAACTTCAAGCAGCTTTTCTGCAAGTCTTCTTCTATTCATTTTCTCGTATTCCGTTCAATTGCAGCTTTTGCGGGCGTACACCCGGCAATTGAGCTCGCACCGATCAGGCATCACAAATGTCGTGTTTTCAGGGCTAAAGTGCCGCGTTTACCTTATGCTTGAAGCCTACTTTTTATTTCTCGTCAATCTGTCTCGGACGCAGTTTTTACGATTTCTTCTCAATCGCAGGATGTTCAAGCATGACCGAATGATCGAAGAGGAGAGTTCAGTGGTCGGCCGCCGCAAGGCGCAATCGTAGCATCTCAGGGTAGTGCCCACTTAACCGAGAGCAGATGCAGACATTGACTCGCTGAAGATGGCTCACCTATACCTTTGAGGCTAAGCGGCGAACTCCTTTTACGAGCTAGAACTCTAATGTTATCGATTGATGAATACCTTTTCCCGAGAGATTTAGACGTCACTGATGTAGATATTAGAAGGACGCTGTTTATAGGATCGTGCGCCTCTGAAGATTACGTCAAAGATTTACGAAGAAAGTATCCGGAAAAGCGCTTCGACCATTTGCTTTACAATTATGTTTCCGAGTTACCCAATCACGACGTGTCGGACGTGGACGTGCAGGTGATCCAATTACCTCTTAGACACGTTGTGGGCGATAAAGTAATAGATTTTAAGTATTTTACAGAGAATTTCGAGACGATAGCTAGTGATGCCGCTGAGCTACTACGATTGATGCTCGAGGGCGCGATGAAATATAATCGCGAGCATGGGCTACTCACTATCGTCACTAACTTTATCGTACCTCAAGGTGACTTTGTTGCTGGGTTAGATGGTGTCGGGACACACCGAGACCTGCGCGGCTTGGTGCGGTATTTGAACGAACAGCTGGTGATGCTTGTTCGTGAAACAAAAAATGCGTATCTGCTTGATGTCGAAAATATCGCCGCCACAATGGGTAAGCGTTATTTCTTGAATGATTTCATATTCTTTTCGACCCACAACGCATTTTGGTTCCCAGATTGGAACTCAAATGAGATCGGTCGACTAGAAGAAGTCCCGCATATCGAAACGATATCACCCTCACATTTAGATCAATTTTTCGGTGCTATCTGGCGTGGGATAGAAGCGTATTATCGCATTGCGCGCCAAATTGATCAGGTCAAGTTGGTCATTTTTGACCTGGATGACACTATGTGGCGGGGCATCATTGGCGAGCACTATACCTTCGAACAGCAGCCAATGACCGTGGGTTGGCCGTTCGGCATGCACGAGGTCGTTCACCATCTGCGAGCAAGGGGAATCCTGACGGCAATATGCTCTAAAAACAGCCTCGATCTCGTCAAAGAGAGATGGGACTTGGCGGTTCCATTGGGATTCATGAAACTAGAGCATTTTACGTTTGTGGAGATCGGTTGGACGCCAAAAACTGAAGCCATCGGACGAATTATTAGCTCTGCCAGCCTAACGGCAAAGAGCGTTGTCTTTGTGGATGACAATCCCGTCGAGCGCGATGCTGTAAAGAGTATGTACCCGGATATTCGCGTCTTGGCAGCCCAGCCATTCAACACGCGGCGGATTTTGCAGAATTCTCCCTCCACACAGATCGCCAGGCTAACTGCAGAGACGATCAATCGCGATGCAATGATGAGAAGCCAACAGGAGCGTGAAAAATCGCGAAAGGCGCTTACTCGTGAGGAGTTTCTGCAATCGCTAAATTGCGTCGTAGATCTTGCGTCGATTCGATCGACTGATGATCAACGATTTGGCCGTGCGTTTGAATTATTGAACAAGACAAACCAATTCAACACAACAGGGCGCCGCTGGTCTTTCGAGGAAATCTCAGTTCACCTTCAGGAGGGCGGAGAAATCGTGAGCTTTGCGGTATCAGATAAATTTACTAGCTATGGCTTGGTCGGTGTTGCCTTGATCAAGCAAAATGAGATAGTCCAGTTCGCGATGAGTTGCCGCATACTTGGGCTCGACATTGAAGCTTCAGTGCTGCGGATCCTTATGTCTAGGATGAGTGGACCAATTTATGTCGCACTTTTCAATGAAACCAAGGAAAATGTACCGGCTCGCACGCTATTACCGGCGCTCGGCTTTGAAGATCAAGGTAACGGCGTCTGGCAAGTGTCGCGTATAGAAGGCGACATAGCATCGCATTTGAAATTGACTGGCGATCTGCTCAACTCATAGCTAGCTGCGCTTACCGCGACTCATTATTATCAGGAGTTTCTCGTTTCTGCTCTACTCGGTGAATCGTCCCATGTAGCCGTAGAAGATGAACTTGATGGAAGAAAATCACACATCATTATACTAAAAAGAACGATGCTCATCGTTTTCGTGATTTTCCTCCCTTCGCGGATTCCGTAACGCAGAAAATGTGACTCTGGGTTCATTGCTGCGGCGTGAACATCGGGGTTGGCCTCAAGATACTCTTGGCTGCTAAATCCCATTTTGCGAAGTTGCTTGGCGTCAAAGTAGAGGGCAATGCCGCGCATCAGCTTATCAAAGATGCTTAATTTTTGATTTGAATATCGCCCGGCGACGAACCCGAGGGCTGCGCTAAGCCTGGTATTTTCGGTGTTAAGATTTGAAAGGTCCGCACGGAATTGTTCATGCAAATCTTCCATTGACTTAATTGCATCGAGCTTCTCGGCAAGCTCCTCTTTAAGATGTTGCCGTTCTTGAGCCCAAGAATCTGTTTTCTGCTCGAAACTCGCTTGCTCTTCCTTGAGGGCGCGTGTCTCACCTTCTAGGTTTGCGAGCCTGTTTTCTAACAAAGCGTATGAAGATCGCGAGCCGTTGCGAATTTTGTCTGCTTCCGCGATCCAGTTGCAAAGGTATCGCTCTCCTTTTGCTTGACCTGGAAATATTGCATTTAGAAGCTTCGAGCGCAGATCAGCATAATAACCCGCCTCCGGATGGAATTCCCAAGGTCCACCCCATGGCGCGTGTTCAGAAGTGTATAGAAGGTCTGGCGACGGCTTGATTAGAATGATGCCCTTATATTGAGCAACAAATTTCTCAACATCATCCAGGATGCGATTCCGTCTCTCCACGTCACGAATGTGTTTGAGAGGGACGAATTGGCCGTCCTTCAATTCGCTCAAGCACAAGCGCCTAGAAAGAAAGAAAACCTGGATGCCGCGCTCAAGCCGATCCTCTAGGAGCTCTTTAAATAGCTTATGAAAGTAATATTTCCATAAGTCCCAATAGTAATCTGTGTCTGGAGAAATAACCTTCGCGGATGAGAGAATTGAGTTTTCTCCATAGGATATTTTCCCCCAGCCCTCTCCGAATACATCGTCTCTTATATCCGGAAGTATGGTATCCTGAATCTGTAGGAAATTATGGGAGAAATCAGCCGCCGCCTCCATCACAATTATGCTGTCTGCAGCTTCTTTCGCGCGATTGAAGACGACTTTCTTGGACTCACGATCGAGAAACCTCGACATCTTTTCGTCCTCGAATACGTCGTCGATTGCGATGGCAGTTGATGCAATTACCGGTATTGTTGCACGCCAAAAGTGAGTGCTGTCTACAAAATCCCCCAGAGGGCTCAATACTTCCAAAAGATTGCAGCCGCCCATGGTAATTACTGAAGGCTTTGAAGGAGCGGTATGTTTCACCGAACTGTCTTGCTCTCTCAATGAAGATACGAGGGTCATTGCATTCACGAAAAGTTGTCCTTTGAGCAAAAGCAGTTGGGATGGATATTTTAAGTAGTTGAGCTTTCTATTTTATATACTGTAAGCTGCTTGCCAAAGAGTCAACACAGTGCCGCTCATAGGCTGCACCATTGTGATTGGAATGAAGCACTCCGCCCGGGCCTTTCAGTATCCAGTCCCGTAGTTCCTTGATCGTTGCATGATCCTCATCCGCTGAAAGCTTATCATGCAGTGCGATATTCGGTGCATAGCGACCGCTCTTGTTGCGTCGGACGACGACTTTGACGACGTGTTCAGATCTCGTCCATCAAAATTCGGCGTGACAATCGTTCGGCCAGTAGGCCGACGAATAGTGAGAGAAGTCCAAAGGCGAGGAGATATCCTTTATCAAGCAACCGATCGCTATAATTTTCAAAATAGGCGGTTCGCATCCATTCGACGCACTGCGCAACTGGGTTGTATGACAAGGGAATAGCTATCTGATCCGGGAGGTTTGGTGTAACGAAAAGGCTCCCTGAGGCTAAGTAGAGTACAATACCCGAGAGAGCATAGGCCGTCGCGAACATTGGAGCGAATGAGGTGACAACGCCAGCGATTGTCCCGACACCTAGGGCTAATAGGATTGTCGCCAAATAAGCGAGAACTGCTTGTGCAGGATCGACGGGATATGGCGTCAGCCCCAGTGAGATAAAAATAATCCACATCAAAAATATGGTAAAAATTCCCGCAACTATCTCAAGGAAAGCTCTTCCGAAAAGAATATCCGTCACCTTTACAATTGGAAAGGACAGCATATTCTTATTGAGGACTACAGACATACTCATAAATCTCGAAATATATATGAATGTTAATGTCGGAATGATTCCAGCGCCAAAAAAGATGAGTGGGCTTTCGCCATATGGGGCAGAGCGCCCAGAAATAGTGTTAAGAAGAATAATGATCAGCATGTGTACAAGCGGCCATAGCGACTGAACTAGAAAGCCAATGCCGTGGTTGAAGAACCTTGTCCGCATATCGCGGAGGATCACAGCGCCCATGACGTTTTTCTTCTGCTTTAATGCGTCCAGTAACGACAAACGCTTGTTATCTTTTGGATTTTCTCTCATCGAAGTTCTTGAAGCGGAAATTGATATCTGGGTTTACTCAGCAAAATGTAGTTTATTCCGCCCCATGCTATGGTCCTAGCTAGCAATAGACGAGCAAGGATTTCGCGTATGTATCGCTGAAATTCCTTCATGCTGCGGATGAGCTTTTTCACCATTCGGATCTCGTCTGGATGTTTCATTGCTGCGCTTAGAAACTTGAGTTTGGTCTATCACTCGTTCTATGCGTTGGGAATATCATGCTATTCGTCGGTTTCGGATATTTCGCTCAGTGAATCAAGCGTCTCGGCGTCTGCGTTGTCGGACTGTGTTTTACTTAGGATCTCCCTCAGATCGCGAGTTGCTTGGGCAGCGGACGCGGCCTCAGCGATCGATAGGCATTCGCTGAGGCTTTAATATGTTGGTGATAAGCCGCTCAATCCTGCGTCCGGCACAACTCCCGGAGTACCCAACCGGTTGTCCTTGGAAATGACGCCGTGAGCAGCTTTATTGTCGGTAATGCTAATGGCATGTCATGTTCCATAGGGACGGATAACTTTTCAACGATGGTGGCAACGAGCAGATTATCGCGATTTACTAAAGTGATGAAAGGTACAATTCGTGCTTGCAAAATGTGAATCCCTCATCAACATGACTGACGGGGCATTCATTTTTTTGTTGGGAAACATGTCGAAAGAACTATTAGGAAAAGCTATGCCTAGGCATCGTCATTTTATTAATGAAACATTGACAAAGATCGTAGCGGATAACGCTGTAAAATCGGGAGATTCTGTCTTCGATGTTGGGGCGAACGCCGGTTGGCATACACGAAACCTATCTCGCCTCGTTGGCGCGGATGGAATTGTTCATGCTTTTGAGCCGAACCCTTTGCATTGAAGCGCATTGTTGGAAGTAAGCAGTGTGCGGCTTTGGTCCTGCGCCGTCGGCGATAGGATTTCCGCCGAGACGTTCTATTTTGCTATCGGACATGACGAAGCTGCGTCACTCCATGATCCGCGAGACTGGATTGGCTCAAACGTTGATATGCGCTATCTAACCGTTCTCCAAGCAGATATTGATAGCTTGGAAGAGGCGTGTCGCAAACCCGTTTCTTTTATCAAAATGGATGTTGAACGAAATGAATTTAAGGCGTTGCTGGGTGCCAGGAACCTAATTGAACGGGATCATCCCGTGGTTATCCTCGAAGGGGATTCGAGCAAAATAACAGGCTTGATGAACCCGATGGGATATCAACGGTATCCTTTGGGAGGCGAAATGCCAAATGCGCTGTACATCCCATTGTCGTTTGATCCCGAGAGCACTTCCCCATCTGAAGAAGCCATAGATACGACGATACGCCAGGCATTTGAGCGCTTTCCACTCTAAGTGGGCTGTAGCATCCAAAGCCGATTTGTGGCGCTCTTCAGGGCGCCTTTTTTCATTTGAGTCCGCCATGAAGTATAATGCGCAAGCTGAAAGGCGTTGGCGGGACGGATGGCGGCGGGAAGTCCGCGTTCGGCAAACAGCCGTCGGAAGGCCTCGAAGATGCCCTGTTCACGTGTTGATTCGAAGGCTTCACAGGCAAGCAGGAACGGCGGCGTTCAAGTTTGCTGCAGGAAATCCGCGATCAAGCTTGAGATGGTCTCAGGGGCGTCCTCGAAGCAGTAGTGGCCGACGCCTGGGAGGCGCTCGATGGGCGCCGACGGGAAGAGAGCGGAAAAGAGCGGCAGGAAATGTTCCGCATGCAGCGTCCTGTCCGCCTCGCCCCATATGGCAAGAGCCGGTTTGCCACGGATAATGCGCTCGGCCGCCGAATCCGGTATCTCGAATTGGTGGGCGCCGGTCGCAAAGCCCTTTGCCCAGCCGAGCGCGCCAAGGCACTCGGCCGCGGTGGCAAAAGGCATGCCATAGGCATGGAGCCAGGTGTCGTCGATGATGGCGTTGTTTTCGAAGCCGTTGAGCTTGAGCGTGCTCAGAATATTATAGCCGAGATTGTTGAGCACCGGCTCCAGCGTGCCGTCGGCTTCGGCCTTGAGGATCCATTGAAACCATGGGGATACGGCAGCGTTCGCTGCCGCGCGATCGATAACATCGGCCTGGCCGAAGGAAGTTGGTCCGTTTGCCGAGATGATGCGGCGAATCCTGTGGGGATGGCGGGCGGCAAAGCCCATGCCTACCGGCCCGCCGAAATCATGCATGACGAGCGTGATGTCTGTGAGGTCGAGCGCGAGCACGAAGGCCTCCAGATTGGCGATATGGTCCTGCAGCCAGTAGCTGCGACCGGCCGGTGTTTCGCTCTTTCCGAAGCCCATGTGGTCGGGAACGACGATGCGATGCGTGCGTCTCAGTGTCGAGATGAGATGGCGAAACAGATAGCCCCAGGTCGGCTCGCCATGCAGGCAGAGGATGATTTCGCCGTCACGCGGGCCTTCGTCGACGTAATGCATCAGGAAGCCAGGTGCTCTGGTGAAATGCGGCGCAAAGGGGAATGTATCGGCGAATGTTTCATTGGCAGGAATCACAGTCGTTCTCCTGGTGCGGTTTTAATTTGAAACAATGTTTCCATTATCTCTTGCGGTTTTAGTTTGCAACCAATATATTGAACTCACGATCAGGCATCTGATCGCGGTCCTAACGGCAGACATTGAAACAGGCGAAGGCACGGCATGGCCAAGAGGGTGAGCCATAAAGATTCGATGTGCGGGGTGGCGCGGCCGCTGGATGCGATTGGCGACTGGTGGTCGCTGCTGATCATCCGCGATGCCTTCGATGGGCTGCGGCGGTTCGGCGAATTTCAGAAGAGCCTCGGGCTTGCCAAGAACATCCTCTCGGCCCGGCTGCGCAATCTCGTCGCGCACGGCATCATGGATACCGTGCCGGCCTCCGACGGCAGCCCCTATCATGAATATGTGCTGACGCAGAAAGGGCAGGGCCTGTTTCCTCTGCTGGTCGCGCTTCGCCAATGGGGCGAGGACTTCTTTTTCGAGCCCAATGAGCCGCATGTGACGCTGGTCGACAGAGCAACAAAGCTGCCGGTGCGGCGGCTGGAACTGCGGGCGCAGGATGGGCGGATGCTTATGGCTGAAGACACAGTGATCGTAGCGCCGTCGCCTGAGGAATGAGGCTGGCGCGCCCGTCGTCAGGCAACAGTTCGGTCACGGCCGAACTATTTCAGACTCCATGTCGGTTACATTGAAACTCTCAAAGGAGAGTTGCAATGTTGACGAAGACAGAATCCCGCGCGGCCGATAGCGACCGCGAGCATATCGAAATCAAGCCCAGCGTGCTGTATGTCGGCACTCCCGTCGTGCTGATTACGAGCCTCAACCCTGATGGCACGACGAATATCTCGCCAATGTCCTCGGTTTGGGCTCTATACGATCGTGTCGTTCTCGGGCTGACATCGAGCAGCAAGGGGCGGGAAAATCTCCTGCGCGAGCGTCAGCTGGTGCTGAATTTTCCGTCGCCGGAGCTGTGGCCAAAAGTCGAGGCGATCGCGCCGACCACGGGCCGCGATCCCGTTCCCCGGCATAAGAAAAAGATCGGCTATCGTTTCGAGGCCGATAAATTCGATGTGGGCGGCTTTACGCCGCGGCCAGCCGATCTCGTGCGGCCGCTGCGCATCGCTGAATGTCCGATCCAGTTCGAGGCGGAGGTGGTGGCGGCGCATCCTCCCGGCGGGGATTGGCCCTCGGAGCGTGCCGAAGGCTTCTCCATCATAGAGGCGAAGGTTCTTCGTGTCCACGCGCACAAGGATATCGTCGTCGCCGGCACCCATCACATCGATACGAGCAGATGGAGCCCGCTGTTTTACGTGTTTCGGCATTATTTCGGCACCGGGCCGGATCTTGGCCGCACCTTCAAGGCCGAGAGATGATGCGTTTCCCGGTCGGCACCATCCTCGCAACTATATCTATTTGCTGGTTCCGGCCCCGCTGATCAGCAGCCCAAGGCCGGCTTCGAACAGGGCTTCATGGCCTTTGGCGCGATAGACCGACAAGGCTTTGGCGAGGTTCGGATGGCTTTCGGCGGCGGCATCAATTGCCGACCGATCCCTGGAAGGGGCCTCGTCCGCCTGCTCCTCAAGCACGCACCCCACCACATAGCGACTGATCGCGATCTGCAGCCCCAGAGCCTTTTCGGGATCAAAACCGGCGGCATGCAGGCATTCGAGCTGCGCTTCGATTGCATCGAGGTGCGGAGCATCGACCTCGGTTCCCGCATGAACGCGAGCGCCGTCGCGCCAAGCCAGCAGGGCCGAGCGAAAACTGCGGGCATTGGTGCGCAGGAATTCCTGCCAGGTCTCTCCGGCAAGGGGTATGTTTCGGGTGTGATTTCGCCTCAGCATCTCGGCATTCATAGCCGCAAGAAGGGCCTTCTTGCCCTTGAAATGCCAATAGAGCGCCGGCTGCTGCACGCCGAGGCGCTGGGCGATCAGCCGCGTCGACAGGCCGTCGATGCCGACTTCGTTCAGAATGGTCAGCGCCGCATCGACGATCTGGCTTCGATCGATTTTCATCCTCTCTCCGATTGACAGTCCCTCTCAAGTAATTTATCGGCGATAAAGTTCCTTATCAATGATAAGTTTTCGCTATGAACAAGATGCTTTTGACTATCTTGGCGGTCGTCGTTCTCGATGCCGCCGGCACCGGCCTCGTGATGCCTATCCTGCCGGAGCTTCTGCGGAGCGTGGCGCATTCGCCCGAACTCGGTTGGCGCTATGGCGCCTTTCTGTCGCTCTATGCGGCGCTGCAGTTCCTGGCCTCTCCCATTCTCGGGACGCTGAGCGACCGTTACGGCCGCCGACCCGTGCTGCTCGCTTCGTTGGCGGGTGGCATGATCGACTATGTCTTCATGGCATGGGCGCCAGGCTTCTGGTGGCTGTTCCTTGGCCGTGCTATCGCCGGCTTGACCGCGGCCAATGCCGCAGTTGCGAGTGCCTGCCTTGCCGACATCACGCCGGAGGAGCGCCGGACGCGCGCTTTCGGGCTTCTCAGTGCCTGTTTCGGCATCGGCTTCATCCTTGGACCGGTCATCGGAGGAGTACTCGGCACGATTTCGCTACGTGCGCCTTTCGTCGCGGCCGCGATTCTGGTGATGGTGAATTTCGTCGTTGCGCTTGTCGTGCTGCCCGAGACAAGAACGGTGAAGCCCGAGCGGATCGATCCGGCGGCCTTTCATCCGCTGGCGTCGCTGCGCTGGATCGGTGCGTTTCCAGCGCTGGTGCCGCTGCTCTTCATGTCCATCCTCCTTGCCATTGTCGGCGAGGTCGGCGGCACCGTCTGGGTGCTCTATGGTCAGGACAAGTTCGGCTGGGATACGGCGACCGTCGGCCTGTCTCTCGCTGGTTTCGGCCTGTTCCATGCGCTCGCCCAAGCTTTTGTCGCCGGCCCCTTGAGTGAGCGCTGGGGCGAACGCTGCGCGCTGATGGTCGCGATTGTCTGCGACGGCGCGGCTTATGTGGCCATCGCCTTCGTCACGCGGGGATTTCTCGTCCTTTTTCTGTTTCCGCTCTTCTGCCTCGGCGGAGTCGGCCAGCCGACGCTGCTGTCCTTGATGACCAAGCGCGTGGGTCCGGACGAACAGGGGCGTTTGCAAGGCGTGCTTACCAGCCTGACGAGCCTCGTCTCGATGATCGCGCCTCTGGCGATCAGCGAGATCTACTTCGCCTCGAGGCATGTCTTTCCCGGACTGGTCTGGGTACTCGGCGCTTCGCTCTATCTCCTATGCGTGCCGGTTCTCTTCGCAAACCGGCAGCGGGCAGATCGACAGAAGGAGGGAGCGCCGCACCGGCAAGGGGAGCCGCCGTGAGCGGCACCCAAGAGCTAAGTGAACGGGCAAGCGAACAATCCTGTCTATGCAGGTGTATCTATGCGGGCGCGCCGGTAATGGCAGCCGCTTGCCATGTCAGTTGACGGAATCGTCCGGATCAGGGTCCTTCACCTTGGTAAAGAGGCTCTTCAGCGCACTGGTCTTTACCTTCGCCGCCTTGTTGGCCTTGATCGCCCGGGTGGCGGCCTTTGCCTGTTCGAGCATCATCTCGATCTGGATCTGCTGGATTTCGGTCAGACGCTCCCATTGGCGATTGAGGAGATGGTCGACCTTTTCATGCAGGTGACGGATTTCCAGTTCGGCCTTCAGATTGACCTTGTAGTCGTTGAGGGCGCGCAGGCGATCCTTCTCTTCCTGGCGGCGCTGGCTCATCATGATGATCGGCGCCTGCAGTGCTGCGATGGTCGACAGAACGAGGTTCAGCAGGATGAACGGATAGGCGTCGAAGGCCTGCTTTTCGCCCATGGCAAGATTGATGCCCATCCAGACGGCGAGAAACAGACAGAAGGAGATGATGAAGGTCCAGCTGCCGCCGAAGGACGCGACGCCATCCGCCATGCGGTCACCGATCGAGCGGTGGTCTTCGTAGTCCTCTTCGATGTTCTCGGCCAGCGTATCATGCGTCTTCAGGCTTTCGACGACCTCGTCCTCGAGGTTGGAAAGCTCGCCGCGCTCGACCGTCAGCAGCTCGGCGATATATTGGGCACGATAATCGTCCATGACCTTGCGGCTGATATAATCGTCCGCGCGAAGCTCCGGGTGCTTCAGCCGCATGAAATCCGCGAGCGACGGGCGGAGGTCATCGACATGCACCGCATCTTTTTTCTTGAGCACCTGACCGGTAATGGCGTCGACCAGCTTGACGGACTTGGCCTTCGCCTGGGCAAGGCTCTTGGTATAATCGTCCATTTCCACCACGGTCGGGCTTTCGCCCTCACCCGCGTCGAAATCGACGATGCCTTCCGCCGGCTCCAAGCTCTTCGTTTCTGTCATCTAAGGGGCCTTCTTTGACGTTTTCTCGCTCATTAGCCAATAATGCGAACAGGAATATGACTGTTAGAAGACAATGGAAATTGTCGCCGATATGGACCGCAGCCGCCTATCCGCACTTCTCTGCTATTTGCTCCTATCAAATTTTTAGCGTCATTATCCTAAGCAACGGCAAACGCGATACGCCGTTCCTGCAATCCCTTGCGCCTGTCTCGCCCGCCACCCCAAAAAAGCAACCCTTCCGGGCGAATTCGTCACCGGTTTCGAAAGCGTTGCGTGTTTCTGCAGAAATTTCTACCGATTCGATCAGGTTTTGATTTTTCAGCCCCTTGACCAAGGCCGGCCGACTTCTATTTGCCGCGGTGCAGCAGACATTCGCGAGAGCGAATAAATGTTAAGGTTTCAATGAATTATCGTCAGCGGGTTGGGGGCCTGCTGTCACGGATCTTTTAAATGCGTGGAAAGGATCGCTATGCACAATCCCCCGGCAGAAGACTTGGAGTCTATCGCCCGACAAGGCGGCCGATTCAAGCGAATGGCCGTCAGGATACCCACCTACCTGACCGATCTTAAGGAAAACCCGGCCTGGCTGCCGATGTTCCTGCTGGCCAGAACCTTGCCGTTTCGGCACATCCATTGGCTGGCCACCAAGCAGCCCGTCAGGCTTCCCGTTTCCGGCACTTCGATGTTTGCCGGCACCGAGCGCAGCGCCGTCGTCAACGCGCTGCGGACCGATGGCATCTATCCGAGCCTGATGCTGCCGGATCATATTCATCGTGAAATCGCCGAGTTCGCCGCCAACACCGCCTGCTTCGGCAATTTCAACCGGAAGCTCGAATTCGTCGCAGGCGAACATAAGGAAGCGGAGGCTCGCTTCGGGCGGCCGATTCTGAGCGGGCACTTCTTCGAGCGCTCGCTCGATTGCGAAGCCGTCATGGCGGTCCAGCGCGATCCGCTGCTCATTGACGTCGCCCGCCAATATCTCGGCGGTCAGGCCAAGGTGATCACCACCCGCATCTGGTGGAGCTTCCCGACCCAGGCTTCCGAAGCCGACCGAAGCCTCGCCTCGCTCGACAAATATCACTTCGATCTCGACGACTGGCGGATGCTGAAATTCTTCTTCAATCTTGTCGATGTGGATGAGGGCACTGGTCCGCATGTTTTCGTCAAGGGAAGTCACAAGCGCCGCCGGGTCCGTCATCAACTGACCTTGCTGGTCGGGCATCCGGCAAACGAAGTACTCGATTATTATGGCGAGGCGAATGCACTGACACTGACCGGCAAAGCCGGCTCGGGCTTCGTCGAAGATCCCTTCGGTTTCCATATGGGCACCGTGCCGACGCAGAAGCCGCGGCTGATGATGGAGGTGGGTTTTGGGGTCTCAAAGCCATCGCGTCGCCGCTTCCACGGAGAACCCGTCCTGCGTTAAAGCATGTCGCGCAAAAGTGCGCAGTGTTTTCGCGACAACGACATGCGCGGAATAAAACGCACATTTAGCCGGTATCACGGAGCGCCACTCGCAATTGGCGCTGCCGTCTGACCGATCTCAGGCCGAGCGGCCGAAACGCCTGGCAATCAGGTGGTCGAGCGCGATCCGTCCCGGCCCGCCCGCGATGATCACCAGAAAGCAGGTTGCCCATGTTCCATGCGTCGGCCAGGCATCGGGGTAGACGAAGATCTCGATGACCATGGTCATGCCGAGCAGCGCCAGTGCCGAGAGGCGGCTCGCCAATCCAATGACCAGCAGAAAAGGAAAGAAGTGCTCGCTGAAGGCGGCGATATGGGCGGCGATCCAGGGATCGACCAGCGGCAGCTTGTATTCCGTCTGGAAGAGATAGACGGCATTGTCGGTCACGTGCCAGCCATCCACTTTGGTCTGGCCGGATTGCCAGAAGACGGCGGCGATCGACAATCGCGCTATCAGAGCAATCAGATCATGCGGAATGCGGTCGAGAAGCTTAAGGCCGCTATAGAGCCTTTGGGGCAAGGTTTCGCGTTCGGCCGTAGCGGCCGTCATCATCTGGTTCTGCATCTTCATTCCTCTTGGCGTTCAGCGAATGGCCATAAAAGCGCCTGCCGTGAACGCACCGGCGAGGTTGGCGGAAAGATCGAAATTGGCGGCTTCGGCGAGAGCCGTCTCATAGGCCTGACCAAGGGAGGCGCCCGAAAACAACACTTCCAGAAAAGTTGCGCCACCCGGCGGCAGACGATGCACCTCGACAATCATTTGCGGGCGGATGACAAGAGCATCCTCGCCCGTCCAATCGCTTATATCTGCAAGCTCGATTTCGCCGGTGTTCATCGCCCAGATGGTGACGGCCGGATAGGCGGAACGTGTGACCGAGGCGGAAGGATGCGGCACGAAAGCCAGCTCCGCAAGGCCTGCCGGCTCGATGGTCGCCACGAGCGCCGCATCGAGCGGTACAGCGTCGGCCGCATGATAGGCTCGACCCCGAAGTGCCTCCAGCCGCATGACATCGGCGAGATAGGGGATTTCCTGCGCCGGTTCGAAACTCCCGGCGAAATCGGGGAAGTCATCGCCATAGGCAAGCAACAGCGGCGAGCGCGGCGGATGCAGGCGGATGAACTCATGCGCCATGGCGGCGAAGAATTCCTCGCCGACGATCCTTTCCGCAGCCGGAAAGCGCGAGGCGAGTGCGCCGATCAGGCCGATGGCGACATTATTGCGATAGACACCGAAACGCCGTGCCGGCTGTGGGCCATTCCAGGCCGTCAATCCATCGGGCACCGCGAGAGCTGGATCGACGAGCGCTGCGGCGAATTCGCTTTGCGTGGCGAGAGACATCGATCCCTCCTCAGGCTGCTCTGCGTGCTGCGGCACGCTTCAGGATGACATCGGCCGCTTTGGCCTCAGCCCTCAGAACCGGCCATTCCGGCACGTCGTTATCCCATTCGACCAGGCTGGCTACTGGACCAATCCGGCCGATGAGCTCTTCATAGAGCGCCCATACGGGATCTTTCACCGGCGTATCGTGGCTGTCGATCAAAAGCGGCGCGCCGGCATCGTCGATAGTCTCCGAATGGCCGCTCAGATGGATCTCGCGCACCCATTGCACCGGAAAGCGCTTGAGATAGGCTCGTGCGTCCATCTGGTGATTGGTGGCGGCGACGAAGACATTGTTGACATCGAGTAGCAGGCCGCAGCCCGTGCGTTTGGCGACCTCGGCCAGAAATTCCGTTTCCTCGATCGTGCTCTCTTCGAAGAGCAGGTAGGTAGCCGGATTCTCGAGCAGCATCTGGCGGCCGAGTAGTGTCTGCACCTGATCGATATGGGTGCAGACCTGGGAGAACGTCGCCTCGGTATAGGGCAGGGGCAGAAGATCGTTGAGAAAGGTCGTGTCGTGGGTCGACCAGGCAAGATGTTCCGAAAAGCTCTCCGGCTCGTAGCGATCGCAGACGACCTTCAGGCGGGCAAGATGTTCGCTGTCCAAAGGCTGCATCGAGCCGATGGAGAGGCCGACGCCGTGGATGGACAAGGCATAATCCTGGCGCAGTCTGCCAAGCTGGGCATGTGGCGGACCACCAGCGCCCATATAGTTTTCCGCATGGACTTCGAAGAAGCCGATCGGTTGCGGGGCGCCATTGATCGCGGCAAAATGCTCCGGCTTGAAGCCGACGCCGGCGCGACGGGGGAGTTCTGACGGTTTCATTGTGGGCCTCTGGGTTGGGGCAATTCCAGCAAAGTTACGAAGCGATATATGTTCGGAAGGCGGGCGACGCCTGTAAAAGACTGCGTCGCCCACGCGTTTGCGCTGCCCAGTCAGATCAGGGTCAGACCGGGGCCGGACCCTGCGCCAGGGTACCATGGCCGTTCGGCGTCTTGATCGTCTCGCAGGTTCCGGCGGGAACCAACTTCCACGAGTTGCGCTGATAGTCGACTTTCGACGTGCCGGCGCAAGTCGTGCCGGGGCCGGCGGCGCAATCGTTCTGGCCCTTGAGGGCGACACCGTAGCATTTTTCCTTCGCATCGGCGGCGGATACTGTCGTTGCGCTGGCAACCAGCGTCACCGCCGTTGCGACCGATGCGGCCAGGGCGAGTGCGGACATCTTGGTCATGATAAACTCCTTACGAGCGATGATTGACGATCAATCCGGTTTTCGGATCAGGCCGGGGTCAATGAGCCGTGGCCCTTCGGGGTCTTCATCGAGGTGCAGGTGCCCGTGGGAACGAGCTTGAAGGACATCTTGTCGTAGCTCATGGTCGACTTGCCGGCGCAATCGTGCTTGCCGGCGGCGCAATCGTTCTGACCCTTGAGGGCGACACCATAGCATTTTTCCTTGGAATCGGCCGCCGAAGCCGGAACGGCGACGGATGCAAGTGCCGATGCGATCGAGCCGGCAATGGCCAGGGTGAGGATGCTGTTCTTCATGGATCTGTCTCCTAGATGGATGCGAGCCGTCATTGGCTTGCATCGAGGTCTACGGAGCGTCTCGAGCGGATGTTACAGCCGCGTCGGAATTTTTTTCAAGACGGCGCCACTTATAGTGTGCCGGCTATCTGCTGCGCCGGGCAATAACCTAGTAGATATGGTGGTGAGGCCGCGCTTGGGTAGCAGATGCATCTCGTCGAGAACCCACCACGAAGACGAAAGGGCTTGAAAAATAGTTGCTGTTGCCGGTAACGAAAGCCTGCGGTCCCGCGTAGAGGAGATGTCGGATGAATCATTCGGCGCGCGAAGAGGAATGGGCAGTCTGTATGCGCGCGGCGATCGGCGGCGATGCGCAGGCCTATCACCGTTTCCTCAGCGCGGTCGCGCCGCATCTGCGCGCGATGGCGCGCCGGCGCTGCGATCAGCTGGGTGCGCCGGTAAGCGAGGCCGAGGATGTGGTACAGGAAGTGCTGCTCGCCATCCATCTGAAGCGCGGCACGTGGGATTCATCCCGCCCGATCGGACCCTGGCTGTCGACGATCGTGCGCAACAAGCTGATCGACAGCCTGAGACGGCGCGGGCGGCATATGAGCGTACCGATCGACGATGTGATCGATTTCCTGGAGGCCGAAGAGCATACAGATGCCTCGGACCGATTCGATGTCGATCGTATGCTGGAACAGCTGAAAGACCCGCAGAAGACCATCGTGCGCTCGATTTCCGTCGAGGGAAGCAGCGTCCGGGAAACGGCGGACCGGCTGAAGATGACGGAAGGGGCGGTGCGCGTGGCGCTGCACCGCGCGTTGAAGATGCTTGCTGCTTTGTATCGGAGTGAGACCAGTGAAAACCGATGACCTCATCAATCTTCTGGCGCAGGACGCGCCGGTCCGCATGCGGATCGGCAAAGTCCTGACCCTGGCGGTCGTCGCGGGCATCCTGATCAGCGGCGGTATCTTCTTCGCCATGATTGGCTTTCGAGCTGATATCGATACAGCAATGGAGACCGTCCGTTTTCTATTCAAGTTCGTCGTGACCATCGCGCTTGCCGCAACAGCCTGCGCCGTCGTCTTCCGCATCGGGCGGCCGGGCGCTTCGCTGCGCCTCTGGGGCTGGACGCTGCTCTTGGCGCCGATCTTGCTGCTTGCCGCCGCAGCCGTCGAAATGGCCGTCATGCCGGCCGACAGTTGGAGCACGCGGATGATTGGCCACAATGCCCGCTTCTGCCTGACGCTCATCCCGCTGCTGTCGATCGGTCCGCTCGCCTGCTTTCTTTTCGCGCTGCGCCAAGGGGCGCCGGAAAAGCCGGGGGCCGCCGGCGCCGTCGCTGGCCTTGCCGCCAGCGGCATCGCCGCGACCTTCTATGCGTCTAACTGCACGGACGACAGCCCGCTTTTCGTCCTGCTCTGGTACCCGATCGCGATCGCGATGGTGACCGCTGTTGGATATCTTCTCGGCAAGCGCCTGTTGCGCTGGTGACCCGATCGAACGCCTGATTTCGAAACCGGCGAAATCGCTTCTGGGGCATGTGTTTCGGTCAATGATGCAGTATCGCGCGGAAAACCTTGTGGCAGCGGGTGGGTTCCTGACCTATTATGTCTAAGCGAAAGCGACTTTCAAAAAATCGCATTTCCCTGCGTTAAAGTGTTTGCATCCGCGGCAAATTCGATTATAGAGGCCCTGCTTCCCCGCAGGGGCACTTTTCGGCCCGGCGGCTGTTGGGAAATAGTTCAATGGTAGAACAGCGGACTCTGACTCCGTTAATCTTGGTTCGAATCCAGGTTTCCCAGCCAATCTAAAGTTTCCTGATCAGCATTACGGATTTTTAGTAGCCTGCGCGCTGCACACAATCATTCTTCATTCGAGTGGGAGATTTGGTTTTCGCCTCGCAACGCGCTTTTATCTCGTCGCCATACTCTGTGTTGTGTTTATTTAAATCACCGGATAATAGGGCGGCTTGATTTTTGATGACCGTTGTGAGGCGTATGAACAGTCACGTTGCCATTCTTATGGGCACATTCCAGGGAGAGCGATTTATCTCCGAGCAGATGGAATCGATTCTCGCGCAGACACATAAGGACTGGGAACTCTGGATTTCGGATGATGGTTCCGTAGATCTCACCTTGAGCATTGTCGAGCAGTTTCGACAGAAGTGCGCAGCACCAATCCGAATCGTGACTGGGCCGAAAAAGGGCTTTATTCGTAATTTTCTCGCTCTGGCCTGCAACCCTGCGATCTCTGCGGATTTTTACAGTTTTGCCGATCAGGATGATATCTGGCATGCGGACAAGCTTGAAAGAGCGCTTGCTTGGTTGCGAGGCCAGCCTTCAGAGGTTCCTGCGCTCTATTGTTCGCGAACACATATCGTCGATGAGAGTGGCCGATCGGTCGGTGAATCGCCATTGTTTGCCAAGCCGCCATCATTCTCCAACGCCTTGGTGCAGAGCATCGGCGGCGGGAATACCATTGTCATGAATGATGCAGCCCGGCGCATCCTGATGACGGCAGGGTCTGATGTTACGGTCGCCAGTCATGATTGGTGGGCCTATATCGTTGTCGCTGGAGCAGGGGGGCGTATCCATTACGATCCTGTGCCCCCGATCGATTATCGCCAACACGGAAGCAATTTGGTCGGCTCAAACTCTGGATGGCGCGCGCGTGTTCGACGCCTCCGGATGTTAACAAAGAGTCAGTTCCGAAATTGGAATACCCAGAATCTTGCTGCACTAAAATCAATAGAGCACCTGTTGACCAAGGAAAATCGCAAGACGTTAGAACTGTTTAGGGGAATCCGTGAAGAAGGCTTTCCAAGGCGTTTGTGGACGTTGTACAAGTCTGGCCTTCATCGCCAAACGTTTCTTGGCAATATCGGCCTGGTGGCCGCAGTCATACTAAGACAAGTCTAGGTGGGAATAGAAGCGAAATGACGATATTGGTTTCTGGGGGCGCAGGTTTCATCGGCGGGAATTTTGTTCTCGATTGGCTGCAACACTTCGACGAGACGGTGATCAATCTTGATAAGCTGACCTATGCCGGCAATCTGGACACGCTGAAGGGACTGCGGGGGAACAATCGTCATGTCTTCGTGCATGGCGATATCGGTGACCGCGATCTGGTGAGCGATCTGCTTGCGACGCATCGGCCGCGCGCGGTGCTCAATTTCGCCGCCGAAAGCCACGTAGACCGCTCCATCCACGGCCCTGGTGATTTCATCCAGACGAATGTGGTCGGCACCTTCAATCTGCTGGAGGCGGTTCGCGGCTATTGGGATGGCCTTGCAGGTGACGAGAAGCAGGCGTTCCGCTTCCTGCATGTCTCGACCGACGAGGTCTACGGCACGCTCTCGAAGGATGACGCGCCATTCAGCGAGCTCAATCGATACGAGCCGAACAGCCCCTATTCCGCCAGCAAGGCGGCGTCCGATCATCTGGTGCGTGCCTGGCATCACACCTACGGTCTGCCGGTCCTTACCACCAATTGCAGCAACAATTACGGCCCCTATCATTTCCCTGAGAAGCTGATCCCGCTGGTGATCCTGAATGCGCTTTCGGGCAAGAGCCTGCCGATCTATGGTGACGGTCAGCAGATTCGCGACTGGCTCTACGTCAAGGATCATTGCAGTGCCATTCGCCGCGTGCTCGAGGCTGGCAACGTGGGCGAGACCTATAATGTTGGCGGCTGGAACGAGAAGCCTAACCTGGACGTGGTGCACACGATCTGCGCCATTCTCGACGAGCTGCGGCCGAAGGCTGGCGGCGGCCACTACAAGGACCAGATCGCCTTCGTGAAGGACCGGCCCGGTCACGACCGGCGCTATGCGATCGACGCGCGCAAGCTCGAGCGTGAGCTCGGCTGGAAGCCCGAGGAAACCTTCGAGACCGGCATTCGCAAGACGATCGAATGGTATCTCGCCCATCAGGACTGGGTGGAGAATGTCACCAGCGGCGCCTATCGCGAATGGCTGGACAAGCAATATGAGGTGCGCCCATGAGTTCGCTCGTAAGCTCGATCCTAGTAACCGGCGCCAACGGGCAGGTCGGCTTCGAATTGCAGCGCGCTCTGGCGCCGCTCGGAACGATAAGCGCGGTGACGCGTGCCGAAATGGATCTGGCGAACGAGGCGAGCATTCTTGCCGTCCTTGAGGAGCGCAGGCCCGGCATCATCGTCAATCCCGCCGCCTATACGGCGGTCGACCGTGCCGAAAGCGAGAAGGAACAGGCGATGGCGGTGAATACGGCCGCCCCCGGCGTGTTGGCTCGCTGGGCTGCCGATCATGGCGCCCTGCTCGTGCATTATTCGACCGACTACGTCTTCGACGGTTCGAAGGCCGATCCCTATGTGGAGAGCGATCCGGTTAATCCGCAGTCGGTCTATGGCGAGAGCAAGTGGCTAGGCGAGGAGGCGGTGCGTTCGGCAGGCGGCGCTCATGTCGTGTTGCGGACGAGCTGGGTCTATGGCCATCATGGCAGCAATTTCCTCAAGACCATCCTGCGCCTTGCCGGCGAACGCAGCTCGTTGAATGTGGTCGCAGACCAGATCGGCGCGCCGACGTCAGCGGCGCTGATCGCCGATGTCACACGCCGGGTCATAGGGCTTGCGAGCGCGCCAGGTGCAGCGGATCTGTCGGGCACCTATCATCTGAGCGCACAGGGCAGTACGTCCTGGCATGGCTATGCCGCGCATATCGTTCGCGAAGCGGCGGCGCGCGGCTTCAATCTCGCGCTCACGCTGGATGCGCTGAAACCCATTCCGACAACTGACTATCCGACGCCGGCAAAGCGGCCGCAGAACTCCAGGCTGAGCTGCGCCAAGCTGACGGATTGCTTTGACTTGCCTCTCCCCACATGGCAGGAGGGGGTGAACGATGTCATTGACAGGCTTGCGCCCGCGGCACATGACGTGGGCAAGGTCTGTTAAAGCTATCGTTTGCAATTGATGTGCTGACCGACTGTAGAGATGAAATCAAGACGAGACGCTGGACAATGAATAAAGTGCGTAAAGGTATCATCCTCGCCGGCGGCTCCGGCACGCGGCTCTATCCCGCGACGCTTGCCGTCAGCAAGCAGCTTCTGCCGATCTACGACAAGCCGATGATCTACTATCCGTTGGCAACATTGATGCTGGCTGGCATTCGCGAGATCCTGATCATCTCCACGCCACAGGATACGCCGCGCTTCGAGCAACTGCTGAAGGACGGAAGCCAATGGGGCATCAAGCTGGACTACGCGGTTCAGCCGAGCCCGGACGGGCTGGCGCAGGCCTTTCTCATTGGCGAAGCGTTTCTGGATGGTGCGCCCTCGGCTCTGGTGCTCGGCGATAATATCTTCTACGGGCACGACTTCGCCAAGCTTCTGCACCAGGCGAGCGACAAGGAAGCGGGTGCTACGGTCTTTGCCTATCACGTTCACGATCCTCATCGCTACGGCGTGGTCGAGTTCGATGCGGACGGTCGCGCGATCAGCCTTGAGGAAAAGCCGAAAGAGCCCAAGAGCAATTATGCCGTTACCGGGCTCTATTTCTATGACGCCGACGTCGTGGATGTGGCCAAATCGATCCGCCCCTCGCCGCGTGGCGAATTGGAAATTACCGACGTCAATGCGCATTATATGAGAACGGGACAGCTCGACGTGCAGACGATGGGTCGCGGCTATGCTTGGCTGGACACCGGCACGCATGAATCGATGCTGGAGGCGAGCCATTATATCGCCACGATCGAAAGCCGGCAGGGGCTGAAGGTCGCCTGCCCCGAGGAGATCGCCTATCGCAGCCATTGGATCGACGCGGCTCAGGTCGAGGCGCTTGCCGATCCCCTGAAGAAGAACGGCTATGGGCAATATCTTCTGAACATGCTCCACGAGCGGATATTTTAATTGCGCCCGTCGGCTGGTCCTGCTGCCGGCCCTTTTGAATGCGATCAGAGCGAAGCGGAAAGACCTATGAAAGCCATCGATACCGCCATACCGGACGTCAAGATCATCGAGCCCGCGGTGTTTGCCGACGATCGCGGTTTTTTCCTCGAGAGCTTCAATCAGGCGAAGTTCGAAGCAGCGATCGGACGAAGCGCCGCTTTCGTGCAGGACAATCATAGCCGCTCAGGCAAGGGCGTCTTGCGTGGCCTGCATTATCAGCTGCCGCCGCATGCGCAAGCCAAGCTGGTGCGCGTCGTGATCGGAGAGGTCTATGATGTTGCCGTCGATATCCGGCGGTCATCGCCCACCTTCGGCCAATGGGTCGGGGTCTTGCTGTCGGAAGACAACAAGCGCCAGCTCTGGATACCGGAAGGCTTTGCCCATGGGTTCCTGACGCTGAGCGATCGCGTTGAATTTCTCTACAAGACCACAAATTATTATGCGCCCGCGAGTGATCGCGGTATTCGTTGGAACGACCCGAAGATCGCTATAGACTGGAAGGTGACGGAGGCGCTCACACTCTCCTCCAAGGATCAGCAGCAACCGTTGCTGGCGGATTCCGAGGTATTTAGTTGATCGGCACCAGTCGCCAGTGCAGGTCGTACCCGCGGCGCAAATGGTCGTTCGCTCTTTACGATGCCGAACTTGTTGCGTGATCGCAAAATGGGACATCGAATGAACGAAGCATCGTCGCTAGCTCCGCTATCCTCCGAAGAACCATTGGTCTCTATCATCATTCCGGTGAAGAATGGGCTGCCGACATTCAAAGCCGTTGTCGATATGGTTCGAGTGCAGGAGCTGGATGCGCCGTTCGAGGTCATTATCATTGATTCTGGCTCGAAGGATGGTTCCAAGCAGATTGTACCTGCCGATGATCCTAGATTTCGGCTGATCGAGATCGACCCCAAGAGTTTCGGACACGGGAGAACGCGAAATTTGGGCGTTCAGCATTCTCGTGGAAAGTTTTGCGCATTTCTCACTCATGATGCCGTGCCGGTGGATAAATATTGGCTGGCCGAGTTGATAAAGCCGTTGCGCGAAGATGATGCGGTTGCCGGTGTTTTTGGCCGCCATGTCGCCTCACCCGGCGCCTCGCCATTTACCAAATGGGAACTTGAGGCTCATTTCGGCGGTCTTAATAACTGGCCGAAGGTGAAGTTGGACGATGCCAGGGAATATTTCCGCAGTGAGGGGCTGCGGCAGATCTATCATTTCTATTCGGACAATTCATCTTGCTTGCGCAAATCCGTGTGGGAACGTTTTCCTTATCCCGATGTCAATTTTGCCGAAGACCAGCTTTGGGCGAAGACAATCGTAGAGGCTGGTTATACGAAAGCCTTCGCCTGGAATTCAGTGGTGGCCCATTCTCATGAATTCACTTTATGGGAGAGAGTGCAGCGTAGCTTCGACGAAGCCAGCGCCTTCCGTCGGTATTTCGGTTATCGCATCTGCGCATCGAAGAAGTTAGGTCTAAGGCGGGCAATTTTCTCTACCATTCGCGATTTCCGCAATGCGGCCGTTAATGGCTGGATATGGAAACATCCGATTTCCACCCTGTTGATGCCATTCGACAACTGCGCTCGTCAGATCGGCCATTATCTCGGAACAACGCGTTCGGAAGAAGCCCGGCACGCGCAGCTATTTTCGCGCGATCAAAAAATCCGGGCACAGTAGTCAAGAGACACTCAGGAATAACACAGGTCCTTTATGGTTTATCACAATATCAGGCGTCTGGCGGCTGTCATAAGACGAGATGGCTATCGCGTCGCCATTCGAAAGGTGCGTAATAGGCTCTTAGGTATCAATCCGGCTGCCGCTGCGCTCAGGAGCGATGCTATCGGCTATTACGAATTCATCCTTGGAGAAGAGCAGGGATTCGGATTGAAGCTGACACCTGAAAATCTACCGTGGAATTCAATGACTTGGGTGATCCCAGATTTCGAAGCGCAATCGGGTGGTCATATCAATATCTTCCGCATGATAGGCCTGCTGCAGCAGCGCGGGTTTCCAAATCAGCATATCGTTATTGCCGAGCCGCATCGTTGGCTGTCTGCCGCGGATGCGCAAGCGGCGATCGCACGCTCGTTTGGCGGCGTAAAGGTCACGGTGTCTCTTGGCATGCGGTCCATCGAACCCAGCCATTTCCTCGTAGCCACCGGTTGGCAGACTGCCTACTGGGTTGCGAAATATAAGGATGCCGTCCATCGCATATATTTTGTCCAGGATTTCGAACCCTTCTTCAATGCACCCGGTAGCGAATATTACTTCGCCGAGAACACTTATCGACTCGGTCTCACGGGCGTCACGGCAGGTCCCTGGCTCGCGCGAAAATTGGCGGATGAATACGGCATGGAGACATTCTCTTATAGTTTCGCCTGCGACACCGATCATTATGTTCCTCGACCGAAGCCGGTCACCAACAAGAAGCGGATTTCTTTCTATGCGCGTCCGGTGACGCAGCGCCGCTGTTTCGAGCTCGGCCTTCTTGCCTTGAAGAGAGTTTGCGCAGCGGTGCCCGAGGCGGAGGTGATCTTTTATGGTTGGGATGTCAGCAATTACGATATCGACTTTCCGCACCAGAATCGCGGTACCGTCAGTGTCGCGGATCTGCCGGAACTCATTGCGCAAAGTGATGTCGGCTTGATCCTGTCGGCGACAAATTTGTCGCTTATGCCGCTGGAGGTTGCCGCCTGTGCTCGCCCGGTGGTCATGAACGACGGACCGCATTCCAGCTGGTTGCTGTCACGTGACCACGCGATCTATTGTGACATGACCGTTGAGGGGATCGCAGCGGCTCTTATCGACGTCCTTCTCAATCCCGAACAGGCGAAAGAACGGGTGGACGCTGCTTTGCGGTTCAGTCGGTCCGTAAGCTGGGAAGCGGAAGCGGACAAGGTGGCGGGTTTCTTGCGCAGCAAGGGTTGATCCGAAAGAGCGCTTCTGGCGGCGATCGTCAGCGGTTTTTCTGGATCGGTGGTGTGCCAATAAGAGGGAATTTTGCCGCAACATCGAAATGACGTTTGCGGCGGACTTGATTTATCACTCGAGACCAGCTTTGAAGCGTTACCTGGATTGAACCGGTAAACGAGCTCACCTCGCAACTGACCACTTTATGGGCCAGATTCGATGATCAAAGCCGACACGATATGGAAATGGAGTCGCACTATTCTGATGAGCAATCCCACCACGAATGATTCGACGGCGTTGGAGGACGTCGCCAATGCTTTGCGCAATTTTCATCTGGCTGGAATGCTCGGCTGGCAGGACGTCGCGCAACGTTATAGGCGATCGCGTCTCGGAGCTTTCTGGCTAACAGTCAACATGGGTGTGCTTATCGCGGCTTTGGGTCTCGTGTTCGGCGCGATCTTCAAGTCGCCAATGTCGGATTTTCTTCCTTTTATTTGCATCGGCTTGATATTCTGGACGTATTTCTCTCAAACTATCAATGAAGGGTGTACGACATTCATCTCTAATGCAGAAACCATTCTTCAGCTGCCGATTCCATTCTTCACCTATGTCATGAGAACATGGTGGCGTAACACGATCATCGTGGCGCACAATTTCGTCATATTTCCGATTGTTTTGGCAATTTTTCTCAAATATCCAACTTGGCAAAGCCTACTCTTTATTCCAGGATTCATCCTCGTCTCAGTGAATATACTTTGGATTGTTACTTTCGTTGGCATCCTCTGCACCCGGTATCGAGATCTTTCTCAGATCGTTCAGAATATCATGCAAGTGGGTATGTATATAACGCCGATCATGTGGATGCCGGATCATATCGGTAGCCGTGCGGGTTTTATACTGCTCAATTTCAACCCTTTCTCCCATTTCATAGCTCTCATTCGAAATCCACTGCTGGGTTCGATGCCATCAAGTATTAATTGGCTCGTTTCGCTGTTGCTCGCCGTTGTCGGTTGGGCGGCGACAATAGCGCTATTCAATCGCTATCGCGGCCGGATTGCGTACTGGCTCTAGGTGAAGGATGTCGAAAGTAACTGAAATGGCAAGTATTAATCTAGAGAACGTTTTTGTCGACTTTCCCGTTTTTAATGCTCGCAGCAGGTCGCTGAAGAACCGCGTTCTTAACATTGCGACGGGCGGGCGAATCGAGTCGAATTCCGACGGTTATGTGATCATCCGCGGTCTTGACAACGTCAACATCAGTTTGAATGACGGTGATCGGTTGGGGCTTGTCGGTCACAATGGCTCCGGCAAGACGACGCTCTTGCGTGTCATGAGTGGCGTCTATCGTCCATCCGCAGGGAGGACGTCCATTGTCGGGAAATGCACCTCTCTGATCAATATTTCATTGGGAATTGATCCTGAAGCCACTGGCCGGCAGAATATCAAAATTCGTGGCGCACTTCTTGGATTGTCCAAAGGACAGCTGCGTGCCCGTCAGGAGGAGATCGAGGAGTTTTCCGAACTCGGAAACTTTCTGGACATGCCGGTCCGGACCTATTCTACCGGTATGCAGTTGCGGCTCGCCTTCTCGATCTCAACGGTAATTCAACCGGAAATCCTGATCATGGATGAATGGCTGGCGACCGGAGATGAGGGCTTTAAGGAAAAGGCCAACAGGCGTCTGCATGAGCTCGTCAATCAAACGAAGATACTGATCATCGCAAGCCATTCAAAAGAGCTTCTTCTGGAAAACTGCAATCGTATTATCTGGCTCGATCACGGATCTATTCGCATGGACGACAAGCCGGAGGTTGTTGCCAACGCTTATTTTGGGTCGCACTAGCATTACAGTTGCATTTTAGTTTTCAGGTGAGCTCGTCGAGCGGCAGCCTGATGGGCGCGCCTCCAGTATGACCATGCGATGATGTGGGCTGGCTGCGACGCTTGGCAAGCCTGGTGGCGATGCGCCGGATCTCTTGGACGGACCAGCGGATCAGATCTTGATGATCGGCATCCTCGATCCTTTTGGGGGCGTCGCGCCGTTGGCGCGGTACGGAATCACCGCCAACATAGCGAATGCGAGCATGACGAGAGAGACGTAGCGATGCCAGCCATGCCATAATCGGGTCTCATTGTGGTCGAGACCGAGCTCGTTCTTGGCGGCCTCGAAGCTGTCTTCGATCGCCCAACGATGGCCTTCTACGATAACGGCAATCGCCATCACAAAGCTTGGTTTTTCATCAGAAGGGTGCCTCGCATTTCATCCGCGAAAGGGCTTACCAACTAAAATGCAAATATAATCAGGATTAATATTGATGAAAAACGCTACCCGCCGCTTCGGCTTTTTCGACGGGCTACGCGGTTTGGCCTCAGTAAATGTGGCCATATCTCATTTTGTGGTAGCCTTCGACTTCGCCATCTACACCGGGAAAATCGAAAACTCCCACGGAAGTTGGGACGTAACCCTATCGGCCTTTCCGTTTCTTTTTGCCGGAGCCGGGGCGAATTTTTCTGTATGCATATTCCTCGCGCTTTCAGGGTATGTGCTTGCCCGTTCCTTTTATCAAAGTCCGCTATCTTTCCCTCAGCTCGTCTTCAAGCGGACCATTCGGCTTGGTCTGCCGGTGCTGGCGGCGAGCATATTTGGTTGGTCCCTTCTCAAAAGTGGACTTGTCTTTAATCAGGAGATTGCCGGGATAACGCGCTCCGGTTGGCTCGGGGCGCAGTTTAGGCAAGCAGATCCGGCTTTTGCTGACGCCCTGCTCCAGGCTTTCAACAGCCTTTTGGGAAGCGTCACACTGCAAAATAGCTATGACGCAGTGCTGTGGACAATGCCCATCGAGTTTTTGGGATCGATCGTTTTAATATCAGCGTTTAGCGCGGGCGCATCACGTCTAAATAGAACTGGGGCCGCTATGCTAATGCTGGCTCTCGGCCTGATAGCTGGCCGCTCATATATTTCTATAATGTTTTTCGGTGCAGCCCTATATTTAGGGCAGATCGAGCGGCTTTCTGAACGGCTAAAATGGCGAAGCCCATTGCTGGTGTTGATTTGCATCGCAGGCACGGTGCCGTTTTCTCAAGCACGCGGAGCTTTTTGGGATGCCATGGTCTCCGCAATGGAGATCGTCCCGACGATAAACTGGCCTTTACCCGGATTCAACAACCAGGGAGATGTTTCGCTTTGGCATGAAGTTGCTGCGATCGCGCTGATTTTCGTTCTATCCGGCTGGCGAAGAGCACACGATGTGCTGTCCACCCCGTTTTTCCTTTTTCTGGGGCGTTTGTCCTTTCCGCTATATCTTGCGCACTCTTTGGCTCTATTCTCGGTGGCGTGTTTAGCGTTTCGGATGGCGCATTCGGGAGGCGCAAACTATGGCCTAGCCGCCTCACTCGCGTTTCTCGCGTACGTACCCACAGCGCTAATTTTCGCCCTGGCGATGGAATGGCTGGTGGACAGACCAGCCATACAGTTGGCCGCTATGATATCGCGCCGAAGCACACCGAACGACGGCATCGCGAAAGGCGATCATAAGGTACCACCACCAACCCCGCTCGCTCGATAAGGTGAGAGCCGAAATTCAAACAACAGGGCGTCCTTTGGCGTGCTCTTTTCTCTGGAGCTTGCCAAGTACTCCTTGCGCCTGTCGTCGCCTCAATTACGGCCGCTGGAGGTAAATACTGTCAACAGACGGCGACCGATCCAGCGGTAGGGTGCAGTAATTCTCCAACTCGTTGAATTATGCATCTCATGTAAAGCAGAACGGAGTGTGTCAATCTCCTCATAGAGCCGAGCGCCTTCTTCCTCGGATCGAACGATAAGTTCGTGACGCTCAACGTCGAGAGCTTCGACCCGCATTGACAAACCGTCTCTTTCTCGCTTTAAATTTTCGACCTGCGCCGACAGATCGCCATTTTCCTGTTTCAGCGCATCAGCCTGTTGTTCTAGCGATTTTCCTCTATCCTCGGAATTGCGAAGCGATATCCAAGCATCCTCAACCGATTTGAGATCGCTGTAACGCGCTACAGAATTACTCTGCACGGATTTATCACCAACAACGTCAGCAAATACCTCATAAAAATGATCGTTGCCCGCATCATTATAGTATGATGCAAAATCTTTGCTGCTCAACGAAGCTGCGAGAGGATTCTTTATCGCAAGACGCAGATCGTTAACGGAAATCGGCTTGCATAATTCATAGTGAAGCCTGTTTCCGGTATCGTACTGAATGCAACGGCGACCCAACACAGCACCGTCAAGCAACAAGGTCGAAAGAGAAGACACAACTGTTGCGATTCCGCCCAACAGCCTCGACACCGATAAATCGAGACAGCCCAGTAGGATGTCGTCCAGTACAAGTGTGTTATCTGCTCTCAATTCAGCATATTCAGAATGCCGTTCAGACGGATGGGGTTTTACGATGAATAACTTTTCCGGATTGCTTTGAATCATCCGGCGTATGCCCGCTAAAATATGCGACCTCTCATCCTGATGTTGCGCCCATTTCAAGTTCGTTCCTAAAAGCACGTGTTCGCTGTAGTTCGATATATCGATACCCAACCGCCATCGGAGGACATCCGAGTTCGTTTGCAGCAACGAGTCATGAAATTTCGGCGAGCCTGCCGCTTTAAAGCGGCCATTGTTCAGCGCGCTATAAGATCTGGAAATCCCGGCTGCAGAATGCTTGCCGCTCCTAAAAAACCGCTCATGTTCCTCGCCCCATGCTAAAATAGTGTCGGAGGCAAAATTGATTTCGCGATCTTGCATGGGTTCAATCCATATCCCATGCTGTAGCAACACCGTTTTGATGCCCCACAACTTTGCAGCCTCGACAACCTGCGCGTTTAATGCATGACTGACTGCCGCCGTTGATTCGGAGCCGGAAACAAGGGTGCGGACGGACAGTCCTCGCCAATCGATCTCGGCAACTGTTCGATATATTATTACCGAAATCCCATTACGCTCGAAGTACCCCACGATCATTGACATTTCGTCGGAGTTAAGCACGTCGCGCCGAATTAGCGCGGAGCACTGCCCCCTTGGAATAATGTCTAGCAGAGGACGAAGAGTCAGAAAGTCCTGAAAATGACCGATATTTAAAGCAATAGCTTGTAAACGTCGCTCATGAAAAGCAAGTCGTTTTTCCTTTCTATAGGCAATATCGAGCACTGCGTCTATTTTTATCAGGCGGCTTTCTTTGTCGGTTGGTCGCTTTGCTTTCCGCAATAGAAGATAGGTCGGCTCTCCATCAAGCCGATCCTTGAAAATATCAGCTTGGGCCCAATGCGAGACAAGTCCCACTAGCGGATCATTGCTAGTGAGCGGCAGAATTCTGCGACCTTCGGAACAAAAATGCGGATCGACAATCTCAAACCCCGAAAGCTCGAATAAATATTTCCACGTTGATAGAGGCAAAACTGTCGAGTGATACTTATTTCCGCGGCTGCTTGGTCGTGTGGACACGGATACGACAGCCAGGTTTCCTATTATCGTGTGCAGGTTCCAGAGAGCGTTACTGACATCCTCGATGTCAATATGCTCTAAAACGTCGAGACATGTAGTAATATACTCTGCTGAACCAACCCGATCGCCTATTTGATTATATAGTGTGGCTGCGGCTTCTGCATCTTCAAGCGAGAGATCAAAATGAAAAGCATCTTCATCTACGGGGTCAAAATCGCATGAGAAGACCGTCATCCCCGCTGATACGGCCGACTGCTTAAGCCTTCCGCTTCCAGAGCCAACATCGACCAACGAGTCAATATTATTGGCCTTGCAGAGATTGAAAAAAACGCGTTCAAAATCGCTGCCATTGTAGCTGGCGCTCCCGGAGGACTTTCCAAAGTACTCAGGCGAGTAAAGTTTGGCATAGTCCGTTTTAGAAGCCCACATACCTATCTCCGTCTGTGTGGTCGGAAATTACCCGATCATTCAACTACATTTATAAAATCGCTCTCAAGCTCAGAACATCCGCATCCAACGGCTGAGAATAGCCACTGGTTGTGCGATCCGTTCCGAAGTCTATCGAGATAGTACTCGTACTGGTGTCCATAGCAGCGACCGCGTTGCTATCAAGCCGGGTATAGATCAGTGCGATATCCGTGCAACCAGGGTCTTGGCAGCTCTGAGTGGAGCAGTCAGTCGCCATGAAGTCGATGCCGTTATATTGGCCACGCGCTGAACTTGGGCTGCTTCGCGTTGTAGGGCAGCAGAAAGTTCTCCGCGTGTCGATTCGAGTTCCCTGAGGAGACTTTCAGTTTCCGTTGGGACTGATGATTCATGCTCTTCAGCGAAGGCTGCCGATGCCAATGCGCCGATATCAAACTTTGTCGAAGGTGCTCGAGTTGAGAGCACGACAAAGAATTCGCCATCATTGACTTGGAAATCAAGTTCGCGCAGGCCGATCAATCCGAAGGAAGCGAGTGCGCTCACGATTAAGCGGAATGAGGATGGAACAAAGACCCAGCAATGCATATCGACATATGCATCACTTCCCCGCGCTTGTTCAAACATGCTCCATGCGTCTTCAGCCGGTCGGATTTCCTCAAGTTGACTGCGATCATGCAGGTGCCAACCGATGCGGCCGTTTTTCTTACGAGCGTAGGCGACATCATCGAAAATTATACCTGGTGGAGGCCTCTTTCTGCCATCCAGATGTGCTTGCAGAACCTGGCCCACAGTCGATATAGGACGAAGTATATCAAAGCAGCAACGTTTGTCTGGCACAGCCAGGACCAATGATCCGCCCGGTTTAAGCAGAGCCTCGCAATCTGTCAGGAATGACAAAAGGTCGGGAACATGCTCGATGACATGGGATGCTACAATCCAGTCGTAGTGATTACGAACGCCGATTACCTCAGTCATCGGTCGCCCATCGCCGATATGGTCGACCTCCTCCACAGCTGATACATCGACGCCGGCATTCGCATATTTGGCTCGCAGACCATCGGCGTCGAGGTAATCAAATATCTCCACCTCGAAGCCAGCTGCTTTTGGCATCAGAGGATTATGTGAAGGTCCTATTTCCAATCCTTTCCCAACACCATTAAAAATGGATCTTAACCTGTCTGAACGTTCCTTTGCCAATCGATAACTCCCCCCGAAGCGAAAACGGCTTGTAATATTGTAGCAGCATGGCGATCCCAACCATATGCCGATTGAGCATATTTGAACGCAGCATCTGCAATAGTTACATATTGCGTCTTGTTCTCCACGATCGACACTGCCTCCTGCAGTGCGTCATCCCAACCGTAAGCTGGAACCAAGAATCCAGTCTTGCCATGGGTTATACTATTTCGAAAAGCGAAGGTAGGTGTTGCAAGTGTTAAGGTACCGCATATGGCTGCTTCAAAAAACTTTAGCTCGGATTTGCAATTGGTGAATTGATTATCCTGTAATGGCGCGATATTAATTTCGACCTCTCCGATAAGTCGCTGCAGATTCAAGAAGTCTTGAAGCGGATAAAATTCGACGCGATCACCATAATGCTTCAATCGTGGATCGAATTCGGCAAATCCCACAATACGCAATATGACCCGCGGATCGCTATCCAGAAGTCTGAAGATTGCTGGAGCCGCCACGGCGAAATCGCGTGTGTGGGTTGGCGATCCGCTAAAATAGCCGATATGGATACGACCATCCCGTAGCCAGCCGGATTCGCGTTTTCTCCGATAGATGTCCTCGGACAGCTCCTGCTGTTCGCGGTTCAGGTAATTCGGCATGATCGTGGTTTGAAGCCGCGAGTCGAATTCCTTTGCCCGCTGTGCAAGATATTCGTTCGTGGTGACCAAGCCATCGCAAAGACGAAGGACCGCACCAATTCTGCTAATGGTTGAGAACCAGTAGTTCCACATGCCGTCATCGCGCTGATCCTGGTTGAGAGAGTCAACTAGAAGATGAAGGCGTTCGGTGTCAAAAACGAGATCATCGCAGTCGAAAAGGATTGGAATCTTTCGAGCTCGGGCTCGTGTTATTATACGAGCCACGGCGGCGTTATAGCGGACCCGGCATATTACTAGGGCATCCGCCTCATCGATGAAGTGGTCGTCCAAGGCGAGATCTCGGTGGTCAAACCATGCAGCCGATACCCCGTACTGCGGATTTACCGCCAGTGTCATCCCCGGATTGAACGAGCGATACCGGAACGTACTTGTATCAGGATGTTCATAGAAGTAGGCGATGCGGCGCTTTTGTGCTGTCATCTGCCGCATTCTATCATCATAGGTCGAGAGCCAAGGGTCTTCGTATCTTACAGGTGCTGGTATATTTAAGTGCAAGTTTATGGATTCCCTAAAGATAGAAGCTTATCAAGCGTAGGTCCAATCGTTGCTTCCCAATCTCGCGGTATATGATCCTTGATACAGTTTTCTGTCCGCTGTTTTGTATCGTCAGCGCGAGCAACGCCGCGATATAACGCCTCGGTAAGTGAGGCTACGGTCGGCGGCACAGCGATAATATTATCGGACCATCGAGCGAGAGAAATTTTGGAGCCATGTGTATTGGTGACCACAATGGCGCCTGATGCAGCAAGGTCGAGAGGGGGATAGGACGGATGTGGCGTATCCATTAACGAGAGGCCAAGGTCCATTTGTGATATGAGATCGGCATAATCCAGCCACGGCAGTTTCGCCCAGATCTTCGGTCGCACGCCGCCGGACAGCTCCATTTCGGGCAATTCGTGACCGACGAAATGGAGGTCCCACTCATTCGATGGTAGCAGACCCTCTCGAACAACCGCATCGACGACTTCAAGGCCGCGCCAATATAGATTCCGGGCATGATTTGGACGTGCGTAAAAGAAGAAGTTCTTCTTTCCGTTTCGCGGTTTTATGATTTCTGGCCGCGCAAAGGTAGGAAAGGCTGGCTCAAACCAATGCCCTCGTTCTCGAAGTTGAGGTAATGGATCAGGTCCGTCGGCGAGATGGTCAAATAGCAGGCGTGTATTGACTAGTACGCGCACGTCGGGTTCGGACAAGGTTTCGGCGCATCGAAGCCGCATATCGCTATGCGGATAGAACATTCGCTCATCTTCTTGCAGGAGATAAAGAATACGATTCGGATTTACAGAGCCTAGTACGGCGCGGGTGCCCCACCATGACGTAGTGAGAAATAAATCCTCTTCTCCAACAGGAAGTGGCTTTTCTTCCCCTATGGGCATGTGCACGAAATCAGTTGGTCCATCAAATTTCACTTTATGTGCCTGCAAGATTTTTCCAAGTGCTGCAGGATCTGGGGCGGAGGTACGAGTAACAAGGCGGAGGCGCGCATTCAAGCGACGGGCTACCAAAGCTCCGACTACAAGGGACGTACCTACACCACCAAATAGACTGTTGGCATCGACGCTGTCCGTAAGTATCGTTAAAGTTGGCGCTGACGAGCGATCTTGAAAGACTGGCAATGGCTCCCAGTCTATAGAATACTTTCGAATCATCGAAAGCGTACTCGGCACCACCCGCGTATTGTTGGTCAAATCCGTTGTGTTGACCGTTGTCGTGAAGTGAGATGCCTGCACTGTCGAGCTCAGCGAAGACTGTATGTGACTGTTCTTCTGTTCCTTTAAGAAGGCAAGTCGCGCAGGGATTCTATGTGGAGTTGCAGCCCAATAGCCGACCCTCGCCAATTGGCGCAGACGCCGCCGGAACGGCGCTGGTAGATTAGCTGCGAAAGCGCGGGCTGGTCTCGATGCGCGCCAAAAGGTACTCGACTCGATAGCGACTACACGCGCGCGCATTTCCTCGATTTCGCTCACCGCTTGCTGGCGGGCATCAGCAGCAATGGCCCTTAATTTCATGGTTTCCTGAGCATGCAGGAGACCTTCCCGTGCTGCTTTCTCAAGAGCTGCCGCAAGCTCCTGTTCTCGCATCCGCATCTCTCGCAGTGTTTGATCCAACGCCGTCTGCGCCTGTTGCTGCGCTGAACGGGCCTCGTCACGAACCCGCGCGGCTTGCGTATCGGCTGCCAGTTGTGCCTGTTTCGCTTCCGCCAAAAGAAAGCGAAGCCTTAGCTGTTCGCTCATCAGAATCAAAGCATCTTCAGATATAGCTTCGCTTCGGCGGAAGAGGATGGCGTGAGGCGTCAGGTAGGAGGCGTCATAGATCAAATCTGGCCACAGACCGTGTTGACCAAACAGCTTCATCCATGATAGCGGCGGGCGCACATTGACGTGAGTCACCTCCTCGAAATCTCGCGGAGAAGAAGAAAATAACACAGTATCCGTTGATGCCGCGATATTCTGGATGGCGAGAGCTGCTTCCTCTGCCGGCATGTGCTCGAGGACTTCTATGCACACAACCAAGTCGTATCGGGATTCGAACGGTTTGGTGAGAGATGCGACGCGGCAATGCTCTCGCATGTCTGCACGCACGTTCGCGATTGCATACTCCGAAATATCTACGCCCTTTGCCTCGATGCCACGGTCCCAAAAGGCTTCAACGACCATTCCTAGCGCGCATCCTGCATCGAGCACTCGACGGGGCTGCAGCGAGCGGATAATTTCATCGACAATACGCGCATAAAAGTTCAGCCAGGGCGCGGTGCGTTCATAGGCGTCTGGGCCAAATCCCGATTTGTAATATTCTTCATCGAACTGATCGGCGTTGCGCATGGACTAACCCTTCATTTATCCGCTCGAAGCCCCCATCAACGCGCTAGTTATAACATCTAGCGTTATTGTGCCTACCGTTGGCCGCTTGAGCGTCAGCTAAATGCTGTATTAGCAAGTGCATAGTCAAGTAGGCAGGTGCGCTCATTTAAAGTGCTTCATTCCTAATTCTACAATTGATTTTGCCAGGGTCGCCGGTGGGCTCGTTACGAGGTTGATCAAAAAGCTTAGGACCTGCGCGCGGATAAATGTAGAATTATGGCGTCATTGATAATTCAATTCCTCTGCCGAGTGATAGAGGTCTGCAACGAGCGATCGTCGTATTTGGTCACGAAATGCTGGAGGTTGCGCCGGCTAGTAAAGCGGTTCGACGTGGATGCGCTTTCGAAAGTGATCGATGGGCGCCCATTGATCGACGTCGCACGATGATTTCAAATGCAGGTAAGGGCGAACCCGCAAGGCCGCCACTGACGTGATTCAAGGCGGCGCTGCTTATGGTCTGGTACGATCCGTCAGACGTGAAGCTGGCCGAAGCGCATGAGGACAGAAGTTCATTTCGGCGGTTCTGTCGGCTTTCCAGATCGGAGCCGACGCCAGAGCGCGCGGCCTTTGTACGATCTCGAAAGGCTAAGGTCGCTTTGGGCCTCGACAAGTTTCTGTTCGATGAGATCACGGCAAAATTGAAAGCCTACGCGATCAAGGTCGAACGTGAGCGATGGGGTGGGATTTAGAAGATCTTCGGAACATGGAAGCGATCCGTTGAATTGCGCCGTATGTGAAGGGCACGGCGAAAGCTGGTATTCAAATTCGGCTGACCGCCACCACCTACAACGTGAAGGGATGCCTCAACATCGTAACGTCAGGCCGATAATGGGAAGCTCCTGCATTAAATGAACGGGAATTAAGGATGACAGCATAATCGCCCGTACTAGAGAGTCACGAAAGACCTTTATTTATCAGAAATCCAATCTATTCAGAAGGAAAGAACTAACGCGCACGAGTCTCCTTAGAACTTCGCAAAACGATTGACCTTCGTTACCTCCTCCATCTCCTTGCGACGGAAATAGATCGCTCGTCCACAGCGAATGGGACTGTGGCCCTGGACAACGATGATCTGCTCGTCCTTGCGCATCGACTGGGTGATTTCGTGCGGCATGATCAGCGGACGGCGTTGGAAGCTGACAGTTTCGGATCTGCGGGCGCTGCTATTGGAGTTGCTCCAGCCAACATTGCGCGAACGTCCTTGGACTTCGACCGTCATGTCTCCGCATTGGGCCGAGACATTGCGTGCTGTATCAAGTGCCTTGATTGCGGCGTAGGATGTGAACGCGCAGCCTTCGATCCAGGAGGTCGCTCCATCTTTTCCGAAATGACGCTCGAGTTGGCCGACGGATTGGTACATCAACATCAATGTGATGCCATACTTACGCCCGCGGTCGCGCGCTTCTTCAAGAATACGCATGTAACCCAGCAGATCGACCTCGTCGAGCATGAAGAGCGCGCGGCGGCGGAAGTCGCCGTCGGCCTGGATCATCGCATTGATCAGCGTGCCGCTGATCACTCGTCCAATGCCGGGATAGGAGCGCAGGATTGACGCAGGGATGTTGAGGAAGACGTCCTTCCGCCCGGAAGCGATGTCGCTCGATTTGAACGCGTTGCCGCAGACCAGTGCGGCATAATTGTCGAGCGACAACCATTGCGTATCCTTGGATGCGGTCGAATATACGCCGGAGAAGGTCTGCTCCGTCATGTTGGTAAAGACACCGAGCGTCTCGCGGATAAAGCCGGACGTGGAATTTTCCTGGATGTCGCGCAGCATGGCAAGTACCGACGGTTCCGGCTCGGAAACGATAAGCCGCAAACTGCGTAAGTTGCGACGGCCGGCATAATCGGGCGATAGCATCACATGCGCCAGAAGCCCAGTTAGAAGATTATGCGCCTGGTTCTGGAAGTAGGAGCCAGTCGAGGTGTCGGAGCGTAGGCTTTCCGACAAAAGCATATGTGCGATCCCAACGATGTCCTCTTCCTTGTGTGTCGATCTGTCGATGCCATCAAGAACATTGAAACCCACGACCGGATTGGTGGGGTCGAGTACCATGACTTCGCGGCCGAGCGCATGGGCGCGATGTTCGAGAACCATTGGCGCGACCTCAGTCGATGGATCAAGACAGATCAGGGGCCCCTTATAGCGCAGCGCTGTTGGAATGACATTGCTGGTTGTCTTGAAACCGCCGGAGCCCGCGAAGAATAACATATGGGTGGAATCGAAATTCTGACTGAAAGTTATGAGTGGTGCCTTGCCGCCTTGCCCCCAAGTCCGGCGATCGTTCGGATCAAAAGGCAACTTATGCACGCGATCACGGTCGACGCGGTAGCGCTCGCCGATGACGATCTCTCCGTCCGAGGGGAAGAGCTTAGCCACTTCCGGCATAGACAGCCAATTGGCATCGCCGAAGACACTGCGCTTGGCGCGCTTGATCGGATCGGAAATGACCATCGAAATGCGCGCGGAGATCGCGACAACACAAAATCCGAGAATGGTCCCCGCAACCGCGAAGACGTCGAGATAAGTGAACGCCTCGTTCCATGTGACAACGCCATTCTCGACCCATGGAACCAGGCGAGAATATTCCCGTAGGGCGTACAAGCCTGCCACGCATAAAAAGCAAAAGAGGCTCGCAAAAGCGATAGGCCGACGGCGATGCAGCGGCAATGCCAAAACCGTCAGAAGTGAGGTGATAGGTCCGAGAAGGAGATTGGGAAGAGGAACAGCTCGCAGGAACCAATAGGTCATTCGTGGCGACATGCCGATCGCCAAATCCTGCCATTGCCATCCAGTGATACAGAGCGTTAGCGCTGTCGCTGCGACCGGCACCAGGGTGAGCAGTAAGCTTGGATGTAGTCTGTCTTTCAGCGCCATGAATAAACTTTCTCGGGCTGTAGTATTTCCCGTTCGTGGTAAGGCGCTTTGAACGCCGTCCTTCTAGTCTGTCGACTATCTGCTCCCTGTGCCGGACTAGCTCGGGGGTCTGCCTGTTCCGATCTTCTGGTTGATGGCCGCGCTACGTGCGCAACATCGTAACGGCGGTGCTGACGAAATTGATACTGCTGGTTCGCGCCGAGCGACCGAGGCGACGAGGTTGCCGAGCCGAAATGGCACTAATCTGATTGCCAGCCTCAAACCCACCGCGGTCCTTAATGCTCCATTCTATGTGAAGGCAAGTGAGGCGGTTCACGTCCAGCATCGAACCACTCGATCGCGTCATTGGAGATGGCCGCGAGTTTCAAAAGGCTGCCCTCGAGAAGCGTTCGAATTCCGTAGAAAATAAGGAGGTTCCGGGCAGAAATGCGAACAAATACACCATCGTTGGTCGCCCGTATGATGGCGCAGCCGTCATCAAAGTTCAGAAATCTGTCGGCTCCTTCAGTGACCGCAGATTGGCTATCGTACCAAAACTGCGTGCCCCGCTCGGCAACAAGATTCGCAGGGCTGAGAGTTGCGTGTTCTTTCTCGCATTTGAACCTTCTTTCCCGTCCGTTGGAGATTATTGAAGGGCATAGCTCGGCAGCTTTTTGGCAAATCTGCTCAAGCGATACATCGGAATCGGATAAGGTAACGTAGGTTTCGGCGATATATTTCAGCATATCGATCTCGTCGGCCTTTAAGCTGGCGTTGCGGCTAGTTTCCGGTGTCAGTCAGAATGACGCTGATTGGGTCGATCATGGATTTGGCCCTCGTTCGGCGAGCGCCTCGTTGATCGCATGTCCCAACCCTTCAATTTCCCAAATGCCGTGCCCAGCGGTAGGGCAGACCCGCAGGCCCGCCTTGCCCTTTGCGACGGTGGGAAAGAAGATCGCCGAGGTGTAGAAACCTTTGTTGAGAATATGGGCCGCGGCACGAATGGATTGTCTTTCGCTGCCGAACTCTATGGTGCGGATTGGTAGCTTTGAGCCGGCTTGCTGGCTGGCAACCATCCTGTCGAAAACAGCTAACCGAGCCGCAAGCGCATCCTGGCGCAACTTGAGCTCATCGGTGCGGTGCAGCGCCTGAGACGCCATGGCAGCGCCGATTGCCGCCAAATTAAGCGATGCGGAAAAGGCGTAGGCGATCGAGAAGCGCCGGAACAATTCTTCCTGCCGAGAAGTGCCGAGCATCAGCAAACCGCCCGACGCTCCAAAGCCTTTGCCGAGCGATGCGGCAATGATTGTGCGCTCGCCAAGGGCTGCGCCGACTTGGGATCGTACAAAACCCTCGCCAGACTTTCCGAACAAGGAAACGCCATGGGCATCGTCGATATAAAGAAACAGGCCGTATCGATCCTGGAGTGCGAGGAGGTCGGTAATCGGCGCACTGCCGCCCATGGAATAGACGCCATCGCACACATAGACTACGCGATCGTTGCGCCTGCAAATATCCTCGAGTGCGTTCAGATCGTTATGAGCAATCGTTTCAATCGGGGTTTCAGCGGCGATGACAGGTTTGTGAAATGCAAGCGTCGCATGCGCTAATCGGTCGAAAACGACCGTAGGTCTTTTATTCTCAGTGAGATATCCGGAGGCTAGGAGTGGTAGGGCACCCATATTGGCGGCCAGGACCGTCGTGTAGGTTATCACCCGCGCCGTAAACAAGTCGGAGAGCGCTTCTTCCAGCTTGCCTAGTAGGCTGAAATTAAGCCTCGTTCTTGCGCAGGACCAATGGAGCGCCTTGCATCGCTGAACCGCCTCTATTGCGCCTTCGAGGATGAGCGGGTGATTGTCGAGGCCGAGATAAGAGCAGCGAACGAAGTCAGTCACTTGTCTCTTCTGAGGCGCCATGGGCAACATGACGGAGCGATCCTTATCCGGATCGACGTAAAGCGCCATGACCCCCTCCTGCTCGGCCGCAGCAAGGTTTTGGTCGGCGGAAACAATCACGCTGTGTGTATTGCGGTAGGGTCGCGACACAGCGTCAGCGGTGGGCGGATGATGATCATCGCTCATGGGAATATCCAAATTGTTGGTAGCGGAACAATGATGCCGCAGAAGATGGATATCTGCTGCAGCACATCGCATCTCACTGAGGATGCGATGCTATTTTATTGCCGTGGAATGGGTCCGCAAACAACGATCGTTCCGGTAATATTGTTTGAAGGTTCTGTGACGCCAATGTTTCGAACGTGAGGGGCTTGAGAAACACAACAGGCGGAACGTCAAAATTGATGCTCAACGGAGTCTCTCCGCAATCTCGGTGCCCTACGACGCCCTATCTGCCCACTGACGCTCATCCAGCGCATAACCGGTAGCTCGCACCGTGCGGATAACATCGCGACCTAGCGCAGCTCGCATGGTCCGCCGGAGGCGCCCGACATGAACGTCGACAGTGCGGGGCTCCACAAAGGTACCTCGCGGCCATGCAGCCTCGATGAGATCGTCGCGGCTGAAAACGTAGCCTGGTTTTTGTAGAAAATGCCGGAGAAGGCGAAATTCGATCGGACTGAGTTGGACATCCATGCCGTTGCACTCGACGCGCCTTCTATCGAGTTGCATCGTGATTTCCGCATAAATAAGCGAATTGCCGAAAGCTTTTTCCGTGCAAGATCTTGCGTTGTCGTCTGGCGATAGATCTGAGAGATAAGATAGAAAACGCTCTGGGTTGAACGGGCGTATGAAAATTTCGCTCACGCCGGTTCTGAGCACTTCGAGATAAAGTTGTTGATTGCCTGCTCTCACGAAGACCGCGATCGGTAGCGCTGTATCGGCCAGTGTCTCTCTGATCTGGCTGACGAGATCACCGATGCGGAAAGCATCGCTATGATAGTCTATTATCACGGCCACCAAGTCATCGGATTTGATGCTAGCGAGAGCCTCCTCCGCTCCTTCCACCAGTGAAGCTTCAAAACCTCTCATGTTGAGGATCTGAGCGAGCAGAAGGTAGAATTCGTAATCCGTGGAGCAAATGAGGATGAGTGGCTTCATTGATGATAACCTTTCGATCAGTGGGCGGCAGCACGCAGAAGATGAGAGCGTCGGAGACTCTGCATAACCTTCGAACATTTTGACGCAACAAAAAATACCCGCAAGAATTGCGATATTTCCTGCTTCTTCCGAAAATCGCAGCAATTTACCTGTCATAAATGTGTATTGCACGTAAAGAGGGAAAATGATATTTGTTCGATCACAATTTTGTTGCATCAAAAAAGAGGCGCTCGCGAGCGAATTCGGTTGGCTCGCCCAAGATTCACGGTTGGTGTACGTTGAGATAAAGTAGGAAGTGGCCAGGGATCACACGACACATGCGGCATCCGCGGTCGTGACTCACTTGTGAGAACAAAGTCCGGCCAAATTTCGTCCCGTGCCGGACATTCACGGGAGAGCTTCCTATGACTTTTGCGGATCCATCAAAATATCGCCAGCCACCGTCCTCGACTGATGACATCTCTATTTGGTGTGATAAGGACCCTGCGCTCACGGCCCTGGCCGCAAAAGCGGCCTATGGTACCGATGCCACGCTTGCTGTGGCTTGGTGCGCTTTAGGCGCGAAGGTGGATGGACGTGCTGCCGACGGCCATTTCTTGTTTGAGGTTTTTTGCCTGTTGCGTGCTGACGAAACACCGGCGATGCTCTTCTCGGGTGGTGCAGCGCGGACTCTGTAAACGCAGATGGCAAACTGCTTTAGATTTCCTGAGGCTACAAATGGTCGGGCAGAACCGATATGCCTTCGTAGGTGACCCCTCCGCTCGGGTATCGGTCGGACGCCAAGTAATGCGATGGCAGGGAGAGGGAGGTTTCGAGTATGGCGGAGCGGTGGGCCGGCATGTAATCGGATAAGTACCCACTGCCTGGAGAAAAACAGCGACATGGCGGCAGCGCATGCCCGCGGCGCTCAGACCTTTTTCCGCAGCTTTTCGATATGCTCGTCACAAATCGCTTTTACCAATTGCTGCAGTGCGTCCGTACGTTCGCTAAGCCAGGCGAGCGCTTCTTCGGTAACCTTGAAATGCTCGGAATAGCGGGCTTTCACGTAAGCGTGGTTGATGATGTTGAACCAGGCAGTATAGCGCTGCCGATCTTGTGGCCAGATCTCAGCAAGCCGCCGATCACGACCTTCCGCAAGTGTCCTTAAATGGTTGAGGTTGTGTGAGGCGGGACTATAGTTCGTCAATGTCAGCAGCATAGCTGAGTAGCTATGTTCGATCGCTTGATGAAGAAGGAAAGCAGCGTGTTTAAAGCGCCCTTTCTCTACAAAGAGATGGATTCCATCCATTAGTGCCGTTGCAAAAGAATACCGTTCATCAAAATGTCCTTGTGCGGTACGGAGAGCATCCGCTGGAGTGAGCGGCCTCGGTTCGGCGAGTTCTTCGTCATCGAGTTCGTAAAGAACGATGCCGTCGCGACGGATTTCGCTGAAGAAATAATTGCCGAGTTTTAGTGCCGTGTTGACCTCGCGGAGCGAATGCACGTTGAGGCTGACTGGCGGCTTGACGATGCGGGGAAAGCGGTCGGCCGCCTTGCGCCAGTATGAGCCGAAGTCGGTCAGCTTGCGATTGTTGACGATTACCAGCAGATCGTAGTTGGACTTATAGCCTTTGCCGATGTTCTCTTCATCGACCCAATCGCCACGAGCATAGGAGCCGAAAAGAATGATCTTGAGGATGCGACCCTTCTTCTTGAAATCGGCCGTGCCTTCCTTCAGCGCATCTTCGAATTCCTCATGCACGATCTCGACAATCCGTGACAGTTCAAGGCGTTTGCGTTCCGGTAGATGATCAAGGCTGAACTTCATGGAGAGCGGGACCCTTTCTGATGATTCCAGTTCTAGGTACGATCCGGTTGCAATACCAGTCCGATATTGAATCTATGCCAGCCAGACAACGTAGCAGAAGAGATCTATCAGCCCTTGGATCGAATTCGCGTTTCGAGGGCGCCTGTTTAATAACGTGCTCAGCACGGGCCATAGTAAATTCTGTATGTTCCCTATATGTTTCTATAATGTAAATGAGAAGTCAAGTTTGACTCTAGAGTAAGGGGTCCGTCGCCTCCTTTATCCGGCAGACAAAGATCAATCGGCATGCGGACATTATCCCTCGAAGATTGCAGGGCGCTATGTCATTGTCTTTGCAAAATGTCCTGTCACCGGACCTTTCGGCATCCACCGACGGATTGTCTCGACGCCTTTGACGCCCTCCCAATTGTAAGCCGCTCCCGTTGGATAAACCCAAAACCCAAGAGAGGGCAGCGGCGCTCTGCAAAGGGCATTTCTCCCTTTTTGCGAGGTCTCGTTGGGCAAGAGAGGTCCGCTCGGCTCCCAGCCTTTCTGCTGGCGGACGGACCTCCTGCGGAAGTGTATTGGGTGCGTCGGGTCAGGCGTTCATTCCTTTGAACGACCACTGAACCTTCATTCTCCAAACATCGTGTAATCCCATGAACATACCCAATGTTTTACACCGTTATCCTGCTTTAGCGGACCCAATTGTTCCACCGCTCCAACAACTCTGAGGCATGCTCGTTGATCCATTTGGCATCTGGGATGACGATACTGTCGCGCACGTCCTCGGCGCTCGGCATCTGATCGCGAACTACTTGCGGCATCATCATAATCGCCGCGCTGCTCGGTGGCGTGCACAATAATGCCTCGCAGACCTTCGCCTGGATGTCCGGAGAATCCAGCCAGAAGGCGATGAGCTTCAGAGCATTGTCCCGATTGGGCGCCCCTTTGATAACCGTGAGACGATCGCCTACCAGAAATGCCGCCTTGTTCGACCAGGCGATTGAACGTCCTTCTGCCTTGAGCGCGCTTGCCCTCGTTAGCCAAATCTGTCCGATGCTGTAATCCTTCTCACGAAACCCCTGGACGCTCTGATCTCCGGTTTTCCACCAAAGCGAGATGGACGGCCGCAATGCGTCGAGTTTCTTAAGAGCGCGATCGACGTCGAGCGGAAAAAGGTTTTCGCGTTTGACCCCATCTGCCAAAAGGGCAGCTGCCATCACGCGCCACGGATCGTCGAAATTCGGAAACGAGCGTCCGCCCGGGAACTTTGAAGTATCCCACATATCCGCCCAGGTCACGGGCTGGTTGCCTTTAAAAGCTTGTGGATCGTAGGCCATCAATGTGGCTGTCGAAAACAGCCGCACGCCGGCCGGGATGCAGGCATCGGGAACAAGATCCTGGCGGTCCTTAAACTGGGCGCAAAAACCGTCAAGCGGCTCGGAAATCGCGAGATGATCCTTTGAGCTCACCTGGATTTCTCCATCGGGGTAGAGATCCCAGCTGACATTGCCAGTTTTCACCATAGCGGTCGCTTTAGCGCGCATCTCGGCGTTGGTTGCCGCTACGGAAATGACCTGGATACCGGTCTTGGCGGTGAACGGCTCGAACCACCATTTGCGTAGCGCTGCATCATAGGCGCCGCCAGTCGTGGCGATTACGACCTGCTCACTGGCAAGTGCTGGATTGGGCGTTTCTCCCAGAAGAATGGCTGCGCAAAACATAGCAACGCCGCTCAGCCGGATGGCTGCTTTTATTGTCATCAATGTTTCCCTCTTATTGTCCCGCCTGCAGCGGGTGTTTTTGCCGCTAATGCTGCTCCCGGCGGCTGTTCAGGAGATGTATGGAGCCCATCAAAACCAACGAAACGGCAACCACGATGACCGAGACGGCGGCAATGACAGGCGTCAGGTTGAAATCGATATCTTCGAACATTTTCCGGCTAATCGTCTTCCCGCCAGTATCGGAGATGAAGAATGCCACGGTCGCTTCGTCGAAGGAGGTCAGGAACGCAAAGACCGCGGCGGTCGCGACGGCGGGCGCCAGATTTGGAAGTGTCACGGCAAAGAAGGCTCTGAGCCGCCCCGCTCCGCAGCTCAAGGCCGCCAGTTCCAACAGTGGGTCCATTCTTTCCAGCGCTGCGGAAACGATGATGACGACAAAAGGTACCGCTAGCACCGAATGGGCAAGGACGAATCCCGTCAGATTCCCGGTCAGTTGCAAAGGTGAGAAGACCAGATAGAGCGCCACACCGAAGACGATTGCCGGTACGATCATCGGCCCAAGGCAGAGGGCCTGCAGCAGTGCCTTGCCCGGTAGTTTGCCACGTACAAGAGCAACCGCCGCCATCGTCCCGATGACCGTCGCTACTACGGTGGCTAGTGCGGCGATCTGCAGGCTGAAAATGGTCGAGCGCAGCCAGTCGGCATCGGACAGATACGCCTCGAACCAGCGTAGGGTCAGTCCCTGCGGTGGGAAGGTGATATAGGAGGCGTCGTTAAGTGCCAACGGTATCACCAGCAGCGTCGGAAGGATGAGAAAGAACAGCACCACCGCGATCATCAGATTGGATGTATGTCGTGCCATCCATGGCCAGACCGAACGATACCGGCGAACCTCGGACGATGGTGTTGCCAATCGCTGCGTAAAGGGTTCAGATTCAATGGACACTGTTCAAACCTTTGCTGAAAGAAAGTGCACGGCGAAAGAGCAGCACCAGCAGCAACGTCGCGGTGAGCAGGATGACCGAGAGGGCAGCCGCAAAAGGCCAATCCAGAAGGACGATTGTCTGTTGGCCGATCAGGGTCGCCATCATCAGCGCGCCGGGTCCACCGACTAGGGCGGGCGTGATGTAAAAACCGATGGCGAGAATGAAGCAGATCACACAGCCGGCGAAGACGCCGGATAGGCTGAGTGGAAAGGTCACGCGCCAGAAGGCGACGATCCGGGTGGCGCCGAGATTTCGTGCCGCTTGCTCATACGCGCTCGGCACCGAACGCAAGGCCGAATGGATCGGCAGGATCATGAAGGGCATCAGCACATGCGTCATCGCGAGAATGACAGCGCCCTCCGTATAGAGCATTTTCAGCGGCGTTGAGATAATACCGAGGTGGATCAGCCCGTCGTTGATGATACCGTTGCGACCCAGCAGTACGATCCACGCATAGGAGCGGACAAGCACCGAAGTCCATAGCGGAATGAACAAGCATGCCGTTCCGAGCTTTACCCACTTGCCGCGCATGCGCGCGATCGCATAGGCGGTCGGATATCCGATTGCAAAACAGGCAACGGTTACGATCGCTGCGATGCGGAAGGTTCTGAGCAGGACCTGAATATAAAGTGGACTGTCGAACACACGTTGGTAGGGAGCAAGTGGGGCTTCCCCGGAAAGGCTGATGCCGATAAGCCTGAGCACCGGATAAACGAAGCCTCCTGCCAAGAGGAGGAGCAGTGGCAGGATCAGCAAGATGGCCAATAGCGGCGAATAATGCTGGCTCGATCCTGTGAGGATCCAACTGCGGAAAGTGCCGGTTGATTGTCTCGCGAAGGATGATGCCACGGATTAGACCTCCGCTTTTGCAAACAGCCGCAAGGCGTTCGCTTCTGGGATGACGTCAACCAAGTCTCCCTGATGAAGGCCTGCCGCTACATTTCCGACGGGCATCTGGATCTGGAGGAGGCGGTCATCGCTGTTCTGGGTTCGTACGAAGAAGAGGAAAAACGAACCGGCGAAAACAGTTGCATCTATGGTGCCCGTCAGAATGGCGCCGCGGTCGCGACCGTGAGGGGCTAGCGACAACCGTTCGGGGCGAACCGCGATACTGACAGCTTGGCGTGGGGAAAAGGGGCTTGCCCCGTCTTCGGCAGCCGCCGCAGTAACGACATTGCCGCCTTTTGGCCGTATCATGTACTTCCCGTTATCTTGACCGAGATATTCGCCGTCGAGAAAGTTCATGCGGCCAATGAAGTCTCCGACAAAGGCTGAGGCAGGCGAACGGTAAAGATCGAGCGGCGATCCCACTTGAGCCAGGCGACCTTTTGCGACCACCGCAACGCGATCAGACATTGTGAGTGCTTCCTCCTGATCATGCGTCACATAGACGACGGTCGCCCCAAGGCGTTGCTGCAAGCTCTTGATTTCCAATTGCAGCGCTTCCCGCAGTTTCTTGTCCAGGGCCCCAAGTGGTTCGTCCATCAAGAGAACGGGCGGCTCGAAGACGATCGCCCGAGCGACGGCGACGCGTTGCTGCTGACCTCCGGAGAGTTGATGGGGATATCGATCGCCATAGCCGTCGAGATGTACCTGCGCCAGTACCGCCTCGACCTTGCGGCTGATGAGATCTTTGTCCATTCGGCGCATGCGCAACGGAAAAGCAATGTTGGCCGCCACCGACAAATGCGGAAAAAGCGCATAGCGTTGGAACACCATACCGATGTTGCGCCTGTTTGGTGCCACATAGGTAACGTCGCGCCGGCCGATCATGATCTGGCCGTTGCTCGGGCTCTCGAAGCCCGCAATCATCGTTAGTAGCGTCGTCTTGCCAGAGCCCGAAGGACCAAGGATCGACAGAAATTCACCCGCCCGGATCGCCAGTGAAACGCCGTCCACAGCCAGCGATGTGTCATATCGCTTCTCAAGCCCTTGCAGCGTAAGTGCTTCACCAATCAAAGTTCCTCTCCTTATCGTTGTCGTTATGAAAGGTTGTCGTTTGCGCCGGCGTTGCAACTCGTTCACCGATCGCTTGGCTTCTGGTCCGGCCCCCGAATTGAACTTTGGGAAGACGGAAATTTGCGAACGTGGTATGACTTTTAATGTCACATAATGTTTGCAAGCACGTCGCTTTTCATTTTTGTTGCAACAAAATGAACGTTTGTCAAAGGAAATTGGAGAAATTTTCAATGGAAATCGCCTCGGAAGACGAAGGATACCACCGACATCAGCCCAATCGCTTGGGCGAAATGGCGTATGGCAACATGAAGGAGCGACTGATCCGGGGTGCTTTTTCCCCTGGAGATAAGCTCACGATCCGTGCGGTTTCGGAAATGCTGGATGTCAGCACGACGCCCGCTCGTGATGCTATTAACCGCCTGGTGATCGATGGCGCGCTCATTTATTCCGGCCCGAAAACCGTTATCGTTCCTCACTTAAGATTGTCGGATCTCGAGGAGATCACGCAGATGCGCCTAGCCCTGGAAGGGCTTGCGGCGGCGCTGTCCGTCAAGGCTGCAAGCGAGGCGACGATCGAAGAACTGGAGCTACTTCAGGCGAAAATTGACGCCGCACTAGACGAAAAGCGTTATTATGACGCCCTCTGGCATAATAAGGAATTCCATTTCGCGATCTACCGTTTGAGCGGTATGCCCTATCTTTTGCAGACGATTGAGACCCTGTGGCTGCGGGTTGGTGCGTCATTTAATGGCCTCTACCCAGAATTTTCCGAGACCCGCCACGGTGCTCGCAACCATCGTGCCGCGATAGAGGCGCTCGTTGACAAGGATGCCGCGGCCGCCCGAGCCGCCATCGAGAACGACATTCGTGATGGATTTCGCCAGATGAAAAAAATCACCGCTGACCACGATCAAAGGAATCTCTCTCGTCGCTAAATAATTATGTTGCACTTTCCTTCTCTCCGTGTTTTTTTTGTTGCAACAAAAATGTGAACGGGATGCGAACGCGCATCTCGACATGGAGAGGGCAAGGCATGCTTCATCAGGATTTTCCATCATTTCGGCGCGCAGCGCTTAGGTCGCGCTCGCAATATTTCTTCGAGCGAGGGCAGATCGTGTTTCCCGATGGAACCACGCGCGTCACCATCGAGCGCGATCCTCTGCCGACGTATATTTCCCGTGGTGAGGGTGCCTATCTGGTTGATGTCGACGGCAATCGGCTCCTTGACCTCAATAACAATTTCACAACGCTGATCCATGGTCACGGCTATTTACCCGTCGCCGACGCGATCGCAGATCTGCTGCAGAAAGGAACCTGTTTTTCCAATCCAACGGAGCACGAGCTGGGATTGGCGGAATTGCTCGTGCAGCGCATTCCCGCGATCGAGCAGATCCGCTTCGTCAATAGCGGCACCGAGGCCGTCATGTTCGCTATCAAGGCGGCCCGCGCCTTCACCGGGCGGTCGCGCATTGCCCGCGTCGAAGGAGCCTATCACGGTGCCTATGATTGGGCCGAGGTAAGCCAAGGCGCGTCGCCCGCATCCTGGGGCCCCGCGGACGCCCCCGCATCCACGACCTCTTATATCGGTGCGCCGCAAAGTGTTGCCGAAGAGGTCGATGTGATCCGTTTCAATGATGTCGAAGGACTGGAGCGAAGGATGGCCGCGTCTGGTGGCGACCTTGCTTGCATCCTGATGGATCCCATGCCGAGCAGGGCAGGTTTGCTCGCTCCTGAGCCAGCCTTCATCGAAGCCATTTCCGATCTGGCCCGACAATATGGCGTTCTCGTCGTAGCCGATGAAGTGCTGAATCTGCGTCAGGGATATCGCGGTGCATCGGCGCGTTTCGGGCTGGTGCCGGATCTTATCGCCGCCGGGAAGATTATCGGCGGCGGCTTCCCAGTCGGCGCGGTTGGTGGTCGCAAGGAGGTGATGGCGGTGTTCGCAAGCTCAGGCGCGAGGCCAGCGGTCCCACAGGGCGGTACCTTCTCGGCCAATCCGGTGTCAATGGTCGCAGGAAGGGTGGCGATGGAGGCACTGACCTCGGCAAGCTTCAAGCGTCTTGATGAAATGGGTGCGCGTGTGCGCGACGGTCTTTCTGCCGCGATCGTGCGTCACAACGCGCCATTTATCGTTACGGGTTCGGCTTCGCTTTTTCGCATCCACCCCAAGCGGCAGGTGCCCCGTGACTATCGGCATGCTTTTCCGACACCAGAACAGAACAGTTGGATGACCAATCTGACAAGCCATTTCCGTCAACTCGATATCCTCCTGCCCTTTGGGGCCGCCGCCTGCCTCTCCACGGCGATGACGAATACCGATCTTGATTTGATCGTCGAAGTCTTCGGCGATTTTCTCGAAACCTACGAAGCCGATTTTGCTGGAGCAACCGTATGACCTCGATGTCTATAGAAACTGTCGCCGAATGCCTGGCTCGCTCGCTGGTGCGCCACGACGTCACCCATATATTTGCCCAGAGCCTCCCATCAGCGCTCATCCTCGCTGCTGAAGCGGCAGGCATTCGTCAGGTCGCTTACCGGCAGGAGAATATGGGCGGCGCCATGGCCGATGGCTATGCTCGACGATCCGGAAAGATCGGCGTGGTGGCCGCCCAGAATGGTCCGGCTGCCACGCTGCTGGTTCCACCCATGGCCGAAGCGCTGAAGGCGAGTGTTCCGATCGTAGCACTTGTGCAGGAGGTCGAGCGTGATCAGATGGATCGGAACGCATTCCAGGAGCTCGACCATATCGCGCTCTTCCAATCCTGCACGAAATGGGTGCGCAGGGTCATGGTCCCGGAGCGAATCGAGGACTATGTCGATGCCGCCTTCACTGCTGCTGCCTCGGGTCGACCCGGGCCGGTCGCTTTGCTGCTGCCCGCCGATCTGCTGCGTTCGGAGCTCACTGTCAAAACCCAATCACGATCTCTGAATCTTGGCCATTGGCCGCTTGATCGGTCGTCCCCTGATCGCGCGAGTTTGCAAAGGGCAGCGGAGTTGATCGCGAATGCCCGCAATCCCGTTGTAATCGCGGGCGGCGGTGTCCTCGGCAGCGATGCCTGCCATGAACTTGCCGCGCTGCAGGATCTGGCTGTACTCCCAATTTTGACCACCAACATGGGCAAGGGCGCGGTCAATGAGTATCATCCGCTTTCGGCAGGCGTGTTGGGATCGCTCGTGGGTCCCAGGTCACTCGGGCACCATACGGCTGCTCTAGTCGGTGACGCAGACCTTGTCATTCTGATTGGAACCCGAACCAATCAGAATGGCACGGATAGCTGGCGGCAAATTCCTGCTGGTGCTCAGGTGATCCACATTGATGTCGATCCTCAGGAGATCGGCCGCAATTATCAAGCGCTGCGCCTGGTCGGGGATGCGCGCGAGACGCTCAGAGAGCTTGTTCATGCCCTGAACGGGCAAGATTTATCCCTACGTCGGGACCAACGGACTGCTATTAGTGACCGTATAGCCGAGTGCTGGCGGCGGTTCGATGAGGATCGGCATCAGCTCATGCATGCTACCGCCTCGCCGATCCGCCCGGAGCGCATCATGGCAGAACTGCAGGCGTCATTGACACCGCAGACGACCGTCGTTGCGGATGCAAGCTATTCATCGATGTGGGTCGTCGGCCAATTGCGATCGCTTACTTCAGGAATGCGGTTCCTGACGCCGCGCGGTCTTGCGGGACTGGGATGGGGCCTGCCTCTGGCTCTTGGCGCAAAGGCAGCGAGGCCCGAGCATCCGGTGGTCGCCATCATTGGCGACGGCGGGTTCGCCCATAGCTGGGCGGAGATGGAAACAATGGTTCGTTCCGATCTTCCCATAACCATCATCCTTCTCAACAACGGAATCCTCGGTTTCCAACGGGATGCCGAGATGGTGAAGTTCGGGCGCTTCACATCGGCGTGCCATTTCGCGCCTGTCGATCATGTGCAGATCGCTCAAGCCTGCGGATGCCAGGCAGTGCGCGTTGAGGATCCAGCCGAGCTCACGGCGCATCTACAAGGTGGACTGGCAGGCAAGGGGCCGCTGTTTATCGAGGTCATGACAGATCCTGAGGCTCATCCGGCGTTGTCCTTGTTTGCCGGCTTGGATGAGGCTGCATGATGCCAGAGCCGTCTCGCATCGCCGTCGTGACAGGAGGGACGAGCGGTATCGGATTGGCGACGGCGCGAAAGCTATTGGCGGCGGGGCATTGCGTCGCCGTCTTCAGTCACAGCGCTAAAACTGTGACTGACGCAATTACCTTGCTATCCGCGGAGTTCGGATCTGGACGGGTCTTGGGCCGAGTTGTCGATCTGTCTGATCCTGTGGCTGTTACCAATTTCTTCGAAGAGCTTTCATCCACCTGGGGAGATGCCGAAATTCTCGTCTGTAACGCCGGGATATCGCCGAAGGGCTTTGCTGGCGCTCGGCCGTTCGAGGATATCGGGCTGGAAGAATGGAACGAAGTGCTGGCCGTTAATCTGACCGGCGCCATGTTATGTTGTCAGGCAGTCCTCAGGGGAATGCGACAGGCGGGGTTCGGACGCATCATTTTGATCGGATCGCTCGCCGGACGCACACGCCCTCGTATCGCCGGTGGCGCTTACGCCGCCAGCAAGGCAGCACTGGCCGGGCTGATGCGAGCGCTTGTCGGGTCGTGTGGTCCTTTCGGTATAACCGTTAATCTCGTGGCGCCTGGCAGGATCTTGACGCCCTTGACTGGCGATACCAATACGGCGGTCAATCGAGACGCGATTACACGCATTCCTTCCGCCAGACTGGGGACGCCGGAGGACATCGCCGCTGCCATTGCCTTCCTAGCGTCGGAGGAGGCGGGTTTCGTGAATGGTGCCATCCTCGATATCAACGGTGGCGAATATGCGCCAGCCTAGAGCCGTACAACGGTCCAGCGGGTCCAACTTCAAGTGCTCCGATGCGGCAGTGAAGCTCGAAGTAGCGGCCTGCAACGAAGTCATTATCTGGACCTGCGATGCAGAGCTGTTCCTGCCGTTTAGCTATATTCTGAAGACGGAAGGCTTTCTTCCCTCTTTGGCTTGCAGCGCCGAGGATGTTCTGGCTTCCTGCGCGAACCGCTTACCGTGTGCAGTCCTTTTCGATTGCACTCAAGAAGCCAAGGATGCCGTTTCCATATGCGGCGAAATCAGACGATCCAAAACATGTGACAACCACGTCCGCCTGATTGCGCTCTTGCGAAGCGAAGCACAGCCGCTTCACCTGGCCTTGCTGCAAGCCGGTGTTGATGACTGCCTGTTCAGACCGCTTTCTCCGGAGAAGTTGCTGACATCTCTCAGACAGGCCGCGGGACAGGCTATGGAAACGGCCAACTCAAAAGGGATTGCCTCGCTGGCTTCTGCCGACTTGGAAGTTGACGTCGACAGTCGCCGAATACATTGCAACGGTCGCGACCTTGCGCTGCCACCCATCGAGTTCAATATTCTACGTCATCTAATGAAGAGGGAAGGGCAGCTCTGCAGCCGTTTCGAACTGATTGCTTCGGCTTGGCCGGCTTCCGCCGAAGTCGCGCCGCGAACGGTGGATGTTCACGTTGGCCGCCTCCGCAAGGCACTCGGGGAGTTGCCCGGATGTAGTGCTGCCATTCGCACCGTCCATGCAGCTGGCTATGTGTTCAAGCCACGGGGCCCGCGAAAGAGCAATTCAAGCACATCAGCATAGCCACTTTGTTTGCATCCGGATTTTATTGATTCTTTCAATGCAGTTTGATTCGGCCGCTGAGATGGTCATTCACCGCGCTTGAAAGCTCCGCAGCTTCTCGAAAATCTCCGGCGCGATCTCGAATTGCCGGGCCTTGCCGCGCCCCATGGAGTTCTTCACGAACGTCTCCGTCAGTATCCCGCGCTTCACCAGCGGTTCGATTGTCTCCGTCACGCCCATGCGGGTAAGTTTTGTAATTTCGACTATATTTGAGATAGTTAGCGCCTGATGAGCTTGGTTCATGATGTAGAGAACACTCATCATGCCGACCTGTTTCAGCCGCGATTGCGGTGTCTCGTCCTCCTGCGGATGATCCATGATCTCATGCAGGATGAAGGCTGCAAACGAGAGACTGTGCCACTGCGTGGTTAGGGTACTTGTCATCTTTTTAACTGCATTATATAAGTCACTATAAATTACGACCGACGTCAGATTCGTCGCCGGACTGATCGTTGAATATTGCCACATTGAAGGATCATGCTGATGAAACGCCTTCTGGTTGGAACAGTCTTCGCCCTTGCCGGCTGCATCCCTTTATACCTCATTTCCGAGCGGCATGCGCGCGCCGATGATTGGGGATGTCAGGTTATCCTGTGCCTTTCCAATCCAGGTGGGCCTACACAATATGCCGCCTGCCGTCTCCCGATCAACAAGCTCTGGCAGGAGCTTGCCAAGGGGCATTCCTTTCCCACCTGCAACGGTGTCGGCTTCCGGGCATCGCGTCCTGGTTACGAGCCCTATTTCTGCGATGACAGCTATCGCCTGACAACACGCTATGGTGAGCGCGGCCAACAGGAGACCTGCGTTTCGCGAACCCTTTCCAAGGTTGACGGCGGTTATTGCGCTTCCGGCCGTGATGGTAGCGCTAGAGACGACGGGCTGGTGATATCGGCGCGCTGGCAGCGGGATGGCCGGAACGTACAGTGCATGGGCTATCCAACGGCGCGGCCGAATGTGCGATCCGAGCCCCATTATGTCGATGTGACCATCGACGGCGTTGGAAACCAGCGGGTGTGGTACTGATCATGGCCGTCTCCTTCACCGATCTTGCCCAGACCTGTGCGCCGGCGATTGCCATCGAAACGCTTGCAGCGGTTGTCAGTCTCGAAAGCCAGTTCCAGCCTTTTGATATTCGCGTGCGAGGAAGTTCATCTCTCCATGAACAGCCAAAGAACAAAGCCGAAGCGGTCGAAACCGCAACGGTGCTGATGGCGGAGCATAAAGATGTCCAGCTAGGGCTTGGCGGCATTGGCATCGCCGAATTGCGCAAATTTGATCTCAGTATCGCGGATGCCTTCGATCCGTGCCTCAACCTCAAGGCAACGGCGACACTGCTCGATGGTTATTATCGTTTGGCCGTGCGCGGCGGCGCGACATTGCAACAGGCTGAGCGCGTGATGCTGCAATCCTACTACGGGCGCTCCGATCCTTCGGTCGGAAAGATGGCTCAGTATGACGATCAGGTCCAAAGCGAGGCCAAGCGGCTCTCGAAGACCCTGTCCACCATAGCGATAGGGCAGAGTGCGCGGCGGCCGACGGTTCCCCAATTCCAGACCAATGATCCGTCCTTGAACGGTGAGGAAAGGTCTTTGCCCGAACGGTCGGTGAAACCACCGTCTTGGGATGTCTTCCATGTAGCGCGGCAATCACCCGCGCTGGTCTTCCAAAATGATCAACCGGAGCAGTCTGAATGATGTCGAGGATCAATATTCGTGCATTTAGTGCCACCGTTGCGATGGCAACTGTTCTTTCGATCGCCATGATCGAGCCTGCCTTCGCGCAGAGCGCCGGCGGGATCGAGACGGTTCTGCAGAATATCGTCACCTTGCTCACCGGCAACGTCGCCAAGCTCCTGGCAACGATCGCCGTCATCATCGTCGGTATCGCCTGGATGTTCGGCTATCTCGATCTTCGCAAGGCCGCCTATGTTGTGCTTGGTATCGGCATTCTCTTTGGCGCCTCGCAGATCGTCAGCACGATTTCCGGGGGCTGAAGGCAATGGTGGAGAGGGTTTTGCTTGAGGAAGATACCCTGTTCCTGGCCTGCACTCGGCCGGCGATGATCGCCGGGGTGACGATGGAGGCCATGGGCGTCAACATTATGCTGACGACAATCCTCTACATTGTAGCTGGCTCGATTGCCTATGGGCTTGTCGGTGTGGTCTTTCATTTCATTTTTCGCTCACTCGTCAAGCATGACCACAACATGTTCCGCATTCTGCTGGCCTGGATCGAAACCCGCGGTCGTTCGCGCAACGGCGCCTATTGGAGGGGTGCTTCGCTGACGCCGTTGAGGCTGGTGCGACACTATGACGAAAGGGACCTTGGCCATGCCTAATGTGTCCCGTCTCAAATCCCGTGAACTCGAGCCGGAAACCTTCATCCCCTATGTCCGGCACGTGGACGAGACCGTGATCGCGCTCGATTCCAGGGCTTTGCTAGCGATGATCGCCGTGGAGGGCGTATCGTTCGAGACAATCGATCCTATCGATTTGAACAGTCTGCAGCGCGATCTCAACACGCTCTACCGCAACATTGCGGACGAGCGTCTTGCAATCTGGACCCACCTCATCCGCCGCCGCGATAACACTTATCCCGACGGTGGATTCACCAATCCCTTCTCGGCAGCTCTGAATGACAAATATCGCGAGCGGATGGTGAGAGAAGACCTATTTCGCAACGATCTCTATCTCTCCCTGCTTTGGCATCCCGGACGCGATCCAGCCGAACGGCTTGCAAGTCTGTTGCCACGTCTTCGCAAGGCCCAACGAGCTACTGTCGAGCTCGATGAGGGCAGCTTGAAGCATTTGCGGGACAAGGTAACCGATGTCACTGCCGGACTGAGACGCTTCGGCCCCCGCGTGCTGTCGCTCTACGATCAGAACGGCATCCTGTTTTCCGAACCGAGCGAGGTGCTGCATCAGTTGATCGGCGGCCGCCGAGAACCGATCCCATTGACGGAAGGCAGGGTCTCCTCGGCGATCTATTCCGATCGTGTGATCTTCGGGCGGGAGACCGTCGAGATCCGCGATGAAGGGACAAGCCGTTATGCGGGCATGTTCGGTTTCAAGGAATATCCGGCGAGAACCCGCGGCGGTATGCTGGACGGCATTCTGACGGCACCTTTCGAGCTGATCCTCACCCAGTCCTTCGCGTTCAGGTCCAAAACCGATGCACGCACTATCATGGGCCGCAAGCAGAACCAAATGGTGAGTGCGCTCGACAAGGCAGCCTCCCAAATTGAAGAGCTTGATGCGGCAATGGACGAGCTGGAATCGAACCGTTTCGTGCTCGGCGAACACCATCTGACCCTCGGAGTCTTCGCTTCATCTGTCAAAGACCTTGCTGACAATCTTGCGAAGGTGCGCTCGCATCTGACCAATGGTGGCGCCGTCGTGGCGCGTGAGGATCTAGGGCTGGAAGCTGCATGGTGGGCACAATTGCCCGGTAATTTTCGGTATCGGGCCCGTTCCGGTGCAATCACCTCGCGGAATTTTGCAGCACTTTCTCCGTTTCATTCCTATCCCATGGGCAGGAAGGACGGCAACGAATGGGGACCAGCCGTCGCCATGCTGAAGACGGCGTCGGGCTCGCCGTTCTATTTCAATTTCCACTATGGCGATCTGGGCAACACCTTCGTCTGCGGTCCGTCGGGTGCTGGCAAGACCGTACTTCTCAATTTCATGCTATCGCAACTCGAAAAGCATGACCCGCACATGGTCTTCTTCGACAAGGATCGTGGCGCCGACCTCTTCGTCCGGGCTGCCGGCGGTACCTATTTGCCGCTAAAGAACGGGCTTCCCACCGGATGTGCACCGCTGAAAGCCTTAGAGCTGACACCGGAGAACAAGATATTCCTGGCACGATTTATCGCCAAGCTAGCCGGAGCGGCGGCGCGTGATTTTGCGGTCAGCGATGTCAGCGATATCGCGCTGGCGATCGATGGTCTTGCTGATCTGCCGAAAGAGCAGCGCACGATCGGCGCTTTGCGCACCTTTCTCAACAATACCGATCCGGAAGGGATCGCGGCGCGCCTGCGTCGGTGGGAAAGAGGCGGGCCGCTTGGTTGGGTCTTCGACAACGACGCCGATGAGATCGGTATCGGCGCCAAATTTCTCGGATACGACATGACCGATTTCCTCGACAACGAGGAAATCCGCAATCCCTTGATGGCTTATCTTTTCCATCGGGTCGAACAGTTGATCGATGGCCGACGGATCATCATTGTTATCGACGAGTTCTGGAAGGCGCTGCAGGACGAGAGCTTTCTTGATCTTGCCCAGAATAAGCTCAAGACCATTCGCAAGCAGAACGGCTTGATGCTCTTTGCCACGCAAAGCCCGCGAGACGCCATCAACTCACCGATCGCGCATACGATCATCGAGCAGTGCCCAACCCAGGTTTTCCTACCGAATTCCCGCGGTGATCAAGACGATTATGTCAGTGGCTTCAAGCTCACCGAACGCGAATTCGAGTTGGTTGCCCGCGAGCTCTCCGCCGAAAGCCGGCGCTTTATCGTTAAACAGGGTCACAACAGCGTTGTCGCCGAGCTCAATCTCAACGGTTTTGGCGACGAGCTCGCAATCCTCTCCGGGCGAACGGCAAACGTGGAACTTGCCGAGGCGATCCGGGCAGAGCTTGGCGATGACCGGGACGAATGGTTGCGGATATTCCAACAGACAAGGAGTGCAAGCTGATGGCGCAGAGCAGAATGATTCCCATGACAGCGATAGTACTGTTCCTTTCTTCGCATGCCGCCGACGCACAGGGTATCCCTGTTATCGACCAGACCGCGATTGCCAAGCAGATCGAAAGCATAACCCAACTGAAATCGCAGCTCGATGCGCTGAACCAGCAACTCCAGCAGGCCCAGCAGCTCTACGGTTCGCTAAACAAGCTGACCAACATGGCCGACGTCGCCAGCCTGTTGAACGATCCGGCGATCCGCAAGGCGTTGCCAGGGGACTTTTCTGCCGTCGAAAGCCTGCTCAGGGGCGCAGGTTCAGGCACGCTTGGCGATGCCGCCTCAAAGTTCTTGACCGACAATTCGACCTACAAAACGAGCGCTAACGACTTTTATGCTCAAGAACTGTCGCGTCTTCAGAACAAGAATGCTGGGCAAATGGGCCTCGGCCAGCAGATTTACGATACCGCGACCAAGCGGATCGACGGGATTGATCAATTACGCCGGCAAATCTCTTCGGCGAGCGATGCCAAGGACATCGCCGACCTGCAGGCGCGGCTGCAGGCCGAAACGGCCTTTCTCCAGACCGATATGCTCAGGATGCAGGCGTTGCAGATGGTGCAGCAGGCCCAGGTTCAGGTCGATGAACAGCGCAAGGCCGAGGATTGGCGCAAGCGCATGGATGCGATGGGAGCGGCCCTTCAATGAAGTTTCTTGTTCTCCTCACACTCGGTGTCTCTTTGTTCGGCTGCTCGAAGCCCGAACGTATCTATTCGGTCGACGAGCTGATGGCTAACCAGACGCTGCTGTCGGATCTCATCGCCAAATGCAAAAGCAATCCCGGCGAGTTGCGAGCCACGCCGAACTGCGTGAATGCCGAGGCGGCGGATTGGAAATCCCGCCTGGAGCGCATGGGCAAAGCGCTTGGAGGCTGAGGTATGTATCAAATCTTTGCCTTCGTCGATGGGCAGTTCAAGGCGCCGTTGGAGAACTTCATATCGTCAGGTACGTCGAATATCGCCAGCTGGGTCACCGGGCCATTGACGGCGGCATTGACACTTTATGTCATCCTCTACGGCTTCCTGATCCTGCGGGGATCAGTCCACGAACCGATCATGGATTTCGCCTTTCGGGCAATAAAGCTTGCTATCATCCTGATGCTGGTCACGAATGCTGGCGAGTATCAGACTTATGTCGGCAGTGTCTTCTTCGACACCTTGCCCAAGGAGATTTCACAGGCGTTGAACTCCGGCACGATTCCAAGCGCCTCGACCTTCGACAGCCTATTGGATAAAGGTCAGAAATGCGCTCACGAGATCTGGGCGCGCGCCTCATGGGGCGTCGACATCGTCACCGGCTTCGGTGGCATGCTGGTCATCTTGGCAAGTTTCGTGGTTGCCGCGATCGGCTATATTGTCTCGCTTTATGCCCGTCTCGCACTGGCGATCGTGCTCGCTATCGGCCCGATTTTCGTAGCGCTCGCCATGTTCCGCTCGACACGCCGCTTTACCGAAGCCTGGATCGGGCAACTCGCCAACTTCGTGATCCTGCAGGTACTGGTCGTGGCGGTTGGCTCGCTACTCATTAGTTGCATCGATTCCACCTTCACAATGATCGAGAGCTACAGCGACGTACTCATGCGACCGGTTGCGCTCGGCGCCATTTGCCTTGCCTCTCTCTACGTTTTTTATCAGCTTCCAGGCATCGCCTCGGCGCTTGCCGCGGGCGGAGCGTCGCTCACCTACGGCTATGGCGCGGCACGCGACGCGCATGAAGGCACGCTTGCCCGAGGTGCTACCTACATGGCGCGAGCGACTGGTCGGGGTGCACGTGCCGTTGGCCGCAGCTTTCGTTCCCAAAGAGCCGGCTGATGTGGAACTTCAAGCAAATAACAAGATGGTTGACGATGATCCGAATATTCGTGCTTTTTTGTGTGGCATCAACGCTCGGCGGTTGCGCGTCACATTCCTATCCCCTGCCCAAATGCGACGGCTATTCGCGTCGGCCGCTCAATCGCGCCATGTGGCAATGGAGCGGCGATAGTCGGTCCACACCACAACCGCCTCGCTCTTCATCGGCACAGTCCGGTGGCAAGCCACCTGCCTACGTCGAGGAAAAACCGGATATCGTTTCCGCCGCCTTCGCGCATTTTGATGTCGGCCACTCCTATCGCCCATGCGGAGGGCAGCGGTGATGGTGACGACGGACAGTCTCATGGATTATTTCGATAAGGCCCGGCGCTTCGACCAGGATCGCATGATCCAGATGGAACGTTCGGCTCGGATTGCTTGGTTCGTAGCCACCGGGGCCGGCATTCTTGCGGCGACTTCGATCGTTGCAATCGCAGGTTTGACACCGCTGAAGACGGTCGAGCCTTTTGTCGTGAGAGTCGACAATTCCACCGGTATTGTCGATGTCGTTTCGGCACTCACGTCGACCGCAGGCACCTACGACGAAGCTGTGACCAAATATTTTGCCGCTCGCTATGTTCGTGCCCGCGAGGGTTATGTCTGGAGTGAGGCGGAGGAGAATTTTCGCACGGTCTCGCTACTCTCAACGGCGCCGGAACAGACCCGCTTTGCCGCAATTTATCGCGGTGGCAATCCGGATTCCCCGCAAAATATCTACGGTCGCGGCGCCACGTCACGGATCAACATCGTTTCCATCTCGCTGATCAACGCCAATGTCCTGTCTGTTCGCTATATGCGTACCATCACCCGCGATGAGGAGACCCATACGACCCATTGGGTGGCAACGCTTACCTTCTCCTATGTGAATGCTCCAATGTCCTCGACCGACCGGCTGATAAATCCGCTCGGCTTCGCCGTCAGCGACTATCGATCCGATCCGGAGGCCATCAATTGAAACATCTGAAACATCATTGTTTGATTGCACTGCTTCTGACTGCTGGCTGGCCATCGGCAGCCCTTGCACTGCTTCTGACTGCTGGCTGGCCATCGGCAGCCCTTGCACTGGAAACGCCGCGCGGCGCATCCCAAGACAGTCGGATCCGTTTCGTCGACTATCAGCCTTACAATATCACCAGGATCGTGGGCTCGCTGCGTTCCTCCGTCCAGGTGGAGTTTGCCGCCGACGAGGAAATCGCCCATGTAGCGCTTGGTAATACGGTCGCATGGGAAGTGGCGCCGGCCGGCAATATACTCTTCCTGAAGGCGCGAGAGAACCAGCCCGTCACGAACATCTCCGTGGTCACGACACGTCGTGACGGTTCGACGCGCAGTTACCAGATGGAGTTGACGGTCCGAGACGGTCCGGTTGCCGCCGGCCAGGACACTTACTTCTATGTCAAATATCGCTATCCAGCCGATGATGCCGAGCGCCGTCGTCGGGAGGCACTCGCGCAAACCCAGGCAGCACAAGCTGGACAAGCCGACACAGTGCTGGCTTTGCATGAGCAATATGGACCACGCAATTGGCGTTATTCAGCGCAGGGATCAGGAGCGTTGGAGCCGAACGCTGTTTATGACAACGGCAAGATCACGACCATCGCCTTTACCGGCAATCAGGAAATCCCGGCAATCTATATGGAAAACTCCGACGGCACCGAGAGCCTGGTACCTAAGTCGGTTTCCGGTGACCTCGTGCTCGTTCATGCGATCAGTCGCAAATTTATCCTGAGGCGGGGACGAGACGTGCTCTGCATCTTCAACGAAGCCTACGATCCGACGGGCGTCGATCCGAACACCAATACAACATCACCTTCGGTGGAGCGCGTCATGAAAGCGCAGGCCCCAAGCGCTGCAACAGGAGGAGCCCATGGCGGATGAGGCGGAATACCCTATCCCAGGTGAGCGCGCCGAGACGGATGTCAACCAGCGAACTGAGGGCCGTCCATTCCTGAAGCGCGGTGGCGTGGTTCTAGCGATGGTCGCCTTTGTTGCGTTTTCGCTGTGGTCGATGCGTGACCGGCAAAAGGCTGAGACGAAAGAGCCCGACCATGTCGTCATTCGCCAGACGGCTGACTTCGAGCCGGCGAAGGAAGAGGTAAAGCCGGCCACACCCCTTCCTGAGGTGTTGCTACCGACGCCTGCATCAAAGGAGCAGGTCACACCCGCTGAGGACACCTTGTTGGACTCCGCCCGGCGTGCGCCCGTCATGGCCTATAATGGACAGCAGTCATCATCGCAACGCCGCGACACAGCAGCCGCGATGTCGCAAGACCCCGGCTCCAATTACCTGCCCGTTCCTGGCAGCCTTGGGGGCGCCCAACCTGAAACCGAGGACCAGCGGTTCAACAGGATGTTGACGCCGACTCATCTGGAAGGATCACGCGCCGGCACGCTCGGCAACCGCGACTTCATTGTCGCTATGGGAACTTCCATTCCATGCGTGCTCGAGACGGCGCTCGCTTCCGATCAGCCGGGCTTCGCCAGCTGCGTCATCAATCGCGATGTTCTTTCCGACAACGGCCGCGTGGTCCTGATGGAGAAAGGAACTCAGATCGTCGGAGAATATCGAGGCGGCTTGAACCGGGGCCAGAAGCGCCTGTTCGTGCTTTGGAATCGCGCAAAGACGCCAAAAGGTGTGATTATTACACTCGCCTCGCCTGCGACCGACGCACTCGGGCGGGCGGGCATGGATGGCTATGTTGACACGCATTGGTGGGAGCGCTTCGGCAGTGCCATACTGCTCTCCATCGTCGGGGACGCGACGACCTATGCCGGCAGCCGGCTGCAGGATAGTGACGTTCAAGCGCAGAATACGGCGACGGCTGGCCAGCAGGCGGCAGCGATCGCCGTCGAGCAATCCATCAATATTGTGCCGACATTGACAAAGCATCAAGGCGAACTCGTCTCGATTTTTGTCGCCCGCGATCTCGATTTTTCCGACGTCTATAGCCTGCGTGTCACCGAACCCCGCAACAGGATCCTCGATCGCGCGGTATCGGGGGATTTCGGGCCTCGATCAACGCTCGTGACCAAGTAGGGCGGAAGATGGCGGAAGCTTCAGATGCTCGTGTGGTGCGTGAATTGCTTTTGCCATTGTCTCGCTTCCTGAAGGACACGTCGCTGTATGAGATCGTCGTTAACCGCCCAGGTGAAGTCCTGACCGAGGGAACGGAGGGATGGCGACGCCATGCGCTGCCGGATCTTAGCTTCGAGAAGCTCATGCGTCTGGCCCGGGCCATTGCAAGCTATTCGAACCAGGCAATCGACGAGGCCCGGCCAATCCTGTCGGCCACCTTGCCAGATGAAGAGCGGATTCAGATTGTTGTTCCGCCGGCAACGAGCAAGGGCACGGTCAGCGTCACGATCAGAAAGCCGTCGTCGGTGACGCTGACGTTGGATGATCTCGAAAGGGGTGAATTATTTTCCAATGTCTCCTCGTCGAACCGTCATAGCGAATCCTCAGATGCGAGATTGGACAAGATCCTCAAGGCAGGCGATTACGCGACGTTTCTGCGTGCGGCGGTTCTTGCGCGCAAGAACATTATCATCTCGGGGGCGACCGGATCGGGCAAGACCACCCTGTCGAAGGCATTGATCCGGCATATCCCGGAGCATGAGCGGATAATCTCGATCGAGGAGACGCCGGAGCTAGTCATCTCGCAGCCCAATCACGTCAAGCTTTTCTATTCGAAAGGAGGGCAGGGGCTGGCGAAAATCAGCGCGAAAGATCTGCTCGAATCGTGCCTCAGGATGCGACCCGATCGCATTCTTCTACAGGAGCTGCGCGACGGCTCGGCCTTCTACTACATCCGCAATGTCAATTCAGGACATCCTGGATCGATCACAACGGTGCATGCCGATTCTGCGGCGCTGGCACTTGAGCAACTGACGTTGCTCGTAAAAGAGTCGGAGGGAGGTCGTGACCTTGAGCGCGGCGATATTCATGGTTTGCTGAAGGTCGCGGTCGATATCATTGTCCAGTGCAGGCGGATCGACGGGAAGTTTCGGGTGAGCGAGATTTACTTTGAGCCGTGATCGAGCGGAGAAATGACTAGTTCCTGCATTTTGGTTTGTTCGCTTCAGCCGAGGTTCCTTGTAAACGGAAAACAGGCCTAACCGATTTTCTAGAGCTTTCCTTTTCTTCGGGTTCAAGCGAACCGCCTCGCTCATCGGAAAACTGAGCTGAAAAATGGCCGATGTGAATGCGAATTCGGGTACGTGAGCGCTCTCCAGGGCCACACGCCGTCTTTCGTCGCGCAGCCTCGTAGTTGCCCGCAGGTTATCCGAAAAATATCGAGAGCATTGGCGTGCAAATACTTTAATTTCGCGGTGGCGAGCCGGTCGGTCGCAGCATCATCGACTTGGCAATGACGCTTTTAGTATGTTGTTGAGCGAAAAGGCGATTTCGTCAGTCGCTTTGGGATTCTAATTGATTTTCTATAACGGCCTCCGTTATTAATCGATTTTCGATAAAAACTTACGGTTTCGATGAGGCTTATGCCCACTGTTAATCAATTTTCGATATGGTTAATCGTATATAAGCGTTTTTCGATGCGAATAACTGATTTCCGATGTAAGCGATTTTCGATATTATGCCTCGAAAATAATCATCTTTCGATGGTGTAACTTGTTTTTCGATGAGGAAGGAAGTCGGCATGACAGCCAATCCCGCAAATCCAACGGTCTTCCAAGAACGTATTGTGCCAATGGATACGGTCCCCGTTGGGTATGCAGCTCTCGTTCAGAAATACGGAATTGCAGCCCCTGTTCGTCACCCCTCATGCGTCGCGAAGGGCTTCGTCTATGGCTCGAGGAGAGCACATGAGGATTGGACGATCTTCGACAAGCGCTTCGCTCCAGAGGACAGCTTGCTTGGACATCTGTCTTTCGCATTGAGGCACGAGACGATCGATCTGTTGATCCTAAAAAAGCTATTTCACATCGTCCCGGCAAGTGAGATCGCAGCGCTGATCGAAGCCGAACCGACGAGCAGTGCGACGCGCAGGATCTGGTTTTTCTATGAATGGCTGACAGGTACGCGCCTTGACATTCCGGACGCGGAACGGGGGAACTATGTTGAAGCGCTTGACACCGCGAGCTACTTCACATCGTCCCCCGTGAATTCGCCCCGTCACCGCGTGCGAGACAATCTCCTTGGCACACCAGCATTCTGCCCCGTATTAAGGCGTACCGAATATCTCGTCGACACGGTCGCCCACCGCTGGGACGCTGAAGCCAAAGAGCTCATCGGAAAGATCGGAAAGGGGATCGTTACGCGCGCGGCAAGCTTTCTGCTTCTGTCGGATAGCCAGGCATCCTACCAGATCGAAGGCGAACGCCCGCCGCGAAGCCGCCTCGAGCGTTGGATGAGGGCTGTTGCTCAAGCGGGAAAGCGGCCGATCACAGTGGACGAACTCGTGCGCCTCCAGCACATTGTGATCGAGGAGAGCCGGTTCATCAAGCGCGGGCTGCGAGACGCCGGCGGCTTTATTGGCGATCGCGACTGGAACGACGATCCTCTCCCCGAATTCATTTCAGCCCGGCACGAAGACATTAGCGATCTGCTCGGAGGGATCATAGCCGCAGGAAGCAGGATGGCGGAGAGTGGGGTCGATGCCGTACTTCAAGCCTCGGTCATGGCCTTCGCCTTCGTCTTCGTCCATCCCTTCGAAGACGGAAACGGTCGCCTGCATCGGTACCTCATACACCATGTTCTGTCTGAGCGCGGATATACGCCCGCTGGCATGATTTTTCCCATTTCTTCCGTACTTCTTGAACGCCAGGAGGAGTATGGCGAGCGCCTGCGCGGTTACACCGGACCGCTGTTGCCCTTTATCGAATGGGTGCCGACACCGGAGAAAAACGTGAGTGTCCTCAACGACACTGCCGATCTCTACAGGTTCGGGGATTATACGAAGTTGACGGAATTTCTCTATGCTTGCGTCGTACAGACGATCAGGCATGACCTGCCAAATGAGATCGATCACCTCGCGCGCTTCGATGAAGCGAAGGGACGCATTCAGGATTTCCTTGAGATGCCGGACGGGATGATCTCCAGTCTCATCAATTTCATCCGTCAGAACGAGGGTACGCTTTCCAAGAAGCGGCGCAGTCGTGAATTCGAAAAGATGACGGACGAGGAGGTAACGTCAGCGGAAGCGGTGGTTCGCGACGCCTTCGACATCAGCCTATCGAATGAGGATGGCGCGCCCAAAGGCCCGCTCGGCTAGGCTCAGCCTTTCCAATAGGGCCAGCACGTCGATCGACGGTTCAAGCGGTAATGGGGGGCGGCACGAAGGCGCGCACGATTCGCCCGCTATAGGGGTCTCGACGAAGCGGCCTAGCCGAAGGTTAGAAGCTGAAACGGACATGTCCAATTACGAGAGTGCAGTGTTATTTAAGCAATTGGCTCCTGGCTTAAATAGGGGCTGAGCTAAGTTAAGCGCCCTTAAATGGCGGAGCGATACCATTTTGGGCGGGTAGCTGTGTCAGCGAATGGCTTCTTCGGGCTCAGCGGACGATGCTCAACCACCGATATGGAGGAAGGTATTCGATCGGCGTTTACAAGGTCTGCTAGACATCACCGCTTTGGCAGAGGGTGCATTTTCGGAACCGAATACTTCCTGCATGCGCAGGACGCGGATTTGTCGGGAACGATCCTGGCCCGATACGACATAGATCGAACGTTTTGTCACCAATCGCGAAGAAGGGTGATCTCAAGGCGCTGAGTTTGCTTGTGATGAAATGTTGCCTAGATCATCCAACGATGAACTTGAATTCCGCCTCGCGTCAAAAACGACTTCTCGCCGGCAGCGTTCGAACTTTTCCACCACCAAACGCGCTAGTTTCTACGCTTTTCACGCGGGGGCCATCAGTCGCTCTTCGTGCGTCGTAGCTCGGCGGGTATGGACGGCTTTGGAGGCCTCGGTGCCCGACCTGAGAGATAGGTGACGAATTGTACCGGAGATATGGGTGGTAACACTTTCGGCTTTTTGGCGGGAGGTGTTGATGCCGTGGAGAGAGCCTTCGGTGATCGAGGAACCTCTACGCTCTGTCGCCCGGCTGCTGGAGGCGAAGGCATGAGCGATGTGTGCCGGGAGTTCGGGATCTCGCCCAAGACCGGCTACAAGGTTTTCAACCGCTACAAGGACGATGGCCTGGAGGCGCTGACGGATCGGTCACGGCGGCCTGTGCGCTATGCCAACCAGCTACCCGAAGCAGTCGTGCAACTATCATGCTCACGCTCTCACGGCCGCTTCTTGCCGTTCCCCTTTAGAGATCGTCAAATACTCCCCCTTCAGCCGCATGTGACACCAGCAGGCGAAGGCGGAGCTTGCGAAGGCCAGGCTTTCGCCGATCGCCAGGCGGTTGTTGGAGTTGCTGAGGAGCGTCAATGAGAAAAAGAAAAGGCAGGCGATATAGGCGTGCCATGCGGCGCGCGGAATAATGCCGGCCGTGCGGGCGCGCCAGACGGCGCGGATGAAGGTGGCGAGCATAAAGCCCATGATTGCCGCACCGAACAGGCCGTAACGTACTAGGATTTCCAGATAGCCGTTGTGCAGCAGCGTGTACTGAACATGCGAGTAGCGCGTCTCGGCCCAGCGTTCGAGCCACCGATTGCCCCAGCCGAAGATCGGCGCCGATGAAAAGACTTCCCAGCTGTTCGACCAGAGCTGCAGGCGTTCGTCCATCGACACCGGTGTATTGCTGGAGCTGATGGCGTTTGAAACCACGCCGCCCATCTCATGGCCATTGGCCACATTTTCGACCATGGAAAGGGCTGCCGATACAGTTGGGCCGGCCGTTTTGTCCAGATTGTGCCTGACGCCATAGATCCCTGCGATCAACAGGGCCGCGACGGCGATAATAATGATGGCACCGCTCCTCAGGCGCAGGTAGGTCAGCGTAATGAGCGCAAGGACAGGCAGTGTGATGCCGAGTGCCAGCCAGACGCCTTTCGACTTGGCACCGTAAATGGCGATGAAACAGAGCGCGAAGATGAAGGGCGACGCGATATAGGCGAAGCGGGCGATCCGGCGGTCGCTCGATTTGTTCGTTAGGTAATGCAACAGCCAGAATAGGGTGAAGATCACGATCATGCCGCAGGCGACGGCGCCGTGGATCTGGTTGTTCATAATCAGGGGGCGGATGGTTTCGCCGGCAAAGACCTCGCGCAGATGCTGAGTGGCGACCAGCATGACGAGCACCACGGCGAAATAGGCCGCGACGATCTTTTCCATCAGCTCTTCGTAGAGCAGGAAGGCGACGCCCATGATGGGGAAGAAGAAGGGGAAGGCATAGAGCCAATCCGAAGCGCCGATATCGTGCTGCGGCGTCAGCCAGAAGGTGATGAAGAAACGCGCCATGACATAGAAGGCCCAGCCCATGCAGAGCCAGCCGATCCAATCGGTGCGCGGCCGTATCGGCGCCTTCATATAGTAGTAGAGGGCGATCAGAGAGAGGAGCGCGGTGGCATACCGGTAGGCGTCGCTCTCGACGACGGTCGGCGAAGCGACAAGCAGCCAGAGAATGCCGCCGATGATGGCGAGCGGCTTCGTCATGTTGCTTCCTGCCTTCGTGACGCCGATCGGTTCGGCTGCAAGATCAGCATGCGGTTTGTTGATGCGCGAGTCGTCCAATGTCGTCATCCGCCTTTGTCCAGAATCGTTTCACCATCCGGCATTCCTCGCCCCGTCACGGGCCGTATGGTCGCAAAGGGGCAGGAATACGGCAATTTTCCCGCGCCGTTGTGTCACTGATGCCGATTTCGCTGATTGTTTGTCAATGAGCAACTCCGTCGCGCCGGACCACTTTCAATACCGTAAGGAAAATGATCTTCAGATCGAAAAGAAAGGAGCGTCGGTGCAGATAGTCCTCGTCCAGCGCCACCTTCTCGGGGATCGGCAGCTCGTCGCGGCCGTTGACCTGCGCCCAACCGGTCAAGCCCGGTAGCAAAGCGTCGACGCCACGTTCCGTGCGCAGTGCGACGAGATCGTGCTGGTTGAATAGCGCCGGGCGCGGGCCGACGATGCTCATCTCGCCTCTCAGGATGCACCAAAGCTGCGGCAACTCGTCGAGGCTCGACTTGCGCAGGAAGGAGCCGATCGGCGTCAGATAGATCTTGGGGTCCTTCAACAGATGGGTCGCAACCGCCGGCGTATCCGTACGCATGCTTCGAAATTTCGGCATGCGGAAGATCTTATTTTTCCGGCCGACCCGATCCGACCAATAGAGGATCGGACCAGGTGAGGTCAGACGCACTGCAAGTGCGACGATCAGGATCGGGATGAAAAAAACGATGGTCGCGGCTAGAGCGGCGAGAAAATCGAAAAGGCGCTTGGCGATCGTATAAAACATCGTCTCTTGTCGTTGCATCACCCTCTGTTCTGAGGGTGATCAAGGTCGTCAGTGTTCCGTCCATCTCATATCGCGATTTCAAGCACAACCAGTCCCGGCAAGATTCCCCGCCCTTGTTCTAAGCAGACATCCCGTGCAAAGCATGTCCCAATTAATCATGGTGCGGAAAAGTGGAGGCAGCTGGCGGATGATCCTGGTGACGGGTGCGACGGGTTTTGTCGGACAAGCTCTGTGCACGGAGCTTTCCCGCCGGCGAATGGAGTATCGGCCGGTCAGCCGCAACTCCCGCCCAGGCTTCGTCGCCATCGGGACGATGGATCGCGATACGGATTGGACCGATGCGCTTGCCGGCGTCGATGTCGTCATGCATCTGGCGGCCCGCGTCCATGTCATGAACGAGAGCGCCGCCGATCCCTTGGCTGCGTTCCGAGCCGTCAATGTCGATGCGACCGTCAACCTGGCGCGACAAGCCGCGGCCGCGAGCGTAAAACGCTTCGTCTTCCTGAGCTCGATCAAGGTCAATGGCGAGGAGACGGCGGAGGGGGAGCCTTTCAAGGCTTCCGATATACCGAATCCGGAAGATGCCTACGGCCGCTCGAAACTGGAGGCGGAGGAGGCCTTGCTCGCGATATCAGCGGAAACGGGCATGGAGGTCGTCATCATTCGGCCGCCGCTCGTCTATGGTCCCGGCGTTAAGGCGAATTTCGCAAGCTTGATGAGGTGGGCTGCGCGGCCGTTTCCCTGGCCGTTTGGGGCGGTTCGAAACCGCAGGTCGCTCGTTTATATCGGCAATCTCGTCGATTTCATGCTGCTCTGCGCCAGCCACTCTGCCGTCAGTAATCGTGTATTCCTGGTCAGCGATGGCGAAGATCTTTCGATTGGCCAGCTGATCTCCAAACTATCTCTGGCTGCAGGGCGCAAGGCTTGGATACTACCGCTGCCGCCTGCGCTGCTTGAGGGACTTGCCGCAATTCTGGGACGTCGAGCCGCCGCGCGGCGATTGCTTAGCTCGCTTCAGGTCGATATTGGCGAGACGCGGGCGCTCACCGGCTGGTCGCCGCCTTACTCCGTCGAAGAAGGGTTGGCGGCAACGGTCGCCGGCGGGGATAAAGGCGCGCTGAGCTAGCGTTTCAGCCTTACAGACTCCAGACTGAGTGACCTTCCAGCAGAGGATTACTCCGATCGAGAGCTGCCTTCACGTCGACGACGACGCCGTTCTCGCTCAAGAGATCGAGGATAGTGGCTGCACCTTCGGCCAGATAGGATTTATGGGGAACGGCAAGCACGACGGCATCAAGCTTGCCGAAATCCTTCAGCTCCATCAGGCGAATGCCGTATTCCTCCTCGGCTTCCGCATGGCTCGCCATCGGATCGTGCACCAGCGGCTCCAGGCCGAACTGATGCAGTTCGCTTATAATGTCGGGAACGCGGCTGTTGCGCAGGTCAGGCACATTTTCCTTGAAGGTCAGACCGAATATGCCGATGCGCGCGCCATTGATCGGCTTTTTCGCCGCAACCAGCATCTTGATGAGCTTCTGGGCAATGAAGGCGCCCATTCCGTCATTGATGCGGCGGCCGGAGAGGATGACTTCGGGATGATAGCCGAGCTCTTCTGCCTTGGCAGTCAGATAATAGGGGTCGACGCCGATGCAGTGGCCGCCGACCAGGCCGGGAGTAAAGGGCAGGAAGTTCCATTTCGTCCGTGCCGCCTTTAAAACATCGGCGGTGCGGATATCCATTTTCTCGAAAATGATCGAAAGCTCGTTCATCAGTGCGATGTTGACGTCGCGCTGGGTGTTTTCGATCACCTTGGCGGCCTCGGCCACCTTAATACTCGGGGCGCGATGAATGCCCGCCTCGACCACGGCACCATAGATGGCGGCGATCTTTTCCAAGGTTTCCGCATCATCGCCGGCGACGACCTTCACGATGCGCTCAAAGGTGTGTTCCTTGTCGCCAGGGTTGATTCGTTCCGGCGAATAGCCGACATGGAAATCCTCGCCCTGGCGCAGCCCGGAAACTTCCGCCAGCACCGGGCCGCAGACCTCTTCGGTAACGCCGGGATAGACGGTCGATTCATAGACAACGATCGAACCCTTGCGCAGGACTTTGCCGACGGTGCGCGAGGCGGAAATCATGGGCCGCAGGTCGGGCTGGCGGTTCCGATCGATCGGCGTCGGCACGGCAACGATGAAGATATCGCGATCCTTGAGATCCTCGATCTCGCTGCTGATGTGCAGTCCGCTCGACCGCAGCCGTTCAGAAGAAATCTCCCGGGTATCGTCCTTGCCCGCCTGCAGCGCAGTGACGCGAGAGGCTTTGATGTCGAAGCCGACCACATCATGGAATTTTTCGGCAAGCGCAATCGCGACAGGTAGGCCAACATAACCGAGGCCAATGACGGCAATTTTTTCGTTCAACACAACATACCTCGAACACTCCGCCTGAATTAGCCCGAATTTGAAGCTGATGTCAGCGCCTAATATTTGCCCTCGGGATCATTTCAGCCGCAGTCGCATGAATGTGATGACCGGTCGGTCACTTTGAAACAAGTGTGAAACGGCGGCATTGCGGCATTTCGTGACAAGAGTTTCAGGTGGGTGATGGGACGTCTATCGAAACTTTCTGATTTCGAACCTATTTATTGGGAGTGACTTCATTTCTTTGAAAGCGTATTCGCAATGCGAAACAGCTATCTCAAACATCTGCGCACACAGCGCGAGCAGCTTGAAGCCAAGCTTGAGCTGCACATTGCCCGCTATTGTTTTGGCGAAGGCGAGGTGGACGACGGTACCGAGGCGGAGCTCCGTCAACGCATCGCGGAAATCTCCGACGAGATTGCCGCTCTCGAGGCCGAGCGCGCGGAGTAAGATTTGCGCGCGCCACCTCACTTTATCGTCATGCTAGGTCCTTGCTTTCCGAATTCGTCATGCGTGCATCGGCGCGGAACGCTTCCATACCAATCTTGTGTAGATGGCGGTATTGCGCGGTATCAGGCGGGATCCGGCTCGCCTCGATCAAGGCGCCGAGCAGGAACGCACGATCGGCCTTTCGCAAGCCAGCCTTGATGATCAATCCGCCGAAGATCATCTTTTCGCGCGTTTCGCGCTTGCGATCTTTTATCATGTCACGCTGCTGCCTGCGTTCGAGAAGCATAATCCGCTGATCTAGCCTCTTAAGTGGATGCGCCCGTTTTCCTTTTTTCACCGTCGCGAAATCGCGCTGTGATTTCGGCGAGAACCTCATTGAGCTCGGCGTCGGAAATGTCCAGTTCCGCGAGACCTGCCCTCCGTGCCGCGCTAGCGAAACGTTCATTGGCCTTGGCGACCATCCTCTTGCGCTTCTCCCTGAGCAGCTCGATCTGCGTGTCCATCTCGGAAGCCGTGCTTCTTGCACGCATGCCCTGTCCTTTCTTTCATCGGGATCAAATCTAATGGAATCTTTTATACTGCATTAAATGCAGTAGTCAAATGGACTGAAATAATATAGGAAAGTGGAATTCATCCTAGAAAACCGGCCTATTATGGGCCTTTTCGCCAGGTCTCTCGATATCTATGCGGTACCGATGTGCTGGAAAAGGAAGAGTCAAATTTGGCTATTATGTTTTTGAGAGCGAAAATGATCAGCCGCGGAGCGGGACAGAGCGTTGTCTCGGCTGCTGCCTATCGGCATCGTACCAAGATGACGGATGAGCAGGTGGGGACCAAGTTCCGCTACTCCGCAGGCGCGGCCGAACTCATATACGAGGAACTCGCTCTTCCTGATGATACGCCGGCATGGTTGCGAGTTTTGATCGACGGACGATCGGTTGCCGGCGCCAGTGAAGCGCTCTGGAATGTTGTCGATCGTTTCGAGACCCGGTGCGATGCACGGCTTGCGCGCGAGATCATCCTTGCCCTTCCAAACGAGCTCAGCAGGACGGAGAATATTGCGCTGGTGCGCGATTTCGTTCGCGAGAACCTCCTGTCGTGCGGAATGGTTGCAGACTGGGTCTATCACGATAAGAAGGGAAATCCGCACGTCCACGTTATGACCACACTGCGTCCGCTGACCGCGGAAGGGTTTGGGCCGAAGCAGATCGCTATCGTCGACGACACCGGCGAGCCTCTGCGCCTCAAAAGCCCAGATAGGCCGAAAGGAACAATCATTTACCGTCCGTGGGCAGGCAACAAGGAAACGATGGAGGAGTGGAAGCTTGCCTGGGCTCAAACGCTAACGCGCCATCTGGCACTTGCCGGTCACGATATCCGCATAGACGGCCGCTCCTACGAGGAGCAGGGATTGCGGGGAATGGGGCGGCGCCATATCGGTCCTGCCCGTACGGCGCTTCTACGCAAAGGTGCCAATGTCTATTTCGCGCCGGCGGCATTGGCACAGCGTTACGAGACGGCGGAACGCCTCACTGCCGACCCCGGGCTACTGCTTAGGCAACTCAGCAATGAGCGCTCGACCTTCGATGAAACCGAGATTGCCCGCGCCCTGCACCGCCATGTTGATGATCCAATCGTCTTTGCCAATATCCGCGCGAAACTGATGGCGTCTGAGGAATTGGTAATGCTGCGGCCGCAGAAGGTGAGTGCGGAAACTGGTGCGGTCGAGCTGCCGGCAGTCTTCACGACGCGCGCGACGATCAGAACCGAATTCCACATGGCGCGGTCGGCATTCAATCTCTCGAACATCGGTGGCTTTGCGGTATCACCTTCCCAAGTTGATGCTGCGATTGTTGAGATTGAGGCGGCGCCCGACAAGGCCATTCGCCTTGACCCTGAGCAGCTCGATGCGGTTCGGCATGTCACAGCTGATAGCGGCATTGCCGCAGTCGTCGGTATTGCGGGCGCTGGCAAATCGACATTGCTGAGCGTGGCACGTATTGCCTGGGAGCGAGACGGCAGGCGCGTCCTCGGAGCGGCGCTCGCCGGTAAGGCGGTGGAGGCATTGAATAGCAGTTCCGGGATCCGTTCGCGTACAATTGCCGCTTGGGAGCTTGCCTGGAAAAACGACTATGACCTGCTGCAGAAGGGCGACGTGTTGGTTCTAGACGAAGCTGGCATGGTATCGTCGCAACAGATGGCGCGTCTTCTCAAACGCGTCGAGGATGCGGGCGCGAAAGCAGTTCTTGTTGGCGACGCAATGCAACTTCAGCCGATCCAGGCGGGGGCTTCCTTCCGTGCCATCATCGAGCGGATCGGCTTTGCCGAATTGGTCGGCGTTCGCCGCCAGCGGCACGAATGGGCGCGAGAGGCGTCCCGTCTGTTTGCCCGTGGAAATGTTGAGGAAGCCTTGAAGGCCTATAGCGCCCATGGCCATCTCCTTGAAAGTGACACGCGCAATGATGCGGTTCAACGCATCGTCTCCGACTGGGCCAGCGCTCGCCTTGAGGTCATTGCCAAGGCGCAGGTCGAAGGTCGTAAGTTGCGTGGCGACGAGTTGATGGTTCTGGCCCACACCAACAGCGATGTGAGACGCCTCAACGACGCGATCCGTGCGATCCTGTTGCAACAGGATGCGCTTGGGGAGGGTAGGTCGTTTCGTACAGAGCGCGGCATACGTGAGTTTAGCGAGGGAGACCGGATCATCTTCCTCGAAAATGCACGGTTCGTCGAACCCAAAGCCCCTCACTTAACTGTTCAGCACGTCAAGAACGGCATGTTTGGAACGGTCATATCGACAGCGGGTCGAGGCGGGGTACCATTGCTTTTGGTTCGGTTGGACAGTGGTCGGGATGTCATGTTCTCCGAGGAGACTTATCGCAACGTCGACCATGGCTACGCTGCAACGATTCACAAGACTCAAGGATCGACCTTCAACCGCGCTTTCGTGGTGGCAACAGGCATGATGGACCGACACCTGACATATGTTGCCATGACGCGTCATCGCGAGCGTGTCGATCTTTATGCGGCAAGGGAAGATTTTCAGCCAAAGTTCGAACGGGCCAAGACGACACGCGTCGAGCATGCCACTGGCATCACCGGCGAGGTTGTTGAAATCGGACTTGCGAAGTTTCGCAAGCGGGACGACTCTGGTCCTTCTCCTTATGTCGACGTCAGAACGACCGATGGAACCACGCATCGCCTTTGGGGCGTCAATCTGCCCAAGGCGCTTGAGACGGCCGGCGTCGGGGTCGGGGATATAGTGACCATGCGCAAGGAGGGGACTGAAAAAGTTACCGTTAAAATGCCCGTTGTTGATGAGGAAACGGGGGCGAGGCATTTCGAGGATCGCATTGTCGGCCGCAATATTTGGACGGCATATTCAATTGATAAGGCCGAGGCTCGGATGGAGCAAATTGACGCCGAACACCGCCCGCCGACGCTCTTTGCGCAATTGATTGAACGGCTGTCGCGCCCCGGCGAAAAGACGACGACGCTCGATTTCGAAAACGAGCCGTCTTATCAATCCGTAGCTTTCGATTTCGCACGGCGGCGCGGCATCGACACTATCGCGGAGTATGGTTACGCCGTCGAGTTACAGGTGGAGCGCCTATCCAATTGGCTCACGGCAAAAAGTGATCATGTGGCGCGGCTCTGGCGACGGGCGAACGTGCCCCTGGAGGTGCCAGTCGCAACTTCAGGGGGGAATGCTTTTATTCACTCAACACACGACAGAGACGCCTTGCCCGTTCCGGGGGCGGATGCTTCCGATCTATTACCCGCAGTGAACTCCCTTAGCCCATCGTTTGCAGAAGAGGCGCGTCTCGCCCAACTCACATCTCCTGCGATGTTGCCGGCGGTCACGAAATTCAATGTAAGCCTCGACGAGGAGGCCCGAACACGCGTAATCGAGACTGAGCATTACAAACAGGCGAGAGCAGCACTCACCGCGACTGGGTCCGTGATCTGGCGCGATCCCGCAGCCGCTGTGGCGATGATCGAAGATCTGGTGCATAAGCAGATCGACCCTGAGCGTATTGCACGTGCCGTCGCCACAGAGCCAACTGCCTATGGCCCTTTGCGCGGTAGCGGCAGAACGTTGGATAGGCTGCTCGCTGGTGGCCGCGAGCGTAGGGAAGCTCTGCGGGCGGTTGAAGCAGTTGGTGCTAATGTACGCTCTCTGGGGCGATTTTACTTGAGCGCTTTTGAGGACGAAAAAGCGGCGGTCATGATAGAGCGGGAACGGATGGCAATACCTATTCCGGCGTTGACGAGAACCGCTCAGACAGCGCTGCGACACATTTCGTCCGAGACGGAGAAGAAGCCGCGCGAACTGGCACGATTGGTCCGGTCGTTGTCGGCAGATGTCCGTCAGGAATTTTCTCTCGTTAGCAAGGCGCTTGATGCTCGCTTCGGACCCGGTGTCATTTTGCGCAATGAAGCTGATGCTGCCAACATGGTCTCAAAGTCTCAGCAGACGGACTTCAAGGCCATCCTGGGCCAATTGCGCATGGTCCAACGTGTCGTCGCTACAGATAGGGCAGAAGAGATTATCGCCGAGCGCCAACTTCGAACGATCAACCATGCCCGTGGCGTTGATCGCTGAGAGCATCCGGAGATTTTAGAGGGAACGATAGGCTTATATCCGGACCGACCGGCGCCGCACGGCGATGTTTCGCTTCTCCAGCGCGCAAACGTCTCGACATCGGAGGTCATTCGGCGCGATAAGGTCGGAGACGATCGAAGCGAGCGAGAAAGCAATGAAGCCGAGCCTGCCCACCCTTCTGAGCATCAATGGCGGCTATGTCGATACCGCGGGGTTTCTTGCCCTGCATGGCCTGTTCACGGCGCATGTCACGGGCAATTTCGTCACGCTCGGCGCTTCCCTGGCGCTTGGAACGTCGGGCGCTCTCGCCAAGCTTCTGGCGTTGCCGGTTTTCTGCGTCGTCGTCATTGTCGCCCGTCTCCTTGGCGGCGATCTCTCGCGGCGCAATCTGCCGACGCTGCAGATCATCCTCTCGCTGAAATTGCTGCTATTAGCGTTCGCGGCGATCCTCGCTTTGCGCTTCGGTCCGTTTGGCGATGGAGACGGCTGGCAGCCGCTTCTGACGGGCATGACCCTTGTCGCCGCCATGGCTATCCAGACGACGGCGCATCGCATTCACCTCGGCTCGACACCACCGACGACCATGATGACGGGCACGACGACGCAGATCATGATCGACATCGCCGATCTGCTCCATGGTGCCAAGCCAGAAGAAAAGGCGGCGATGCAGGCGCGGCTTCGCCGCATGGGAGCGGCCGTCGGCGGCTTTGCCTTCGGCTGCGCGCTGGCGGCGGCGCTTTTCCTGATCGTCGGCATGGCTTGTTTCCTGCTGCCGCCGGTTCTGGCGCTTGCGGGAATTCTCATGCATAGCGGCAAGGCGGAGGTGAAGCCGGCTTAGCTTTTTCGCCTGCGTCCATTCTTGAGACTACCAATCTTGCTCCTTTCTCCCGCCTTGCAAGTCGGCTACAGCTCTCTAAGTGTACGCGTCGGATCGAACCGGTCCGCCGCGTTCGAGGCGGCAAATCCTTGTGAGTTAAGAAGGGATGGTTTATGGCAGGAGAAACGGTGCTTGTGGTCGGCGGAGCCGGATATATCGGTTCGCACACTTGTCTGGATCTGGCGAATAAGGGGTTCAAACCCGTCGTCTACGACAATTTCTCCAATGGGCATCGCGAATTCGTCAAATGGGGTCCGGCCGAGGAAGGCGATATCCGCGATCGGGCGCGCCTCGACGAGGTGCTGGCCAAGCACAAGCCTGCCGCTATCCTGCATTTCGCCGCACTGATCGAGGTCGGCGAATCGGTCAAGGATCCCGTCGCCTTCTACGAAAACAATGTCATCGGCACGCTGACGCTGCTGTCCGCAGCGCAGGCGGCCGGTGTGAAGGCTTTCGTCTTCTCCTCGACCTGCGCAACATACGGTCTGCCGCAGAGCGTGCCGCTGGACGAGAACCACCAGCAAGTGCCGATCAATCCCTACGGCCGCACGAAATATATCGTCGAGCAGGCGCTGGCCGATTACGACCAGTACAAGGGGCTGCGCTCCGTCATTCTGCGCTATTTCAATGCTGCCGGTGCTGATTTCGAGGGGCGCATCGGCGAATGGCATACGCCGGAAACCCATGCGATCCCGCTCGCCATCGATGCTGCCCTTGGCCGCCGGCAGGGCTTTAAGGTGTTCGGCAACGATTATGACACGCGCGATGGCACCTGCGTGCGCGATTACATCCATGTGCTCGATCTCGCCGACGCCCATGTGCGCGCCGTGCAATATTTGCTTGATGGCGGCGATTCCGTCGCGCTCAACCTTGGTACCGGCACGGGAACGACGGTGAAGGAATTGCTCGGAACCATCGAGACCGTGTCGAACCGGCCATTTCCGGTCGAGTATGTTGGCCGCCGCGAGGGCGATTCGACGACGCTGGTCGCCAATAACGACAAGGCTCGTGATATTCTCGGCTGGTCGCCGCAATATGATCTGACCGAGATCATCCAATCCGCCTGGAATTGGCATGCCAAATCCAACCAGCACTAAACGGCGTTCTGTCGCTGGTGTTGGGGGCAAACGCCCGAACGTCCTGCTGATTTCAGCCGACCAGTGGCGGGGAGATTGTCTCTCCGCCGTCGGGCATCAATGCGTGAAGACGCCGAATGTCGATGCGCTCGCGCGGGAAGGCGTGCTCTTCCGGCGGCACTATGCCGGAACGGCCCCCTGTTCGCCGGCGCGCGCGACGCTCTATACCGGTCTTTACCAGATGAACCATCGTGTTTGCCGCAATGGTTCGCCGCTGGATGGCCGTTTCGACAATGTCGCGCTCGCGGCGCGGCGGGCCGGCTATGACCCGACGCTGTTCGGCTATACCGACACGGCGCCCGATCCGCGCAGCCGCGATCCCCACGATCCGCATCTGACGACCTATGAGGGAGTACTGCCCGGCTTCACGCCGCGGCAGCTTTTGCCCGAGCACGAGAAACAATGGCTTTCCTGGCTGCGGTCGCGCGGCCATGCCGATGCCGTCAGCCGGGATATCCATATTCCCGTCGGCGCCGAACCCGGCGAGATTTCCAGCAACGCACCCGCCTATTCCAAGGAGGAGACGCAGACGGCCTTTCTGGCGGGCGAATTCATCCGCTGGCTCGGCGAACAGGATCAGCCCTGGTTCGCGCATGTTTCCTTCCTAAGGCCGCATCCGCCTTTCTCGGTGCCGGAGCCTTATAACCGTATGTTTTCGCCCGCCGACGGCCCGACCTTTGCGCGCGCCGCCGATCGCGAGACGGAGATGGCCTCGCATCCGCTGCTCGCCTTCAGCCTGCCGCTGATCGACAAGGGAAGTTTCATACATGGCGGCAAAGGCTCCATCGCCGAATGGACGTCCGAGGATTTTGCGGCCATCCGGGCGATTTACTACGGCATGATTGCCGAGGTCGACGCGCAGCTCGGCCGGATCTGGAAGGCATTGAAGGATGCCGGCGCCTGGGACGATACCGTCATCGTCTTCACATCGGACCATGCCGAGATGATGGGCGACCACTGGATGCTCGGCAAGGGTGGCTTCTTCGAAGGCAGCTATCATGTGCCGCTCGTCATTCGCGATCCCGGTCAGCGCGCCACATACGGTCGGCAGGTGGAGCGTTTCACCAGTGCTGCGGATATTTTCCCAAGCCTCTGCGACCGGCTCTGCATCGAACCTGCAAATCATGTCGATGGCGACAGCCTGCTGCCGTTCCTCGCAGGGTCCGAGCCGGAAAACTGGCGCGACGCGGCCTTCTGGGAGTTCGATTTCCGCGATATTGCCGAAGGCATTCCCGAGCGGCACTTCAGCTTGCGGTCCAATGCCTGCAATCTGGCGGTCGTTCGCGACGAGCGCTTCAAATATGTCCATTGCGCCGGGCTGCCGCCGCTGCTCTTCGATTTGGCGAAGGATCCGGCCGAGCTGTCCAATGTCGCCGAAGACGGCGCCTATATGGCGATCAGGCTCGCCTATGCCGAAAAGCTGCTCTGCCTACGGGCGGAGCATCTCGACCAGACGCTCGCCTATACGGAACTGACGGAAAAAGGGCCGGTCTCGCTCCGGCCCTGAATCACCTTAGCCGAATGCGCCGAGATAATTCATCTTGCCCACCGCCAGGCCGCGGCTGCGCAGGATGTCGTGCGCCGTGGTGACGTGGAAGAAGAAGTTCGGCAGCGCGAATTTCGCCAGGTAATCTTCGCCCTTGAAGGTGATCTTGTTGCCTCCCGGCGTGATCGTCACTTCCCGCGTTTCGCTGCCTTCCATGGTGGCCGGCGTGATCGTCGCCAAAAAATCCTGCGTCTTCTTCAGACGCTCCCGCAAGTCTGCGACGGTCGTCTCGTTATCTTCGAAACGCGGCGCATCGATCCCGGCGAGACGGGAAATGGCGAGCTTCGCTGTATCCGAGGCGCGCTGGTACTGGCCGGAGAGCGGCAGCATGTCGTCGATCAGGCGCGCGGAAACGAGTTCCTCCGCCGCAATGCCTTTCTCCGTGGCATAGGCTTCGATCTTGTCGAGATAGGCCGAAAGGTTTTGCAGGCCGCGTTGAAAGATGGGGACTGAGAAACTGTACATCGAGGGCATGCGTTTTCTCCATTGCGGGCCGCGGCGCGGCCGGTGGGTTTGCCGACATTCTATTCCGTTTCCATGTCGATGGAATAATCGTTCCACGGTATCGGCGCTGATATGTAGGGTTTGACCGCCTATTCTTGCACCAGCGGACACGAGAAAACTCGTCGTCGTGAGGTCCCGTTTCGAGGACCAGAATTTGCTGTTGACCTTTCCCTTGAAAAATGGAATGAATATTCCGGATAGAGAATTTTACGGTTTGTTTGTTCCGTTTTTTCGATGTGGCCGCCATGGGAGTGGTGGCTGAATTGACTAGAGGCCCCGCAGTCGAAACTGGGGGCTCCGGCATTTAGGAGGGGTGTGGCCGGGCACCTTATCTGGGAGGAAAACATGAAGAAATTTATCCTTGGCTCCGCGATGGCTCTTCTGCTGTCGACCGCTGCCCACGCCCAAACCATCGGCGTTTCGATGGCGCTCTTCGACGACAACTTCCTGACCGTTCTGCGCAACGGCATGCAGGACTACGCCAAGGACAAGGGCGTGACCCTGCAGGTCGAAGACGCCCAGAACGACATCGCCAAGCAGCAGAGCCAGATCCAGAACTTCATCGCCAGTAAGGTCGATGCCATCATCGTGAATCCGGTCGATACCGACGCGACGGCTGCGATTTCCAAGCTCGCCGCCGACGCAAAGATCCCGCTCGTCTACGTCAACCGCGAGCCGGCAAACGTCGACAGCCTTCCGGACAAACAGGCTTTCGTCGCCTCGAACGAGCAGGAATCCGGTACGCTGGAAGCCAAGGAAGTCTGCCGGCTGCTGGGCGGGAAGGGTAAGGCTGTCATCATGATGGGCGAGCTTTCCAACCAGGCTGCCCGCATGCGCACCAAGGACGTCCATGATGTCGTGGCGACCGACGAGTGCAAGGGCATTAAGATCGTTCAGGAGCAGACCGCCAACTGGCAGCGCACCCAGGGTGCCGACCTGATGACCAACTGGCTCTCCAGCGGCATCGAATTCGATGCCGTCATCTCCAACAATGATGAAATGGCGATCGGCGCTATCCAGGCACTAAAAGCTTCCGGCAAGTCGCTGGACAAGATCGTCGTTGCGGGCGTCGACGCCACGCAGGACGCGCTTGCCGCCATGCAGGCTGGCGACCTGAAGGTCACCGTGTTCCAGGATGCCGCCGGCCAGGGCAAGGGTGCAGTCGATGCCGCACTCAAGCTTGCCAAGGGCGATAAGGTCGAGAAGAAGGTCTATATCCCCTTCCAGCTCGTCACGCCGGCTAACGTCAAGGACTTCGTCAAGAAGAACTGAGGACGAGAGTGATCGACGGATACGGGCTTAAAAAGCCCGTATCCTTTGTAATCCGATCTGCCCGGGAGGGAAAAATGGTTGTGAGCCCATCCACCATGGCGGCGGTGCGCGCCAGCGGCGTTGTTCCCAATGCCGCCTATCTGTTGAGCGCCGAAGGCATCCGCAAGGAATTTCCCGGCGTGCTCGCCCTCGATGACGTTTCCTTCCGCCTGAAGCGTGGAACGGTGCATGCGCTGATGGGCGAAAACGGCGCGGGCAAGTCGACGCTGATGAAGATCCTTGCCGGTATCTATATCCCCGATCAGGGCGAGGTACGCCTCAAGGGTGTCGAAATCCGGCTGAAGTCACCGCTCGACGCACTGGAAAACGGTATCGCCATGATTCATCAGGAATTGAACCTGATGCCATTCATGACGGTTTCGGAGAATATATGGATCCGCCGCGAGCCGAAGAACCGTTTTGGCCTCGTCGACCATGCGGAGATGAGCCGCAAGACCGAGGAGCTCTTCCAGCGCCTCAACATTTCCATCGATCCTGAAATCCAGGTGCGCGAGCTTTCTGTCGCCAGCCGCCAGATGGTCGAAATCGCCAAGGCGGTCTCCTATAATTCCGACGTGCTGATCATGGATGAGCCGACCTCGGCGCTCACCGAGCGCGAGGTGGCGCATCTATTCCAGATTATCCGCGACCTGCGCGCCCAGGGCATCGGCATCGTCTACATCACCCACAAGATGAACGAGCTGTTCGAGATCGCCGACGAGTTTTCGGTGTTCCGCGACGGCAAATATATCGGCACGCATGCCTCCACCGATGTGACGCGCGACGATATCATCCGCATGATGGTCGGCCGCGAGATCACGCAGATGTTCCCGAAGGAGGAAGTGCCGATCGGCGAGACCGTGCTGTCGGTCAAGGATTTGAGCCTCGACGGCGTCTTCTCCAATGTGTCCTTCGACGTCAGGGCCGGCGAGATCCTCGGCGTGGCCGGGCTTGTCGGATCGGGTCGGTCGAATGTTGCCGAGACCATCTTCGGCGTGACGCCTGCTACCTCCGGCACGATCGAGCTTTTTGGCAAGAAGGCCGAGATATCCTCGCCGGCGGCTGCTATCCGCCACGGCATGGCCTTCCTGACGGAGGACCGCAAGGATACGGGCTGTCTTCTCATCTTGAGCGTGCTCGAGAACATGCAGGTGGCCGTGCTGCACGACAAGTTCGTGCGCGGCGGCTTCGTGCAGGAGGGCGCGATCGAAGAGGCCTGCGAGGAGATGGCACGCAAGCTGCGCGTCAAGACGCCGAACCTCGACGAGCGCATCGAAAATCTATCGGGCGGCAATCAGCAAAAGGCCCTGATCGGCCGGTGGATGCTCACCAATCCCCGCATTCTGATCCTGGACGAGCCGACGCGTGGCATCGATGTCGGCGCCAAGGCCGAGATCCATCGTCTCGTTACCGAGATGGCGCGCAACGGCGTCGCCGTCATCATGATCTCGTCGGAAATGCCCGAGGTGCTTGGCATGAGCGACCGCATCATGGTCATGCATGAAGGACGGGTCACGGGATTCCTGGATCGTGCGGACGCAACTCAAGTGAAGGTGATGGAGCTGGCCGCGCAGTGACGCCGCCAATCATCGCAAGGGAGGATTGAACCATGGTTAGCAAAGTTGCAGAGGCGACCGCCCCGGCGGTCACACGGCCAAGACGTCGCCGCGTGCCGCCCGAACTCGGCATCTTCCTGGTGCTGATCGGCATCGCGCTCCTGTGCGAGATCCTCGGCTGGATCTTCGTCGGCCAGAGCTTCCTGATGAACCTGCAGCGCCTGAAGATCATGATCCTGCAGGTCTCGGTCATCGGCATCATCTCGGTCGGCGTGACGCAGGTCATCATCACAGGCGGTATCGACCTCTCGTCCGGCTCCGTCGTCGGCCTGACGGCCATGGTCGCCGCAAGCTTTGCCCAGTCATCGACATGGGCAAGGGCCGTCTATCCCGCACTGACCGACATGCCCTTCTTCGTGCCGATCGGCATCGGCCTGCTGATCGGCCTGCTTGCCGGCTACATCAACGGTCAGCTGATCACGAAAACGAAGATCCCGCCCTTCATCGCGACGCTCGGCATGATGGTTTCGGCCCGCGGCCTGTCGAAGCTTTATACCAAGGGCCAGCCGATCTCAGGCCTGACCGACCAGTTCAATTTCATCGGGTCGGGAATTTGGCCGGTCGTCGTCTTCCTCATCATCGCGGTCCTCTTCCATGTCGTGCTGCGCTACACGCGCTATGGCAAGTTCACCTATGCGATCGGCGCCAATGTGCAGGCCGCGCGCGTATCGGGCATCAATGTCGAGGCGCATCTGGTCAAGGTCTATGCGATTGCCGGGCTTCTGGCCGGCCTTGCCGGCATCATCACGGCCGCCCGCGTGCAGACGGCGCAGGCCGGCATGGGTGTGAACTACGAGCTGGACGCGATCGCGGCGGCCGTCATCGGCGGTACGTCACTGACCGGCGGCGTCGGTCGCATCGCCGGCACGGTGATCGGCACCGTTATCCTCGGTGTCATGATCTCCGGCTTCACCTTCCTCAATGTCGATGCCTATTACCAGGAAATCGCCAAGGGCTTCATCATCGTCGCGGCTGTTGCCATCGACGTCTACCGCCAGAAGAAGCGGGCCAAGCGCTGAAATGCCCGACACATCGTCAGCGTTCTAACATGCTCTCAAGGCGGGGTTTTTACCCCGCCTTTTCCATTTGACGATGCCATTCCATGCAAATGCAAATTTTTTTCATTTGGGTATGGCGAATCCTGTCAGCTTTTCTATTCTGGCCGCTTTCCATTCGCTCACTCGAGCGCTTCATCCGGGATAGACAATGCAAGCCGTATTCGATGGTCATAACGACGTTCTCCTGAGGCTCTGGCATCACGCGCGCGACGGCGCCGACCCGATCGCCGAATTCCGGGACGGGACGTCGAGCGGTCACATCGATGCTCCGCGGGCCAAGGCCGGCGGTTTGGCCGGGGGGCTGTGCGCCATCTATATTCCCTCGGGCGATCTCGTTTTCGCCGATCCTGATAGCAATGGCCATTATGCCACGCCTTTGGCGGCTCCGCTGGAGCGCGCGCCCTCTCTCGACATCGCGCTGGACATGGCCGCGATCGCGCTGAGACTCGACCGCGCCGGCGCCTGGAAGCTCTGCCGGTCCACGGCCGACATCCGCGACTGCATGGAGAAAGGCATTTTCGCTGCTGTTATGCACATGGAAGGCTGCGAGGCGATCGATGCCGATCTCGTCGCGCTCGAAACCTTCTATGCCGCCGGTCTGCGCTCGCTCGGCCCCGTCTGGAGCCGCAACAATGTCTTCGCCCATGGCGTGCCTTTCGCCTATCCGAGTTCGCCGGATACCGGACCTGGCCTCACCGAGGCTGGTTTCGCGCTGGTGCGCGCCTGCAACCAGCTCGGCATCCTCGTCGATCTCGCCCATATAACCGAAAAGGGTTTCTGGGATGTGGCGAAGACATCGGACCAGCCGCTGGTTGCAAGCCACTCCAATGCGCATGCGCTGACGCCGGTCGCGCGCAACCTCACCGACAAGCAGCTCGACGCCATCAAGGAGAGCCGCGGCATCGTCGGCCTCAACTATGCGACCGCGATGCTGCGCGACGACGCGCGCTCGGATGCCGACACGCCGATCGAGGCGATGGTTCGGCATGTCGATCATCTCGTCGGGCGTCTCGGCATCGATTGCGTCGGCCTCGGATCGGACTTCGACGGTGCGACGATTCCGGCTGAAATTGCTGATGCGGCAGGCAACCAGAAGCTGATTGAAGCCCTTCGCAACGCTGGTTATGGTGAGGCCGATCTTGTAAAGCTGTGCAGGGAGAACTGGCTTCGGGTCCTGGCGTCCGCCTGGAAGGAAGGTAGCCGGTGAAGTGCGTGCCGATATTGCGTAAAGTTTGTTAAGAGGGGAATGAAAACAATGATGATGACCAAGATGAACCGCGGTTTGCGCGCACTGTCTGCCGGCGCGGCTCTCTCGCTTCTGCTGATGGCGGCGCCGAATGCATATGCCGCCACGCCCAAGGACACGCTGGTCGAGGGTTTTGCTTTCGACGATATTCTCAGCATGGATCCGGCCGAAGCCTATGAGCTGTCGGCTGCCGAAATCACCGGCAACACCTATAGCCTGCTCGTCCGTCTCGACATTAACGATACGTCCAAGATCAAGGGTGACCTTGCAGAGAGCTGGTCGGTCTCCGACGATCACCTGACCTATACGTTCAAGCTGAAGCCCGGCCTGAAGTTTGCGTCCGGCAATCCGATCACCGCCGAAGACGTTGCATGGTCCTTCGAGCGCGTCGTCAAGCTCAACAAGAGCCCGGCCTTCATTCTTACCCAATTCGGCCTGACCGGCGACAACGTAACAGAGAAGGCTAAGGCAACCGATGCGAACACCTTCACCTTCACCGTCGACAAGCCCTATGCGCCGAGCTTCGTGTTGAACTGCCTGACGGCGACCGTCGCCGAAGTGGTCGACAAGAAACTGGTCCTGCAGCATGTGAAGCCGGCAACACCGACCGCCGACTATAAGTACGACAACGACTTCGGCAACAGCTGGCTGAAGACCGGCTTTGCCGGTTCCGGACCGTTTAAGCTGCGTGAATGGCGCGCCAACGAGGCCGTCGTGCTGGAGCGCAACGACAACTATTATGGCGAAAAGACGAAGCTGAACCGCGTCATCTATCGCTTCATGAAGGAAAGCTCGGCACAGCGCCTGGCGCTGGAGAACGGCGATATCGATATCGCCCGCAACCTGTCGCCGACCGATCTCGAGGCCGTCGAGAAGAACCCGCAGCTTGCTTCGACCAGTGCGCCGAAGGGCACCATCTACTACATGAGCCTCAACCAGAAGAACGCCAATCTGGCCAAGCCAGAAGTGCAGCAGGCGTTCAAATATCTGGTCGATTACGATGCCATCGGCAAGACGCTGATCAAGGGCATCGGCGAGATCCACCAGACGTTCGAACCGAAGGGCATGCTCGGCTCGCTGGATGAGAATCCGTTCAAGCTCGACGTCGCCAAGGCCAAGGAATTGCTGGCCAAGGCAGGCCTGCCCAATGGCTTCTCGATCACCATGGACGTGCGCAGCATCGAGCCGGATACGGGTATCGCGACCGCCATCCAGCAGACGCTCGGCCAGGCCGGCATCAAGGTGGAAATCATCCCGGGCGACGGCAAGCAGAAGCTGACGAAATATCGTGCCCGTAATCACGATATCTACTTCGGCAACTGGGGCCCGGACTATTGGGATCCCCATTCCAACGCCGATACCTTCACCACCAACGACGACAATTCCGATACCAGCAGCAACAAGACGCTCGTGTGGCGCAACACCTGGACCGCTCCCGAACTGGAGAAGCAGGCCAAGGCGGCGCTCTTCGAGGGCGATGCTAGCAAGCGCGGCGCAATGTATCAGGACATCCAGAAGAAATTCCTGGAAGCAAGCCCCTTCATCATCCTCTATCAGCAGACGGAAGTCGCCGGCTATCGCAAGGACGTGAAGGACTTCAAGCTTGGTCCGAGCTTCGACAACAACTTCGTCTGGCCGATCTCCAAGTGATGATCCGGCAGGACTAGGTCTTTGAGCACTGTCGAACGGAAAATGCAGGTGCGGCCCAAAAAGGGCCGTGCCGCTCCCTTTTTCATGGGGCTGCTGCGATTTCTCGTCGTCGCCGTCACCACCTATCTCGGCCTTCTGGCCGTCACCTTCTTCATCGGGCGCGTCATCCCGATCGATCCGGCGCTGGCGATCGCCGGCGATCACGCGCCGCAGCAGATATTGGAACGTCTGCGGCGCGAGATGCATCTCGACGAGCCGCTTTATCTGCAGTTCTATTATTATCTCGTCAGCGCTCTAAGCGGCGATTTCGGCACGTCGGTTCTGACGACGAATCCGGTCATGGATGACATCAGGCGCGTCTTCCCAGCGACAATGGAGCTCGCGACGGTCGGCACGATCATTGGCGCCATCTTCGGGGTTCCATTCGGTGTGCTCGCCGCGGTGCGCCGCAACAGCATCATAGACCAGATCGTCCGCGTGATTGGCCTCGTCGGCTATTCCGTGCCGGTCTTCTGGCTGGCCATGGTTTCGCTCGTCATCTTCTATGCGAAGCTGAACTGGGTCGCCTATCCCGGCCGCATCGACATCGCCTATGAATATACTTTCACGCCGGTCACCGGGTTCTTCCTGCTAGACAGCGCTATGCAGGGGCAATGGGACGTCTTCTGGGACGTGTTCCGCCACATCATCCTTCCGGCGTCGCTGCTCGGCTATTTCTCGCTTGCCTATATCAGCCGCATGACCCGCAGCTTCATGCTGAACGAACTAGGCCAGGAATATATCGTTGCGGCCCGCGCCAAGGGCCTTTCCGAGACGCGGGTGATCTGGGGGCATGCCCTGCGCAGTGCCGCCGTGCCGCTGATCACGGTGATCGCGCTTTCCTATGCCGGGCTGCTCGAGGGATCCGTGCTGACCGAGATCGTCTTCTCCTGGCCGGGCATCGGCTTCTATATCACCAGTTCTCTGCGCAATGCCGACATGAATGCCGTTCTCGGCGGCACCATCGTCGTCGGCACGGTGTTCATCGGCATCAATCTGATTTCCGATCTTCTGTATCGGACGCTCGACCCAAGGACCCGACGTAAATGACTGTCGAGACCACTCAACCCAGCTTGAGGGACTGGCTGCTCTCCGACCGGCCGCAGTCGCGCCGGCAGGCGAGATTGGGACGTGCCTACGTCACCTGGCGGCAGTTTTCCGCCAATCGCCTGGCCGTCATCGGGCTCGCGATCATCATCGCGCTCGTGCTCGTGGCGGCGCTCGCCGATGTCATCGCTCCGCATTCGCCCGTCATCGGCGACTTGACGAATGCCTATCTGAAACCACCGGGCACGCCGGGCTATCTTCTCGGCACCGACGATCTCGGCCGCGATATCCTTTCGCGCCTCATCTACGGTTCGCGCTGGACACTCTACATCGTCATTCTGGTCGCGATCATCTCGGCGCCGATCGGGCTGATCATCGGCATGGTGTCAGGCTATCTGGGCGGCTGGGTCGATGTGATCCTGATGCGCATCACCGATATCTTCCTTGCCTTTCCGAAGCTTGTGCTGGCCCTTGCCTTCGCCGGCGCCCTCGGCGCAGGCATCGAAAATGCCGTCATCGCGATTGCTATCACCTCCTGGCCGCCCTATGCGCGGCTGGCGCGCGCTGAAACAATGACGGTGCGGCGTTCGGACTATATCGCCGCCGTGCAGCTCATGGGTGCCTCGCCGCTGCGCATCATCTTCCGCCATGTCATGCCGCTCTGCATCTCCTCGGTGATCGTCCGTGTGACGCTCGACATGGCCGGCGTGATCCTGACGGCCGCCGGTCTCGGCTTCCTGGGGCTCGGCGCGCAGCCGCCGCTGCCGGAATGGGGCGTCATGATCGCGAGCGGCTTCAAATACTATCTCGATCAATGGTGGGTGGCGGCCATGCCCGGCATCGCGATCCTCATCGTCAGCCTCGGCTTCAACCTGCTCGGCGACGGCCTGCGCGATGCGCTCGATCCGAAGGAGAGCGGGCAATGACGGCACTTCTGACCGTGGAAAACCTTAAGGTTCGCTATCCGACCCGTACCGGCGTCATCGACGCCGTGCGCGGCGTCTCTTTCACGCTGGGTCGCGAGCGGCTTGGCATCGTCGGCGAGAGCGGTTCCGGCAAATCGCAGACCGGCCGCGCCATCATGGGACTGACGCCGCCGCACGGCATCGTCACAGCCGACAAGCTCGATTTCAGCGGTATCGACTTGCTATCGATCTCGGCCAAAGAGCGGCGCTCATTGCGCGGCAAGCGCATCGCCATGGTGCTGCAGGATCCGAAATATTCGCTCGATCCCGTCATGACCATCGGTAAGCAGATCACCGAGACGCTGCGCACCCATGAGAAGGTGAGCAAGGCCGAGGCTCGTGATCGCGCCCTTGCCATGCTGGAAGCGGTACAGATTCGCGATCCCGCCCGTGTCTACGACCTGCATCCGCACGAGGTTTCGGGCGGCATGGGCCAGCGCGTCATGATCGCTATGATGCTGATCGCCGGGCCGGAGCTCCTGATTGCCGACGAGCCGACTTCGGCGCTCGACGTCACCGTTCAGCTCGATGTCCTCAAGATCATGGACAAGCTCGTCTCCGAGCGTGGCATGGGGCTGATTTTCGTCTCGCACGACCTGCGGCTGGTGTCGTCCTTCTGCGACCGCGTGATCGTTATGTATGCGGGTAAGATAGTGGAAGAACTCAAAGCTTCCGAATTGAACAATGCCCAGCATCCCTATACGCGCGGCCTGCTGAACTGCATGCCGGTCATTGGCGAAAACAGGCATCCGCTGCCGGTGCTCGACCGCAAGCCGGAGTGGGCGGCATGACGACAGCACTCGCAGTTGATGGCCTCAGTGTGGTCTATGATGGCTATTATGCGCTCGACGCCGTTGGCATCGACGTGAACAAGGGCGAATCCTTTGGTCTGGTCGGCGAGTCTGGCTCCGGCAAATCGACGCTGCTGCGCGCCGTTGCGGGCCTTGCGCCCGTCACCGACGGCACGATCCAGGTCGGCGGTGAACAGCTCAAGGGCGCCAGGCGCAGCAAGACCTTCTATCGCCAGGTACAGATGGTGTTTCAGGATCCCTACGGCTCCCTGCATCCGCGCCAGACGATCGACCGGTTGCTGCTTGAGCCTTTGTCGATTCATGGGATCGGCGACACGGAGACCCGGATCGCCAGGGCGCTGGATGAAGTCGGCCTGGGAAAGGGCTTCCGCTTCCGTTATCCGCACCAGCTCTCCGGCGGCCAGCGCCAGCGCGTCGCCATTGCGCGCGCGCTAATCGTGGAGCCGTCGATCCTGTTGCTCGACGAGCCGACTTCGGCGCTCGATGCCTCGGTGCAGGCCGAAGTGCTCAACCTGCTTGAGCAGGTTCGCAGGGATCGCCATCTGACCTTCGTTATGGTCAGCCACGATCTCGGCGTCATCACCCATATGTGCGAGCGTCTGGCCGTCATGCGCAACGGCGCGGTCGTCGAGAGGCTGACCGCGAAGGAACTGGCTGTCGGCGATGTGAAGGAAGATTACACGCGCAATCTGATGGTCGCCAGCAAGGGGTTCGTCCGCGCCTGAGCGGGCGGCTTGTGCCTTAGCGGCGCGTTAACGAACTGGGCGCGTAAACACGACCAATCGTATAGACTATTGACACCTGCCGCAATTCTGTCATGATCTCGTTAATGGCAGTTAACTTTCGTGATCCCGACAAGGGGTCAGACGTTAAGTGGAGGCAGACATGTTTTTCATGGGTGGCATGACCATGGGCTATCTTCATCCGCCGGTTCCGGCGAAACGGGAAGGTGCACGGTCCGCTACTCTTGCTGACGAAAACTGCCGCCGCCAGGCCGGACCTGCCGAAGAGCAGACGGCCGATACCAGCGCCATCGAGCGCAGCTTGATTTGGGCCCGCCGCATTCTTTGCTGAATTGGCATTGCCGATCTTTCGGGTCCTCGACTTCAGATGGTTTAATTTTTCTCGGCTCGCGTTCTGGACGGAAATTCATCTCTACCTAATTGATAGGAAATGTATGAATATCCGTCCCGGGCTTGGCCTGAGAGACATATAAGAAACGAACGGAGGCAACACATGGCGAATTTGGGTATTTCGAATGCGCATGTGAATCAGTTCGATGGTTCCAAGCGCGCCGCCAAGACGCGGCAGAAGATTCAAACAGTGATTCATGTCGTACTGTTTTCGGCTGCATTCCTGTTTGTCGCGGCCATTGTTTGTGGGCTTGTCGTCTAAGGCGACGTTTGGCCGGTGGCGGCTTTGTTCCGCCGCTGATGTGGGGCCGATGCGGCCCATCTCTTGAAAATCGGGAAGTTTGCGGGTCCGGTCAATCACGACTGGTCGTTTTTCTCCTTGTGCAGCTTCCGATCTCGTTTCATCGGCAGAGTTTCGCCGGGCAAGGAAAATTTGCTCGGCCGATGGAATGTGCCGTGTGAAACAGTAAACTTTATCTCAAAATATGGCGCGGCGAGAAGGCGATGAATGCCGTGCTCGACCAGCTGGTGGATGACGAAAACCGCATCATCCGGCTGTTCACGCCGCCCTTTGCCAAGTCGGCGCGTGATCCGGGTTACATCAAGTCCTATCCGCCTGGTGTGGGCGAGAATGGCGGCCAGTATACCCATGCGGCCACCTGGGTCGTCATGGCGCTGGCCGAGATGGATCGCGGTGACGATGCCTGGCATTGCTTCGATATGCTGAACCCGATCAACCATGCACGCGATCGTGATCAGGCCGATACCTATCGTGTAGAGCCCTATGTGGTTGCTGCTGATATCTACGGCGAAGGACAATTGACGGGCCGTGGCGGCTGGACCTGGTACACGGGCTCCGCCGGCTGGCTGTATCGCGTCGCTGTCGAAGGCATTCTCGGTATCCGCGTGAAAAACGGACGACTTTTCGTCAAACCGGCATTGCCCTCGAACTGGGATGGCTTTACGGCGGATATCGAGCTGCCGGGCGGAAATTACCGTATTTCCGTCTCAAAAGCGCCCGATGTGGCGGGATACTCGGTCACTATCAATGACAGGGCGGTCGCCCATCCCGAAGAGGGCTATCCGGTCGGACAGTAGCGTTTCTGCACTGTTTCGCTTCGACGATCGGGGCCAAAGGGGGAACTCTTTGGCCCCGATTGCATTTGAGTGTCGGAACAGGAGAGTTTTATGAATTCGAGGGCGAATATGAGCTCGGTGTCGGCACAACGAGTGAGTTTGCCGAAGCCGGTCTCCCAGAGGGATACCCGACTGGATGTTCTCAGAGCCCTGGCTCTGATCATGATTTTCATCAACCATGTGCCGGGGCAGATCTTCGAGGATTTCACTTCGAAGAATTTCGGCTTCTCCGATGGTGCCGAAGCCTTTGTGCTGATCTCCGGCATATCGGTCGGCCTTGCCTATGGAACGAGATTTCTTCCGGGCAATCGGCTGAACATGGCATGGAAGGCGATCAAACGTGCCTTCACGCTTTATACCGCGCATATGATCACGACCTTCGTGACGCTGGTGCTCTTCATTTCTGGCGCGTGGCTTTTCCACCAGAAGGGCTTGCTCTGCGAAGTGAATATCCTTGCCCTGCTGATGGACCCGGCGCGCGGCATTCCCGCGCTGCTGACGCTCGGGCACCAGATCGGCTACAACAACATTCTACCCATGTACGGTGCCTTGTTCCTGATGCTGCCGCTGATCATGCTGCTGGAAGCAAGAAGCCCCCTACTTCTGCTCGCAATTTCGGTTGGCGTCTGGCTGGTGTCCGGCATCTATTACATCGCGCCGCATACGACATTGCTTGAGGGCTTCTGGTTCCTCAATCCGCTATCCTGGCAGCTGCTTTTCGTCATCGGCTTCGTCGCCAGCATGCATGTCAAGCGCGGCGGGCACATCCCTGCCCATCCGGTTCTGATCGGGCTGGCCTGCGCCTATGTGCTCGTGTCTTTCATCTGGGTGACCGACAAGCTGTGGATACTCGGCGACTACCTCGCCATGCTCGGTCTGCCGACCGTCGTCACCGGCTTCGACAAGACTTTCCTGTCGCTGCCGCGGCTGCTGCATGTTCTGGCGCTTGCCTATCTGATCGTCAGCATCCCCGCCATTTCGGCGTTCCTGCGCCGCTCGGCCAATCACCCGCTGACGATCCTCGGGCGGCATTCGCTGAACATCTTCGTTGCCGGCACCATCCTCGCCATGGCTGGTCAGGTCCTTCTCTACGTGACCAACAAGAGCCCCGTCGTCGGCGCCATCTATGTCGTCTTCGGCATCGCTGCCCAGTTCCTCTATGCCTATCATCTCGAGCACAAGCGGCTTCAGCTTGCCGGCCAGCGCGCGGCGAAGAAGCCTGCCGCACCGACTGCGATGCCTGCGCATTTCGGAAAGCCTCACTGAAGGTTGCTGCCGCGCTGCGTGCCTGTGCTGTTCGGTGCATCGATCTTCGTGCGATTGCCGAGAAAAGCAGGCCCTACCGTCAAAATTTACCTTAGTGTTATGCGCAGCTAGCTCCCAAGCGCGTCTAAATCAGAACGGGACATGATCGCCCAGATCTTCAACCTGTACCCCGAGAGCCTTCGCAAGGGCCCTTCTTCCGCTATCAGGCAACCTTGTAAGGCTGCTGGCGATCGCTTCCTGCCACGATGGCCCTCTCGCGCACGCCTCTTCGTAGGCATCGGCTAAGACGTCGCCTTGGCGTGTCTCCACGAGGGCCTCGAAAAGCAGGGAGGCCTGAGATCGATCCTTGTCTGCCTTGGTGCGTCCCAACGCGTCTGTGAGCCGTCTCGATGCTACGATGAGTTTGTGGACGGCAAACCGCTCGGGAACCGGAACTAACACGCTTACACCTTCACGATGAAGAAGCACGGTGCGGACAGGTTCGTAGATCAGGTAGTCCAAGAATCGTAGGCTTTCCGCCGACGCGCCTCCGAGGGCGGGCATGGGCGATGGTTTGCCGGAATACTCGTCAGATCCCCGGTTGCTCGTGAGAAACTCTACTCGATAGCCCTTTGCGTTCACGAAAGCGACGACCTTTGCCTGATCCGATTGGTGCGGGATCGCTCGGAAGCTGGGATCAACCGACTGGAGGACTTCCAGCACGGGTGGCAGACTATCCCCAACTTCTGCCGAGATTGCAAAATCCTGCGCGAAATCGGCATCACTTGTCTGCATTGCCGACGAGGGCAGCCGAACACCAAGAAGGCCCGCATAGGTACCGAATGCCACAGATCCGATCAGGACGGCCCGCAGTCGGAACAATCCGGCGTCCGCAAGGGCCTTCGTGATGTCTCCAGCGAATGGGTCTGGACCGGGAAGACCAGCGCGACGCAAGGAGCTGACCATGCGCCGGCGTTCCTTGATGTTGTCCTTGATCTGCTTGTGGGCGTTCACCCGCGCCGTGATTTCTTCGTCGCTGTGCGGGCCGACATAGCGTCGCTTGTCGCCGTTTGGTGTAGGGAGATCGAAATACCAGTAGTCGCGGCCCTTGACGGGAACCGTGACGAAACGCCCCTCCAGAGGGAAGTCCGCATGGAACTGGCCATCGAGTGCGCGCTGTGCGAGTTCCGCGAACATTGTTCGGTATACAATATCGATTTCTTTCATCGATATATTCCTCTGAAGCGTTGCGTCCGCGCGGTCGTCAGCTGGTAATCATTTCCTTGAACGCGATCTTGCGACGACATAGTTATAATGTTTCCGTAGAAAGATTATAACTCATTTTGCCGGCGTCAACGATTGCATCAATTATAATTTCTTCGCGAAAACATTATAACCAGAGCAGAACTCCGGTTGGCGCTTGTTTCACAAATATCGTTCGCCCACAGCCTCAACAGCAAAAAAGCCGGGAGAGCATCGCTCTCCCGGCTTTGATCTTGGGCCCCTTGCGAAGATCAGGCGGCTTCGCTTTCCGTTGTGTGTGCCTTGCGGACTTCCTCGTCCGTCAGGATACCGCTGGCGCGCAGCAAGGCGGCGAAGCGGCCGTTGCTCTGGCTGAGCTCGTTGAAGCTGCCATTCTCGATGATGCGGCCGTTGTCCAGGAAGAGGACCATATCCGCCTCGCGGACCGTCGACAGGCGATGCGCGATGATGAAGGTCGTGCGGTTCTGGCGCAAGTTGTCGATCGCCGTCTTGACCCGGTTTTCGGTTTCGACGTCGAGCGCACTGGTCGCTTCGTCGAGCACCAGGATCGGCGCATCCTTGAGGATGGCGCGGGCGATCGCGATACGCTGGCGTTCGCCACCCGAGAGCTTGTTGCCACGCTCGCCGACGCGGGTATCGTAGCCGCCTTCGCGGGTTTCGATGAAGTCGTTGGCGGCGGCGGCCTGGGCTGCGCGGATCATTTCCTCCTGCGTCGCACCTTCACGGCCGAGGCGGATGTTGTCGCTGATCGAGCGGTTCAGCAGGCCGGCATCCTGGAAGACGGTGGCGATGAAGCGGCGCAGCGACTTGCGGGTCACCTTGGTGATGTCGTGACCGTCGACGAGGATCTGGCCCTTCTGCGGATCGAAGACACGCTGCAGCAGGTTGACGAGCGTCGTCTTGCCGGCGCCCGTCGGGCCGACGATGGCGACGGTCTGGCCAGCCTTCACCTTGAAGGAGATGTCGTGCAGGCCCTGCGACGAGTTGGCGAAGCCGAAGGATACGTCGCGGAACTCCACTTCGCCCTTGACGTCCTTGATTTCGGCAAGGCCGGCCGGCTCTTCGCGGTCGCGAACCGAATCTTCCAGCGTGTAGAAGTCTTCAAGCTTGGCGCGTGCTTCGAAAATCTGGTTGGCGAAGTTGCGCAGCTGCTCCAGGCGGCCGATCAGCACGTTGGCGAAGGCGATGAAGGTGATGAGCGCGCCGAGGCTTAGGCTGCCGTCCTGCACGAGAACGGTGCCGATCATCAGGATCGCCATCATGGCGACAGTCGAGGCCGTGCGATTCAGCGCGCCGGCAAGAGCCCACCAGTCGAGCACCGGATATTGAGCCTGCAGCAGGCGCTCGGTGAAGGACTTCAGTGCCTTGGTTTCAGCTTCGATGCGGTTATAGCTGTGCAGCACCGAAACGTTGCTGATCGAGTCACTCACATGCGAGAAGACGGTGTTGTAATGGCTCTCGACCGAGCTCTGGCCATCCTTTGTGCGGTTCATGACCAGACGGCCGATGATCCAGTAAAAGACGCCTAGCAGGACGAGGACCGCGGACAGTCGCAGGTCCATGGCCATGGCGGTCGGGATCATGATGACGAGCGCGACGGCGGTCGTGAGGTGGTTGCGCATGAATTCCAGCCACAGGCCGAACAGCGCTTCGCAGGCGCGAAGCAGCGTGTTCAGCGCGCTTGCGGTGCCGCGCTGGCTATGCCAGGACAGCGGCATCGAGATGATGCGGCCGAATGCTTCGGTGAGCAGGGAGGCGCGGCGGCCATGCGCAAGGCGGTCGGCCTCGCGGGACACAACGATGAAGGCGACAGCACTGAAGACGGCGAAGCCCGCCCACAGCATCATCGTCGGCGTGACGGCTTCTTTCTTGGCAATGGCGTCGAAGATACGGCCGAACAGGACCGGTTCATAGATGGTGGTCATCGCAAGCGCGATGTTTGCGACCACCACCATCCAAACGCGGTAGCGATACGCGCCAAGATACTTCAGGGCTCTTGCATAGACTTTGAACAGTGACACGTCAGGCACCCTCTTTGCATCAGCAAAACTCGGAATGCTGCGACACTACAGATCGGTACCTGAACCGGCGATTAACGGAATCTGAAGCTGTTTTTTCAAGGGAATTTCCCGCCTGACGCGTGCTGTCGCAGCGAGGTGCTATCGGCCGCCGCAGAAATGTGACAATTTGGGGACGACCCTGCCGCGACATCATCCGTTACTATTAAGTCACGCCGAGCGCGGCCATTCACGGTTGAATGGTAAAAAAATCGCCAAAGGCGTTCAATTTCGCGCCGGCCTGAGTATGTTGCCGGCGATTAAGCGCGCTATGGGGCCAGGCGAGCAGGGTGGCAATGCTCGTCCGCCAATAATTCAGGCTGCGAGGCCGAGGGGTAAATGTGAATATCCATTCGCTAATAGAATTGCTTGTGGTTATCGAAGAATGCGAGCGTACAAAGGATGTCGTGGCCGAGCTTGAGCTTGTGCTCCGTTCCTACAAATTCGATTTCTACGGTCTGCTGCGGCAGACGAGGCCGAATGTCGATATCGCCAACTTCATGCTGGCAGGCCGCTGGCCCGATCAATGGCCGCTGACCTATGTCCGCAAGAGATACATGCTCGTCGATCCGGTGGCGCGCTATGCCACCAGGGCACAGCGCCCCTTCCGCTGGAGGGATGCCGTGGCTGCGCACAAATCGGACCCGCTCCGGCGCCGGATGGAGCAGATGATGGCGGATGCTCGTGCCAACGGGCTTATCGACGGCTATATTTTTCCGATTCACGGACGAAGCGGTCTGCTCGGCAGCATGACGATCGGCGGTGAGGCGGTCGATCTTTCCCCGACCGAGCTTTCGCTCTTCGATGCCGTGGCCAGAAAGGCCTTCTGGCGGCTGCTAGAGCTGCGCGACGAAGCGCAATTGCTCGAGGAACAGGAGAAAGCCGATCTGAAACTGACCAAACGCGAGATGGAGGTGCTCAACCATCTGGCCGACGGCATGACGTCGATCGAGATCAGCCGGCTGCTGACGATCTCCAATCATACCGTCGACTGGTACATGAACAGTATCCAGGACAAGCTGAAGGCCAGAAATCGGCAGCACATTGTTGCCATCGCTTTCAGAAACGGACTTATTCCGTAACGGCAACTATTTTGATGTCGGATGTCGCAGGAGAAATTGAACTTCTTGTGACAAGAAGTTAAGAATTCTCTTCGCGGGTGCAGCATTGCCCGTTTCGATGCCGTGAGGAGACAGCATTGCCCATATCCAAGATCCTGGTTGCCAACCGTTCCGAAATCGCCATCCGCGTATTCCGCGCCGCCAACGAGCTTGGCATAAAAACGGTGGCCATCTGGGCCGAGGAAGACAAACTCGCGCTGCATCGCTTCAAGGCCGACGAGAGCTATCAGGTCGGCCGCGGTCCGCATCTTGCCCGCGATCTCGGGCCGATCGAGAGCTATCTGTCGATCGACGAGATCATCCGCGTTGCCAAGCTTTCCGGCGCCGATGCCATCCATCCCGGTTACGGCCTGCTGTCGGAAAGCCCGGAATTCGTCGATGCCTGCGATGCCGCCGGCATCATCTTCATCGGCCCGCGTGCGGATACGATGCGCCAGCTCGGCAACAAGGTGGCCGCCCGCAATCTTGCGATCTCGGTCGGCGTGCCTGTCGTGCCGGCAACCGATCCCTTGCCTGACGATATGAAGGAAGTCGCCAAGATGGCGGCCGAGATCGGATATCCGGTCATGCTCAAGGCCTCCTGGGGCGGCGGCGGCCGCGGCATGCGCGTCATCCGCTCCGAGGCCGATCTTGCCAAGGAAGTGACGGAAGCTAAGCGCGAGGCGAAGGCCGCCTTCGGCAAGGACGAGGTCTATCTCGAAAAGCTCGTCGAGCGTGCCCGCCATGTCGAAAGCCAGATTCTCGGTGACACGCATGGCAATGTCGTGCATCTGTTCGAACGTGACTGTTCGGTTCAGCGGCGCAACCAGAAGGTCGTCGAGCGTGCGCCGGCCCCCTATCTTTCCGATGCGCAGCGTCAGGAACTGGCCGCCTATTCGCTGAAGATCGCCAAGGCGACGAATTATGTCGGTGCCGGCACCGTCGAATATCTGATGGATGCCGATACCGGCAAATTCTACTTCATCGAAGTCAATCCGCGCATTCAGGTCGAGCATACGGTGACCGAAGTCGTCACCGGCATCGATATCGTCAAGGCGCAGATTCATATTCTCGACGGCTTTGCCATCGGCACGCCGGAATCGGGCGTTCCGAAGCAGGAAGACATTCGACTCAACGGCCATGCGCTGCAGTGCCGCGTGACGACGGAAGATCCGGAGCACAATTTCATTCCGGATTATGGCCGCATCACCGCCTATCGTTCTGCGTCCGGCTTCGGCATCCGTCTCGACGGCGGCACCTCCTATACCGGCGCGATCATCACCCGTTATTATGACCCGCTGCTGGTGAAGGTGACGGCCTGGGCGCCGAACCCGCAAGAGGCGATCGCCCGCATGTACCGTGCGCTGCGCGAATTCCGCATCCGCGGTGTCGCGACGAATCTCACCTTCCTCGAAGCGATCATCACGCACGAGAAATTCCGCGACAACAGCTATACGACGCGCTTCATCGATTCCACGCCGGAACTGTTCCAGCAGGTCAAGCGCCAGGACCGCGCCACGAAGCTTCTGACCTATCTCGCCGACGTCACGGTCAACGGCCATCCGGAAACGCGCGGCCGTCCAGTACCTTCGCCCAAGGTGGCGCAGCCAGTGTTGCCCTATATAGACAGCAATATCCCCGACGGCACCAAGCAGTTGCTCGACAAGCTCGGCCCGCAGAAATTCGCCGAGTGGATGCGCAACGAGAAGCGCGTGCTGATGACAGACACGACGATGCGCGACGGCCATCAGTCGCTGCTTGCGACCCGCATGCGCACCTATGACATCGCCAGCATCGCCGGCACCTATGCGCGCGCCCTGCCGCAGCTTCTGTCATTGGAATGCTGGGGCGGCGCCACCTTCGACGTCTCCATGCGCTTCCTGACGGAAGATCCATGGGAGCGTCTGGCGCTGATCCGCGAGGGCGCACCGAACCTGCTGCTGCAAATGCTGCTGCGTGGCGCCAACGGCGTCGGCTATACCAATTATCCCGACAATGTCGTGAAATACTTCGTCCGTCAGGCGGCCAAGGGCGGCGTCGATCTCTTCCGCGTCTTCGACTGTTTGAACTGGGTCGAGAACATGCGCGTGTCGATGGATGCGGTTGCCGAGGAGAACAAGCTCTGCGAAGCGGCGATCTGCTACACGGGCGACATCCTCAATTCGGCGCGGCCGAAGTACGACCTGAAATATTATACCGATCTCGCCGTCGAGCTGGAAAAGGCCGGCGCTCATATCATCGCGCTGAAGGATATGGCGGGCTTGCTGAAGCCGGCTGCCGCCAAGGTACTGTTCAAGGCGCTACGCGAGGCGACAGGCCTGCCGATCCACTTCCATACGCATGATACCTCGGGCATTGCCGCCGCGACCGTGCTTGCCGCCGTCGATGCCGGCGTCGATGCCGTGGATGCCGCGATGGATGCGCTGTCGGGCAATACCTCGCAGCCCTGCCTCGGCTCGATCGTCGAAGCCCTCAAGGGTTCCGAGCGTGATCCGGGTCTCGACCCCGAATGGATCCGCCGCATCTCCTTCTACTGGGAAGCCGTGCGCCATCAGTACGCCGCCTTCGAAAGCGATCTCAAGGGACCGGCCTCGGAAGTCTATCTGCACGAAATGCCCGGCGGCCAATTCACCAACCTCAAGGAGCAGGCGCGTTCGCTCGGGCTTGAGACCCGCTGGCACCAGGTGGCGCAGGCCTATGCCGATGCGAACCAGATGTTCGGCGATATCGTCAAGGTGACGCCGTCCTCCAAGGTCGTCGGCGACATGGCGCTGATGATGGTCAGCCAGGACCTGACGGTCGCCGATGTCGAAAACCCGGCCAAGGATATCGCCTTCCCGGATTCGGTCGTCTCCATGCTGAAGGGCGATCTCGGCCAGCCGCCGTCCGGATGGCCGCAAGCGCTGCAGAAGAAGGCGCTGAAGGGCGACAAACCCTATACCGTCCGTCCCGGTTCCCTGCTTGCCGAGGCCGATCTCGATGCGGAGCGGAAGGTCATCGAGACCAAGCTGGAGCGCAAGGTCGACGATTTCGAATTCGCCTCCTACCTGATGTATCCGAAGGTCTTCACCGATTACGCACTGGCCGCCGACACCTACGGTCCGGTCTCGGTGCTGCCGACGCCGGCCTACTTTTACGGTCTCAAGGAAGGTGATGAGCTCTTTGCCGAGATCGAAAAGGGCAAGACGCTCGTCATCGTCAACCAGGCGATGACAGCGACCGACGAGAAAGGCATGGTGACGGTATTCTTCGAGCTCAATGGCCAGCCGCGCCGCATCAAGGTGCCGGATCGCGCCCATGGGGCTTCCGGCAGTGCCGTGCGCCGCAAGGCGGAGACCGGCAATGCCGCCCATGTCGGCGCGCCGATGCCGGGCGTCATCTCCACGGTCTTCGTCTCGCCCGGCCAGGCGATCAAGGCCGGCGACGTGCTTGTTTCCATCGAGGCCATGAAGATGGAGACGGCGCTGCACGCCGAAAAGGATGGCACGATCTCCGAGGTGCTGGTGCGCGCCGGCGACCAGATCGACGCCAAGGATCTGCTCGTCGTCTACGGCGCATAATCCAAGCTTTGCTGAGATACGAAGGCGGCCCAATCTGGCCGCCTTTTCGTCGCGGGTATCCGAGATCGGCTCTCCATGTGCGAACACGACGAAGAATTCCATAGCTTTCGTGTCGGATCATGGTAGCCAGGTCGAGGAGGCGGAGGCATGACGAGAGCATTTTCCTTGCGGGCGGCGACAGATGCCGATGTCGATGCAATTCGGGCGCTGACACGCGAGGCCTATTGTAAGTGGGTGCCTCTCATCGGCCGAGAACCACTGCCGATGACGGCAGATTATGCCGAGGCCGTGCGCAAGCATCGTATCGATCTCTTGGAGGCCAATGGTGAGCTTTTGGCGTTGATCGAGATGGTGCCGAGAGAGGATCACCTGTTGATCGAGAGCGTCGCCGTCTCGCCGCGACATCAGGGAAAGGGCATCGGCAGGAAACTGCTAGTTCATGCCGAGCAGGTTGCGGCCGAGCTCGGCGTGAGTGACATGCGGCTTTACACCAACAAGCGTTTTGTCGAGAATGTGCAGCTCTATCTCCGACACGGTTATGCGATCGACCGCGAGGAGCCGCTGAAAGATGGTTTCCTTGTCCATATGAGCAAGCGCATCTGATCGGCGCCAGCTACCTCCGTTTTTCGATCAAGGCAGCCCAGACTGCAGCCACTAGCGCGAGTACCGCGGATGCCAGCATCAGGGCGAAGAGCGCATGTATCGTTGGCGATCGTGCAATGAACAGACCGCCGATCGAGCCGATGAGCGCGCCGCCAGCAATCCGCATGGCAGCGGCGAGGCCTGCGGCTGTGCCGACCATATCCGACCTGACCGACATGGCGCCGCTATTGGCGGCCGGCATGGTGAGGCCGTTGCCGATGCCGATGAAGATGCAGGGGCCGAAGAGTGCCAGAACCTCAACCATGCCCGATAGCGACAAGGCAAGCCCGATTGACAGACCAATGCAGGTCAGTAACCGCGCGATGACGAGGATCGTGCCGAGCGGGATTCTTGCGCCATGGCGGCCAGCCACATAGCTGCCGAGAATGAAGCCGGCCGGAACGAGGCCCATGTAGAAGCCAAGCTTGGCGCTCGAACCGCCGAGCGCATCGCCTATCGTCAGCGGCGCTCCGCCGAGAAAAATGTAGAGCACGCCCATCGAGCACGCCATGCAGAGCGTATAGGCCCAGAACCGAGCCGAACGCAAAAGCAGGGCATAGGAGGCAAGATAGTTTCTGCGCGCGGCTGACGCCGGCGCTTTCGATCCCTTCAGTTCATGCAGGGACAGAAAGAGGGCGGCAATGCCGAAGATCGCAAGGACGATGAAGCTTGCCCGCCAGCCGAAAAGCTCGTCCAAAGATCCGCCGAACAAGGGGCCGACCATGGGCGCCAATGCCCATCCCATGGCGAGATAGCCGAACTTGCTGGCAGCCTGGCGCTCGTCTGATGTTTCCTTGATGATGACGAGGGCGACCGAATAACACGGTCCGATACAGGCCTGCATCATGCGGCATAGCAGGAAGATGTCGATATTCGGCGCGAGAACGCAGCCAATCGAAGCGATGATGAAGATCGAGAGCGCCGTCAAGACGACAGGCCGACGGCCGAACCGGTCGGATATCGCGCCCCCGACCGCCTCAAGGGCCGCGGTGACAATCGAAAAGCCGGCAACCGATAGATTCACGAGAGCGAAATCGGCATGGAGTGCCGCTGCGATCTTCGGCAGCGACGGCAGGATCATGTTAACAGGCAGCACGGCAAGTGCCGAGAGCAGGATGAGGGTTATCAGCCGCGGCGGTGCGGCGGCTCTTTCGGTCGCCGTGTCGTCGGTTGGTTGCTTGGATGGATGATCGATGCGGCTTTCGGTGCGCGTCATGGCCTTGTCCGTCGTGTGAATGGGAAGTCGAGGGGAATCTGACGGGGTGCGGCCCGGATTTCAGGCAATAAAAAAAGGCCCCGTCAGGAGCCTGCTTACCGCGCATGGGTGCTTTCGCCGGATGGTTACACCATCCTGCCCATGCGCCTTCCTACCACTACGAGAACGAGTGCCGTGTTCATGGCATTAGAGCTAGCCGCAAAGCGGCCAAGCGTCAATGCGCGGCTTTGTCCAATAGCGACGAGCCCCGTTTTAACCTCAGCCGGCGGCTCAGATGCGGCTCAGATGCGGCTCAAATATCGTAGCTGAGCCCGGAATTCAGTGTCGAGATGAATTGCTTCGTCCGCTCCTGTGCCGGATTGGAGAAGATGTTGCGAGAAGAGCCTGTCTCGACGATGTTGCCTGCTTCCAGGAACACGACGTTGTTGGCGATCTTCGAGGCGAGGCGCAGGTCGTGCGTCGCCATGACCATGGTCGTGCCTTCGTTGGCGAGCTTGCCCAGCACGTCGACCACTTCGGCCGCCAGTTCCGGATCGAGCGCCGAGGTCGGTTCGTCGCAGAGCAGCACGCGCGGCGAGGGGGCGAGCGCCCGGGCGATGGCGACACGCTGCTGCTGGCCGCCCGAGAGCGTCGAGGGCCAGGCATCGATCTTGTGTGCCATGCCGACCTTGGTCAGAAGCTCGACGGCGCGGGCGCGGGCCTTGTCCTGAGGCCAGCGCAGCACGGTCGTCAGGCCCTCCATGACGTTCTGGATTGCGGTCTGATGCGGAAAGAGCTGGAAATTCTGGAAGACCATGCCCGTCTGGCGGCGGATCTTCTGGATATCCTGCCAGGACGGCTTCTTACCCGGCTGGAAGGTAGCCGTCTCCTCGCCGATGCGGATCGTTCCGGCGGTCGGGATTTCCAAAAGGTTGATGCAGCGAAGCAGCGTGCTTTTGCCGCCGCCCGAAGGTCCCACAAGCGCCGTCACCGTTCCCTCGGGGATCAACAGGCTGATATCCTTGAGGATGACAATGTCGCCGAAGCGCTTTTCGATATGCGAAAGCTCGATCATGCCTGTGCCTCCAGCGTGCCGCCAGAGCGGGCGAAGCGGCGTTCGAGGTAGCCCTGCAGCGTCGAAAGAAAGGTGCTGAGCACGAGATAGATGATGGCGGCCTCGATATAGAGGATCAGCGGCTCATAGGTCGTTGCGACGATGCGCTGCGCGGCCTGAAACAGCTCCGGCACGGTGATGGCTGCGGCAAGCGATGTATCCTTGACCAGCGAAATGAAGGTGTTCGACAGCGGCGGCACGGCGACGCGGGCTGCCTGGGGGAGGATGGTGCGGCTCATGGCTTGGCGCCAGTTCATGCCGATCGAATAGGCGGCTTCCCACTGGCCCTTTGGCACAGAGGAAATGACGGCGCGGATGATCTCGGACGTATAGGCCCCGACGCTCAGCGTAAAGCCGATGATGGCTGCCGGAAAAGCGTCGAGCAGGATGCCGAGGCTCGGCAGGCCGTAGAAAATGACGAAGAGCTGCACCAGAAGCGGCGTGCCGCGGATCACCCAGACATAGAAGCGGGCGATGGCGACGAACGGCGCCGGGGCAAACAGCCTGACGACGGCGGTGAGCAAGCCGAGCAGAAGGCCAAGCACGAAGGTTATCAAGGTGAGCGGGATGGTGAAGACGAGCCCCGCCCAAAGCAGCGTGCCCAGTGACTCCCACATCAGTTGCAGCCAATGCTCCAAGGAGAAGCCTTTCGATAACAGAATGCGTCCGGAGGTGACCCCGGACGCATCTTTTTCACAATTTGGCGTTTCTGCCTATTCCCCTTACTTCGAAACGTCCTGTCCGAAGTATTTTTTGGAGATCTTGTCATAGGTGCCGTCAGCCTTGATATCGGCCAGCGCCTTGTTGATCGCAGCAAGCAGCTCCGGCTCGCCCTTGCGGATGATGACGGCGGAGAAATCGGCATTGGCCTGCTGGGCGACGATCTTCACCGGCGCGTCGGGCTTGTGCTTCTTGAAATCGAGGAAGGAAAGGCTGTCGTTGATCGTGGCGTCGGCGCGGCCGGTCAGCACGAGCTGGATCGACTGGTCGAAACCGTCGGTACCGACGAGTTCGGCGCCGGATTCGGTTGCGAGCTTGCCGAAGTTGCTGGTCAGCGACTGTGCGGCTTTCTTACCCTTGAGATCGGCGAAATCCTTGATATCGGTATTGCTGTCCTTGACGATCAGCACGGCCTTGGAAGCGATATAGGGCTCGGAGAAGTCATACTTCTTCTTGCGCGCTTCGGTGACGCCGACTTCGTTGATGACGGCGTCGTAGCGGTTGGCATCGAGACCGGCGATCAGGCCATCCCACTTGCCTTCCAGGAACTGCACCTTGACGCCGAGCTTGGCGGCAATCGCCTCGGCGATCTCGACATCGAAGCCGGTCAGCTTGCCGCTCTCGTCATGAAAGGTGAAGGGCGCATAGGTGCCTTCCGTGCCGACCTTGAATACGCCGGCCGACTGGATCGCCTTGAGGTTTTCGCCGGCATGGGCGGGGAGCAGGAACGCAGCCTGCACGAGGGCGGCGGCGGCAACAGTCTTCAACCAGTTCATCGTTCTCTTCCGTTTCTGGAGCGGTTTCATTCAATGTCGCATACATCGCAGAAAAATTGCATCGCGAAAGCGTAAAAAACTGCGAGATAAATGGGCAATTGCGAATATTTTTCTCAAAGAACGCGGATCGAGCCATCGAGCGAGGCGAGGCTTCCATCTCGATCGATAATTGCTGACCAATGTGGCAGTGCAGCATAGTGACAATTCTCGATGTCGCCCTACCTTTCCCAATGTTGCTCCATCTTTCTCAATGTTGCCTATTGCAGCATCTGGTTGTGTCTTTGGTGCGGCATGATTCATGCAGGGCATGCGCGCTATCAATGTCTCCAGTCGGTTTGCCGGGAGACGCGGGCGGCGATCAAAATGCGTTTCTATTAGGAATTGCAGTGCAGGAATTGATCTGACACAGCCCGAAGAGGTGACGAATTGTCCATCATTGCGCGCTGGCGGCCTTGGCCGGTTCGTGAGCTTCACGTCGTGGCTGCGTCAATTCTTCTGAGCGTGTCAACATTCATGCCGACCTTTGCGGCGGAAATGACCGAGCGGCCGTCGAAATGGGTCGGCCGCGTTGCGGCCAACGATGCGGCTTTTGGCTGGCCCGGCAGCGGTTTTGCGCTGCGTTTCGAAGGCACTTCGCTCTCGGCTACCCTCTTTGATACCGGGCAAAACAGCCTGGAGATCGAATTGGACGGTGTTCCCCAGCGCCTTGATCTGCAGACGGGGCAACACCGATATCAGCTTGCCGATGGCTTGCAGCAAGGCGTCCATAGCGTTCGCGCGACCCGCCGCACCGAAGGATGGATTGGCGATACCACATTCGTTTCGGCCGAAACCGACGGGTCGTTCCTTCCAGCGGAGGCATCGACCGAAGAGATGGTGGCAATAGGAGACTCCATCACTGCAGGCTACGGTGTCGAGGGTGTCGGTCCCGGATGCAAATTCACTCCCGGAACTGAAAATCAATATCTGACATATGCCGCTCTCGCCGCGCGTAGCCTTGGGATGGAGCTTACGACGCTCGCGGTTTCGGGAATCGGCCTTTCGCGTGCTCGCAAGGGCACGAAAACCATGCTTGACGTCATCGACAATGGGACGCTGTTGAGAAGCGGTGCGCCCGGTCTTCCTGACGAGCGCGTTTCCACGGTCGTCATCAATTTGGGGACGAACGATTTTTCGGACGGCAAGAATCCCGACGATTTCGGCGGGGAATATGCCAAGCTTCTCTCCAAGCTCAGATATCAGTTTCCAAAAGCGTATTTCTATGCCGCGCTCGGGCCGATGATGCCGCAGAAGGATTTCGATGCTGCCGAGAAAGCAATCAAGGCCGTCGTCCAGACGAGCGTCGCGAAAGGCGAAAACCGCCTTCGATATCTGAATTTACGCGTCAAACCGAAGGATTTTGGATGCAACTGGCATCCAAGCCGCAGCACCCAGGCGGCGATGGCGGATGTGTTGGAACAAGCAATCAAAGCGGATCGAGGCCGTCATGGTTGACGAGCAGGTGCTTTCCATTCCGCGGTCAAACTCGAAACAATTGGACTCTCTCCAGTTTCTTCGGTTTGTGGCCGCGTTCTCCGTTGTTCTCTTTCATTTCGGACGCACCCTTGTGCTCGAGTACCATGTCGATCGCAATTATTTCGACATGGGTGCGGCCGGCGTCGACATTTTCTTCGTTCTGAGCGGCTTCATCATCAGTTATTCCTCCGATCCGGGACGCGGAATTGTCTATTTCGCACGCAAGCGCGTTGCAAGAATAGTTCCGCTTTATTGGTTGCTGACGCTGGTGATCGTCTTGATCGCGCTCGTGAAGCCCAACCTGCTCAATTCGACTGTGGTGACCGTCGACACGGTCATCAAATCTCTACTTTTCATCCCCTATCAGAAAAGCGGGGGCGCCGTACAACCGATCCTTTTCCTGGGCTGGACGCTTTGTTACGAGGTGTTTTTCTACCTGATCTACGGCGCCTGCCTGATCTTTGGCGCCAGGGCAAGCTGGTTCGCCTCCGCAGCCATCTTCTTCCTGATCGCGCTGCATGCGATTTGGCCCGCGGGATCTATCGAATGGCGTTTCTATACAAATCCGATATTGATCGAATTCGTTCTCGGCATGATGCTTCACAAGGCATATTCGGCTTACAGCGCCATCAGGAGCGGATCGAATGTCGCCGCCTTTGTGCTCGTTCTCCTGGCATGCGGGGCTTACTTCTTCATCGTGACACTCGCCGGCCCCAGTCTCTTTGCCTCAAGTCTCTTTGCGGTCCTCTTCGTCTCGGGCTTCCTGCTCATGCGGCTGCCGTCCGGGAAACTTTGGGCCATTCTGGTTCTGCTGGGAGATGCGTCCTACTCGCTCTATCTCGTTCATCCCTACACGTTTCAGCTTCCGGTTAAATTGCTGGGCAAGCACCTCTCCCTGGCCGTTGTGACGGGAAGTTTGGCGCTGGTCACGCTTTGCACGATCGGGATCTCGGTGGTGCTTCTTAAGTTCTTCGAGCGGCCGATGCAGGCTCTTCTGATGCGGCGGCCGAAACCCATCGAGCCGACTGTCGCTCCGGTGGGGTAAAACCCAGCGTCTCGCTGCGGGTCGGCGACCATCAAGCCGCGGCCGTTCGACGCTTCATTCGTTCGCTGATAATGATGATGAAGCCGGCGCTGAGGATTAGGATAGCGCCGATGAAGGTGTTGGCGCCGGGGATGTCGCCCCAGATGAGGTAGCCGAGCAGGAAGGCCCAGACGAGGGAGGTGTATTCGAACGGTGCCAGCACCGAGACGGGTGCCTGGCGCATGCCTTCGAAGAGGGCGAGCTGACCGGCGCCGGCGATGATGCCGGTCAAGGCGAGCAGGACGATCTGGAGCGGCGTCGGCGTGTGCCAGTGGATGATCGCCATGCCGGCGGTCAGGATGATGAACATGATGTTGGAGACGGCCATCTGGATATGGCTCTTCTCGTGCAGCGCCGTCTTGCGTAGGAGCACCATGCCGCATGCCCAGAGGACGGCGGCCTGCAGCGCCAGATAGACCGGCCAGGAAATCGACAGCCCCACGGGATTGGAGGCGATCACCACGCCGCAAAAGCCGACGCCGACCGCCATCCAGCGGGCGAAGGTGACCTTTTCGCGCAGCACGATGGTTGCCAGAATCGTGCCGACGATCGGAGCGGCGTAGTAGAGCGTCGTTACCTCGGCGAGCTGCAGATAGGACGCCGCCGAATAATAGGAAATCCAGGCGATCAGGATGATGATGCTGCGCACGATCATCGGCTTGATGATCGGCGAGCGCGCCACCTTATGGACGAGCGAAGGCCCTTCGAAGACGAAGCAGCCGGCAAGAATGGTGCAGCTTCGGATGAACAGGACCTGCCAGACGGGAATGGAGGCGACGAGCAGCTTCACCGCCGAATCGTGGGCGGTGAACAGCATGTAGGCAAACACCGTAAGCAGGATGCCATAGCCGATGGAGTTTTTCACGGGGATGCACCAGAGGATGACCCGGCTTGGGCCGACCGAAGAATCTTTCAGGTCTCAACCGATAGGAGCCTACTTTTTCGGCGTCAATAAAACATTTTGCCGATGGCGTGCACATGTGAATGATTTATTCGGGTTGTGGTGTCTTTGCCTCCGCTTTAACAGACGGAGATGAAATGTGACCGCTTCGACTTTTTCGATCGTTGAGATTTTAATCGATTTAAATAGACTGCGGCGCAAATTTGGAGGAATTTTCATGGACAACGGGACGAGAATGGAGGGCTTGAAGGAGCGTAGGAGCCCGTTTTTCACCAAATCACGTGCTGCGGTGTCGCTGATGTTTCTCATGAACGGCTTCATGGTCGGATGCTGGGCACCGAAAATTCCCGAATTCGCCGAGCGGCTGCAACTGACGAAATTCGAGCTCGGCCTGATGATCCTCATCTTCGGCGTCGGCTCCCTCGTCATGATGCCGCTCGCCGGCGCGCAGATCGCCGTGCGCGGCTCGCGCGTCGTCGTGCAGGCCTTTGCTGTGCTGCTGCTGCCGATGATCCTGGCGCTGACGCTGGCGCCGAATGTCTGGACGGCGGCGATCGCGCTTTTTCTCTTCGGCGGTTTCATCGGCGCCATGGATGTGGCCATGAATGCCAATGCCGTCTCGGTCGAAAAATCCATGCGCCGGGCGATCATGTCCTCCTGCCATGCCTTCTGGAGCCTGGGCGGCCTTTTGGGCGCGGCGATCGGCGGGCTGCTGATTTCGCGCTGGGGCATTCTCGGCCATGCCGAAGCCTCGACTGCGATCGCCGTGCTTTTCCTCGCCATTGCCTGGCCTATGGTGCTTGGCGATCAACCGCATCATGATGAGGCCAAGCCGAAGGCAAAGCTGCCGATGATCCCGCTGCCCTGGCTGCTCGGCATCGTCGCGCTCTTCTGCATGGTACCGGAAGGCGCGGTTCTGGATTGGAGCGCGCTCTATCTCAGCCAGGAAAAGGGCGCCTCAGTGGCGCTCTCCGGCTTCGGCTACGCCGCTTTCTCCGCCACCATGGCGACCATGCGTTTTGCCGGCGATTTCGTCCGCGATTGGCTAGGGGCCGTCAGGACGCTGCGGGTCTGCACGGTCTTCGCCATCGTTGGCATGCTGGCGGCGGCGCTGGCGTCGAACGCGGAAATCGCCATTCTCGGCTTTGCGCTCTGCGGCATCGGCATTTCCAACATGGTGCCGATCGCCTTTTCGGCTGCCGGCAATATTCCGGGCCTGCAGCCGGGCATCGCCATTTCGGTCGTCACGACGCTCGGCTATTCCGGTATGCTGGTTGCGCCGTCGGCGATAGGCTTTGCCGCCGAGCATGTCGGCTTCTCGCCAGTCCTGATGGCGCTACCGGTGCTGCTGCTTGTGGTGCTGGCATTGTCATCGCTGGCGCGCTACGCCGACGGCATCGGGGACGCCAAGCACTAATTTCGTCGCTTTTGCCCGGTAACGGTTGAGGTCAGTCCGATCAAAAGAGATTGTCGTGGCGGTTGACAACGACCGCTGCGTGATCCACCTGAAAGACACCCATTTTCGAGGCCTGCGAGAGCTTTCCATGTCGTCCGCCACCGATTTCGATCCGAAACCGCGCCGTTCCTCCGTTGCCGTCGATGTCGGCGGCGTGATCGTTGGCGGCGGTGCCCCCGTCGTCGTGCAGTCCATGACCAATACCGACACGGCAGATATCGATTCGACCGTCGCCCAGGTCGCCGCCCTCTACAAAGCCGGCTCGGAACTCGTGCGCATCACCGTCGATCGCGATGAAAGCGCTGCCGCCGTGCCGAAGATCCGCGAGCGGCTGCTGCGCCTCGGCATGGACGTGCCGCTGATCGGCGATTTCCATTATATCGGCCACAAGCTGCTCGCCGATCATCCGGCTTGCGCCGAGGCGCTGGCGAAATATCGCATCAATCCCGGCAATGTCGGCTTCAAGGACAAGAAGGACAAGCAGTTCGCCGAAATCATCGAGATGGCGATCCGCTACGACAAGCCGGTGCGCATCGGCGTCAATTGGGGCTCGCTCGATCAGGATCTTCTGACCGCGCTGATGGACAAGAATGCGGCGGAAGGTTCGCCGCTCTCGGCCCGGCAAGTGACGCGCGAGACCATCGTACAGTCTGCGCTGATTTCGGCGAGTCTCGCGGAAGATATCGGCCTCCCGCGCAACCGCATCATCCTCTCGGCCAAGGTCAGTCAGGTACAGGATCTCATCGCCGTCTACTCCATGCTGTCGGAGCGTTCCGACCATGCGCTGCATCTCGGGCTCACCGAGGCCGGCATGGGCTCGAAGGGCATCGTCGCCTCGTCCGCCGCCATGGGCTATGTGCTGCAGCATGGCATCGGCGACACGATCCGCGTTTCGCTGACGCCGGAACCGAATGGCGACCGTACCCGTGAAGTGCAGGTGGCGCAGGAACTGCTGCAGGTCATGGGCTTCCGTCAGTTCATCCCCGTGGTTGCGGCATGTCCCGGCTGCGGCCGAACGACGTCGACGGTCTTCCAGGAACTGGCGCAGAACATCCAGAACGATATCCGCAAGAACATGCCGGTCTGGCGCGAGAAATATCCGGGCGTGGAAGCTCTGAACGTCGCTGTCATGGGCTGCATCGTCAACGGTCCGGGCGAAAGCAAGCATGCCGACATCGGCATTTCGCTGCCCGGAACCGGCGAGACGCCGGCCGCGCCGGTGTTCATCGATGGTCAAAAGGCCATGACCCTGCGCGGCCCGAACATCGCCTCGGACTTCGAGGCACTGGTGACCGACTACATCGAAAAGCGATTCGGTCGGAAGAACGTCGCGGCGGAGTGATCCGCCGCTTAAAGCCGAGGCTGATTAGATATTGCTCGTCAGCAGCTTGATGCCGGCAAAGCAATAGAAGCCGGCCATGGCGCCCTCGATCCAGCGGCGGGCATTGCGATATACTTTGAGCGCATGCGATGTCGAAAATAGGATCGCATAGCCCATAAACGCCAGAAAACCCGTCGTGCCGCAGACGACGATGATCAGCACCGCTACGGAAGCGGGCGCGCCCTGCGGCATGCCGAGCGCGATGATGGCGAGCCATGCGAAGATCGCCTTGGGATTGGTCACGTGGATGCCGTAGCCACGCAGGATCAGCGATTTGAAGCTAGGCGCCTTCTGTTCCATCTTGGCTGTTTGCAGCTCGCCATGGGCGCGTACGGCACGGAATGCCTTGTAAGCGAGATAGAGCAGATAGATGCCACCGAAGATCTTCAGAACTTCCAGCGCCATCGCATAGGTCTGCAGTAGCGTCGCAAGGCCTGCCGCTGCGGCAATCGCCCAGGTCATTGATCCCCCGAAAATCCCGAGCGAAATCGTCATGCCGGCTTTGCGGCCATGGGTCATCGAGGTGCCGATGATGGCCATGATGGCGGGGCCAGGGCTAACGACGGCAATGATGTAGGCGATATAGGCCGGCAGGATCTGCGGAAGATAGGCAAGGGTTTCGTGCATGGAAGATTTCCCGGGGATGTCGGCCGTCGCGGAGAATTCAGCGTCTAAAGGCCAATACGGAACGGGACTGTGTCATAGATTGCGGCCGAAATCACCCGGCGCAGTTATGGATTCTTGTGATGGTGACATTTCATGGCTGAATGAATGGCCATGGCTGAACGTGGCCATGGGCCGTTAGCCGCTGCCGAGCGGCTGGCTCACCCTCATGCAACACAATTGACGGTATTTCGGAATCAGCTCTTGCGGTTCGCGATGAAGCGGGCGGTTTCCGTCAGGATGCCTGCCTTGTCGCCATAGCCAGACAGCAGGTCAGCCGCTTCCTTCACCAGCCTCGCGAGCGTCGTTTCGGCCCATTCCTGCCCGTGCAGAGCGACCAGCGTGCCCTTGCCACGGGCGGCATCCTTGCCGGTTGCCTTGCCCATGGTGACGGCATCGGCGGTGAGGTCGAGAAGATCGTCTGCGAGCTGGAAGGCAAGGCCGATCTTTTCACCGAAGATCCGCAGGCGCTTGCGGTCTTCGACCGAAGCACCAGCGATGATGGCGCCGGCCTCGCAGGCAAAGCGGATCAGCGCGCCCGTCTTCATCGCCTGCAGCGTGGTGATACCCTTTTCGTCGGGCGCTTCCTTCTCGGCCGCGAGATCAAGCGCCTGGCCGCCGGCCATGCCGCCGATGCCAGCTGCGCGCGACAGCGCCAGCACGAGCGCCATTTTCCGATCCGCCGGCAGCTCCGTCTCGGGGGCGGCGATGATGTCGAAAGCGTAGGTCAGCAGGCTGTCGCCCGCCAGGATTGCGGTCGCGTAATCGAAGGCGATATGCACCGTCGGCTGGCCGCGTCGCAGATCATCGTCGTCCATCGCGGGCAGGTCGTCATGGACGAGGGAATAGCAGTGCACGCATTCGAGTGCGGCACCGACCCTCAGTGCCGCCTCGGCATCGCCGCCGAGAAGGGCCGCCGATTCCATGACCAGGAAGGGCCGCAGCCGCTTGCCGCCGTTCAGTACGCCGTGGCGCATCGCGCTCAGCAGCCTGTCGGGGCGGGTGATCTCGTCATGGAGGCTGGTGTCGGCCAGCAGCCGGGTCAGCAGTGCTTCGGTCCTACCGGCATTGACCTTGAGGCGTTGTTCGAATGAGGTATCGGTGCTGTCCATGGCCGCTGTTTGGCATGAGAGGCGGTTGCTGGCAACGAGAATTGTCAACAGCCAGGGGGGGAATTGCGTCGCACTCTGGTCATCGCTTTGCGTAGACGGTATGACGAATGCAGCATCAGAGCGTTTCCCGGATACATCAAGGCGTGCCGGGATGGAGCGATCGTGGACGTCAGGCATTTGGACATATCGACGGACAGTGAGGAGGAGGAAGCCGAGGTGCCGCGACGCTCCTCCCTGTTGGCACGCTTCAGGGACCGTCCGTTCTGGCAGCGCATCGTCCTCGTCCTGATCGGCTTTTTGCTGCTCCCCTATGTCTTCATCGTCTTCTACCTGCTGCCGTTCATCCATCCTGTCTCAACCCTGATGATAGGTGATGCCGTCACCTTTCAGGGATATGACCGCCGCTGGGTCCCGCTGGAGAAAATCGCGCCGGTGCTGGTGAAATCCGTCATGGTCTCGGAAGACGGTCAGTTCTGCTTTCACGGCGGCGTCGATTGGGGGGAGATGCGGGTTCTCGTCGAGGAGACGCTGAGCGGCAAATCCACCCGCGGCGGCAGCACGATCCCGATGCAGACGGTGAAGAACCTGTTTTTGTGGAACGGCCGCTCCTTCGTGCGCAAGACGCTGGAATTGCCTTTGGCGGTCTCCGCCTCGGCCGTGTGGTCGAAACGCCGGATGATGGAAATCTATCTGAATGTTGCCGAATGGGGACCGGGCATTTACGGCATCGAGGCGGCGGCACGCTATCATTTCAAGGTCCCGGCCTCCAAGCTTACGGCACGTCAGGCGGCGCTTCTTGCCGTCTCGCTTCCCAATCCGATCGATCGGGTGGCAAGCAAGCCGGGACGAGGCCTCAGCCAACTCGCCTCGCTCATCCAGCGCCGCGCACGCAATGCCGACGCATATATCAAATGCCTTTATGACTGATATCAGAACTTGTCGTTCGATCGGCTTGTCGTCATCTGGCATCCTTGGCCGTGACGTAAGGGCGGGTTTGAATCATTTCAAATAATTCTTTCCCTTCGGATTCCGGCGCTGAAAAGGAAACAATGATCGTGGACAAGCTCACTCTCTATATCGGCAACAAGAACTATTCGTCCTGGTCGTTTCGACCGTGGCTTGCTCTTGAAGGGTGCGGCATTCCTTTTGAAGAGGTGCTGATACCTTTCGATTTTCCAGGTGGAAATCCGCGCATTCGTGAGGTGTCGCCGACGGGCAAGGTGCCGATGCTGGTTCACGGTGGTTTCAAGGTATGGGAATCCTTCGCCATCATTGAATATGCGGCCGAGCTTTTCCCGGATGCCGGACTTCTGCCGAGGGATCGCCAGGCGCGTGCGTTGGCGCGATCCTATAGCATGGAGATGATTTCGGGCTTCAGTGCCCTGCGTAACAGTTGCCCGATGAACATGCGCCGTCCGATCGCGCGCCGCGAGCTGCCAGATGCGGTGACGACGGATGTGGAGCGCATCGAAACAATCTGGCGCGAGGCGAGAGCCGTTTCAGGTGGGCCTTTCCTGTTCGGGAGCTTTTCCGGCGCGGATGCCATGTTTGCCCCTGTTGTTAGCCGCTTAGAGCGGTACGACATTGCGGTTGCGGCGGATACGCGGGACTATATGGCTGTTATGAAGGCGCTGCCTGCCTGGCAAAAATGGGAGGAAGCGGCATTGCAGGAAACATGGACCGTGCCGGAGGATGAGGACTGATTCGGCCTCGAATATCCGCGAATCTGGCGCGGCCGGCAAAAAATGCTATTTGGGACTGGTCAAAGCCCGGCAAGCCATGTATAAGCCCGCCCAATTTCCGAAATTGATGCATGTCTGTTTCGGCCGCCTTGCTGGCCGTGGACATGTTTCGTCCGTACATGGAGTAACGAGAATGGCTGTACCGAAGAGAAAAACGAGCCCGTCCAAGCGCGGTATGCGCCGCTCTGCTGACGCCCTGAAGGCTCCGACCTACGTCGAAGACAAGAACTCCGGCGAACTGCGTCGTCCGCACCACATCGACCTGAAGACCGGCATGTATCGCGGCCGTCAGGTTCTGACGCCGAAGGAAAGCGCATAATCTAGCGCTGCCTTAATGGCATGGATGAAAAGGCTGGCGGTTCGCCGGCCTTTTTGGTTTTGATCGGGGGGTGCTGAAGTGGATTATACGGGGGGAAAAACGCCGCCTCGCGGTATGGTGCGGCTCTGATATCCCCTTTGTCCCTTTCGGGACATCTCCCCCAAAAGGGGGAGATTATCGGGAGCATGCTGCCCGCTCTCACCAAACCGATAACTGCAGTTCCGCGGATTCGATATCCGCTTGAGGCGCGAGGATTCAGCAAGTTACCAATCTCCCCACTTGTGGGGGAGATGTCACGTCAGTGACGCAGGGGGTAAAACTCTCCAAGAATTCACGAGCGCGTTGCCATGCATCAAAGGCTATCCAGCTTGTTCTGCATGGCGCGGAGCTGTTCCTTCAATTCGTCGATGTCCTTGGCTTCGGCCTTGCGGCTTTCCTTGGCCGGCGGCTTCATGAAGGGCGAGAACATCTGCATGGCCTGCTGGAACATTTCGGTGTTGCGGCGGACCTGTTCCTCGACCATCTGCATGGGCAATTGCAGGTTCTTGCCGAGCGGCGTTTCGCCGAATGCGCGATTGATCTGCTCGCGCATCTGCGTCTGCTGCTCGGTAAACGCGCGCATCGAGTGCTCGAGGAAGCTCGGCACCACCATCTGCATCTGGTCGCCGTAATAGCCGATCAGCTGCCGGAGGAAGGAAATCGGCAGTAGCGTGTTGCCGGTCTTCGATTCCTGTTCAAAAATGATCTGTGTCAGGACCGAATGCGTAATATCTTCACCGCTCTTGGCGTCCTGGACGATGAATTCCTCGCCCTTCTTCACCATCTCCGCCAGGTCGTCCAGCGTCACATAGGTGCTGGTGCCGGTATTGTATAGGCGGCGATTGGCATATTTCTTGATTACGATCTGGCCCTCATTTTTTGCCATTATCAGTCTCCTGGCCCCGTCTGATTGTATGGAATATTCCTCCACTCCGGAGTGTAGACGCAAAAGAAGCTTGGTGACAATCGGTTTGTGCGATGCGGCAAGGCCTTTCCTTTGATTGGATTTTTTGAACGCGGTGACAGCTTCGTGAAATCCGCACGATGAAAATTCTTGCTGTTTGACTCAGAAGCAAAGCTTTGACAGTTTCGCCTCATATACGTGTCCATTCTGTGAGGAGGCTTCCATGAGCAGTTCATCCATCGTCGTCGCCAGCGCTGCCCGCACCGCTGTCGGTTCGTTCAACGGTGCTTTCGCGACCGTTCCGGCGCATGAACTTGGCGCGGCCGCGATCAAGGGTGCGCTGGAGCGCGCCGGTGTCGATGCCAAGGAAGTCGACGAAGTGATCCTCGGCCAGGTACTTCAGGCTGGCGAAGGACAAAACCCGGCCCGTCAGGCCGCGATGAAAGCCGGCATTCCGCAGGAAGCGACCGCATGGGGCGTGAACCAGCTTTGCGGTTCCGGCCTGCGTGCCGTGGCGCTCGGCCTGCAGCAGATTGCAACGGGTGACGCGAAGATTATCGTCGCTGGCGGCCAGGAATCCATGTCGATGGCGCCGCATGCCGCGAACCTGCGCTCCGGCACCAAGATGGGCGACATGAAAATGATCGATACCATGATCAAGGATGGCCTGACGGACGCCTTCTACGGCTATCACATGGGCATTACGGCGGAAAATATCGCCCGCCAATGGCAGCTTTCCCGCGATGAGCAGGATCAGTTCGCCGTTGCCTCGCAGAACAAGGCCGAAGCTGCGCAGAAGGCCGGCCGCTTCAAGGACGAGATCGTCCCTTTCACGATCCAGACGCGCAAGGGCGACGTCACGGTCGATGCCGATGAGTATATCCGCCATGGCGCGACGATGGAGGCCATGGCGAAGCTGCGCCCGGCCTTCGACAAAGAGGGTTCCGTCACCGCTGGCAATGCTTCCGGTCTCAACGACGGCGCCGCAGCGGCCGTGCTGATGACCGAGGCGGAAGCCTCGCGCCGCGGTATCCAGCCGCTGGCCCGCATCGTCTCCTGGGCGACAGCCGGTGTCGACCCGCAGATTATGGGGACCGGGCCGATCCCGGCCTCCCGCAAGGCGTTGGAGAAGGCCGGTTGGTCGGTCAACGACCTTGATCTTGTCGAGGCCAACGAGGCGTTTGCCGCCCAGGCCTGCGCCGTCAACAAGGACCTCGGCTGGGATACGTCGATTGTCAACGTCAATGGCGGCGCGATCGCCATCGGCCACCCGATCGGCGCCTCGGGCGCACGCGTCCTCAATACGCTGCTGTTCGAAATGAAGCGCCGCGGCGCCCGCAAGGGGCTTGCCACGCTGTGCATCGGCGGCGGCATGGGCGTCGCCATGTGCTTCGAAGCGCTTTAAAATCAAAAAAGTAGAGCAAGATGTCGTCCGAAAACCGCGGGACATTTTCGGCACCATGCTCTGAGGCGTCTTGAAGGGTATTTCCAGAAGAAGTGGTGAAAGCGGAGCGGGCTACCCGAGCTTCGGGCGTCCCGCCTCCGCAACAAAAAGGGGAGTGGCACATGAGCAGAGTGGCATTGGTAACCGGCGGTACGCGCGGCATCGGAGCCGCCATTTCGATGGCGCTGCACAATGCGGGTTACAAGGTGGCGGCAACCTATGCCGGCAATGACGAGAAGGCCCGGGCTTTCCACGATGTGACGGGTATCTCGGTCCACAAATGGGATGTCACCGACTATGAGGCGTGCGGCAAGGGAATTGCCAAGGTCGAGCACGATCTGGGCCATGTCGACATCCTGGTCAACAATGCCGGCATCACCCGTGACGCCATGTTCCATAAGATGACGCCGCAGCAGTGGCATGAGGTCATCAACACCAATCTCACCGGCCTCTTCAACATGACGCATCAGGTCTGGCAGGGCATGCGCGACCGCAGCTTCGGCCGCGTCATCAATATCTCTTCGATCAACGGCCAGAAGGGGCAGATGGGCCAGGCGAACTATTCCGCCGCCAAGGCAGGGGATCTCGGCTTCACCAAGGCGCTTGCCCAAGAAGGGGCCGCCAAGAACATTACCGTGAACGCGATTTGCCCTGGCTATATCGGTACTGAGATGGTGCTGGCGGTGCCGGAGAAAGTGCTGAACGAGCGCATCATCCCGCAGATCCCCGTTGGGCGCCTCGGCGAGCCTGAGGAAATCGCCCGTATCGCGGTTTTCCTCGCCAGCGACGATGCCGGTTTCATCACGGGATCGACCATATCTGCCAATGGCGGCCAGCTCTTCGTATAAGCAATTCCAGAAGAAGCGCAGGGCTTTCCCGCGCGAAGCTGCGTAAAGGCAATGAGATTGGAGCGGCTTGGAACTCTTGCGGGAGGCTGAGCCGCTTCAGGCCGTTTTGGAGCCAGATGCCGAAAAGTATCAGGGGATTTTCGGACGACATCACGCCTACTTCTCAGATTCCAGAGTGGATTCAGATTTTAGGCCGACTCGACCTAAAATCATCTGGCTCTAGGGGCGGATTAAGAGTTCCCAGTCCCGGCGTGCAATCATCCCCGGTTTGAATTTGCTTGCTGTCGCTGCCGTGGCTTGAATTCTAGAACGACGGCTTCAAGTGCGACCTGCTGCTTTTCCTTGCCGCGTGCTCTTGCCGCGCTGGCGAGGGCGTAGAAAGTCGTGCCGATGAGCACCAGTGCTGCAATGCTTGCGATGATTGCGGCCATGATGCGGTTCCTTTCTCAAAACACTGCTACCTTCCCGCGGTTCATGTCGCGGGAAGACGATTTTCCTGAGGGAACGGTTGTTCCGTGAGTTTGTTCCAGAGCGGGTCTGACCGGCCGGCCATCAAGGGTGATCGGTCAGCCGATGCTGGCTTTAGCGGCAGCGAGCTTCGTAACGGTGACCATACCGATCGCGGTAGATGCAATATCCGCGACGATCTTCCGAGCGTCCGATGAGGTTGCCGACCACACCGCCAGCGACTGCGCCGACAGCGGCGCCACCCCAGCTATGCGTGGCTACGCCGCCAATCAGCGCGCCGGTACCGGCTCCGATGGCCGTGCCTTTTTCCGTAGACGTGCACGATGCCAATGCGCCGAGGACGGCGATCGCGAGGATGATCTTCTTCATGGTGTAGCTCCCTAGTGTTGCGAGGTTTGAACAACAAACCGCGGATCAAATCCGTCCCATCAATAACAGAATAAGGACAATGACGAGAACAAGCCCGAGACCACCCGATGGGCCATACCCCCACGCCCGGCTGTAACCCCAGCTGGGTAGTGCGCCGATCAGCAGCAGAATCAGTATCACAAGCAATACCGTACCAAGCATGATGTGTCTCCTCCATGTCGATCGCTTGAATGTCCCGCCAATATCGCTTCCGATCCGACGTTATCCTTCCAGCGCTTCAGCTCAAATCCGTATCCAGGAACAGGCTGAGTTCCGCAATTCTGTGCAGATAAACTTGCGTGCTCGATAATTGTTCCGGCTAAGAAATAAAAATGCGAGTAGGCGGGAGCCTGGGCCTTAGGGAAACGTTAGTGCGGCAACGTCATATCGCCGTCGCCGGAGCGATGGGAGATCCGTTTGTATGGTTAAAATATGATTAAAATACAATGGCTTGTGGTGAACGAAACGGGAAAGGCCCGATGTCTGTGATTCGTCGGCGATTCGTTCTCTATTTGGACTTGGGCTAACCGCGAGCCTCCTCCAGGTACGCCATCAAGGTGCCGGAAGGGCGAAGTGGAGCCCAGGTGAACCGCATAGATGGTGCTTTCGCCGGCCGATTGGTTAATTTGCTGCAGGTTTGTGGGAGGCTCGTCTATTCATGGCAGTGCTATTTCGCGATGCTGTTCCGACGAAATACAATATGTAGCCGTGAACGAATACGATACCTGCCTCTATCCGCGATTCGTCACCGATTCGTTCCGGCTTTGATCGATGTGTTAATGGCTGCAGCTATTGCGTGTATTTGCTGATTCGTTATAGCTGCGCTCGTTAAAAGGTTAATCACAATCGCAGATTCGGCCGGAATTCGGGTCTCAACCATTCAGAGTCCGGTATGTCCGCGGCCGGGAAACACTAAATATTGTGGAGAACAGAAACGGAACCGCCTGGAATCTGCGATTCGTCTCCGATTCGTTCCGGCTTTGGCCCGGATGTTAACGCGATCCTTTGATTCACGCGAAACTTCATTATTTACAGACCATTAACCATAATGCGATCGGAAATTTCGCTGGCTGGGCATTCTCCGCTTGACTCCTTTTGCGCTGGAAAAGTTGCGTAAACAAGATTCAGCATTTGGTGTGAATCTTTTCATTGAAATCCATATGTAGTCGTGAACAAATAAGGAACGCAGTGGAGTCAGCGATTCGTCTCCGATTCGTTCTCAAGCTGTTCCGGAATCGCCGGGACTCGCATGGGATGCAGCCGAAATGTAGCTTATGGTTGAGGCGATCAAATATGAAATCGGTTGTTGTCGTATCTGTTTTTTCATTCGGGTCTTGCCTTTGTCACATATGGTCGTCATCTGTTCGTTTCCTCCAGGAGGAACATGCTGATCGGAAGACGGTAGTTTCTCGCCCATGCACGGACCTATGACTCAGACTTCGCAGCCCATGATCCTGAGCGGACGCGGCGTAACCGCGGTGCTCGGACCAACCAATACCGGCAAAACCCATTATGCTATCGAGCGCATGGTGGCACACGGCAGCGGCGTGATCGGCCTGCCGCTGCGGCTGCTTGCCCGCGAGGTCTATACGCGCGTCGTCGAAAAGGTCGGGGCACACAATGTCGCGCTCGTGACCGGCGAGGAAAAAATATCGCCACCCAATGCGCGCTATTCGGTCTGCACCGTCGAGGCCATGCCGCGCGAGACGCGCGCTTCCTTCGTCGCCATTGACGAGGTGCAGCTTGCCGGTGACCTAGAGCGCGGGCATATCTTCACCGACCGTATCCTGCATCTGCGCGGCCGCGATGAAACCCTGCTGCTTGGTGCCGGCACCATGCGGCCGATTCTCGAACAGCTTCTGCCAGGAATTACGGTTCTCGAACGGCCCAGGCTGTCGCATCTCTTCTACGCCGGGCAGAAGAAGATCACGCGCCTGCCGCAGCGCACGGCGATCGTCGCCTTTTCCGCCGACGAGGTCTATGCGATCGCCGAGCTTATCCGCCGCCAGCGCGGTGGCGCGGCCGTCGTTCTCGGGGCGCTCAGTCCACGTACCCGCAATGCGCAGGTGGCCCTCTATCAGGAAGGTGATGTCGAATATCTGGTTGCGACAGATGCGATCGGCATGGGGCTCAACCTCGATGTCGATCATGTCGCCTTCGCCCAGGACCGCAAGTTCGACGGCTATCAGTTCCGCAACCTCAATCCGGCCGAGCTTGGCCAGATCGCAGGTCGTGCCGGCCGTCACCTTAAGGATGGCACTTTCGGGGTGACGGGGCAGGTGGACCCGTTCGATGACGAGCTGGTGCGCCGGATCGAGGGACACGAATTCGATATGGTCAAGGTGCTGCAATGGCGCAGCAAGGATCTGGATTTCGCTTCGATCGCGGCGTTGCGTGCAAGTTTGGAAGACGCGCCTCGCGTGCAGGGCTTGACGCGGGCGCTGCCTGCGGTAGACCAGCAGGCGTTGGAATATCTGTCACGCGATCTGGAGATAGTCGATCTTGCCAGCAACCCGGCTCGGGTTGAGAAATTGTGGGAGGCCTGTGCGCTTCCCGACTATCGGCGCATCACGCCTGCCCAGCACGCCGATCTCATTGCCGCCCTCTTTTCCGATCTCGTGCGCTATGGCACGGTGAAAGAGGATTTTCTGGCCGAACAGGTGCATCGCGCCGATCGGACGGACGGCGAGATCGACACGCTTTCGGCGCGAATCGCGCAGATAAGGACTTGGACCTATGTGTCGAACCGGCCTGGCTGGCTTGCCGATCCGACACACTGGCAAGAAAAGACGCGGGAAATCGAAGATCGATTGTCCGACGCGTTACATGAGAGGTTGACGAAACGCTTTGTTGATCGCAGGACATCTGTGCTCATGAAGCGCCTGAGAGAGAATGCGATGCTGGAAGCTGAAATCAGTGTGAATGGAGATGTCTTCGTTGAGGGACATCATGTGGGACAGTTGACCGGATTCCGGTTCACGCCTATCGCAGGGACCGAAGGGCCTGATGCCAAGGCCGTCCAGACGGCCTCGCAAAAGGCGCTGGCGCTGGAATTCGAGGCACGTGCCGCACGTCTGCATGCGGCCGGCAACGGCGATCTCGCGATCAGTGCCGATGGCCTCGTGCGCTGGCTCGGCGATCCCGTCGCGCGCCTGTCAGGCAGCGATCATGTCATGCGTCCGCGCGTCATCCTGCTCGCCGACGAGCAGCTGACCGGCAATGCGCGCGATCATGTCGCCGCTCGTATTGAACGTTTCGTGAATCACCACATCAGCACCGTCCTGAAGCCGCTGGACGATCTCCAGCGCGCCGAAGATCTGCAGGGCCTTGCCAAGGGACTGGCCTTCCAGCTGGTGGAGAATCTCGGCGTTCTGTTCCGCCGCGACGTTACGGAAGAAGTGAAGTCGCTGGATCAGGACGGGCGTGCCTCGATGCGCCGCTACGGCGTTCGCTTTGGCGCCTACCATATTTTCGTGCCCGCCCTTCTGAAACCCGCTCCGGCCGAGCTCATTACGCTGCTCTGGGCACTGAAGAATGACGGCCTGGACAAGCCCGGCTATGGCGATCTGATTCCGGTTCTAGCTGCCGGCCGTACCTCGGTCGTTACCGATCCTGGATATGAGCGCACATTCTACAAGCTTGCAGGCTTCCGGTTCCTCGGCAAGCGCGCGGTGCGTATCGACATTCTGGAGCGCTTGGCGGACCTCATTCGTCCGCTCCTGCAGTGGAAGCCTGGCCAGGCTTCGCGCCCCGACGGCGCCTATGACGGCCGTCGCTTCACGACGACGACCGCGATGCTCTCCATTCTCGGTGCGACGCTTGAGGACATGGAGGAAATTCTCAAGGGTCTCGGTTATCGCGCCGATTCGGTGAGGGCGGAGGAGGCTGCGGCCTTCCTCGCTCAGCAAGATGCGGCTGCAACGCCCGCCGCACCAGCTGAAGAAGCCGCAGCCGAGAAGGCCGATCATGATGATGCCGACGCTGCGACCGAAGAGCCGGCTAAGGAAACGGAAGCTGTTACCCAGGAAGCAGCTCCGGCTGCGGATGCGTCGGCTGAACCGGTTTCCGTAGCGATTGAGGCCGCCGAGGCTACCGAAGCTGGTGCCGTTGCCGCGGAAGCGGCAGAGACCAAGCCGGTTCTGCTCTGGCGTCTGGGTGGTCGCAATGACCATCAGCAGCGCCAGGGTGGCCGTGGCCATGGCGATCGTCGCGGCCAGCAGGGCGAGGGCCGTGGTCACCAGGGCAATCGCCGCGGCGGCGGCGAGCAAGCCGCTGGTGAAGGCAATCGCGAAGGCGGTCGTGATCGTCGCGACGGACGCGACAATCGTGAAGCTCGTGGCGGCGATAAGGGTCCGCGCGGCAATCGCGAAGGTGGCCGTCCGCAGCATCAGGGCAACCGTGGCGAACGCGGTGATCGTCAGGAGCGCGGCGACCGCAACAATCGCGGCGCATCGCAGCCGCTGCGCTTCGAAGCCAAGCCGCCGCGCAAGGAAAAGCCGATCGATCCGGATTCTCCTTTCGCCAAGCTCGCTGCCCTCAAGGAGCAGATGAAGAAATAGGCCATGACGGACGAGAAACAGCCATTTTCCGGTTCGCGCCAGCGCATCGACAAATGGCTGTTCTTTGCCCGCATGGTGAAATCCCGTTCGCTGGCCCAGCTCTATGTGCAAAACGGCAGTGTCAGGGTGAATGGTGAGCGGATCGCCCAATCGAGCTTCGGCGTCAAGGCAGGCGATCGGATCGAGCTCTCGCTGGAGCGTCGCGATATTGTGTTGATCGTGCGGGCGTCCGGCGAACGCAGGGGGCCATTCGAGGAAGCCAGGCTGCTTTACGAAGATCTGACGCCGCCGCCGGATGAGACAAAACGTCTCACCCCGTTCGAGCAGGCGTTGCGCGCACCGGGCAGCGGCAGACCCACGAAACGAGATCGGCGCGCAATCGACCGCCTCACCGCCGACGACGATTAGAAAACTCTGCCTGTCGCAGGCGGTTTTCAAGATTGTTTGTCCTTGAAATTGGCTGGCAAAGTGGATACCTCACGATCAACCTGCCGGTAACCCGCCGGACGGCGCGTTTGTGCGTGACGCATTCGTGTGCCCGTTCGGCTCCGCGGAGAGGTGCGACGTTCCAGGTTGCGCATCCGCGGGAACTAAAGACATTCCTGGAGTGCTTCATGACATATGTCGTGACCGACAATTGCATCCGCTGCAAATATACCGACTGCGTGGAAGTCTGCCCCGTCGACTGCTTCTACGAAGGCGAGAACTTTCTCGTCATCCATCCCGACGAATGCATCGATTGCGGTGTCTGCGAGCCGGAATGTCCTGCCGAGGCGATCAAGCCCGATACGGAGCCGGGTCTCGACAAGTGGCTGAAGGTCAATGCGGAATACGCCGCCATCTGGCCGAACATCACCGTCAAGCGCGACCCGATGCCGGAAGCCAAGGAAATGGACGGCGAGCAGGGTAAATTCGAGAAATATTTCTCGGCCAACCCCGGCGCGGGCGACTGATCGAAGGTCGTGACAGGCCAGCGATAAAGGTGTAGTCGATATCGCAGAAAGCGAATCATTGCCGTTGGGCCGCTGGTCGGTCAACGTGGCCATTTTGGCGCGCGTGCAGCAAATTATTGATTTCCTCAGATTTTTGTGATAGGTTCCTCATACTGATCCACTGCGGCATTTCGCATGCCCAAAACCATCACGAAAGCAAATCACCAATCCGTACGCGGTTTCCTTGACATATCAACGTATTGTGTTGTCGGGTCCCGGATCGCGATGGATGGGTTTCTGTTTGCATAAGTCTGGCTGGACCAGGATGAAGTGACCCGACGGTACGTCCGTCTCATCCGGGCCTGACTGACCCGGCACCCCGGCCCTAACGGGGCGCGTAACAGGGAGTTTTTGAAAAGAATGACGACCCAGCAGAAAAAACCTTCAGCAGCACGCCACGGCTTCAAGACTGGTGAAGCGATCGTTTATCCGGCCCATGGCGTCGGTACGATCACTGCGATCGAAGAACAAGAAGTCGCAGGCATGAAGCTCGAGCTGTTCGTAATCGACTTCGAGAAAGACAAGATGCGCCTGAAGGTGCCGGTGGCCAAGGCCATGAGCATCGGCATGCGCAAGCTTTCCGAGACGGATTTCGTCGAGCGTGCATTGAAGGTCGTGCAGGGCAAGGCCCGCGTAAAGCGCACCATGTGGTCGCGCCGCGCGCAGGAATACGATGCCAAGATCAATTCCGGCGATCTGATCTCGATTGCGGAGGTTGTTCGCGATCTCTATCGTGCCGAGAACCAGCCGGAGCAATCTTATTCGGAGCGCCAGCTTTACGAAGCTGCTCTTGATCGCATGGCGCGCGAAATCGCGGCCGTCAACAAGATGTCGGAAACCGAAGCCGTTCGCCTTGTCGAGACCAATCTGAACAAGGGCCCGAAGCGCGGCAAGGTCGTCGACGACGACGACTCGCAGGACGAAGCCGCATAAGGCCAAGACGCCACCATTGCTTCAAAAACCCGGCCTTCGTGCCGGGTTTTTTTCTTTGGAACCTTTTCCGTTCTGCCGCGTTTAAGCCTCGTGTTGGCGGTCGGTGTGGGTACTCTCCTGTGGAGAGGGGGTTCCATACAGGCCGTATTGTAGACATTCACGAGGACCGGCCTATGCGTTTTCACTCGAAGCTCCCCGGCGATCTGAAGATGATTCAATCGTCAGACCCGTTCGATGAGATCGAACTAGACTAGTCATCGATAATCCGGCCAGCCGGATATCGGTTTCCAATTCGCAATTTCATTCATTGATTTCCATCCGAACAGCGATGTTCGGAAGCGATGCTTGCTGCCCTTTTCGTCGACCGCGGCATAGAGACGATTTGAGGCCGAACCTAGGAGATGCATATGACGAATATGTCTGCAGATCGGCGCATGATCAAAGTTGCGATGGCTGCTCCCTATCTCGATCGCGACGAAGAACACGATCTCGCTATTCGCTGGAAGGATCACGAGGATCGTGGTGCCCGCAATCAGATCGCAACCGCCCATATGCGCCTCGTCATTTCCATGGCGGGGAAATTTCGTAATTTCGGATTGCCGATGAGCGATCTAGTGCAGGAGGGCTATGTCGGCTTGCTGGAAGCGGCAGCCCGCTTCGAACCGGAACGGGAGGTTCGGTTCTCTACCTATGCAAGCTGGTGGATCCGCGCTTCGATCCAGGACTATATCCTGCGCAATTGGTCGATCGTACGCGGCGGCACGAGTTCCGCCCAGAAGGCACTGTTCTTCAATCTGCGCCGTTTGCGCGCCAAGCTTGCCCGCAGCAATTCCAGCGTCACCGTCCAGTCCATCCACGAGGAAATCGCCGTCACGCTTGGCGTCAGCCTCGCCGACGTGCAGACGATGGATGCGCGCCTTTCCAGTAGCGACACCTCGCTGCAGGCGCCTTCGATTGCCGGCGATTCCGAAAGCGCCGAACGCATTGATTTTCTCATCAGCGACGAACCGCTTCCCGACGAGCAGGTCTCCGACATGATCGATGGCGAACGCCGTCGCATCTGGCTGGCATCGGCTCTGAAGCATCTCAACGAGCGCGAGATGAAGATCATCCGGGCGCGTCGTCTTGTCGAAGATGGCGCAACGCTGGAAGAACTCGGGGCCGATCTCGGTATTTCCAAGGAGCGCGTGCGGCAGATCGAAAGCCGCGCCCTGGACAAGCTCCGCAATGCGCTTGTCGATGCGGACCCGCGCATGGCAAGCTACGCCTGAGGCAGATCTTCTCCCGGCTGGGAGCGATCTATTCCGAGATAATTTTGACCCTATCGCCCGGCGCAATCGTCGCCCCGGTTGGTAGGGCATTGATCAGTTTGAACAGGTCGAGCTTGCGATCGGTGCCCATCATGCGGGCAGCGAGCGTGGTGATGGTGTCGCCAGGCTTGACGGTGACGACACGCACGCGCAGCGGCTTCAGCGAGGCCGCCTCCTCCGGCGTCATATGCCGGAAGCTCGCGCGCAGGACATTTGCGGTCTGATCGAGCTGGGCGATATTTCCTTTCGGCACTGCCGTCAGGAAACGGAAGATTTGCGTGCGATCGCGGATCACCGTGACATCGAAATCCCAGCGATCGGCGGAGGCGCGCGCTGTCGCGGCCGGCATGCCATTAACGGTGATCGACTGAATCGAATTGGGATCGAGGCCCGTGACCCAGCCGCTGGAAATATAGTTCGTCAGATTCTGGTTTTGGGTATCGGCAACGCCATCGAAACGGATGGCGATATCGCCCGGGCCAGTCGCCATGACGGCTTCAACCTTGTTGTCGATGCGGAAGTCGGGCGGCACGTCGAAGCGGATGCCGAGGCCGCCATGCAGGAAGGTCTGGCCGCGCACATAGCCTTCCTCGGGGCTGTCGCCATAGAGCAGCCCATCGATGCCGTTCAGGTAATAATCGCGGCCGATGTCGCCGACCTTGCCTTCCTCGCCGAATTCGCGGGCATGCGCCTTGGCAAGATCGATCCGCTGCGGCGTGCTCGGGTGGCTCGAAAGGAAGTCCAGGCTCTGGTCGACGTCGGAATTGGCCGACATGAAGCGGCTGTAGTCTTCCATCGCGTTCAGGAAGCGAGCGGCGGCATATGGATCATAGCCGGCTTGGCCGAGCGTGCGGATGCCGATCTCGTCGGCCTGCAGCTCCTGCTGGCGCGAGAAGGCGGCAAGGCGCAGCTTGCCGCGGGCAAGCGCCTGCTTGCCGGCCAGATCGCTCGACAGGACTTCCGAAACGACGCGGCTAGCGATGACTTCGGCCTCCTCGCGCTTCTGCCTTTCGATGCCGTGGTTGGCGGTGACGTGCGCCATTTCATGCGCCAGCACGGCAGCGACTTCTGAAGCGTCGTTGGCGAGCGCCAACAGGCCGCGCGTGACATAGAGATAGCCGCCCGGCAGCGCGAAGGCGTTGATCGAGGGAGAGTTGAGAATGGTGATGCGGTAGGACTGCTGCGGATTTTCCGACACGCTGGTCAAGGCGCCGGCGATGCGGGCGACGAGCCGCTCGGTCTTGGCGTCCTTATATTCGCCGCCATAGCTTGCGAGAATGCGCGGATGCTCGCGAGCGCCCATCTGCGCGCGCGGGTCGTTCTTCTGGACTTCGGAGACGATCTGCGGATTGGCGGAGGGAGAAACGCTCGGCTGGTAGGATTGATCCAGCACCGTCTGGCAGCCGTTCAACATCGCCGCGGCCGTAAGTACGGGGACAAAGCGGCGCAAACGGGCTGCGACGGTCGCATCGATCCTTCGTTGTGCTCGCTTGCTCTGCTTCAGGACCTGCATCCTACTCATTTCGCTGTCATGCCGGCTCGGCGCCAAATCCGGTTGATCCTTACCGGGCCGATCATCGTCGTGCGCCGACAAAGGTTACTTCCGCCCCCATCGATCCGCATTTACCCGGACGGTCTCCACCCCTTGCTGTAGCCGATTTTGGCACCGGTTGCATAGCGAGACTCCGTTTAAATGTGGCGGCGTTGTATTTTAGCAAGCATTCCCCAGGACTTTCAGCCGCTTGCCGCGACGAAATTAAGGCAAAACCGGCGGCAAGATGCTGCGACGCAATCAATGTTGCAGAAATGTGGTCAGTGCCGGAATGCCGTCCGTCTTCAGGAAGGTCCCGATGGGAGCGGCGAGCTTGATGGCGCCGCCATCGATGAAGACGGCGTGGTCGGCAAGGCGCCGCACTTCGGCCGGATCATGCGAGACGATCAGCACCGTATTGCCGGTTTCGCGATGCAGGGTTTTCAGGAGTTCGACCATGCCGGAGCGCAGGCCGGGATCGAGGGCGGCGAAGGGTTCGTCGAGCAAAAGGATCGGCTTGTCGCGCACGAGCGCCCGCGCGAAGGCGGCGCGCTGGCGTTCGCCGCCGGAGAGTGTCCCCGGCTTGCGCGTCTCGAAGCCGGGCAAGCCGACGCGCGCCAGGGCTTGCGAAACCCTTTGCCGGTCCTGCGCCGAGAGCCTCAGCGATGGGCTGATGCCGAGACCGATATTGGTGAAGAGGTCGAGATGAGCAAAGAGGTTGTTGTCCTGGAAGACGAGCGACACGGGCCGTTCAGCGGGATGCAGGCCGGTTACGTCCTGTCCGGCAAGCAGAACGCGGCCTCGATCCGGCGGTTCGAAGCCGGCTAGCAAATTGAGGAAGGTCGATTTTCCTGATCCCGACGGGCCGGCGACGGCGATGATCTTGCCCTGTGGCAAATCACAGTCGAAGCGGAAATCATGGGTGCCGAGGCGCAGCTCGACACCGGCCATGGCAATGCCCTGTTCCTTCATGTCGCGGCCGTCAGCCATGTCGTCTGCTTTCGTCATCGCGTGCACCCTGGCCGGCCGTGCCGGCAATGGTCAGGAGAAGACATACCAGGCCAAGGATCAAGGCATATCCATCGGCATCATTGGTGCGGTAGCTGCCGAGCTTGCTATAGACCAGCCAGGGCAAGGTCATCAGGCTGTCCGAGCCGAAGAGGGCAACCGCGCCAAGATCGCCGAGCGACAGCGCCATGGCGAAGGAAAGTGCCGTGAAGAGCGGCTTGCGCAGGCCGGGCCAATCGATGAGGCGAAGGCGGGAAATGCCGTGAAGGCCGAGGCTTGCCGCCAGACGTTCGGTGCGACGGACATGGACCGCATAGGCTGGCTCGATGACACGGATGACGAAGGGCAGCGCCATCAGCGCGTTGATGACGACGATCAGAATGGCCGCAAAGCGGCTCGGGTCGCCCAAGGGCCGGAGTGCCAGAAACCAGCCGGTCGCCAGCACGATGGGTGGGACCAGCAGGATGAGGGAAGAGCTTCCGCTCAGCACGATTGCCAGGCCGCGGAGGCCGAAGGTCTTGCGGCGATCCGCCGATATCACCGTTCGGGCTCGGATGATCGCAAAGGATGTCAGGACGGCCAGGAGCCCGGCGACGAGCGCAATCGCCAGGCTGGTGGCAGCCGCCTGCAGAAAGATCGGCTGGCCGGCGAGCCTGAAGAGGTTCGCCTCAACGCCGGTAACGACGACCGAGGCGAGCGGCAGGCCGAGAAAGAGCGTGGCCGCCGACAACACAGCGGCATCGATCCATCGACGGGCAGGCGCCTGCCCATCGATGCGCCGCGGGGCGCGGCCGCTGGTGAGGCCATGATCGTCAGGGGCACGAAACAATGTCATGGCGCCGAGGATGACGAGAGTGACGACGATTTGCAGAAGCGACAGCATGACGGCGCGGCCGGGATCGAAATCGAAGCGCAGCGCTTGGTAGATCGCCACTTCAAGCGTTGTCGCAGCCGGACCGCCGCCGAGGATCAGGACCAGTGTGAAGCTAGTGGCGCAGAGCATGAAGATCAGCCCGGCGATGCCGGGAATGAGGCCACGCAGGATGGGCCATTCGATGAAGCGGAAGACCGAGGCGGACCGCATGCCGAGTCCGCCGGCCACAAGCCAATATTCCGCAGGAACACGTTCCAGCCCGGCAAGCATCAGCCTGCTGGCGAGCGGCATGTTGAAGAAGACATGCGCAAGCAGGATGCCGGCAAGACCGTAGATGCTGATAGGATGCGACAGGCCGAGAGTTGCGAGGGCCTGATTGAGCAGACCTTGCCGGCCCCATATGCCGAGCAGGCCGAGCGCGCCGATCAGTACGGGCAGGCCCATCGGCACGGCCATCAACCGGATGAGCCAAAGGCGGCCGGGAAAGCGCGGCTGGCGCGCCAATGCGCGCGCGACCGGAATGGCGAGCACAACGGAAAGCAGCGTCGAGAGTACCGCCTGCAGCAGAGTGAAGCGCAGGACGCGCAGCAAGTAGGGATCTGCCAGGGGATTGGTACCGCCGGAGTCGATGCCGGCGGCGAGCAGAATGAGCACGGCGATCCCGACGAAGAGCACGATGCCGGCGAGGCTGACTGCCCCGCCGGAAATGGCGCGTCTTCGCTCTGGTGCCGTGAGTGTCGTCAAGGCATCAGTTGCCGCTGGTGGCGGCCAGCCATTCGTCGATCCAGGCCTTGCGGTTCTTGTCGACATCGGCGGGGCTCATCAGGAAGGTCTTCGAGGGCACCACGAGCTTGTCGAAGGCGTCCGGCAGCGGCTCCGAAGTGGCTGAAACCGGCATCATCCAATTGCTTGTCGGGATGATGTCCTGGAAGCCCGTGGAGATCATGAATTTGAGGAAGTCGCGCGCAAGCTCCTTGTTCGGCGAGGACTTGATGAGGCCGGCGACCTCGATCTGGATGTAATGCCCTTCCGAGAAGTCGGCTGCCTGATAGCGGTCGGTCTTGTCCTCTATCATATGATAGGCAGGCGACGTCGTATAGGAGAGCACCATCGGCGCTTCGCCCTTTGTGAAGAGGTCATAGGCTTCCGACCAGCCGGGGGTGACAGTCAGGATGCGGCCCTTGAGCTTTGTCCAGGCATCGGCGGCCTTGTCGCCGTAGATCGACTTGACCCAGAGCAGCAGACCGAGACCCGGCGTCGAGGTGCGCGGGTCCTCGATGACGATCTTCTGATTGGGATCGCCTTCGACGAGATCCTTCATGCTCTTGGGGGGATTCTTGACCGTCTGGCTGTCATAGATCACGGCGAAATGGCCGTAGTCGTAGGGCACGAAAACATCGTCCTTGAAACCGCCGGGAACCTTGAGGGCCGAGGTGTCGACGCCGCTGGCATCGAAGAGGCCGGTATCCTTCGCTTCATCGATGAGATTGGTATCGAGGCCGAGAACGACATCGGCCTTGGTGCCCGTCCCTTCCAGCTTCAGGCGGGAGAGAAGCGCCACGCCATCGGTGACGGCGACATAATTGACCGTGCAGCCGCAGGTCTTCTCGAAAGCGGCCTTGACCTTGGCGCCCGGCCCCCAGTCGGCGGTGAAGCTTTCATAGGTGTAGATGGTCAGCGTCTTGTCGGCTGCTTCGGCCGTCTGGGCAGCAAAAAACGACGTTCCGGCGGCAAAGGCCAGGCCTGCGAAGAATGACAATAGCGAACGGTGTTGCATGACAGCGCCTCCTTTTTGGTTTCGTCTTGAAGGGGAAAAGGGCGCTATGATTTCGTCACGCGTCTAATCCCTCCGCCGGTGTTAGCCGGATCAGGTTCCGCGGGTTGGCCGGTGAAAGCCTCTCAGCCGAAATGTCCGAAGGACATAAGGCACCCCGTTAGAGCGTCGGCAGATTTAGCCTTGTGACGAAGGGATGACAAGGGAAATGATGCCCTTGCCGATTGCAGCATGGAGGATTTACTCGGCAGCCTCCGCGACCGCCGGGCTTTCGAATTTCTTCGTCGCCCCCGGAAGCTGCACGTTCTTCAGCATCAGCGCGGTCAAAAGGCCGAGAAGGCAGATGCCGGCGGCGGTCACGAACAGCGGGCTGAAGGCGCTCGCATAGGCATTGGCGACCGCCTCGCGGGTTGCTTCCGGCAAAGCCGCCATCATCTTCGGCGTCAGCTGCTCGATATCGGATACGCCTGATATGGAGATACCAACATTGCCGAGTTTGGCGGCGATGATGGCGCCGTAGATGGAGATGGCGATGGAGGCGCCGCCCATGCGCGAGAGCGTGACGGCACCCGTTGCCGCGCCGACGTCACGGGAAGCCGCTGCATTCTGCACGCCGATGACGGGCACCTGCTGCGCAAGGCCGATGCCGATGCCGTGCAGCAGCATCAGGCCGCCGATGATGACGATGGGCGTACCGGCAGGCAGGAAGGCAAGTGAGCCGAACGCGATGGCGCTGCAGGCAGCACTCGCGACGGCGAAGGGCTTGTAGCGCCCTCTCGCGGCAATTAGCCGGCCGGCCGATAGTGAGCCGCAGACGATGCCGCCGGTCAGGAGAATGAACAGCAGCCCGGCCATCGATGGCGAAAGGCCCGTCGTCGTCTGCAGGAAGAGCGCAAAATAGTTGACCATGCCGATGGCCACGGCGCCGCTTGTGATCGAAATGATCAGCAGAAGGCCGAATGTCGGGTTACGGAACAACGTCATCGGCACGATGGGCTCCGGTGCGCGACGCTCGATGAAGACCCAGGCGATAGCGCAGATCACGCCGAAGGCGATGATACCGAGGCACTGCGGCGACAGCAGAGATCCGAAGAGTTCGCTGCCGTCGGCGGCAAGCACGATGCTCGTCGTCGTCAGCGCAAGAACGATTGCGCCGGCATAGTCGATCTTCGGGCGTCGGGCCGGTTTGCGATAGGGAAGCATGGTAGCAAGGCCGGCCAGCACGATAAAGCCGATCGGGACGTTGACGAGGAAGATCGAACGCCAGCCGAAGAGATCGCTCATCGTGCCGCCGAGAACCGGGCCGATGGCGCCGGAAGCCATGAGCACCAGGCTCGAGTAACTCTGGTAGCGAGCGCGTTCCCGCGGCTCGAAAAGATCGGCGTTGACAGCGAAGATCGAGACCATGATGCCGCCGCCGCCGAAGCCTTGAAGGACGCGGGCGGCGATCAGCGTATCCATCGAGACGGCCAGGCCGCAGACGGCGGAGCCGATCGTGAAGATCGCGATCGCCGTCATCATCACATATTTGCGGCCGAAGAGATCGCCGAGCTTGCCGTAGACGGGCATGACGGCGGAGAGCGAAAGAAGATAGGCTGATCCGATCCAGCCGAAGCGCTCCAGATGCCCGAATTCGCCGACGATCGTCGGCAGTGCCGTCGAGACGATCTGGTTATCCAGAGTTGCCATGAACATGGCGGTCATCAGAAACAGGAAAAGAATAAGCCGCCGCTTATGATCCGCCACGAGCGGCGTGAAGCTTGTCTGCATGTCCATGGGGCAGGAAATCCGAACTTGGCCGAAACGTTGCGCGGTCGATCGAATGCGCGGGACGCCCGGTTTTCACAGTTGAGATATATGTGCCATTAGCATATAAATGTCAACAACAGGTGAATGCTGTTTGCATGTTTTATTTCTTTACCGCCTCTGATATGGTGGAAAGATGACATCTGCGACGAATACACGTGAAATTGAAGCCCAGGCTCTGACCGACGACGAGAATCTCCTGCGTATCGGCCATGCGATGACGCGCATGCGCCTACTGACAGGTCGCCGCATGATCGGCAGGCTTGCCATTCAGAGCGTCGCGCCGGGACTCGAGCTGTCTCATCTTGACGTGCTCGATGTTGTGCGGCGGGCGGAAGAGACGGGCGAAGTCACCGTCGGCACGATTGCCGAGATGCTGCGGATCGATCCGTCGCGGGCGAGCCGCATCGTTGCCGACATGGTGACGCGCGGCGTGTTGCGACGCAAGGCGTCGCAGGCGGATGCGCGGCGCATCGTGGTGGTGTTGACCGCGCTCGGGCAGCGATTGCTGTCGGAGATCCAGGCGCAGAAATATTCCGTCATCGGCAGCATCTTCGCCGATTGGACGCCGGAGGAAATCGAGAATTTCTCGCTGCTGTTCGACCGCTACGTCAGCGGCTACGAGCGGGTTTTCCAGGCGCGCATCAAGGAAACGGACGACTGAGCGGTTGTCGCGGTTGTTCTTGAGCATGGCGCTCTTCCCTAGGGATACGACTTTGCGCTATGGGCTTGCCTCATGAGCCAGTCCACCACCTTCACCATCCTGCTTGGCGGCGAGCTTCGCCTGACGGAGCGATTGCGCGATGCGGTTTCCGGCAGCCGTTTCATCGCGGCCGATGGCGGCATGCGCCATGCGCTCGCGCTCGGGGCGGAGCCGGAGCTGTGGGTCGGCGATTTCGATTCCACGCCTGCCGATCTGCAGGGCGCCTTTCCGAATGTTCCAAGGCAACCCTATCCGGCGGCGAAGGCAGCGACTGATGGCGAGATCGCCGTTTCGGAAGCGATCGATCGCGGTGCCACGAGGCTGATCCTTGCCGGTGCCATGGGCGGCGAGCGGTCGGATCACGCGATCCAGCACCTGCTTTACGGCGTGCATCTGGCCGAAAAGGGCTTCGATATCTTCCTGACCTCCGGTGACGAGGAGGCGGTGCCGCTTCCGCCGGGTGAACTCACGCTGGCGCTGCCGGCTGGCTCGCTGTTTTCGGTCCTCGGATTCAGCGACCTGACAGGTCTCTTCATCGAGAATGCCCGTTACCCCTTGCACGATTTTCATTTGCCCTTCGGCGCGTCGCGCACCATTTCCAATGTGGCGGAAGGCGACGTGCGCTTCTCGCTCGGCAGCGGGAGGGCCATCGTTCTTGCCCGCCCTTATGACCTTTCCGGAGTCTGATCTTGGCCCCTCCCATTCTGAAACTCGACGACATCTTCCTGAGCTTTGGCGGTGCGCCATTGCTCGCCGGTGCCGACCTGCAGGTGGAGCCGGGTGACAAGATCTGCCTTGTCGGACGCAATGGTTCCGGCAAGTCGACGCTCCTGAAGATCGCCGCTGGTCTTGTCGAGGCGCAATCGGGCGAAGTCTTCCGTCATCCGTCATCGACCGTGCGCTATCTCGAGCAGGCACCGGATTTTGCCGGTTACAAGACGGTTGCCGCCTATGCCGAAGCCGGCCTCGGGCCTGGTGATGATCCCTATCGCGTCACCTATCTGCTCTCTCATCTTGGTCTGACCGGCGAAGAGGATCCGAAGAATCTTTCCGGCGGGGAAGCACGCCGTGCAGCGCTTGCCCGTGTTCTGGCGCCGGAGCCGGATATCCTGCTGCTCGACGAGCCGACGAACCATCTCGACCTGCCGACCATCGAGTGGCTGGAAGGCGAACTGCAGAAGAGCCGCAGCGCACTCGTGCTGATCTCGCACGACCGTCGCTTCCTTGAAAAAGTGTCGACCGCGACCGTTTGGCTGGACCGCGGCACCTCGCGCCGGCTGGATAAGGGATTTGCCCATTTCGAGGCCTGGCGCGATCAGGTGCTGGAAGCCGAGGAGCTGGAGCAGCACAAGCTCGGCAAACAGATCGAGCGCGAGGAGCACTGGCTGCGCTACGGCGTGACGGCGCGGCGCAAGCGCAACATGCGCCGCCTCGGCGAGCTTCAGGATATGCGTTCGCGCTACCGCGGCCATAGAGGTGCTTTGGGCACCGTACAGGCGGCTGCTTCCGATGCGCAGGAAAGCGGCAAGCTGGTGATCGAGGCGGACAAGATTACCAAGGCTTATAATGAGCGGGTCATCGTCGCGCCCTTTTCGATCCGTGTGCATCGCGGCGATTGCATCGGTCTCGTCGGCCCGAACGGCGCGGGCAAGACGACGCTTCTGAAGATGCTGACGGGTCAGCTGGAGCCTGATAGCGGCACGGTGAAGCTCGGCACCAATCTGGAGATCGCGACGCTCGACCAGAAGCGCGAGGAGCTGAACCCGGAAGATACGCTCGCCAACTATCTGACCGATGGTCGCGGCGAGAACCTGCTCGTCAATGGCGAGCAGCGGCATGTGACCGGCTATATGAAGGAATTCCTCTTCCAGCCCGAACAGGCGCGCACGCCGATCAAGAACCTCTCCGGCGGCGAGCGCGCCCGGCTGATGCTGGCGCGCATCCTGTCGCGGCCCACCAATCTCCTGATCCTCGACGAACCGACGAACGATCTCGATATCGAGACGCTCGACCTGCTGCAGGAAATCGTGTCCGGCTTTGCCGGCACGGTCATCCTCGTCAGCCACGATCGTGATTTCCTCGACCGTACCGTGACCTCGACGATTGCGCCCGCCGATCCCGAAGATCCGGACGGCCGCTGGATCGAATATGCCGGCGGCTATTCCGACATGCTTGCCCAGCGGAAGGGCGCTATCGAGGAACGCAGGCGGGCTGAAAAGGCAGCCGAAAAGCCGAAGTCGGCCGAAGCTTCGGCGTCGGCTTCCGAGGCTTCGAAGGGCAAGGGCAAGCTTTCCTACAAGCAGAAATTCGCGCTCGAAAACCTGCCGAAGGAAATGGCCAAGGCGGAAGCTGAGATTGCTGCTCGCGAGAAGAAAATGGCCGATCCGAACCTCTTTTCCAAGGATCCGGCAACCTTCAACCGCCTTGCTGCGGAGATGGAAAAGCTGCGCGAAAGCCTGACCAGGATGGAAGAAGAATGGCTGGAGCTCGAAATGCTGCGCGAGGAGCTGGAGGGCTAAGGCCCATATCCGCTCATCCTATGCGCGTCTTTACTATGCAGAAAAAACAATCGGTTGCGCTCGGTCGCAGCCGGTTCATTCCCTGTTGTCGAATCCGATAAACCGTTTATACATTAACGCATGCTGCCGGACGATGGGCCGGTTGATACCCCCGGGCCGACGTGGCCCGTGGCGCATGTTGGGGAAGTCCGAAGCGGCCTGATTGGATTGCGCCTGATGGCGACAGGTTCTTCGTAGAAAGTTGCAGACAAATTTCGTGAGCGCTTACCGTGATGACGGCGCCTGATGCCGCATGCGGTTTTTCGAGGGGGCCTTCATGCCGATGCTGCCGCGTGCCGTGTTATTCAGCTGTGTTCTTGCCGTGTTTTCGGGCGCCCAGGCGCTGGCGCAGGGTGCGCCGCCGGCTCCGCCCGTCACGGTTGCCAAGCCCATCGTCCGAGATGTTGTCGACAGCGACGAGTTCATTGGGCGCTTCCAGGCGGTCGATGAAGTTTCTGTGCGCTCGCGGGTCGGCGGCTATCTGCAGGAAGTGCATTTCAAGGATGGCGCCATGGTCAAGCAGGGCGACCTGCTTTTCGTCATCGACCAGCGGCCATTCGTGACCGCACTGAACGAATCGACGGCGTCGCTGGAAGTCGCGAAGTCGTCACTGACGCTCGCCGATGCACAATTCAAGCGCGCGCAATCGCTGTCGACAACGGGCAGCCAGTCGGCGTCGACCCTCGACGACCGCCGCCGCGATCTCGTTTCCGCCGAAGCGAATGTGCGTGGCGCGCAGGCCGCTGTCGATCGCGCCAATCTCGACATGGATTTCACCAAGATCACCGCACCGCTCAGCGGCCGCATCGACCGCCGGCTGATTTCCGTCGGCAATCTCGTGCAGGCCGATCAGACCGTGCTGACGACCATCGTGTCGCTCGATCCCATCGATTTCTATTTCGACGTCGACGAGCGCCGGCTGCTCTCCTATGCCGATGAGGCTCGTAAGAACGGCAGTGCCCTCCAGCAGGGCGGCGGCGGGCTGGATGTGACCGTGACCATCGCCGATTCCCGCCAGAAGCCGTTCAAAGGCAAGCTCGATTTCGCCGAAAACCGCGTCGACAACGAAACGGGCACGATCCGTGTCCGCGCCCGCTTCCCGAACCCTGATTTCATCCTGCAGCCCGGCCTGTTCGGACGCGTTCAGGTACAAGGCTCGAACAGCTACAAGGCGATCCTGATCCCCGACGAAGCTATCGGCTCGGACCAGAATCAGCGCGTCGTCTATGTCGCCGATACCGCCGGCAATATCACGCCGAAGCCGGTGCGCCTCGGGCCGAAGCTCTATGGCTATCGCGTCATCCGTGACGGCATGACCGGCGACGAGACGATCGTCGTCAACGGGCTGATGCGGATCCGGCCCGGCGTCAAGGTTACGCCGCAGCTGATCGAGCTGCCGCAGCAGGCGACGAACGACGAGCCGCCGGCCCAGGCCGATGCACAGGGGACCAGCCAATGAGGTTTTCCCACTTCTTCGTCGATCGGCCGATTTTCGCATCGGTCCTCTCCATCGTGCTGCTGATCGTCGGCGGCATCGCTTATTTCCAATTGCCGGTAGCGCAATATCCCGAGGTCGCGCCTCCTACCATCGTCATTCGCACCTCCTATCCCGGTGCCGACGCCCAGACTATCGCCGATACGGTGGCGACGCCGATCGAGCAGGAGGTCAACGGCGTTGAGGACATGCTCTACATGTCCTCCTATTCCAGTGCCGACGGCTCCATGTCGCTGACGGTAACCTTCAAGCTCGGCACCGATCTCGACAAGGCGCAGGTGCTGGTGCAGAACCGCGTCGCCATCGCAGAGCCGCGCCTGCCCGACGACGTCCGCCGCATCGGCATTACGACAGTCAAGAGCTCGCCCGACCTGATGATGGTCGTGCATCTCTTGTCGCCGAATAATCGTTACGACCAGCTCTATATTTCCAACTATGCGCGTACGCGCATCCGCGACATTCTCGTCCGTCTGGACGGTGTTGGCGACGTGCAGCTCTTCGGCGAACGGCAATATTCGCTGCGCATCTGGCTCGATCCGGAAAAGCTCGCGGCCTACGGCATGACCGCCGGCGATATCGTGCAGGCGCTGCGGGATCAGAACGTGCAGGTTTCGGGCGGCGCGATCGGCGGGCCGCCGGTTTCGGGCACCAACGCCTTCCAATACACCGTCACGACCCAGGGGCGCTTTTCCGACGCACGGCAATTCCGCTACGTCATCGTCAAGGCAACCGGCAACGGGCGTCTCGTGCAGTTGCAGGATGTTGCGCGCATCGAGCTCGGCGCCCAGGATTACGTCACCAACAGCTATCTGAACGGCAGCCCGGCGGTGGCGCTCGGCGTCTTTGCCCGGCCCGGCACCAATGCGCTCGCCGCCGCCGCCGATATCCAGAAGACCATGGAGGACTTGTCGCAGGATTTTCCGCAGGGGCTGGAATACCGCATCATCTACAACCCGACGGAGTTCATCGCCGAGTCGATCCACGAGGTCTACAAGACGATCTTCGAGGCGGCGGTTCTCGTCGCCATCGTTGTGCTGGTTTTCCTGCAATCCTGGCGAACGGCGATCATTCCGATTGTCGCAATCCCCGTTTCGCTGATCGGCACTTTCGCCTTCCTGCTCGCCTTCGGCTTCTCGCTGAACATGCTGACACTGTTCGGCCTGGTGCTCGCCATCGGTATCGTCGTCGACGATGCGATCGTGGTGGTGGAGAATGTCGAGCGCAACCTCGCACTCGGCATGACGCCGAAAGAGGCGTCACATGTGACCATGAACGAGGTCGGTACGGCCGTGCTGGCAATCTCGCTGGTGCTGATTGCGGTCTTCGTGCCGACAGCCTTCATTCCCGGCATTTCCGGGCAGTTCTACCGGCAGTTCGCGGTGACGATCTCGGTCGCGACGGCGATTTCCTGCTTGAACTCGCTGACGCTCTCGCCGGCGATCGCCGCGATCGTCCTTCGTCCGCACAGCCACGAGAAATCCAACAATATCTTCGCGCGCTTCGGCCGTGCCCTGGGTGACGGGTTCAATCGGGGTTTCGAGCGAATGAGCCGCGGCTATTCCTGGATCGTCCGCCACCTCGTCACGACGTGGGCGGCTCTCGCCTGCGCGCTTCTCGTCTTTGCCGGGCTGCTCGCCGGCACATGGTATATGGGCCGGATCGTGCCGCAGGGCTTCGTTCCCACCATGGACCAGGGCTATGCCATCGTCGTCGTGCAGCTGCCTGATGGAGCCTCGCTGGCCCGCACCAACGCCGTCATCCAGAAGGCGACCGATATCATCAATAAGACGCCCGGCATCGCCAATGCGGTTGCCTTTGCCGGCTTCAACGGTGCAACCTTCACCAATGCCTCGAATTCGGGTGTCATCTTCACGCCGTTCAAGCCATTCGAGGAGCGGTTGAAGAGCGGCGACACGGCCACCAAGATCATCGGCCAGCTCTTCGGTAGCCTGCAAGGCATCGAGGAGGCTTTCATCATCGCCATTCCGCCGCCGTCGATCCGTGGCATCGGCAATTCCGGCGGCTTCAAGATGCAGATCATGGACCGGGAAAATGCTGACATGCGCCGCATCCTGCCGCTCGCCTATCAGATGATGGGTGTTGCCGCGCAGAATAAGGGCGTCAGCGGCGTCTTCACCACCTTCTCGGCCAACAGCCCGCAATATTTCCTGGCGATCGACCGCGACAAGGCGCGGGCGCTCAACGTGCCGATCCCGAATATCTTCGAGACGCTGTCGATCAATCTCGGCACGTCCTATGTCAACGACTTCAATGCCTTCGGCCGCGTTTATCAGGTGCGGGCGCAGGCCGATCAGCAATATCGCATGGACCGCGAGGATATTCTGGCGCTGAAGGTGCGTTCGGCGACCGGAGCGCTCGTACCGCTCGGCACGCTGGTCGATATCCGGGATACGACCGGGCCGACGCTGGTGCAGCGCTATAACATGTATGTCTCGGTCCCCCTTCAAGGTAATCCGGGGCCGGGTGTCTCTACCGGCTCGGCCCTCGATATCATGGAAGGGCTGGCGAAGAACCTCCTGCCTTCGGGCACGACTTTCGAATGGACGGAGCTTGCCTATCAGGAAAAGCATACCGGCAATACCGCGATCTATATCTTCGCCCTGTCGGTCATCTTCGTCTTCCTGGCGCTGTCGGCGCAATATGAAAGCTGGATCCTGCCGCTTGCGATCATTCTCATCGTGCCGCTGGCGGTTCTGGCGGCGCTGATCGGCGTGCATCTGAGGGGGATGGACAACAATATCCTCACGCAGATCGGGCTTATCGTGCTGATAGGCCTTGCGGCCAAGAACGCGATCCTGATCGTGGAGTTTGCCCGACAAGCGCAGGCTGAGGGAAAGAGCGCCGTCGAGGCGGCCATCGAGGCCAGCCACCTGCGTCTGCGTCCGATCTTGATGACGGCCTTCGCCTTTATCTTCGGCGTCGTGCCGCTGATGATTGCCACAGGCCCCGGCGCGGAAATGCGGCAATCGCTCGGTACGGCCGTCTTTTCGGGCATGCTCGGCGTGACGCTGTTCGGTCTGTTCCTGACGCCGGTTTTCTATGTCGTTCTGCGCCGGCGGCGCAAGCAGGCGGAAGCCGCGCAGGAGCCCTCGGCCACCGATGCCGCGGCACAATGATGCCTGACCAAGCGGCTGGGTGTTTCACGGGAAACGCTCAACCGCCCTATCCCATTGTTTTTACGGGTTTCAGGCAGGAAGCTGCTGCGAGCTTTCGGGGGGGGCCTGAGAGCGTTTCAGTTTTTCACGGAATCTCTGAGCCGCTCTATCTCTTTGGCTGTACGCAATCCCGGACGGAAGACCGCTGCGCACTTTTCCTAGAATTGCTTTAGAGATGCGGGTTGCGAGGCCGGTATTTCTTGACCAGCTGCTGGTTGGTTTCCTTGGCGCCCGGCATGTTGGCGCTGAGGTAGACGGGCGGATTGCCATCCTTGCAGAGTTCGGCAGCGACATCGGCGAAGATGGCGTTCAGGACCGTCGTACCGACTGCTGTCGAGGCCGGCCCGACCTTCAGCTCCGTGCCCGGCAGATCGATCATGGCATCGCCCGGCGGCAAGCCGTTGTCCAGCACGATATCGGCGATGTCGGCCAATCTCCGGCGTCCATTGGCGATGGCGGCCGAATAGGCGAGCGATGTGATGGCGATGACCGTCGCGCCGATTTCGCGGCCATAATCGGCCGCCTCGATCGGCGCGGCGTTGACGCCGGAATTGGAGGCGATAATCAGCACGTCGCCCGGCTGCATGCCATAGCGTTCGAAGACCGGGCGGATAAGCCCTTCGGTGCGCTCATAGACCGAGCTGATAACGGCGCCTTCATGCAGCATGGCAGAGCCCACCAGCACGGGGATGGTGAAGGCGAGGCCGCCGGCGCGATAATGCACCTCCTCGGCCAGCATGTGCGAGTGGCCGGTGCCGAAGACATAGACGCGGCGATCGGCGCGTGCGGCCGCGCAAATGGCGGCCGAAGCCCTCGACATCGGCTCGGCCAGCGTTTCACGCAAGGTTTCCAGCCGGCCGATGAGGGCGGTGAAATAGCTGTCCGTGACTGCGGTCATGCCGAGCCTCCTTTTCAAATTTTAGGCCGAAGGCTGGCCGGAGATCCATGTTTCGGTGACTTCGATGGCGTCGTTGATGTGGACGAGATCGGCGCGGGTTCCCGGCGTCAGATAGCCGCGGTCGGTAAGCCGCAGGAAGCGGGCGGGATAGGACGTCGCCATGCGCAGGGCCTCAGCCAGCGGCAGCTCGAGAATATTGACGCCGTAGCGGATGGTGGAGGCCATATCGACATCGGAGCCCGCCAGCGTGCCGTCATCGAGCGTCAGCTTGGAGCAATAGCCGCCCTTGGTGCGATAGACCGTGCGGCCGTTCAGCGTAAAGCTCGGAAGATCGGTGCCGACGAGCGACATGGCATCCGTGACGAAGAACAGCCGGCCTTCGCCGCGCTTTGCACGCAGCGCGACGCGTAGTGCTATCGGATCGACATGATGGCCGTCGGCGATGATGCCGCACCAGGGGGCAGGGTGATCGATCGCCGCACCGACGAGACCGGGTGCGCGATGGCCCATCTGGCTCATGGCGTTGAAAAGATGGGTAACGCCGCGCGCACCGGCATCGAAACGCGCATCGGCGGCTTCCGCCGTGCAATCGCTATGGCCGATGCTGACGATGACGCCGCCTTCGGCGAGTGCCTGCACCTGCCGCTCGGTGACCTGCTCGGCCGCAATCGTCACCAGCAAGGTGCCGATCGCCTCACGGGCGCGGATGAAGGTCCGGACGTCGCTGTCTTCGACCGGGCGCATCAGCTCGGCAAGATGCGCGCCCTTGCGGGCCGGCGCCAGATGGGGGCCTTCCAGATGCAGTCCGGCGACGCCGCGATTGGCTTTCACCGCCTCGATCGCGCCTTCGATCGCCGCCGCGCTCGCGGCCGCGACATCGGTGATCAGCGTCGGCAGTAGCGATGTCGTACCGTAGGGGCGGTGTCCTGCGGCGATCATAAACATGGAGTCGGCCGAGGGCTCGTCATTCAACATGCGGCCGCCGCCACCATTGACCTGCGCGTCGATGAAGCCGGGAGCAAGCACACCGCCGTTCAACGCGATCGTTTCGGCATTGTCGGGCACATCATTGGCACCGGTAATGGCATGGATACGGCCATTACCGATCACCAATGCGCTATCCTCGTGAAACCGATCGCCATCGAAGATGCGGGCGCCGGTAAAGACCTTGTAGTCCATCACATGGTCTCCGTTACCTTGAGGAGATTAGCCGGCTTGTCCGGGTCGAAACCCTTGCGACGCGTCACCGACTCGATGAGACGATAGTAGCACAGCAGCGACACGAGCGGATCGAGCAGGCCGTTGCCCGTCGTCGGCATGCGCAGGTTTATGCCGGCAAGCGGTGCGGTCGAGAAGGAGACGGCTGTGGCGCCGAGCTTCTGCAGGCGTTCGAGCGCCTGAGCATTGTTGGCAAAGGCAGCATCGTCGGGCGAGAAGGCGACGATCGGGAAGCCCGGCTGCACGAGGCGCATCGGGCCGTGCATGAGTTCGGCCAGCGAGAAGGCTTCGGCATGAAGGCTGGCTGTTTCCTTGGCCTTTAGAGCTGCTTCCAGCGCGATAGCGAAGGCGGGGCCGCGCCCGCCGGTATAGAGCGAGGAGGCATTGAAAAGCACATCCTCGGCAGCCTTGCCGTCGATGCCCGAGGTGGCGGCAAGCGCTTCCGGCAGTTTCGCAAGGCCGTCGATCAGGGCCTTATCCTGCGAAATCGCTGCCGTCACGCCGGCAAGGGCGGCAACCGAGGCGATGAAGGATTTTGTCGCAGCGACGCTCTGTTCCTTGCCAGCATTGAGGCCGAGCACGACGTCGGCTTCCTTGGCGAGCGGGCTGTCGGTGACGTTGACCACGGCGATCGTGGTGGCGCCACCCTTCTTGGCAGCGGCTTGCAGGGCGATAATGTCAGGGCTGCCGCCGGACTGGGAGACGGTGAAGTGGATGCCGCCCTTCAGATGCAGTGGTGCGCCATAGACGGAGGCGATCGACGGGCCGACAGAAGCGACGGGGACGCCGCAGGAGATTTCGAAGAGATACTTGAAGAAGGTGGCGGCATGGTCCGAAGAGCCACGCGCGGCCGTCGTGATCAGCGATGGACGACCGGTCGAGAAGAGCTTCGCGATCTCGGCGAAAGCTGGCTTTTCCTTTTCAAGCAGCGTCGCAACCACCTCGGGCGATTGGCCGGCTTCCGTCAGCATCAGGGATTGGGTTTCGCTCATAGGTCATCTCCAATTCTCAATTCAGCAACAAAATCATAGGCATCGCCGCGATAATGCGAGCGGGTATATTCAACGACGCGCTGGTCGGCCAGGCGGGAGACGCGTTCGATCAGAAGCGCCGGCGCGCCGGCCTTCACGGTCAGGATCGAGGCGGAGGTCGGGTCGAGCGTCACAGCGGTCAGCCTTTGCTGGGCACGCACCGGCTTGAAACCCTTGGCAGCAAGGGCGTCATAGAGCGATCCTTCGGATATGGCATCTTCGCCCAGAAACTTGATGGGAACGACGGCGCGCTCGATAGCGAGTGGCTGGCCATCCGCCAGGCGCAGTCGGTCGAGCCGCAACACGGGCTCATCAAGGCTGAGGCCGAGCAGGAACGATTCCTCCGGCGCCGGTGCGCTGACGGTGCGTGACAGGATGCGCGCCGCCGGTTCGCGGCCGCGCGAGCGCATGTCGGCGGAGAAGGAGGAGAGGCGCCAGAGTGGTTGCTCGATGCGCTCGACATGCTGCGAGACGAAGGTGCCGCTGCCGTGGCGGGATTCGATGACGCCCGAGGCGAGGAGATCGCGATAGGCGGTACGCACCGTGACGCGGCCAATTTCCAACGCTCCGGCTAGGTCTCGCTCGCCCGGCAACGCCGTGCCCGGCTTCAGCAAACCTTCCTGGATGAGGCCGGTCAGCGCCTGCGCCAGGCGCTTGTAAAGCGGTCCGCTCGCGGTCTCGTCGCTCAAACCGCGATTGTTCAATTCGAGGATCAAACTGGTTCTATCCATGGTGTTTATATAGAACCTATTTAGAACCAATTCACAAGGTGAATCTGGTCGCATCGCAAAAAAGAATCGGCCGGGCGCTTTGGACGCCCGGCCGACTTTCAAATGAGCGGGCCATGCCCAACTCAGTTCTTGGTGAAGATATAATCCGTTTCCTGCCGCAATACCTCGCCCGGGCGGAGCACGGCATTGGGGAAGCCTTGGTGGTTGATGGCGTCGGGCCAAACCTGCGTTTCCAGGCAGAAACCGGCAAACGGGCCGATCTTGCGGCCGTCATGGCCGGGAACCGGCACGTCCAGCTTGAAACCGGTATAAAACTGCACGCCGGGCTCGGTGGTGCGCACCTCGAGCGAGACGCCGGAATTGACGCTGCGGGCAAGGACCACGGACCGCTTGGCGGTACGCTCGGTCGAGAGGCAGAAATTGTGGTCGTAAAGCGCCTGCTCGCTTCCTTCGAAGCGCTTCATCGGCGCCATCTCGCGGAAATCGAAGGCGGTGCCTTCGACGGAGCGGATCTCACCGGTCGGCACCTGCTTGTCATCGGTCGGCGTGTAATGGTCGGCGGCGATCATGATATCGTGGCCAAGTGCATCGTCGCGGCCATCGAGATTGAAATAGGCGTGCTGACAGACATTGGCGAGCGTCGGCTGATCGGTGGTCGATTCGTAGGTGACCGACAGTTCGCCATTGCCATGGACCCAATAGGTCGCCTGGATCGTGCAATTGCCGGGATAGCCGGCACGACCATCGGGATCGACGATCTTCAGGACGACGCGGTCGGTATCGTGCTCGACGATGGTCCAGTTGCGCTTGGCGATATTGTTCTTGCCGCCATGCAGATGGGTGACGCCCTTCTCATTGAGCTCCAGCTGGTACTGCTTGCCGTCGAGCGTGAAGCGGCCGGCGCCGATGCGATTGGCGCAGCGGCCGGGCGTGGCGCCGAAATAGGAGGAATGAGCCGGATAGTCAGAGAAATTGTCGAAACCGAGCAGGAGCGCCGGCTCATGGCCATCAAGACGCAGATCCTGGATGACCGCGCCCCAGGACATGATATGAGCGGTCAGGCCGCCACCGACGATCTTGACGCGATAAACGGTCTCCCCATCCGCCGTCGTCCCAAAATGTTCCCGCTGCAAAGTGCTTTCCGTCATATCAGCTCATCCATTGCTTTTGAGTATGCGAGGTCAGACCCTGCCTCCATTCGCGCCGTTCCGCAACCGGGCAGAAGGCGAAATTTAAGGGCAAGCGGAAAGGGATCAAGGTCTGATTAGGCTTTGCCCATAGCTAGACTGACAGGCTATGCTGTGAATGTGAGGCGCATAAGACAGGCGGTCGATTTCGTCCTGATCCGTTCGGCTTATCGTGAAGAGAGCTGGCTGTCCGTCTGCTGAAAAGCGTTCTGATCATTTGGTTCGACCCATCCGCTTTTTCGGTCTTCATGATCACCATCAACCTGTCGCCGCGAACGGCGAGAAGGATGTAGAACGCCTTTTGACTGTATTTTTCCACGTAGGAGTTCCAACGTCCCATGCCTGCCGCGTAGTTGGAATTTCCGTAGCTGCTCGTCTCGGCGGTGGCGCTCCAGCCGTTGTTCGTGCTGATCCTCATGAATCTGCCTTGCCTGATTATTCCCACGCGGCATTTTTCACCGGCGCTCACGTTGGAGTCGATCTGTTCCCATTGTCCGGAGAAGTCCTCTTCCTCGGATCTTGCCTGCTGCGAGACGAGCAAAGTGATTGCGATGAAGAGAAGTAATTTTACAGCGTGGTGCACGCACATCTCCACCAGTTTCCGCAGCGATTTGGGACGGTATCTGCTGTGCTTCTTTATCTACAAATGGTTGTGGTAATTTGGTGGCGCTGCGGCATGCAAATGCTGATCAGTCAGCGCGACAAATCTCTTGTCGCTCTCTCCAGCCCGCCGAGCGTCAGGGGATACATGCGATCGGTCATCAGCCGGCGGATCATCGAGATCGAGGTCGTATGGCCCCAATAGCTTTCCGGCACGGGATTGATCCAGACGCATTTGCGGAAATGGCCGGTCATGCGGGCGAGCCAGGTCTCGCCGGCCTCCTTGTTCCAGTGCTCCACCGAGCCGCCTGGCTGAGTGATCTCATAGGGGCTCATGGATGCGTCGCCGACGAAGACGACGCGGTAGTCGGGACCGAAGGTGCGGATGAGGTCGGTCGTTGCCGTAATATCGACGCGCCGGCGGCGATTGTCCTTCCACACGCCTTCATAGAGGCAATTGTGGAAGTAAAAATACTCCATGTGGCGAAATTCCGCGCGGGCGGCGGAGAAGAGTTCCTCCACGACGCGGATATGGTCGTCCATCGATCCGCCGACATCGAAGAACATCAGCAGCTTCACCGCGTTGCGGCGTTCCGGCCGTGTCTGGACATCGAGATAGCCATGCTCCGCGGTGGAGCGGATCGTGCCGGAAAGATCAAGTTCCTCGGCCGCGCCCTCGCGCACCCAGCGGCGCAGGCGCTTTAGCGCCACCTTGATGTTGCGGGTGCCGAGCTCGACGCCGTCGTCGAGATTCCTGAAGTCGCGCCGATCCCAGACTTTTACCGCCCGGCGATGGCGCGAGGTTTCCTGGCCGATGCGCACGCCTTCCGGATTGTAGCCGTAGGCGCCGAAGGGCGAGGTGCCTGCCGTGCCAATCCATTTCGAGCCGCCCTGATGCCGGCCCTTCTGCTCGGCCAGCCGTTCGCGCAGCGTCTCCATCAGCTTGTCGAAGCCGCCGAGCGCCTCGATCTGCCGTCTTTCGTCTTCGGTCAGATGCCGCTCGGCAAGTTTGCGCAGCCATTCCTCGGGAATGGCGGTCGGCTCCATTGCTTCTCCGTCGGCATTGCCGCCGATCGCCTCGACGCCGCGAAAGTAATCGGCGAAGACCTGATCGAAGCGATCGATGAAGCGTTCGTCCTTAATTAGCGTCGCGCGGGCCAAATAGTAGAAGGCCTCCACGTCGTAATCGGCAATCCCTTCTTCCATTCCCTCAAGCAGCGAGAGGAATTCCCGGAGCGTCACCGGAACCTTCGCTTCCTTAAGTTTCAGGAAGAAGGGAATGAACAAGCCTCACGTCCTTTCCTGGCCGATCTCCTCCAGATCATACGGCGTGGTCTGGTAGATCTCGTTGATCCAGTTGCCGAAGAACAGATGCGCGTGGCTGCGCCACCGGTTTTGCGGAGGAATTTCCGGATCGTTATGCGGGAAGTAGTTGTGCGGCATCTTGATCGGCACGCCCGCATTCACATCCCGGAAATACTCGTCCGCCAGCGACGTGGAATCATACTCCACGTGATTGAACATGTAGAGCCGGTTGCAGGCTTGTTCGTGCACGAGACAGACGCCCATCTCGCTCGAGTCCATCAGGATTTCCAGGCCGGGCACTTTTTCGATGTCTGCGCGGCGCACTTCGGTCCAGCGGGACACCGGAATGGCGAAATCGTCGGAAAAGCCGTTGAGATAGACCGAAGAGGGCTTCAGGTTCTGGTGGCGATAGACGCCAAAAGCCTTCTCCGTCAGCGTATATTTCGGCACCTTGTGGAAATGGTAGATCGCCGCCATCGCCCCCCAGCAGACGTTCATCGTCGAATGGACGTTGGTGGTCGTCCAGTCCAAGATCTCCTGCATCTCGTTCCAGTAGGTGACGTCCTCATATTCCAGCAGCTCGATCGGTGCGCCGGTTATGATGAAGCCGTCGAACTTGCGGTGCTTCACTTCTTCCCACGTCTCGTAGAAAGCAAGCAGATGCTCCTGCGAGGTGTTCTTGGCCTTGTGGCCGCCAACGCGCACCAGCGAAAACTCCACCTGCAGCGGCGATGCGCCGACCAGGCGCGCCATCTGGATCTCGGTCTTGATCTTGTTCGGCATGAGGTTGAGAAGCCCGATCTGAAGGGGGCGGATATCCTGTCGGAACGCCACCGTTTCGGTCATCACCCGCACACCCTCATTCTGGAGGGTTTCAAACGCGGGGAGCGTATCGGGAATCTTGATGGGCATCGTTTCACTCGCCAAATACAAAAAAACCGGCCGCGATAAGAATCGCTACCGGTCCGCACGCGGCCCTTTAGCGACTTATTTAACGTGGCTGCAAGCCGGCCGGCCAAATCACCACGAGGGAAATTTCATAAACCCGACATCTCCGCGGGTCAATGGGGCAAACCCCAGCGGGCCGCCTCTCCCTTCGAGGCCCTGGCCTTTACGCTGACGCTTCAACGCCAGGGCACCTCAGGGTGAGGCGGAGAGGATTCGAGCCGAGATACAAGAGATCAGACCTCACCCTGAGGTGCGGAGGCTAAAAGCCGGAGCCTCGAAGGGCGAGGGCGGGTGATGATCTCGTTATCCCTTGGAGAAGGGTTCCGCAGTTTTATGCGCGGAAAGCGCGGCATCCGACTGAATCACTTCCCTTGCCCTCGCACCATGAAAGCCAGCCGCTCGAACAGATGCACGTCCTGCTCGTTCTTCAGAAGCGCGCCATGCAGTTTCGGCAACGCGTTCTTCGCATCGGCGCGTAGCGTTTCGGGATCGATATCGTCTGTAACAAGCAGGCGAATCCAGTCGAGCGCTTCGGAGGTCGAAGGCTTCTTCTTCAGGCCAGGCACGTCGCGGATTTCGAAGAATTGCGTCAGTGCCGCATGAACGAGCGCCTGCTTGATGCCGGGATAATGCACCTCGACGATGCGCTTCAGCGTCTCCATGTCGGGAAAGCGGATATAGTGGAAGAAACAGCGGCGCAGGAAGGCGTCCGGCAGTTCCTTCTCGTTGTTCGAGGTGATGATGACGATCGGGCGGATCGCGGCCCGGATGGTCTCCCCGGTCTCGTAGACATGGAATTCCATGCGGTCGAGTTCCTGCAGGAGATCGTTCGGGAATTCGATATCGGCCTTGTCGATCTCGTCGATCAGCAGCACGCACTTCTTCAGCGAGGTGAAGGCCTGCCAGAGCTTGCCCTGGCGGATATAGTTCCTGACATCATGAACTCTGACGTCGCTAAGCTGGCTGTCGCGCAGGCGTGAAACCGCATCATATTCGTAGAGACCCTGCTGGGCTTTCGTCGTCGATTTGACATTCCACTCGATCAGGTCGAGACCGAGCGCGGCCGCCACCTGGCGTGCAAGTTCGGTCTTGCCCGTACCAGGTTCGCCCTTTACGAGAAGCGGACGCTCCAACCTTATGGCGGCATTGACGGCGACCATCAGATCCTTGTCGGCGATATAGTCGGCGGTTCCCTGGAATTGCATCGGAAGGCTTTCTCAATCTTTCGAGCGCAAGCTAATTGCTGACCTTATTCGGTTCAAGACGCGAAACCGTGTATATAGGAATGTGATCCCACCGATCTATTGCAAGGGTGGACATGAGGGCGGGTCATGATTAACTGACGGGACGCGTCGCAGGGAAGTGCTGATGGCAGTTGAAAAGCAAGCCAAGCCGAATATCCAGGGAAATGAACAGGTCGGATACGATTTGAGCCTTTTCTTTCGGCTGAGGATGATGTTCTCCGCTTTCTGGAATTCGGCTGTTCGCATCAAGATCATTTCCCTGACCATCGCGCTTTTCGTGATCATTCTGGTCACGGCCTATGTCCAGGTGCTGCTCAACAACTGGAATGCGCCCTTCTACGATTCGCTGGCAAGGCGCGATATTTCCGCTTTCTTCCATCAGCTCGGCGTCTTCGGCATCATCGCCGGCTCGCTGCTGGTCCTCAATGTCGTTCAGGCCTGGCTCAACCAGATGACCGCGCTCTACATGCGTGAGGGGCTGGCGCGCGATCTGGTCGATCAATGGCTGCAGGCCAAGCGTGCGCTTCGTCTTGCCTCCTCCGGCCTGATCGGCGTCAATCCCGACCAGCGGTTGCATGAGGACGCCCGCAATCTTGCCGAAAGCTCGACGGGGCTTGCCATTGGACTGGTACAGGCGACGATCCTGCTTTTGAGCTTCATCGGCGTGCTCTGGGAGCTCTCCAGCGGCATGGTCTTTCACCTCCGGGGCATGAGCTTCTCCATTCCCGGCTACATGGTCTGGGCGGCAATCCTCTATGCCGGATCCGCCTCTTTCCTCAGCCAATTTGTTGGCCGGCGTCTGGTGAGATTGAATGCAGACCGCTATTCGAAGGAAGCCGAGCTGCGCTTCGCGCTCATGCATGCCAATGAGCATATGCCGGCAATCACCATCGCCGGAGGCGAGGAGAACGAGCGCCGGCGGATCAATCTCGACATATCGGCCGTGCTTGCTGTCATCCGTCAGCTTGCCATCGCCAATACCAATCTCACCTGGGTTTCGGCCGGCTATGGCTGGCTGGTGCTGATCATTCCCATCCTCGTTGCCGCGCCCGCCTATTTCTCCGGCGGCCTGACCTTCGGTCAGCTGATGGTGGCCGTCGGCGCCTTCAATCAGGTCAATTCCGCGCTGCGCTGGTATGTCGCCAATTTCGGCCCGATTGCCGAATGGCGTGCGACGCTGATGCGCGTGACCGATTTCCGCAAGGCACTGACGGAAATGGACGATAAAATGCCGATGCCGCACACCCTCGTCTTCGAAAAGGCGGCGCCGGGCACGATGGTCTGGACCGATCTGGAGATTTCGACGAAGACCAGCGACGAGGCGACGGAAAACGGCTTCCGGATCGCGGAGGGTACGGTCACGATCAATGCCGGCGAGCATGTGATGATCAACGGCGATCACGGCGTGAACCGCAGGCTGCTGTTCGAGGTGCTGGCGCATCAATGGTATAGCGGTTCCGGCACGGTCAGCCTGCCGCCGATGGACGACATGCTGTTCGTGCCGCACACGCCCTATGTGCCGACCGGCACCCTCAGGGAGGCAATCTGTTTTCCGGACGATCGGGACGCCTATGACGATGCCGCCGTCGATGCCGTCATCGACAAGGTAGGGCTTGGCCGTCTGAAGAGCCGTCTCGATACGCAGGCTCGCTGGGATCGATTGCTCGATACCGAAGAGCAGAAAGCCGTCGGTTTTGCCCACTTGCTGCTCGCAAAGCCGAAATGGGTCGTCTTCGATGATGCCTTGGAAGGGCTGGAGGCCGAGGTTCAGGCGAAGGCCTTTGCTCTGCTGGCCGAGCTGGAAGATGCAACCCTTATCTATATCGGCCGCTCCGACGCCTTCATGCACGCCATGTCGCCGCGCGTCCTGCATCTGCAGTCCCTGGCTCCGCATGAGCACAGCACCGATATGCAAACGCCTTCCGAAACTACCGGTGCGGCGCAGGTGGATGAGAAAAAGGCCAGTGCGCCATAACCAGGTCCACCGCAACCAGGGCGGTACGGCAAGTCTTGGCGCAGTCGCTGCCCCTCCGGCTTCAATTCTCCCAAAACGCAAAACGCCCCGTCACCAGGACGAGGCGTTCTTCATGCAAGCAGGTGGCCGAGGCTCAGTCCTTGGCGCGCTCGACGTAGGAATTGTCTTCCGTTGCGATGACGACGCGGGTGCCGGCGTTGATGTGCGGCGGAACCATGGTGCGCACGCCGTTCGAGAGCATGGCGGGCTTGTAGGACGAGGACGCCGTCTGGCCCTTGACGACCGGCTCGGTCTCGGTGATCTCGAGCGTAACGTGGCGCGGCAGTTCGAGTGCCAGCGGAACGCCTTCATGGATCGACAGGATGCATGTCATGCCTTCCTGAAGGTAGGCCTTCTGGTCGCCCATGGTTTCGGCATCGACGACGACCTGGTCGTAGGTGGCCGGGTTCATGAAGTGGAAGCCTTCACCGTCTTCATAGAGGTACTGGAAGTTCACGTCTTCGACGAAGGCGCGCTCGACCTGCTCGGTGGTGCGCCAACGCTCGGACACCTTCACGCCGTCGACGATGCGGCGCATGTCGACCTGCGTGACCGGCGTACCCTTGCCCGGATGAAAGTTCTGTGCGGTGAGAACGACGTAGAGCTTGCCGTCGACGTCGAGAACGTTGCCCTTGCGGACCGAAGAGGCGATGACCTTGACCATAAGACTTCCTTGTAACGCTGCCTTTTGCGTCGTAGAGGGACTGTCGAAATGCTCTCCGAGACGCAGCTTTTGTTTGCTTGGGGGCGCAACTACCCTAAATCAACGGAAATAGCCACCCCCAAGGCGGCCGGTGCCCTGAAGAAAGCTAGGAATGAAGCCAAAGACGAGCAAAGCGTCCCCCTGGTGGACCCGCAATGTCCATGCGGACCGGCGGCCGTTCCTGATCGGCCGCAATGCCATCCAGGCGGCGCTGCGGACTTTCTTCACGCGCAACGACTTCATCGAGGTGGATACGGCAACGCTGCAGGTGTCGCCCGGCAACGAGGCTCATCTGCATGCTTTCGAGACCGAGGCGCTGACCACCGACGGCAAGGCATCGCCACTTTATCTGCATACATCACCCGAATTTGCCTGCAAGAAGCTGCTTGCGGCAGGTGAAGAACGCATTGCCTGCTTTGCCCATGTCTATCGCAATCGCGAGCGTGGGCCGCTGCACCATCCGGAATTCACCATGCTGGAATGGTATCGGGCAGGAGAGAGCTACGAAATCCTGATGGTGGATTGTGCCGCGCTGCTGGCGCTGGCGGCCGAGACGGTCGGGGCGAAGAAACTCAGCTACCGCGGCGCGGAGATCGATCCATTTCTCCCGCCCGAGCGAATCAGCGTCGCGGCCGCCTTCGAACGATATGCCGGTATCGATCTCTTCGCCTCCATCGGTCTCGACGGATCGACGGATCGCGAGCGCCTGGCGGCGGATGTGCGCAAGGCGGGCATTCGCGTTGCCGACGACGATCTGTGGCAGGATCTTTTCAGCCGCGTATTGGTGGAGAAGATCGAGCCGAATCTGGGCTTCGGACGCGCCACCATTCTCGACGAATATCCCGTTTCTGAGGCGGCGCTTGCGCGGCCATCGGCCAGGGATCATCGCGTTGCCGAGCGTTTCGAGCTCTATGCCTGCGGCGTCGAGCTGGCCAATGCTTTCGGCGAACTCACCAATGCGGAAGAGCAGCGTCGTCGCTTCGAGATCGAAATGGCGGAAAAGCAGCGTGTCTATGGCGAGACCTATCCGTTGGACGAGGAGTTTCTGGAGGCGCTTGCCGCCATGCCCGAGGCGAGCGGCATCGCGCTAGGCTTTGACCGGCTCGTGATGCTGGCAACCGGCGCCTCACGGATCGAGCAGGTGCTGTGGGCACCGGTCGCGGAGTATGACGCATGAATGTGGTGCGCCCGATCCGGACCATCGGAGAGCTTGAGCGCGCCGGGCTGATCGATGCCGATCAGGCAGCGGCGCTGGAAGCGGTGGCGGAACGCTATGCCGTCGCCCTGACGCCCACCGTCACGCGTCTGATCGACCCCGCAAACCCCGCCGATCCTATTGCCCGGCAGTTCGTGCCGGATGCCGCCGAACTTACCGTCACTTCGGAGGAACGCGCCGATCCGATCGGCGATCACGCGCACAGCCCGGTCGAAGGCATCGTACACCGCTATCCGGATCGCGTCTTGCTGAAAGCCGTGCATGTCTGCCCGGTCTATTGCCGCTTCTGTTTCCGCCGCGAGATGGTCGGGCCGCAGGGACTTGGGACGCTGGATGGGGATGCGTTGGACGGCGCCTTTGCCTATATCCGCGACCATAAGGAGATCTGGGAGGTCATCCTGACCGGTGGCGATCCGCTCATTCTCTCGCCGCGCCGGCTGGAAGAGATTCTCGGGCAGCTTGCCGAGATCGACCATGTGAAGATCGTCCGCTTCCATACCCGCATCCCCGTCGTTGACCCGTCAAGGATCGATGCGGCGCTGATTGCGGCTTTGAAGGCGAGCGGTAAGACCATCTATGTGGCGCTGCATGCCAACCATCCACGCGAGCTGACGGAGGAGGCGCGCGCCGCCTGCGCCCGGCTGGTCGATGCCGGAATCGTGCTTATCAGCCAGTCGGTCCTTCTGAAGGGCGTCAACGACGATCCGGAGGTGCTGGCGGCGCTGATGAAGGCTTTCGTGGAGACGCGGGTGAAGCCCTATTACCTGCATCATCCGGACCTTGCGCCCGGAACCAGCCACTTCCGCCTTGGTATCGCCGAAGGGCAGGCAATCGTAGCAAGCCTGCGCGGCCGCATTTCCGGCCTTTGCCAGCCCACTTACATTCTCGATATCCCCGGTGGCTATGGCAAGGCCGATATCGGCCAGAGCTCCGTCCGTGAGCTGGGTGAAGGTTGCTACTCGATTTCAGACTATCGCGGTGGCGAGCATATTTATCCGCCGCAAAGCTAAAGTGCGTACTTATGATCTTATTGCACTGACGCTCTGATTGTGATTGTTATTTTCGAATAAAACGTAGTGGCGAATTTTGGTGCGTTAACCTTTTTTGATGCCTAGCTCTTCCAAAAATCGACATGGCATAATATTAGAAAAATATAATATTTTTGCGGAAGTCATCATTTATATGGCTTACGGAAGGTAAATTTTAATCAGACAAGTGTTGAATATAGCAATTTTCTACCAAGTATAAGTTGTTTGTGTTTACCACGTCGCTTAGCGGAATGTTCTATTTTGCCTGTTACTTCTTGGTGAAGGATAAGACGGCGTAACTGCGGTTATGCTTACCATTGCCAGAAGGGACTAGACTATGAACAAGACGATTCGCGATTTGCTGGCCAAGTTCGGCGCGCTTCCCGTTGCTATTGATCAAATCGAAGACGATGCCGATCTTTATGCGACCGGCCTGTCTTCTTTCGCTTCCGTCCAGTTGATGCTCGGCATCGAGGAAGCCTTCGACATCGAGTTTCCCGACAACCTGCTGAACCGCAAGTCCTTCGCCAGCATTGCCGCGATCGAAAGAACTGTCGGCATGATCCTCGATAGTAGAAAGGTCGCATAATGACTGCGGCGGTCGCTTTACTCGAGGTTGGGTCGGGCGAAGGAGCGGCGGTGCGCGCCGCCCGCGTCGCAGCGATCGCCAGCCAGCACGCCGATGCCGTCGATGCCGAAGGCCGGTTCCCACGCGAAGCCGTCGACGCGATGCGCGCCGAGAAGCTGCTCTCCATTCAGATCCCCGCCGATCTTGGCGGTGAAGGCGCGTCGGTGACCGAAATCGCCGAGCTCTGCTCGATCCTCGGTCAGGCTTGCGCTGCAAGCGCCATGGTCTTCGCTATGCACCAGATCAAGCTATCGAGCCTGGTCGAGCACGGCGCCGACAGCGACTGGCACCGCGATTTCATGCGCCGCATCGCCAGGGAACAGCTGCTGCTCGCCTCGGCGACAACCGAGGGCGGGATCGGCGGCAACCTGCGCAACAGCATCTGCGCCATCAAGGTCGAAGGCGATACTTGCTATCTCGAAAAAGATGCGACCGTCATCTCCTATGGCGCCCATGCCGACGCCATTCTGATCACCTCGCGCAGCCATGCCGAGGCGGCGTCTTCCGATCAGGTGCTGACCTGCTTCCTTAGGGATCAATACGAGATCAAGCGCACGATCGAGTGGAACACGCTCGGCATGCGCGGCACTTGCTCCGACGGCTTCCTGTTCAAGGGCGTGGCGCCGGCCAAGCAGATCCTGCCGAAGCCATTTGCCGAGATCGCCGCGCAATCGATGCTGGCAAGCTCGCACCTGCTCTGGAGCGGTGTGTGGTATGGCATTGCCGCCGATGCGGTTTCGCGCGCACAAGCTTTCGTTCGTGCCGCTGCCCGCAAGTCTCCCGGCGCACCGCCGCCCGGTGCACTGCGTCTCGCCGAAGCCTCCAGCATGCTGCAGATGGTGAAATCCAATGTGGTTGCCGGGCTGAAGGCCTATGAGGAGGCGAAGCTCGATGCGGACCGCCTGTCGTCGATGGCTTTCGCCGTGGCGATGAACAACGTCAAGATCGCATCCTCGGAGATGATCCTGCCGATCATCAATCATGCGATGCTGATCTGCGGCATCATGGGCTACAAGAACGGTACGCCCTACAGCCTCGGCCGCCACCTGCGCGACGCGCACTCGGCGCAATTGATGATTTCGAATGACCGCATTCTCGGCAATACGTCGACCATGCTGCTCGTCCACAAACAAGATACCAGCCTGTTGGGGTAACCGTCATGGATATGCAAACATCGTTTCTCGACCGTCTTTTCGAATCCGGCCTGCTGATCGACACCGGCGTTGATGGCCTCTACGGGCGCAGCGGCCAGTTCGAAGATGTGATTTCCGCCTTCGAGCGGCTGATCGACAAATTCGGCGGCGCCGATGGCGCCGAAGCCATCCGCTTTCCGCCGGGCATGAACCGCGCCTTCTTTGAGACGAGCGGCTATATGAAGAGCTTCCCGCAGCTGGCCGGCACCGTGCATAGCTTCTGCGGTAACGAGCTCGACCATATGAGCTTGCTGAAGTGCATGGAAGTCGGCGACGACTGGACGAAAGACCAGCAGGCGACCGATATCGTGCTGACGCCTGCCGCGTGCTATCCGCTCTATCCGACGGTTGCCAAGCGCGGCGCCATTCCGGAAGACGGCGCGCTTTACGATCTGCAATCCTATTGCTTCCGCCACGAGCCTTCCAAGGACCCGGCCCGCCAGCAGCTCTTCCGCATGCGCGAATATGTCTGCATGGGCAGCGAAAAGCATGTGACGGATTTCCGCCAGAGCTGGATGGATCGCGGTGTCGAGATGATGAAGGCCGTCGGCCTCGACGTCACCATCGATGTCGCCAACGACCCGTTCTTCGGTCGGGCCGGCAAGATGCTCGCCAACAACCAGCGCGACCAGAACCTGAAGTTCGAGCTGCTGATCCCAATCACCTCGACCGCCAAGCCGACCGCCTGCATGAGCTTCAACTACCATCAGGATGCCTTCGGCACGAAGTGGGGCCTGAACTTTGCCGATGGCCGCGTCGTGCACACGGCCTGCGTCGGCTTCGGCCTGGAGCGCATCGCGCTGGCGCTGTTCCACACCCATGGTCTCGACACCAAGGAATGGCCCGAGAGCGTGCGCAAGACGCTGTGGGGCTGATCGCACCCATGGCTTCCGTGTTTCAGGGACTGGACCCCGCCGCCTACAAGCCACATGTGCTGCACGACAGCGAGCGCATGTGGCCTGAGACCAACTGCTACATCGATCTCTGGATCGAGGTGCTTTCGAGCCTGAAGCTGCCACCGGAGGCCATGCTCAGCTTCACGGTCACCCAGGATTTCGAGGGCGATCAGTTCACCTTCTTCAAGGTGCCGCTCGAGGATCTGGAAGCGCTCTATGGCGTGCGCTGCACCGAGCTTGCGATTTACGACAAGGTCGAGAACCATGTCGTCGAGCAGATCGGCCGCGGTCGGCTCTGCCTGGTGGAGATGGATTCCTTCTTCATGCCGGACACGCAAGGCGTCGGCTATCGCCGCGAACATGGCAAGACGACGGTCGCGATCAACCGAATCGATATGGAAGGCCGCACGCTCGATTATTTCCACAATGGCGGCTTCTTCCAGCTGTCGGGCGAGGATTTCGACGGACTGTTCCAGCTGCATCTGACGGACGAGGACCTGCCCTTCCTGCCCTATACGGAATTTGCGAAATTTCCGGAGAAGGTACCGGCTGACGCTGGAATCCGCGAGACGGCCCGGCAGCTTCTGTCCTTCCATTTCCGCCGTCGCCCCAAGGCCAATCCGATCCGCGCCTTCGCCGAGGTCTTCCCGGCGCAGGTGGAGGCGATCGCCGAACGGCCTTTCGGCTTCTTCCATAAATATGCGTTCAACACGCTGCGTCAGCTCGGCGCCAATTTCGAACTGGCCGGCAGCCATTTCGATTGGCTTGCGGCCGATTTGGGTAACGCGGCTGGCGAAGCGCGGAAAATTTCCGAGACGGCAAAATCGGTGCAGTTCCAGCTTGCCCGCGCCATCACGCGCAAGAAATTCGAGCCGCTGCGCACGGCGCTTGATCCCGCCGCCGATGCGTGGGATTCCATGATGAGCGAACTTGAACGGAAGCTTTGACGGCTTCCGTTTGATCCGCGATACGGATGGGTTATTTCTGAACATATTGGGGCGGGGGTAATCCCTCGAAGATGTCATGGGCGGGCGCTTGGCGGATCTCGGCGGCGGAATGCGGCTGAGCGAAGGTTGGAATCTGGTACTGACGGAGGCGGGCACCTGCCTCTTACCCTCCGATGTGCCGCTGACCTCAGGTTTCATTCCCGCGCCCGTGCCGGGCACGGTGGCAGAGGCGCTGGAAAAGGCCGGGCGTTTCGACCGGACAAGGCCGCAGCCGCTTCATGATCGCGATGCCTGGTACATCTGCCGTCTGGTGGATGTGGAGGCGGGCGAGGCGGTCCTGCGACTGGAGGGGCTGGCGACGCTTTGCGAAGTCTTCCTCAACGGCCAGCAAATCCTTGTGTCCGAAAGCATGTTCGAGGCCCATGACATCGACGTCACCCTGCTTGGCGGTGACGAGCTGGCGCTCTGCTTCCGTGCGCTGGAGCCGAAGCTTTCCGAGCCCGGGCCACGCGCCCGCTGGCGGCCGCAGATGATCACGCCCCAGGGCCTGCGCATGGTGCGCACGACATTGCTCGGCCATATGCCAGGCTGGTGCCCGGATGTTCAGGCCGTCGGTCCGTGGCGGCCGATCTCGCTGCTGCGGCCGAGCGCGCCTGTCATTCGTGATCTCTCCTTGCGGCCGGATTTGCTTGAGAATGGCGAGGGCAGGCTCTACGCCTCGCTCTCGATCGAGGGCGACGTTGAAGAGCTGGTATTGAAGTGCGGAGAGACGGAGCAGGCCTTCGAAAAGGATAGCGCCGGCCGTTATACCGCAATCCTCAAAATTCCCGATGTGGTGCCCTGGTGGCCGCATACCCATGGCGTGCCGCAACTCCATGATATCTCGCTCGTCGTCGATGGCGTGGAGCATGCGCTCGGAAAGACCGGTTTCCGTCGGCTGTCGGTCGATCGCGGCGCCGATGGCCAGGATTTCGCTCTTGTCGTGAATGGCGAGCGGATTTTCTGCCGCGGCGCGGTCTGGACCACAGCCGATATCGTACGCCTGCCTGGCGGCCGCGACGATTATGAACCCTGGCTGCGGCTGGCGGCTGAAGCCGGCATGAACATGATCCGTATCGGCGGCACCATGGCCTATGAAACGCCGGAGTTCTTCCGCCTATGCGACGAACTTGGCCTGCTGGTCTGGCAAGATTTCATGTTCGCCAATTTCGATTATCCGAAGAACGACAAGGCGTTCAACGCCCATGTCGAGGCGGAGGTTTCGCAGTTTCTAGGACGCACGCGTCTGTCGCCTTCGCTGGCTGTCCTTTGCGGCGGCAACGAGATCCATCAGCAGGCGGCCATGATGGGCCTGCCGGAACAGTTCTGGAAAAGCGCTGTTGTGGAGGAGATCATTCCGCCGCTGGTGCAATCGCTGCGGCCGGATGTGCCCTATGTCGTCAATTCACCTTCGGGCGGGCCGATGCCGTTTTCGCCAAATACCGGCGTCACGCATTATTATGGCGTCGGGGCGTATATGCGGCCGCTTGCCGATGCGCGCCGCGCCGACGTCCGCTTCGCCGCAGAGAGCCTGGCTTTCGCGCATGTGCCGCAAGCCCGTACTCTGGGGCAGCATCTGCCGGTTCCGGCAGTCCATAGCCCGCTATGGAAAGAGCGGGTACCGCGCGATCGTGGCGCATCCTGGGATTTCGAGGATGTGCGTGATCATTATCTTCAGGAGCTTTACGGTGTCGAGCCCAACCGATTGCGGCGGGAAGACCCGGAGCTCTATCTCAACCTCTCGCGGGCGGTGACCGGTGAAGTGGCCGAGGAGACCTATGCGGAGTGGCGCCGCCGAGGTTCCGGCTGCAATGGCGCGCTTGTCTGGACGCTGCAGGATCTGCTTCCCGGCGCCGGCTGGGGCGTGATCGATTCGACCGGAGAGCCGAAGCCGGTCTGGTATGGGCTGCGCCGTGCCTTCCGGCCAGTGCAGGTGCTGCTGATGGACGAGGGTACGAACGGTCTCGACGTACATGTCATCAACGAGAGTGATGCGGCGCTCGATCTGACCGTCGAAGTCTCCTGCCTGCGCGATGGCCGTCAGGTCGTCGTCGGTGGCGGCCGCGATCTGGTGCTCGAAGCCCGCGCCAAGCAAAAGATAGCCTGCACTGATCTGTTTGGCGCCTTCTTTGACACGACCTATGCTTTCCGTTTCGGTCCGCCATCACATGACGTCGTGGTGGCTCGGCTGACGAACTCGGTAACCGGCGCGGTGATCGCTGAGGCCTTCTACTTCCCGTTAGGCAGAACGAAAGCTTTTCACGACGCCGAGATCACTGCATCGGTTCTTCAGGAAGGCGAGGATTGGTATTTGGAGCTGATCAGCGACCGGCTGGCACAATCGGTGCAGATCGATCTAGAAGCCTATCGGGCCGAGGACGACTGGTTCCATCTTGCGCCGGGCAGCCGCCGGATTCGCCTGTACCGGCGGGAGAGCGTTCCGGCCGATGTCATTCCATCCGGTCAGATCCGCGCCATCGGCAGCCGGCGGATCGTCGAGGTGTAGTTGATGGCGGGCGCGAGGAGTTATCTCGCCCGCCAGGTGCGAGATAACTCTTCACACCAGCTCTCCTACAACGTCATCCCATCTGGCCCGAACAGGTGGCAGCGCTCGGGATCGATATGAATGCTAACCGTCTCGCCGGCGCGGATGGCTTGCTGATCTTCCAGCGCGACCGTCAGCGCCTGGCCGCCATGTAGCGTGACGTAGAGGATCGTCTGGCCGCCGAGATGTTCGACGAGATCGACGCGGGCATTGCCGAGAGCCAGGCCCCGATCGCCGACGTTCAGGTGCTCCGGGCGGGCGCCGAGGGTCACCGGCTGTCCAGGCTGGAGGCTGCCTAGCCGGCGCGGCAGGCGCACCGTCTGGCCGGCGAGATCGATGACGGCGGAGCCGTCGTCGGAGGCGACGATTTTCGCATCGAGGAAGTTCATCTTCGGTGAGCCGATGAAGCCGGCAACGAACTTGTTCTTCGGCTTGTTGTAGAGGTCGAGCGGCGCGCCCACCTGCTCGATCTTGCCACCGTTCAGCACCACGATCTTGTCGGCCATGGTCATGGCCTCGGTCTGGTCGTGGGTGACGTAGATCATGGTGTTGCCGAGGCGCTGGTGCAAGCGGGCGATCTCGACGCGCATCTGCACGCGCAGTTCCGCGTCGAGGTTCGAAAGCGGCTCGTCGAAGAGGAAGATGTTGGGCTCGCGCACGATGGCGCGGCCAATCGCGACGCGCTGGCGCTGGCCGCCGGAAAGCTGCTTCGGCTTGCGCTGCAGCAGCTGCTTGATTTGCAGGATTTCGGCCGCTTTTTCGACGCGCGGCTGGATGTCCTGTTTCTTCATGCCAGCCGTTTCCAGGCCGAAGGCGAGGTTCTTGTAGACGGTCATATGCGGATAGAGCGCATAGGACTGGAAGACCATGGCGATGCCCCGCTTGGAGGCGGGGACATCGTTCATGCGGCTGCCGTCGAGATAGAGGCCACCGCCGGAAATCGGCTCGAGGCCTGCGATCATGCGCAGGAGCGTGGACTTGCCGCAGCCGGAGGGGCCGACGAAAACGGTGAATTCACCCGGTTCGATCTCCAGGTCGATCCCGTGAACCACCTGAAGCTCGCCGTAGCGCTTGATAACCTTCTGCAGCGATACGCTTGTCGCCATGGGCGCTCCCTCCTTGTTGGTCCTGATGGCTCGCGGGGCAACGTTCATGACGGCCTCCAACTCTTGTATTTCTTGGCTTCTGGTCCCACCGGAAAGCGGACTTCGGTGCGCGTTTCCGACGATTCATAGAAGGCTGTGACCAGTTCCAGTGCCTGGCGGGCATCGGCCGTCGTCACCGGCAGCGGTCCGCCGGACACCAGCGCGTCGTGGAACAGCCTCATCTGCGTGTTGAAACGGTTGGGGATCGGCGACCAATCGGCGAGCAGCGCATCGATCTTTGCGCCGATCTCGTCATTGGCGGGGACGATTTTCCAGGGGTCCTGGCCGGGGCTGTAGGGCTCATGATTGCTTTCGATCAGGACGTTTTCGAAGGCGAGACGCAGGCGGCTGATCTGTTCCTGCGAGCCGAGCGTTGCGCTGATGGTGGCGAGCGCGCCGTTTTCCATCAACAGGCTGGCGCTGGCGCAGTCCTCCACCTCAATATCGTTGACGCGGGTGGCGACACGGCCGAAGAGGCCCGCGATCGGCCCCATCAGATAGGTCAGCATGTCGTGCAGATGGATGGAGTGCGTCATCAGCACGCCGCCGAGTTCGGTATCCCACTTGCCGCGCCAGGGAACCGCATAATAATCGGCGCCGCGCACCCAATGCGTCTCCGACGTGGCGACATAGGGCTTGCCGGCAATACCCGAAGCGATGATGCGCTTGGCCTTCTGGATGCCGTCGCCATAGCGATACTGGAATATCGGCATCAGCCGGCCCTTGGCGGTCTTTTCGGCCGCGATGACCGCATCGACATCGGCGAGCGATCCCACAAGCGGCTTTTCGCAGACCACGTGTTTGCCGGCGGCAAGCGCCTGCATGATGAGCTGAAAATGCGAGCCGGGCGGCGTGCAGATGTCGATGATGTCGATATCGGGCATGTTGAGGACTTCGGAGAAATCCTTGAGGCGCCTGCCGATGCCGAATTCGTCGCCGACGGCGTTCAGGCGTTCCTCGTTGAGATCGCAGAGAACCGCGACTTCGAAACGATCCGGATGTGGCAGATACCCTTCGACGATGTGAGAGCGGCCGATGCCGAGGCCGATGATCGCGACTTTCTTGATGTCGGACATGTCGCAATTACCTCTGAATGCTGTTGAGAGATGTTGCCTCGGCGAGCGCCTGCGCCTTCAGTGCCAGCTCCATGGCCTTGAAGCAATGTTCCTGGCCCATGGCTGTTTCGGTGCGGTCTCTGATGTCGGCCACAAGCTGGCGGCCATAGGGCAGCTCCACTCCGCTGCAGTCGATATGCTGCATGCCCTTGCGGTCGGTAAGGAAGAGATGGTCGGTGCCGGGCCGGCCGGCGACATCGATATATTTGCGCAGCTCGATTGTCCCTTCCGTGCCGACGATGAAGAGGCGGCCGTCGCCCCATGTCGACAGACCATCCGGCGTGAACCAGTCGACGCGGACATAGCCCGTGACGTCGGGCGTCCTCACATGGAAATCGCCATAATCCTGCAGGCCCGGCGTTTCCGGATTGGCGCGGTTGGACACAGTTGCCGACAGCACTTCGGCTTCGAGAGAGTCTGCAAAGAACAGAAACTGCTCGCACTGATGCGAGGCGATGTCGGCGATGATGCCGCCATAGCGCTTGCGGTCGAAGAACCAGTCCGGCCGGGTGGGTTTGCGGAGCCGATGGGGGCCGAGGCCGGTCGTGTGGATGACCTTGCCGATGGCGCCCGCCTTGACCAATTCGCCGGCCTTGACCGTCGATGCCGTCTCGAAATGTTCGGAATAGAGGATGGAGACGATGCGCTTGGTCTCGGCCTGCACTTTTCGCACTTCAGCGAGCTGATCCAGCGTCACCATGCCGGGCTTGTCGAGCATCACGTCCTTGCCGTGGCGCATGGCCTCGATAGCGAGATCGGCGCGCTCACTGGAAATCGCGGCGCTGACGATCAGCGCGATGGAGTGGTCCTCCAGGATTTCGCGCTTGTCAGCGATGCGTTTCGCTTGCGGGAAGCGTTCGGCAAAGGTGGCGGCGAGATCGTTCTCCACCGCATGGAAGGCGACGAGTTCGGCGCCGGCCCGCAGCATGACGTTGACCTGGCCGTAGATATGATCGTGATTAAGGCCGATGGCGGCGAAGCGCAGCGCGCTCATGCGACATTTCCTTTCGTGGTTTTGTTGGTTCGCAGTCCCAAACCTTGGGTATTCGGGACTGCGGGGTTCATAATCAGCGTTTGAGGCCGGCGGTCGCGATGCCGTCGATCAGCAGCCTCTGAAAGAAGAGGAAGATCAGGAAGACCGGGATCAGCGACAGGCTCGACATGGCAAACAGGCTGCTCCAGTCGGAACTTCCGGTGGAGTCGACGAAGGAGCGCAGGCCGAGCTGTACCGTGTAGGTGTTGATGTCCGAGAGGTAGATCAGCGGCCCGAAGAAATCATCCCAGGTCCAGATGAAGGAGAAGATGGCGGCCGTCGCCAGAACGGGAAGCGACAGCGGCAGCATGATCCGCCAGTAGATGCGCCATGGGCTGCAGCCGTCCATCATGGCGGCCTCGTCCAGCTCGCGTGGAATGCCGCGGAAGAACTGCACCATCAGGAAGATGAAGAAGGCATCGACGGCCAGGAATTTCGGTACGACGAGCGGCAGCATGGTCTTCACCCAGCCGAGCTTGAGGAAGAGGATATATTGCGGGATCAGCGTGACGTGATAGGGCAGCATCAGCGTGCCCAGCATCAGCGCGAACCAGAAATTCTTGCCCCAGAAGTTCAGCCGCGCGAAGGCGTAAGCCGCCAGCGAGCAGGAAATGACGTTGCCGATGACCGAAAGCACGGCGATGACGGCCGAATTCCAGACGAATTTGCCGAAGGTGACCTGGCCGCCGAACCAGCCGCGGGCATAGGAGCTGAAATCGAATTGCGAGGGGATCAGCGAGGCCGTGCCGAAGATCTCGTTCTGGTCCTTGATCGAGCCGGACAGCATCCACAGCAGCGGATAGAGCATCACGATCGACGCGGCGATGAGAGCGACATGGATGAGGACGGAGAGGAACCACGGGCGCTCGCGCGGCGGCTTCATGTCCTCGGCAAAATGGGTGAGCTTCGCGTCAGTCATCGTAGTGGACCCAATAACGAGCGGAGAGGAAGGAGAAGGCGGTGAAGATCGCGATGATGATCACCAGGATCCAGGCGAGTGCGGCGGCATAGCCCATGCGGAAATAGCCGAAGGCTTCCTGGTAGAGATAGAGCGTGTAGAACAGCGTCGAATCGATCGGCCCGCCGGTGCCGGAGGAAATGACGTAGGCCGGCGTGAAGGCTTTGAAGGCATCAATCGTCTGGACGACGGCGTTGAAGAAGATCACGGGCGTCAGAAGCGGCAGGGTGATCTTGAAGAAAATCCGTGCCTTGGAGGCGCCGTCGAGGCTGGCGGCTTCATAAAGATCGGTCGGGATCTGGCGCAGGCCTGCGAGGAAGATGATCATCGGCGAACCGAACTGCCAGATGGCGAGAATGACGAGCGTATAGAGCGAGTAATCGGGATTGGAGATCCAGCTCGGCCCGTTGATGCCGAAGGCGTACCAGAGCAGGGTATTGACGATACCGTCAGCATCGAAGATCTGCCGCCACAGCACGGCGATGGCGACGCTGGAGCCGAGCAGTGACGGCAGATAGAAGATGGCGCGATAGACCGGCAGGCCCTTGATGCCGCGGTTGAGCAGCAGCGCCACCAGCAGCGCGAAGGCGAGCTTCAGCGGCACGGAGCAGACGACATAAAACAGCGTCACCTTCATCGACGACAGGAATTTGTCGTCCGCCGTCGCGATCCGCACATAGTTGTCTATGCCGACGAGATTGGGAGACTGCAGCAGATTGTAGTCGGTAAAGGATAGATAGAGCGAGGCGATCGCCGGTCCGAGGGTTAGTCCGAAGAAGCCGATGAACCACGGCAGAAGAAAGAGATAGCCGGGTGCGTTGCGCGCGAATGCGCTCGGCGCCTTGTAGGAGGTCTCCACGCGCAACGGCGCGCGCGCGCCGACGGCCAAGCCGCCGGCAACGCTCTTGCTGTTTGTACCCACGGTATCAGCCTCGCGTAATGTTTGCTGCTGCCTGTTCGGTGAACTTCGTTCCAGCGTCCTGTGCGCTGGTTTTGCCGAAGGCCACCTCCTCGGCGATCTTCTTCAACAGGAATGCATTCTCGCCGGCGCCGTTCGGTGGGGATGGCGGCAGCGCTCCGACGTGCGGCGTCAGCCGGCCGATATAGTCGACCACCTGCTTGCTGACGGGATCCAGATCCGGCGTCAGGAGGTCGCGGATCTTTTTTGAAGGCGGAACGCCGCGCTCGACTCCGAGTGCCTTCGTGCCTTCTGGGTCTTCGACCAGATAATTGACGAAGGCGACGGCGGCATCCTTGTTTGCTGACGTCGCCGAAACCGACATCAGCATCGACGGCTTCAGATACTGGCCGGGCTTGCTGTCGGCATTGGCCGGATAGGAGACGATATCGAGCTTTTCCTTGTTCAGACCTTGAATGGCAACGAACTGGTTGGAATGGGCGAAGCTCATCGCTGCTTTTTTGGTGACAAGCATATCGGTTTCGAGCGTCTGCTTATCGAGCGCCTGCACGTCGGCCGGAACACAGGCGCCAATCTTGCGCATGTGACCCCACAGATCGAACCATTCGGTCGCGTCCTTCGCTTCGAAGGCGAGCTTGCCGTCCGTCGTATACAGCGCCTTGCCGCGCTGGCGCAGCCAGCATTCGAGCGCCGGCTCCCCGCCGCTTGCGTCGGCCGTGCCGTAGAAACCGCGACGCTTCTTGGCAGCCGTGACCTTGGCGCAGGCATCGCCGATCTGCTCCCATGTCATGGCGTCATGTGGCGGTTCGACGCCGGCCTCGGTCCAGGCGGCCGTGTTGACGACGACCATGAAGGAGTTCACGCCGAGGCTGACACCGTAGATCTTGTTGTCGACCTTGCCGGAATCGATGTTGGCCGGGCCGAAATCCTCGATCGCCAAGCTCTTGCCGAGATAGGGCGTCATGTCGAGCAGCGCGCCGCGGCGGGCATATTCGAAGATGTAACGATAATCCATCTGGATGAGGTCGGGCGCGTTGCCGCCGCCGGTCTGGGTGGCCAAGCGCGTCCAATAGCTGTCCCAACCGAAGGATTCGCCGGCGATGGTGATATCCGGGTTCTTGGCCTGATAGGCCTTTACCGCCGCAAATGTCCGGTCGCTACGCTCCTTCGATCCCCACCAAAGAAGGCGCATCGCGGTTGCCGCATTGGCGCGTGAAAGTCCCATACCGCTGAATGCAAGCGTGGCTGCCATGCCGGCTAGCAACTGCCGGCGATCGATCGTCAACGTCATCCTGGTCTCCTCCCCAGTGAACCGATGATTTACGAACTGCTTTGCATGATATAACTATTTGGTTACAAGTTGGATAGAAACGCGACCGCTGTCAAGCGCCAATCGTGCGGCAATCAAAACGATGCATGCCGGAACCGGCAGCATCCGTCGCTAATGCTACCGTTCGGAAGGAGATCGTCCATGGCGGTCAGGGCGAGACAAGAGCCTGAAAATAAAGCGCAAGCGGATGCCGGCAAGACCTTGGGCAAGCGGTCGAGAAAAGCGTCTCGCAATCCGCAGCGCACCCATGCCACGATCCTGGACGCGGCGACGGAGGAATTTGCCGCGCATGGCTTCGGTGGCGCCAGGGTGGATGCGATTGCAGCGCGGGCACAAACGAACAAGCGGATGCTCTATCATTATTTCGGCGACAAGGAGGGGCTCTATCTCGCCGTGCTGGAGGCGACATATGCGACGATCCGTAATGCAGAAAAGCAGCTGGATCTGGCGCATCGTCATCCGGAAGAGGGGATGCGGGAGCTGGCCTTGTTCACCTGGCGGCATTTTCTAGCGCATCCTGAGTTTCTGAGCCTGCTTGCCACCGAAAACCTGCATCATGCGCATTATCTGCAGCGCTCCGACAAAGTCTCGGCCATGCATTCGCATCTGATCGACGAACTTGCAGACGTGCTGCGCCGTGGGGAGGCGCTTGGCATTTTCCGGCCGGCGGTCGATCCCATATCAGTCTATCTCACGATCGCGGCACTCGGCTTTTTCTATCTGTCGAACCGGCACACCTTGTCGACGATTTTCGCGCGGAAGCTGATGGCACCGGATGCGCTAAATGAGTGGGGTGAGCATATCGTTGCCGTCACGCTCGCTTCGATCCGCGCGTAGTGTTCGGCAGTGCGGCGGTTCGAGAAATTTTCAAAAGGTGATTGACAACGCCGGAGGTAACGCGCGATCTTGTAACCATATGGTTACATTGCTTGGGCGACTAAGCATTTGCTTTCCTGGTTCTGGAGGGAATCGGGCATGGAGGAGATAGCGTGTGCCTGTCGTTACAATGCGGCGTGGCCGGAGATTTGAAGAACCGCTTCTGCAATGAACTGAATAGCCCCTCACCCCAGCCCTCTCCCCGTTGAGGCGGAGAGAGGGGGCGACAGAGCAAACCAGCTGGCCGTTACTGGTTTCGTGCTGGTCATGGGCTTGAAAACTCCTTCTCCCCGCAGGCGGGGAGAGGGCTGGGTGAGGGGCCACGCATATTGGTGCCCTATGCAAATAGACTTGCCTGACCATCACAGGAGCCGACCAGCATCATGACCGAACCATTGACCATCAGGCTTGTCGAGGCCGAGACATTCGAGCGGCCGGTCAAGCTGCGGCTTCCTTTCCGTTTCGGTGCAGCAACCTTGCGCGAGGCGCGGCAGATCTTTCTGCGCGTGCGAATCGTGGATGTGCAAGGGCGCCCGGCCGAGGGTATGGCCGCCGAGTTGATGGTGCCGAAATGGTTCGATAAATCGCCCGATCTTTCCAATGCCGACAATGAAAACCAGCTGCGGCGTTCGCTGGTCCTGGCGCTTAATTCCTTAAGAGGTGCTGGTGCGGGAACGGCTTTCGGCCTGCATGCCGCCGTCGAGGCCTCACATCATGCCCAAGCGGCGGCGGAGAAGCTGAACGGGCTTGTCGCATCATTCGGCCTGGCACTTGCCAACCGGGCTATTCTCGATGCGCTCTGCCGGCTGGAGGGATTGACCGTCGCGGAAGCGATCAAGGCGAACCGCCCCGGCATCGATACCTCCACAGCACGTGATCTCTCGGGCTTCGATCTCTCCGGTTTCCTCTCGACATTGGAGCCTTCGGCAAGCCTTGCCGCGCGCCACACTGTCGGTCTGGTGGATGCGATCGTGCGCGCCGATATCCCGGCAAGCGAGCGGCTGAACGACGGCCTGCCGGAAAGTTTCGAAGAGGCGATCGACGCCTATGGGCTGACGTTCTTCAAAGTGAAGGTGTCGGGCGTTCCCGACGCGGATATCGACCGCCTTTGCCGCGTCGCTGCCGTCATCGATGCCAAGGTGCCGAACTATTCGGTGACGCTCGACGGCAACGAGCAATTTGCCTCTGCAGAGGCTGTTGCCGATCTGCTTTCCCGGGTGAAGGAAGAGCCGAGGCTGGCAAGATTTGCCTCTTCGATCCTATTCGTTGAGCAGCCGATCGCCCGCGCCCATGCCTTCGAGAAGCCGGTGAAGGCGCTTGCTGCCTTCAAGCCGGTGGAGATCGACGAATCCGATGCCGATATCGATGCCTTCGTCACGGCGAGGGGGCTTGGCTATACCGGCATCTCCTCGAAATCCTGCAAAGGCTTCTATCGCTCGCTATTGAACCGCGCGCGCGTCGCCAAATGGAGTGCCGAGGACGGCATTCCCTATTTCATGTCGGCCGAGGATCTGACGACGCAAGGAGGCCTTGCCGTGCAGCAGGATCTGGCGCTCGCATCGCTCATCGGCATGACGCATATCGAGCGCAACGGTCATCATTATGTCGACGGCATGGCCGGCGCGCCGGAGGCGGAGCAGGCCGCTTTCGCCGACGTGCATTCCGATCTCTACCGCATCAGCAATGGCCGCACGCGGTTGCGGATCGAAGCGGGGCAGCTTGCGATCGGCTCCGTCATCGGTGCCGTCGGCCTTGGCTCGTCGGTCGAGCCGGATTGGGCGGCGATGGAAAGGTCGTTGACATAGGATTTTGCGTCCGACGCCTTGTCGCGCTTGGCCCCTCACCCCAACCCTCTCCCCGCTAGCGGGGAGAGGGTTGGGGTGAGGGGCACGCCGCCGAAATGAATTCAGGCCGCCGAGGCCTCATTATCGCTGTTTGCAGATTGTGGAGGAGCAGATGCAGTCATCGAAGAAACGCTATGTTCTGGTCGGGACGGGTCATCGCGGCACGACTATGTGGGGCAAGGATCTGGTCGAGCGTTGGAGCAACGAGGTCGAGCTCGTGGCGGTCTGCGATCTCAATGCCATGCGGGCAAAGCGGGCTCTGGAGTATATCGGCGCATCGGTGCCCATCTATACCGACTTCGACGAATTGCTGCGGACGGAAAAGCCGGATCTTGTCATCGTCTGCACCCGCGATTCCACCCATGACGATCTGATCGTCAAGGCGATGGAGGCTGGCGCCGATGTCATCAGCGAGAAGCCGATGACGACGACCGTCGACAAGATCAAGCGCATTCTCAATGCCGAGGCGCGTACCGGCAAACGGCTTGATATTTCCTTCAATTACCGCTTCGCGCCGACCGCTGCAAAGATCAAGGAGCTGATCAATTCAGGCATCATCGGCGATGTCACCTCGGTCGACTTCCATTGGTATCTCGACACCAGCCATGGCGCCGATTACTTCCGCCGCTGGCATGCTTATGTCGAAAATTCCGGCAGCCTTTTCGTTCATAAGGCGACGCATCATTTCGACCTTCTGAATTGGTATCTGGATTCCGATCCGGAAACGGTCGCCGCCTTTGCCGATCTCAAGCATTACGGCCGCAAAGGCCCGTTCCGCGGCGAGCGCTGTAGCACCTGTCGTTACAAGGGCGAGTGCGACTATTATCTCGACATCAGCGCAACGCCGCTGCTCGAGAGCCTCTATGAAGACCCCTCATCCGTCGATGGGTATGTGCGCGACGCCTGCGTCTTCCGCGAGGATATTGACATCCCCGATACGATGGTCGCCTCCATCCGCTATCGCAGTGGTGTCAACGTCTCCTATTCCCTGAATACCTATATGCCGATCGAAGGTCATCACATCGCCTTCAACGGACACAAGGGCCGCATCGAGCTGCGCCAATACGAGAAGCAGAACTGGACAACGCCGCCGGCCGACGAGATCGTCGTGATGAAGAATTTCGGCGATGTCGAGCGCATATGGGTGCCGCACTCCTCCGGCGGGCACTATGGCGGCGACGACCGGCTGCGTAACATGCTGCTGCGCTCCGGCCCGAATGACGAACTCAAGCAGCGAGCAGGTTCGCGGGCAGGGGCGATGTCGGTCCTCTGTGGCATTGCCGCGCTACAGAGCAGCCAGACCGGCCAGCAGGTGTCGGTTGCCGATATCTGGGGCGAAGATGGCGGGTTGAATTTGCTGGAGCCGCGGCCTTAGGGCCGCGGTATTGAGCTTTCGGGTTTCGAGATCAGCTGCAGCTCGGCAGCTGCTGCGCGTAGATCCGCGTCATGCCGTTGAAGCGCTTGGCGCCGGCAAGAGCGGTTCCATTGCCGCGCCACGCTCCCTGCAGATAACCCTTGGCGCCGGAATAATAGGCGAGATAGAGATCGTAGGAATCGTTCAGGGCAATGCCGGTCTGCAGGTGCGTCTGGTAGTGATACCAGCCGACGAAGTCGATGGCGTCGGCGAAATTGGTGCGGCTTGCCGTCCAATTGCCGGTTTCGCGCTTGTATTTGTCCCAAGTACCGTCGAGCGCCTGCGAATAGCCGTAAGCCGTCGTCGGGCGTTTCCAGGGAATGAAGCCGAGCAAATAGCGCCGCGGCGGGCGGGCGCGCGGCCGGAAGCCGGATTCGGTATAGATCGTCGCCATCAGGATCGGCACCGGCACGCCGTATTTGCGTTCCGTGCGTTCGGCAGCGCGCTGCCAATTGTTGAACCAGCCATCGCGCTGATCGAAGATCGCGCAGATGTTGCGGGTATGGCGGGGTGCGGTGGCGCAGCCCGCCAGCACGCCGAGCAGCATTACGGCCAGAATGGAAAGAACGCGGGTACGCATTACTAGAACCTCTTCATTGCTGCGCCGTGCGTCTTTCAAAAGCACGAGATATGCAGCAACAACCTACCGGCGCATGATCCTTTCCAAAAGTTCGAGGCAGAGCTTTTGGCGGACCGACGCTCATGAGATTGCTAGCGCGGAATGATTAAAAACGGGTTGTTTGCCTGTGCCGAAATGGGGCGATTTCAGGGTGTTTTCATGGATTTGCTGCGTCGCATCATGCCATCAGCGCCATATCCTCGCGGCGGATTTCATAGAGGAGCGGCTTGCCCTCGATAAAGCGGATGGCTTCATCCACCGCCATCTCACCGAGGCGGGTCCGCTCCAGCCCGACGGCACCGGCAATATGCGGCGTCAGGAAGACGTTCGGCAGCTCGTAAAACGCCGAGGCGGCTTCTGGAATTTCCGGATCGGTGACGTCGATGATCGCGTCGATATGGCCAGTTTTCAGCACGGCGATCAGGGCCGCTTCATCGACCAGTGCGCCGCGCGCCGTATTGATGAACGTTGCGCCCTTCTTCATCAGCGATAGGCGTTGCGCATTAATCATATGGCGTGTGGCGGGCAGCGAGGGTGCATGCAGCGAGACGATGTCGGCCGATGCCATCAGTGCATCCAGCTCGGCTTTTTCAACACCGAGGGGCGTCGCTTCGGCCGCATTGACCATCGGGTCATAGAGCAGGACGCGGTAGTTGAAGGGCGCCAGCAGTTCGATCACCCGCCGGCCGATCCGCGAGGCGCCGATGATGCCGATGGTGCGGCCGTAATTGCCGATGGCGTCGGCCTGCATTGGTACCGTCCGGTTGCGGTTGCGGTCGGCGACGTAGAAATCGCGAAAGCGGAAGACCTTCTTGCCGGCGAAGATGATGGCGGCAAGCGTGAATTCGGCAACCGGCAGGGCATTGGCCTGTGCCGCGTGGCTCACCAGGATACCGCGATCGAATAGGCTGTCGCCCACTAGTCCTTTCACCGTGCCTGCGGCATGAACCACCAGCTTGAGATGCGGCGCCTGTGCGAGCGCGGCACCATCGATCGTCGGCGCCCCCCAGCCGGTGATCAGAATTTCGGTTTCCGCGAGCAGCTTGGCCGCACGCGAATCGTCGAAGCTTTGCATCGGTGCGGCATCGAGTACGCGGCCGATAGAATCGAGGCGCTGAATGAGCGCCTCGGGCAGGACGTGCTGTGTGCGCGACGGTAGCATGGCGAATGATATCGCGGGGCGGCCGGAGAGGGATGGCGTCATGGCAGGCGGCCCGGCGCCTCAATGGCGCTGACCGTAACGCCCTTGTCTCTGATGAGGGCGCGCAGTGCGTCGATATCGGGTTTGGCTGGCGGCCTGCTCCAGGCGTGATCGACGGCAGCTGGGTCTTTCTCCGCAAGTACGGCTGAGACGAGAATGGTCTCGCCAGCAGGAATCGTGCCCCGCAATTGCGGCACCAGCGTTTTGGAAACGATGAGGTTGGTGTTTGGGGGCGCTTTCTGCGCGATGCCTTCACGTGTGATCGTCGAGCCGAGGTCGAGAATGCCGCTGAAATCCTCTTCGCCGACGGCATAAGCGGCACCGGTTGCGGAGGAAAGCGTGTCGGCTTCGAAGTCGCGCCGGGCACTGGCAAAGCCGCCTTCTGCCGTCTGTAGCGGCCGCGGCGTAGTGATCCTGTGCAGGCGGATGTGCCAGGGCGTTGCGGGGATAAGCCAGGTCTCCACCGTCACATCCAGATAGGGCGACCACTTGGCGTAAAGCGTATCGTCGGCGAGCTTCGCCTCTTCATTGGTTTCGCGCACGCGGTAGTGCAGGCCATCGTCGCTGAAGGCGAGCATGCTGTCGAAGGCGCCGCCGGCAAAGATGCGCTCATCGCTTTCGACGCTAAAGCCGTAGCGGGCGGAATAGGCGAATTTCGAGTATTTCTCGGCGCCGAAGCGCATCTGCTGGTTTTCCTGTCCGGAGGAGAGTGCAACGACATCATTCTTGCCGCGCATCAGGACCATGCCGGGGTGTCTTTGTGGGATGATAGCCGGCTCACTCTCTGGTGGCTTTTCTTCCGCAGTCCAGAACGGATGCGTTTCGGGAAGTGCCAGCGGCAGGAAGGCCTTGAAGGCCCAATAGGGTGAGCCGGCGGAATTGTAATTCTCCGACATCAGCAGGTTGGGATAGGCAAAGCCGATCGGCAGGGTGCCGTCGCGATGGGCGATCGGCTTGTCGGACCACCAACGCAGGTGCCGGAGGCACAGGCCCTTGATTTCGCCCCAAGGCAGCGCCTCGACATCAGCAAAAGCGAGCGCCGACCAGAAGCCGGCACATGCGAAGCGATAGGTCAGGCTGCGGCCGAAGGGGATCGTAGCACCATCGGGCGCGAACCAATGGCGGAAATCCCTCGCGAACAGGATGGCGCGCTCGCGGTAGCGCTCGGAGCGGTCGTCATTGACGAGCTTAGAATAGATCAGCCCGTAAAAGTGCATGGCGAAGGGAATGTAATGATCGATACGGCGGACATTGCCGTCGCGATACCAGCCGTCACCGATGTAGAAACCGTCGAGCTCGTTCAGGTAGCTTTCCGTCAGGCTGCGGTCGAAGGTGGCGCCGAGCCGGTCGAGCGCGATATCGACGAAGATGCGGAAGAACTTCCAATTGTTGTCGGCGTAGTCGAAGGTGCGGGCGTGCTTAAGGTAGGCGATCAAATTGTCACGAGCACGTTGGTCGAGCGGCTCCCAAATCTTCTCCGGCACGAGCGCCAGCGCGAAGCCGAGGGCGGCCAGTTCGACCATGCGCTGGTCGCGGCCGTTGACCGTGCCCCAATATTCCGGATGCTTCGGGTCGACGCCATTGGCGAGGCCTTCAGCGTAGCGGCCCCAGTGGCTGAAGTCGCCACTACCGGCGCCGAGCGGCGCCAACCCCCAGAGAGGGCGGGCGAAACCTTCGAGATCGGCGGCCGCCCGGTCGAAATGGGCGCCTGCGCCATCGATGCGGACGCGGGCATTGCCCTCGGAAAAATAAGGCAGCAACGGATCGAACAGGTCGGTCAGCGCGCGGCGCATGTCCGTAAGGGTCTTCAGCGGGTTGCCGGCAAGCGGATTGGCGCTGGCGGGGTCATAGATCATCGGTTCGGCCTTCTCGATCGTTTCCGCGGCGGGATTGAGTTTCAGGTTTCGGGTGGCAGCGTGCCGCCGGCGATCGGCGGGACGCCGTGGCAGATGTGGCGGGCCGGCGCATCGCGGTCGCGGAAGCGTGCGATCATTAGGCCGATGGCTTCCCGGCCGAGGGCTGCGCGATCGACGCGCATGGTTGCCAGCCGCGGATTGGTCATCAGGGCACAGGGAAGATCGTCGAAGCCCACAATGGCGAAATCCTCCGGCACCCGCAGGCCGGCTTCGGTGACGGCGTCCAGCACGCCGACGGCGATGAAATCGTTCATGCAGAAGGCGGCGGTATAGCCTTCGCGTGCGGCAAGGATCTCGGCGGTTTTGTCATGGGCTTCCTGGCTGGAGCTGCCCCTGAAATTCATCGGCACGATGCGGCCTTCAGTGCCTTCCACCGAAGCGATCGCCGCCTCGAAGCCGCGGATGCGCTCGCGGATCGTCTGACGATGCGAGCCGGTCAGATGCAGGATGCGGTGGTGACCGGCTTTAAGCAGGCGCCGGGTTGCGTTGTAGGCGCCGAAGAAATTCGAGGGTGAAACGCCGTCGAAGCGCAGCTTCGGGTCGGTGCCGTTGACGAGCACGGTCGGCGTGCCGCTGGTCTCGAGCCACCGGCAGAGCTCTTCCGAGGGGTCGATGCCGACGAGAAAGAGGCCCTCGGCACCGGCGGTCTGCAGATATTCCTTCACCAGTTCCGGTTCCGTCCTTGCCTCCCGAATGAGACGGATGTCGAAGCGCATGCCGCGCTCGGCAGCGCCCGCCCTCAGGCCCTCCAGAATACCCTCATAGAAGACGCTCAAGCCGCCGGTGACGCTGTCGCTGGCGATCAATGCAAGGCCGCCGGCCGCCGTCTCGGCTGCGGTCTTCAGCGGGTAGCCGAGATCGCTTGCCACCTTGAAGATGTGCTGGCGGATCGTCTCGCTGATGCCGGGTTCATTGGTGAGGACCCGCGACACCGTCGAGACGGAGACGCCGGCGGCAGTGGCGATGTCGGCCTGCCTGATGCGTTTGGAGCGAATATCGTTCATGTCGCAAACGCTATGCAAACTTGTGCAAATTTGCAATAGAAAGATTTTTTATTGCACAGTGCAATGAAGTTGCATATCGTCGCGCTGACTTGTCCGCTGAAGGCGTCGGGGAGATCGCCGCGGATGACAACGCAAGAGAAGGAGGAATCTCATGCGCATGAATCGTCGTTCTTTCATGATCGGAGCTGCCGGAACCGCAGCTGGCCTTGCCCTTGGGGGAAGCGCAATGCCCGCCTTTGCCGACGCGACGCAGCTCCGGGCGATGTGGTGGGGTTCGCCCGATCGCGGCAAGCGCACGGTCGCTGTTGCCGAACTGTTTCACAGCAAGAACCCCGATCTGTCCGTCATCGGCGAGAGCATCAGCGGCGACGGCTATTGGGCGAAGCTTGCCACCGGCATGGCCAGCCAGAACATCGCCGATGTCTTCCAGCTCGAGCCAAGCACGATCTCCGACTATTCCAAGCGTGGCGCCTGCATGCCGCTCGACCAATTCGTGCCCTCGACACTGAATGTCGACAGTTTCGGCAAGGACGTGCTGAAGCTGACCACGGTCGACAACAAGCTTTATGGTGTCGGTCTCGGGCTGAATTCCTTCGCAATGTTCTATGACGAGGACATGTTCAAGAAGACCGGCCTGACGCCGCCCGGTCCGACGACGACATGGGCCGAATATGCCGATCTCGCCGTGGAAATGACCAAGGCTGCCGGCAAGCGCGGCTATTGGGGCGGTCCTTATGGCGCACGCTATAATTATGTGCTCGATGTCTGGCTGCGCCAGCGCGGCAAGAGCCTCTTTACGGAAGAGGGCGGGCTCGGCTTCGGTGTCGACGATGCCAAGGAATGGTACAGCTACTGGGAAGAGCTGCGCAAACGCGGCGGTACGGTCTCCGCCGATGTCCAGACGCTCGACCAGAACGTTATCGAGAGCAATTGCCTGGCGCTCGGCAAATCGGCCATCGGCATGGCTTATTCCAACCAGCTCGTCGGCTATCAGCTTGTTGTCAAGAGCAAGCTCGCCGTCACCATGCTGCCACGCGAGAAGAAAGATGGTCCCTCCGGCCATTATTACCGTCCGGCGCTGATCTGGAGCGTCGGTGCCACCAGCAAGAATGGCGAAGCGGCCGCCAAGTTCATCAATTTCTTCGTCAATGATGTCGATGCTGGCAAGATCCTCGGCGTCGAACGCGGCGTGCCGATGTCGCCCGCCGTACGCGCCGCCATCCTGCCGACGCTCAATCCGGTGGAGCAGCAGACGGTGCACTATATCGAGCTGTTGAAGGATCAGGTCGGCACCTATCCCGTGCCGGCGCCGCTCGGCTCCCAGGAATTCGACGCGAACGTCGCCCGCCCCGTCGCCGACCAGCTCGCCTTCGGTAAGATCACGGTCGCCGAGGCGGCGAAGCGGCTGGTGGAAGAAGGTGCGGCGAAATTGAAGCGGAAGGGTTGATTGAAGCTCATCGGAGGCTTTCCTGTAACGGGAGAGGCTGTACCCCCCTCTGTCGCTATCGCGACATCTCCCCCACAAGGGGGGAGATTGTTTGGAGTTTGCCGCCGCTTTTATCCAAGCAGTTCATTTCGATTTCAGCGGGCGTGATATTAGCTTGAGGCAGGTTAGAATTCCGCGCGACCAATCTCCCTCCTTGTGGGGGAGATGTCACGAAGTGACAGAGGGGGGTGCGGACCCTCCTCAACCTCCACTGCCAATGTTTACTTCCCATCCCAGGGCTTCAGTGCATCCTGCTTCATCCTGCGCTGTTCTTCCGGCGCAAGCTTGTAATCCCCCTTATAGGGTGCGCTTTCGAACGAGCCATAGGTCGGATTGGCGATGGCTATCCAGTCGTGGCCGAAATGCGCGGCATTGGCCTCGAAGACCTTCTGGCGCTCTTCGACCGTACCCTTGTAGTCGTCAGTGAAGTCGCCGAAATTGTCGCCGAACATCAGGAGAATGCGATAGTTCTTGGCGATGAAGGCGCGGCGCGTGCCCTTGGCAGAACCCCAGTCCGGCTGCTCCTTGGCGCTCAGGAAAGTGTCGACATTGTCGCCCATCGGAAAACCGAAGCGCTTCATTTCTTCAACGGTCGGACCTTCCTCATCGGCGGTGCGGTTGGTGACGTAGAAGACCTTTACGCCTTTTGATGCTGCATATTGGGTGAATTCCACCGCGCCGGGAATCGGCTTGTCCTGTTGGGCATTCACATACTGCGTCCAGGTTTCCGGCTTGAAGCTCGTACCCGCCGTGACATTACGCGCCTGATAAGGCGACGTATTGAGCACGGTATCATCGACATCGAGGATGATGGCGGGCGGAAAGTCCTGGAAATTACCTGTTTGCTCGACCGGAGCTGCGGTCCAGTTCTTGTCGGCCAGTGCTTCGTCGAGCCTGATACGGCCGAGCGCATAGGCACCAAGCGCGTTGGCCTGCGCCTCCACCGACGTCTGATCCCAAAGAACGGCATTGAGATTGTCGTCGGGCATGGCGGCCGGCAAATCGGCGGCCAAAGCCGGCAAGGCAGACGCGAGGCCGATCACGAATGTCAGGCGCCCTAGATATCTATTTTCCACTCCGTTCTCCTTTATGAAATTCCGGAAATCAACTCATCGCATTAACGATTTTAAACAGGCATCAAAGTCTTGACCCGGATAAGGATAGTTTGCGCGCAGACGGAATGTGTCAAGTATATGACAGCTGGCGGATCCGGGTTCAGTTGATTTTGATTTGCGGTCCCTGCCTGTGCCAAGCGCCTCCATGCGGCGGCATTTTTGACAAAGGTCATGCTGGAGCTCTGAAACGATAAAATGCCGGGATCCTTTCAGACCCCGGCACCGCCGCATCTCCAAGTGCGGTTGCTTATTTCTTCGCGTCGGCCCAGCTCTTGACCAGTTCGTCATAATTGACGGTGATCGGCTTTTCCTTTTCGTTGGCGATCTTCAGCTGCGGAGCGAGATGGCCGTTCTTGACGGCATCGGCGTTCCAGTAGGCAAGATCGTGCTCTTCGGCGAGCTTCGGTCCGATGTCGCCCTGAACGCCTGCGCGTTCCAGGCGCTGCATGACACGTTCCTGATCGGCGCAAAGTGCATCCATGGCTCCTTGCGCATCCTTGGCGCCGGAAGCGGCATCGCCGATCGCCTGCCACCAGAGCTGTGCGAGCTTCGGATAGTCAGGAACGTTCGTGCCGGTCGGCGACCATTGCACGCGGGCCGGCGAGCGGTAGAACTCGATCAGGCCGCCGAGCTCCGGCGCGCGCTTGGTGAAGCTCTTATCGCGGATGGTGGATTCGCGGATAAAGGTGAGGCCGACATGGCTCTTCTTCACGTCCACCGTCTTCGAGGTGACGAACTGCGCATAGAGCCATGCGGCCTTGGCGCGGTCGACCGGGGTCGACTTCATCAGCGTCCAGGAGCCGACGTCCTGATAGCCGAGCTTCATGCCGTCCTTCCAGTAGACGCCATGCGGCGACGGCGCCATGCGCCACTTCGGCGTGCCATCCGAATTCATGACCGGCAGGCCGGGCTTGACCATGTCGGCGGTGAAGGCCGTGTACCAGAAGATCTGCTGGGCGATATTGCCCTGTGCCGGAACCGGGCCGGATTCCGAGAAGGTCATGCCTTGGGCTTCCGCCGGAGCGTATGCCTTCAGCCAATCGAGATATTTCTGGATCGAGTAGACGGCGGCCGGTCCGTTGGTATCGCCGCCGCGGGCAACGCAGGAGCCGACAGGACGGGAATTGGCATCGACCTTGATGCCCCATTCGTCAACCGGCAGACCGTTCGGCAGGCCCTTGTCGCCGTTGCCGGCCATGGAGAGCCAGGCGTCGGTGAAGCGCCAGCCGAGCGACGGGTCCTTCTTGCCATAGTCCATATGGCCGAAGACCTTCTTGCCGTCGACATCGCGACCGGTGAAGAACTGGGCGATATCCTCATAGGCCGACCAGTTAACCGGTACGCCGAGCTCATAGCCATACTTGGCCTTGAAATCGGCCTTGTTCTTCGGGTCGTTGAACCAGTCGTAACGGAACCAGTAGAGGTTGGCGAACTGCTGGTCGGGGAGCTGATAAAGCTTCTTGTCGGGAGCAGTCGTAAAGCTGGTGCCGATGAAATCGGCGATATCGATGCCCGGATTGGTGACGTCCTTGCCCTCGCCAGCCATCCAGTCGGTCAGGTTGCGAACCTGCTTGTAGCGCCAATGCGTGCCGATCAGGTCGGAATCGTTCACCCAGCCGTCATAGAGGTTCTGGCCGGTCTGCATCTGCGTCTGGATCTTCTCGACGACGTCGCCTTCCTGGATGACGTCGTGGGTGACCTTGATGCCTGTTATGGCGGTGAAGGCCGGGGCCAGAACCTGCGATTCATACTGGTGTGTCGTCAGGGTTTCCGACACGACCTTGATTTCCATGCCCTGGAAAGGCTTGGCCGCATCGATGAACCACTGCATTTCCTTTTCCTGGTCGGCGCGCGAGAGCGTCGAGAGATCGCCGATCTCCTTGTCCAGGAATGCCTTGGCTTCGTTCATGCCGGCATGCGCCGTGCCGGCCAGGGCCAGCAAGGCAACTGCCGTTGTCGTCAAGAGATGCCGTCGCATATATTCCTCCCTACAGGTTGCGAGTGCATTGTCAGCCAGCCGGATTTCCGGCCATCTGTATCGATTTGCCTTACTGCTCCGCATGACCGGATGGGCAACGGGGCGGTAACGGTTTGAATTTCCGCGTCAGACCAGACGGAAGACGCCGATGGCGTAGATCACGGAAAGAGCAAGAGCCCACCACAGGCTTGGGCCTCCCAGACCCAGCCAGGCGAGATGGATGAAGGCGGCGCCGAGCAGCGAAATGAACAGCCGGTCGCCACGCGTCGTTTCGAAGCGCAGGATGCCGAGGCGCGGATGGCCGCCGGGCGAAACATACTCCCACACAGCCATGCCGATCAGCAGCAGCAGGATCGTCGCGAAAAACAGCGCCGTCGGCAGCGTCCAGGCCATCCAGGAAAAGTCTGTATTCATGGCGGTTTTCCTTTAGACGCGGCCGAGCGCGAAGCCCTTGGCGATGTAGTTGCGGACGAAATAGATGACGAGCGCGCCGGGAACCAAGGTCAGGACACCGGCGGCGGCAAGCAGGCCCCAATCCATGCCGGCGGCCGAGACGGTGCGCGTCATGATGGCGGCGATCGGCTTGGCGTCGGTCGTGGTCAAGGTGCGGGCGATCAGCAGTTCCACCCAGGAGAACATGAAGCAGAAGAAGGCGGCGACGCCGATGCCGCTTGCGATCAGCGGAATGAAGATCTTGATGAAGAAGCGCGGGAACGAATAGCCGTCGATATAGGCCGTCTCGTCGATTTCCTTCGGCACGCCGGACATGAAGCCTTCGAGGATCCAGACCGCCAGCGGCACGTTGAAGAGGCAGTGCGCCAGCGCGACGGCGATATGGGTATCGATCAATCCGAAGGCCGAATAGAGCTGGAAGAAGGGCAGTGCAAAGACCGCCGGCGGCGCCATGCGGTTCGTCAGCAGCCAGAAGAAGACGTGCTTGTCGCCGAGGAAGCGGTAGCGCGAGAAGGCATAGGCTGCGGGAAGGGCGCAGGCGACCGAGATCACCATGTTCATGACGACATAGGTGATCGAGTTGATGTAGCCCTTGTACCAGGACGGATCGGTGAAGATGATCGTGTAGTTGCGCAGCGTCGGCTGGTGCGGATAGAGCGTTAGGCCGCTGACGATCTCCTCATTGGTCTTGAAGCTCATATTGACGAGCCAGTAGATCGGTAACAGCAGGAAGACGATATAAAGCGTCGGCACAAGCCACGCCCACCGCCCCTTTTCGCCGTGACGGCGGGCAACCCGCGCGCTTGTCGCAGCAGTCGCGTTCGCGGCGGCGTCGGAAGCGGCCATCTTGTGCATCGCGGCGTTATCGGCCGTGGTGGAGAGGGGTTTGCCGCTCATCGGCTTTCTCCCGCATCGTAATTGGTCATGACGGTGTAGAAGACCCAGGACAGTAGGAGCACGATCAGGAAATAGATCAGCGACATGGCCGCGGCCGGGCCGAGGTCGAACTGGCCGAGCGCCATCTTCACGAGATCGATCGACAGGAAGGTCGTGGAATTGCCGGGGCCGCCGCCCGTCACGACGAAGGGTTCGGTGTAGATCATGAAACTATCCATGAAGCGCAGCAGCACGGCGATCAGCAACACGCGGTTCATCTTCGGCAGCTGAATGTAGCGGAAGACGGACCAGCGCGAGGCGCCGTCGATCTTGGCCGCCTGGTAGAAGGCATCCGGAATGGAGGCGAGGCCGGCATAGCAAAGCAGCACGACGAGGCTCGTCCAGTGCCAGACGTCCATGATGATGATCGTCGCCCAGGCGTCCGCCGGATCGGAGACGTAATTGTAGTCGATGCCGAGATTGACGAGGACATAGCCCATCAAGCCAATGTCGCTGCGGCCGAAGACCTGCCAGATCGTGCCGACGACGTTCCAGGGGATCAGCAGCGGCAAGGCCATCAGCACGAGGCAGACGGGAACGCCGATGCCCTTCTTCGGCATGTTGAGCGCGATGAAGATGCCGAGCGGCACCTCGATCGCCAGGATGACGAAGGAGAAGATCAGGTTGCGGATCATCGAATCCCAGAAACGACCGGAATGGAGGATCTCTTCGAACCACTGTGTGCCCGCCCAGAAGAATTGATTGTTTCCGAAGGTGTCCTGCACCGAATAGTTAACGACGGTCATCAGCGGAATGACGGCGGAAAAGCCGACGAGCAGCAGAACCGGAATGAGCATGAACCAGGCTTTGTTGTTCCAGGTCTTGTCCATCGTCAGGCTCCCATCTCGATGCGCCAGGAGTCGGCGTAGATATTGATGCCGGCGGGATCGAAGGCGATGTGCGGCTCGGCCGGCACCGTCTGGTCCTCGCCGATGACCGCCACGATCTCCTGGCCGTCGAGTTTGGCGCGGACCACCTTGCGGCGGCCGAGATCCTCGACCTTGGTAACTGTGGCGGGCATGCCCTCGCGGCCGATGCGGACGAATTCGGGGCGAATGCCGAGTTCGGAACGGCCGGCCCGCTTTTCTTTCGGCGCGCCGGGCAGCGCGATCATACGGTTGCCGATACGCGCGCTATTGCCTTCGATTTCGACAGGCATGACGTTCATGCCGGGCGAACCGATGAAATAGCCGACGAAGGTGTGGCGCGGGCGCTCGAAGAGATCGTTTGGCGTGCCGATCTGCACCACTTCGCCATTGTACATGACCACGACCTTGTCGGCGAAGGTCAGCGCTTCCGTTTGATCGTGGGTGACATAGACCATGGTGAAGCCGAAGCGGCGGTGGAGCTGCTTCAGCTGCGAGCGCAGCACCCACTTCATATGCGGGTCGATGACGGTCAGCGGCTCGTCGAACAGGATGGCGTTGACATCCGAGCGCACTAGACCGCGGCCGAGCGAGATCTTCTGCTTGGCATCGGCCGTCAGGCCGCGCGCCTTGCGGTGGGCGCTGTCGGAAAGGCCGATCATCTCGATGATCTCGTCGACCTTGCGCTTGACCTCTGTCTCCGGGATATGCCGGTTGCGCAGCGGGAAGGCAAGATTGTCGTAGACCGTCATCGTGTCGTAGACGACCGGGAACTGGAAGACCTGCGCAATGTTGCGCTCCTGGGTCGACAGCCGCGTCACATCCTTGCCGTCGAAGAGGATGCGGCCTTCGGAAGCCTGCACCAGGCCCGAAACAATGTTGAGAAGCGTGGTCTTGCCGCAGCCGGAAGGGCCGAGCAGCGCATAGGCGCTGCCGTCCTCCCAACTGTGGTTCACTTCCTTCAGCGCATAGTCGGCGTCGGATTTAGGATGATCGTTGTAGGCGTGCCTGATGTGGTCAAGATCGATGCGGGCCATAGTCTCTCCTCAGGCGGCTTGTTGCAGGGCGGGAGTGACGGCGGCGCCATCGGTGTCGAAGACCATGATGTGGCGCGGATCGATGTAGACATCGATCGCATCATCGACATCGATATCTTGCACGCCCTGTGTCAGCATCACCCAGCGCTGACCGGCAAAATCGATATGAATGAAGCTCTCCGAGCCGGTGATTTCGGTCACCATGACACGCGCCGGGGCGGCGACGGCTTCCGGCGTCTGCGGCGCGAGCGCGAGATGATGCGGCTGAAAGGCGATTGTGTAGCGGCCATCCGGCCGATCCTCCAAGCCCCTTGGTACGGGCAGGCGAATATTGCTGTCGAGCAGGAATTCCCGGCCGCGTTTATCGAGCGCGATTGTATTTAGCGGCGGATCAGCAAAGGTGGTGGCGGTAATCAGGTCGCGAGGATTGCGGAAGACATCGATCGTCGGCCCGAATTGCGTGATGCGGCCTTCCGCCAGGGTCGCCGTATTGCCGCCAAGGAGCAACGCTTCGGAGGGTTCAGTGGTGGCGTAGACGAAGATGCCACCGGATTCGGCGAAGATTTTCGGCAATTCGGCGCGCAGCTCCTCACGCAGCTTGTAGTCGAGATTGGCGAGCGGCTCGTCGAGCAGCACGAGGCCGGCATTCTTGACGATGGCGCGGGCAAGTGCCGTACGCTGTTGCTGGCCGCCGGAAAGGCTCAAGGGAAGGCGATCAAGGAAGGGGCCGAGGCGCAAAAGATCGGCTGCCTTTTTTACTTCCTTGTCGATGGACGCCGCGCTCTTGCCGCTCAACCGCATCGGCGAGGCGATGTTGTCATAAACGGTCATGGCGGGATAGTTGATGAATTGCTGGTAGACCATGGCGACGTTGCGGCGCTGCACCGGCTGGCCGGTGACATCCTTGCCATCGACGTGGATCGTGCCAGTGGTCGGCTTATCGAGGCCGGCCATCAGCCGCATCAGCGACGTTTTGCCAGACAGCGTTGGCCCCAGAAGCACGTTCAACGTGCCGCGCTGCAGCGTCAGATTTGTTTCGGCAATATGGGTTTCGCCGCCGACAGACTTCGATACGCCCCTGAGTTCAAGCACGATAGATTCCTTCCATGCGCCGCATATCGATGCTGCCGCGAGGATCGCGAAGAGACTGATCCGTCCGGAAATGCCGTCGCCGGGCGGTGTCTATTGCTGAGATTATGGTTGTCGGGAGGTGGATTGTGCCGATCTGCCTGCGGAAACATCGCATCGGCTTGAATGGTGCCGCGCGAGGTCAATGGAGGTGCGGCCGATGCCGCAAACCAAGCCGTTTTCCGTATTGATCTGATTTTCGGACAATTATTCCTCCCCTTGTTTCGATTTGCATCCCTCACGCGAAAACCGAAACAAGAATGACGATAAATGAAGATAAAGGAATGTCAAACGAAAATTGACCGCGTTTCAGTTTCGCTTCATGAATCTCATCTCTGGCGTGCTTTAGCGATTTATTCTCAATCCGGTAAGCAATTGATTGAATTGCAAATGGAGGCTGGTGTCCCTTTCGATGCGTCCACTCGCATCATGGCCGGACGGAGCCTGATCGCCCGTCCGAACAGTCGTGCGTTTCGGAGCCTGGCACTGAGTGCGAGGCAGGATCTGCAATATCCGGCGGTGAATAGGGAAGGTGATCGATGGCAGGATGCGGGATGGAGCTCATGCCCAAGCTCCATTCACGGGCGTCTGCCCTGCCTGCTTATCATTTGCTCGAAACGATGAAATCTGCCATGTGCGCGCTCGCGCCGTCATCGTTTACCGACGCAGAACCGCCCCTCAAGCATTATGAGGAGCGGCAGTTTTCGAAATGGACGGGACTTAGCGCGCCGCCCAGTTGGCGCCGCGGCGGAAGATGGTCTTCATCTGCGGGACGTCGAATTCCTTGGCCTGATGGCCGAGCGAGGAATAGAAAACGCGGCCCTGGCCGTATTTGCGCTTCCATGCGACCGGCATGACGACGCCGTCGATCCAGTAGGCATGATCGCCGGTGAAGGTGGTGGTCGCCAGCACCTCGTTCGAGGGGTCGACATGCATGTAATATTGCTCCGACGTGTAGGGGAAATCGGTAATCCCCTCCATGATCGGATCGTCCGGGCGGGTGATATTGACCGTATAGTCGATGATATTGCCGGGATGGGCGACCCATTGGCCGCCGATGATGAACTGGTACTCGACGCTCTCGCGGAAACTATCGCCAGCACCGCCATGATAGCCGGCTATGCCGACGCCGCTTTCGATCGCAGCGGCGAGGTTCTTCACCTCCTCCTTCTCGATCTTCGACATGGTGACGATCGGCACGATCAGGCTAAGATCATGGATCGAAGGGTCGGCAAAGGCCTCGGTGCTGTTTTCGAGATAGACCTTGAAACCGTCCTCTTCCAGCATGTCGCGGATGATGTGGGCGCATTCCTGCGGTTCGTGGCCGCTCCAGCCGCCCCAGACGATAAGTGCTTCACGCATGATAATCCTCCTGAAATTACTTGGTTAGCGGCCGATCTGCCCATCCACCAGGGATTCGGACAGAGGGGCGGGACGCTCCGTTTGCGTCGTGATGGCGACCGTGCGACCCGTATCGGAAGCCGTCTGGAAGGCTTCCATGACCTCGAGCACATGCAGCGCGAGGCTGCCATTGGCGCGGTGGGGACGGTTCGAGCGGATGGCGTGCGCCAGATCGGCGACGCCGAGCGAACGGTAATTGCCGTCGGCATAGGGCGCGGTGATCTCGCGCTCGGCAAATTCGCCGCCCTTCTTCAAAAACTCCACCGGGCCGCCGAAGCGGTTGGGATCGGGCACGATTAGCGTGCCTTCGGTGCCGTAGACTTCGAGTGGAACATGCTTGTGGCCGGCGACATCGAAGCTCATGCCGATCTGGACGACCGCGCCATTGGCAAAGGCCATGACACCGGCGACGTGTGTCGGCACATGCACGGGGATGTGTTCCCCATTACGGGGTTCGCTGGTGATGATGCGTTCCTTACGCGGCGTGACGGCAAAGCCTGCCACCTCCGAGACGGGACCGAGCAGATTGACGAGATCGGTGATGTAATAGGGACCCATATCGAGCATCGGGCCGCCGCCGACTTCATAATAGAAAGCCGGATTCGGATGCCAGCGCTCATGGCCGGGGCACATGAAGGTAGCGGTGCCACCGACCGGGATGCCGATCGCGCCCTCGTCGATGATCGCGCGCGCCGTCTGGTGACCGCCGCCGAGGAAGGTATCGGGGGCAGCGCCGATGCGCAGCCCCTTGGCGGTAGCGGCATCCGCCAGCTTCTTGCCTTCGGCGAAATTGATGCCGAGCGGCTTTTCCGAATAGGTGTGCTTGCCGGCATCGAGCGCCTGCAGACCGACGGCGACATGCGCCTTCGGAATGGTCAGGTTGACGATGATCTCGATCGAGGGATCGGCAAGCAGCGTGGCGATGTCGACCGCTTTCAAGCCGAATTCAGCGGCCTTTGCCTCGGCGAGCTCGCGATTGAGGTCGGCGACACCTTTGATGTCGAGAATGGGAAAGGATTTCATGGCGGTGAGATAGGCGCCGGAAATGTTCCCGCAGCCGATGATGCCGATGCCGACCTTGTTCATAAGATTCCTCCAGATGAATTGTCTTTGCTGTCCTGCGAAATTAGAGAGCCGGTGCCGGCCCCGTCGTTCCCCAAGGCGATTCGTAGAGTTCGCGCAGTGCCACGACGGCGGCGCCCTGCGCCCAGGTCTCGTCGGTCGACTGGTCGAAAACCAGTTCGGTCACACCCCTGATCGACGGTGGAATAGCCAGTGAATAGGCCTCCCGCAGGCTGTCGAGGAAGGGCTGGCCGAGCGCCAGGCTCGAACCCACGAGAATGACGCGCGGCGGGGCAAACAGCGTGACGATGTTGGCGAGCGCCATGCCGCAGGCCTCGCCGGCACGAATGGCCGCGCTGATGAGCGAGACATCCTCGGCATCGATCAGCGTCTTGGCATGCGCCATTCCGCGTCCGAGGCGGATGGCTTCGGCAAAACGGCCGCTCGGCTGATCGCCGAGAATGGCGCTCTCGCCGGCAAGGCTTGCCAAACGAATGATGCCCTGTGGTCCCATGCCGAGAACGAGGTCGCCAAGGTTATGGCTGAGGCCGCCGGCGCCGCGAAAGAGCTGGCCGCCATGCAGAACACCCAGGCCCAGCGTCTGCTCTAGCGATACCAGTACCATGTCGTCCAGGTCTCTCGCCTTGCCGAACCAGTGGTGCGCGAGCGTGATGGCATGTGCATCGCTTTCGACGATGGTGGTCACGCCCAGCCGCTCCGACATTTCCTTGGCGAAATCGACGCCGGCTTCTCGGAAGATCGGGCTGGTGCGGACATGGCCGGTGCGGTGCTCGACGACACCGGGCAGGCCGAGGCAGACGGAATCGATCTCGTCCAGCGCCAGATTGGCGTCAACGACGCAGCGGCGCACGCCATCCTCGAGGAGATCGGCGATAACGCCGATCGGTTGGCGGTCGACGCGCAGCGCCAGTGTCAGCGTCGAGAGAACCTCGCCGCAAAAGTCCGTCACGACGAAGACCATGCGATTGGCGGCGATTTTCGCACCGACGACGCGCGCGGCATCCGGGTTGAGCTCCAGCATGACGCGGGGCCGGCCGCGGCTGGCCGCCTCGCGCAGGTCGCCTTCGGTGCGGGCCAGGATCAGCCCGTCATCCAGCAGCGAGGCCGTGATTGCCGAGACTGTGGTCGTGGAAAGCTGGGTGCGGTCGCTGATTTCGATACGTGCGATGGAGCCCGCCCGCCGGATCGTATCCAGCACATTGAAGCGGTTTATCGCCCGCATAAGCTCGGGATCTGCTGTTTTCATGAGAATGGCGCCGAATGACGGACCCGCTCGGCTGCGGCCTGATATTTTTAACGGAATGCGAATTAAATAGCCTATGGCCATTGCCCAATGTCAAGCCATTTTGCAGACGGTCTGCCGAAAATTTAGCGTTGGCGGTTGACATTTCAGCAAAGCTCCGTTGAATTATTCCGCATAAGGGAAAAAATATCTGAGGCTCTTGGTTCCCTTGGGAGGAGAAAATCATGATCCATCTACGCGGGGCCAAAGCCCTTCGCATCGCGGCTGTCGCCGCCACGACTGGACTGGCGATTCTCGCCGGCGCGACGGGCGCTGCTGCCGATACCGTCGTCAAATGGCTGCATCTGGAAACCGATCCGAATTATGTCGCCGTCTGGCGCAAGATCGCGGATCAGTATGAGGCCAAGCATCCCGGCACAAAGATAGAGATGCAGTTCCTGGCCAATGAGGCGTTCAAGGCGAAGCTGCCGACATTGCTGCAATCGAAGGACGCGCCCGATTTCTTCTTCAGCTGGGGCGGTGGTGTCTTGAAGCAGCAGCAGCAGACCGGCGCGCTGCTGGATCTGACTTCGGCAATGAACGCCAAGGATGGCGCTTGGCTCAAGAGCTACAATCAGGCGGCCATCAAGGGCCTGACCTTCGACGGCAAAATCAGCGCCGTTCCGTATAAGCTCGGCACGGTTTCCTTCTTCTATAACAAGGCGCTGTTCGCCAAGGCTGGCGTCGATGCGAGCTCTATCAAGACCTGGGACGATTATCTGGCCGCAGTCAAGAAGATCAAGGCTGCCGGTATTGCGCCGATCGCCGGCGGCGGCGGAGAGAAATGGCCGATCCATTTCTACTGGAGCTATCTGGTGATGCGCGACGGCGGTCAGCAGGTCTTCAACGACGCCAAGAACGGCAAGGGCAACGGCTTCAACGATCCGGCTATCATCAAGGCCGGCGAACAGCTTGCAGAGCTCGGCAAGCTCGAACCTTTCCAGCCCGGCTATCTCGGCACCACCTGGCCGCAGGCGCTCGGCGTCTTCGGCGACGGCAAGGCTGCAATGATCCTCGGCTTCGAAAATACCGTTGCCAACCAGCGCACCAATTCCGGTGACGGCAAGGGTCTGGCGGATGACAATATCGGCCGCTTCGCCTTCCCGGCCGTGACCGGCGGTGCCGGCCTTCCGACTGATACGCTCGGCGGGCTGAACGGCTGGGCTGTCACCAAGAAAGCCCCGCCCGAGGCGCTCGATTTCCTCGCTTATCTCACCAATGCCGAAAACGAGCGCACCATGGCGCAAGCCGGCATGATCATCCCGGTTGCCGTCGGTGCGGAAGATGGCGTCAAGGGTCCGCTGATGCACGAGGCTGCCGACCAGCTGGCGCATTCGACTTGGCATCAGAACTTCTTCGACCAGGATCTCGGCCCCTCGGTCGGCCGCGTCGTCAACGATGTGGCCGTCGGCATCGTCTCCGGCCAGATTTCGCCGAAGGATGGCGCGCAGCAGGTCCAGGATGCCTTCGAGCAGGACCAGCTCTAGCGCCCTCCGGCGCCGGCCTCTCCCTTGTGCCGGCGCCGGTTCTTCTTTGAATTGCAACTGTCGAGACTGCCCATGACCGATGTCAGCGCCACGACCGCCATGCCTTCCGTCGCAAGAGTAAGACCCGCAGCGAAACGAAAGTCGCCGGCGGCGCGTGGCCGCCTGCCCGTCATTCTGCTGTTCCTGCCACCGGCGCTGCTGCTTTTCACCATTTTCGTCATCCTGCCGATGGGTGAAGCTGCCTGGTACAGCCTCTATCGCTGGAACGGCTACGGCCCGCCGACCGAGTTCGTCGGGCTGCGCAATTTCCAGGTTCTCTTCAAGAATGGCGCCTTTCTGACGTCGCTCAAGAACAATGCGCTGATCATCGTCGTGTCGATCGCCATCCAGGTGCCGCTTGCCATTTGGCTCGCGACGATGCTGGCGCACCGCATTCGCGGCGTAGTGCTTTTCCGGCTGATCTTCTTTCTGCCTTACGTGCTGGCCGAAGTGGCTGCCGGTCTGATCTGGCGCTTCGTCTATGACGGCGACTACGGCCTGTTCGCCGCGATCGCGCATTTCCTCGGCACGCCGACGCCCTACGTGCTCGCCGACAAGGATCTCGCGATGTATGCCGTGCTCGGCGTGATCGTGTGGAAATATTTCGGTTTTCACATGATGCTCTTCATCGCCGGTATGCAGTCGCTGGACAAGAGCGTGCTCGAGGCGGCCGAGATCGACGGCGCTACCGGCTGGCAGAAATTCCGCTACGTGACGCTGCCGCTGCTCGGCTCGACGCTGCGTCTTTCTGTCTTCTTCGCTGTCGTAGGATCGCTGCAGCTCTTCGACATGATCATGCCGCTCACCGGCGGCGGCCCGTTCAACTCGACCCAGACGATGGTGACCTTCCTCTACAATTTCGGCGTCACCCGCATGCAGGTCGGACTCGGCAGCGCCGTCGGCGTCGTTCTGTTCGTGATCTGCGTCACCCTCGCCTTCGGCTATAAACGGATATTTATGCGCAATGACTGATCTGGCCTCATCCGTTCGACTGACCACCGGCACAAAGATCTATCTCTATGTGTCGCTGACCATCATTGCCGCGATCGTGCTGATCCCGCTGCTGACGACGGCGCTCGGCGGCTTCAAGACGCTCGGCGATCTCCGCACCAACCCGTTTGGTCTGCCGGCCGAGTGGCATTTCGAGAATTATACCGGCATTCTGTTCGGCGACCGCTACTGGCGGCAGATGATGAATTCTCTGATCATCGCCGTGCTGACAGTGTTCCTGACGCTGTCGGTCTCGGCCATGGCCGCCTTCGCTTTCGCGCATGTGAAATTCTTCGGCTCGAATTTCCTGCTGAACTATTTCCTCATTGGCCTGATGTTTCCGGCCGCCACCGCCATCCTGCCGCTCTTCATCCGCATCCGCGATCTCGGCCTGCTCAACACCTATTGGGGCGTCGTGCTGCCGCAGGTGGCGTTCGGCCTCGGTATGAGCATCCTGCTCTTCCGGAATTATTTTCGAAACCTTCCGGAAGAATTGTTCCAGGCGGCCTTTGTCGACGGTTGCGGCTATATCCGTTTCTTCTGGCATATCTCGCTGCCGCTTTCGCGGCCGATCATCGCGACTGTCAGCATCATCTCCTTCGTCGGCAGCTGGAACAGCTATATCCTGCCGCTGATCATGCTGAACTCGGATTCGATCTATCCCTGGCCGCTCGGCATGATGGTCTATAGCGGCGAATTCGGCACGGAATGGGAGCTGGTGCTCGCCTTCATCACGCTGACCATCCTGCCCACGGTCATCGTCTTCTTCCTGGCGCAGAAGCACATCATTGCCGGTCTGACTGCCGGCGCCGTGAAATCCTGAGCCTTACTGGAGCGCAAACAACATGGCATCCGTCGAACTGCATAACATCCACAAGGCCTATGGGGCGCTGACCGTCATCCACGATATCTCGCTTTCGATCGAGGACGGAGAGTTCATCGCGCTCGTCGGCCCCTCCGGTTGCGGCAAATCCACGCTTCTGCGGATGATCGCCGGATTGGAGGAAATCACCGATGGCGATGTGTCGATCGGCGGGCAGGTGGTCAACTCGATGACGCCGCGCGAGCGTAACATCGCCATGGTCTTTCAATCCTACGCGCTTTATCCGCATATGACGGTCGCCGAGAATATGGGCTTCAACCTGAAGCTTTCGGGCGAGACCAAGCAGGTGATCGAACAGCGGGTCAATGAAGCCGCACGCATGCTCGATCTCACCAAGCTGCTCGACCGCAAGCCGGCGCAGCTTTCCGGTGGTCAACGCCAGCGCGTCGCCATGGGCCGCGCCATCGTGCGCAATCCCGCCGTCTTCCTGTTCGACGAGCCGCTCTCCAACCTCGATGCGAAGCTGCGCGTGCAGATGCGCTCCGAGATCAAGGCACTGCATCAGAAGGTGCAGACGACCTCGATCTACGTCACCCATGACCAGATCGAGGCGATGACGCTGGCCGACCGGATCGTGGTGTTGAACCAGGGCCGCATCGAGCAGCAAGGCACGCCAATCGAACTTTATCGCAAGCCGGCCAATCTCTTCGTCGCCGGCTTCATCGGCTCGCCGGCCATGAATTTTCTCGATGGCGTGGTCGAAGGCGTCGAGGGCGTTCCTGCCGTGCGGCTGAAGGACAGCACGCCGATCCGCATCGCTGGGGAACGCAAGGTGAAGGCGGGCCAGAGCGTGAAGGTTGGTTTGAGGCCCGAGCATCTGAGCCTTGCAAGTGCCGGTTCGCCCCTTACCGGTCAGACGCTGTTGGTCGAGCCGACCGGCGCCCAGACACACGTGCTCTTCGACCTTGCCGGCGAACAGGTGACGGCTGTTGTCGATGGCGAGGCGCCGGTGCGCTATGGGCAGCCGCTGAATGTCTCGGTGAGCCCGGAGCAGGTCTATGTCTTCGACGCCGCGAGCGGCCTGGCTCTTTAGGTTCTCACATCGATGGAATCGACGCGATCGGCATAGAAGGCCATGTAATCCTTGATCCGGCTGACGGATGGATAGGGGTTTTCATAGCTCCATATGGCATTAACCGAGCGCTCGCCGCCGGCCGGAATGCTGTAATAGGAGCATTCGCCCTTGTAGGGGCAGTAGGTTTCGTGGCTGGTCTTTTCCAGCGAGGACATGTCGACATCCCTGCGCGGGATATAGATGACGGCTGGATAGGATGCTTCCTTGAGCGAAAGGGCCTCATGCGTATCGGCGATCACCTTGCCGGCGACGGAGACGATGACATGGGCCTGCTTTTCCTCGATCGTGATTGGATGATCGGGACCGGGGATCTTGACTGCTCTTTCGGACATTCTGGCTCTCCTCAACTTTGGTGAATGTCAGATGAGTTTGGTTCTGCTGCCGCTTATGTGGTCTACCCCTCACCCTAGCCCTCTCCCCGCGATGCGGGGCCATGCACGAAACTGCAGCAGAACCAAACTCGCCTGACAATCTCAGTTCAAAGGGATATAGGAAGCATCCTGCCGATTATCAGGTCCCTTGCGACCCCGGCGTTTTCAAGGCCCCCCAGCGTAGGCCATCCATGAGGAGGCGTACGAGGCGGCGGGATCGGTCATACCATTCCGGTGAATCGGGCATGGAATAGGTGCCGGAAAGTGCCTGCAGCACGTCGGTACTGTCGACGTCGGTGCGGATCGCGCCGGCGGCGACTGCGCGGTCGATGAGACTTGCGAGCGCGACCGGCACCTTGCCGTAACTGTCGGCGAAGAGCTTGGAATTGCTGTTGAAAAGGATGCGCAGACTGTCGGCCATGCCCCGCTTCGTCGCGATGTAACCGACGAAGCGATGCATCCATTCCTCCAGAGCTTCATCCGGTGGGCGCTCGCGTGAAAGTTCTTCGGCGGCATCGCACAGTGCTTCGACTTCGTGATGATAAACCGCTTCCACCAGGTGTTCCCGGCTCGGAAAATGGCGATAGAGCGTGCCAATGCCGACATCCGCGCGGCGAGCTATGTCTTCCAGGGAGGCGGCGGTGCCATGGCTGGCGAAAGCTTGTGCTGCAACTTCGATCAACTTGCCATAGTTGCGTCGCGCATCTGCGCGCAGACGCCTGCTTTCATTCGGCAGCATGGGTTTTGGTTCCGGCAACGGCTTGCGCGCCAATTTCTGCTCCTTGCAGGTTACCATGTGAGGATATCCGGCATCGCGTCAGATGGCGCGCGGCGATATCTTCTCCATGGCGAAATACAGAAGGATTGTTATCGCATTCGTCATCGAGGCGCCATTGCCGCCCGCGGGAATCGGGTTTGCAAGGATCGGGAAGGACGTTCGTGCGGATTTCTGGCTGGCTTATGGAGACGGCGCGCCGAAATGGCTCGGCCCAAAGCCCGGTCCCAAATTCGGTCCGAAATCCGATCCTGAATTCGGCCCGAAGCTCGGCCCCTGCTCGAAGTTGGCGAAGGGGGCGGAGGGATTGCCGCGAGCCGGCGGAACGTCGAGGTAGCTCATGATGTTCTCGACGTGGTTGACCTGTGAGCGCAGGCTGTCGAGCGACTTGCCGGTTAGATTGGTGCCGGCGGGCAATTGCGCTGTCAGCGGATTTTCGTAACGGCCGTTGACGCGCAGTTCGTAATAGAGATGCGGGCCGGTGGAGTAGCCCGTCGAGCCGACATAGGCGATGACCTGGCCCTGGGTGACGCGCTGGCCGACGCGAAGATCCGACGGCGTTGCCGAAATATGGGCATAGGTGGTCTCGTAGCCGCCGTCGTGGCGGATGCGGACATATTTGCCGTAGCCGGTTTCCCAGGAGATCTTTTCGACGACGCCGTCGCCGGCGGCCTGGATGGGGCTTCCCATCGGCGCACGGAAATCGACGCCGTTGTGGAATTTCTTCACACCGAGAATGGGATGGATGCGCCAGGCAAAGCCGTCACCAAGCGTGCCATTCGGCACGGGCCGGTGCACAAGCGACTTCGCGATCGAGTGGCCGCTCTCGTCGTAGAATTCCGAGGGGCCTTCGCCTTCATTCTTATGCAGATAGAAACGATGCGTGTCGCCGTCGGCATGGAATTCGATGAACATCAGTTCGGTGCGGCCATCTTCCGCCTTGCGGAAGAGCAGGTCGACGCTGTCGGGAGCATCGTCGATGCTGGTGAGCGAAATGCCCTTGGCCTTGGCGAGCTTGATGAGCTGCGAGGCATATTCCTTGGTGAGGCCGGCTCTTTCGAGCTTGTCGCTGACTGCCCGCTCGTCGCTCTCGTCGACACCCTTCAAATCGACCGCGGCGACCTCCGTCGAGGATGGAGCTTCGGCCTGGCTTTCGCTGTAGAGCGTGGAAAACAGCCTGTCATTGGCCATCGGAACAAAGCCATTGGCATCATCGCGGGCAACGACGCGCTCTGGCGTCTTGTCGCCGCTGAGGCGCGCCATGATCAGCTTCGGGCGGGCATTGGGGCCTTTTTTCTCAAGCAGCAGTTCCAGGCTGTCGCCGGGGGAAACGGTATCGGTCTCCAGGGCGCGCTGCAGCTCGTCGCCGGCGTCGCTGCCGAGGCCGGCAGACGCCAGGATATCCTGAAGATCCTGCTTGTCCTTCGGCATGGATACGAGCCTGTGGAACTCGCGCCCGGCTTCGCCGGTCGTCGCGCGCGCTACGCTGACGTTCAGCGGCACGCCGCGAACCGGAAAGCGAGAGCGGCGCACGGCATCGTAATGCGTGGTCTGCGGATAGATGCCGTGGCGGATATCGGAAAGCGAAGGCGGCGAAAATGCCACATTGTCGGCGCGTTCGTCGCCATAGGAGGCACTCATGGCGCCCCCGCCGTCACGTGCCAGGGCGGTTTCGTCGGATTTGAAGACCAGCGTCGTGCGATGATAGGTGAAAATGCGGGTTTCGCCGCTGGATAATTTTTCGGCCACCTGCGCAAAGCGGGCGCCGTCGAAGCGCTGTTTTGCAGCCAGCCGGCTGGCTTTGCGCATGGCTGGTTGAGAGCGCGCGAGCTGGGCCGTGCGCACCGGCGTCGCCCGTTCGATCGTGTGACGCGCCAGCAGGGGATAGAGCACGGTGGCGAGCAGGCCGAAGGAGGCAGTGCCTGCGAGACCGATGACGATCAGGTGGCGAAGATGGGCAGAGCGCGGCAGAAAGGGAATATGAAAATCGTGATGCGGCCGCGCCTGGATCGCAGCCTCTGCAGGAAATTGAACGCGCAATGGACTTTCGGCCATGAAGTGAGGAACCCTGCAGATTGCGGTGGGCCCAAACTAGGGCAAATCATGGCAAAATCTAGGCAAATATTACGAGTCGGTTAACTGCCGTGATCATCCACAGGGCGAGATTTGCGCGTTCAAGATGATTCGTCAACCGAAGATGGTGTCGTAGAGCAGTTTGAAGTTCAGTGCCAGGATGATCGCGGCAACTATCCACGAGAGAACCGCGACGCTTCTGGGGATGACGAAACTGCCCATTTTCTCGCGATTCGTGGCAAATTGGACCAGTGGAATGACGGCAAAGGGCAATTGCATTGATAGCACGACCTGGCTCAGCACGAGCAGGTTCGCAGTGCCCTTTTCACCATAAATGGCGGTCACGCACACAACCGGAATAATTGCGAGGCCGCGGGTCAAAAGTCGCCTTGCCCAGTGCGGAATCCTGAGCCGGAGAAAGCCTTCCATCACGATCTGGCCGGCAAGCGTCGCCGTTACGGTCGAGTTGAGGCCGGATGCGAGCAACGCGATCGCAAAAAGGGTGGAGGCGATACCGAGGCCGAGCAGCGGCGACAACAGCTCGTAGGCCTGACCGATCTCGGCGACGTCGGAATGGCCGCTGGTGTGGAAGGCGGCAGCTGCGACGATCAGGATCGCGGCATTGACGAAGAGCGCCAGCATGAGGGCGACGGTGCTGTCGATGGTTGCCCATTTGATCGCATCGCGACGGCCCTCTTCAGTGCGTTTGTAGGCGCGGGTCTGGACGATGGAGGAATGCAGATAGAGATTGTGCGGCATGACCGTCGCGCCGATGATGCCCATGGCGATATAGAGCATCTCGTGATTGGTGACGATTTCGGGCGAGGGGATGAAGCCTTGGAGGATCGCGGCCACCGGCGGTGCGGCCGCGGCGATCTGGATGGCAAAACAGATGGCGATGACGGTCAGCAGCGCGATGACGAAAGCTTCGAGGTAGCGGAAGCCCTTGCTCATCATCAGCAGCAACAAAAATGCGTCGAGCGCGGTGATCAGCGCGCCGCCGATCAGCGGAATTCCGAAGAGCAGCTGCAATGCGATCGCCGTACCGATGACTTCGGCAAGATCGCAGGCAATGATGGCGAGCTCGCAGGCGAACCACAGTGCCAGATTGACCGGCCGTGGATAGTGATCGCGACAGGCTTGGGCGAGATCACGGCCGGTGGCGATGCCGAGCCTTGCGGAAAGCGCTTGCAGCAGGATCGCCATCAGGTTCGACAGCATGATGACGGTGAGAAGCGTATAACCGAACTGCGCGCCGCCGGCGAGATCGGTCGCCCAATTGCCGGGGTCCATATAGCCGACGGAGATCATGTAACCGGGGCCGACGAAAGCAATCAAGCGCCGAATCCAGCTGCCGCCATGAGGAACCTTAACCGTGGCATTGACTTCGGGAAGGCTCGGACGATCGTCCTCGTCGCGGCTGGCAAACTGCCATGCGCGCCCCTGTACTGCAGCTTCCTGAACTTGCGTCATGCGGGGCTCCGGGAGGATCGTGCTATGAGACCACTAAATAAATATGACCGATAACAAAATTATGCAATAGGCTATATTTCAATGGTCATTGCATCGCTTCCAGCCGAGGCTGTGGCCTGCCGGTCGTTTGCCTAAAGCATGTCGCGCAAAAGTGTGCAGCGGTTTTGCGACAACGACATGCACAAAATCAAAAACCTAAAGCGCGGGAAACGACTCTGAAAGATCGCGACGCGCTTTAGGAGACGGGTGTCGGGGTGGGCGGCGCTGGTAATGCCTGCGTCTGTGAAGGGAAGGTTGGATCAACCAGGAGGTTGCGAGCGGCGAGACGGTGTCTTTTGCCCATGGCGGGCCGATGCGTCTTAGAGCGTGAGTGCTGAGGCTTGGCGCAGCTCGCTTAATCTTGTCCGGGCGGCCCTCCGCCACCGAAGCGGCGGAAGACGGTCGCCGGTCAGAACCTATTCGGCCGCGTCGTGCTTGGAAATGGAATCGCGGACGACGCCATATTGGCCACCCCAGCGATCGGTCATTTCGTGGCGAATATCCCACAGATCGGGGAAGAAGCGATGGCGCGTGCCGGCCTGTAGCAGCTCCACGGGACGACCTTTCAACGATTTAGAGCCGAGGCCGATGGAGCGCTGAATCAGATAGATGTGATTGGCGCGGAATTTCTGGAACAGTTCGTCATACTCGACCAGCGCTTCGGCCACCACGTAGCTGTCGCCGTGATCGTATTTATCGTCATAGATATCCGCGACCGTCAGGCCGGCGGCATCGAGATAGTTCGCCTTGAAGGCGTGCCAGAGATCCGGTGGCATGCGCAGCAGAAACCCGAAGCCGGGCGATTCCTGGCCGCTGCCATTGCCGAGCTGCAGGCGGATCTGCTGATATTCCTTCGGGGACATGGTTTCCAGAAGATCGAGCTGGGTCGTCATCATGCGCATGATCCGGTGCACGCGGCCCATAAGGGTCACGACGCGATGCGTGTTGCGCTCCTCCATGAAGCCGATGACATCGACCAGCGTATAGGCCATCAGCTTCATCCAGAGTTCTTCGACCTGATGGACGATCTGGAACTGCAGTTCGTCGCCGTTGACCATGCCGTTCAACGGCTTTTGACAGGCGAGCAGCTTGTCGCACTGTAGGTAGACGCCGTAGTCGCGCATTTCGGGCGCCTCGATGCGCGCGTAATAGTCTTTCTTCTGCATCTTCGTCCCCTTTGTTCCGGCCTTCGGCCGTCCAGCATATTTGCTCGCTTTCAAGGATACGAAATTCAGCTTGAACATTGTTCCTATTTGTCATCCATTTTGGAAAAAATAGAGTACGATCGATCATCTTTGTGGCTATGGAGAGAACGATGGAGTTAGATGCCGTAGATCGTAAGATCATTACCGCGCTGGAGGCTGATGCCCGCCTCTCCTTTGCTGCGCTTGCCGATCTGGCCGGTCTCAGCAAGACGCCATGCTGGAAGCGCGTAAAAGCGCTGGAGGAAGCGGGTATGATCCGGGGATACAGGACGCTTCTCGACCCGGCCAAGCTCGGCTTCGGGCTGGAGGCTTTCGTGCAGGTGTCGATCGATGTCGAGCGCTTCGATGCCTTCGAAGCCGCCGTACGCCGCCATCCGCTGATCTGGCGCTGTCATGCGACAACGGGCGAGGCGGATTATCTCCTGCATATTCTGGCGACCGATATGGCGGCGCTCGACCGGTTGCTTCGGCAGGAGCTCAACCGGCTGCCGGGCGTCCGGCATACCGTGACGTCGATGTCGACGCGGGAGATCAAGTCGGACATTTCGTTGGCCGAGGCCATGCTGCATGTCGGCGAATAACTATCGGCCGTCGTCATATGGCGTCGAGCCGACGACACGGCGTATCAGTCGTTCGCCGACATCGACAAGGGAAAAGGAGTTACTGGATCGGAGCGATCACATCGGCGGCACGGTGCCGTTGAGGCCGACGGCAACCCGGTCGGCGGAGACGGTGGTTTCGCCGGTTTGCTCGCCGGTGATGAAGACGCCGGCACCGGGCTTCAGATCTGCTTTCGTTGCCGATGTCAGTGTTACTACGGGCGTGCCATCCGGAATCTTGATCTTGCGTTCGCCGCCCTTGTAGGTGAGGGTCAATGTCGGGCCGCTGACGGACGTCACGGCATTGGCGACCGTGGCGTTGGTCATCGAGCTGTTCGGCGCTGAATCCCAGGGGCGATCGCCTTCGCCGGTTCCCTTCATCGAGGCCGGGAAGATGACGACTTCGATCGCGCCATTGATGCCGCTGTCGGTCGGCTGCGAGGCGATGCCGACGAAGTCGCCGGGCTTGATGTCGCTGACGGCGGCCTTGACGACGCCGCCGACGTTCCAGCCGGATCTCAGCGCGACTGTCACGTCCTTGCCGTCGCGGGACTTGACCTTGAGCGTGTCGCCATCGAGGCTTTCCACGGTGCCACGCACCCTTACACGCTCGGCAGCCTCGGCGCTTTGCAACGCGGCAAGCATGGGGACGGAGAGCATCAGCGCAGCCGCGATCAGACGTTTGCGATCCATGGGTGGGGTCTCCCTTGAAATATCGGCCGCGCGATGCGCCGGTCGTGCTTGGTAAGAAGGTTGGAATTGGTCGACGGAAGCCGCGGGGCGGCTTCGAAGCCATCTACATCGCGATCCTATGCGCCGCTTCCATCACCCGCCATTCAAACAAGCGTGAGATTGCTATCCCGTTCGGCGCGGGCAGAAATTCCTGGAAAAAGCCCATTTTTTCGCAGAACATCAAGCATTGCTTAACGTTTACCGTTAGACTGCGCTGGTTATCTCGAATTCCCTATCGCGCTTGTCGCTGGGCTGGGGAGATTGGAGAACGAAATGACCGCGATTCGTCCGCTTTTGATCGGAATCCTCCTGATTCTGGCACTGGTTCTGATTGCGCTCAGTATCCTGCTGGTCGATCCTGCCCAGCCTGTCCGGCAATCCGATAGCCTCATTCCGCCGCCGACAGAGTCGCCGCAGCGCCCCTAAGTTGGCGCCGGGAATGGTCAGCTTGCGGGCGTAAAGCGCGCCACAAGGCTGTGACGATCACCGGGATAGGTGAGGCGGACATGGGTTATCGGACCGGCGGCGCTCCAGGTGCGCCGTTCGACGACGAGGCATGCCGCACCCTTCTGGATATCGAGATTGGCGGCGGCGTCGCCTTCGGCCGATATGGCACGGATCTGATGTTCGGCGGTGCTCCACGGCACCTGGTTGAGGAGCCAGGGGCCTGGCGGCAGCGTTTCGAAGTCTGCCTTCGCCGCTTCCGGCACCGCGTCGAGATTGATGACGCGATTTTCCAGGCAGAAGGGGCGCGGACCGGCATAGTGGATGCAGGTGATCTCTATCACCGGGATAGAGCCGACGAACTGCAGCCTGCGCGCGTCCTCCGGCCGCCCACGCCGCTCGGCACGCTTTATCAGCCTGTGCGAGTAGGGCAGATTGAGTGACAGGACCTCGGACTTGATGTCGTGAATCTCAAGCACGGCGGATTGTGCCTGCGGATGCGTGACGAAGCTGCCCGAGCGCTTTCGCCGCTCGATCAAGCCGGCACGCGCAAGCTGGGTCAGCACCTTGTTTACCGTCATGCGCGAGCAGTCATACTGCTCCGCCAGGTCCATCTCGAACGGGATGCGATGCCCTGGAGGCCAGGCGCCGGAAACGATCCGGCCTTCGATATCGCTCAAGATGCGCTGATGGAGGGTCGCCTCTTTGCTCGTGGTCATGCCACCCATCTGTTCCGTGTGAGACATGGGATTTCCCGCAAGTTATTTAGGGGTCAATCGATGGGAGGAAAAGCGGTTTTTAACCGATAAGTTCAGCCATCGCCTTGCGGAATCGCGTGGTGATTGCCTCTCTCCTCAGATGTCGGCCCCCGTCCACCTGCTTTTTACCCAGGGCCCACACGCCGTCCACGGTGACGCCGCCGGCGAAGGTCCAGTGATCGAGAATACGGTCGCCGGAGAGATAGGGTACCGCACTTACATCGAGCGAAACGATATCGGCGTGATTACCGACGGCGAGGCCGGCCGGTGCCTTGAGAGCCGCGCCACCGCCCGCCAGAGTGCCGTCGAACAGCATGCGGGCGGTCGAACCGCCCGTCGTGGCAATGACGTTGCGGGCGCGTAGCGCCAGGCGCTGCGAATATTCGAGCTGCCGCAACTCCTCCGGCACGGAGATGAGAATATTGGAATCGGAACCGACGCCGTAGTGGCCGCCTTCCTCCAAGAATAGCGGTGCCGGGAACACGCCATCGCCGAGATTGGCTTCGGTGATCGGGCAAAGGCCGGCGATCGCGCCGCTTCTAGCCATGCGCCGCGTCTCATCCTCGGTCATGTGCGTGGCATGGATCAGGCACCAGCGCTCATTGACGGGCGCATTGTCGAGCAGCCATTGCACCGGCCGGGCACCCGACCAGGCGATGCAATCCTCCACTTCTTTCACCTGCTCGGCGACATGGATGTGGATCGGCCCATCGCCGGCGATCGGCACGAGCTTTGCCAGCTCTTCCGGTGTCACGGCCCGCAGGCTGTGCGGCGCGATGCCGAGTTCGGCGCCAGGCAGGCGGCTCGTGACCGGGCGGCAGCCGGCCATAAGGGCTTCGAAGCTCTCGATCGAATTGATAAAGCGGCGCTGGCCGTCGATGGGAGCGGCACCGCCGAAGCCGGAATGAGCGTAGAAGACGGGCAGCAGCGTCAGCGCAATGCCGGTTTCTGAGCTGGCGGCGCCAATGCGCTCGGCCAGCTCGGCGATATTGGCGTAATGGCTGCCATCCTTGTCATGATGCAAATAGTGGAATTCACCGACGCGGGAGAAGCCGGCTTCGAGCATTTCCATATAGAGCTGTGCGGCGACGGCCTCGACATGGTCCGGCGTCATCGACAAAGCGAATTTGTACATGACGGTGCGCCAGCTCCAGAAGCTGTCATTGGCCGGGCCGCGGACTTCGGCAAGGCCGGCCATGGCGCGCTGGAAGGCGTGGCTGTGCAGGTTCGGCATCGCCGGAACCAGAACATCCTGCCTGTCGTCGCCGGCTTCGGGAGCGACATCGGTCGCGATCTCGGCGATGCGGCCGCCTTCGAGGGTCAGCCTTACATTCTCGTGCCATCCGTCGCCAAGCAGTGCCGAGCGTGCATGAAGTCTCGTCATGGTCTCACCCTTTCCTTTCGGACATGGAGTCCAAAATCCCTCTTGTCAGCCTTTCGATTATGTATATACATTATGAGCCAACGAGGAAAGGCGTAAAGCTGATGGGTGGGAATAATTTTTCCGAAGATGGCAAGGACGGCGATACGGCAAGCCGCGTCTGGCGCAACGCTCGCCTTGCAACCTTGAAAGAGGGCGAGGCCCGGCTCGGTACTATCGAGAAGGGCGCGATCCTGACCAAGGGCGGCCGTATCGTCTTTGCCGGCAGCGAAGCCGATCTGCCCGATACATCGGGCGCCGAAAGCATCGACCTCGAAGGGCGCTGGGTGACACCCGGGCTCGTGGATTGCCATACGCATATCGTTTATGGCGGCAATCGCGCCCGCGAATTCGAAATGCGGTTGGAAGGCGCGAGCTACGAAGAAATCGCCCGTGCCGGCGGCGGTATCGTCTCCTCCGTCAATGCAACGCGGGCGCTGTCGGTGGATGAGCTTGTCGCTGTGGCCTTGCCGCGCCTCGATACGCTGCTATCCGAAGGCCTAACGACAATCGAAGTAAAGTCAGGTTACGGCCTCAACATTGAATCCGAACTGAAGATGCTGCGGGCCGCGCGCAAGCTGGAGACAGTCCGCCCGGTTCGCGTCGTCACCTCGTATCTCGGCGCGCATGCGGCGCCAGCGGAGTATAAAGGTCGTAATGGCGACTATATCACTGACGTCGTGCTGCCGGGCCTCAGCCAGGCCCATGCCGAAGGTCTTGTCGATGCCGTCGACGGCTTCTGCGAAGGCATCGCCTTTTCGACGGCGGAAATCGCGCGCGTCTTCGATCTTGCCAAGTCGCTCGGTATTCCGGTGAAGCTGCATGCCGAACAGCTTTCCAATCTCGGCGGTGCCAAGCTTGCCGCCTCCTATGGTGCTTTATCAGCCGATCACGTCGAATATCTCGATGAGGATGGCGTCAAGGCGATGGCTGCGGCGGGTACGGTTGCCGTGCTGCTGCCCGGCGCCTTCTATGCCATCAACGAGAAACAGAAGCCGCCGGTTCAGGCCCTGCGTGAAGCGGGCGTCTCGATCGCCATTGCGACCGACTCCAATCCCGGCACTTCGCCGCTGACCTCGCTGCTGCTGACCATGAACATGGCGGCCACCCTTTTCCGCCTGACGGTCGAGGAATGCATCGCCGGCGCCACCCGCGAAGGCGCGCGTGCCCTTGGTCTTCTGAGCGAAACGGGGACGCTCGAGGCCGGCAAGTCGGCCGATTTTGCCATCTGGGATGTCGAAAGCCTGGCGGAGCTGGTCTACCGCATCGGCTTCAATCCCCTCCATGCACATGTCTTTAAGGGAAAGAGGTTCAACCGATGACTGTCGTTCTCCATCCGGGTTCCGTCTCGCTGCAGCAGCTGGCGACGATCTATTGGAGCGGTGAGCCGGCTAAGCTCGATGCGTCCTTCGATGCCGACATCGCCAAGGCGGCCGCCCGTATTGCCGAAATCGCTGCCGGCAATGCGCCGGTTTACGGCATCAACACTGGCTTCGGCAAACTGGCATCGATCAAGATCGACAGCGCCGATGTCGCGACGCTCCAGCGCAATCTCATCCTCTCGCATTGCTGCGGCGTCGGTCAGCCGCTGCCTGAAAACGTCGTTCGCCTCATCATGGCGCTGAAGCTCATTTCGCTCGGGCGCGGTGCCTCCGGCGTGCGGCTGGAGTTGGTGCGGCTGATCGAAGGCATGCTCGAAAAGGGCGTCGTCCCCGTCATTCCCGAAAAGGGTTCCGTCGGTGCTTCGGGCGATCTCGCGCCGCTCGCGCATATGACCGCCGTCATGATGGGGCATGGGGAAGCCTTTTATGCCGGCGAGCGGCTTTCCGGCGCGGCGGCGCTCGAAAAGGCCGGCCTGAGGCCGGTCGTGCTCGCCGCCAAGGAAGGGCTGGCGCTGATCAACGGTACGCAAGTCTCGACCGGTCTTGCGCTTGCGGGTCTCTTCCGCGCCCATCGTGCCGCCCAGGCCGCCCTCATCACCGGCGCGATGTCGACGGATGCTGCGATGGGCTCCTCCGCCCCATTCCATCCCGATATTCATACGCTGCGCGGCCATAAGGGTCAGATCGATACCGCCGCAGCCCTTCGCGGGCTGCTGGCCGGTTCCGTGATCCGCGAAAGCCATATCGAAGGCGACGAGCGTGTGCAGGATCCCTATTGCATCCGCTGCCAGCCTCAGGTCGATGGCGCCTGCCTCGACCTCCTGCGCTCTGTCGGCCGCACGCTTGAAGTCGAGGCCAATGCCGTCACCGACAATCCGCTTGTCCTGTCTGACAATTCTGTCGTTTCCGGCGGCAATTTCCATGCCGAGCCGGTTGCCTTTGCTGCCGACCAGATTGCGATCGCCGTTTGCGAAATCGGCGCGATCGCACAGCGCCGCATTGCGCTGCTCGTCGATCCCGCGCTCAGCTACGGCCTGCCGGCCTTCCTCGCCAAGAAGCCAGGCCTGAACTCGGGCCTGATGATTGCCGAAGTGACCTCGGCGGCGCTGATGTCCGAAAACAAGCAGATGTCGCATCCGGCCTCCGTCGACTCGACCCCGACCTCCGCCAACCAGGAAGACCATGTTTCCATGGCCTGTCATGGCGCGCGCCGCCTGCTGCAAATGACCGAAAACCTCTTCGGCATCATCGGCATCGAGGCGCTGACCGCCGCCCAAGGCGTCGAGCTGCGCGCGCCGCTGACGACCAGCCCGGAACTGACCCTTGCCATTGCTTCGATCCGCGCCGCCGTGCCGTCGCTGGAAGAGGACCGCTACATGGCGAACGACCTGAAAGCCGCCAGCGAGCTTATCGGCTCCGGCGTGCTCAATGCCTCGATTTCAACCAACATCCTGCCCTCCTTGGAGATGTGACATGACCAACCCACGCCATAATATCCGCGAAATCCGCGCGCCTCGTGGTCCGGAGCTCAACGCCAAGAGCTGGCTGACCGAAGCGCCGCTGCGCATGCTGATGAACAATCTCGATCCGGACGTTGCGGAAAACCCGAACGAGCTGGTCGTCTACGGCGGCATCGGCCGCGCCGCCCGCACCTGGGACGACTTCGACCGTATCGCCGCGACGCTGAAGACGCTCAACGAAGACGAGACGCTGCTGGTGCAGTCCGGCAAGCCGGTTGCCGTGTTCCGCACCCACAAGGATGCGCCGCGCGTGCTGATCGCCAACTCCAACCTCGTGCCGCATTGGGCGACCTGGGATCACTTCAACGAGCTGGATAAGAAGGGCCTTGCCATGTATGGCCAGATGACGGCCGGCTCGTGGATCTATATCGGCACGCAGGGCATCGTGCAGGGCACTTACGAAACCTTCGTCGAAGCCGGTCGCCAGCACTATAACGGCAATCTCAAGGGCAAGTGGATCCTGACGGGTGGTCTCGGCGGCATGGGCGGGGCACAGCCGCTGGCGGCCGTCATGGCCGGCGCCTGCTGCCTTGCCGTCGAATCAGACGAAACCCGCATCGATTTCCGCCTGCGCACCCGTTATGTCGACGAGAAGGCAAAGACGCTCGACGAAGCGCTTGCTTTGATCGACAAGTGGACGAAGGCTGGTGAAGCCAAGTCCGTCGGCCTGCTCGGCAATGCCGCCGAGATCTTCCCTGAGTTGGTGAAGCGCATGAAGGCCGGTGGCCCGCGCCCGGATATCGTCACCGACCAGACCTCCGCTCACGACCCGCTGAACGGCTATCTGCCGATCGGCTGGACGGTCGCCGAACACAGGGCCAAGCGCGAGAGCGATCCGAAGGCCGTCGAAGCTGCCGCCCGTGCCTCTATGAAGGTGCATGTCGAAGCCATGGTCGCCTTCTGGGATGCCGGAGTGCCGACGCTCGACTACGGCAACAACATCCGCCAGGTCGCCAAGGAAGAGGGTTTCGAAAACGCCTTCGCTTTCCCGGGCTTCGTGCCGGCCTATATCCGCCCGCTTTTCTGCCGCGGCATCGGCCCCTTCCGCTGGGCTGCCCTTTCGGGTGATCCGGAAGATATCTACAAGACTGATGCCAAGGTGAAGGAGCTGCTGCCCGACAACAAACATCTGCACAATTGGCTCGACATGGCGCGCGAGCGCATTTCCTTCCAGGGTCTGCCGGCGCGCATTTGCTGGGTCGGTCTCGGCGATCGCCACCGCCTCGGACTTGCCTTCAACGAAATGGTCAGGAACGGCGAGCTGAAGGCGCCCGTCGTCATCGGCCGCGACCATCTCGACTCCGGCTCGGTCGCCTCGCCGAACCGGGAAACGGAAGCCATGAAGGACGGCTCGGATGCCGTTTCCGACTGGCCGCTCCTGAACGCCCTGCTCAACACCGCGTCCGGCGCCACCTGGGTATCGCTGCATCATGGCGGCGGCGTCGGCATGGGCTTTTCCCAGCACTCCGGCATGGTCATCTGCGCCGACGGCACGGATGATGCGGCCAAGCGCCTGGAGCGCGTTCTCTGGAACGACCCGGCGACCGGCGTCATGCGCCACGCCGATGCCGGTTACGACATCGCGCTCGACTGGGCCAAGAAGCAGGGCCTGCGCCTGCCGGCCATCCTGGGGAACTAAGATGAAGCTGCTGCGCGCCAGTGACCACAAGCGCATGCCCTGGAAAAACGGCGGCGGCGAAACGGTGGAGATCGCCGTTTCGCCCGACGGCGCCGGGCTTGCCGACTTCGACTGGCGCGTCAGCATGGCGACTGTTGCCACAGATGGGCCGTTCTCGGTCTTTCCCGGCATTGATCGCACACTATCCATTCTCGAGGGTGAGGGCATGACACTCTTCATTGAGGGGCGCGCGCCCGAGCGTCTGACGCAGGCGAGCGAGCCGCTGCCCTTTGCTGCCGATGCGCCGACTTCGGCGACGCTGATCGACGGCACGATTACCGATCTCAATGTGATGACGCGGCGGGGCCGTTTTACGCATTCCGTGCGGCGGGTTGCTATAGATGAACATAGGGAGGTCGCTTTCGAGACCGGGACCAATCTGGTTCTTTGCCATCGCGGCAATGCCGAAATCGATGGCATGGCGCTTGATGCTGGCGATTGCCTTTTGATTTCCAACGACAGCGCCGGGGGGCACTCGATCTCGGGTAAGGCGCAGCTGTTCCATATCGCCATCGCGGTAATATAGTCAGCTATCTGCCGTTCCTTGACTTGACACCTGTCCAGCTCGGTCATCCTATTTCTATCTAGTAGAAAGAGGATAGCTGCATGAGCGACGATCAGATCCCCGCCGATAGCAAGCTTACGACTTCCAAGCGCCGCTGGGCGGCGGAGGGCAAGTTTCTGACGGGGCGTATCAGCCGGCCGGAGACGGAGCGGCTGCCGCCGGGGCAGCATCTCGTGAAGAACTGGCCGGTGCTGGATCTCGGCGTGCAGCCGCAAATTTCTCTGTCGAGTTGGCGGCTCGATGTAATCGGCTTCGTGGAAAATCGACTCAGCCTCGATTGGGCCGCTTTCCAGGCGATAGAGCAAAGCACCCGTGTCAGCGATATCCACTGCGTGACGACCTGGTCACGCTACGACAATCGCTGGGAAGGGGTTTCTACACGCGATCTCCTCGATCTCGCCATGCCGACGGCGGAGGCGCAGCATGTGCTGCTGACGAGCTATGACGGCTATACTACTAATCTGCCGCTTGCGGATTTCGCGGCTGAGGATGCGATTCTGGCCACCGCCTGGGAGGGCCAGCCGCTGACCGGCGAGCATGGCGGCCCGATGCGTCTCGTCGTGCCGCATCTTTACTTCTGGAAGAGCGCCAAGTGGCTGAACCGCATCGAGCTCATCGGTGCCGACAGGGCCGGCTTCTGGGAGAAGAACGGCTATCACATGTATGGCGATCCCTGGCGGGAGCAGCGTTACTCGGACGATTGACGCTCTCGGCGCTTTGCGGGTGAGTACCCTGCACTGGCCCTCCCGAATCGCGGTTCTTATGTCACCGTGGCAATTTTTGATGGCGACGTCTGGGTTTGTGGCTTTGCAAGCCGCCATGATGGGCGTATTCAATGATCGTATGATTGTTGCCGGGAGTACTCGGCTTCCTTGAACGCCAATATCCGAAATTTCATCTCATGACCGTTGCCAGGACCATAGAAGAGCCTTCCGAAGCAAGTTTCGGCCGGCAGTCCCGCATCATCGCCTTCGTCGTCGCCGTCTCCTTCTTCATGCAGATCCTGGACGGCACCATTGTCACCACCTCGCTGCCGCAGATGGCGACAACTTTTGGAGTCGAGCCGGTGTCGATGAGCATCGGCATCACGGTCTATCTTCTCACCATGGCCGCCTTCGTGCCGCTGGCCGGCTGGGCCGGCGATCGCTATGGTGCACGGCGGGTGTTCCTGGCGTCGATCACCATCTTCACCGTGGCATCGCTGTTCTGCGGTCTTTCGGGGAATTTGACCGAGTTCATCATTGCCCGCGCCGTGCAGGGTGTCGGCAGCGCGCTGATGACGCCGGTCGGCCGCATCATCGTGCTGAAAAACGCGCGCAAGTCCGATCTGGTGCATGCGATGTCGATGATCACCTGGCCGGCGCTGACGGCGCCTGTCATCGGCCCCGTCCTCGGCAGCTTCATCACCACCTATCTCAGCTGGCATTGGAACTTCCTGATCAATATCCCCATCGGCATTATCGGTCTGGGTCTCGTCCTGCGCTTCGTGCCGGATCAGCGGGAGGAAAAGGTCGCCCGCCTCGATTTCGTCGGCTTCCTGCAATCGGCGGCAGGGCTGACATTCTTGCTTGCCGGCCTTGAATTCGTGGTGCAGGGCACGACGGGGCTGGCGCCCAGCATAGGGTTGATCGCTGCAGGCGTGGTGTTTTCCATCATCGCCACCCGGCATTTTATGACGGTTGATGCGCCCTTGCTCGATCTCTCCGCCTTCAAGGTGCAGACCTTCGCCATGTCGACGCTTTCGGCCGGCACGGCGAGCCGTGTGGCGATCAACGCCACGCCGTTCCTGATCCCGCTGCTCTTCCAGGTCGGCTTCGGGCGCACGGCGATCGATGCCGGCACCTATCTGCTCTTCTATTTCGCCGGCAATCTCGGCATGAAGGCGATCACCACGCAGATGTTGAGAATCTTCGGCTTCCGCAACGTGCTCGTGGTCAACGGTCTGATCTCGTCGGCCAGCATTGCCGGATGCGCGTTTCTGTCTCCGTCGACGCCGGAGTTATTGATATATTGTCTGCTATTCATCGCCGGGCTTTCGCGGTCGATGAATTTCACGGCGCTGAATACGCTGGGGTTTGCCGATATCCATGCCGCGCAGCGCAGCTCCGCCTCCACATTGTCGAGCATGCTGCAGCAGGTTTCACTGCTGCTTGGCGTTGCCGTCGCTGCTGCGGTTCTCAATCTCTCGCGCACGATTCATGGTGGGGAAACGCTTTCGCTTGTCGATTTTCGCTGGGCTTTCCTCATCGTTGGCCTTATCGGTGGCATCTCCGCATTGCGTTTTATCAGCCTGCCGCACGATGCCGGTGCAGAGGTATCCCGCCATAAAGTGAAGACCTGATCAAAACCTTCAAATTCTTAACGATATTGACAGGCAAGCCGCTGTAATGTGGGCTGCCAGTTCCCATATGCAATCCGCGTCAACTCCCACAGGAGGCAGTCCCATGCTGCTCAGAACCCTCGCCATCTCCGCTCTCGTCCTCGGCATGTCCAGCGCCGCCATGGCGGAGCAGGCTCACAAGCATCATCCCAAGCGCGTCAATGTCGAGGCGTTCCAGGCCGATGTTGGCAATGTCGACCATTCCAAGGACGCAATTCTCCCGGACGGCACCATCAACACCGATCCGTCGGTGACAGGTCCGATCCGCGCCGGCGACTCCATTTCCCGCCTGCAATGCGCTGCTGCCCCTAACTCCGTCGGCGCTCGTTCGAGCACCTATAGTGCAGGCTCCGCTTCGCTTTGCCCGTAACGGCGTGATGGCTCGAGCTGGTCTTAAGCCAGCTCGATATCCGTCTGCTTGAACCGGTCGCTTTTCGACAATAGCGGCTGGCGATAATAGCGAGCGCAGGCATAGGTCATGCAATCGTCAAGGCTGAGGCGCGCCATATGGTCGCCTTGGCCATAGCGCTCGTAGGCCTCCGTCGCCAAGGTGGCGGCGCGGGGCGGCACAGCAAGCAGCTGAACGTTCATAAGCTGCAGAAACGTGCGGACAGCTTCGCCGGCCTCGGTCGGCGACAATCCCAAAGTATCGGAGACAAGGATTGCGGCATTCGCCGCGACAAGCGGCGAAGTCATTCGCGCTGTTGCCGGCTGCATGCGGATGGCGAAGGCACGCGCCTCCTCCTCGTCGGTCATCATCGCCGACAGCACTGAAGCGTCGATAAACATCAAATCTCTTCCGCTATGCCGGCGCTTTCGCTTTTGGCGGTGGCCTTCTGTTTGAGATTGCGGCAGAAAGTGACCGCGACGTCGGCAAGCGCCGGCTTGGTCAGCTCCTCATCCAGCGCCTTCTGCAAGGCAAGCCGCACGGCTTCCGTCTTGGTCGTGGCCTTGGTCAGCGCCTGATAGCGCCGCGCCAATCGATCAATGGCATCGTCCTTGATGTAAAGCGGCATGGAATATCCCTTTAAATTCTATGGATATCCTTAAGCTCTCTGCGCGAGGAAGGCAATCATGTGCGCCGTTGGCTGTATCCTACTTTCTGCGATATTTAGATGACGATCATCATCTAACGTGATAGGAATGGTCCGAAGATATGGTTTGCTGTCCGTGAGGAGATGTCATGTCCGCTACCGATCCCATCGTCATCGTTTCCGCTACCCGCACGCCGCTGGGCCGTTTCCAGGGAGATCTCTCGCCCTTGCAGGCGCACGAGCTTGGCGCGCATGTCATCCGCGCGGCGCTGAGGCGTGCCGGTCTTTCGGCGGAGAAAGTGGATGAAGTTCTGTTTGGCTGCGTCCTGCCTGCGGGGCAGGGACAGGCGCCGGCCCGACAGGCTGCGCGCGGGGCCGGCCTGCCGGATGCCGTCGGCGCCACCACGATCAACAAGGTCTGCGGTTCCGGCATGAAGGCCACCATGCTGGCGCATGACCTACTTCTCGCTGGTTCGGTCTCGATCGCCGTTGCCGGCGGCATGGAATCCATGTCGAATGCGCCGTATCTGCTGGCCAAGGCTCGCGGCGGCTATCGCATGGGCCATGACCGCATCTTCGATCACATGATGCTCGACGGGCTCGAGGACGCCTACGAGAAGGGCCGTTCCATGGGCGATTTCGGCGAGCTGGCGGTTGAGGCCTATCAGTTTAGCCGCGACGATCAGGATGCTTATGCGGTCGAGACCTTATCGCGCGCCCGTGCCGCAACGGAGAACGGCGCCTTCGAAGCCGAAATCACCCCGGTTTCCATCATGGCGAAGGGCGGCCCCATTACCATTGCCAAGGACGAGCATCCGCAAAAGGTCTCGCCGGAAAAAATCCCGACACTGAAGCCCGCCTTCCGCAAGGATGGCACGATTACGGCGGCCAGCGCCTCAGCCAATGCCGATGGTGCGGCCGCGCTTATCCTGACACGCCGCTCGGTTGCCGAGCGCGAGGGATTGCCCATTCTTGCCGAGATCAAGGCGCATGCGACGCATTCCCAGGAGCCGGCCTGGTACACCACCGCGCCGATCCCGGCGATCCGCAAGCTGCTCGATAAGACCGGATGGAAGATCGGCGATGTCGATCTCTTCGAGATCAACGAGGCCTTCGCCGTTGTCGCCATGGCAGCTGCCAAGGAGCTCGGCATTGCTCGCGATCGTCTCAATGTCAACGGTGGCGCCTGCGCGCTCGGCCATCCCATCGGTGCGACCGGTGCGCGGCTGATCGTGACGCTGCTGCATGCGCTCGAGCGTCAGGGTGCAAGGAAGGGCGTCGCAGCCCTTTGCATCGGCGGCGGCGAGGCAACGGCGATTGCTGTGGAGCGGGTTGGGTAAGCGAATTCGGGCAAGTCAGGTGCATCTGCCGATGCCGCGCCTGCGAGTATGCCCCTCATCCTAGCCTTCTCCCCGCTTGGCGGGGAGAAGGGACGACCGCGCCAGACGGCGAATTTGCAGGCAGATCGTAGGCTATTAGATCAAAGCCCCCTCTCCCCGCTGGCGGGGAGAGGGCAGGAGTGAGGGGCCGCGTGGGTGCGGAGAAGGCGAACAAACGCGGTCGATGTCCTCATTTCACCAACCGCAGCCGGAGTGCGTTGGCGATCACCGAGACCGAGGACAGACTCATCGCCGCTGCAGCGATCATCGGCGACAGAAGCAGGCCGAAGACCGGATAGAGCACGCCGGCTGCGAGCGGCACGCCGAGCGCATTGTAGCCAAAGGCGAAGGCAAGGTTCTGCTTGATGTTGCGGATGGTCGCTTCCGAGAGGTGGCGCGCCCGCACGATGCCGTTGAGATCGCCCTTCACCAGCGTGATGCCGGCGCTTTCCATGGCGACGTCGGCGCCCGTGCCCATGGCGATGCCAACATCGGCTGATGCAAGCGCGGGAGCGTCGTTGACGCCGTCGCCGGCCATGGCAACGATGCGGCCTTTGGCGCGTAGTTCGTCGATCAGTGCCTTCTTGCCTTCCGGCAGCATGTCGGCGCGTACTTCGTCGATGCCGAGCTGCTTCGCGACGGCAGCGGCGGTCTTGCCGTTGTCGCCGGTTGCCATGACGATGGTCAGGCCGCTCTCATGCAGCGCCTTGATGGCGGCGGCCGTGGTCGGCTTGATCCGGTCGGCGACGGCGACGAGGCCGGCAAGCTTCCTGTCGATGGCGACGAACATGACGGTCTTGCCTTCGCCGCGCAAGCGCTCCGTCTCGGCCTTCAAGGCCTCGATCGAGACGCCAAGATCGGACATCATCGCCGCGTTGCCGAGGGCGATCGCGGCTTCGCCGGTGTGGCCCTCGACGCCTTTGCCTGTCACCGCCGCAAAGCCGGAGATCTCGACGAATCGCGCCTTGCGCTCCTCGGCGCCGGCGACGATCGCTTCGGCAAGCGGGTGTTCTGAGCCGCGCTCCAGGCTGGCAGCAAGCGAGAGCAGGCGGGCCTCGTCTGTGCCTGTCGCGGGGACGATGTCGGTCAGATTCGGCTTGCCCTCGGTCAGCGTGCCTGTCTTGTCGACGATCAGCGTGTCCACCTTGGCGAAGCGTTCCAGCGCCTCGGCATCGCGCACGAGTACGCCCTCATGTGCGCCTCGGCCCGTGGCGATCATGATCGACATAGGCGTTGCCAGCCCCAGCGCACAGGGGCAGGCGATGATCAGCACGGCGACGGCGGCAAGCAGCGCATGCGCCAGCCTCGGCTCCGGCCCGACAAAGGCCCAGACGGCGAAGGCGATAATGGCGGCCGCGACCACAGCCGGCACGAAAACGGCGGAGACGCGATCGACCATCGTCTGGATCGGCGCGCGCGAGCGCTGCGCCTTGGCGACAAGCTCGACGATGCGCGAGAGGGTGGTCTCGGCGCCGACCTTTTCGGCTTGCATGATGAGTCCGCCGTTCCTGTTGATGGTGCCGCCGGTCACGGCGTCGCCCGTGGCCTTTTCGACTGGCAGAGGTTCGCCCGTAATCATCGATTCGTCGACAGTTGATTGCCCTTCGATGACGGAGCCATCCACAGGGACGCGCTCGCCGGGGCGCACGCGTAGCCGGTCGCCGGCCTGGATTTCGTCGACAGGCACATCGGTTTCGCTGCCATCGGCGCCGATGCGCCGTGCTGTTTTCGGGGCGAGATCGAGAAGCGCGCGAATGGCCGAGCCGGTGCGTTCGCGGGCCTTCAGCTCGAGTACCTGGCCGACGAAGACCAATGCGACGATGACGGAAGCCGCCTCGAAATAGACGGGGACGCTCTCACCATGGCCTCGGAAGCTCATGGGAAACAGGCCGGGGGCGAGCGTGGCGATGACGCTATAGAGATAGGCGGTGCCGACGCCGAGACCGATCAGCGTCCACATATTGGGGCTGCGATTGACGAGCGAATTCCAGGCGCGGCGGAAGAAGGGCAGCGCCGCCCAAAGCACGACCGGCGTCGCGAGCAGAAGTTCGACCCATGTGGCAAGAGGTTCGCCGATCCAGTCGCGAATGGGCAAGCCGATCATCGGACCCATGCTGATAACAAGCAGCGGCAGTGATAGGGCGGCGCTGATCCAGAACCGGCGAGTGAAATCGGCAAGCTCCGGGTTCGGGCCGTGATCGGCGGCGGGAACACCCATCGGCTCCAGCGCCATGCCGCATTTCGGGCAGTCGCCGGGATGGTCGCTGATGACCTCGGGGTGCATCGGGCAGGTATAGAGCGTGCCCTTCGGCACCGGCTTTGGCGCCGGTTTGTTACCGTCGAGATAGGAGGCTGGATTTGCCTCGAACTTTGCCTTGCAACTGGCCGAGCAGAAATAGAATTTTTCGCCCTCGTGCTTTAGGAAGTGGCGGGCGGTGGCACGGTCCACCGGCATGCCGCAGACCGGGTCTTTCGCCGTGAAGTAGTTTTCCGGTGCAGCCTGGAACTTTGTACGGCAACCGTCACTGCAGAAGTGGAAAGTACGGCCGCGATAATCCAGCGATGGCTTGCCAGCATCGGGATCGACGGTCATGCCGCAGACGGGATCGCGGATCACCACATCCTGAATGTCGGCATCATGATGATGGTGATGACCGTGGCCATGATGGCCGTGATCGTGCTCGTTGTGCTGTGCCATGTCTTACTCCTTTGCCCGAAAGGGCGTCGGAAAGCCTTATGAACCTTCCCATCGCTGGAAGGTCAAGAAAAATAGTGATTGCCATCCACAGTTCACAGGGTTGCCTTCCTATCTCGCCGCGGACGGCGATGATAAGTTCCGTTAGATCGATGCAATGATGTGATTCCAATGCGATATGATCTGACCACGCTGCAACTTGCCACGCTTCTGCCTGCCATCGTCAAGGCGGAGGATATGTTGGCGCGGCTGGATGAGCGTGTGTTGAGGCATGCGGTGGCGGATGGTTTTCGCGAACGGGGGCACTTTTTCGATGCCGCTGGTGCGCTCTGGGTCGGCGGCGAACTCGTGCATGTGGAGGATCTCGTCCTGCATGATGCGCGCATGGATACGCGCACACCGACGCACGAGTTGACCATCGCCCATGCGGTGCTGCGTAGCAGGCGCCGCCTTTGGACCGCCGATCCTTCCTGGGGCCTGGAGGCGGCGGGTCTTGCCGTCCTGCGCGGTGACGTCGGCGAAGCCGAAGACATCATTGCGCCGCGTTCGACGCCTGCCCCGGCCATGGAGCCGGACGAGCTGGTGGATGGGGAAGACGATTTCGGCGTTGATTTCGCCGAGATCGACGCGATCCTCGCCCGATCCGACAAGATCCTGAATGGCGGCGTTCCGGAAGCTCGGCAGCCGACCGTTGACGTTGACGATCCCCTTGCACTCATCCGTGATGAGGATTGGGATGAGGATGAGCGGCTGGAGAGCTGGCGCGCTGTCATTCGCGAGGCGGATCTGCTGCCGTCCGCTCTCGGCGCGGCGGTGCTTTTCGATGCCTGGGAGCGAATAGAGCCACTGCGGCGGCAGCATTGGCTCGGCGGCTTGCTGGTCAGCGCCTATCTGCGCAGCCGGGGCAAGGTCACATCCCATCTCTTTTGCCTGAATGTCGGCCTGAAAGCCGTCCGTCACGACCGCCGGCGTGCGCCAGATCGCACCACGCGGCTGACAGCCTTTCTCGAAGCCATGGCACTTTCGGCCGATTCAGGTCTGAAGGAGCTCGATCGCCTTTCGCTTGCCCGGCTGCAGATGGAGCTCCGGCTCAAGGATCGGCGGTCCAACAGCAGCTTGCCCGAAGTCATCGATATCGTGCTGTCGCGGCCCATCGTTTCGGCGAAGATGATCGCGCGTCATGTCGGCGTCACCTCCAGAGGTGCGCTCAATCTGGTGGCCGAACTCGGCCTGCGCGAGATGACAGGCCGTGGTCGCTACCGTGGCTGGGGCGTGCTTTGAGGCGCTGCAGCGGCTTGTGCGGGTAGACGCATCCACCTTGCAACCACAACCCTAGTTTTTCGTCCAATGTTACAGTTTGTTACGCTAAGTGGCGCTAAAATGGACAAAATTTAATGGCCATACCAAATTCCTAAGCGGCGCGATGCAAGCTAAGGTCGCGCCATGAATATCGGGGGATCGTCGATCACCCCGAGCTTTGAAGGAAGGTGCGTGAATGGCTCGGACGTTTCGGGTCGTCGTGTGGTTGGCTGTGATTGGCGTGGTTGGGTACGGCGCCTATGCGATCCGCGATCGTTGGCTTGGGCCGGCAGAGAAGCTGCTCGGCTATCAGAGCGCGGCTGCGCCAGGCGAGCAAGCCCAGGGTGAGCGCCGCGGCGGCCAGGGGCAGGGCGGCGGCAGCGGCAGACGGCGCGGCATGTCGCAGTTCGGCGGACCGGTTCCCGTACTTGCTGCCAATGCGACGACCGCCGATGTCCCCGTCTACATCAACGGCGTTGGATCGGTGAAGGCGCTGAATACAGTGACGGTGCGCCCGCAGGTCAGCGGACGAATTGTCGAAATCAATTTCGTCGAGGGCCAGGACATCAAGAAGGGCGACGTCATCGCCCGCATCGACGATTCCGTCTATAAGGCGCAGCTCGACCAGGCGATTGCCAAGAAGGCGCAGGACGAAGCTCTGCTCGCGGGTGCCCAGCGCGATCTAGCCCGCTACCAGATGATGGTGAAGAGCGCATCCGGCACGCAGCAACAGGTCGATACGCAGACCTCGTTGGTGGCGCAATATACCGCACAGGTCCAGGCGGATGTGGCTGCCATCGAGAGCGCGCAGGCAACGCTCGATTATACGACGATCAGGGCAGCCTTCGACGGGCGCACCGGCATCCGCAACGTCGACGTCGGCAATCTCGTCAGCTCCTCGGATGCGACCGGCATCGTGACGCTCTCGCAGATCAAGCCGATCTCCGTGCTGTTTTCCATTCCGCAGCAACAGCTTGCCCGCGTCAATGCGGCAAGTGCGGCCGGAACGCTTTCCGTTCAGGCTTTGGGCAACGATGGCGAGACGGTAGTCGACAATGGTTCGCTTGGAGTGGTCGACAATCAGGTCGATCCCACCACCGGCACGGTCAAGCTGAAGGCGAATTTCCCCAACGACAAGCTGGCGCTGTGGCCCGGCGCCTTCGTCAATGCCCGCCTGCTTGTGGAGACGCTGAAGGGCGTTACCGTCATTCCGAGCGGCGCCGTGCAGCGCGGACCGAACGGCACCTTCGTCTATATCATCGGCCAGGATCAGACTGTTGCGATGAAGCCGGTGAAGGTGCGCCAGCAGGACGATACGCTTGCGGTCATCGCCGATGGCGTGACGCCCGGCGACAAAGTGGTGACGACTGGTTTCGCGCGGCTTCAGAATGGGTCGAAGGTGCAGATTTCGGCCAATCCGGATCAGGCGTCGCCGGCTGCTCCGTCAACCGACAATAACGGGCAGCCTGTTGCAGAGAACGACCAACAGAATGCTGCTCCAGGCACCGCAAATGCGGGCGAACGTCCGCATCGCCGCCACAATGGCCAGGGTGGTCAAGGTGGGCAGGGCGGTGCTGGCGGTCATAATGGCCATCGCGGCCAGGATGGTCAGCCTGGCGCCGCTGGCGAACAGGGTGCGGATACGGGCGGCGGCTCGGCCTCCAACAATTCCTCCGCTACGCCGACGCAGCAACAATGAACGTCTCGTCGCTCTTCATCTCCCGACCGATCGCCACCTCGCTTCTCGGGGTAGCGGTACTGTTGGGCGGCATTCTCGGCTTTCTCTTCCTGCCGGTCGCGCCGCTGCCGCAGGTGGATTTTCCGACGATCCAGGTGACGACGCAGCTTCCGGGAGCCGATCCCGATACGATGGCGGCGCTGGTGACGGCGCCGCTGGAGCGGCCGCTCGGCCAGATCCCATCGCTGGCTTCGATGACCTCATCAAGCGCCTTCGGCATCAGCCAGATCACGCTGCAATTCGATCTTGGCCGCGATATCGATGGCGCGGCGCAGGATGTGCAGGCGGCCATCAATGCCGCCGGCTCCACCCTGCCGCGCACGCTTCCCTATCCTCCGACCTATTCGAAAGTGAACCCGGCCGATACGCCGATCGTGACGCTGGCGCTGCGCTCCAACAGCTATTCGATCCGCGAGCTCAGCGATTTTGCCGATACCATGATGGCGCAGCGCCTGAGCGAAGTGTCGGGGGTCGGCGACGTCAATATCCAGGGCGGCGTCAAGCCTGCCATCCGCATCCAGGCGGATCTGCCGCGTCTTGCCTCCTATGGACTTGCCCTGGAGGACATCCGTACGGCGATCACCAATGCCAGCGTTGCCGGTGCGAAGGGTTCGCTCGACGGCACGCAGCAAAGCTTCACGCTTGCCGCCAACGACCAGATCGTCGATCCGAACGTCTATAAATCGGTCATCGTTGCCTACCGCAACAGCGCGCCGGTGCAATTGAAGGACGTCGCAACCGTCGTCGAAGGACTGGAAAACAACCGTGTCGGCGCCTGGTATCAGGGCCAGCCCGCCGTCATTCTCGATATCATGCGTCAGCCGGGCGCCAACGTCATCCAGACGGTCGAGAATGTGCTGAAGCAGATCCCAAAGCTGAAGCAGGCGATGCCGGCCGGCGTCTCCCTTGATATCGTCAATGATCGCACCGAGACCATTCGGGCTTCGATCCATGATGTGCAATGGACGCTGGTCATCAGTATCGGTCTCGTCATCCTCGTCGTCTTGCTCTTCCTGCGGACGATGACGGCGACCTTCATTGCTGGTGTCGCGCTGCCGCTCTCGTTGATTGCCACTTTCGGCGTCATGTGGTTCGCCGGCTTCAGTCTCGACAATCTCTCGCTGATGGCGCTGACCATCGGCACCGGCTTCGTCGTCGACGACGCCATCGTAATGATCGAGAACATCGCGCGTCATATCGAAGAGGGCGAGAACCCGATGCAGGCGGCGCTGAAGGGCGCCGGCGAAATCGGCTTCACGATTATTTCGCTGACCGTCTCGCTGGTTGCGGTCTTCATTCCACTGCTGTTCATGACTGGCATCGTCGGGCGCATGTTCCGCGAATTCGCGCTGACGCTCACCATTGCCGTCGTCGTGTCGGCCGTGGTCTCGCTGACGCTCACGCCGATGATGTGCGCGCGCATCCTGCGCAAGCCAAAAGAGCATCAGGGCGGCTTTCTGGCCGGTGCCGACCGTTTCACCGACTGGATGGTTGAAGGCTATCGGCGCAGCCTTGTCTGGGCCGTGGATCGCAGCCGTCTCATGCTGCTGGTGACGGTGGTGACGCTGGCTGCGACGGTCGCGCTTTATGTCGTCATCCCCAAAGGCTTCTTACCGGCCCAGGATACGGGCCTCATCACCGCCGTCATCGAAGCCGAGCCGACGACCTCCTTCGAAACCATGAAGCAGATCCAGGCTGATGTGACCGACCGGCTGCGCAAGGATCCGGATGTCGCCGGGGTCGTTGCCGTCATAGGCGCCAGCGCCAGCAATCTGACGCTCAATACCGGCAATCTCAGTCTCGTGCTGAAGCCGCGAAGTGAGCGTAACGCGTCCGCCGATCAGATCATCGAGAGGATGCGCGGCGAGGTGACGGGCTTGCCCGGCATCCATGTCACCTTCCAGAGCGTGCGCGACATCTCGATCAGCACAAGGGCCAGCCGTGCGCCCTACCAATATACCCTGACGGGCACGGACACGAATACGGTGGTCGACTGGGCGCAGAAGCTTGTCCAGCGGCTGCAGGAAAGCCCGAAGCTGACGGATGTCGCCTCCGAAGTGGAGATGGGCGGCGGGCGCATCTTCGTCGATGTCAATCGCGAGACCGCCTCGCGGCTCGGCGTGTCCATGCAGGCCGTCAGCGATACTTTGAATGATGCCTTCGGCCAGCGGCAGATCGCGACAATCTACGGCCAGGCCAATCAGTATCGCGTCATTCTGGAGGCGGCACCGCTATATCAGTCGGATCCGAAATCTCTCGATAAACTCTATGTCGCCGGCGCCAGCGACACGCAGGTGCCGCTCAACGCCTTCACGACGGCGAGTTTCACGACCGCGCCACTGGTCATCAGCCATGATGAGCAGTTCCCGGCCGTGACGCTCAGCTTCGATCTCGCCAAGGGTGCCTCGCTCAGCGATGCCGTCGCCGAGATCAAGGCGGCGGAGCGAGATATCGAGATGCCCGATAATATCCAGCGCAAATATTCGGGCGATGCCGAAGAATTTGCATCCTCGCTTGCGGGTGAACCCTGGCTGATCCTGGCGGCAGTCGTGACGATCTATATCGTGCTCGGCCTGCTCTATGAGAGCGCCGTGCATCCGGTGACCATCCTCTCGACGCTGCCTTCGGCCGGTGTCGGCGCGCTGCTGGCGCTGATGCTGTTCGGGCAGGATCTGTCGATCATCGCGCTCATCGGCATCGTGCTCCTGATGGGTATCGTCAAGAAGAATGCGATCATGATGATCGACTTCGCGTTGGAGGCGGAGCGCAAGGAAGGCCTGGAGCCGCGCGAAGCCATTCTGAAAGCCTCGATCCTGCGTTTCCGGCCGATCATGATGACGACGCTCGCAGCCCTCTTCGGCGCTTTGCCGCTGGCGCTGGCCCAGGGTACGGGGGCGGAGCTGCGTATTCCGCTTGGGATCACCATCATCGGCGGTCTCGTGTTGTCACAACTCCTGACGCTCTATACGACGCCGGTGATCTATCTCGCCTTCGAGCGCCTGCGCGCCAAGATCGTCGGCCGCACTAGTGGCATGCCGAGCGCCGAGATGAACGAATTGGCGGGTGGCGAGAGATGAACATCTCCGAGCCGTTTATCAAACGCCCTGTCGGGACGACGCTTCTGGCGATCGGGCTGATGATCCTCGGCATCGTTGCCTATCGCTTCCTGCCGGTCGCGAGCCTGCCGACCGTCGATCTGCCGACAATCGTCGTTTCCTCAAGCCGCCCAGGGGCCGATCCGGCCAGTATGGCGGCGAGCGTGGCCGCTCCGCTGGAGCGTCACCTCGGAACCATTGCCGGCGTTACGCAATTGACGTCGGTCAGCTCGCTCGGCTCGAGCACGATCATCGTCCAATTCGATCTCTCGCGCAGCGTCGATGGTGCCGCGCAGGATGTGCAGGCGGCGTTGAACGCGGCCGCGACGGACCTGCCCGGCGATCTGCCCACTCTCCCGTCCTTCCGCAAAATCAACCCAGCGGCGGCCCCGGTTCTTATTCTGGCGCTGACGTCGGATAATGTCTCTCCGAGCGCCATTTATGACGCAGCCGATACCGTGGTGGTGCAGCGTATTTCGCAGGTGGACGGCGTCGGCGGGGTGACCGTGAGCGGCGCCGATCAACCCGCCATCCGCGTCCGGCTGGACCCGGACCGGCTTTCGGCTATGGGCCTGTCGCTCGATGCCGTCCGCACGGCGATCGTCAATGCCAACGTGCTCGGCCCCTTCGGCTCGATCGACGGTGCCGGCGGCGCTTTCTCCGTCGCCGTCAATAGCCAGTTAAAGACGCCGGAAGCCTTCGGGCGCATCGTGGTGCGTAGCGGCGACGGCACCGCGGTTCGCCTCTCCGATATCGCCACCGTCGAGCCGGGTGTGCGCAACAGCCGCTCGGATGCCTGGTACGACGGCAAGCCGGCCGTGCTACTTAACATCACCAAGCAGGCGGATGCGAACGTCATCGCCACCGTCGATGGCGTCAAGCAGCTGATCCCCGAGCTGCAGCGGCTTATTCCGGCCGGCGTAAATGTTTCCATTCTTTCCGACCGCACCACGACGATTCATGTCAGCGTCACCGATATGCAATGGACGCTGCTTGCCACTATTTGCCTCGTCATGGCCGTTGTTTTCGTCTTCCTGCGACGGGCAACGCCGACCTTTGCCGCTGGCGTGACGGTGCCCCTCTCGCTCGCCGGCACTTTTGCCGCAATGTGGCTCTTCGGGCTGTCGATCGACAATCTCTCGCTGATGGCGCTTGCCGTATCCGTCGGCTTCGTCGTCGACGATGCCATCGTCATGATCGAGAATATCTATGCCAATCTGGAAACGGGCATGAAGCCGATGCGGGCAGCGCTCGAAGGCGCCAAGCAGATCGGCTTTACCGTCATCTCGATCAGCCTGTCGTTGCTTGTCGCCTTCATTCCACTATTTTTCATGGGCGGCATCGTTGGCCGCTTCTTCCAGACCTTCTCGCTGACGCTCGGCTTTACCATCGTCGTTTCGACGCTCGTGTCCCTGACGCTGACGCCGATGATCTGCGGCCATCGCCTGCGCCAGCACGATATCGATGCCCGGCCTGGCCTGTTCGGCCGCATCGTCGAGGGCACACTGGGTGCGATTACCGGCTTTTATGGCCGGACGCTACGGGCGGTGCTGCACCACCGTTTCCTTTCCGTGGCCGTCATCATCGCTTGCGTGGTCATGTCCGGCTATCTCTATGTCAAGGTTCCGAAGGGCTTCATCCCGCAGGACGATACCGGCTTCATCCAGGGCGGAACGCAGGCTGCGACCGATATTTCCTATCCCGCCATGGTCAAGCTGCAGCAGGAGGCGGCGGATATCGCTTCGAAGGATCCCGCCGTTTCCGGTATTGGCTCTTCCGTCGGCGGTGGCGGCTTTTCCAGCTCCATCAATCGTGGCCAGCTTTTCATCTCGCTGAAGCCGGAATCGGAGCGTGCGCCAACGGCCGAGGTCATAGACAGGCTGCGCAAGCAGCTGATGGCTGTTCCCGGCCTCAGCACTTTCCTGTTTTCGCCGGGCGATATCCGCGCCGGCGCGCGCCAGTCGCAATCGCAGTATCAGTTCACGCTCTGGGGCGCGAATTACGACGAGCTGGTGGAATGGGCGCCCAAGGTGCTGGAGCGGATGCAGGCCCTGCCGGGATTGACCGATGTCGCGACCGACAGGCAGCCCAACGGCCTGCAGGCGACCGTCAATATCGACCGCAGTCTCGCCTCCCAGCTCGGCGTCAACATCCAGTCTATCGATTCCGCGCTCAACAATGCCTTCGCGCAGCGGCAGATCTCGACGATCTACACGCAGCGCAACCAGTATCGCGTCGTGCTGGAGGCGGACCCGAACTATGCGCTCGATCCGCATGACATTTCGAAGCTCTACGTGCCCGCCTCCGGCGGTACGCAGGTGCCGTTGAGCGCAGTGGCGTCGATCGACCGCACGCTGGCGCCGCTGGTGGTCAATCACCAGGGTCAATATCCCTCCGTCACCATCTCCTACAATCTGGCGCTCAATACGCCGCTGCAGGTCGCGAACGACGCCATCCAGAAGGCGGTGCTCGACATGCATCTGCCCGATACGCTGCATGCGGATTTCGCCGGCGATGCGGCGAGCGTCACCCAATCTTCCGGCAGCCAGCCGCTCTTGCTGCTGGCGGCACTGCTGACGGTCTATATCGTCCTCGGCATCCTCTATGAGAGCCTGGCGCATCCGCTGACGATCATCTCGACGCTGCCGTCCGCCGGCCTCGGCGCGCTGCTGGCGCTTGCGATCAGCGGTACCGAGCTGACGATCATCGCCTTCATCGGCATCATTCTCTTGATCGGCATCGTCAAAAAGAACGGCATCATGATGGTGGACTTCGCGCTGCAGGGCGAGCGTATACTCGGCCTGTCTTCGGAAGAGGCCATCTATCAGGCGTGCCTGAAGCGTTTCCGGCCGATCCTGATGACGACGCTGGCAGCATTGATGGGCGCCATCCCGCTGATCATCGCCACCGGCCCCGGTTCGGAGCTGCGACGCCCGCTCGGGATTACCATCGTCGGCGGCCTCGTCGTGTCGCAGGTGCTGACGCTTTATACCACGCCGATCATCTATCTGATGCTTGCCAAGCTGCACGCAAAATGGTCGCCGAAGGCGCAAGCTTCGGCACCGCCAATATCGCCGCAATCAACTTGAGGGGTTAGAGCGTGATGCCGAAAAGCGTCATGGGATTTCGGACGACAGGTCTTAGGCCGACTCGACCTAAAATCATCCGGCTCCAGCGGTGCATGGATGGACCGGATCAGCCCTTATAGTCCCACGGATTGACAATAGTTATTCCGGTATCCAGGAAATCGGACACATTGCGGGTGGCAAGGGTTGCTCCTCGCGACGCTACAATTGCGGCGATCTGAGCATCGAATTGGCTGATCGGCTTGCCGGCCCGACGCCGCGATGTTGCAATGAAGGAATAAGCTCCCGCGGCTTCGCTATCGAAGGGAAGAACTCTTCCGGCGAAATCCTCTTCGAATATGGGGAGAATAGCAGCTTCCAATTCGCTTCGGCGTCGGCCCGCAGGCAGCAGCCGGAGACTGTAAAGGATTTCCGCCTGCGTCGTTGCCGTCGTAAAGATGGCGAGAGGAGGCTGGGCGGCGAGCCACGCTTCAACCATGGGCGATGTTGATGGTGCCAATAGGTCAGAAATGACATTTGTGTCGAGAACGATCATGGATCGAGATCGACCGGCCGGATTGGTTCACGTGGAGCCATATCCAGCACGACCCCACCACTTGCAGCCATGCGGCGACGGATAGTCTCGGCCAAATTGGGTTGACGCTTTTCTTCCGCCGACAAGGCCGCCCGCAGAATGTCTCGCGCCTCATCCTCCATCGATCGCCCGTGTGCGGCGGCGCGAATGCGCAGCCGGGTCTTTAAATGATCGTCGATGTTGCGGATCGTCATACTGGCCATAGCAATACCCTGTCATCAATGATTGCATATTCATCATTGATGACAAATTTGGCAATTCAAGACGACACATCCGGTGCCTGATCGAGATCTCCACTCGCTCTCTTTCGAGAGAGAGCGAGTGGAGAGGCCTTAATGCGCCACGTCAGGGTTGGTGGCCTCCGGAGCTGCCGTCGACCGAACATTGCCCTTGAAGACACGGCGGACGGAGACGAAGAGCAGCGGGATGAAGAAGATGCCGAGCACGGTTGCCGAGATCATGCCGCCCATGACGCCGATACCGATCGAGTTCTGGCTGCCGGAACCGGCCCCGTTGGCGACCGCCAGCGGCAGCACGCCGAGGATGAAGGCAAGCGAGGTCATCAGGATCGGTCGCAAGCGCTGGCGGGATGCTTCCAGCGTTGCGTCGATCAGGCTTTTGCCCTGGTTCTGCTGCTCGATGGCGAATTCGACGATCAGGATGGCGTTCTTTGCCGCCAGACCGATTGTTGTCAGCAGGCCCACCTTGAAGTAGACGTCGTTCGACTGGCCGAAGATGGTTGCGGCCAGCAGTGCGCCGAAGATGCCGATCGGGACCGACAGCATGACGGCAAGCGGGATCGACCAGCTCTCATAAAGGGCGGCGAGCGCCAGGAAGACGACCAGGATCGAGATGGCGTAGAGCTGGGTAGCCTGGTTACCCGAAAGCTTTTCCTGGGCAGACAGGCTGGTCCATTCGTGGCTGAAGCCGGGCGGCAGGCTCGCCATGATCTTGTCGATCTCGTTCATGGCGTCGCCCGAGGAGACGCCAGGCGCCGCGGAGCCGAGGATTTCGACCGCGGACGAGCCGTTATAGCGCTCCAGACGCGGTGAACCATAGGTCCATTCGCCGCTCGAGAAAGCGGAGAATGGCACCATGTCGCCGCCGGAATTGCGCACATACCAGCGGCCCAGGTCTTCGGGCTGCATGCGGAAATCCTTGTCGGCCTGGACATACACCTTCTTGACGCGGCCGCGGTCGATGAAGTCGTTGACGTAGGTGCCGCCCCAGGCTGTCGATAGCGTCGTGTCGATATCCGAAAGGCCGATGTTCAGCGCGCTTGCCTTTTCCTGATCGATATTCACGGAATATTGCGGCGTGTCTTCCTGACCGTTCGGGCGCGTTCCGAGCAGCTTATGGTTCTGTGCGGCAGCCCCAAGCAGCTGATTACGGGCCGCTATGAGTGCATCATGGCCAGCGCCATTGATATCCTTGATGAAGAAATCGAAGCCGCTCGAGCTGCCGAAGCCGGGGATTGCCGGCGGTGCCAGCGCGAAGACGCTACCGTCCTTGATCTTGGAAAAGGCTCCCATGGCGCGACCGGCGATGGCTTGTGCCTTCGACTGCGGTGTCTTGCGCTGATCGAAATCCTTCAATCTGACGAAGACGAGGCCGACATTCTGGCCCTGACCGCTGAATCCGAATCCGGCGACCGCGAATGCGCCCTCGACATAGTCCTTCTCGTTGTTGAGATAGTAATCTCTCACTTGGTCGAGCACCGCCCAGGTACGGGAATCCGTGGCGCCCGGAGGCAGCTGGATCGCGGTCAGCAGAATGCCCTGGTCTTCCTCCGGAAGGAAGGAGCTCGGCAGGCGGTTGAACAGGACGGCCACTGCGCCGCCGATCAAGACGAACACCAGCAGGAAGACGATGCTCAGCCGGATCATGCCGTGCACGCCGCGCTGATATCCTCTCGTTCCCCGTTCGAAATTGCGGTTGAACCAGCCGAATAGGCCCTTTTCCTTCGCACCATGTTTGGGCTGCCTGAGAATGGTGGCGCACAGGGCCGGCGTGAGGATAAGCGCGACGATGACTGATAGTACCATCGCCGAGACGATCGTCACCGAGAACTGCCGGTAGATGATGCCGACCGAACCGGAGAAGAAGGCCATCGGGATGAACACGGCCGACAAGACCGTGGCGATGCCGATCAGCGCGCCGGTGATTTCCTGCATCGACTTGATCGTCGCCTCGCGTGGCGACAATCCCTCTTCCTCCATCACGCGCTCGACATTTTCGACGACGACGATGGCGTCGTCGACCAGAAGGCCGATCGCCAGCACCATGCCGAACATGGTCAATGTGTTGATGGAATAGCCGAACATTGCCAGCACGCCGAAGGTGCCGAGCAGGACGACCGGGACGGCGAGCGTCGGGATCAGCGTGGCGCGCAGGTTCTGCAGGAAGACGAACATGACGATGAAGACGAGCACGATGGCTTCGAACAGCGTCTTGACCACGTCCTCGATAGAGAGCTTCACGAAGGGCGTCGTATCGTAGGGATAGACGATCTCGACGTTCGGCGGCAGGGTCTCGCTCATATTGCCGATGGCTGTCCGCACCGCTTCGGCCGTATTGATGGCGTTGGCGCCGGAGGCGAGCATCACCGCGAGACCGGCGGAGGGATGACCGTTATAGGTGGTCGACGTCGTATAGCTGTCTGCTCCAAGTTCCACGGTGGCGACATCGTTGATGCGCACCAGCGAGCCGTCGGACTGGCTCTTGAGGATGATGTTTTCGAACTGCTGCGGCGTCTGCAGGCGGCTCTTTGCCGTGACCGTCGCATTGAGCTGCTGGCCCTTGCGCTGCGGCAAGGCACCCAGCTGGCCAGCCGAGACCTGCGAGTTCTGGGCCTGGATTGCGCTCGTTACGTCGCTCACCATCAGCTGATATTTGGCAAGCTTGTCCGGATCCACCCAGATGCGCATGGCATAGCCGGCACCGAAGATCTGCGTATTGCCGACGCCTTCGATACGCTTCAGCGTGTCGTTCAGGGTGCTGGAGACGTAATCGGCAAGATCGTTCGAGTTGAGCTTGCCATCTGTCGACACGAAGCCGACGACCATCAGAAAGTTCGAGGTCGATTTCGAAACGGTGATGCCGGTATTTTGAACGGTCTGCGGCAGCTGGGCGGTGACGAGCTGCAGCTTGTTCTGCACCTGCATCTGCGCGACGTCGGGATCGGCCTTGTTGGTGAAGGTCAATGAGATCGAGGCCTGACCCGTCGAGGTCGAGGTCGATGTCATGTAGTCGAGATTGTCGATCCCAGTCATGCCCTGCTCGATGACCTTGGTCACCGAGTTTTCGACGGTTGCGGCGTCAGCCCCTGAATAGGTAGCGCTGATGCTGACTGTCGTCGGGGCGATCTGCGGATATTGCGAAATCGACAGCGTGAAGATCGAAAGTGTGCCCGCCAGCATGATGACGATGGCGATCACCCAGGCGAAGATCGGCCTGTCGATGAAAAAACGAGACATCGTCTAACCTCACTTCTGGACGCCGGAGGCGGCTTTCATATCGGTCTTTTCCAGGCCGGCCTGCTCCGCGGACGGCTTGCTATCGGCGGCAGCCTGCTTCACTTCGCCGGTCGCATCGTCAATCGTTACCGGAGAAACGGTGACTTCCTGACCGTCACGAACACGCTGGACGCCTTCGACGATCACGCGATCGCCATCGGCAACGCCCTGGTTGACAAGCCAGCTGTTGCCGATGCTGCGTTCCACCTTCAACACCCGCTGCTGCACCTTGCCCTCGGCGGTCACGAACATGGCGATCGGTTCGCCCTTCGTGTTGCGGGTCACGGCACGCTGCGGCACGAGGAAGCTGTTTTCGGCAATGCCTTCCTGAATGGTGGCGCGCACATACATGCCCGGCAGCAGGATGCGATCCGGATTGGGGAAGACGGCGCGCACGGTGATGGTGCCGACCGTTTCCGCAACGGAGGATTCGGCAAATTCCAGTTTGCCGGTTTCCTTGTATTGGCTGCCGTCCTCAAGCGTCAGATGCACGGAAACGTTGTCGCCGCTCGTTTTCAGCCGGCCGTCGGCGACGGCGCGGCGGAATTCGAGCAGGTTGGTGCTCGACTGCGTGACGTCGACATTGATTGGATCGAGCTGGCGAATGGTGGTCAGTGCCGTGGTCTGATCGGCAGTAACGAGTGCGCCGACGGTAACGGTGGAGGCATCGACGCGGCCGGAGATCGGCGCTCTCATCTTGGTATAATCGAGATTGATCCGTGCCGTCTCGAGCGCCGCCTTGGCAGAGGCGACATCGGCCTGTGCCTGGACGAGCGTGGACTGCGCGTCATCGAAATCCTGCTTGCTGACCGCGTTCTGGGCGCTCAGGCCCTTGTAGCGGTCGAGCTTGGCCTGGGCGCTGGGCACGGCGCCCTCCGCCTTCTGCAACGAGGCTGCGGCGCTGTCATACGATGCCTGATAAGAGGACGGATCGATCTCATAGAGCACATCGCCTTCCCGGACCTCGCTGCCCTCCTTGAAGTTGCGGCTGCGGATGATGCCGCCAACCTGCGGCCGCACTTCGGCGACGAGGTAGGCGCTGGTGCGGCCAGGCAGTTCGGCGGTGATGGCAACGGATTGCGGATGCAGCGACATCGCGCTCACTTCCGTCTTGACGGCGGGAGCAGTGCTCTGGGCGGAATTCTGCTGGTTGCAGCCCACCAGCAACATCGCGGCGACAATTCCGACGGCGGTCAGCGATCCGCGGCCAACCGGAAGGCGGGCTGATATCACCGGATATGCGGGTACAGAAGTGGGAGGGGCGAGCTTTCGCACGTTGCTATTTCCTGTTGCCTTATTTATAGTACCAAGTCGTACAGAAAATATTTGTACTGCTTCAAATGTCAATCGTATTCGACTGTTGGGGTCAAGACGGTGTGCTGACAAAGGAACGAGCAGCCAAGGCCGACCAGGTTGCCAAGCGCCGCCCGCGCGGTCGCCCGAAAACCGTGAACGACGATGCGCGCCGCGCGGAGATCGTCGCGGAGGCGCGCGCAACCTTCTATGAGCTGGGTTACGGCGGCACAACTATGGATCTGGTTGCTGCCCGGTGCCGGATTTCGAAGCAGACCCTCTACAGGTTGTTTCCGAGCAAGACCGATCTCTTCGCGGCCATCATCGCCGAGCATCGCGCATCGATGCTGGCCCTGCCGCGGCCTGCAGACGAGAATTTGCCGTTCGACAAGGCGCTCGAACTGATATTCATGATCGACATCGATGAAGATCAGGAGCGCGAACGGGACGCCTTCATTCAACTTGCCATCAGTGAGTCGCAGCAATCTCCGGAAATCGCCAGGCTGCTACATACTTATGGCGCCAGACAATCACAGCAGTTGCTGGCGGATTGGCTTATCGAGCAGCAGCGGCGCGGCTTGATCGAAATTGCCGATGCGGCAAGCGGAGCGCGCATGCTTATGAGCATGATCTTCGATGCAATGATTTCGAGGCCGGGTCGTCCGAAAGATTGGCCGGACCGCGAAACGCGGTTGCGCCATTTGCGCCATTGCATCGGGATTTTTACCGCTGGCGTCCAGCCGCGCAAAGGTGGCTGCTGAAGCGCCGCGATCTTTTGAATTCGCTTCTTTCGTGGGGTTTTGATTTTATGGAGGTCATTGTCGCAAAGCCGCTGCAGGCTTCTGCGCGACATGCTTTTGGTCGGCTGTCCCCGACGATCTTGGTTCACGAAGAAAAATGCCGACATGGCCTGCTGAGCCATACCGGCATCATTCCGTATCCGGCAAAGGCCGGGATTACTTTAATTCAGTGTGCCACCACGTTTGCCGTGTCCGTTCCCTCTTCAAACAAGGGATTGGGCAAGCCATTTTCATACATTTCCTGCAGCACGGCGCCGAGCGCCAAGTCCAGGCACCAGACCGGGAATTCCGCATTCAGGTTTTTGGCGCTCTGCCGTGCATAAGTGATGAGCCGAGCGATTGAGGCCAGTTCCTTGAGCGAGTCCGGATCCTGGTATGCTGCGTCGATCGGAAGTGCTGCTGTCATTTCGTACCCTCTATTGCCCCCGTTCCCGGCAGACGAATCGTGTCTGGCCGGAAACATGAGCAAACCGTAACGGATGTTTTGCAGCTTGGCGCGTGACATGCAGCGTGACACGATGCGTGATTGCTGCAAAATTTTGCTTTTGCAATTTCAAGGCGTGAAATACGGCATGCAAGGAGTAGGAGGGCGCTTCGCGTCGACCATGTGCGCGCAAAATCCGCCTATGCTTCCACCATCAGCGTGATTTTGGTGCCGCCTGGATGTCAATCTTGGCGGCCCGCTTCGCGCCGATGCCAGGCTAGACGGACTGGAATTTTCGGGGAGAGTTCAGGAACCAAAGAGAGTCGCGATCCTTCGGATTCGCTCCTTGCGCTTTAGGGCCTTGATCTCGCGCATGTCGTCCTCGCAAAAGCGCTGCGCACTTTTGCGCAAATGCTTTAGTTGCGCAGGCCGACCGATGCGTTCGTTGCGCGCGGAAGGTGGTCCGGCAGCGCATCGGAAGTACTTGCCAGCGATTTGATCAATGTCAGCACGGACTGGCGAATGCTTGGATCGTTGATTTTCATGAACGCCTTGTTGAGGCTCAAGCCTTCTTTGGACGTCAGGAAATCCGACAGATCCTCCAGCCCGTTGATTGCGCCGAGGCCGTCGGTGTTCAGCGGCTGCGAATTGTCTTGCTGGAAGAAGAAGGCAACCGGTACGGCGAGCACGCCGGCAATGGCTTGCAGTCGGCTGGCACCGATGCGATTGGTGCCTTTTTCGTATTTTTGCACCTGCTGAAACGTCACGCCGATCTGTTCGGCAAGCCGCTCCTGGCTCATGCCAAGCATGAGACGGCGCGTGCGGACGCGAGAGCCTACATAGGCGTCGATCGGGTTCGGTACTTTTGCACTCACTGCGCAATCTCCTTATTCAAATAGGGCTGGCGGATTACACCATACTTTGGCCCTTAACGACAAAGGGCGCGTGCTCTATCTGCCCGCGAAATGTGCGTTAAATGTGGGTGGAGCTCAACTAAAAGTCTTTTTATATTACGTTTTGTGACTCCGTACACGCATAAACCGCAGAAAAGCTGATTCGCGTCAATGCGGATTGAAGACCGAGGACGGCTTGCAATTATAGACAGGACAGGCCGGGTTATCTTTCGTCGGGACGTAGCTGCGGCTGGCATAGTCGGAGATGTCGCATTGCCCGCGGCCAGCCACATAGCGGTCGTAGAGAACGGGGCCGCCACGGGACGATGGATAGCGCAATATCACCGCGCGTTCGGCGGCAATCAGTTGCTGCACCGATGCGCAAGTCTTGCCGAGCGACTCATAGCGGGAAATTGCCGATGCCGGCCCGGCTATCGCCATCACCGTCAGAATAAGGGCTGCGGCAATGATCCTCATCGATGGTTCCTCTCAGCGAAAGCGCTGAATCTAAAATAGTCGCGATACGAGAAATGCCAAGATGCAATGACGCTTCCCGTTGTGCGGCTGTCTGCTTTTACATTGTTCGGGTGCCGGCAGTCGCAGCCGTCCTGAAGTAAATTGCCAAATGGGGCGACGAGTTGCTTTCAGCTCAATGAAAGGTTGGGCGTGCATGTCTTTTCCGCTTCAGGAGGAAGCGCGTGCCGTGCCGTTATCAATCGGCGCCGGTACACAAATGGAGAGGAGGACTTCATGCGTGCATCCAGCATTCTCAGATATTCCGCGATTTTTTCCCTTGCGATAGCTGCAGCCGGATTTGCTGCCACTGTGGCCAATGCCGCTGACAAGATTTCCATCATGGTGGGCGGCTATGAGAAGCAGATCTATCTGCCGGCCAAGCTTGCCGAAGGGCTTGGCTATTTCAAGGAACAGGGGCTGACCGTCGAACTTCTCAATGAGCCTGCAGGCGTCGATGCGGAAAACGAAATGCTGGCAGGCGCCGTTCAGGGCGTCGTCGGCTTCTACGATCATTGCATCGACCTTCAGGGCAAGGGCAAATTCGTCGAATCCGTCGTGCAGTTCAGCCAGGCACCGGGCGAAGTCGAGCTGGTGTCGGCCAAGCATCCGGAAATCAAATCTGCCGCCGATTTCAAGGGCAAGAGTCTGGGCGTCACCGGCCTCGGTTCGTCGACCAATTTCCTGACGCAGTATCTGGCCATCAAGGCCGGCCTGAAGCTGGGCGAATTCACCTCCGTTCCGGTCGGTGCCGGTCAGACCTTCATCGCTGCCATGCAGCAGGATGCCATTCAGGCCGGCATGACGACCGAGCCGACGGTCTCGCGTCTCTTGAAGACCGGCGAGGCCAAGGTTTTGATCGATATGCGCACGATGGACGGAACAAGAGCCGCTCTGGGTGGGACCTATCCTGCCGCGTCCCTCTATATGCAGGAGTCGTGGGTCAAGGATCACAAGGCGGAGGTGCAGAAGCTTGCGAACGCTTTCGTCAAGACGCTGCATTTCATCAACACCCATTCGGCCGCTGAGATCGCCGACAAGATGCCGAAAGATTTCTATGTCGGCGATAAGGACGGCTATGTGAAGGCGCTCGAAAACGGCAAGGCCATGTTCACCGCCGATGGTGTGATGCCCGAAGATGGCCCGAAAACCGTTCTTGCTGTACTTTCCGAATTCTCGAAGAATGTGCAGGGCAAGTCGATCGATCTGTCGAAGACCTATACGACCGAGTTCGTCAAGAACGCTAAATAGCGCGCGATAGCGTTTCCGGCGCCGGCGGTATAGTCCAGCCGCCGGCATCCGCGTTCATAAAATCACAATGTTCCCTCGCAGGGTTGCGCACTGAAAGCTGACTGAAAGGTTGCCCGCGCTAGTCTCGCTGAGCTTCGTGGAGGAAGCGCCTTTCCAGAGCGTCGTGTGGCGCAAGAATAAAACAGGAGGAGACATTGATGCGTCCATCGCGCACCTTTTTTCATACCGTAGCCCTTTCCCTCGTCATGACTGCTGCTTCGCTTGCAGCCACGGCCGCCAATGCTGCCGACAAGATTTCCATCATGGTGGGCGGCTACGAAAAGCAGATCTATCTGCCGGCCAAGCTCGCCGAATCCCTCGGCTACTTCAAGGATGAAGGCCTCGAGGTCGAGCTTCTCAACGAATCCGCCGGCGTCGACGCCGAAAACCAGCTGCTGGCAGGTGCCGTTCAGGGCGTCGTCGGCTTCTACGATCACTGTGTCGACCTACAGGCCAAGGGCAAGTTCATCAAGTCCGTCGTGCAGTTCAGCCAGGCACCGGGCGAAGTCGAGCTGGTTTCGGCCAAATATCCGGATATCAAGTCCTTCGCCGACCTGAAGGGCAAGCGTGCTGGCGTCACCGGCCTCGGCTCGTCCACCAACTTCCTGACGCTCTATATGGCGTCGAAGGCGGGCCTCTCCCCGGCTGACATCACGCCGGTTCCGGTCGGTGCCGGCCAGACCTTCATCGCCGCCATGCAGCAGGATGCCATCCAGGTGGGCATGACCACCGAGCCGACGATCTCGCGCCTGCTGAAGACCGGCGAAGCCAAGATCCTCGTTGATCTGCGCACGCTGAAGGGTACCGAGGAAGCGCTCGGCGGTACCTATCCGGCTGCTTCGCTCTATATGGATGCCGCATGGGTCGACGCCCATAAGGAAGAAGTGCAGAAGCTTGCGAACGCCTTCGTCAAGACGCTGCGCTTCATCCATACGCATTCCGCCGCTGAAATTGCCGAGAAGATGCCGAAGGACTTCTACGTCGGCGACAAGGAAGGCTACATCAAGGCTCTCGACGCCGGCAAGGAAATGTTCACGGCCGACGGCGTGATGCCGGAAGATGGTCCGAAGACGGTTCTCGCCGTGCTCTCGCAGTTCTCCAAGAACGTCAAGGGCAAGACGATCGACCTGTCGAAGACCTACACGACGGAGTTCGTGAAGAACGTCAAGTAAGCAGTCATGACGCCGCTTCCGGCAGTTTCCGGAAGCGGCGGTCTAAGAGACTTCGCAGTTCACTGGGCTTTGCGTGCACGCCCTAAAGGCACGCGTCAGGATCAGCACCATGCAACAGGATGAACGCCGTACCCCGGCGATCGAACTCATCAATGTCAGCCGCCGTTTCGTATCGCCGACCGGCAAGTCGCTGACCGCACTGCGCGATTTCAATATGACCGTCGAGCGCGGTGAATTCGTCGCGGTTGTCGGGCCGACGGGCTGCGGCAAGTCGACGACGCTCAATCTCGTCACTGGCCTTGCCAAGCCGAGCGCGGGCGAAGTCCGCCTGATGGGCGGCCCGGTCGACGGCATCGACCGGCGCGTCGGTTTCGCCTTCCAGACGGATGCGCTCTTTCCCTGGCAGAATGTCATCGAAAACGTCATGGCCGGCCCGCTGTTCCGCGGCAAGTCGAAGGCCGAGGCTGAGAAGATGGCCAAGGACTGGCTCGCCCGCGTCGGCCTTTCAAAGTTCCTGCACCACTATCCGCATCAGCTGTCGGGCGGCATGCGCAAGCGCGTCTCGCTGGCGCAGACCTTCATCAATGAGCCGGAAATCCTGCTGATGGACGAGCCTTTCTCGGCGCTTGACGTACAGACGCGCACGGTCATGCATGAGGAGCTGCTGAAGCTCTGGGCCGAGCGCCAGGCCTCGGTCGTCTTCGTGACACACGATCTCGAAGAGGCTGTCGCGCTCGCCGACAAGGTCTATGTCCTGACGGCCGGGCCGGCGACGGTGAAATCGGTCTACACGATCGACCTGCCGCGCCCGCGCGTCGTCTCGGAAATCCGTTACGAGCAGAACTTCATCGATTATTGCAAGACGATCTGGGACGACCTGCGCGAAGAAGTCGAAACCAGCTATCGCCGTGCCGCGGAAGCGGCATAAGGGAGGATTGATCATGGCAAACACAGCTCTCGAAGCAGGCAATGCCCCGATCTTCCGCGCCGGCACCTCGGACGCGGAAATCGAAGCCGCAGCACTGAAGGCGCTCGCTCGTCGCAAGTATGTCGTCAAGGCATGGCAGATCGGCATTTTGCTTGCCATCCTCGGCCTCTGGCAGCTCGCCTCCGACCTGCACTGGATCGATCCGTTCTTCTATTCTAGCCCCTATGGCATCGCGCTGCGCCTCTGGGAGTGGATCGTCGACGGCACCGAGAGCGGCTCGCTCTGGTATCACCTCGGTGTCACCATGGAAGAAGCGCTGATCGGCTTTATCATCGGCTCTGTGACCGGCGTCCTTGTCGGCGTCGCCCTTGGCCGCAACAAGCTCGCTTCCGATATCCTCTCGATCTACATCAAGGCGATCAACTCGATCCCGCGCGTCGTTCTCGCGCCGATCTTCGTGATGATCATGGGTCTCGGCCTGGCGTCGAAGGTGGCGCTGGCCTTCATCATGGTGTTCTTCGTCGTGTTCGCCAATGCCTTTCAGGGCGTTCGCGAAGCCGACCGCAACATGATTGCTAATGCCCGCATTCTCGGTGCTTCCAACTGGCAGGTCACCCGCAAGGTGATTTTGCCGTCGGCGATGAGCTGGATTTTTGCAAGCCTGCACATCTCCTTCTCCTTTGCCATCATCGGCGCAATCGTCGGTGAGTTCGTCGGATCGCTGGCCGGCATCGGCTACCTGATCTCGATTGCCAAGGGCACCTATGACGCAGCCGGCCTCTATGCCGCGATCATCCTGGTGATGATCGTCACGCTCGGCGCCGAATATGTGATGACGCTCATCGAAAACCGCATCACCCGCTGGCGTCCGCAGCAGAGCCTCGACACGCATTAAGTGTTGCTTTTCTGGCACCTCCCAAGGCCAGGGGCCGGGCGTTTCGCCCGGCCTTTTTTGTTGTGCCGATGTAGGAACTCTCTCTCCCCGCTCGCGGCAGGGCTATCGCATATGGAGGCGGGCGAGCACCATAAGCTCCTTCTCCCCTTGGGGAGAAGGTGGCCCGAAGGGTCGGATGAGGGGGTTATCGATTTGAATTCATGGATTTTGGTGGTCTTGGCAGGCACCCCCTCATCCGCCTGGCGGCACTTTCTCCCCGATGGGGAGAAGAAGGACGGCGGCGATCTCCGCTCATATGCAATACCCCTGCCGCTTGCGGGGAGAGGGGACTATCCCGCCGTCAGCGCCGCCCGCACTTTCAAACAGCCGGCAGCCGCACGCTGACCAGCAGCCCGCCGCCGGGTGCGTCATCTAGCCTGACCGCGCCGCCCGCGCCATCGACGACTTCGCGGACGATGGCGAGGCCGAGGCCGCTGCCCTCCGGTTCGGTACCCATGATGCGATAGAAGCGTTCGAAAACCTGCGTGCGTTCGGCTTCCGGGATGCCCGGCCCGTTGTCTTCGACCCATAGCAGAGCCGTATCGCCTTCCCGACTGACGCCGACCGTCACGCGGCCGCCCGGCTGCGTGTAGCGCAGCGCATTGTCGACGAGATTGACCAGCATTTCGCGCAGCATGGTGCCGTCGCCTTCGATATGGACCGCCGTTTCATCCGCCTCGAGCCCAAGGTCGATATTGCGCCGCAGGGCTTCCTCGGCGAGCGTTTCCAGCACGCGCCGGGCCGTTTCCGCCAGATCGATCGTATCGCTTCGTGGCCGGCGGCTGCCGGGCTCAGCGCGTGAAAGCGTCAGGAGCTGGCTGGCAAGCCGCGTCACCTGCCGGGTGCTGGACCGCAATGCCGTCAGCGCCTCGTCGCGCCTGACATTGTCGGTTTCACGGGCAGCAAAGCTTGCCTGCGTCGAGATCAGGGCGAGCGGTGTCCGCAGCTGGTGAGCGGCATTCGAGACGAAGCGACGCTGCGCCGCCATCTGGTTCTGCACCCGCTCCATGTGGTCGTTGAGGGCGTGGACGAGCGGCCGAAGCTCATTCTGCACCATGTGAGGGTCCAGCGGATCGAGGCGCTGCCGTCCGCGTTCGCGCACGGCATCACGCAGCCGAAGCACGGGAGCAAGCCCGCGCTGCAAGCCGATGATGGTCACCAGCCCGGCAAGCAGGACAAGCGCGAGCTGTTTGGTGAAATCCGACAGCCACAGCCTGCGGCGCATGGCATACTGGCTGTTATGGGTAACGGCAACGGTGACGGAAATCGTGCTGTCCTGATCAAGGCCAACAACCGGGTGGCTCAGCATGAGTACGCGGACGCCATCGGTCCGAAATGTCATGTCCTCGCCGCTAAAATCCCGTTTCGGCCGTGGCAGATCGGGAAAACCGGCGATGAGGTTCCCCCACGCCGTGACCACCTGATAGAAGACGCGGTCGCCATAGCCGGTGTCGAACATTTCCAGCGCTGCCGGGGGAATATCGATCTGCACGGTGCCGCTGCCGTCGACATGCGTCGCTTCCGCGATGACGCGGGCCGAGGCGAGCAGCGTGCGGTCGGTGACAAGATCGGCCGTCGCATCGGCCGAACGGAAGCTTAGATAAAGGTTGATGCAGATCGCGCCGATCAGGGTCAATACGACCCAGGCAAACAGCTGCGCGCGCAGGCTCGTCGTCAGCGCGCGAAGGCTGCGGCCGACGATTCTCTTCGACGCGGGGGCTTCATCATTGCGCATGGCGAAGGAGGTAACCCAAGCCGCGCAGTGTCGCGATCTGCACGGAGCTGCCTTCGAGCTTCTTTCGGACGCGATGCACATAGATCTCGATGGCGCTGGTATCGGCGAGATCGTCGAAGCCGAAGACGCTTTCCGAGAGCGTCGCCTTGGTGACGGTCGTGCCGGCTTTCATGACGAGATGTTCGAGCACTGCATGTTCGCGCGGCGTCAGCGCCAGCGATTCGCCGGCCAGATAGAATTGCCGCGTGCCGCCATCGAACACCAAGTCGCCGACGGCGATCTCCGGCGCGGCGCGATCGTGGCCGCGGCGGACGGCCGCGCGTATGCGGGCTTCCAGCTCGGCAATCTCGAAAGGCTTGGCGAGATAGTCGTCGGCGCCGCTGTCGAGGCCGGCGACCCGGCCGTCGAGACTGGCATTGGCCGTCAGGATGATGACCGGCACCTTGTTGCCGCTCTGGCGCAGCCGCTTGAGCAGCGTCAGCCCGTCCATTTTCGGTAGCGACAGATCGAGGATGACAATGGCGTAGGCCGCCACTTTCAGCATGTGCTCGGCATCCTCGCCATCATAAGCGATGTCGACGACATACTGCGCCTGACGCAGCGCCTTGCCGAGCCAGGACGCCAGTTCGCGGTTGTCTTCGACGATCAGGAGCCTCATGAAGCGACTATACAGCAAGTGTCGGATATGGCGAACAATTCCGGCGGTTTTCCAGTCAGTGGATCATCGGTTGGCGAGCCTTAGGCCCATCTCACGGACCTCCCTCAGATAGACCTTGCGCGCATAGGGCGGGGTCAGATTGTGGTCGGCTTCGGGAATGATGGTGAGGCGTATATCCGGAAAATGCCTCAGGCCCGCGCCGTTTTCGCCGAACTCGTCATGCAGGTGATCGAGGCCGATATCATGGGCGCTGTAGATCAGGGACATGTCGACGCCGCGTTTGGTAAGCGTTCGGAAACCACCCAGCACAGGTCCTTGAGCCGCAGCAAAGATGGGGAACGTACCGAGCAGGTGGCGAGCCGTCCGTATCGCCCGCCGTCCGAGCCCGGTCGCCATGTTGCATATGGCGCTCCTTGCATCGATCTGGCCGCCGAAGAGCCGCTTCAGCGTTTCCATCTGCAGGAGTTTGCGCCCGTAGGTTTCGAGCGATCGGGGAGCGAAGCGCAGCGCTTCATCGACCGATCGACTCTCGTCCCAATGGAAGCTGTAGGGATTGACCGTGATGAGGCCGCGGCAGCGCACATCGCGTAACGCTGCCTGAAAGGCGAGATAGCCGCCGCTGCAGCGTCCTACCACATAGGCTGGCAGCAAGCCCCGCTTCTCCAGAAAGTCCAATGCCTCAATAACATCGAGATGCTGGTCGCGGGAATAGAGCACCTGCTCGGGTGCCCCGGAAAGCGGCGGGCTGTCGCCGACATTGGCCGTATCGAAACGCAGCGAGGCAATGCCGTCCTGGGCAAGCGCACGTGCCATGGTGACCGACATCCGGCCCCAGCCCGCATGTCGGTCATAGGCTGTCGTCAGGAGCAGGGCGGTCGCGCCCGTTCGGGCACCCTGCGGCTCGCAGAGAATGCCGAACAGTCGATTGTCCGCGCCGAAACGCAGCGGCGTCTCGCTAAAGCCTTCGCCGATGAGAGGTTCCGCGACCGGCGGCGTAAGATCGGGCGATGCGATTTCAGTGGTGTTGCCCGCGATCGACCGCACCCATTCGGCTATTTTCCGGCGGGCCGCCGTCGGCATGGTGGCGATGGTCGGGTTCGAGACGAGATCGTCGTAACCATCAAAGGAGGCCTGCGTGACCCGGGGGCCGAGCGTTTCGAGATGACGCGCGAAATCGTCGTCTCCCGGGCGGCCCGGGCGTGTCAGTATCAAGCAATTCGGCGTGGCCAGTCGATCAAGCGTCATGAGGTTCAGCTTCCTGACCGCATCGGCGGCGCTATCGGGCATGCGCAGGCTGGCGACGGTGACGCCCTCGGTCTGACGCTGCGCTTCGGAAAGCCCCATGCTTTCATCGATCATCTTCGACCAGACGGTCAGTTCGCGCAGATAGGCGCGGCCAGAGATGACGGGCGCGAGAAAGGCTATGCCGTCGATGCCGGCAAGCCGCTCGGCGAGAGCAGTGGCGATGGTCCCGCCGAGACCCTGGCTGACGAGCATCAGCCGCTCACAGCCGGAAAGCGCTTTCAACTGTGTAGCGGCGGCCAGCGCGGTTTCATGCCACGGCGACAGACCTTCGCCCGCATCGACGATATCGAGCGCATCGCCGGTGCCGGCATAATCGAAGCGCAGACTGGCGACGCCGATCTCGGCAAGATCCTCGGCCAGAATCCGCCAGAACTTGCGCACGCACATTTCCTCGAAGCCCCAGGGGCTGAGAAACAGGGCGGCGGTGTTGCGCGAAGGTGCCATGGCCGATGTGAACAGGCCGACCGTTCCGGCGAACGTTACCGGGGCCGCTGCCGATCTCGACTGCCTTCCTTTGTCTTCTTCCTCGGCGGCTCCCCAACCAGCCATGCTAGTCTCCTCACATTCGGCGTGGGGCCAATAGGGCCAGAGCCTGAGTGGCAATCGGATTGATACGTGCAGGCAACCGCGTCGCGATCTTCTGCATGACCTCGATATCTTCGGCTGGAACGGCTTTCAGCATTCTGAGCGCAATGCCATAGGCCAGAGCGCCGGCGATGATGGCGCCCACGAGACCTGCGACACCGGTCAGCGCCTGAACGAAACCATAGGCTGCAACCGCGCATAGAATGGCAGCAACCGTAACTTTTGCAAGGTTGATGAGCATACCGCGCGTCGATCCTTCGAATTCCATGCGGCGTACCGTCATCAGGCACAGGGCGACAAAGGCGAGCAGACGAACCAGCGCCGCACCCTCGCCTCCGAAAAAGGGTACGGCGATGACGCAGCCGATGACCATGATGACGCTGGCGATGACGCCGAGGACGGTGCGTTCGCGCACGCGATCCAGCGAATAAAGATATTGCGTGCAAATCTGCATGAAGACATAGGGCACCGCGGTCAGGGACAGCAGCGCCACCATGCCGCCGCTCGGCGCAAAGGCCGGGCCGAAGATCGTCACGACAAGCTCCGGCGAAATGGCGGCAAGTCCGAAGCTCATCGGCAGGGTGATATAGGCTATGCTGCGCGCCACGCCGGCAAAGACCTCGACCGGCAGCTTGTCCGATGCCCGGGCATGCATCTGTTCGGAATAATAGGGCAGAAGGCTGCCGCTTAATTGTACGGGCAGCTGCAGTGCGAGATTGGCGAGCGACAGGCCGACGGCATAAAAGCCGACCGCTTCGATGCCCCAGTAGCGCTGCAGGAAGACGAGTTCGATACGATTGAGAAAAATCGAGCTGTTGATGAGTTCGATCGAGAGGATGAGCGACGAGCCGATGAGAGCGGAAAGGCCGACGCCGCAGCTGTTCTTGCGCGCGATCGCAATCCTGAGCGTCGCGATGAACATCGGCAGCTGCCCAATCGCATAGCCGGCGAGCGCGCCGCTGACGCCGAAGAAGATCGCTCCCGCAAGGACGGTAACGAGCTGCAGCGCCGAACTTATTATGGTGATGCGCAGGAACGCGCCGACTTGCTGCTCGCCGATCAGATAGTTCTTGCTGTAGGCGCCGAGAGACTGAAGAACGAAGAATACGCCCGTGATCACAATGACTTCGGATGCATCGCCCGCCCAATGCAGCCGCTCCGTATCCCAATAATAGGCGGCGTAGCCTGCAAGCAGGATCACGGTTGCGAGAATCGTCGGCTGCAGAAGATACGCGGCAAAACCAAGCCGTTCTTCGGTAGAATAGCCGTTCCCCTTCAGCTGGGGCAGAATGCGCAGCAGGGTAACGCCGGCGCCGAGCTCGGCGATCAGTGCTCCCGTCGTCGTCAGCCACAGAGAAAAGGCGATGATGCCGTTGGCCTCGGGGCCCAGCAGGCGCGCCGCTATGATCGAACATGCAAAGCCGGTCGCAAGCAGGGTCAATCCCGCCGCCGCGTTCAAAACCGAATTTGCCATTATGCTCTTCGTCATGAAGATAGACCGCTCCTCAAACTGCCGGAACCTACCGCACATGTCCGGCTTTTCGTGGGGATAGCGTCAGCTCTATTTCATATGCCTTAATATTTAGGGTTTAATGCTGCGCTAAGTTCATTTTTTACTTCGGCTAATATTCTTTCTCTCTGATATTGGCCGCTCGAGGGCTTGTGCGGAGGGTTTCATTGTTCAGCCTTATCGTCTGCACGATCGATCGTTTCGATCAGCTGGAGCGGCTATTCCGTTCGCTGGTGGGGCAGAGTCATAAGGATTTCGAGGTCATCGTCGTCGATCAGAACCTCGACGACCGGCTGCGCGAGCTTATCGACCGCTTTTTCCCCTCCTTCCTCATTCGTCACGTCCGTTCGCCGAAGGGACTTTCGCGGGCGCGCAACAAAGGCATGGCGGTTGCGGAGGGCGATTACGTCTGTTTTCCCGACGATGACTGCTGGTACGAGGCCGATACGCTTTCGACGGCCGCGACTTTGTTTGCCGAGCACCCCGACCTCGCGATCGTCACCGGCCGAACGCTTGATGCCCAAGGTCTTGCCTCCGTCAGCCCGACGGGTGAGACGCAGCTTGCCCTGACCCGGTGGAACTATCTGAGGTGCGGCAATTCCAATGGCATCTTCGTGCGCCGTGCGGCCCTGGTCGATATCGGTGGTTTCGACGAGGATCTCGGCGTCGGCTCGGAATCGCCGTTCCAAAGCGGCGAAGAGGCGGATTTCCTGCTTCGCGCGCTTGGCGCCGGCAGACAAGCGATGTTCTTTCCCGAGCTCATCGTCCATCACGATCAGGTCACGAGCGAATACGGGCCGCGGCAGGTGGAGCGTGCGCGCAAATATGGGCGCGGCTTCGGCGCGCTGATGCGCAAGCAGGCCTTTCCCTTGTATTATGTCAGCTATCGCCTGTTTCGCCCGGTCGCCGGCTGGCTGGCGGCGCTGGCGCGATTCAACCTTGATGCGGCCCGCTACAAGCGCGCCTGGCTGGTGGGGATTCTGGAAGGTTACGCCGCCTGGCCGCGCTGGCGCAGGAACTGAGGCGACTTGCCTTTCGGCGTCAGGGTTTCCGCATAGATATCCATATAGCGCTGGGCGACCTCGTCCCAGGCATAGGCACGGGCATCGCGCAACAGCTCCTGTCGCAGGCTCAGGTCGTCGCCCTGTAGGCGCTCAAAGGCGGCGGTCAGCGCATCGGCGGCAGCTTCCGGATTGGAGAAATCCGAGAGCATGAGGGCCGGGTGGGTTTCGGCCATCGCCTTATAGGCCTCGTTGGCGTTCAGCACCGGCAGCAGGCCGGCGCTCATCGCTTCGATCGCCACGAGACCGAAGCCTTCGTACTCGGAGGCCGAGGCGAAGAGCGATGCGCGGGCGATGATGTTGCGGATCGAGCCTTCGTCGATCGAGACATGCAGCGCGACATTGCGCTCCAGATTGCGAACGGCAATTTCCTTTTCCAGCATTGCCCGGTCGAGATCCGATTCGGCGCCGATAATGTCGAGATGCCAGTCCTCATGGCGGCCTGCCAGCACCTTCATGACGTCAAGCAGATGATCGAGTCGCTTGTTGATCGAGAAACGGCCTATCGTGACGATGCGGCGACGTGCTTCCAAAGCGGCGCAATTGGAAAACTTGCCGACATCGGCGCCGTTTTCGATCAGGTGCACGCGGCTTTCGGCAATCTGCGCAAAGAGCCGCGCGTCGGACTGGCTGCAGCAGATGAGAGAGGCATAACCGAGCGCGGAAAGCCGCGTTGCCGTGTTGAACCAGACCTTCTTGATGGCCGCATATTTCTGCGTGTGGAAGAAGCCGCCATGGGTGGTGGCGACCATGGGCCGTCCGTGCATCAGCTTGCCCCAGGCCAGCGCATCGAAGAAGAAATCGACGGCGTGGACATGAACGAGGTCGGCATCGGCCAGATGGCGGAAAACCTTGGGCGCCAGCGGATATCGGCTGGAGCCGGACCAGGGAATGCGGACGATTTCGATGCCGTCGATCGTTTCGCCTTCAGGCAGTTGGCGGTCGGGATCGGAAAACAGGCTGTTGCAGGTAACGACGCGTACGCGATAGCCGCGAGAAACCAGCTGGCGGCACAGATTGGCAACGACATCTTCAAGGCCGCCCTTGTTCGGCAGGAACTGACGCACGACATGCACGATCAGCGGCCCGGCCTGCTTGTTCGCCTGAATATCCGCAACAGCCGATGTCATCGATCCACCCTCGACCCCAATGCCGCGCCATGCACCGGCAATCCGGCGCTGCAGCGCGCCGCCCGTTGATCAGTTGGCAAAGCAGATCATCGGGTCGGTTAAAAAGGGTTTAATTCTGCGCAGAAAGCCGAGCGGTTTCGGACAAGAGGGTTAATGTCGGGCCGATTTGCGGAGTGGGAGGAGCTTGTCTGGTGGATGTGCGGTGGCGCGACACCATGATTGTCGGTTGCTCCTGTGACCTGCCCCTCACTCCCGCCCTCTCCCCGCTTGCGGCAGGGCTAGGTGAGGGGCAATCCCGCGAATGTGACTTCAATTGCGACCCGAGTCCAAGCCTCTCAAAACGCTCGGAAGGTCAGCGTCGTCAGCGAGCGGACGATGCCCGGGATATTGGCGATGTGGTCGTTGATGAACTTGCCGATATCCTGCTCTTCGGCGATGTAGACCTTCATCAGCAGGTCGTAGTCGCCGCTGGTGGAATACAGTTCCGAAACAAGCTCCGTCTGGTAGATCGCATCGGCGACCTCATAGGTCTTGCCGGGGGCGCATTGGAGCTGAACGAAAATGGGCTTCATGAGAATGTCCTGCTTCTGTCTGCCGCCGCCATAGCGGCCGGCTTTTCTCTATCATGGTCGAAAGCGCCTTCGCCATGCAAGTTTTTCTCCAGAGCCGATGATTTTTTGGCATCATGCCATGTCCATCGGATGTCGCTCTTGCCGCTTCCGCAATTTCGAGCATGGCGCTAGATTGGCGCGATTATCTCTGTCGATTGGACCGATTTCATGCTGAATGACCCGCGCTCCCACGGTCTTTGGGAAAAGACCGCTCCCCCACCGCCGGCAACCAAGCCGCTTTTCGGTGATATCAATGCCGATGTCGTGGTGGTCGGGGGCGGCTATACCGGTCTTTCGACGGCGTTGCATCTGGCGGAAGCTGGTACCAGCGTCGTGCTGCTGGAAGCCAATGAAATCGGCTTTGGCGGCGCGGGCCGCAATGTTGGCCTCATCAATGCCGGCATGTGGGTGATGCCGGACGATTTGCCCGGCGAACTCGGTGCCGTCCACGGCGAGCGACTGCTCGATCTGCTCGGCAACGGGCCGAAGCTGGTTATGGAGCTGATCGACAAGCATGGCATCGCCTGCGAACTCGAACGCAACGGCACACTGCATTGCGCTGTCGGGCCGGAGGGGCTGAAGGAAATCGAAGAGCGGGCCCGGCAATGGGAAAAGCGCGGTGCGCCGGTCACGGTATTGGATGCGCGGGAGACGGAGCGCCGGGTCGGCAGCTCGGCCTACACCGGGGCGTTGCTCGACATGCGCGCCGGCACGCTGCAGCCGCTTGCCTATGCGCGCGGCCTTGCCCATGCCGTCGTCAAAGCCGGCGTTGCCATTCACACCGGCAGCCGGGTGACATCGACGGAAAGAAGCGGTGCGAAATGGGTGGTTTCGACCGAGCGCGGCAAGGTGAGCGCCGACTGGATCGTGGTGGCTACGGACGCCTACAGCACCGGTCCGTGGGAAAAGGTTCGGAACGAACAGGTGCATCTGCCCTATTTCAATTTCGCTACCGTCCCGCTCGGCGACAACTTGCGCAAATCCGTGCTGCCGGGGCGTGAAGGCGCCTGGGATACCAAGGAAGTGCTCTCGTCCTTCCGTATGGATCAGGCCGGCCGGCTCGTATTCGGCAGCGTTGGCGCGCTGCGCAACACCGGCCTTGCCATCCACAAGAATTGGGCTCGGCGCTCGATCAGGAAACTCTTTCCGCAGCTTGGCGACATTCCCTTCGAATGCGAATGGTATGGCAAGATCGGCATGACCGACAATGCGCTGCCGCGCTTCCACAAGCTGGACCGGAATGTCGTCGGTTTCTCAGGCTATAACGGCCGCGGGATTGCGCCCGGCACAGTGTTCGGCAAGGTGCTTGCCAGCCATATCCTGGGGCAGATTTCCGAGGCCGATCTGCCGCTGCCGGTAACCGATATCGTCGAGCCGAGCTTCAGGGCGGCAAAGGAAATGTGGTACGAGGCCGGTGCCCAGGCCGCGCATTTCGTCGGTGCCCGGGTGTAAAATAATCCAACAGGCATTACGGGAAGAGTAAACAAGATGATCGCGACATCAGATCTTGCTGCCGAAACCAAGACAATACTGACGGAACTTGCCGTATCGGCCGATCGCTACACCGGCGGAACGCTGGTCGTCACCTCACCGGTCACCGGCGCCGAGATCGGCCGGCTGAAGGAGCATTCGACTAATGAGGCGAAGGCTGCGATCGCGGCGGCACACGACGCGTTTCTTATCTGGCGCAATGTGCCGGCGCCGAAGCGCGGCGAGCTGATCCGCCTGCTTGGCGAGGAGCTGCGCGCCGGCAAGGCGGCCCTTGGGCGTCTCGTCTCGATCGAAGTGGGCAAGATCACCTCCGAGGGCCTCGGCGAAGTGCAGGAGATGATCGATATCTGCGATTTCGCCGTCGGTCTCTCGCGCCAGCTTTATGGTCTCACCATCGCTACGGAGCGCTCCGAGCACCGGATGATGGAAAGCTGGCATCCGCTGGGCGCGATCGGCATCATCTCGGCCTTCAACTTCCCCGTCGCGGTCTGGTCGTGGAATGCGGCGCTTGCCATGGTCTGCGGCAACTCCACCATCTGGAAACCGTCGGAGAAAACCCCGCTGACGGCGCTTGCCGTGCAGGCCCTGTTCGAAAAGGCGCTGAAGCGCTACGTCGCCGAGGGCGGCGAGGCGCCCGCCAATCTTTCGACCCTGCTGATCGGTGGCCGCGATCTTGGCGAGTTGCTGGTCGATCATCGCCAAGTGCCGCTGGTCTCGGCGACCGGATCGACGGCCATGGGCCGCGCCGTCGGCCCGCGTCTTGCAGGCCGTTTCGCCCGCGCCATCCTCGAGCTTGGCGGCAACAATGCCGCGATCGTCTGCCCGACGGCCGATCTCGACCTCACCCTGCGTGGCGTTGCCTTTTCGGCCATGGGCACGGCCGGCCAGCGCTGCACGACGCTGCGCCGCCTCTTCGTCCACGACAGCGTTTACGATCAGCTCGTTCCGCGTCTGCAGAAGGCCTACGGTTCGGTGACGATAGGCAATCCCCTTGAAGCCGGTACTCTGGTCGGCCCGCTGATCGATAAGCAGGCCTTCGACCGCATGCAGGCGGCCCTCGCCGCTGCGAAGGCGGCCGGCGGCACCGTGACGGGCGGCGAGCGCGTCGAAAACGGCTCTGCCGATGCCTTCTATGTCCGCCCGGCGCTCGTCGAAATGCCCGAGCAGACCGGCCCCGTCGAGCAGGAGACCTTTGCGCCGATCCTCTATGTCATGAAGTACAGCGATTTCGACAAGGCGCTGGCGCTGCATAACGCCGTGCCGCAAGGCCTGTCGTCCTCGATCTTCACCAATGACATGCGGGAAGCCGAGACGTTCGTCTCCGCGCGTGGTTCGGATTGCGGCATCGCCAACGTCAATCTTGGCCCCTCCGGTGCCGAGATCGGCGGCGCATTCGGCGGCGAGAAGGAAACCGGTGGCGGGCGCGAGTCCGGATCCGATGCCTGGAAGGCCTATATGCGCCGAGCGACCAATACGATCAATTACGGCCGCACCCTGCCGCTTGCCCAGGGCGTCAAGTTCGACGTGGCATAGCGCGAGAGCCTTGCTGCATTGCGATGGAGAGGATGAAGGCGTAGAAAGCCTTTGTCTTCCCATATGTTTTCAAGGTCTTGTCCCATGCATCTGTTGCTTGCCGAAGCCGAAACATTGGTCATGGAGGCTTTGCAGCGAAACAGGGTAAGTGCGGAGAACGCTCGTTCCGTGGCTGTCGCGCTTGTCGCGGCGGAGGCTGCCGGGCAGAGTGGCCATGGTCTGCGCCGTGTCCCCGCCTATGCCGGTCAGGCCAAGGTCGGCAAGGTCGATGGCTTCGTCACACCGCAGCTGAGCCGGCCCTTTCCGGCCGCGCTGCGCATCGATGCCGGCAATGGCTATGCCTATCCCGCGCTCGATCTTGCTGTTGCCGAGCTTCCGGCCGTCGCCCGCGAACAGGGGATTGCGCTTGCCGCCATCAGCCGCTCCCATCATGCCGGTGTCATGGGCCTGACGGTGGAGCGTTTTGCCGATCAGGGTCTGGTGGCGCTGATGGTCGCCAATGCGCCGGCCTCGATGGCGCCCTGGGGCGGCAAGACACCGGTTTTCGGCACCAATCCGATTGCTTTCGCTGCGCCGCTGCCCGGCGAGGAGCCTGTTGTCATCGACCTGGCGCTGTCGAAGGTGGCGCGTGGCAAGGTGATGGCGGCGCGGCAACAGGGTGCCCCGATCCCGGCTGACTGGGCTTTCGACCGCGAGGGGAGGCCGACCACGGATGCCGAAGAAGCCTTGGCCGGCACCATGATCCCGGCCGGCGATGCCAAGGGTGCGGCACTTGCCCTCATGGTCGAAATTCTGGCCGCCGGCCTGACCGGTGCGAACTACGCCTTCGAGGCTTCCTCGCTCTTCGACGACAAAGGCGCTCCGCCGGCGCTCGGCCAAACGATCATCGCGATCAATCCGGCGGCGATGAGTGCTGCCGATACGGCACAACGGCTGGCTTTGCTGGCGGGTGAGATCACCCGCGATCCGAATGTCCGCCTGCCGGGCCGGCGCGGGCAGAGTTCGCGGCGTCTTGCGCTGACGGAGGGGATTACTGTCGAGGCCGAGGTGATCGCGGCGATCGAGAGGCTTTGAGGTGTCAAAGGCGCTGGTCGGGTGAGTGTGTATTTGCCGCGCTTTCAAACACGGCCCCTCACCCCAGCCCTCTCCCCGCAGGCGGGGCGAGGGAGTTATCGCGCAAAGCAGCGCGCTACACGGATGAGAGGCAAGCAATTCCAGGAAAAGTGCGTAGCGGTTTTCCGTCCGGAATTGCGAGAGAACAAAGAGATAGAGCATTTCGCGATTCGAAGAAAAGCGAAACGGCTCTAGTTGGTTGGCTTTATCGTCCCCTCGCCCCGCTTGCGGGGAGAGGGCTAGGGTGAGGGGCCAGGCACATCGTCATGACATTGACGGAGACGCCTGATTGCCACCCTCGATCCGCTCTCACGCGACGGCGGGCTTTTCGTCCAGCCAGCCGCCGGTGAAGCCGGCGCGTTCCAGGCCGGTGCGGAGGATCGGAGATTGCCGCATCAGGTTCCAGATCATGCCAGTGCGGGCGTTTTCGATCATCATGACCAGCAGGCCCTGGTCGATGGCGACGGAGCGGTCGTCCACCCATCCTTCCGGGCCGGGGCCTTTGACGCTCGGATTGAAGCCGCCGGGGAAACGGCCGTCGAGCAGCAGGTTGGGGTAGGTCGAAAGCAGCGCCCGCGTGCCGTCGAGTGCGGCCTGGCGGTCGAACGCGAGGCAGGACAGCGGTCCCCATGGGGCGATGGTGCCGTCGTCGGGACCGAGCGGGGCGCCGCGGGCGGCATAGCCGAAGACCTTCGGGGCATAGCGCAGGCTGTGCTTGGTGCCTGTCGGGTTCGGGCCGTCGCAGGCGGAAAGGCCCCAGATATCCTTCGTATAGCCGACAAAATGGCCGGGATTGCGCTCGGTATAGTCGCGCTGCACTGATATCGCCGTTTGCGTATTGCGGAAATAATCGGTGTCCTTGTCGGCGACATGCTTGTCGCGGATGCCGCGAAAATCGATCCAGGCATGCGAGAAGAGGTGGATGAACAGCGGCCCAGCATATAGGAAGGGCGTATCCTTGAACATCATCCAGGTGTAGGTCGCGGCAAAGGCGTCGTAGCTTGATGGTGGGACGGGATGCGTGGGCGAGCCGAGCGCCAGCACATAGAGGAAGATCGCCTCGTCATAACCCTGGTAGCGCCAGCGCAGGAAACCGCTGGCCGGCTTCCAGCCCATGCTGATGGTCTGGCCCTTGTTCAAGGCCCAATGCCAGTCGCAGCGCTCATAGAGGAATTTCGCCTGCTTGCGGAGATCGCGCTCGACCTGGGTGTTTCCGGTGAAATAAGCGGCTGCGGTCAGCACGCCGAGCAGCAACAGGCCCGTGTCGATCGTCGAAAGCTCACTGTTCCAGGCGCGCTTGCCAGTTTCCATATAAAGGAAGTGATAGTAGAAGCCGCGATGGCCGGTGGCGCCACGCTCGGTGCCCTGCTGGCTGTCGGCGAAGAAATCGAGGGCGGCCAGCACCCGTTTGGCCGCATCGGCACGGCTAATCCAGCCACGCTCGACGGCGACCGGATAGCTCGACAGCGCAAAGCCGACCGCAGCAATGCTGCAATGGCTCGTCTTGATCGACGTATCCGCCACCAGTCCGTTTTCCGGATTGGTGTAAAGCATGAAATAGTCGAAGGCCGAACGTTGCAATCGGTCGATCAGCCCGTCGTCGGTTTCAGTTACCTGCTGCAGCATCTTCTATCCATCTCCTCGATGCTCCCATTCCCTGCTGAACATAGGAGCTTGGATAGTTGCAAATCAAACATGATTAACGATGACATACTTTTGTGGAGGATTCTTTAATATCAGTGGGTTGTTGAGGTGGTCATCCCCAGCCCTGAGGGCTTGAAGATGTCCTTTCCAGGTGATTTTCGGCGATATCGCCAGCAGAAGCGCACGAATAGCGGTCGGCGCGAGCCTGTTCGAAAAGGGGCGAAGCATTGGCTATGTGGTGATTCGTGTCGATGAAACGGTTTAGCCGAGCGCCGTTTCCAGCCGTCGCTTCAGCCGCGCCAAGGTTCTGCCAAACACTGCCTCATCCCCAAGGGCTCTGGCAAGGGTCAAAGCGCCCTGTATGCCGATGACGGCCTCTTCGGCGAGCATTTTCGCCTCGGTGCCTGGCGCTCCGGCCCTGAGCAGAGCGCCGGCAAGCGCTTCGACCCAGCGATGGAAATAGTTACGTATAGCGGTGGAAAAGCGATCGCGCGTTTCATCGAGCGCGAAGGCGCCAATCAGGCAGACCCGGCGGCCGGAGCGGAAATAGCTGTCTGTCGTCTCCCACATGCGGGCAATCGCTGACCGTGGCTCGCCCTCTTCCAGCGGCTTGAAAATCTCCGTCACGAACCAGGCATCGATATTGGCCATGATCTCCGCCGCCATTTCTTCCTTGCCGCCCGGAAAGAAGTGATAGAGGCTGCCTTTCGACAATTTCGTGCGGGCGGTGATCTCGCTCAACGACGCACCTTCGTAGCCGAGTTCGCGGAAGACTTCGGCAACGAGGGCGATGGCATCGGATCTTTCGAAGACGGTACGCACCATCTCAAAGGCCGAGGTCGGAGAGGCCGGGATGATCGTCCGGACGGCGGCCGAGCGGCCAGTGGAATTTCCGGTCCTCTTCTTTGATCGGCATGTCGTTGATGGAGGCGAAACGGCGCTGCATCAGGCCGTCGGCATCGAATTCCCAGTTCTCATTGCCGTATGAGCGGAACCAATGGCCGCTGTCGTCATGCCATTCATAGGCAAAGCGCACGGCGATGCGATTGCCCTCGAAGGCCCAGAGTTCCTTGATCAGCCGATAGTCGAGTTCACGTGCCCATTTGCGCGTCAGGAATTCGACGATTTCCTTGCGGCCACGCGGGAATTCGGCGCGGTTCCGCCACTGGCTGTCTTCCGTATAGACCTTGGAGACGCGTTCCGGATCGCGGCTGTTCCAGCCATCCTCTGCCATGCGGACCTTGGCGATGGCGGTTTCGCGGGTGAAAGGCGGGACGAGTGGGGTCGGCATGATGCGCTCCTTCTAAACTGATTTGTCGCTAATAGACCAATCGGTTTAGAGGGTCAAGCGCCGTGATTTGCCGGGTGATGGACTCAATGGGCGAATTTTCGCGCTCCGGCGACGCAGGCGACGACGGCCAGGGTCACGACGAGCATCGACCAGCTGACGCTTTCCTTGAGGAGGGCTGCGGCAAGCGCAAAGCCGAAGAAGGGCTGCAGGAATTGCAGCTGGCCGACAGCTGCAATGCCGCCCTGGGCGAGCCCGCGATACCAGAAGATGAAGCCGATCAGCATGCTGAAGAGCGAGACATAGAGGAGGCCGAGCCAGGCAGGACCGCCGATGCCGTCAATGCTGTGCGGCATGGTCATGAAGCAGAGCGCGACGGTGACGGGCATGGACAGGACCAGAGCCCAGCAGATGACCTGCCAGCCGCCGAGCCGCCGCGAGAGCACAGCACCTTCGGCATAGCCAAGGCCGCAGATGATCACGGCTGCAAGCATCAGGAGGTCGCCGACAGGCGAGGCCGACATGCCTTGCGCAAGCGCATAGCCGCAGACCAGCGCACTGCCGAGGATGGAGAATATCCAGAAGGCCGGGCGTGGCCGCTCGCCGCCGCGCATCACGCCGAAGATGGCGGTTGCCAGCGGCAGCAAGCCGATGAAGACAATGGAATGGGCCGATGTGACGTGCTTTAGCGCCAGTGCCGTCAAGAGCGGAAAGCCGACGACGCAGCCGAGGGCGACGATGACGAGCGAGGTGATATCGCCGCGGGTCGGGCGCTTTTCGCGAAAAGCGAATAGCAGGCCGAGGCCCAGGAGGCCGGCGATTGCGGCTCGGGCAACCGTCAGGAACAGAGGGTCGAAATCCATCACGGCCACCCGCGTCGCCGGCAGGGAGCCGCTGAAGATGACCACTCCCGCCAAACCATAGATCCATCCTGTCGTCGTCCTGTCCATCGCGCATGCTCCGTCTTGATCTTCGCGGTATCGACGCATTTGTGTGGCCAAGCCAGAGACGGTGCAGTACAATTCATAGGAACTGTTATGGTGTAAGGGGCAGTACGGATGGATGGTCTGTCGGTGGCAAGCGCAGGCGGCGGCACGCGCATCGAGGGAGTGATGGCTGCGATTTCCGACCGTATCGCCACTCGCAGCCTGATGCCAGGCGCCCGGCTTCCCTCTGTGCGCAGCTTCGCAAAGACGATGCAGGTGTCTGTTTCAACCGTGGTCGAGGCCTATGAGCGGCTTGCCGCAGAGGGCACGATCCGTTCGCGGCCGGGTGCCGGATTTTACGTCTGCGGCCCGCTGCCGCCGCTTTCCTTGTCCGAGACCGGAGCAAGATCGGATCGCAACGTCGATCCGCTCTGGATTTCCAGGCAATCGCTGGAGGTGGGAGACGATGTCCTGAAGCCCGGCTGCGGCTGGCTTCCACCCTCCTGGCTGCCGCAGGCGGCGTTGCGCAGGGCGATGCGAACGCTGGCTCGTGGAGACATGGCAGCGCTTGCCAATTACGGGACGCCGCTGGGCCTGCCGCCGCTGCGGCAGTTGCTCGCCCGGCGCCTTGGCGAACATGGTATCACGGTGTCGCCGGATCAGATCCTGCTGACGGAATCCGGCACGCAGGCGATCGATCTTCTCTGCCGTTTCCTGCTCGAGCCGGGCAATACCGTGCTCGTGGACGATCCCTGCTATTTCAATTTTCATGCGCTCCTGCGGGCGCATCGTGCCAATGTCGTCTCCGTACCTTTCACGCCCACGGGGCCGGATGTCGAGCTGTTCGGGCAGATCCTCGAACGGCACAAACCACGGCTCTACATCACCAATTCAGCCATCCACAATCCGACGGGTGCGACGCTCTCGCCCGTGACGGCACACCGGCTGCTGAAGCTGGCGGATGCTGCCGGGCTGACGATCATCGAGGACGATATCTTCGCCGATTTCGAGGATGTTCCGGCGCCACGTCTCGCTGCCTATGACGGGCTCGACCGGGTGATCCATATCGGCAGCTTTTCAAAGACGCTTTCGGCCTCGGTGCGCTGCGGCTTCATCGCGGCGCGGCGGGATTGGATCGACGGTCTTGTCGATCTCAAGGTTGCCAGCAGCTTCAGCTGCGGGCAATTGTCGGCCGAGCTTGTCCATCTCGCGCTGAAGGATGGCAGCTATCGCCGGCATGTCGAGGCCCTGCGGGTACGGCTTGCCAAGACCATGGCGGAGGTGTCGACGCGGCTGGAGGCGATCGGCATCGTGCCTTGGCTGAAGCCCCGGGCCGGGATGTTTCTATGGTGCCGGCTGCCGGAAGGGCTCGATGCCGCCGATGTCGCGCGTGCCTGCCTTGCCGAAGGCATCGTCCTTGCGCCCGGCAATGTTTTCAGCCTCTCGGATACCGCCGGACGCTTCATGCGCTTCAATGTCGCGCAGTCGACTGATCCTCGGATTTTCCAGGCGCTGGAGGCCTCCATGCGGAAACTGAGATAGTATTTTCCGCCAGTGGATTGCGGAGCGTTTTCGGCCTGTTCGGAAGATGCAGGACGCCCCCGCTCTTGCCAGGCAGAAATGATCCGTCATAGCTTTGCCACATCGCCGCTCCAATTGCGGCCGATATCGGCTATGAAATATTCGGCTAAGTGAGGTTGGTCGTGCGCGTTCTGCTTGTTGAAGACGACAATATCCTCGGATCATCGCTGAAGAAGGCACTGGAAAAGCACGCCTATGGCGTCGACTGGATGCGCGATGGCGAATCCGGCCTCGAGGCGGCGGCGCATTCCCATTTCGCGGCGATCGTGCTCGACATCAATCTGCCGCAGCTGAGCGGTATGGAGGTGTTGCGGCGCATCCGCCAGCGGGGAAATTCCGTGCCCGTGCTGCTGCTGACGGCGATGGATTCCGTGCGCCAGAAGGTGGAAGGCCTCGATGAGGGTGCCGACGACTACCTGGTCAAGCCCTTCGATCTCGACGAGCTGCTGGCGCGGCTGCGCGCGCTCATCCGCCGGCGCGACGGGCGGACCGAAAGCGTCATCCGCTGCGGCGACGTGGAAGTCGACCCCTCTGCCATGGTGGCGCGCAAAGGCAATGTGCAGGTCCATACCACGGCGAAGGAATTCCATCTCTTGAAGCTGCTGATGGAGCGCAGCGGCCGATATGTGACGAAGAACGATATCGAATATGCGCTCTATGACGCGGAAAACACCGTCGAGAGCAACACGATCGAAGTGACAATCTACAATTTGCGCAAGAAGCTCGGCACGGATTTCATCAAGTCGATCCGCGGCGTCGGTTACATGATCGAGCGATGAACAATTCCACGCTTACCCGCAAGCTGTTTCTGCGCATCGCGCCTGTCGTCGTGGTGACGATCGTCGTGATCGCAGCTTTCGCCTTCAACAGCGCGACGCGGGAGATCAACAATATCTACGATGCCCAGCTCATCGACGATGCGAATGTGATCTGGAGCCTGCTGCGCCGCCCGCTGGAGAAGAATCCGGACCATACGGCCAAGCAGATCGACGATATCGACTTCAACATGGACAATCAGCTGGCCTTCAATGAAGACGCCGATGATTATGCCGATGCGCACATGTTTCGCGCCTGGGTCGATGGCAATATCCGCTTCTACAGCAGCACGGCCTTTCTCTCCGATGTACCGCAGCAGAAGGTCGGCTTTACCACGCTGACCTATGGTGGAGACGAGTGGCGCGTCTATTCCCTGCCGATCCCGAACACGACCATCGTGATCGAGCTTGGCGAAAAGATCGCGCTTCGCGAAACGCTCGTTTCCAACATTCTCCTCAATCTGTTCTTTCCGCTGCTGATGCTGGTGCCGGTCATCGGCTTTCTCATCTGGCTCGGCATCAATAGCGGTCTGCGCACCATCCACGGGCTGGTGCGGCAGATCCGCACGCGATCGCCCGATGATCTCTCGGCTATCCCCGTTGAAGAGCTGCCGCGCGATCTGCTGCCGCTTGGCCGGTCGATCAATCAGCTGCTGGAGAAGCTCGGCCAGTCGTTGACGCTAGAGCGGCGCTTCTCCGACCTTGCCGCGCATCAGTTGCGCACGCCGCAGGCAAGCGTGAAGCTGCTTTTGCGGATGCTCGAACACAGCGACAGCGATCAGGAGCGGCAGGCGATCATTTCCGATCTCGTGGCCAGCAACAACCGTACCATCCATCTGATCGAGCAGCTGCTGCGGCTGGCCAGAGTCAGCCACCATCCCCTCAATCTGACATCGGTGCCGCTCTATCACTGGATGGCGTCGCTCATTGCCGAATTCGGCAACATCATCACCAGCCGCGAGCTCGAGGTCGTGCTCGAAGGGGACGAGCCGATCCAGGTCAGGACGGACGAGTCGTTGCTACGCATGCTGGTCACCAATCTGCTCGACAATGCCATCAAATACACGCCCGTTGGAGGGGAGATCAAAGTTTCGATCGCTTCGGAGGACGGTTTTGGCTGCATTTCCATCAGCGACAGCGGTCCCGGCATCCCGCCGCATGAGAGGGAGGCGGTATTCCAGCGCTTCTATCGCCTCAACACACTTCACACGGAAGGGGCAGGCCTTGGTCTCGCTATCGTTGCGGATACGGCGGACCGTCTCTCGGCAACGGTCGATCTTTCTACCTCACGTTTGGGTAACGGTCTTCAGGTCGATCTAAGATTGCCCTTGAGTTAAAAGTACAACGCCTCGTCGTTTTTCATTTTCGCATCATTTTCCGCTCATGCCCGGCTCATCTGAGGTTGTTAGACGCAACTTAGGATTAGGCGAAGGGGTATTTCATGCAGGTGTTTTGCGATTTTGATGGAACCATATCCATCGAAGACGCGACGGATATGGTGTTGTCCCGTTTCGCCGGCCCCGAGTGGGAAGATATCGAGCAGCTGTGGAAGCAGGGGCTGATCGGCTCCGGTGAATGCATGCGCCGGCAGATCGCTCTCATCCAGGCAAACAGGGGCGAGCTCGACCGGTTTCTCGACACGCTGTCGATCGATTCGGGCTTCGAGAGTTTCCTGTCCTTTTGCCGCCGCGACGAATTGCCTGTCACGATCGTCAGCGATGGTGTGGACTATTTCATCCGGCGTATCCTGGCGCGTCACGGCATCGAGGGTCTGCCGATCGTCGCCAATGTGCTGACCTGCAGCGTTTCGCAGGGCCGCGAATCCTATTCGCTGTTTCCGCCGTTTACGGCGACGGGCTGCGTATCCGGTGCCGGTGTCTGCAAATGCCGCGTCGTCGATAGCAGCGACCTGCACGTCTATATCGGCGACGGGCGTAGCGACTTTTGTGTTTCCGACAAGGTCGACCTCGTTTTCGCCAAGGCCAAGCTTGTCGATTACTGCGAGGAAAACGGCATTCCCTATGTCGGCTTCGAAGACTTCTCCGATCTGCTTCCAAAGATGGAAGCCGTTCTCCCGAGCGTCGAGCGACGCTCCCGTGCACTGCCGCAAGTCAAGACGGCGTGAACCAGACCAAGAGGCATTGAATGAAAACGAATGTAGCCGAAGCCTTCAGCGGCGAGACCGAGTCCGTCCGCTCCGAAGAGGAATTGCGCGCTCTTGAGGAGCTCTATTGCTCCCATGGCGATACGGTTCACTACACGGATAAGCCCAAATTCTTCGAGGAATGCGAAGGCTCCTATGTCTACGATCGGACCGGCACACCGTTCCTCGATCTGCAGATGTGGTACTCCGCCGTCAATTTCGGCTATCGCAACGAGCGCCTGAACGAAGCCGCCCATCGCCAGCTCGACCGTCTCCCGCAGGTCGCGTCGCAATATCTGCATCGCGAGAAGGTAGAGCTTGCGGCGATGATCGCCCAGGATGCCGAGCGTAAGTTCGGTCACAAGGGTCGCGTGCACTTCAACGTCGGCGGCTCCCAGGCCGTCGAGGATTCCCTGAAGCTCGTGCGCAACTATACGGGCGGCAAGAGCCTGATGTTCGCCTTCGAGGGCGGCTATCACGGCCGCACGCTCGGCGCCTCGGCGATCACCTCGAGCTACCGCTATCGCCGCCGCTACGGCCATTTCGGCGATCGCGCGCAGTTTATCGAGTTCCCTTATTACTTCCGCGGCCCGAAGGGCATGTCGAAGGAAGAATATGGCCATTACTGCGTTCAGAAATTCGCCCGCCTGTTCGAAAGCGAATATAACGGCGTCTGGGACCCGAAGGCCGGCAAGTCCGAATATGCGGCCTTCTATATCGAGCCGATCCAAGGCACGGGCGGCTACGTCATTCCGCCGATGAACTTCTTCGTCGAACTGAAGAAGGTGCTCGACGATCACGGCATCCTGCTCGTCGTCGACGAAATCCAGATGGGCGTCTACCGCACCGGCAAGCTCTGGTCGATCGAGCATTTCGGCGTTTCGCCGGATGCGCTGATCTTCGGCAAGGCGATCACCAACGGCCTCAATCCGCTTTCCGGCGTCTGGGCTCGCGAAGAGCTGATCAACCCGACGATCTTCCCGCCCGGCTCCACGCATTCGACCTTCGCCAGCAACCCGATGGGGACTGCCGTCGCGCTTGAAACGATGAAGATGCTGGAAGAGCAGGATTTTGGCGCTGCGATCATGGAAAAGGGCGCGCATTTCCTCGACGGGCTGAAGCAGCTGCAGAAGCGCCATGCCATTGTCGGCGAAGTCGACGGTCTCGGCCTCGCCCTGCGTATGGAAATCTGCAAGGACGACAGCTATACGCCGGACAAGGCGACGATGGACTGGATGTGCGATGAAGGCATGAAGGGCGACCTTCAGGTCGGCGGCAGGACCTACGGCCTCGTGCTCGATGTCGGCGGCTACCACAAGAACGTCATCACCTTCGCTCCGAACCTGCTGATCACCCGCGAAGAGATCGATCTGGCGCTTGCCCTGCTCGATCAGCTTCTGACGCGTGCTGCCCGGAGATAAGACGGTGCAACTGCTGCTTCTTCATCTCGATGATGCTTTGGAGTTGCAGCCTGACTTTGTGCGCGCCTGCAAATTTGCCGGCGCGCACCAGTATTTCGGCAAGAATGCGGGGCAGCAGGTTCGGCTGTGGAGCAAACAGAGCGCCCTTGATGATCTCAGTCGCGAGATCGTCAAGAACAGACCGACGACCGGCAAGGACCCGCAATTGTGCTTCATGGGCTCCGGCGATTTCCACCATGTCACGGCCTTGCTGCTCGATGGCGCACTCGAGCGACAATCCGGTGCGGCCACACTGATCCATTTCGACAATCATCCGGATTGGGTCAAGTTCGACGGCGGCATGCATTGCGGCTCCTGGGTCAATCGCGCCCTTGCCAATCCCTGCATCCAGAAGGTCATTACGATCGGCGTCTGCAGTCATGATCTTCGCAGCCCCGAGCGCAAGGGGGCCAACCTGCATTGGCTCGCCGACGGCAAGCTGGAACTCTATCCTTACGAACATCCGCCGAGCCGTGTACTGGCCGATTACGGCACCGGTGCCAGCTACCGGCAGGAAAGAGGTGCGCTGCACTGGAAATCGATCGCCGAAATCGGCGAGGAAAATTTCATCGATCATATGCTCAGCCGCATTCGCACCGAGGCGGTCTACGTGACGATCGATAAGGACGTGCTGGCCGCCGACGATGCCGTTACCAATTGGGATCAGGGCCGCATGCGGTTGCCCTATCTCCTCTCCCTCATCAGCGAAATCGGCAGCCGTCACCGCATTATCGGCGCCGATGTCATCGGGGATTATTCGACCCCGAGTTATGCTGGCAGCCTTCGGACACAGTTCATGAAGCGCGCGGAGATCTTCATCGATCAGCCGCGTATGCGGCAGGGTGCCGAAACAATGAGAAACATCAACAGCGCGGCCAATCATGCCCTGCTGGAGGTGCTGGCGGAGTATATGCAATGACTGGCAGCCTGACACTTCCCATGCTTGGGCTCATCTTGTTCTGCGTGGTCGCGGAAACCGCCCGCGAAGTCTGCTTCAAACAATCCGCCAGTGAGAACGCCCCCTTTAAGGCACTGGCAAAACCGGTCACCTGGCTCGGCATTCTGCTCTGGGCCGTGGAGCTTTTCGCCTGGACGGCCGTTCTGGAGCACGTGCCACTGACCATCGCCTTTCCGCTGATGGCGATGAGCTATGTCGTCATCGTGCTCGCCGGCGCCGTCATCTTCAAGGAAAACATCAACCTGCGCCACGCGACGGGCGTGTTTCTCGTCACCGCCGGTGTGGTTTGCGTGGGAGTTACAGGACTATGAAAATCTTTGCGCACACCCGATGGGATCTGGCACCGGTGCTTGCCGCCGTCGCCCATCTCGCCTTCGACGTCTATCTGATCGTCGGCTTCGAAAGCCGGCCACTTTGGCTCTCGGCCATTCTCGGCTGCCTTTATGCCATTTCGATCTCCTGGAACATCAACAGCATATCGCACAATTTCATCCACACGCCCTATTTCAAGCCGCGCTGGATGAACTACGGCTTCAGTCTCCTGGAGTCGGTCGCGATTGGCTTTTCGCAGACCTATTATCATTGGGTGCATATGCGCCATCATTCGGGCAATAGCGACCGTCCGAATGAAAAGGGCGAGACGATCGACATGCTCTCGATCTATCGCTATGGCCGCGACGGCCAACCGGAAAACGTCTGGTCCTATACGTTCCTGAGCTTCTTCCGGGACAGCCTTGGCGACATTCACAAGGCGATTGCCCGCAACCGCCCCTTCGATGCGGCTTGGGGGCGTTTCGAGCTCTATTTCTTCTTGGGGCTTGCCGCGGTCGCGCTGATCTACGATTGGAAGGCGGTGCTGTTCTTCGTGCCGTTCTACTATATCGGCAATTGCCTGTCGTCGCTGAACGGCTATTACGAGCATCTGAACGGCGATCCGGACGAGCCGATCGCCTGGGGCGTTTCGAGTCACAAGCCTTTCTACAACTGGCTCTGGTTCGGCAATGGCTATCATGCCGAGCACCATTATCGTCCCCGCACCCACTGGACGAAGCTGCAGGCGCTGCACGAGCAGATCAAGGAAGAGCAGGAAAAGAACGGCACGCATGTGATCAGCACCTGCCATGCGCTTGGCTTCATGGCCAAGGAAAACCGGCAGTCGGAGCTATCTCATGAAAGCTGATGAATTGAGCTTCTTCATGGAGGGCTCAAATGGCAAGGGCGTCCTTCTGGTCCACGGACTGACGGGTGCGCCTGCCGAAATGAAACTGGTGGCTCGGCATCTCAACCGCAGGGGCTACAGCATCTATGCGCCGCTGCTGGCGGGCCACGGCGTCGATGCAAAGACGTTGCGCCAGACCCGCTGGGAAGACTGGCTCGCCTCTGTCGTCGAAGCATCGGAGCTGCTGGCCTCCAGAACGCAGGAGGTCTTTGCTGCCGGCATCTGCGTCGGCGGCAAGCTGGCAATGCTGGCCGCCGAACAGCAGAAGAAGACCATCAGTGCGGTGGCGATCTATTCGCCTTGCTTCAGTTATGACGGCTGGGACGTTCCCTTCTACTATCCGCTGCTGGCCTCGCAGATCGGCTGGCTGTCACGCGTTCCGTTCCTCGACCGGCTGAGCTTCAGCGAGACCACCTCGCTCGGGATCAAGGACGAGCGCATGCGCCGGCTGATCGAAGGCATGGCGAGCGAAGGGGTTCTGGAAAAATTCCCCGGCAAGGGCCTGGTCGAGATGCATCGGCTGGGTAAGACGCTTCGCAGCCTGCTGCCGCAGATGCAGACGCCGACGCTGATCCTGCATGCCGAGGACGACGATCTCGCCAGCCCGAAGCATGCCCGCTATATTTCCGAGCATATCGGTGCTCCGCATGAGCTGAAATGGATCACGGACAGCTATCATATGATCCATGTCGACCGGCAGCATCGGCAGGTGGCCGATTTCACGGCCGACTTCTTCGAGGCGCGTCATGTCGCAGCCGCTGCCTAAAATCGTACCGCAGTCGATGGGTGACCCGGTGGCCGAAGTTCACTTCAGCATCCGCGCTATCGGCCGCGACGCATGGAATGCATGCTTCCCGAATGACGTCGAGGATTATGATTGCCTGCTGGCGATCGAGGAAGCCGGCCTCGAAGGATTCGAATGGCGCTATATCACCGTTACGGAGGGTGGGCGCGTGAGCGTCGCCATGCCGGCCTTTGTCTGCCTCTACGCTCTCGATACGACGCTGGATGAGGGATTCCTGCGTCGATCCGTGCGCAGGGTGCAGCGATATTTTCCAGGTTTTCTGAAGCTGCGCCTTGCATGTTTGGGATCGCCCTGCACCGAGACCGGTGCGATCGGCTTTCATCCCGACATCCCGCAGGAGCGTCGTCGCGTCCTGCTGACGGAGATGTTGTCCTTCTTCGAGCAGGTTGCCGTGACGGAGCGGTGTGCGCTGATTGGTCTCAAGGATATCCCGGAGCAGGCTTCGGCCGAGTTCGGCGATCTGTTTGCCGCGCGCGGCTATGCCTCGATCGGCGCTCTTCCGACGGCGTGGCTCGACATCGATTTCAAGACGATCGACGAATATCTCGGCAGGCTTTCGGCTGGCACCCGCAAGGATATGCGCCGCAAGATGAAATCCTTCGACCAGGTCAGGGTGGAGATGCGGACGGATTTCGGCGAGTTCCTGCCTCAGGTGATGGCGCTCTATCATGATACGCGCAATCGCAGCGAATGGCAGTTCGAGGAGCTGACTCCTGCCTATTTCCAGGGCATTCTCGCCCATATGCCCGGCCGCTCTTTCTGCGCCTTCTATTTCGTCGAGGACAAGCTGCTTGCCGCCAATCTGATCGTGCATAACGAGCGCGTGGCTATCGACAAGTTCTTCTGCATGGATGGGGAAAAGGGTCGGCCCTATAATCTCTATTTCATCAGCTGGTTTACCAATCTGCGTTACTGCCTGGAGAACGGCCTGGGTCGTTATCAGAGCGGGCAGGCTCACTATGCAAACAAGGTGCGCCTCGGCAGCAGGCTGACCGCCAATGCGATGTATTTTCACCATCGCAATCCCTTGCTTCAGAGTGTGCTGCGACTGGTATCGCCGCTGTTCTCGACAGACGAGGCGGATGCGTAATGCCCAATATGCGGTTTTTCTGGCTTGCCGTGCCGGTGTTGAGCACCCTGTACCAAGTCCTCATCAAGCTCGGTGCCGGGCAATTGCACGATGAAGGCATGCAGGCATGGCTGTGGCAGGCTCTCTCCTCTCCATGGATATTGGTGGCTATCGCCATCGAGATCGTCGGCTTCTTCATCTGGATGAATGTGCTGGCTGAGCTCGATCTAAGCCGTGCCTTTCCGCTGACGGGCATCAGCTATGTGCTGATCGTCGCGACCGGCTGGTTCGTCTTCGGCGAGCGGGTGGTCGCCCTGCAGATGGTCGGCAGCGGCTTGATCCTGACGGGCGTCTGGCTGATTGCAGGCGCCGGTGTCGAGACGGAGGAGCATCATGAGGAATTGGAGCCGAAGCAGGAGGAACTGCGTACGGGGACCGGCAAGGATAGGTGATGTCCAATATGCAAGCTGACAACCGCCCCAAGGGCAAAACTCCTGCCATTTTCTCCAGCCTTGTCGACTGGTGCCTGAAGCGTGGACTTTCCTCCATCGTCACGCGGGGCGCGCTGACCGTGAGGACGGCCAGCGGCCGTGTGCTGATCTTCGGCGACGGCACGGGTGCGCCGGTCCATGTCCGTTTCACCGATGACCGTGCTGAATGGGCGCTCCTCATCGACGCCGATAAGCGGCTTGGCGAACTCTATATGGATGGTCGCTTTATCGTCGAATGCGGCACGCTTTACGATTTCGTGGCGATGATGCTGCGTGAGGGGCAGAACAGCACCCACCCCCTTATTGCCCGCATCATCGATCATGTCCGGACCAAGCTCAGGATCTTCCGCCATCGTAACCTGCCCGGGCGCTCGAAAGCCAATGTCGCCCATCATTACGATCTCGACGGCCGGCTCTACGAGCTCTTCCTCGATCCGGACCGGCAATATTCCTGCGCCTACTTCGAGCATGCCGACCAATCGCTTGACGACGCGCAGATTGCCAAGAAGCGGCATCTCGCCGCCAAGCTTTTGATCGAGCCGAACAACAGCATCCTCGATATCGGCTGCGGCTGGGGCGGCCTCGCGCTGCATATGGCCGAACATGCGCCGGGCGGTTACGTGCTCGGCGTGACCCTCTCAGAGGAGCAGCACGACTATGCCTCCAAGCGGGTTGCCGACAGGGCCAGGGGAACGCCGGCTGAGGTGCAATTTGCGCTGAGGGACTATCGCAGCCTGACCGGCCGCTTCGACAGGATCGTTTCCGTCGGCATGTTCGAGCATGTCGGGCTTGCGTCCTATCGCACCTTCTTCCGTAAGTGTGCTGAGCTGCTGGAGGATGACGGCATCATGGTGCTGCACACTATCGGCTGTTCGGCAACCCCGGGCTTCACGACGCCGTGGCTCGACAAATACATCTTTCCAGGCGGTTATATTCCGGCTCTGTCGGAGATCGTGCCGGAGATCGAGGCGGCGGGGCTTGCCATCACCGATGTCGAGGTGCTGCGGCTGCACTATGCCAAGACGCTGGAGGCATGGCGGGAGCGTTTCATGGCGCGCTGGGATGAAGCCGCCAAGCTCTACGACGAGCGCTTCTGCCGCATGTGGGAATATTATCTTTCGACGGCGGAGGCCGCCTTCCGCTACGAGGATCTCGTCGTCTTCCAGATCCAGATCGCCAAGCGCAACGACATCATTCCGCTGACGCGCAATTATATCGCCGAGAATGAAGCGAAGAGCGCTTCAAAACTTGACGTTGAAGGTTCTGTTGAGCGTAAAGCCGATGATGTTCTGGTCGGGTGAGCCGAAGCGCGAAGTGATCGGGCTGTCGGCCGCATCGCCCACCAGACGGTTATATTTTCCGTAAACCTGCACGCTCCATTCCGGCGAGATCGTGTAGGTCGCGGCCACGGTGAAGCCGACCGATTTCACGCCGGCACCGGCATCGAAGGCATTGATATGGCCATGCCTCGCGGCTTCACTTTCCGAGATGCCGAAGTTGGTGCGCATATAGACCGAATTTGCCATCGACAGGCGAGGGCCGGCGGACAATAGCCATTTGTCTCCGAGCGGCTGGAACCAGTCGAGGGCGAAATCGCCGACCAGTCCATCGCCGCCCCAAAGCGACTGGCGGATCTCCGTGCGGAAGCGGAGCCGATTATCCATGAGCCAATATTGGGCGAAGCCGCCCGCATCGAAATTCCAGCGCACCTTGCGCTGGCTTTGCAGATGCAAATCATTGAGATCGAAGCGATCGTCTCTCAAGCCGACCACAGGGCCGATTTCGAGGCCTCCGAGATCGAAGAGCTGGTAATCGAAATTGTCGTCCGGGGCACTGTATTCCTGCGCCTCACCCAAACGGTGAATATCGAAGGACGGCAGGGCACCGAAGGTATAATGCTTCGATCCCTCATAGCTCGGGCCATATTCCACGGTTGCGCCAAGCGTCACGACCCAGGTATCGGATGAGGATTTGGCTGCATCGTCCGCCCTGGATGAGGCGGGAAACATGCCGACAATAGACGCTGCCAGCAGCCCCGTTCCGGCCAGCGCAGACAGCCGGGCGGAGAAAGATGTCCCAACATTTAACACTCTGAAAACACCTGATGCCTGATCGCCCCTGCAGCACTACTAGCACAGCTCGCGGCCTGGAAAATAGCGGAAAGTTCGAAAGCAAACACGGCGTCTACCCTCTTGCCGAATTGCCTTTTGCACGGCTCGTGGAGGCGATGCTGGTCTGGTTCATTGACGGTATCCTTTATCGTGATCCTTGAGCAGGAAACGACGCCGACCACATCCTCCCTGCGCCGGCTGCAGCAAATTCGCGTCAAGATAGAGACAGTTTATTTCACGAACCTGAAGCGCCTGCGGCACCGAACATAGCATCGCGGCTTTGATTGATTGGAACCCGCGCATTTTATTCCTAGATAGGGTTTGTCCGGGCTTTGTTCGTGGACGAAACGATATGAGAGCAGGCAAGGCGGGTTTTAGCGCATGAAGGATCGGCCGTTAGGCATATCGGGTATTCCTGGATGGTTGAACCGCTATGAGCCCTTGCTGCTTGTAATGTTCGCCGCGCTTTCGGGCGGAATTCTTCTTTTCATCTATCTCACAGGAGAGGTGCTCGAAGGCAGCACGAAGGGATTCGACGAGGCGATCCTGCTGGCGCTTCGTCAGCCCGGCGATCTCTCTGTGCCGATCGGTCCGGGTTGGCTGACCCATGCGGTCAAGGACATAACAAGCCTCGGCGGAACGACTGTGCTTGCGCTGATGACGGCGCTGGTGACGATCTATCTGTTGCTCGACCGGCAGCGCGCCATCGCCATCTTTATCCTCGCTTCGGTACTGGGCGGATGGGCGCTGAGCACAGCCTTGAAGGTTGGTGTCGCGCGGCCGCGGCCGGATATCGTACCGCATTTGGTCGAGGTTCACGATCTGAGCTTTCCGAGCGGCCATGCGATGGTGTCGGCCGTGACCTATCTGACCCTTGCCGCGCTGATCTCCGGCACGCGAACCTATCGCTCGACCCGTGTTTTCATCGTCGCGGCCGGTATTCTGCTGACGTTGATGATTGGTGTGAGCCGGATCTATCTCGGCGTCCATTACCCCACCGACGTCCTCGGCGGCTGGTGTGCCGGCGCGAGCTGGGCGCTCGCCTGCTGGATCATCGCCCGCCGCTATATATCGCCTGCTGCAAGCGGCAAGAGGCCTGCCGAAGACGACGGTCCGCCTTTCGAGTGAGGGAAGGTGTCCTTGGCAGGATCAGCACTGGACTTCGAGCCGCGTCGCCACCAGCAGCGAGTAGTCCGTGCCCTTGGGATCGCTGAAGAACATGCTTGTCAACGCGGCCTGGTTTTCCGCCATGACTTCCTTGGGGTTGGGTCTGATGACCTTGCGCTTGCAGCGGCCGAAGGCCGGTCCCGATGTGCTCAAATCGTTGTCGGTGGCGAAATCGACCGCCGTATAGAGCGTCTTGTCGTAGATCCCGAAGATGGTGGTTCCCTTGAGAAAGGTCTTCTGCTCCGGCTTCAGCGAAAAGGTCAGCGTCAGCGAACCATCCTTGTAGTCCGCCTGGATCGCATCCGGCTTGGCCATCGGCACTGCTTTGCCGTTGCTGGTGACGTTCGTATAGTAATCATACTGTGCCAGCGAATCCCTGACTGTCTTTCCCACCGCCTTGAGCTCGGTTGCGCTCAACGCTTGGTCGCCGCTCTTACCGTAATCCATGAGGACGGAAGAGGTGAACACCTCATCGAAGCTCCAGACGTTGCGCAGCTCGCTGATGGAGCCGTCAGGCGCCGAGACGACCTCGAACTTGGCGTCGATGAAGATATGCGGATGGGCAAGCGCGGGAACGGGCAGAAGCGAAAGCATCGCAACCAGCAGGGAAGTTTTTCTTTTCATGCGTGCAATACCAAGTTCCATAAGCCCATCCGATGCTCAGACCTGAACGTCAAATGAGACTGATTTGAGACCCTGGGCGCGCGGGCAAGGCATAGATGCAAGGGAAGGAAACAGGAATACGCAAACTTGCCTTTTCGGCAAAATGCCAGCCTCGGCCCGAGCCGTGACTTCTTCTCTTCGAGAAAGATCTTGGAAAACTGGAGCGGGCGAAGGGATTCGAACCCTCGACCCCAACCTTGGCAAGGTTGTGCTCTACCCCTGAGCTACACCCGCTCATTCCCGTCGCGATCCGGGGTAGTGTGTTGGACCGCTGGGCGTCGTCTTGCGGCGACGGGCGCTATATGGCCTAACCATTTTTCAAATGCAACAGGGAAATGACGAGTTCGCGAAGAAAAATTGCATCTTCTTTTCGCGAGCCATCGGAAAGCCCGGAAACGCCGGGCTTTGTCGTCTCGAAGATTGCAATGAAATTGTGGGCGACGTATCAGGGGCGAACCATTTTTGATTGCGAGACGCCATGACAGAGACCAGCCCCAAAACCCGCGACGATCTTTTCCGATTCCTGGATGGGCTCGGTATCAGCCATACGACCAAGGATCATGCTCCGGTCTTCACCGTCGCCGAATCGGTATCGCTGCGTGACGAAATTCCGGGCGGCCATACGAAAAACCTCTTCGTGAAGGACAAGAAGGATAATTTCTTCCTGCTGACCGTCGAGGAAAACGCGACGGTCGACCTGAAGACCGTGCACACGCTGATCGGTGCGGCCAGCAAGGTGTCCTTCGGCAAGCCGGAAAAGCTGATGGAATATCTTGGCGTCATCCCGGGCTCCGTCACGGCCTTCGGCGCGATCAACGACATCGCCAACAATGTAACCTTCGTCCTCGATGCCGAGCTGATGGCGCATGACATCGTCAATTGCCATCCCTTGTCGAACGATGCGACCACCTCGATTGCCAGCGCCGATCTCCTGCGCTTCATGGAGGCGACGGGTCATACGCCGCTAGTCTTGAAAGTGACGAGCTAACGTACGATTTTAGCGCTAAGATTATAGCGGTCGGCTTCTCTTCGGATTGTCCGGTCGCTTTGGCCACTTCATGGAGCGTGCTGGCAGGCGAACCTCGTCGTCTCGTCTGGAGATCATGCTTCTCACAAAATCAAGGATGCCGGCAGGCGGGAGACACTCATGAGCGGTTCGAACAATCCCTATAACGCTTCCTTCGGCGGGCAGATGTCGGCCTCGGCATCCTTCGGCGCCACGCCAGCCGCTGGCGGCGCTTCGCCGATCAAGGATACGACGACAGCGACCTTCGCCAAGGACGTTATCGAGGAATCGCGCAACCAGCCGGTGCTGGTCGATTTCTGGGCGCCCTGGTGCGGCCCGTGCAAGCAGCTGACGCCGGTGCTCGAAAAGGTCGTCACCGAGGCGAAGGGCCGCGTCAAGCTGGTCAAGATGAATATCGACGATCATCCCTCGATCGCCGGCCAGCTCGGCATCCAGTCGATCCCGGCCGTGATCGCCTTCGTCAACGGCCGCCCGGCCGATGGCTTCATGGGTGCGGTGCCGGAAAGCCAGGTTCGCCAGTTCATCGATCGCCTCGGCGGTCCGGCAGGCGGCGACGATCCGGCAGCCGAGATTGCTGCCGTTCTGGAAGAGGCAAGCGGCCTGCTTGCCGCCGGCGACGTCAATGGCGCGGCCGAGCTTTTTGGCGCGGTGCTGCAGGCGGACCCGGAAAATGCCAAGGCGCTCGCCGGCATGGCCGAATGCATGATCGCCGCCGGCCAGAGCCAGCGCGCCCGCGAGGCGCTGGCCGATCTGCCGGAGACGCTCGCCAACGATGCCGGTATCCAGGCCGTGGTCAAGAAGCTCGACCAGATCGACGAAGCCCGCAAGCTCGGCGATCCTGTGGCGATCGAACGGGAACTGGCATCCAATCCCGACAATCACGAGCAGCGCATCAAGCTCGCCAAGATCCGCAATGTCGAAGGCAAGCGCGAGGAGGCGGCCGATCATCTTCTGACCGTCATGCGCAAGGATCGCAGCTACGACGATGACGGCGCGCGCCGCCAGCTGCTGGAGTTCTTCGAGGTATGGGGTGCCAAGGATCCCGCCACGATCGCGGCGCGGCGCAAGCTTTCCTCTATTCTGTTTTCGTAACGGGTCAGTTGTCCTACGAGCATGGCGATCACGCGGAACCTTCCGGGCGATCGCTTGTTAGACGGCCGTCCTATGTATCCGGCATGTTAGACGGCCGTCCTATGTATCCGGCAAACGGCTCCCATCGGCGTTTTCATCGAAAATACTCTTGTGTTTTCGGCAGACGGGCTCACATTGTCGGTGACGCGGCGCGAAAAGGGGCGATGACCGCGAATGTGTGTCGTTCCTGCGCGGCTCACTGCGGCGCGCAGCGCGTCGGGACGATCTAGCGGGATGGAAAAGATGCAAGTCGGCAATGCGAGATATCTGAAGCCGGGCGATCTGCCCGAATCGGTGGTCGTCTTTCCCTTATCCGGCGCGCTGCTGCTGCCCGGGGCGCAACTGCCGCTCAATGTCTTCGAGCCGCGCTATCTCGCCATGTTCGATGCGGCGATCGCCGGAAATCGTTTGATCGGCATGATCCAGCCGGCGCTGGGAGAGCCGCCGGATTCGTCCAATCTGGCGCATGTCGGCTGCCTCGGACGCATCACCTCCCTCTCGGAGACCGGCGATGGGCGTTATATCGCCGCACTGACGGGCATATGCCGTTTCCGGCTGATGGATGAAATCACTGCCCACCAGCCCTATCGCACATTCCGCATCACCCCCTTCATCTCCGATCTGAAATCCCATCATGAGGAAGGCACGGTCGATCGCCCGGCACTGCTTTCGGCTTTCCGTGCCTATCTGGAGGCCAACAGGCTGGAGGCGGATTGGGAAAGCGTCGAGCGAGCCGACAACATGATGCTGGTCAATTCGCTATCGATGATGGCGCCCTTCGATCCGGCCGAGAAACAGGCCCTTCTCGAGGCGCCCGACCTGAAGACCCGGGCAGAAACCTTCATCGCCATCGTCAAAATCGTGCTCGCCGGCTCCGGCGACACCGATTCCCTGCTGCAGTAGGAGTTTCAGATGGATGTCACCGTCAGCAAGGTCGACCCGAAACTGCTCGATCTTCTCGTCTGCCCGCTGACCAAGGGGCGGCTGAGCTACGACCGGGAAAAGAACGAGCTGATCTCGGAAAAGGCGCGTCTCGCCTATCCGATCCGCGACGGCATTCCGATCATGCTGATTTCGGAGGCAAGACGTATCGAGGATTGAAGGGCAGTTTCAGTGCTGATGTGATGCGCGCTTCATTCGGCGGTGTACCAGCAAAAGACCGAGAAGCGCGCAATATGCAAAAATCGAGATTGCAAGGGCCAGCCACAGGGCGGCGTGGGCACCCGCTAATGTCATGATGGCGGTGAATGCCGGTGGCGCGGCCGCAAAGGAAAGATTGAGCGGCACGGCCAGCCGAGCAGATGCACGTGCATAGGTGTCAGCCGGGAAAATCTGCAATGGCAGCGTTGCGCGGGTGACGGCGGTGATGCCGCTCGCCATGCCGTAGAGTGTGGCGAAAAGCATGGCGCCGGCGAAATTGCTGGTCAGCAGAAGAACGATGAAGCTCAGCGGAAACAAGGCAGAGGCCGCGAGGCCGGTGACGAAGCCCGACCAGTGCCGGCCGCCGAGGAAATCGACCATGCGCCCCGCCCATTGGGCGATACCAATGAAGGCCGCCGCTGCTAGCGCGCTGGCGTGATCGAGACCTGCAGCCTCGAACAGGACGATGATGGTGAGGGCAAATCCCCAGGTCACGAAGCCGTTGGCGGCGAAGCTTAAAGCCAGTAAAGTGAAACTCGGCCTGTCGATAGGGTTGGGTTCGGCTGTCGCTGTCACGGGCGATCGTTCCCTAGGGTGGCGGCCAAGCGCAATCCAATGCAGTGGAAGACAGACAAGCAGCATCAAAGCGGCATAGGTCAAGCTTGTCATGCGCCAGCCCCATTGCGCCTGGAGAAGCCCCGTCGTCGGCCAGACGATGGTCGATGTCAGCCCGCCGGCCAGTATCAATACCCCAAGTGCCTGGTGTGTTTTCTCGCCGGCGACCTCGCTCACCGCGATCTGCGCCGGCGTCGTCAGCATGCAGGCGCCGGCAAGGCCGAGAATGATCCACGGTAGGACATAAGACACCGGACCGTGGGCTAGGCTTATCAGCAGCAGGCCGATTGCGCCCATAGCAGAGCCGAAAGCCATGATCGGCCGCGCGCCGTGGCGTTCGATGATTGAGCTCAGCGGCCAGGACACCATCGCCATGACAATGAGCATGATCGTCGGTCCCGCCATGACCATGGGCAGACCAATGTCCAGCTCGCGAGCTATGGCAGGCCCAATCACCGCCGGCAGATAGAAGGTTGAGCCCCAGCCGATGAGCTGTGTGAGTGACAGCGCGGTAACGGCACGGACTATGGGCGAGTGGAATGGCATCCACGTAATCGGTGCGAAAAGCGTGATCGGGTCGCGGTAGCGATGTTGAAGAGGAGGCATCAAGGACCTTTGGTGGAGCAGCTTTTTGTTTCTGGCGGAATGAGAAAGATGGGCAGGTTGGTTAGTCGGTAAAATGAAAAGAAAGTAATGCTGCCTTAACCGGCAGCCATGCTATGGATTTGGACGGCTTGGTTTGGCCACGCCGCAGATCTATCGGCATTTTATGCGTATGCTTGTGCTGGATTTTCGCGTGATGCGCAAACGAGGAATTTGAGGGGAACCTGAGGAAAATTCATGCAGGGAAGGCATCGTGTTTCTCTCAACGCCATCCGGGTGTTTGCGATCGTTGCGCGTACCGGAAGCCTGACGGCCGCCGGCGCTGAGCTTGGTGTGACGTCCGGCGCGGTGAGCCACCAGCTCAAAAAGCTTGAGGACGAGTTGGAAGTGAGCTTCTTCCGCCGAGGTAACAACACCATCTCTCTTACCGAAATAGGGCGGCGGTTCTATCAGGAGGTCGCGCCGGCGATCGGGCTCATCGAGCGCTCGGCCGAGGCGCTTTATCGCGACGAAAACGAAATCGGCGTCCACGCCACCACGTCGCTTGCGCTGCGCTGGCTCATTCCGTCACTGGATCGCTTTCGCGCTCTCTGCCCACAGGTACGCGTCCGAGTGGAAACGAGTTCCGCACGCGGTTTTCCGGTCATTCCCGACTCGGATGTCAGCATTCGACATTTCCGGATAGGGGAAGTCGCCGAAGGATGGGAGTTCCTTGCGCGCGACTTGCGCCGCCCGGTCGTTTCCCCTGGCTTGCTGGCGAAAGATGCTAATCGTCGGGAGATTGCCGTTCCGCGCCTGCCGGCTTTGCAATGCTGTGTGGGTAACTGGGACTGGCGGCTCTGGTGCGAGGCGTTCCATCTTTCACCGGCAGATCTTTCCTTCGGCCATGCCTTCGACACGGACGACGCTGCGCTTCATGCCTGCGTCGCCGGTCTTGGCGTGCTGCTCGCACCGACCATCCTGACGGGCCGGGAAATGAAATCGGGTGCACTGGTAAACTTGCCTGGCTACGAACCGGTTGAAACCGGCACGTATCGCTACCGGCGCCGTTCGGAATCGAGAGCGGTCCGGCAATTCTGCAGCTGGATGGATGCCGAGATGCGGAACCTCGAATAGAGGTTCCGCTTCAGAGATTGTCGATTCGACCCCGACTCTTCAGATCGCCTCACCAGCCAACAGCCGCGGATTATCCCTTGCAGTCGTCCCCGCTGCCTGGCCGATGAAAAAGGATTTGAGGCTGGGCAGGCGGTCGACGATCCCCAGCCCGAAGTCGCGGGCGATGCGCAGCGGCGTGTTGTCGTTGGAAAACAGCCGGTTCAGCACGTCGGTCGTCACCCCCATGCGGAAGGTGTCGAAGCGGCGCCAGGTCTGGTAGCGTTCGAGGGTGTTGATCGAGCCGATATCGAGGCCGAGGCGGTCGGCCTCGACGATGGTTTCGGCAAGGGCCGCGACATCCTTGAAGCCGAGATTGAGGCCCTGGCCGGAGATCGGGTGAATGCCGTGGGCGGCATCGCCGGCCAGCGCAAAGCGCGGCGCGACGAAAGCGCGGGCAAGCGTCAGGCCGAGCGGGAAGGCGCGGCGGTCGCCGATCGTCCGCAGTGTGCCGAGCTTATGGCCGAAGCGGCGCTCCAGTTCCTCTTCGAACAAGAGATCGTCGGAAGCCACAAGTCGTTCGGCGTCGGGGGTGCGCTCCGTCCAGACGAGCGAGGAGCGATTGTTCTTCAAGGGCAGGATGGCGAAGGGGCCGGAGGGCAGAAAATGCTCCTCGGCACAGCCGCCATGCGGTCGCTCATGTTCGACGGTAACGACGATGCCGGACTGGCCGTAATCCCAATTGACCGTCTTGATGCCGGCCATGTCGCGCAGCTTCGAGCGCACGCCATCGCAGGCGACCAGAAGCCGCGTTTCGAGCGTGCTGCCGTCCGAAAGGGTGAGCGTGGTCTTGTTGTCGTCGGTGACGAAATCCGTGGCGCTGAGCCCATGCTTGATCTTGATGCCCAAACGCTTGCAGGCGCCGCGCAGGGCGCCGACCATGGCGAGGTTCGGTACCATATGGGCGAAAGGCTGGCCCTCGGTCACTTCGCCGTCGAAGGTGAGGAAAACCGGGCGGACCGGATCGCCGGTGCGCGAATCGGTGACGACCATGCGGGTGATCGGCTCGGCCTCCGGCGCGATCTCGTTCCAGACACCCAGGACTTCAAGCATCTTGGAGGCGGCGGCGATGATCGCCGATGCGCGCATATCCTTCTTCCAGGCGGATTCCGGTGCGGCTTCCACGATCATGACATCGAGGTGGGGTGCGGCCTGCTTGACTGCGACCGCTGCGGCAAGACCCACATATCCGCCACCCACTACCAGCATGTCCAACATAGCGCTTCCCTGTGTCTTACTGTCACGTCCTGCTCTATATAGAGCATCCTGTTGACGGTTCCTACCATGGGAGTTCAAGCAAAATGTCGCGAGAGACCGAGAAGCTCACCCCGATGGAAACCGTACTGGCGACATTGGATCTCGAAACGATCGAGATGAACCTGTTTCGCGGCAATAGCCCGCAGGTCGGCTGGCAGCGCGTCTTCGGCGGGCAGGTCATCGGCCAGGCGCTGATGGCGGCGCAGCGAACGGTGGATGGCGATCGCTTCGCGCATTCGCTGCACGCCTATTTCATGCTGCCCGGCGATCCCTCGGTTCCGATCCTCTATCAGGTCGATCGCCTGCGTGACGGTTCGAGCTTCAATACGCGGCGTGTACTGGCCATCCAGCACGGCAAGGCGATCTTTGCGCTGACGGCGTCCTTCCAGGTCGACGAGCCAGGCTTCGATCATCAGGGTGACATGCCCGACGTGCCGATGCCGGAAGAACTGATGGACGAGGAGCAGGTGAAGCAGCGTTATCTTGCTCACGCGCCGGAGAATGTCCGCCGCTATTGGGAGCGCAAGCGGGCAATCGAGATCCGGCCCGTTTCGATCGAGAGCTATTTCTCGCGCGCGCAGCCGAGCCAGCGGCAGAATATCTGGGTTCGCCTCACGGGGCCGGTGCCGGATGACCGGCTTTACCAGAATGCCGTGCTCGCCTATCTCTCCGACATGACGCTGCTCGATGTTTCCCTGAATGCGCATGGCACATCGGTACTGGATCCGACCGTCCAGGTGGCGAGCCTCGACCATGCCATGTGGTTTCATCGTCCCTTCAAGCTCGACGACTGGTTGCTCTACAGCCAGGAAAGCCCGAGTGCCTCCGGCGCCCGCGGATTTACCCGCGGCAGCCTGTTTACGCGATCCGGTATCCTGATTGCGTCGGTGGCGCAGGAAGGGCTGATTCGTAAAAAGGCAAATGCTTAAATTTGTGGCAAATTTATAAATTTGCACTTTATTTGTGCGGCTCTCACAATGAGAAATGCCGCTTTATTGGGTCTGTGCAATAAAACTGTTTTATTTCAACACGTTATAAATGTGTCACGAATCTGGCACGTCCTTTGAATGTATATGGCCAGTCGCTGCAGAAACACTCGTCGGCGGCAAGGAGAGTCGGCTCCGTGCCGAGGCTAACAAAGGATGGGAAACCAGATGAAAATTGTGATGGCCATTATCAAGCCGTTCAAGCTCGATGAGGTCCGTGAGGCCCTCACGGCTGTCGGCATCCAGGGCCTGACTGTGACCGAAGTGAAGGGTTACGGGCGCCAGAAGGGGCATACCGAGATTTATCGCGGCACCGAATATGCCGTCAGCTTCCTGCCGAAGCTGAAGATCGAGGTCGCAGTCGCATCCGAAACCGTTGACAAGGCCGTCGAGGCCATCGCGTCGGCAGCCAAGACCGGCCAGATCGGCGACGGCAAGATCTTTGTCTATTCCATTGACCATGCCGTACGCATCCGTACGGGCGAAACCGATTCAGAAGCGCTGTAAGACACGGCGGATCAGGGAGTTATTTGCATGTCATTTTCTAAGCTTTCCTCCGCCTTGACACGGGTGGGTGCGCTTTCTGCGGCCTTGCTTGCGCCGGCGATCGCCTTTGCGCAGGAGACCGCTCCGGCTGCAGCCGCTGCGACCGCCGCCGCACCGGTTCCGGACAAGGGCGACACCGCCTTCATGTTCATCTCCACCATTCTCGTGCTCTTCATGCTCGTGCCGGGTCTGGCGCTGTTTTACGGCGGTCTCGTCCGCGCCAAGAACATGCTCTCGGTTCTGATGCAGTGCACGATGATCGGCGCGGTCGTGATGATCCTCTGGGTTCTCTACGGCTATTCCTTCGCCTTCGGCGGCGGTTCGAGCCCTTATTGGGGCGGCACGGCCAAGATGTTCCTGTCGGGCGTCTCGACCTCGACGACGGCATCGACCTTCACCAAGGGCGTGGTCATCCCTGAATTCATCTTCATGCTGTTCCAGATGACCTTTGCCGCCATTACGCCGGCACTCATCATCGGCGCCTTCGCCGAGCGCATCAAGTTCGGCGCAGCCGTGCTCTTCTGCGCGCTGTGGGCGACCTTCGTCTACTTCCCGATCGCTCACATGGTCTGGGATTCCAACGGCATGCTCTTCAAGATGGGCGCACTCGACTTCGCCGGCGGCACCGTCGTTCACATCAATGCCGGTATTGCAGGCATCGTCGGCGCCATTCTCGTCGGCAAGCGCGTCGGCTTCGGCAAGGACATGATGGCTCCGCACTCCATGACGCTCACCATGGTCGGCGCATCGATGCTCTGGGTCGGCTGGTTCGGCTTCAATGCCGGCTCCAACCTCGAAGCTTCCGGCGGCGCGATGCTCGCAACCGTCAACACCTTCGTCGCAACGGCAGCCGCCATCATCTCCTGGTCGCTGGTCGAAACCTTCACCCGCGGCAAGGCCTCCATGCTCGGTGGCGCTTCGGGCATGGTTGCCGGCCTCGTCGCCATCACGCCTGCAGCCGGCATCGCCGGTCCGATGGGCGCGATCGTCATGGGCCTGATCGTCTCGCCGCTCTGCTACTTCTTCGTCTCGGTCGTGAAGAACAAGTTCGGCTACGACGATACGGCTGACGTCTTCGGCGTACACTGCATCGGTGGTATCTTCGGCGCCATCGCAACCGGCATCTTCGCCAGTGCCTCGCTCGGCGGCGTCGGCTATGCCGATGGCGTCACGATGAGCAGCCAGGTCGTTGTCCAGCTGACCGCCGTCGTCACGACAATCCTGTGGTGCGGCATCGGCTCGGCTATCCTCTACAAGGTTGTCGACGTCATCATCGGCCTGCGCGTCGCTCCGGAAGCCGAACGCGAAGGCCTCGACCTCGCCTCGCACGGTGAAGCCGCCTACCACAATTCCTGATTGGAGCTTGCGAAACCGGAGCAAACTCTCCGGTTTCGCTCAACATCCCGTCGCGTCCTATTTCATTGCAAATAGGCGCCCTTGGCCCGGACCTTGGTTCGGGCCCTTTTCGTTCGTGCACAGCCATTTTTCTTCAGACGACAGGCGATTCATGAGGTTGGCATGCATGGTTAACATGCCATTAACCCTCCTCTGATTAGGTATGGCTAACCTGCCGGCGAGTGGGCATAGACCGATTCGTTTGCGCTTTGGACAGGAACGGGGCTGGATATCATGGGCAGAAGCAATTCGGCGGCGTTGAGCGGTCGCCCCGACCGTTTATCGCTATCGAGCGTGGTTTGGCGTCAGGTCAAGGGCCTGACGGGTTTCGCGATACTGTTCCTGCTGGCGCTTGCGGTTGCCGCGCTGGCGACCTGGAACGTCATGGACCCTAGCTATTCCTACGCAACTGCCAATGCGCCGACCAATCTGCTCGGCTTTCCCGGCGCCGCCTTTGCCGACATCATGATGCAGTCGTTCGGCCTTGCCTCGATCCTGGCAATGCTACCCGTTGTCGCCTGGGCCTTCGCGCTGATTGCCAACCGCAAGCTTCATCGTGTGCCCTCGCGCCTCGGCGCCTGGTTCGGCGGATGCATCGTCGCGGCCGGCTCCATCGCCTGCTTCCCGGCGCCGCCCACCTGGCCGATTCCGAACGGTATCGGCGGTGTCGTCGGCGATCTTCTTCTGCGTCTTCCAGCCCTCTTCATCGGCACCTATCCGAGCGGTGTCGTCGCCATCATCATTGGTTCGGTCCTCGCCGTTCCGGCCATTTGGCTCATGCTCTTCGCCTCGGGCGTCATCGGCGAAAACCTCGTGGAAGACGAAAGTGATGAGGACGATTACGAGGAAACCCGCAGCCGTGCCCGCCGGGTCGGCGATGAGGACGAGGATGACGACCGTGGCGGTTTCCTCGCCAATTTCATGGCCTATGGTGCGGTCATGCATGCCTGGTACAACACGCAGGCTCGCCTGCGCCGGCTGTTTGGCATGGGGCCGCGCAAGCGCCGCGACCATGCCTTCGATGCGCCTTATGATTTCAACGACGACGAATTCGGTACGCTGAACGAGCCGGTGCGCGCCAAGGCACCCATGGCTCGGGGCGACCGTCTGGAGCCGTCCATGGATGGTCCGGCGCGCCGCGTCGTTTCCTCGCCGTCGATCAGTCTCGGTGACGATGAGGATGAAGACGAGGATTCGATCTATGATCGCGATCCGCGGCGTCCGGCCGATATCCTGCCTGACGATGAGGATGACGAGTGGCCGTTGGCCCCGGCTGCTCCAAAGGGAGCCGCTGCCGGCCATCGCGTCACTCCGGCCGCGCCGCGTCCGAAACCCGGTGCGCGGGCGGAACGCGAAGCGCAGACCTCCTTCATCCGTCCCTACGGCTTCCAGCTCCCCGCCGTCCATCTGCTCGCCGAGCCCAAGGCCGTCGCCCGCGATGCGACGCTCTCTGCCGATGCGCTGGAGCAGAATGCCCGCATGCTCGAAGGCGTGCTCGAGGATTTCGGCGTCAAGGGCGAGATCATCCATGTCCGCCCCGGCCCGGTCGTCACGCTCTATGAGCTGGAGCCGGCGCCAGGCATCAAATCGTCGCGCGTCATCGGCCTTGCCGATGATATCGCCCGTTCGATGAGCGCGATCGCCGCGCGCGTCGCCGTCGTGCCCGGCCGCAACGCCATCGGCATCGAGCTGCCGAACTCGACGCGCGAAACGGTCTATCTGCGCGAGCTCATCGCAAGCCGCGATTTCGAGACGTCCAAGGCGAAGCTTGCCATGTCGCTCGGCAAGACGATCGGCGGCGAACCCGTGATTGCCGATCTCGCCAAGATGCCGCATCTGCTCGTGGCCGGCACCACCGGCTCGGGTAAATCCGTTGCGATCAACACCATGATCCTGTCGCTGCTCTATCGCATGACGCCGGAGCAGTGCCGCCTGATCATGATCGATCCGAAGATGCTCGAACTTTCCGTCTATGACGGTATTCCGCATCTGCTCTCGCCCGTCGTCACGGATCCGAGGAAAGCCGTCGTTGCGCTCAAATGGACTGTCCGTGAGATGGAAGAGCGCTACAAAAAGATGTCGAAGATCGGCGTGCGCAACATTGACGGCTTCAATACGCGCGTCGAGCAGGCCGTCGCAAAGGGTGAGGCGATCAGCCGGACCGTGCAGACCGGCTTCGATCGCCAGACCGGCGAAGCGATCTATGAGACGGAAGAATTCGACCTGAAGCCGATGCCCTATATCGTCGTCATTATCGATGAAATGGCCGATCTGATGATGGTCGCCGGCAAGGATATCGAAGGCGCGGTGCAGCGGCTGGCGCAGATGGCGCGTGCCGCCGGCATCCATGTCATCATGGCAACGCAGCGTCCCTCGGTAGATGTCATCACCGGCACGATCAAGGCAAACTTCCCGACCCGCATTTCCTTCCAGGTGACGTCGAAGATCGACAGCCGCACGATCCTCGGCGAGCAGGGAGCCGAACAGCTGCTCGGCATGGGCGACATGCTTTATATGGCCGGCGGCGGGCGTATTCAGCGCGTGCACGGCCCGTTCGTTTCCGATGGCGAGGTGGAGGATATCGTCGCCTATCTGAAGACGCAGGGTGCACCGCAATATCTCGATGCCATCACCGCCGATGATGACGAGGATGATGACGGCCACGGTCCGGTTGGCACGTCCAATCTCTCCGATTCGGAAGATCCCTACGATCAGGCTGTTGCGATCGTGCTGCGCGATGGCAAGGCTTCGACCTCCTATATCCAGCGGAGACTGGGCATCGGCTACAATCGTGCGGCGTCGCTGATCGAGCGCATGGAGCAGGAAGGTGTGATCGGCCCGGCCAACCACGCCGGCAAACGTGAGATCCTCGTTCCCACCGAAGCCGATATTCTCGATCGCTGAGGCAATCAGCCTTTCCGTGTCGCATATCCCGTCTATGTTCAGGGAAATTTGATCGCCGCCCCTTACCGGCCCTGGGCCGTTGCGCCATGAAGACGCCGATTTTGCGCGCCATGGACGAAGCATGAAGGAGAATTCGATGACGAAATTTGATGCGCAGCCGTCCAGCCGACTGTCCCTGACCCGCCGGCACCTACTCGGCGCCGTGCTTGCGGTCGGCGCGGCAGGCGCTCTGCCGGTTTCGGCTTTCGCGCAGGCTCAAGCACAGACGCAGGCAGCTGCAGCGACCCTCAATCCCGGTATCGCCCAGGCCATTGCCGATCATTTCTCATCCATCAAGTCGATGAAGGGCGGTTTCCTGCAGATCGGACCGCGCGGCGATCAGATGAGCGGCGCATTCTTCATCCAGCGGCCCGGCAAGATGCGTTTCAACTACGATCCGCCGTCGCGCATGCGCGTGATCTGCGACGGGAACAACGTGCAGGTTATCAACGACCAGACACAGACAAGAAATATGTATCAGCTGTCGAAGACGCCGCTGAGCCTGCTGCTGGCCAACAAGATCGACCTTTCTGCCGACATGGTGCGCAATGTCGATTCGCAGCCGGATCTCACCAAAATCACGCTCGGCAACCGCACCGTTTTTGGCGATTCGACGATCACGATGATCTTCGATTCGAAGAGCTACGACCTGCGCCAATGGACCGTTATCGATCCGCAGGGCAAGACGACCGACGTCATCATCAACAACGTGAAGACCAACGTCGCCTTCGACGACAGCGTTTTCCGCATCGACTATACGCGCTAAGCGTCGCTTCCATCCTGCGCCGCAGGCAAGCCGCGAATGGCGCTTTTCTTTCCGCTACAGCCGGTCTAAAGCCTTACGCTGACCGGAGAGACCGGTGATTCATCGAATCGCCGAGTCGCTCCGGCTGTCTGTTTTGACGCAATTCCGGACGGAAAACCGCTGCGCACTTTTCCTCGAATTGCTCCAAGGAAAAGGCTCGGGCATGGGATTTTCGATTGCGACCTGGAATATCAATTCGGTGCGGCTGCGTATGCCGATCGTCGAGCAATTCGTCATGCAGGCCCGGCCCGATATTCTCTGCCTGCAGGAAACCAAGGTTCCGAACGAGCTTTTCCCCCATGCACCGCTCCGGGCGCTTGGCTATGAGCACATCATCATCCATGGCCAAAAGGGCTATCACGGCGTGGCCATCGCCTCGCGCTTCCCGCTGACCGAGGACCATCGCCAGGATTATTGCAATGTCGGCGACAGCAGGCACATCTCGGCCATCTTCGAGCGCGGCGGCCGGCGCATCCGCCTGCACAATTTCTATGTTCCGGCCGGCGGCGACGAGCCGGATCGCGCCATCAATCCGAAATTCGGTCACAAGCTCGATTTCATCGAGGAGATGAAGAAGCTGCATGCCAATGCCGAGCAGAACACCTCTGCGATCCTCGTCGGCGATCTCAATATCGCTCCGCTGGAGCACGACGTCTGGTCGCATAAACAGCTCCTGAAGATCGTAAGCCATACGCCTGTAGAGACCGAAGGGTTGCTCGAGGTGATGAAACGCGGCGCCTGGCTCGACCTGATGCGCCAGCAGGTGCCGGAAAGCGAGAAGCTCTATACGTGGTGGAGCTATCGCGCCAAGGATTGGGAGGCCGCCGATCGCGGTCGCCGCCTCGACCATATCTGGTCCTCCTCCGATCTGGGTCCGCATCTGCAGCGGATCGAGATCCTGAAAGCGGCGCGCGGCTGGGACCGTCCGTCCGACCATGTGCCGGTCGTGGCGCATTTCAATCTCTGAAGCGGGATTGAACTTGCTAGAGCGTTTGCGCTTTTCTTTGAATCACGAAAACGCTCTATCCTTTTGTATTTACGCAATTCCGGACAGAAAGCCGCTTCGCACTCTTCCTGGAATTGCTGTCAGGAGAAGCGGCCGAGCATTGCGGCTGCCTGCCTGGCAAGGGCGGCGAAGTTTTCGCGGATACGGTTCTGGATCAGCAGGCCGGCGTCTGGATATTCCTCGATCAAGCGGTGAAAGAGGGCGCGGGTGATGCGGATCACGTCGGATTCTTCGGCGGCAACGGCCGTGTATTTCCGCTCCACCAAGGTCACCATCGCCAGTTCCGAAAGCATGGTGCCTGCCTGGACGATCGCTTCCACCTGTTTCTGGCCGTCGGCATCGATGGTGCTGAGCTCGAAACTGCCGCGCGTGATGACATAGGCGCATTCGGCCGGCGATTTTTCCCGGAACAGCGTCTGGCCCTCATTCACATGGCGGCGGTCGGCGCCGAAGGCGATCAGCCGCAGCGGCTCATCGCCCATGCCGTGAAACAGCGGCAGTTGCGACAGCAGTCGGATATCGTCGTTCAGCGCCATCGATCGCCTATGGAATGATCTTGTAGCCGCCGTTTTCCGTGACAAGGATTTCGGCGTTGGAGGGATCGCGCTCGATCTTCTGGCGAAGGCGATAGACGTGGGTTTCGAGCGTATGGGTGGTCACGCCGGAATTATAGCCCCAGACCTCTTCGAGAAGGATGTCGCGGGTGACGACCTTCTGGTCGGCGCGATAGAGATAGCGGATGATGGCGGCTTCCTTTTCCGTCAGGCGGATCTTCTGGCCGTCTTCCGTGGTGAGCAGCTTCTGGCTTGGCTTGAAGAGGTAGCGTCCCACCGTGAAGGTCGCGTCCTCGCTCTGCTCGTGCTGGCGCAATTGTGCGCGGATGCGGGCAAGCAGTACGGCGAAGCGGAAGGGCTTCGTCACATAGTCGTTGGCGCCGGCTTCAAGCCCAAGGATGGTGTCGGAATCCGTGTCATGCCCCGTCAGCATGATGATCGGCGGCTTGAAGCCGTTCTTGCGCAGCAGCTTCACGGCTTCGCGGCCATCCATATCGGGCAGGCCGACATCCATGATGAGGAGATCGACAGGCACGGTGCGCGCGGTCTGCACGCCTTTTCCGGCGGTCGCCTCCTGCAGGACGTTGAATTCCTCGTAAAGCGATAATTGCTCGACCAACATTTCACGCAGGTCGTTATCATCGTCCACCAGGAGAATGGTGCGTGCGGTCATGCCGTTCGGGTCCTCGTTCTAATCCCACTTAAGTCCTACGCCAAATTGCATTTTTAGCAAGTCGCGACGCGGCTCAGGCTTGGTCGTTTGGTTGAAACTGCTATGATTTCAAACGAAATCACACGCAAAGCAAAAACATGTGAGGAAAATGCAAAAGACAAGGGCGGGGGCCAGGCGGACCGCTTCGACAATCGTCGTGCGTCCTGCGCCAGGTAAGAAAACGCGGGCGCTGGTACAGGTGGGGAGCATGACGGTACCGGCAGCAATCGGCCGATCCGGACGCAGCATATTGAAGCGTGAAGGAGACGGCGCGACACCCATCGCGGATATGAAGTTGCTTCACGGCTTCACGCGCGGCGATCGGATCCGCTTTCTGCGAACGGCCTTGCCGATGCGGCATATCCGGGAGGATATGCTCTGGTGCGACCAGCCCGGCGATCCCAACTACAACAGGCTGGTGAAGGCTCCTTTCGGGCCGAGCCACGAGGAATTGCGGCGAGGCGACGGCCTCTACGACGTCTGCCTGGTGCTCGACTGGAATGTGAGCTCTCGCAGGCGCAACCGCGGCTCGGCGATCTTCTTTCACCTGATCAGGCCGGGATACGAGCCGACGGCCGGGTGCATCGCGGTCAACCTGCGCGACATGAAGCGCATCCTGCCATCATTGCGAAGAGGTATGACGGTCCGGGTTGTCTGAAAGGTCGCCCGGGGTTAACATCCGGATATTCTCCACTATATGGGATTTCGACCGGTCGCTTGTGCGGACCAGGCCGGCCCTTTCCTTTCAGAATTTAAATCACGCCTTCACTCCACCCACTTATCATCCTTTGGAGACTTATCGTGACCACGCAACCAACAATCACGTTCAATGATGGCCATTCCATTCCGCAGGTCGGCCTCGGCGTCTGGCAGACGCCGGAGAATGTCGCGCCGATGGCGGTCAGCACGGCTTTGAAGGCCGGCTATCGCCATGTCGACACCGCAGCCATCTATGCCAACGAGGATGGCGTCGGCGAAGGCATGCGCCAGTCCGGCGTCGCCCGTGAGGATATCTATCTCACAACCAAGCTCTGGAACGAGGCGCAGGGCTTCGATTCCACGCTGAAGGCCTTCGACGAAAGCCTGAAGCGGCTCGGCACCGATTATGTCGATCTCTACCTGATCCATTGGCCGTCGCCGCACCGCAACCGCTACCTCGATACCTGGAAGGCTTTCGTGCGCCTGAAGGAAGAAGGCCGCGCCCGTTCGATCGGCGTTTCCAATTTTGCCGCCGCGCATCTCGAACGTATCATCGGCGAGACCGGCGTGACGCCCGTGCTGAACCAGATCGAGCTGCATCCCACCTTCCAGCAGAAGGAACTGCGTGCGGTTCACGACAAGCTCGGCATCAAGACAGAATCCTGGAGCCCGCTCGGCCAGGGCAAGCTTCTCACCAACGCCGCCATCGGCAAGGTCGCCGCCAAACATGGCCGCACGCCAGCGCAGGTCATTATCCGCTGGCATATCGACAACGGCCTGATCGTCATCCCGAAATCGGTGACGCCGAGCCGCATCGAGGAAAACCTCAAGATTTTCGACTTCAAGCTCGACAGCGAAGACCTGGCCGAGATGGCCAAGCTCGATTCGGCCAGTGGCCGCATCGGCCCGGACCCGCTGACGGCGAGTTTCTGATCGCAGGTTGCGATCCGCTTATGCAAAGGGGCTCGGAGTGAAGGCTCCGAGCCCTTTTTTCATCCTAAAGCATGTCGCGCAAAAGTGCGCAGCGGTTTTGCGACAACGACATGCACAAAATCAAAAACCTAAAGCGCGGGAAACGACTCTGAAAGATCGCGCGACGCGCTTTAGAGTCCTGAGTGCCGTCAGAGCTGGACCCAGGCCGGTGCCACCGTCGGACCTTTGCCGAGGAAGAAGCCGAAGTGGATGTTCATCTCGCCGATCGGTTCGATGAAACGGGCATTGCGGAGCGGACCCGCGTCGACCGGCTCGAAGCCGATGGATTTGACGAGGCTGGATACGGCGCGCTTGGCCTTCTCGTCGTCTCCGGCAATGAAGACCTGCAGCACCTTGCTGTTACGTCCCTCGACGGGCAGCAGCGGTGCGAAAATCGTATTAAAAGCCTTCACCACCGTCGCCTCGGGCGCAAGCGCCTGGATTTCTTCGGCGGCCGAACTCGAGTGCCCGACGACGAGGTCGCTGAAATCTGCGGTGACGGGATTGCTGATATCGATCAGCACCTTGCCCTTGAGATTTCCGGCTTCCTTCAGCGTTTCCGCGATAACGCTATAGGGCAGCGCCAGTATGACGATATCGGCAAGCTTGATAGCGGCGGCAACTCCGCCCGCTTCGATGCCAGCGCCCAGTTCGGCGGCAAAGGCTGCTGCCTTTGCGGGATCGCGATGGCCAATGACCAGGTCGGACCCTGCTTGGGTCAGCAGACGAGCCAGTCCCGCCCCCATATTTCCGGTACCAATGACAGCGATTTTCATGTTCGTCAGCTCCTTGTTGTGACTGACAAACACATAAGATTATATCCATATCCGGATAAATGATCTAGATATATCGATACTTTAAACGGATTGTTTCTAATGGATCGATTGTCCGGCATGAGCATCTTCGTCAAGGCAGTCGAGCTCGGCTCGTTCAGCGCCGCGGCAGAGGCCTTGAACATGTCGCCGCAGCTCGTCGGCAAACATGTACAATTTCTCGAACAACATCTTGGTGTTCGGCTTCTCCACCGCACCACGCGCCGTCAGCACCTGACGGAGGTCGGCAGCCAGTTTTACGAGCGCTCGCGCAATATTCTGGCAGAAGTCGAGGCAGCAGAAGCGTTGGCGGCGGAAACCCGGGCCGTGCCGCGCGGCAAGCTGAGGGTCAATGCCCCGGTCACCTTCGGTATCCATGCGCTCGCTCCGGTGCTTCCGAAATATCTGAATGCGCATCCGGAAGTTTCGATCGATTTGTCGCTGACGAACCGCATGGTGGATCTGATCGATGAGGGCTATGACGCGGTCTTTCGCATCGGTGAGCTTGCTGACAGCGGATTGATCGCCCGCCGTCTAGGGCCTTATCGCCTGATGATCTGTGCTGCGCCGAGCTATCTGCGCGCCCACGGCACCCCCTCCACGCCGGACGATCTCCGAAATCATGAGTGCCTGATCTTCTCGCATACAATGTTGAGGACTCATTGGGATTTTGAAGGACCAGAGGGGAATGTGAGCGTTCCGATTTCTGGCCGGCTGATGATCGACAATGGTGAGGCGCTGCTGAAAGCCGCGCTGGCAGGGCTCGGTATCGTTCTGCAGTCGTCCGAACTCATTCAGTCGAGCCTGGAAACCGGAGCACTGGTGCCGCTTTTGCCCGGGTACAGCGTGCCGACGCGCCAGCTGCATGTTCTCTATGCGCCGGATCGCCGCATCACGCCGAAGCTCCGCAGCTTTCTCGATTTCGTTTCGGCGCAATTCGGCGGCCACGGATCGGTGTGACCGGATGGCGGGATTATCCTCCGCCATCCTCTCGGCTCATTCTCACGAGACCTCTTGCGCAAGGGCGCCACGCCTTGAACGTGCCATGCCTGTGACGGCGATGGCCAGCGTCGCGCCGATCAGCAGGGCGCCGACCACAAAGGTGATCTGCATGCCTGTTGCAATGGCCTCCGGGCGTGCTGTGATAATATCGCTCGTTCCCGATCCTAGTGTGAAGATGGCGCCCATGACAGACGCGCCCGTTATCAGCCCGAGGTTTCGCGACAGGCTCAGCATGCCTGAAACGACGCCGCGTTGCTCGGAGCCTATGCCCTTCATGATCGCGGTGTTGTTGGATGCCTGAAACATCGCGTAGCTGGAGGTGATGATGACCAGTGGCCCGATATAGCCGGCGGCTCCGAATCTGCCTTGCAGTGCTGCCATCAGGACCAGGCCGATGATCATGCCCACAAGACCTGTCATGGTCATGCGGTGGGCGCCGAAGCGATCGACGATGCGACCGGCCGGCACGCCCGTCAGCGCTGACACCAGCGGGCCGACGGACATGATGGCGCCGACCTGGACCGCATCGAAGCCGAGAGCGCGGGAGAGATAGAAAGGCCCGACCACCAGCGTCGTCATGATGACGGTGGAAACGAGGGTGCTCATGACAAGACCCGTGCTGAGCTTAGGATCGCGGAACATGGAAAGGCGCAGCAGCGGCGACTTTACCTTCGTTTCGGTGAAGGCAAACAGGGCGATGCCTAAAGCTGCGGCCAACAGCAGGCCGATATTCAAAGCGCCAAAGCTTCCATGCCCGATCGTCATTGCCAGCGCATAGGCAGCCAGCGTCAGGGCCAGCAGAAAAGTGCCGATCCCGTCCGGGCGTCCCTGAGCTCTTTTGCTGTTTTGCCGCTCAGTTGGCAGGAAACGCGCAGCGAGCAGGAAATTCACGATCCCGAGCGGCACGTTGACGAGGAAGATGGTTTCCCAGCCAAAGCTGGCGATCAAGATGCCACCGAGCGACGGGCCGAGCGTAGTGCCGATCGCAGACATTGTGCCGAGCAGGCCCATGGCGCTGCCTGTGCGCTCTTTCGGCACGGTTTCACCGACCATCGCGACAGTGAGCGCCATCATCATGGCGGCGCCGAGACCTTGCAGACCTCTGGCGGCGAGCAATAGCCAGAGTGTCGGCGCAATGCCGCAGAAGAGCGAGGCGAGGGTGAAAAGGCTGATACCGATCAGCAGCAGGCGCCGCCTGCCGAAAATGTCACCCAGCCGTCCGACGCTGACGATCAGCGTGGAGATGGCGAGGAGATAGGCAAGCACGATCCACTGCACCTGCTGAAAGGAGGCGCCGAATGCCTGGGCGAGCGTTGGCAATCCGACATTGGCAATGCTGGTATCGAGCGAAGGCATCAGCATGGACAGCGATAGGCTGGTAAGGGCCCAGCGGATGGAGGATGTGGACTTTGTGTGGCCGGCTTTGTCCGGATCTTCAATGATTGGCTGCAACATGAGCTCCATTTCTAGTGACGTATAAAACTTCCGGCAGAAAGGTAGCTCTCGGCATGATATGGCGGAATACGCAGCATTTGCACTTGATCAGTGCATTTGACGCTATGCATCAAGAAAACCATGTTATGGTCGCATCATGTCCACGCCTGATCTCAACCTGCTCGTCACTCTCAATGTCCTGCTTGCCGAGGGCAGCGTTGCGCGCGCCGCCCGGCGATTGCGATTGAGCCCGTCGGCCATGAGTAGGCAGCTGGCGCGGCTGCGCGAGACGACGGGCGATCCATTGTTGGTCAGGGCCGGGCGAGGGCTGGTGCCGACACCGCGGGCGCTGGAGCTACGCGAGCGCGTCGGTCATCTTGTTCAGGAGGCGGAAGCGGCCTTGCGGCCCGCCGAAAGCCTCGATCTGAAGCAGCTTGCTCGAATCTTCACGCTGCGCACCCGCGAAGGCTTCGTGGAGAATTTCGGCGCCGAACTGATCGCACGCATTGCCGAGCAGGCGCCTGGCGTACGGCTCTACTTCACTCAGAAGCTGGACAAGGACAGCATGCCTCTGCGCGACGGCACGATCGATTTCGAGACCGGCGTCGTGGGCGAAGATACAGGCCCAGAGCTGCGGACGCAGGCGCTGTTTCATGATCGCTTCATCGGCGTGGTCCGAAGCGGGCATCCGTTGAGCGAAGCGGAGATCACCCCGGAGCGTTATGCCGCCGGCCGGCATATTCTCGTTTCGCGGCGTGGCCTGCAGAAGGGACAGATCGACGAGGCGCTGGAGAAACTGGGGCTGGCGCGGCAGATCGCAACGATTGTCGGCAGTTTTTCCGCGGCGCTGGCGCTGGCGCGCGCTTCCGACATGATCGTCAGTGTTCCCGAACGGTATACGGGCAATCTGCGTGTCGGCATGCATAGTTTCGCGCTGCCGGTGCCGACATCCGATGTGACGATCTCGCTGCTCTGGCATCCGCGCATGGATGCGGACCCGGCGCACCGCTGGCTGAGGAGCTGTATTCGCGATGTCTGCGCCGGATCGCGTTGGGAGCAATCAACCGGATTCGAAGTCGGCTAAATAATTGCGCAGCAGGCGGTCAAGAGCCATGCGTTCGCCTTCAGAAAGGGTGGAGATCAGGCGTTTCTGCGTTTCGACATGCGCCGTCACCGCCGCATCGATGAGCTCGAAACCTTTCGGCGTCAGGGATATCAGGAAGCTGCGGCCATCATCCGGGTTCTGGCTGCGAGCGACGAGGCCGGCCCTCTCCAACTGATCGATGCGATTGGTCATCGTGCCCGACGAGACCATCATCGTCTCCATCAGATCACTGGGGGAGAGCGTATAGGGCTCGCCCGAGCGACGCAGGGTCGCCAGCATGTCGAAATTTGCCGCGTTCAGTCCGAAGCGGCCGAAGGTCTTCTCCATCTCGCGCGAGAGATGGAGCGCGAGATTGCGCAGGCGCCCGAGCAGGCCCATGGCCGTGGTGTCGAGATCCGGCCGTTCGCGGCGCCACTGGGCGAGAATTTTGTCGATGCGATCCATGCCGGAACTTCGCCATGAATTTATCTTGACGTCAAGGTATTTCGAATTATCTTGAGGCCAAGATAAATTCGAGGCCAAGATCATGAACCGCAATCTCGACCTGTTGCTGACCGCCATCGCACCGGCGATCTGGGGGAGCACCTATCTGGTAACGACGCAACTGCTGCCGGCGGGCTATCCCCTCACGGTCGCTATGCTGCGCGCCCTGCCGGCCGGGCTGCTGCTGCTTGTGATCGTGCGGCGGCTGCCGCGCGGGATCTGGTGGTTGAAAACGCTGGCCCTCGGCGCACTGAACTTCTCCGTCTTCTGGTGGCTGCTGTTCATTTCGGCCTATCGCCTGCCCGGTGGTGTGGCAGCGACGGTCGGTGCCGTTCAGCCGCTGATTGTCATCGTGCTGGCTCGCTTGTTGTTGGGATCGCCGATCCGTAGCCTATCGATTGTTGCTGCCATTGCCGGCATCGGCGGTGTTGCGCTGCTGATTCTGACGCCCAATGCGGCGCTCGATCCGATCGGCATCGCTGCTGGCATCGGCGGTGCCTTCTCCATGGCGGCGGGAACCGTGCTCAGCCGCCGCTGGCGGCCCGATGTCTCGCCGCTGACCTTTACGGCATGGCAGCTGACGGCGGGCGGCGTGCTGTTGCTGCCGGTGGCGCTGCTGCTGGAGCCGCCGCTGCCGCATCTGACCGGCGCCAACATTCTCGGCTTCGCCTATCTCGGGCTGATCGGCGCAGCACTCACCTATATTCTTTGGTTCCGGGGTCTGTCCCGGCTCGAGCCTTCGATGGTCTCGCCGCTTGGCTTCCTCAGCCCGACGATGGCGGTGATCCTGGGTTGGGCCGTGCTCGGCCAGCAGCTGAGCCCGATGCAGATGTTCGGTATCGTCGTCGTGCTCGGTAGCGTCTGGCTCAGCCAGCGGGCGCAGCAGGCTCCATCCACCGAACAATCAGCACCCGCCAGGCACCCGGCAACCGCGCCGAGAGGATAGAAGGCTGCTAAGGTGCGTGGCGATCTTTCAGATTCGCCGGCCGCGCTTGGGCTCGTGATTTTGCGCATGTCGTTATCGCAAAACCGCTTCGTATTTTGCGCGACATGCTTGAGGCAGCAGTTGCCTGCAGACTTCTGATATCAGATCGTAGACGATGTCGGCAGGAGTTCGTTGATGTCTTCAGGAATGAAGCCGCCGGTCTGGCGTTTCCACAGGCGGGCAAACAGGCCATTCTGTTCGGCCAGTTCCTCGGGCCTGCCTTCTTCCACGATGCGCCCGTGATCGAGCACGACTATGCGGTCCATCTTGGCAATGGTGGAGAGGCGATGAGCGATGGCAATCACTGTCTTGCCCTCCATCACCAAATTGAGCCTATCCTGGATGGCGGCTTCGGATTCGCTGTCCAGCGCCGAGGTTGCCTCATCCAGCACCAGGATCGGTGCGTCTTTCAACAGGGCGCGGGCGATGGCCACGCGCTGGCGCTGGCCGCCGGAAAGCTTGATGCCGCGGTCGCCGACGAAGGCGTCATAGCCCTTGCGGCCTTCGCTGTCTGCGAGATCGGCAATGAAGGCATCGGCGCTAGCCATTTTCGCGACCTCCTCAATTTCGTCCTTGGTCGCCTCCGGCCGTCCGTAGCGGATATTGTCACCGACCGAACGATGCAGCAGCGCCACATCTTGCGCGATGACGCCGATCGCGCGGCGAAGACTTGCCTGCGTGATGGCGCGGATATCCTGCCCGTCGATCAGGATCGCGCCGTCCTTAATATCGTAGAAGCGCAGGAGCAGGTTGGCGAGCGTCGTCTTACCCGCGCCTGAGAGGCCAACGAGGCCGATCTTTTCGCCCGGCCGCACCGTCAGCGAAAGGTCATTGATGACGGGCTTGCCAGATTTGTAGGCGAAACGAACATTCTCGAAGCGGATTTCACCGTTCGGGACGACAAGATCCCGCGCGTCCGGCCCGTCGGTAATGGTAGGCGGCGTCGTCATGACTGGCATGGCGTCCTTGATCGTGCCGATCGCCTGGAAGATCTGCTGGCCCATCTGCAGGAAAGTAAATGTGTGACCGGAGAGGCGGTTGAGAACATAAACGGCGGCGGTGAATTCGCCGATCGTGACGAAGCCATCCACGAGTCCGGTAAAGCCGATCGACAGGATAGCCAGCCAGTGCATCATGTTGAGAACGACGACGATGACCTCAGCGGTACGGTAGATGCGTTGTTCGCTCTGCTGAGCTTCGATAGCCTTGCCGATTATGCCTCTGATGGCGCCGGCCTCGCTGTCTTCCGCGGCGAATTGCTTGACCATTTGCATATTGGCGTAGAGATCGGTAATCGCGCCGGAAATCAGGCTGCGACGCTTGGCCGAGCGGCGTGAGCGCTCAGTGAAGACAGGTGCCAGCCTGACGGCGAGAAGCACGTTGAGCGTGATCCAAATGATGGACGGAAGGGCAAGCTGCCAGGAGAGCGCGCCCAGAAGGATGACGGAGCCGACCATCTGCATGATAAAGCGCGGAATGGACTGGAAGGCCGAAACGACCTGCTGCTGGACGGCTGAGGCTACCTGCTGCAGGCGCGAGGCGACCTGGCCGGCATAGAGATCGTGGAAGAAGGCGAGATCCTGCCGCTCCACCGCCCTGTGGCCCTGCCATTGAATGGCGGCCGGCATGCCGATCCCAAGCGTATGCGAGTTCAACGTATTGACGAGGAAAGAGCCAATCGGGATGCAGGGGAAAAGCATCAGCCCAAGGAAGATCAGCAGCATCCGGTCGTTATGCAGGAAAGCGGCAGCACCCTGCTGCGTGACACCATCAACAATGACGGACAGGCCCCAAACGATGGTCAGGCTCATGACTTCAATCGCCATGGTGCAGAGGGCGAGCGTGATCAGGATGCCGCGAAACATGAGGATGAAGTGAAGAAGAACGGCCAGTGGCCCCGAGGGAGGCAGTGGCCGGTAGGGGATGTCGAGCGGCCGGATCAACCTTTCGAAAGGGCGGTAGATCTTATCTGAAATCGACATGGGCCTCTCGGATCAAAAATCGGGAGGAGCGCGGGGAATGAGTCAGACGGGCCGCATAAAATCATCTTCCGGCTGCAATCTCAAATAGAAATTTCAGAAATATAAGACGAGCGGGTGTTGCGAAAACCGGGCCTGAGATGATACGGCTAAGAGCTGTCGCTGAATTCTGAGATAGACGGCTCAGGTGGGAGAATTTTCACAGCAGACAAAAAAGGCGGCTCGGAGGCCGCCTTTTGCAGTCAATCAATCGAAGCAGATCAGTTCCACTCGCGGATATCGACGAAGTGACCGGCGATCGCGGCGGCGGCGGCCATAGCCGGCGAAACCAGATGCGTGCGGCCCTTGAAGCCCTGGCGGCCTTCGAAGTTGCGGTTCGAGGTCGAAGCACAGCGCTCGCCCGGCTTCAGGCGGTCGTCGTTCATGGCGAGGCACATGGAACAGCCAGGCTCGCGCCAATCGAAGCCGGCAGCCTTGAAGATCTTGTCGAGACCTTCGGCTTCCGCCTGTTCCTTCACGAGGCCGGAGCCCGGAACGATCATGGCATTGACCGTGGAAGCCACCGTCTTGCCTTCGACGACCTTGGCGACGGCGCGCAGGTCTTCGATGCGGCCGTTGGTGCAGGAGCCGATGAAGACGCGATCGATGTTGATCTCGGTCATCGGCGTGCCCGGCTTCAGGCCCATATAGTCGAGCGCACGCCACTTGGAAGCACGTTTGGTTTCATCCTGGATCTCATCCGGGTTCGGAACGATACCCTGAATAGAGATGACGTCCTCCGGCGAGGAGCCCCAGGACACGATCGGCGGCAGGTTGGCGGCATCAAGCTTGACGATGCGGTCGTAATGTGCGCCCTCATCCGACTTCAGCGTCTTCCAGTAGGCGATTGCCTGCTCCAACGCCTCGCCCTTCGGCGCGCGCGGCTTGCCCTTGATATATTCGAAGGTGACCTCATCCGGAGCGATCAGGCCGGCGCGGGCGCCGCCTTCGATCGACATGTTGCAGATGGTCATGCGGCCTTCCATCGACAGCGAACGGATGGCTTCGCCGGCATATTCGATGACGTAGCCGGTGCCGCCTGCGGTGCCGATTTCACCGATGATGGCGAGGATGATGTCCTTGGCGGTGACGCCCGGCGGCAGCTGGCCGTCGACCTGCACCAGCATGTTCTTGGCCTTCTTCTGGATCAGCGTCTGCGTGGCGAGCACATGCTCGACCTCGGAGGTGCCGATACCATGGGCGAGCGAGCCGAAGGCGCCGTGGGTCGAGGTGTGGCTGTCGCCGCAGACGATGGTCATGCCGGGCAAGGTGAAGCCTTGCTCGGGGCCAATGATGTGGACGATGCCCTGACGCTTGTCGTTTTCGGAGTAGTATTCCACGCCGAATTCAGCGGCATTCTTGGCGAGCTGTTCGACCTGGATACGGCTTTCCTCGTTCTTGATGCCGAGGTGGCGATCCGGCGAGGTCGGCACGTTATGGTCGACGACGGCCAGCGTCTTCTGCGGCGCGTGAACCCTGCGGCCGGACATGCGCAGACCTTCGAAAGCCTGCGGCGACGTCACCTCGTGAACGAGATGACGGTCGATATAGAGAAGACAGGTGCCGTCGTCTTGGGCGTCGACCAGATGGTCGTCCCAAATTTTGTCGTACAGTGTGCGTGGAGCGCTCATGGCTACAGATCCATATTGGCATTATCGAAGATGGGGGTGACGGATCAGGACCGCCGGCCTCGGGTGTGATCAGCGAAGTCGGCTGTTGAGCGCGCCCGAAATCATCGCAAAGAAACGTGCCGGCAGGCGCTTATGGTCCTGCAGCACGAAAGCCGTGACGTAACGTCCGTCTTTGCTCATGATCTTACTCATGGCCATGCTCATATCAATTTTCAAAACCTTCGGCAATGGCGACGATAGGCAGTATCGGTACGGTCGCCTTTGGCCATCATACTTGCGCGCCGGGCGGCTGGCCCGCGGCCAGACGGGGGAAGGCGGAGCGGTCGCTGCCGGAGCGGCGGCGCATCCAGGCTTCGAGCTGCCGGAGTAAAAGCGAGAGACCGATCGTCAGCAGCAGATAGATGAAGGCGAGGATCGACAGCGTTTCGAAGTAGCGGAAATTGGCCGAGTAATAGAGCTTGGCGAGCTGACTGATATCGGCGACGCCGAGCACGGACACGAGCGAACTGTCCTTCACCATGGCGATGAAATCGTTCGACAGCGGCGGCAAGATGACGCGGATCGCCTGGGGGAAGACGACAAGCCGGAAGCGCTGGAAGCGGCTGAGGCCCAAGGCCTTTGCGGCTTCGATTTGGCCCTGGTCGACGGCCTGGATGCCGGCGCGAAAGATTTCAGCGATGAAGGACGAATAGCCAATCGTCAGCGCGATGATCGTGCGCCAGACGAAAGGCACATCGCGGGTGACGAGCGGTGTCGTCCAGCCGGCGGAGGCCAGCGGCGACGTGACGAAGTTATAGATGGCGACGAAGGCCGGCGTGCCGACGAAGGCGACATAGGAGAGCAGCACCAGCATCGGGATGCCGCGCACGATCTCGATATAGAAGCGCGCCATCTGCCTGAGCACGAGGAAATCGGAAAGGCCGAGCAGCGCCAGTGCCAGGCCGAGCAGCATGGCCAGCGTAAAGGCGACCAGCGTCACGAAGACCGTGACGCCGATGCCATTCAGCAGAAGAGAGAAAATCTGGGCATAGAGGCCGTTCGCTGCAATTGCGAATGAGGCGGCGATGCCGAGGATAGCGAGGGCGACCAGCCACCAGGGAAAGTCTTCCTTGCCGCGGTGCCCGCCCGGACCTGCCAAAGGTGCCATCAGAGCGGGCTTCCAATATATCGGTCTTCAGAGCTCATTGGCCCATCTTGTAGTCGAGGAACCACTTCTTGTTCAGCGCGTCGAGCGTGCCGTCGGCCTTGAGGCTGGCGATGGCGGCATTGATCGGGGCGACGAGATCGGAACCCTTCTGGAAGATAAAGCCGAAATCCTCGGTGCCGAGCGGGCCGCCGACCAGCTTCAGACCGCCGTTGGAGGCATCGACATAGCCCTTGCCGGCGGTGCCATCGGTCAGCACCATGTCGACGTCTCCCGTCTTCAGTGCCTGCACTGTCGCACCGAAGGTTTCGAAGGTCTTGATGCGCGGGTTCTGCTCGTTGCCGTCGAGGACTTCATAGACGGCGGTGTAGAAGGGCGTCGTGCCCGGCTGCGCGCCGATCAGGGCCTCCTTGACCGCGGCGAAGCTCTTGGCATCCGTGAAGCGCTTCTCGTCGCCACGCACGAGCATGAACTGCTGCGAGCGCATATAGGGATCAGAGAAATCGACCTTCTGCTTGCGGTCTTCCTTGATGGTGATGCCGGTCATGCCGATGTTGTATTGGCCTTCGGAAACGGCCTGGATCATCGCGTCCCAGCTGGTGTTCTGGTACTCGACCTTGAAGTTCAGACGCTTGGCGATCTCGTTCATCGCGTCATATTCCCAGCCGATCGCCTTGTTCGTCTTTGGGTCGATGAACTGCAACGGCGGATAGGCATTCTCTGTGACGACGACGACGGTCCTGCCGTTCAGGTTCGGCAGATCGGCGGCGAAGGCGGCGAAAGGTGCAAGCACGAGGGCGCCAAGGCCCAGAAGGAACGAACGACGGAATGCCATGAAAATCTCCCCGATTAGAGCATGATGCCGAAAAGTGTCAGCGGTTTTCGGACGACATCATGCTCTCCCTATTTGATTCTGGCGCGGATTCAGATTTCAGGTCGATTCGACCTGAAATCATCCGACGCCAGGCTGGCGGAAAACTGTCATATTTGGAAAGTGAATGGCAAGGCCATTGCCATGGCTGCGATCATAAAAATGGAAAAGCAACTCTAAGCGGGGAGCCGGCGGAGAAAATTTCTTTCGTGTGGGCGTGAGCCGGACAGCAAAAAGGCGACCCGAGGGCCGCCTTCAAGCTTTGCGATCCCAAGTGGATCGAAACTTATTCTGCTGCCGGCTCGGCTGCAGCAGCAGCTTCGGCAGCTGCCTTTGCTTCTGCGGCTTCGGCTGCGGCCTTCTCGGCTGCGAGCGCCTGAGCGGCTGCAACCTTCTCGGCTTCGATGCGTGCCTTCTCATCGGCCAGAGCCTGGCGCTCGGCATCGTTGAGCTTGCGGGCGCGGGTGCCGGTGTTTTCGACGATACGGGCAGCCTTACCGCGCAGGTCGCGCAGGTAGTAGAGCTTGGCGCGACGGACCTTACCGCGGCGAACGACTTCGACGCTTTCGATCATCGGCGAGTAAACCGGGAATACGCGCTCGACGCCTTCGCCGTAGGAGATCTTGCGAACCGTGAAGTTTTCCTGCAGGCCGCCGCCGGAGCGAGCGATGCAAACGCCTTCATAGGCCTGAACGCGGGTACGGTTGCCTTCCGTGACCTTCACGTTGACGCGAACGGTGTCGCCAGCGGAAAATTCGGGAAGCGTGCGCTTGGCTTCGATCTTGGCAGCCTGTTCGGCTTCCAACTGCTGAATGATGTTCATAGTATCAACCTCGTTGTTGGTTCAACAGCCAGAGCGCTCATCATTCTATCTTTGGTCGGACCCGGAGATCACGCCTCGGATATATGCCCGTTCAGGCAGGAGCGAATACGTCTGCTCTTCTTTGCTGGTTGATGGGAAATTTCCCATGCCGGGCGCGCACATACCCTATTGTCACGCCTTTGTCACCCCTTGCGGCTGAATTAAGTGGCAATTGGCGCCAGTTTTGCGGCGCGCTTGAACCAATGTCGCTCATCCAGACGTGTTGTCGCTACTTCTTTCGCAACTCGTCCAGCAAATCCGGCCGCCGCTCTTTCGTCAGCTTCTCCGCCTGCTCCCTCTGCCATTTGGCGATCGCCGCGTGGTTGCCCGAGGTGAGGATTGCTGGAATCTCTCGGCCTTCCCAGATCTGCGGGCGGGTATAGTGCGGGTGTTCCAGCATGCCGCCTTCGAAGCTTTCGTGCAGGCCGGAAAGATCATTGCCCATGACGCCGGGCAGGATGCGAACGATGGCGTCGAGCAGGATGAGGGCGGCCGGCTCGCCGCCCGAGAGGATATAGTCGCCAATCGAGACTTCCTCGAGGCCACGGCCGTCGATGACGCGCTGGTCGACGCCTTCGAAGCGGCCGCAGATGATGATGACGCCATCGCCGCCTGCAAGCTCGCGCACGCGCTTTTGCGTCAGCGGCTTGCCGCGCGGGCTCATCAGCAGGCGGGGGCGGCTGTCGTTTTCGCTGGCATGGTCGATCGCGCGGGCAAGCACGTCCGGTTTCAGCACCATGCCGGCGCCACCGCCGGCCGGCGTGTCGTCGACGGTGCGGTGCTTGTCGGTGGCGAAATCACGGATCTGCACGGTGTCCAGCGACCATTGCCCGCGTTCCATCGCCTTGCCGGCAAGCGACGTGCCGAGATGGCCGGGGAACATCTCGGGATAGAGCGTCAGGATAGTCGCCCGAAAACTCATGGCGCGGTCACTTCCCAATAAGGATCACTTCTTCGGCTTGCCTTGGGGCTTTTCCGGCTTTGCCGGCTTGCCAATAAGATCGTCGGGGTTGTCGATCAGGCCGGCGGCCAGCGGGTCGATTAAAATCTTGCCGCCTTCGAGATCGATTTCGAGCACGGCGGCTTCGGAAAAGGGGATCAGCACGGGCCGTTTGCCCGGCCCCTTCAGCTCCAGCAGGTCGCCCGCACCGAAATCATAGATGCCGCTGACGGTGCCGTAGCCGACGCCCTGGTCGTCGACGGCTTCCAGCCCTTCGAGATCGGTGTAGAAGAATTCGTCGTCGTCGAGCTCATCATCCGGCAGGTTGTCGCGCTCGATATAGAGTTCCAGGCCGTTCAGTGCCTCGGCGGCATTGCGGTCGTTGATGCCGCGAAAGCGCACGATGACGACATTCTTGGCCTCGCGGATTTCCAGAACTTCGAAGCTGCGGCCGTCCATGCTGTGCAGGTGGCCGTAATCGCCAAGCGCGGTCGGATCGGACGTATAGGCGCGGGCACGCACCTCGCCCCTCAAGCCCTGTGCGGCGCCGATGGTGGCCATCAATACCGGATTTTGCAGTTTCGTCATGGTCTCTTCGCCGATTGCCGGGATTATGCAGCAGATCCAAAATGCTACAGCGACCGACCTTGGCACTCATTTGTGACACGCGGCGCTGTCTTCGGTTCTCTCATAGGCTGAACATTTGCCGATGGGAAACAAAAAACGGGCGGCATGTCGCCATGCCACCCGTTTTCAATCAATGCGGGGTCCGATTACTCGGAAGCAGCAGCGGCGTCAGCAGCCTTCTGTGCCTTTTCGGCAGCGCGCTCCTGAGCCTTCTTGCCCGGCTTTGCCTTTTCCGGGTTATTCTTGGCTTCGCGCTTTGCGATGCCGGCTTCGTTGAGGAAGCGCAGAACGCGGTCGGTCGGCTGTGCGCCGTGGTCGAGCCAGTGCTTGATGCGTTCGACCTTCAGTTCAACGCGCTTGGCGTCGTCCTTGGCAAGCATCGGGTTCCAGGAGCCCAGAGTCTCCAGGAAACGGCCGTCGCGCGGCGAGCGAGCGTCGGCTACGACAACGTGGTAGTACGGGCGCTTCTTGGAGCCACCGCGGGCGAGACGAATTTTCAATGCCATGTTCATTCTCCTTAGGCTTTTCTTGACCGCTTCGTTGTGCGGTATGGTTACGTCGCGCTGCTTTTTTCTTGCTGCGTGATCCCCTGGAAACGTCCTGCGTCTTCGGGATCATGCGGCCAGGGGTTACCCTTTGAAATCCGCAGCGATCTGTTCATGATGCCGGATGACTTCCTTGATGACGAAGTTCAGGAACTTCTCGGCGAAATCCGGGTCCAGATTGGCGTCCTTTGCCAGGCGGCGCAGACGCTCGATCTGAAATTCTTCGCGCGCCGGGTCGGCCGGCGGCAGGTCGTACTTGGCCTTCAGCACGCCGACCTCTTTGGTGCAGCGGAAGCGCTCGGCCAGCATGTGCACCAGTGCGGCATCGATATTGTCGATCGACTGGCGGTATTTGCCCAGTTGGGCTTTGACGTCTGGATCAATCATGGGTCAGCGATCCCTCTCACTTCTTTTTCGGCAAACCGGGAAGGCCCGGGAAACCACCGCCAAGGCCAGGCAGCTTGGCGCCACCGAGGCCCGGCAAACCGCCCCCGCCGCCCAGGCCAGGTAAACCACCCGGCAGGCCGCCGGGACGGCCGAGGCCTGCCGCTTCGGCCTGCTTCTGCAGGGCTTCGAGCTGCTTAGGGTCCATGTTCGACAGGTCGGGCATCCCACCCATACCGCCGCCGAGGCCCATCTTGCCGGCAAGGCCGCCCATCAGCTGCTTCATCATGCCGCCTTTGCCCTTGCCGCCCATCATCTTCATCATGTCGGCCATCTGGCGGTGCATCTTCAGAAGCTTGTTGATGTCGGAGGCGTCGGTGCCGGAACCGGCGGCGATGCGCTTCTTGCGGGAATGCTTGAGGAGATCCGGATTGGCGCGCTCGGCCTTGGTCATCGAGGAGATGATGGCGAGCTGGCGTTTGAACAGGCGGTCGTCGAGGCCGGCGGCAGCCATCTTGTCCTTCATGCCGGACATGCCGGGCATCAGGCCCATGATACCGCCCATGCCGCCCATCTTCTGCATCTGCTGGAGCTGATCGGCGAGATCGTTGAGGTCGAACTTGCCCTTGGCCATCTTGGCAGCCATTGCGGCTGCCTTCTCGGCGTCGATATTCTCGGCAGCCTTCTCGACGAGGGAGACGATGTCGCCCATGCCGAGGATGCGGTCGGCGATACGGCGAGGATGGAATTCCTCCAGCTCGCCCATCTTTTCGCCGACGCCGATCAGCTTGATCGGCTTGCCGGTCACGGCGCGCATCGAAAGGGCGGCACCACCGCGGCCGTCGCCGTCCATGCGGGTCAGCACGAGGCCGGTAATCCCGACGCGCTCGTCGAAATTGCGGGCGAGATTGACGGCGTCTTGACCGGTCAAGCTATCGGCGACCAGCAGGATTTCGTGCGGATTGGATTTCTTCTTGATATCCGCCATCTCGACCATGAGCGGCTCGTCGATATGCGTACGGCCGGCGGTGTCGAGGATGACGACGTCATGGCCGCCGAGCTTGGCGGCCTGCACGGCGCGCGCGGCAATATCGGTCGGCGACTGGCCCGCGATGATCGGTAGCGTGTCGATGCCCGTCTGCACACCGAGCTGGCGCAGCTGCTCCTGCGCGGCCGGACGGCGCGTGTCCAGCGAGGCCATCAAGACCTTCTTGCGGTCGCGGCTCGTCAGGCGGTTGGCGATCTTGGCGGTCGTGGTGGTCTTACCGGAGCCCTGCAGGCCGACCATCATGACGACGACCGGCGCCGGGGCATTCAGGTCGATGCCAACGCCTTCGCCGCCGAGCATCTCGATCAGCTCGTCATGGACGATCTTGACGACCATCTGACCGGGCTTGATCGACTTCAGGATTTCGGCGCCGACGGCCTTTTCGCGAACGCGATCGGTAAAGGAGCGTACGACATCCAGCGCCACGTCGGCTTCGAGCAGCGCGCGGCGAACCTCGCGCAGTGCTGCGGAAACATCGGCTTCCGAAAGCGCGCCGCGGCCTGTCAGTCCATTCAGAATGGAACCAAGACGGTCCTGGAGGTTTTCAAACATCGTTTCTTCCTTATCGATCGCTTGGGATTTGGACTTGGCGCAAGTTTGCGCGGTTCCTCGCCCGAAAACGTCGTGCTTTTCCATGACGAAAACAAGACGCAAAGCCAAAAAGCACCCGAGGGCGCATCGCGCTGTCGGGTGTTGACCTCCGGGATCTCTTTATACCTTAATGGGTCCCGGTCGGTGGCTCGGAGGCTTGTGCTCGTCGCAGATTGCAGGCGATAAACAGGAAAAGGCCGGCAAAGTCAACCCAATGCGGCCGAAATGCCTGAAATGCACGGATGACATCACTATATCGATGTCGATTTGACCGTATTACCATTTTCAAATTGTTGTATCGATCCCAGCCGTCAAGTGATTCCCCGAGACCGTTCCGAATGAATGATGCAGCTCTCACCGATCTCCTCGCTGCCTGCCGAAACTATACCGGTGGCCGGGTCGACGCCCGTTTCAACGCCGTTGCGCAGGCCTTCTACGCGAGTGCCGCGGCCCAGCCGAAGATCGCGGCGCGGGCGGCGCGCGAGCTTGGCCGCCTGCCGCCACCGGGTGCTGCGATCCTTGCCAATATGCTCGGCACCATCGTCGAGAAGGGCGGGGCGGTCGAGCGCAGTGGTCCGGCCGTATGGGAGCTTTATCTGGCCTGGCTGCCGCAGATCCATCGCGGCTTTGCCGGCCGCAAGGAGCTGAGCCCGCGGCAAAGGCAGCTGCTGGATGCATTTCAGCTGCTTGGCCAATCGGCGGTTTCGCATCTTTCCGGCATGCCGGAGCAGCGTAAGCTTGCGGCTGGCGACAAGGCGCTGATGGCGCAGCTTGCCGAACTGCAGGATTATACGCCGGGTGCCGCCTGGGTCCGTCAGGTGCTGTTGAGCCGCAGCGACGATCTGCTGGTGCTGCATCTACCGAGCCGCCAGGGCTTTCGTCTGCGGTATGAGAATATCGTCAATTGCTTTCATCTGTTCACGCTTATCCAGGCAGCCTTCGGCGAGAGATTGCCGGGCGGCCGTACGCCCAACAGGTTCATTGTCGATATGGCGCGCTGCGTGACCGTGGCAGAAGAGGGCAATGACGAGCCTTGGTGGTGCTATCTGACGATGCGGCCGGATGAGCCAGCTCTTGTCGACATTTCCGGCGAGGCCTCTGTCGAGACGATTTCGCGCATCGATGGCCGGCAGGTCATCCTGCTTTCCCCGCCGGTGGCAGGCGCGGCATTGTGGGACACGAGTTTCTTCACGCCGCAGCTATTCGCAATGCCGGCGAACGTCGTGCTCGATGAGGCGCTGACGACGCAGGAGGTGGAGGAATGGCTCGCCAGGATTGGTGTGCCGGCCGGCGAAGCGACGGGCGCGCAAGGAGCGGACAAGGCATGACAAGCTCATCCCGCTCGGCTAGGAAAAACCCCTACTATCAGGGTCCGGTATCCGACCACTTCGATGGCCAACGCTTCTTCAATCCTGGTGGTGTCGCGCCCGGCAATGCGTTCGATCTTTTGCGCTGGCAGCTCGGCGGCGGGAGGGTGCGCTGGCCCAATCCCGTCATCAGCGCCTTTCCGCTGGCCAAGCCCGACCGGCATGTCTTCGGCAATCAGATGCGGGTGACTATGGTCGGGCACGCCTCGATGCTGGTGCAGATTGCAGGACTGAACGTTCTGACTGACCCGGTCTGGTCGGAGCGGGTGAGCCCCTTCCGCTCCGTCGGGCCGAAGCGTGTGGTGCCGCCTGGCATCCGCTTCGAGGACCTGCCGCATATCGACCTCGTGCTGGTGACGCATAATCACTACGATCACCTCGATGTCGCAACGCTTGCCCGCCTGCATGAGGCGCATCGGCCTGACATCGTGACACCGCTCGGCAACGACACGATCATCCGCCGCGCCGTTCCCGATGCCGACATTACTGTTGTCGACTGGGGCGATCGTATCGCCCTCAAGGCCGGTGTAACCATCGATGCCGAGCCTTGCCATCACTGGTCGGCGCGGGGCATGGGCGACCGGCGCATGGCGCTCTGGGCGGCATTCGTGCTCAACACGCCAGCCGGCAAGATCTACCATGTCGGTGATACCGGCTTTCACGACGGCATCAATTATGAGGCCGCCCGGCAAAAGCATGGAGGCTTCCGCCTCGCAATCCTGCCGTTCGGCGCCTATGAGCCGCGCTGGTTCATGAAGGGCCAACATCAGAATCCAGAAGAAGCAGTCAAGGGCATGAAGCTCTGCAATGCAGCCTATGTCGCCGGTCATCATTTGGCGACCTTTCAGCTGACGGACGAAGGGATCGATGCGCCGGTGCAGGCGCTGGATGTCGCGCTGAAGGCCGAGGGCGTGGAGCCGGATCGCTTTCGCCCGCTCCGGGCTGGCGAAGTTTTTGACGTGCCTGTCGTGTGAGGGGCGCCAAATATCCCTTCTCCCCTTGGGGAGAAGGTGCCGACAGGCGGATGAGGGGGGCCTGCCAAACGCACGAAAATCCATGAATTCAAATCGATAGCCCCCCTCATCCGACCCTTCGGGCCACCTTCTCCCCGAGGGGAGAAGGGCTTCCGGTGCTCATCCGCTCCATATGCGATTCCCCTGCTCCCCGAGGGGAGAAGGATTGCGTCGTGCGTCGGCGAACCTTACTGCTTGATCTCAGGCTCGACCAGTTTCGCCAGATTGATCAGCGATTCCTGCCAGCCGAGATAGCAGGCCTCGGGCGGAATGGCATCGGGGATGCCGGCCTGGGTGATGTTGACCTCGGTTCCGACGAGGACTTTCTTCAAGGTTACGGTCACTTCCATTTCGCCGGGTAGGTTTGGGTCGTCGAACTTGTCGGTGTAGCGCACCAGCTCGCCTGGGATCAGTTCGCGGAAATCGCCGCCGAAGGAGTGACTCTCGCCCGTCGTGAAGTTGCGGAACGACATCTTGAATGTGCCGCCGACTTTCCCTTCGAAGTGATGCACGCTGCAGGTAAAGCCATTCGGCGGCAACCACTTGGCAAGTGCGTCGGCTTCGATGAAAGCGCGATAGACCTTTTCCGGGCTGGTGGCCAGGACGCGATGCAGGCGTATGGTATTCGGCATGGTCATAATCCCTATGGTTTGACGGAGTGGACGAGCCTAGGACGTGGCAGCTTTTGATAATCCGACATCGATGGATGATTTTTTCTCAAAATGAATTCCGTCAAGATTTCTGGGTGAGGTCTTCGCTGTGGTCAAAGGACGAGCCACCCGCCCTCGTGGTTCGAGACGGCCCTGCAGGCCTCCTCACCATGAGGGCTAATCTCTTGTGTCGACCATACATTTCCGGAAACTAGGCACTGCAGCACAAATCATGGCGCAGCGACGATGTTAACCCCGCCTCATCCTGAGGTGCGGAGCTCGAAGAGCGAAGCCTCGAAGGATAGAGACGGCCCGGATCACTCTGGTAAATCTTGAAAGTGCCGTCCTTCACGCAGCACTGGTAATTCCCCCGCATTTCCGCCATATACAGCTCGACAACAGGAATGATCTTATGAGCAATACGGTCGAATTCGCGAGGATGAACGGGCTTGGCAACAAGATCCTGGTCGTCGACATGCGCGGCCGCAAGGATGTGGTGACGCCTGCAGCGGCGATCGCGCTCAATGCCGATCCGGCGACCCAGTTCGACCAGATCATGGCGATCCATGATCCGAAGTTGCAGGGCACCGATGCCTGGATCGACATCCTGAACTGCGACGGCACGAAAGCGCAGGCTTGCGGCAACGGCACGCGCTGCGTCGTACAGGCCCTGGCGGCCGAAACCGGCAAGAAGGTTTTCACCTTCCAGACCGTCGCCGGAATCCTCAATGCCAGAGAGCATGAGGACGGCACGATCTCGGTCGATATGGGCACGCCCGTTTTTGACTGGGACAAGATCCCGCTTGCCGAGGAATTTTCCGATACCAGCCGCATCGAGCTGCAGATCGGGCCGATCGATAATCCGGTCCTGCATTCGCCTTCGGCGATGTCGATGGGCAATCCGCATGCGATTTTCTGGGTCGACAAGGACCCGATGTCCTTCGATCTCGATCGTTTCGGCCCGCTGCTCGAAAACCACCCGATGTTTCCCGAGCGCGCCAATATCACGCTCGCACAGGTGCTGTCCCCGTCTTCGCTGCGTACCCGCACCTGGGAACGCGGCGCCGGCCTGACACTTGCCTGCGGTTCGGCCGCTTGTGCTGCCGCTGTCAGCGCCGCGCGCACCGGCCGCACCGGCCGCAAGGTGACGATCGAGGTCGCCTCCGCGCCCGCTCCCGGCAAGCTCACCATCGAATGGCTAGACAGTAACGACCATGTCGTCATGACCGGGCCTGCCGAATGGGAGTGGTCCGGCACCGTCGATCCGGTCACTGGCAGCTTCTCACGCGATGCGGAGCAGGGGGCTCAGGCGCGGTGAGCGGGGTCGAGGTCATTACCTTCGGCTGTCGTCTCAATACCTATGAATCCGAAGTGATGAGGGCCGAGGCGGAGAAAGCCGGGCTCAACAATGCCATTCTGGTCAATACCTGCGCCGTGACGGGCGAGGCCGTGCGCCAGGCGCGGCAGGCAATCCGCCGCGCGCGCCGCGATAATCCACATGCCCGCATCATCGTCACCGGCTGCGCCGCGCAGACCGAGAAGCAGACTTTCGCCGAGATGGCCGAAGTCGATGCCGTGCTCGGCAACGAGGAGAAGCTGAAGAGCGCCTCCTACCGAGCGCTTCCGGATTTCGGTGTGTCGGCCGAAGAGAAGCTGCGCGTCAACGACATCATGAGCGTGCGGGCGACCGCGCCGCAGATGATCCGCCATATCGATGGCCATGTGCGCGCCTTCATCCAGGTGCAGAACGGCTGCGATCACCGCTGCACCTTCTGCATCATTCCCTATGGCCGGGGCAATTCGCGTTCGGTGCCGATGGGTGCTGTGGTCGATCAAGCCCGTAAGCTGGTCGAAAGCGGCTATCGCGAGATCGTGCTGACCGGCGTCGATGCGACGAGCTATGGCGCCGACCTGCCGGGAACGCCGACGCTCGGCCTGCTTGCGAAGACGCTGCTGAAGCAGATTCCGGAGATCCGCCGGCTGCGTCTCTCCTCCATCGACAGCATCGAGGCCGACCAGCACCTGATGGATCTCATCGCCGACGAGCCGCGCTTCATGCCGCATCTGCATCTCTCATTGCAGCATGGTGACGACATGATCCTCAAGCGCATGAAGCGGCGGCACTCGCGCGCTGACGCCGTGCGTTTCATCGAGGATGTGCGCCGCCTGCGCCCCGAGACGAGCTTCGGCGCCGACATGATCGCCGGCTTTCCGACCGAGACGGAAGAGATGTTTGTCAATGCTATCGGCTTGGCGCAAGAGGCCGGTATCGCGCATCTGCACGTCTTCCCTTACAGCCCGCGCCCCGGCACGCCGGCCGCCCGCATGCCGCAGCTCGATCGCGGCGTGATCAAGGAGCGCGCCGCCCGTCTGCGCGAGGCCGGGCAGAAATTGCACAAGGCTCATCTCGACAAGATGGTCGGCACGCGGCAATGGCTGCTTGTGGAGAATGGCGGACTGGCGCATACGGAGAACTTCACGCTTGTCGCCGCCCCCGGCCTTCGCCCGCGCGACCTTGTGCAGGCCGCAATCACCGGCCACAATGGCAAGCATCTCGACATGCAACTTCTGGCCGCCGACGCGGCTTAATACTTCAACGGACACTTCATGGCGCTCGGTTTCATCAAAAAAGTCTTCACCTTCGGCCGTGAGAAGCCGGCTGAGGAGCAGGCGCCTGCGGAGGATTCTCAGAAGGCTGAGGTGCCTGTTGTAGAGCAGGAAGCGCCTGCTATAGATGTTTCGTCGGCTTCAGAACCTGCGGAGATTGCGTCGCTCCCCTCTGTCCCTTTGGGACATCTCCCCCACGAAGGGGAAGATCGGTTGGAGGATGCCGCGCCGGCTGAGCAGGAAGAAAGGGATGAAAGCCAGGCAGATGTTTCCGACGCGAAAGAGATTGAGGCCGCTGAAGCTGCCCGTTCCCTCGAATCCGAGTCGGAAGAACAGCACGACGATCTTCAGGCGATCGAACCGGAGCAACCTGCCGATCCTGAAGCGAATGTAATTTCGGAAGAGCGCCCCAACGAACCAATCTCCCCCCTTGTGGGGGAGATGTCCGACAGGACAGAGGGGGGTGAGGAGGTTCCGACGAACTCGAAATCTTCGTCGGAAAGCATAGAAACCGAGGCCTCCCCGGAACCCTCATCCGAAAGCAGCGAACCCTCGGTCGAAGCCCCCATCCTCCCCAAAGGCTTCTCGACCGCCGCCTCCGCCCCTATACCCACCCCGGAAACCCCAAAACAAAAACTTTCCTGGTTCCAGCGCCTGCGCGCCGGGCTTGCGCGCACCTCGTCGCAGCTGACCGGCCAGATCGCGGCTCTCTTTACCAAGCGCAAGCTCGACGATCAGACGCTGCAGGATCTGGAGGATCTGCTGATCCAGGCCGATCTCGGCGTTGAAACGGCGATGCGTGTCACGGATACGCTGGCCTCCGAACGCTACGGCAAGGATGTGACGGGCGAAGATGTCGGTCGCATCATGGCGCAGGAAATCGCCAAGGTGCTGAAGCCGGTTGCCAAGCCGTTGCAGCTCGATCTCAGCCACAAGCCACATGTGATCCTCGTCGTCGGCGTCAACGGTACCGGTAAGACGACGACGATCGGCAAGCTGGCCGCAAAGCTCTCCGGTGCAGGGCTGAAGGTCACGCTGGCTGCCGGCGATACGTTCCGCGCCGCTGCGATCGAGCAATTGAAGATCTGGGCTGAGCGCACGAAATCGGACTTCATCGGCACCAAGCTCGGCGCAGACGCTGCAGGCCTCGCCTTCGATGCCTTTCAGCAGGCCAAGGCCAACAAGAGCGATGTGCTGATCATCGATACCGCCGGACGCCTGCAGAACAAGGCGGAGCTGATGGCGGAGCTCGAAAAGATCGTGCGCGTCCTCGGCAAGCTCGATCCAGATGCGCCGCATACGGTTCTGCAGACGCTGGATGCGACCACCGGCCAGAACGCCTTGAACCAGGTGGAAATCTTCCGCAATGTTGCCGGTGTGAACGGGCTAATCATGACCAAGCTCGACGGCACGGCGCGCGGCGGCATCCTTGTTGCCATCTCGGCCAAGCATAAGCTGCCGGTCTATTTCATCGGCGTCGGCGAAGGTGTAGACGATCTCGAGCCGTTCGAAGCCGAGGATTTTGCTCATGCCATTGCCGGTACGGGGGCTGTAAACAGCCAATGAATGACAAGAACAAGTTTGATGACAGGGAAAGTGCCGCAATGACGACCAGCGACAGCGATCTCACCCCAAGTGCCGCCGACAGGCATCATCCGATGCTGAAGCTGGTGCTGGAACTCGGGCCTTTGCTGGTGTTCTTCTTCGGCAATCTGCGCGGCGAGTGGCTGGCGCAGCATTTTCCGCAGCTGGCGGCGCTCGGCGGCCCGCTCTTCGTCGCCACCGGCCTGTTCATGGCAGCGACGGTGATCTCGCTCATCGTTTCGAAGGTCATGCTCGGCCATCTGCCGCTGATGCCCTTCGTCTCCGGCATCGTGGTGCTGATTTTCGGCGCGCTCGGCATCTACCTTCAGAACGAAACCTTTATCAAGATGAAGCCGACCATCGTCAATGCACTGTTCGGTGTCGTGCTGCTCGGCGGACTTGCCTTCGGCAAGTCGCTGCTCGGCTATGTCTTCAATGCCGCCTTCCAGCTCGATGCCGAGGGCTGGCGCAAGTTGACGTTGCGCTGGGGTATCTTCTTCTTCGTTCTCGCCGTGCTCAACGAAGTCGTCTGGCGCGGCTCGAACTGGCTTTATCTTCCGGACACCAAGGCGGCGGATAATCTCTGGGTGAACTTCAAGGTCTGGGGAACGATGCCGATCACCATCCTCTTCACGCTGTCGCAGATGCCGCTGATCATGAAGCACACGGTCGAGCCGCCGGTGGAAAACGGTAAATGAGCGAAGCCATCGACGCCCAAAGCCGCTATCGGCAACAGAGCTTCTGGTTCATCGCCTGCGTTGTCGTTCTGCTCGTGCAGATCGTCACCGAATACATGATGGGCCGTGTGCCGATCTGCACCTGCGGCTACGTGAAGCTTTTCGAGCCGGTGGTGAAATCCAGCGGCAATTCGCAGCACATCGCCGACTGGTATACGCCGTCGCACATCATCCACGGTTTCCTCTTCTTCGGTCTCACGCATCTGATCATGCGCGGCAAGCCGCTGTCGATGCGGCTCTTCGTTGCCATGCTGATCGAATCCGGCTGGGAGATCCTGGAAAATTCCCCGATCATCATCAACCGCTATCGCGCCGCGACGATCTCGCTCGACTATGTCGGCGACAGCATCCTCAACTCGTCGATGGATGCCGTGTTCATGGTGGTCGGCTTCCTGTTTGCCTGGCGCGCACCGGTGCTGGTGACGGTCGCCATCGCCATCTTCTTTGAGCTGCTCACCGGATATTTGATCCGCGATAATCTGACGCTCAACGTGCTGATGCTGGTCTGGCCGGTCGAGGCGATCAAGACGTGGCAGGGTGGGATTTAAGAGAGTTTTTAAAGCTGGCCCTGTGGCCACCTCGTGCTTCGAGGCCCTATTGCTTGCGCTATGCTTCGGCGATAGGGCACCTCACCATGAGGTGGAGTGGTTTTCGCGGCGATTGGCCGCCGGCCTAACCGCCCTGTGATATGGGTGATCTCTGGATAGCCAGGGAGATTAGCCCTCATGGTGAGGTGCGGAAGCACCCTGAGCTTGTCGAAGGGGGCTGGAGCCTCGAACCACGAGGGCGGGTGGTGAAGTCCTGGACGTTTAAGACGCCGGCTTCCCCTGCGCCTTGGCTATGGCCGGATAAAGCCCTTCTTTCAAACTTGTCGGCGTGAACGGGCCGACTTGTTTGTAGAGGATCGTGCCGTCTGAGGAGACGAGGTAGGATTCCGGAATGCCGTAGACGCCCCAGTCGATGGCGGCGGAGCCGTTCGGGTCGATACCGATGGCGTTATAAGGGTTGCCGAGTTCGCCGAGGAAGCGAAGGGCGTTCTCGCTCGTATCCTTATAATTGATCGCCACGATGTTGAGCTGACCGCCCTTGGCGAGCTCCTTCAGCACCGGATGCTCGTCGCGGCAGGGGACGCACCATGAGGCGAAGACGTTGACGAGCGTCAGCTTGCCCTTGATGGCGTCGTCGGTGAGCGCCGGTAGGTTGGAGCCTTCGAGAGGTGGGAGCGCGAGCTTCGGCGCCTTGGTGCCGATCAGGGCTGAGGGAATGGCCGATATATCAGTGCCGTGCACTTCCTGATCGTACATGACCTTGCCGACGGCGAAGGCGATGCAGGCAAAGACGATCAGCGGGATCAGCGCCAGCAGATAGCGCGCGGTGCCGCTCGATTTCGGCTGATCCTTGTTATCGGCATCCGCGGTCATTTCGTCTCGCTTTCGGCCGCGCGCTGCGAGCGGCGGCGGAGGCCGGAGGCTTCCAATGCGGCGAGCTCGCGACGTCGCAGGCGTCCGTCGATCCAGATCCAAGCGATAAGAGCGAGCACGACGACCGCCGCAAAGCCATAGGAGCCGAAGACATAGAAGGGATGCGTCATTCTAGCCCTCCCGGCCTGCCATGCGCGCGGCCATGCGGCGCTGCGTGGCGATGCGGCGACGCCAGATTTCGTTGCGGATCGCCATCAGGTGCAGCGTGAAGAACAGCAGCGTGAAGGCGAGCGCCATGGTGAAGAGCGGCCAGAGGAATTCCGCGGCGATGGCCGGGCCATCCATGCGCATGATGCTTTCCGACTGATGCAGCGTGTTCCACCAGTCCACGGAGAATTTGATGATCGGAATATTGATGAAGCCGACCAGTGTCAGGATCGAGGCGACGCGAGCAGCTTTTGATGGGTCGTCCATGGCGCGGTTCAGCGCGATCAGGCCGAGATACATCAGGAAGAGGATGAAGACCGAGGTCAGACGCGCATCCCAGACCCAATAGGTGCCCCACATCGGCTTGCCCCAGAGCGAACCAGTGACCAGCGCGATCAGCGTGAAGGCGGCGCCGAGCGGGGCCGCCGTCTTGCCGGCGACATCGGCCAGTGGATGCCGCCAGACGAGCGTGCCGATCGCCGACATGCTCATGATCGTATAGCACATCATCGACAGCCAGGCGGCCGGAACGTGGATATACATGATGCGGACGGTATCGCCCTGCTGGTAATCGCCCTCGGTCGTAAAGGAGAGATAGAGACCGATCGCGAAGAGCACGGCCGAGATGGCGGCCAGCCAGGGAATGAGACGCGCCGAGAAAGCCAGGAACCGCGTGGGATTGGCAAGGTCGGAAAATCGGCTGATCGCAGTGATATCGCTCATGCGGCTTGTTTAACCCGATATGGCATTTCCGGCAATCGACCGCATTGTCCCGGATGGACGAAACAGTATCTCCGTTAGAGCCTTTCCGCTTTTCTTCGAAACGCGAAAACGCTCCATCCTTTTGTATTTACGCAATTCCGGACGGAAAACCGCTTCGCACTTTTCCTGGAATTGCTCTGATCAATCAGTCGTGTTCCGCAGGGCAAGAGCAGCAGCGGCCGGGCCGAGGACGGCGAAGAACAAGGTGAGCGCGATCAGGATCAGGAAGGGCGGCAGGAACGGCTGCGGCCCTTCGACGGCGGCATAGGTGGCGCTGACGCCGAAGATCAGCACGGGAATGGTGAGCGGCAGCACGAGAATGGAGACGAGCAGCCCGCCGCGCGGCAACGCCACGGCGACCGCAGCACCGACCGCGCCGACGAAGGTGATCGCTGGCGAGCCGACGAGCAGCGTCAGCGCCGTCGCCCCGATTGCCGTCTCGTTCATATTCATAAAGAGGCCGAGCAGCGGCGAGGCGATGACGAGCGGCAGGCCTGTCGCCACCCAATGTGCCGCGCATTTGATGAAGACCGTCAATACCAGCGGTGTTTCCTGCATGACGAGCAGATCGAGCGAACCGTCGTCGCGCTCAGCCTGGAACAGCCGATCAAGGCCGAGCAGGCTTGCGAGCAGCGCGCCGATCCAGACGATGGCCGGGCCAATGCGCGAGAGAAGTTTGAGGTCAGGCCCGACACCGAAGGGGATGACGGCGACGACGGTGAGGAAGAAGAGAATGCCGATCAACGCCCCGCCGCCGGCGCGCACGGAAAGTCTGAGGTCGCGGAGGAAGAGGGCGGTCATAGATGGCACCGAGTATGGAGCACGATACCCCCCTCTGTCCCTATCGGGACATCTCCCCCACAAGGGGGGAGATCGGTAACTTGCGGCGCGGGCGTGCCCTTATCGAACATCGAATCCGCAGAGACGGAGTTCAACGGTTTTCTAAGCAGATGCCGCAAACTCCCAACAATCTCCCCCCTTGTGGGGGAGATGTCACGAAGTGACAGAGGGGGGTGACGAAGGTTCGGCAAGTTCGGCACCATCGGCTTCATCCCCACACCCCCTCACTCGCCCCCGCAAACCCCGTCATCCGAATCTCCTGCACATTCTCCAGTCCCAGCGGCTGATGCGTTGCCGCAAGAACGATGCCGCCGCTCTTCCGATGGGCTGTTATCAGATCGGCGAAGAGTTGGTCGGCGGAGCTGTCCAGTGCTGCTGTCGGTTCGTCGAGAATCCAGATCGGGCGGTGGGCGACCAACAGTTTGGCGAAAGCGATTCGCCGCTGCTGGCCGGCGGAGAGATAGCCGAAGGGGAGATGGGTGATGCCGGCAAGCCCGACGGCGTCAGCAGCTTCCTCGACGTCCAGGCTGGAGCCGCCTGGCATATCGCCGAGGAATGTTTTCCAGAAGGTCAGGTTTTCGGCCACCGTCAGCTCGGATTTCATCGCATTGCGGTGGCCGAGATAGTGGCTGGCTTCACCGGCCGGCCGGCCCGATTCGCCGTCATTTCCGGTAAATGTGATAGTGCCTTTTTCCGGCCTCAGAAGGCATGCCACAACCCGTAGAAGCGTTGATTTTCCGGACCCATTACGGCCAGTTAAAACGAGTGCATCTCCATCCGCCAAGTTGAAGGAAACATTCAAGAAAATCAGGTCTTCGCCCCGCCTTGCCGCCAGATTTTCAGCGCTTAGATGCATTCGCTCAGGCTTTCCCCGTTTTCGTTGCTGCAACGCGCAAAAAATTGTCCAAAATTGCGCTTTGTCACTCTGGCAAGTCTTTACGAAATTATCTATAAGACCTGCAACCACGCCAGCGGTCGGCGTGAATTCAATCCTTGCGCCGAACTTAAGGTTTTAAACCTTACGTGCGGACAGCGGAAATGGCCGTACCCGCATCCTGATGTGCATAAAGTGCATAGGCGTTCGCACGACTGTGTTGGCTATCAGAAACGGGGTATCTCGTGTCTAAATCTCTTGACAGTTTCAATTGTCGTTCCACGCTGACCGTGGGCGGGAAAGACTATGTGTATTTCAGCCTTCCCAAGGCTGAAGCCAATGGTCTGCCCGGCGTTTCCAAGCTGCCTTACTCCATGAAGGTGCTTTTGGAAAACCTGCTGCGTTTTGAAGACGGGCAGTCGGTCACCAAGGAGCATATCCTTGCCGTCGCCGAATGGCTGACCAACAAGGGCACCGTCGAGAACGAAATCGCCTATCGCCCGGCGCGCGTGCTGATGCAGGACTTCACCGGCGTTCCGGCCGTCGTCGACCTTGCTGCCATGCGCGACGCGATGGTTTCGCTTGGCGGCGATCCGGAAAAGATCAACCCGCTCGTTCCCGTCGATCTCGTCATCGACCATTCCGTCATCGTCGACGAATTCGGCACGCCGCAGGCTTTCGCCAAGAACGTCGAGCTGGAATACCAGCGCAACGGCGAGCGCTACCGCTTCCTGAAGTGGGGCCAGCAGGCCTTCAAGAACTTCCGCGTCGTTCCTCCCGGCACCGGCATCTGTCACCAGGTCAACCTCGAATATCTCGGCCAGACCGTCTGGACGAAGGAAGAAGACGGCGAAACGATCGCTTATCCCGACACCTGCGTCGGCACCGATTCGCACACGACCATGATCAACGGCCTCGGCGTTCTCGGCTGGGGTGTCGGCGGCATCGAGGCTGAAGCCGCCATGCTCGGTCAGCCGGTCTCCATGCTGCTGCCTGAAGTCATCGGCTTCAAGCTCACCGGCAAGCTCAAGGAAGGCGTTACCGCGACCGATCTCGTTCTGACCGTCGTGCAGATGCTGCGTAAGAAGGGCGTCGTTTCCAAATTCGTCGAATTCTTCGGCCCCGGCCTCGACAACATGCCGCTCGCCGACCGCGCCACCATCGGCAACATGGGTCCGGAATATGGTGCGACCTGCGGCTTCTTCCCGGTCGACAAGGAAACGCTGAACTACCTCAACATGTCCGGCCGCGCCAAGGACCGTATCGCGCTCGTCGAAGCCTATTCGAAGGCTCAGGGCATGTGGCGCGACAATGACGGTTCCGATCTCGTCTTCACCGACACGCTGGAACTCGACCTCGGCGACGTCGTGCCGTCGATGGCCGGTCCGAAGCGTCCGGAAGGCCGCATCGCGCTGGAAAACATCGCTTCCGGCTTCGCGACCTCGCTGGAAACCGAATACAAGAAGCCCGCCCAGCTCTCCAACCGTTATGCGGTCGAAGGCACGGATTTCGATATCGGCCATGGCGACGTTGCCATCGCCGCCATCACCTCCTGCACCAATACCTCCAACCCGTCGGTGCTGATCGCTGCCGGCCTTCTGGCCCGCAACGCCGTTGCCAAGGGCCTGAAGAGCAAGCCGTGGGTCAAGACCTCGCTGGCGCCGGGATCTCAGGTCGTCGGCGAATATCTTGCCAAGTCCGGCCTGCAGGCCGATCTCGACAAGCTCGGCTTCAACCTGGTCGGCTTCGGCTGCACCACCTGCATCGGCAATTCCGGCCCGCTGCCGGCGCCGATCTCGAAGACGATCAACGACAAGGGCCTGATCGTTGCCGGCGTCCTCTCCGGTAACCGCAACTTCGAAGGCCGCATCTCGCCCGACGTCCAGGCGAACTATCTCGCTTCGCCGCCGCTCGTCGTCGCCTACGCGCTCGCCGGCTCGGTGCAGCTCGACCTGACGAAGGAGCCGATCGGCGAAGACCAGAACGGCAAGCCGGTCTATCTGAAGGACATCTGGCCGACCTCGCACGAGGTTCAGGAGTTTATCCAGAAGTACGTCACCCGCGAGCTTTATGAAACCAAGTATGCCGACGTCTTCAAGGGCGACGCCAACTGGCAGGCCGTGCAGGTTCCTCCGGGCCAGACCTATGCGTGGGACGACAATTCGACCTACGTGCAGAACCCGCCCTACTTCGTGGGCATGGGCAAGAAGGGCGCCGGCGTTTCCGACATCAAGGGCGCGCGCGTTCTTGGCCTCTTCGGCGACAAGATCACCACCGACCATATTTCTCCGGCCGGCTCGATCAAGGCTGCCTCGCCGGCCGGCTCCTACCTTATCGACCATGGCGTCGGCATTGCCGACTTCAACCAGTACGGCACGCGCCGCGGCAACCATGAAGTCATGATGCGCGGCACGTTTGCCAACATCCGCATCCGCAACCACATGCTCGGCCCGAACGGCAAGGAAGGTGGCTACACCATCCATTATCCGTCCAAGGAAGAGACGTCGATCTACGATGCGGCCATGCAGTACAAGGCCGAGGGCGTTCCGCTCGTCATCTTCGCAGGCGTCGAATACGGCAACGGCTCTTCGCGCGACTGGGCTGCCAAGGGCACGAACCTGCTCGGCGTGCGCGCCGTCATCGCCCAGTCCTTCGAGCGCATCCACCGTTCGAACCTCGTCGGCATGGGCGTCATCCCGTTCGTCTTCGAGGAAGGCACCACCTGGGCAAGCCTCGGCCTGAAGGGCGACGAACTCGTGACGATCGAAGGCCTGGAGAACATCAAGCCGCGCGAGCGCAAGATCGCCAAGATCACCTATGGCGACGGGTCGGTGAAGGATGTTCCGATCCTCTGCCGCATCGATACGCTGGACGAGGTCATCTACGTCAACAATGGCGGCATCCTGCAGACCGTTCTGCGCGATCTCGCCGCCTGATAGGTATTAAACGCTGTTATGGGAGGCCGCCGGAAAACTCTTCCGGCGGCCTCTTGTTTTTCACGGTGATGTGTACTGCGAGACTTCTGCTCACTCCGGCCTCACCCCATCGTGACTTTGCGTCATCGCGTTAAACTATTATCTCTTGTTTCAGATTTTTCGGGCTTGATGTGGCCTGGTCGCCCCAAGAAGCGCGAGTTTTGCAGAGCCCGTGTAGGCAGACGGCGCTCGAGATTGGATGCAGAGGTAAGATAGAATGCGCCTTCGATTTTTGGCTCCACTTCTGGCAGGCATTGGGCTCGCAAGTTCGCTGCATGCGCAGGAGGCTCCGAAGATCAAGGGCGTCGTCGAACTCTTCACCTCGCAGGGTTGCGCTTCCTGTCCTCCCGCCGATGCTGCCTTCCGTAAGCTGATCCGCCAGGGCAATGTCGTGGCGCTCGCCTATCACGTCGATTATTGGAACTATCTCGGCTGGAACGACACGATGGCATCCAAGGACAATACGGCGCGCCAATATGCCTATGCCCGTACGATGGGGCGCAGCGGCGTCTATACGCCGCAAGCGATCGTCAATGGCAGAGATCACATGAACGGTGCCGATCTCGATGCCATTAACGTCAAACTTGATGATTTTCAGCGCCTTGGCGAGGGGCTGACGGTTCCGGTCAGTGCTGCCATGAAGGGTGACGAGCTCGAGATCAAGATCGGCGCTGGGCAGGGCAAGGCGAATGTCGTTGCCGTCTATTTCGACAAGGAGCAGATGGTGGCGCCGAAAGGCGGCGAAAACAACGGCCAGCAGATTGCCTATATGCACGCGGTATCCGATGTCGAAACAGTCGGCATGTGGGACGGCAAGGCCATGAGCCTCGTGCTGCCGTCTACCGTGCTGGATAAGGCTGGCCGGCGAGGCCTTGCGATTCTGCTGCAGTCGTCGACATCTTCAGGCGATCCGGCTGCCATTCTCGGGGCGACTGTTCTGACGGTAGGCTCGGACGGCTGAACGCGATTTTTCCAGCTTTGCCGGAGGTCTTCCATTTTGAGCTGATGCTAAAAGGGGTCCCTATTTTGGCTGGCGCCAAAAAGGGGGGTGCCCGGCGAGGACGCATTCGGGGCTGGGGTTTAATCGATGCACCCCGGCCGGGCCGTTTGACGCGGCGGCGCCAAACGGCTGCCTATACTTCCTGTAAATTGGGCGTCGTTTTGTCTGAAATGCGGCGTTGACGAGGTGCTTTCACAGCCGGGAAAGAAATTGTGAGCCGTCAGCCGTCTTGCAATTTGATGCGGCTGAGGCAAACTGTCATTCTCCTGTCATGAGATAGCCCCTGGGGGATTGATGACTGATCAGCCGGATTTGAGACACGGTGAAAGCCGTTCCGTCGATACCAATTCATCCGTCGTCGTTGATCTCAGAGAATACAAACAGAGCAAGGACCCGCTGCCGGTGACCTTTCATCGCCGGGAGCTTGATGCGATTCTCTGGATCTATGGCCGCATGGTCGGCGAGGGCGAGTGGCGCGACTACGCCATCGACCATTTGAAGGACAAGGCGGTTTTCTCCGTCTTCAAACGCTCCGGCGAAATGCCGCTCTTCCGCATCGAAAAGAATCCGAAGCTTTCAGCCAAGCAGGGCGCTTTTTCTGTCGTCAATACCAACGGCATGATCCTGAAACGCGGTCATGACCTGAACCAAGTGTTGAAGGTTTTCGACAAGCAGCTGAAGCTGGTGGAGAAGTAGTTTCTCGTCGTTGGCTGTGTGCTGGCTGATAGTGCCACACCCCCTCTGTCCCTATCGGGACATCTCCCCCACAAGGGGGGAGATTGCTAGCTTGTGGCACGCATCTGCCCACAGTGAAGATCGAAGCTGCAGAACTTCGGGCCATTGGTTTGAAAAGATGTGCGGCAAGCTCTCAACAATCTCCCCCCTTGTGGGGGAGATGTCAGCGAAGCTGACAGAGGGGGGTATCAGAGGTTCGGCATAAAGGCAGCTCGACACTACCCCCCAAACAATGTCCCAGGATAGACCGATGGATCCGGATCGCTCTCCGCGCCGTCCCCGAGCGCCTTCTGCATCAGCATGGTATCCAGCCATCGGCCATGCTTGTAGCCGGTACCCTTGAGCAGCCCCACTTCGGCAAAGCCTGCCGCGCGATGTACGGCGATGGAGGCGGGGTGGGCGCCGCCGATGACGGCGATCATCTGGCGGAAGCCGAGCGTCTGGCAGTTTTCCACCAGGGCATGGAGCAGCAGTCTGCCGATGCCGCGACCACGCGCCTCGGGTGCCAGATAGATCGAATCCTCCACCATCCAGCGATAGGCCGGCCGCGTGCGGAACGCGGAGGCATAGGCATAGCCGAGAAATGCGCCGGTATCGTCTTCGGCGACCAGATAGGGATAGCCCTTGTTACGAATTGCCTCGAACCTGGCCGTCATTTCCTCCTGGTTCGGCGGCGTGATTTCATAGCTTGCCGTGCCGTTCAGAACGGAATCTCTGTAGATGGCGGTGATGTGGGGAAGGTCGTCTAGGGTTGCACTGCGGAGGCTGACGGACATTGTTTCTATTGCCTGATCTGCGAATTTGCGACGGTGGCCATCAAATCGCAGGGCGTCTGCCCAAGCAAATAAAAAAGGCGGCCGAGACCGCCTTTTCATGTCTCAATCATGCTGTGCGATTAACGGCGGTTGCCCATGAATTGCAGCAGGAACATGAACAGGTTGATGAAGTCGAGGTACAGCGACAGGGCGCCCATGATCGCCTTGCGGCCCGCCACGGTCACGTCGTCGGCTTCGTAGTACATTTCCTTGATCCGCTGCGTATCCCAGGCGGTGAGGCCTGCGAAGATCAGGACGCCGATCACGGAGATGGCGAACTGCAGCGCGGACGAAGCCAGGAAGATGTTGACGAGCGCCGCGATGATCAGGCCGAAGAGACCCATCATCAGGAACGAGCCCATCGCCGACAGATCACGCTTCGTCGTGTAGCCGAAGAGCGACAGCGCGCCGAAGGAGGCGGCGGTCACGAAGAAGGTCTGCACGACGCTCTGTCCGGTGTAGATGATGAAGATCGACGACAGCGAAAGGCCCACCAGCGCGGCGTAGACCCAGAAGGTCGTCGTCGCGGCGGCCACGCTCATGCGGTTAACCCGAGCCATCAGGAAGAACACCATCGCCAGCGGGGCGAGAATGACCACCCACTTCAGCGGGCTCAGATAGATCGCCTGGCCGAAGGCCGTGATCTGTCCGTTTGCGAAAGCGAGCGAGAAGGAGAGATAGGCGGCAACACCCGTGATCGCCAGACCCAGCGCCATCAGGTTATAGACCTTGAGCATGTAGGCTCGAAGGCCCTCGTCTATCATCGCACCGGATTGCGCACCGCTCTGCGCCCGGTTTTGGTAATTGCGAAAGTCAGCCATGTTTTCCTCTTTCAAGCTCCGATTTGATTACGGTGTCGGGTCTTTCAAGGCCCAGGCGCCGCTGCGGAGCTCAGCATGCCTGCACAGAATATGAGGCTTTCGGGCCTCATACACAAGGGTCAAGCGATCCGGCGCATGTTAAATCGATGTAATATCGAGCTGTTTTGCCCGTTTCCGGTTCGTCTCCGTAACGAATCAGAGCTCGCGCAGAACAGGCGCTGCTTTCTGCCCGAGAATCCGCCAAGTACCGATCAAGCCTATACCGACCGTCAAAATCAGCGCGATAACCAGCGTGGAGAAAGCGACATCGGGCAGGAAGGCAGAAGGGAGCCGCATGATACGGCTGACGATGTACCAGGCGGATGCGGAGCCGGCGATCAGCGCGAAGATGGCGGTTGCGGCGCCCAGGATCAGATATTCGTAGCTGAAGGCACGGATCAATGTTGCCCGCGTCGCGCCGAGCGTCTTGAGGATGACGGCGTCATGCGTGCGGGCGCGGTTGCCGGCCGCGAGTGCACCGGCCAGCACCAGCACCGAGGCGATGAGTGCGACAGATGCGGCGGAACGAATGGCCGTCGCCAGCTGTCCCACGAGCGTGTTGACGACATCGAGCGCATCCTTGACGCGGACGCTTGTGATGGTCGGATAGGTATTGGTGACTTTCCTCAGGATCGCCGCTTCCTGTTCCGAGGTGGCGGAAGTGTCGGTCAGGGTCGCGAGCCAGGCGTGCGGAGCGCCCCTGAAGGTGTTGGGCGAGAAGATCATCACGAAATTGATCGACAGCGATTGCCATTGAACCTTGCGGAAGCTGGCGATCCTGGCGGTGACGTTGCGGCCAAGCACGTTGACGGTGACCTTGTCGCCGAGCTTCAGGCCGAGCGCCTTGCCCTCCTCTTCGGAAAAGGAGACCAGCGGTTCGCCGCTATAATCCTTGTCCCACCATTTGCCTTCCGTGACCGAGGCGTTTTCCGGCACTGTATCGGCATAGGTGATGCCGCGGTCGCCGCGCAGCACCCATTGGCCTGCGGCCGGCACCTTCATTTTGGTGACATCCTCGCCGTTGAAGGCGACGATCCGGCCGCGGAGCATTGGCGCCTCGACAAGCTTGCCCTTGGGGTCGATGTCGAGGACGATCTTGCGGAAGCCTTCCAGTTCCGGCCCCTGAATATCGACGAAGAAGAAGTTCGGCGCCTGTTCGCTCATGCTTCCCATCAGCTCGCGGCGCATATTCCCGTCGATCAGTGTCAAGGTCACCAGCAGCGCCAGCCCAAGGCCGAGCGACAGCACGACGGAGGAGGTGAGCGCGCCCGGCCGATGAATGTTGCCGATCGCGAGGCGCAGCGCGGGCGAGCGCACGCGCGGGCTGCGGCGGGCAAGCCAGGAGAGCAGGGCTGCCACCAGGCGCAGCACGACGAAAGCGCCAGCGATCGAGACGACGAAGACGACTGCGATGAAGCGGTCATAGGCGGTGACGATCGCCAGGGCTGCAAGTGCCGCCATCAGGACACCGGCAGCCAGGAGATAGGGCCAGCCGGGCAGGCGTCGCGCTTCGAAGCCCTGCTCGCGAAACAGCGCCGTCGCCGGCACTTCGCGGGCATGGCCGAGCGGCGGAATGGCAAAGGCCAGTGTCGTCAGCAGGCCGAAGAGAGCAGCCAGCGTCAATGCGCCGGGGTAAAGCCTCGGTGCGGTTGAAATCGGTAGGAATTCCGCCATGAATTGCGAAGCGATCATCGGCGCGATAGCGCCGAGGACGAGGCCAATTGCTATGCCAGCGAGTGCAATCACGGCGATCTGGATGAGATAGATCAGCACAACGACGAAGGCCGGAGCGCCCAGGCACTTGAAGGTGGCGATGGTCGTGCGCTTGGAATCGAGGAAGGCGCGCACGGCATTGGCAACGCCGACGCCGCCGACGATGAGCGCTGCGAGGCCGACGAGCGTCAGGAACTGCGAGAAGCGGGTGACATTGTCGGCAAGCTGGGGTGCTGCGCGATCGCTGCTGCGGATCGACCAGCCCGCCTGCGGAAAGGCGGCATTGGCGCGCTCGGTGAGATTGCGGATGCCGGCCGCGGGATTGTCCATGCGGATTCGGTATGCCTGTTCGACCAAGCTGCCTGTCGTGATCAGGCCGGAAGCAATCAGGGCATTGCGGCTCGTGAGCAGGCGCGGCGCGAAGCCAAAGCCTTCAGATACCGCATCTGGCTCGCTTTCAACGGTGCCAGTAATGCGCAGCTTGGTGTTTCCAAGCAGCAGAGCGTCGCCGATCTTGAGGTTCAGGCGTTCGAGCAGCAGGGGAGCGACAACAGCGCCATAGGTGCCATCCTTGGCTGCAAGCAGCGTTGCGAGCGGCTGGTCCGGTTCCGCCTCGAATCTGCCGTAGAGCGGATAGGCATCGTCGACCGCCTTGACTTCGACGAGTGCCTGGTCCGAACCATCGGGCAGGCGCGACATGGAGCGCAAGCCGGTGGAACGGGAAACTTTCCCTAAGCTTTGGAGATAGGCGAATTCCTCTGGAGTTGCCTCGCGGTTGCGCAGTTCGAAGCGGGCGTCGCCCGCCAGCAGTGACTGGCCCTGCGTCGAGATTGCGTCGGTAATCGAGCGGGAAACGGAATTAACGGCGGCAATTGCGCCGGTGCCTAGCGCTATGCAGGCGAGGAAGATGTAGAAACCGCCAAGGCCGCCGCGCAATTCGCGCATGGCAAGGCGGAAGGCAAGCGGCAGGCGCAGTCCCGCCGCGCTCATGCAATCGCCGCCTGGTTGGCGCGCGTGCGCATGCTGTCGTTCTCGATCTCGCCGGAACGGACGCGGATCTGGCGCGAGCAACGGGCGGCAAGGGCGGGATCATGGGTGACGAGCAACATGGTCGTGCCGCGTTCGGCCTGCTGGGCAAAGAGCAGATCGGCGATCTGCCGGCCGGTATCGGTGTCGAGATTGCCCGTCGGTTCGTCGGCGATGAGGACGGCGGGCGAAGGCGCCAGCGCGCGGGCAATAGCGACGCGCTGCTGCTCGCCGCCGGAAAGCTGGCCGGGATAGTGATTGAGCCTCTCGCCCAAGCCGACGGCTTCCAGTTCGCGACGGGCGATATCGAACGCATCGCGGACGTTGGCAAGCTCCAGCGGCACGGCGACGTTTTCGAGCGCCGTCATGTTGGCGATGAGATGGAAAGACTGAAAGACGATGCCGATATTGCGTCCGCGGAAATCGGCGATGCGATCTTCGCTGAGGCTATGCAGCGGCGTGTCGCGGATCAGAAGTTCGCCGCTGTCGAGCTTTTCGAGGCCGGCCAGCACCATCAGCAGCGTGGACTTGCCGGAGCCGGAGGGGCCGACGATGCCGACGGCCTCACCCTCCATGACGGTGAGATCGATGCCCTTCAGCACGTGGACGGAGGCGGCGGCATTGCCGAGTGTCAAATCCGCCTTCTTCAGCTCGATGATGGTTTTTGCCAATGCGAACGCCCTATATATCAGAGAACATCAGAGACAATGGCGGGCGCGACTTGGCCCGAGCAGCGAATTTAGGAAATGGATCATGGGTTTTAAAGTTGCTGCGCTTCACTTCGCTGTCATCACTTTCGGTCTTTTGTTTGGCGTAGTTCATGCCGCCGATGCACGCACCATTCAGCTGGTCGGCTTCGGCGATAGCCTGATGGCGGGCTATCAACTGCCGCCGGGCGACGGCTTTCCCGCCAAGCTTGAGGCGGCGCTGAAGGCCAAGGGTTTGGATGTGGCGGTTGCCGATGCCGGTGTTTCGGGAGATACGACCTCCGGCGGCCTTTCGCGTATCGACTGGTCGGTGCCGGACGGCACGGATGGCGTGATCCTGGAACTCGGCGCCAACGACGCGCTGCGCGGCATTCCGCCGGAGCAGACGGAAAAGAACCTCGAGACCATGATCGAACGGTTGAAGGACAGAAAGATCCCGATGCTTCTCGTCGGCATGCTGGCGCCGCCGAACATGGGACCGGACTATGCCGATAAATTCAACCCGATCTATAGGCGGCTGGCCGACAAATATCAGCTTCCGCTCTATCCGTTCTTCCTCGATGGCGTCGCCACGCATGCGGATTTGCAGCTTTCGGACGGGATGCATCCGAACTCCAAGGGGGTCGATGTGATGGTCGAGCATATGTTGCCGGCTGTTATCAGTTTTGTAGGGACGATTGACGCAGGTGCGAAATAGATGCTTGCACCGACTGCAAATGCGTGATTCCCTACCTATACCTGCAAGAGATTCGGGGAGTGCTCGTCATGCCGAGACTTTTTACCGCCCTCGAAATTCCGCGCAATGCGGCCATGAGCCTGTCATTGTTGCGCGGTGGTCTCCCGGGAGCCAGGTGGATCGACGTTGAAAATTATCACATTACCTTGCGCTTCATCGGCGATGTCGATGGCCGCACTGCGGATGAGATCGTCGACCGTCTCGACCGGATAGATCGGCCTGAATTCCAGCTTCGGCTGGAGGGCATCGGTTCCTTCGGGTCCAAGAAACCGCATTCGGTTTGGGCCGGGGTCTCGCAGACACCGGATATGTTCGCGCTGCAAGGCGAGATCGAGCGCATCTGCCAGCGCATCGGCCTGCAGCCGGACCCCCGCAAGTTCACGCCGCATGTGACGCTCGCCAGGCTGAAGTCCTCGCGGGTCGACGACGTGGTGCATTATCTCTCCGGTCGCGGCAATTTCTACACCGCTCCGTTTACGGTCGGGCGCTTCGTGCTTCTGTCCTCGCGCGAATCGGTCGGTGGCGGTCCCTATCTCACCGAAGAGATATTCCCGCTTCACGAGCCCCGCAGCACTTTCCCGGCTTTAGGTAACAGCGCGCTGCAGCCTGCCAAAAGCATGGTATAGACGGCTTCGAAATCCTCGCGGTCGCCATAGTAGGGATCGGGGATGTCCTTGTTGCTTCCGAGCGCCAGGGCATTGAAGAGATGCAGCTTGCCGAGCGCATCGGCAGGCGCCGACTTGCGCAAGTTCTTCAAATTGTCTTGATCCATTGCCAGGATAAGGTCGAACTTGCCGAAATCGGCTGACGCTATGCGCCGCGCGCGCTGGTCTGTGATATTGATTCCGTGGCCAGCTGCAACCGCGATCGAGCGGCGATCGGGGCGCTCTCCCTGATGCCAGCCGCCGGTGCCGGCCGAATCGATGTCGAATTCACCGCCACGGCCGGCCTTGCTTGCCAGATGCCTGAATATGCCTTCGGCGAGGGGCGACCGGCAGATATTGCCGGCGCAGACGAAAAGTATCCTGTGACGATCCATGCTATCGTTCAACCGCCAGAGCTTTCCGCTTTTCTTCCAAATGCGAAAACGCTCTATCCTTTTGCTTTTACGCAATTCCGGACGGAAAAACCGCTACGCAGTTTTCCTGGAATTGCTTTAGAGAGGAGTGACTTGCCATGAAATACGACAGACTTGACCGCGCGGCAATCGATGAAAATCTTGCGGAGCTTGGAGGTTGGGCGCTTGCGGATGACGGCCTTTCGATTTCGAAGACCTTCAAGTTCCGCAACTTCGTCGAGGCCTTCGGCTTCATGACGGAAGCCGCCCTTGCCGCGGAAAAATTCAACCACCATCCGGAATGGTTCAACGTCTATTCCCGCGTCGAGGTGAAGCTGACGACACACGATGCCGGCGGCCTGACCGATCATGACGTCAAGCTGGCGAAGGCGATGGAGAAGGCGGCCGCGCGCCGGATCGATTGAATCACGGCAGGCGATCACCATATGTTTACACGGCCCGGCCGACGGGCCTCGATTGAGGTGAATGGAATGGATGACATCAAGTACGGGGAAATCCTGATGCCTGGTGACGAAGAGACCCAAAAAGAGCAGGAGAAATCGGTGCGCAGAAAATTCTGGCCGACCTTGCGGAAGGCGGCTCGCCATATTCCCTTTTCCCGCGACGTCGTGGCCGCCTTCTATTGCGCACTCGACCCGCAGACACCGACGCGTGTTCGCGGCATATTGCTGGCGGCGCTCGGCTATTTTGTCATGCCGGTCGATATTATCCCCGATTTCTTTGCCGTCATCGGCTTTTCCGATGACGTCGCGGTGCTGACGCTCGCCTTCAGCATGATCAGGGGCCATATCCGCCAGGAACATTACGACGCCGCCGATCGCGCGCTGGAGAACGAGCCCGAGTCTATGAAGACCGCCTGATGCTTGTTTTGCGGAGCCGATCTGAATCCTCTCGGGTTTCCAGAGATTTATGAGACCTCCCTGATTTTAGCGAGGTCAAATTCTTGCCCGAATCTTTCTGTCTTAAATCGAAGCTGCAGGGTGGTACTTCATCATCCGGGTTTTCCAATTCCTTCTGATGCGTTTCAAGCTTTGCGCGATAACTGGATTGAAATGGCACGGAGCCGGTGGCGGCAGCGCTCCGTTGACGGTTTGGTAACCTGAATAAAGTCAAAATAAGGCAGCTCACGAGCACAGGCGTGCGTCAAACGAATCGCCATGAGCTCTGGACCGCAAGAAATCGGCAGGAAACCATGTTTGTAAAAAGCTTCGCAATCGCCCTCTCGCTCGTTCTGGCTGGAACCGGCATAGCGTCCGCGCAGACCAAGAAGCAGACGCAGGCAGCGGCGCCAGCAGCGCCGGCGGCTCCGACGCGCATTCAGCAGTTCGACGCCTGGGGTGCCTATTCCTACCAGTCCGCCGGCGGCAAAGTATGTTACGTTCTTTCTGTGCCGACGGCCAAGGCGCCGCCGACGGGCATTGACCATGGCGACAATTTCTTCATCGTGTCGCAGCGTCCGGGCCAGAACATCTCTTATGAACCGCAGGCGATGATGGGCTATCCCCTCAAGGACAACTCGAAGGTCAACGTCACCATCGACAACAAGACCTTCGTGATGTTCACCAAGGACAAGGCCGCGTGGGTGGAGAACGCCGCGCAGGAGCCGGCACTGGTCGCGGCGCTGAAATCCGGCCATTCGTTGAAGGTTTCGGCAACCTCAAAGAAGGGTACTGCCACTTCCTACACCTATTCATTGAAGGGTGTGACGGCTGCGCTGAAGCAGATCGAAAACTGCAAATAAGATCGAGGGCCGAAGGATCACGCAAATGTGATCTTCCTGCTGCCGCGACCGCAATGAGCAAGGCCGGTCAAGTCGACCGGCCTTTTGTTTTTGAAGACCAACCCTTGCTTTTGAGGGAAAGGGATGACGCGGGCGGAAATTAATGCTAAAGGCCGCGCCAACGATAGGTGTGCGGCAGATAGCTTGCCCCGCCACCGTATGAATCTTCAGATTTCCGTGCCTTGCCCGCATCCGCAGCTTTCGTCAGCTTTTGCGGCATCGCCGATGTGAACCGTTGGAACGATCCTATGTCCGCCACCGATGTCATGCCCCCCTCCAGGCTCAAGCCGATGCCGGTATCGCAGCCCGTCGAGCTTTCGCCGAAGCCGTCGCTGATCGGCATGACACGCGAAGAGATGGGTGCGGCGCTCAAGGAAAAGGGCGTTGCCGACAAGCAGATCAAGATGCGTGTCAGCCAGCTTTGGAACTGGATCTATGTGCGTGGCGTCTCCGATTTCGACGCCATGGCCAATGTGTCGAAGGACATGCGCGAAATGCTGAAGGCGCATTTCACCATCGCGCGTCCCGAGATCGTCGAGGAGCAGGTTTCCAATGACGGCACCCGGAAATGGCTGCTGCGCTTCCCGCCGCGCGGCGCTGGCCGGCCGGTCGAGGTGGAAACCGTCTATATTCCGGAAGAGGGCCGCGGCACGCTCTGCATTTCCAGCCAGGTCGGCTGTTCGCTCACCTGTTCCTTCTGTCATACCGGTACGCAGCGCCTGGTGCGCAATCTGACGGCGGAAGAGATCCTGTCGCAGCTGCTCCTGGCGCGCGACCGGCTCGGCGATTTCCCGGACCGCGAAGCGCCGCAAGGGACGATCATGCCCGCCGAAGGCCGAAAGGTCAGCAATATCGTCATGATGGGCATGGGCGAGCCGCTCTACAATTTCGACAGCGTCAAGACGGCGCTGCTGATCGCCTCCGACGGCGATGGCCTGTCGCTCTCCAAGCGCCGCATCACGCTCTCCACATCAGGCGTCGTGCCGGAAATCTATCGCACCGGCGAAGAGATCGGCGTCATGCTGGCGATCTCGCTGCATGCCGTACGCGACGACCTGCGCGACATGCTGGTGCCGATCAACAAGAAGTATCCACTGAAGGAACTGATGGACGCCTGCCGGGCCTATCCGGGCCTGTCGAATGCACGGCGCATCACCTTCGAATATGTGATGCTGAAGGGCGTCAACGACAGTCTCGAGGACGCGAAGGGTCTGATCCAGCTGCTGAAGGGCATTCCGGCCAAGATCAACCTGATCCCGTTCAATCCCTGGCCCGGCACCAACTACCAGTGTTCGGACTGGGAGCAGATCGAGAAGTTCGCCGATTTTATCAATTCGGCCGGCTATGCCTCACCGATCCGCACGCCGCGGGGCCGCGATATTCTCGCCGCTTGCGGTCAGCTGAAGTCGGAATCCGAGCGCATGCGCAAGACGGAGCGATTGGCCTTCGAAGCCATGATGATCGCCAATCACGGCGAGGACTGAGATCGATGCTCCTTGGACTGCGCAAGCCGATGCGCCTCTTGTGGGGCTATTTCGCCGCTTGCGCTCTCATGGGCTTCGTGCTCGCCTGCGCCGCCGTCTGGACCGTGCCGGAGACCGCGGCGCCCGAGCTTTTCGTTCTGACCATTGCGCTCACCAAGGTCGCGATGGTCGTCAGCATCCTGCCGTCTCTGGTGGTTATCCCCATTCTCGAATGGCGCGGCATGCGTCAATGGTATGGCTATGCAATTTTCGGCGCGACCCTATCGGCAGTCGCGTCCGTCCTAATTTCGGGCGGCATGGAAAGGCCGCAGACCCTCAATCTGATCACCGTCGCGGTCTGCTTCGCATTCCTGGGCATGGCTAGCGCCACGGTTTACTGGTGGATTGCCGGCAGGTTTGCGGGGCAGTGGTCCGGTTTCAACGAGCCTGAGTGAAGAAGATTTTCACCGCGAAAATCGAGAAGACGCTGGCGAAGGTGTAGTCCAGGCCGCGCATTATGCCGCGATTCCGTTGCAGCCAGGACGACAGGCCGTCCGCGGCAAGAACGACGAGCATGTTGACCGGCATGCCGATAACGATGAAGAAGAAGCCGAGGAAGAGCAGCTTGTGTGTGACGGCAGGATCGCCTGATGTAACGAACTGCGGCAGAAAGGTCATGAAGAAGATGATGACCTTCGGGTTCAGCAGGTTGACCCAAAAGCCGTTGGAGATGTTTGCAAGCGGTGTTCCGCCGATGGTATCGACCTTCTTGACCGATAGGCTGGAACCGAAACGGATCGCCTGGATTGCCAGCCACAGCAGATAGGCAGCGCCTCCAGTCTTCAGCACCGTGAAGGCAACGGGCGAAGCCGTAATCAGCGCCGAAATGCCGAAAGCCACCAGGCAGGTATGGACGACGACGCCGAGGGTGGTGCCGAGCACGACAAACAGCGCTGCCTTCTTTCCCTGTGCGAGAGCGCGGCTGATCGACAGCGTCATGTCGGGACCGGGCGTCATCGCCAGCAAAAGGCTCGCTGCCGAAAAGGCAAGAAGGGTCGGCAGGCTGGGTATGAAATCCATGAAAGTCGCTCCGAAAGCCGGATGATGGTGCTTGGGGTGTTCTTATCCGGCTTTCGGGGGAAAGCAAATCAATCCTTCTTTTCAAGGAATGCCCTGAATTGATCGGCATAGTCGGGATGCCAGCGCGACAGCGGCGGGCGGTTCTCGACGATATCGCCGGCCGCCCAGAGCATGCGGCGTTCATCGACCGGGCGGGCGACGTCATTGTCCGGGCAGAGAATGTAGAAATCGCCGCGCTTCAGGCTTTCGACCATGAAGTCGACCGTCTGCTCGGGCGTCCAGGCGCCGGCCGGCTTTTCCGTGCGTTCGCCCTTGGTGAGACCAGTGAAGACGAAGCCGGGGATGAGGAGATGGGCTGAAATCTTGGCGCCTTCTGTATTGCGCAGCTCATGCTGAAGCGCTTCGGTGAAGACCTTCACGCCGGCCTTCGAGACATTGTAGGCGGGGTTGCCGGGAGGGGTGGTGATGCCCTGCTTCGAGCCGGTGTTGATGATGATGCCAGGTTCGCCATGGGCGATCATGCCCGGCCCGAAGACGCGCGTGCCGTTGATCACGCCAAGCAGGTTGACGCCGAGGATCGCATCCCAGCCGGCCTGGGCGCTGAAGATCGAGGTTTGCGGGCCAATGCCCGCATTGTTCATCAGCACATGTACGCGGCCGAAACGCTGCAGGACTGCGCGCTCCAGCGCTTCCAGCGCGTCTTTGCTGGCGACATCGGTCTCGATGGCCATGACATGCTCTTCGCCTGCAATCATCTTGAGTTCCGCGCTCGCCTCCGCCAGTCGGTCGCCCCCGAGGTCGGCGATAACGACGCTCATGCCCAGCGAGGCGAAATGTTTTGCTGCGGCAAAACCGATGCCGGATGCACCTCCGGTGATGACGGCAACATTGGATTTCTTGAAAATGTCTTGAATATCGGTCACGAGCGGCGCCCTCCTCAGGCATTGTTCGGTCGCCGCCGAATATGGTACTTTCGGCAATCAAGTCAAACCGCCGGAGGTCACGCCAGTGACAAAGCATGTGTCCGTAGAGATCGACGAGCAGATGGATGCGTTAATCGGCGAGCAGATCAGCCACGGCAATTACGATTCGCCGAGCGAGGTCATTGACGCCGCGCTTAAATTATTGCGCAGCCGGGCGGAAATAGAGGCGATTGCGGCGGCGATCGCCGAAGGCGAGGCCTCGGGCGAACCGGAGGAGTTTGACTTCAATGAATTTATCGAAGGAAAGAGAAAGTTGCGCAATCAGCGATGAAGAAATTGGTCTTCTCGCCGAAAGCAACGTCCGACATCGATCAAATCTACGACTATACGAGGAAAAATGGAGTTACGAGCAAGCGGAGGATTATGTCTTCGCTCTGCGTGATCGTTGTCATGATTTGGTGAAGGGCATCGCACGCGGCCGCAAGATCAGCGGTATCAAACCAGATTGTCTCGCTCTCGCCTCCGGCTCACATTTTATCATCTATAAAGATGTCGCTCAAATGGTCACGATCATCCGCATCCTGCATCAGCGAATGAACATCGGCGCTCATCTCTGAGAAACGTCCCGCTCGCGCTTCCCCTTGCGCCGCACGATAATCTCGCTAAAAGTTCCGCGATACAGCTTTGCGGGCCTTTCCCCTGGCCCGCCTCGAAACGGAACTCATCATGGCATCACATAAAGACGTGAAGAAAGTCGTTCTCGCCTATTCCGGCGGTCTCGACACCTCGATTATCCTGAAGTGGCTGCAGACGGAGCTCGGCGCCGAAGTGGTCACCTTCACCGCCGATCTCGGCCAGGGCGAAGAGCTGGAGCCGGCGCGCAAGAAGGCCGAAATGCTCGGCATCAAGGAAATCTATATCGAGGATGTGCGCGAGGAATTCGTGCGCGATTTCGTCTTCCCGATGTTCCGCGCCAATGCCGTCTATGAAGGCGTCTACCTGCTCGGCACCTCGATTGCCCGTCCGCTGATCTCCAAGCACCTGATCGAGATCGCCAGGAAGACCGGCGCCGATGCCATCGCCCACGGCGCGACCGGCAAGGGCAATGACCAGGTTCGCTTCGAGCTTTCGGCCTATGCGCTGAACCCGGATATCAAGATCATTGCACCATGGCGCGACTGGTCGTTCAAGAGCCGTACCGACCTCCTCGAATTCGCCGAGAAGCACCAGATTCCGGTTGCCAAGGACAAGAAGGGTGAAGCGCCTTTCTCCGTCGACGCCAACCTTCTGCACTCCTCTTCCGAAGGCAAGGTTCTGGAAAACCCGGCGCAGGAAGCGCCGGAATATGTGCACATGCGCACGATCTCGCCGGAAGCCGCTCCCGACAAGGCCACCATCATCAAGATCGGCTTCGAAAAGGGTGATGCCGTTTCGATCAATGGCGAGCGCCTGAGCCCGGCGACCTTGCTTGCGAAGCTGAACGAGTATGGCCGCGACAACGGCATCGGCCGTCTTGATCTCGTCGAGAACCGTTTCGTCGGCATGAAGTCCCGTGGCGTCTACGAGACCCCCGGCGGCACGATCCTGCTCGCGGCCCATCGCGCCATCGAATCCATCACGCTCGATCGCGGTGCCGCGCACCTCAAGGACGAGCTGATGCCGCGCTATGCCGAGTTGATCTATTACGGCTTCTGGTTCTCGCCGGAGCGTGAGATGCTGCAGGCGCTCATCGACAAGAGCCAGGAACATGTCGAAGGCGAAGTGACGCTGAAGCTCTACAAGGGCAATGTCATGGTCATCGGCCGCGAAAGCCCGAAATCGCTTTATTCCGACAAGCTGGTCACCTTCGAAGACGACCAGGGCGCCTACGACCAAAAGGATGCGGCCGGCTTCATCAAGTTGAACGCGCTGCGCCTGCGCACGCTCGCCAAGCGCAACCTGTCGAAGTAAGGTATGAAATGAGAAATGGCCCGCTTCCGATCGCCGGAGGCGGGCTTCCTTTTTCCAGGATGGCGGTCTGGAATTAATCCACCGGCCTCAACTCCCGTTCGACTTCTGCAGGTGCTTCGGCCTTCTGAAGATTGCTGCGGAAAGCGCAGAGCGCATCATGTAGTTGCATTTGAAGATCCTCGCCAAAGCCCTGCGTCGCATTGCGCTCGACTTCGCAGACTTCACGGTCGATCTGCCGGAGCTTCGCGTCGGCAGATTCCGAAAGCACGATCCGCTTGGCGCGGCGATCGAGCGGGTCCGGCTGGCGTTCGATCAAGCCGCGTGCCTGCAGCTTGTCCAGAAAGGCGCTGACCGTCATCGGCTCCAGCCCCATCCGGGAGGCGATGTCGAGTTGGCGGCTGCCATTGATGGCGGCGACCTGCATCAGCGTCCGTGCTTCACCCGCCGTCAGCCCGAGCCCAGCGACAAGAATGCGTCGCTCGAAGGCCGCCCTGATCAGTCGGGCGCAATCGCTCACAAGAAAGGCGAGCGAATCCGTATTAATCCTGCTGTTCATAAGCGCTTCCCTACCTACGCTCTTTGTTTTTGGGCCCCACTACGTTCTTATTGATTTCATCCCACGAACACAACGGCTTCCTGGAACTTAAAACGGCCAGCTGCTTGACCGGCTTCCACAGATTGCTACTCTCGCGCGATCACCAGCGGGATCACTCATCATGACGCAATCGCTCGTTGTCGGCGCCTTCCTCGCCGCGCTTTTCTATGTGCTTATTCCCGGTCCTGCCTTTCTGGCACTCCTCGGCATAGGTGCCGGCCAGGGCCGCAAGGCGGGTGCATTCTTCGTCAGTGGCCATCTGCTCGGCGATCTCGTCTGGTCGACGCTGGCTTTGGTCGCCATCGTCGGCGCCAAGACCATCGGCACCTTCGTCTTCGATCTGCTCGGTTTGCTGTGCGGCTTCTATCTCGCTTGGATTGGCTGGAGTGCCGTGACCGCCAAGCCGAAGGGTGACGGCAAGGCGCTCGTCAATGTCGACCGCCCGTTCCGTCGCGGCCTGATCTTCGGCGTCACCAATCCGAAGGGATATCCCGTTGCGCTGGCGACCTTTACGGCGCTTGTCGCGGGCTCTGCCGGCGCATTGACCTTCAGTGCCCTGCCGCTGCTGCTGACAGTATCCTTTGCTGGGTTCATAACAGCCGACATTATTCTCATCAGCATTATCGGCGCAGGCGCTGTTCGGCGCTTCTATCGCGCGCATGAGCGGCTGATCGTGCGCTGCTCCGGCGTGCTTTTCATGGGTTTTGCGGCACAGGCGCTCTGGCATGCCACACCCGGCCTGCTCGGCTGGCGCAAGGCCTGATCCCGCTCATCAATTTGTTCGCCCCTCGCCATACCAATTCGGCGGGGCTAGCCTTATATCGTGCTTCGGTTAGATGTCTGTCGAAAGGATGCCCCGCATGTCTTCCCTTACCGCCGTCAATCCCGCGCTCACCGAATGGACCGGACATCAGGGGCTGCCGCGTTTCGATGCGGTAAAGGATACGGATTTTGCACCTGCCTTCGATGCGGCGCTTATATCGCATGAGGCCGAGATCGATGCGATTGCCGGCAATAGCGAGGCGCCGACCTTCGCCAACACGGTGACGGCGCTGGAGATCGCTGGCGACGAGCTGTCGCGCATCTCGGCGCTCTTCTGGAACAAGGCGGGTGCGCATACGAACGAGACCATCCAGGCGCTGGAGCGCGAGATCGCGCCGAAGGTGGCGCGGCATTATTCGAAGATCGGCACGAACGCGGCGCTTTTTGCCCGTCTCGATGCGCTTTGGGAGGGTCGCGACGCGCTTGGGCTGACGCTGGAAGAAACCCGCGTTCTGGAGCGGCACTGGAAGGGCTTCGTCAAGGCCGGTGCCAAGCTGCCGAAGCCTGAGCAGGAGCGCCTGTCCGCCATCAACGAGAAGCTTGCCGGCCTCGGCGCGCAATTCGGACAGAACGTCCTGGCGGATGAAAAGAGCTGGGCGCTGCTTTTGTCGGAAGAGGCCGATCTTGCCGGTCTTCCCGACTATTTGCGCGAGGCAATGGCAGCGGCTGCGCGCGAACGCGGCGAGGAGGGCAAGTATGCCGTCACCCTGTCGCGCTCGATCATCGAGCCGTTCCTGACGTCTTCCGAGCGCCGCGATCTGCGCGAGCAGGCCTTCAGTGCCTGGGTGGCGCGTGGCGCCAATGGCGGCAAGACCGACAATCGTGAGATCATTCGCGAGACTCTGGCACTGAGAGCAGAGAAAGCGAAGCTGCTCGGCTATGCCAATTTCGCCGAACTCAAGCTTGATAATACCATGGCGAAGACGCCTGATGCGGTGAACGATCTCCTGATGACCGTGTGGGCGAAGGCGGCCACGCGCGCAGCAGAGGAAGAAAGGGATATTGCGGCGCTGATCGCCGAGGAAGGCCGCAACCATGAGGTCATGCCCTGGGATTGGCGGCACTATGCCGAGAAGATCCGGACCCGGAAGTTCGATTTCTCCGAAACCGAGCTGAAGCCCTATCTGCAGCTCGAAAAGATCATTGCCGCCTGTTTCGATGTCGCCGGGCGCCTGTTCGGCATCAAGGCTGTCGAGCAGAAGGGCGTTCCCGCCTACCACCCCGATGTGCGCGTCTTCGAAATCCGCGACCGCTCCGACAAGCTCGTCGCCCTCTTTCTCGGCGATTACTTCGCCCGCAGCTCGAAGCGCTCCGGCGCCTGGATGAGCTCCTTCCAGTCGCAGCACAAGCTGCCGCTGAAGAACGGCCATGTCGGCGAACTGCCGATCATCTATAATGTCTGCAACTTCGCCAAGCCGGCGGAAGGCCGACCGGCGCTGCTGTCGCTCGACGATGCCCGCACGCTGTTCCACGAGTTCGGCCATGCGCTGCACGGCATGCTTTCGAACGTCACCTATCCCTCGGTTTCGGGCACAGGTGTTTCCCGCGACTTCGTCGAACTGCCATCGCAGCTCTACGAACACTGGCTGACTGTGCCCGCAATCCTCAAGGAATATGCCGTCCACTACGAGACCGGCGCGCCGATCCCGCAGGCACTGCTCGACAAGGTTCTGGCGGCCCGCACCTTCAATGCCGGCTTCAACACGGTCGAATTCACCTCTTCGGCATTGGTCGACATGGCATTCCATACGCGCGGCGTCGTCGAGGATCCGATGGCGGTGCAAGCGCAGGTGCTTGCAGAGATCGGCATGCCGAAATCCATCGTCATGCGCCATGCGACGCCCCATTTCCAGCATGTGTTTTCCGGCGACGGCTATTCGGCCGGCTACTATTCCTACATGTGGTCGGAAGTGCTCGACGCCGATGCCTTCGCCGCCTTCGAGGAAACCGGCGATGCCTTCAATCCGGACATGGCGGAAAAATTGAAGGCCAACATCTATTCCATCGGCGGCTCGATCGATCCGGAAGATGCCTATAAGGCTTTCCGCGGCAAGCTGCCGAGCCCGGATGCGATGCTGAAGAAGAAGGGGCTGGCGGCCTGATTTAACGGCCGGACACGAATTCCCGGATGCCGGATGCTTCAGCTAGCCCTGCCGTCTGTTATTAGCCTTGGGCCAAAGCCGCACAAGATAGCAATCATCCCCGTCGAGCCCGTCTTCGCTAAGGGTATCGAGGCCGAATATGCTAACGCGCACGCCGAGCGGTCCCGCTTTTACTGGAAGGCGGGGAGCGTCTGGTTCGTAATCAGTCAATCCGGCCAGTACGAGCTGGCCTGAGGGGCAGTCGAACTCGGCTTCGACTACATGCTTTTCAGCGTCCAGCTCAGCAGCAGGGCGTTGATTGTGCCATTCGACGCTGACTGGCACGGTCATATTGCGCGCTGTATGGAGGATGATTGCGTAGGGTGCGACGGTAAGGCGACGCGCCAGCGACTCATCCGTGTAATTATCCGGTAGGTCGGGATGGGCTTCGTCACGCAGATATATCTGGAAGTAATCGGCAAAAAGATCGCCCTGATACAGGATCTTAAACATGGGCGCCTCGGCGAGCTGGCAGTTGTTTTTCGGGCGGGGTGAAATTGGCATATCAGTAGCCCGAAGGCCAGCTTACCCCCGATATATGTGACCGCGTTTGGTCTGGATCGGTTTTGCCTGTCGGTCAGGACTTGCGCGCAAGCACAGCTAGCAGCCCAGCCAGCTGATCGGCTTGCGCATCGTCCAGCTTATCGCCCACATGGCGTTGAAGTGCCGAGGCATAGACTGCCCACATGCGGCTGCGCATGGCACTTCCCGCTTCGGTGATAACGACCCAGCGGCCTCGGCCGTCCTCGGAAAATATTTCGCGATGAACAAGACCGGCCTTTTCCATCCGGTCGAGAAGGCGGGAGAGATTATGCTGGGCGAGGAGCGTACGCTCCTCGATCTCGTAGGGGCGCAACTTTCCTTCGGTGGCCTGCGTCAGCTCCCATAGAACGTCGTACCAGCCGAGGGACGGCAGGCCGGCTAACTTCAAATCCTGCTCGATCGCCGCAAGGACGATCTGTTGGGTGCGCATGAGGCGTACCCATGCTCGCGTCACTGCGGCGGAGGGCTTTAAAGGGGTAGCATCTGAACAATCGGACATGGATGCAATTACATCTATGTTGACCGGGCTGGCAAGCCTGGATATAGATGCAATTACATCTATCTTGAACTCGACCCAGGAGATTTGATCGTGTCCGACGCAAAACTGGTCCTTATCAGCCATTACCTTTGCCCCTACGTCCAGCGAGCAGCCATCACACTTGCTGAAAAGGCCGTGCCATTTGAGATCCGCTATGTCGACCTGTCGGCAAAGCCCGACTGGTTTCTGGCTATTTCCCCGCTCGGCAAAGTTCCGCTGCTGATCGTGCGGCAGGAGGACGGAGTGGAAACGGTTTTGTTCGAAAGCGCGGTGATCTGCGAATATCTCGAGGAAACCCAACCCGGCGCTCGGCTTCACCCGGCAGATCCGCTCACGCGTGCCCGCCATCGCGGCTGGACGGAATTCGGCTCTTCCATTCTTTCAGATTTGTGGGGATTCGAGACCGCCAGGGACGAAGGAACCTATGAGGCCAAGCGTAAGGCGCTGATCGATAAATTTGCTCGTGTCGAGGCGGAATTGGGAAACGGTCCCTTTTTTGCCGGACAGGCATTCAGCCTCGTCGATGCAGTTTTTGCGCCGATCTTCCGTTACTTCGATGTGTTCGACACCATCACATCGACCGGCGTTTTTGACGGCCTACCGCGTGTCAAGGCATGGCGCACAGAGCTGGCGTCGCGGCAAAGCGTGCGAGGCGCGGTGACGCACGACTATCCCGAGCGCCTGAAGGCTTTCCTGCTCAATCATGATGCGTTCTTACTGAAACATGCCGCCTGACGGGATTGCGCAAATCCCGATCGAGGCGATTGCGTGCATCTGAACTGGCGACGTGGTAGAAAAGAGTGCGCCTGTCTGAGCGTGTAAGACTGATGTGTGAGGCACGAAAAGCCGGCATTCAGCCGCTTTCTTGCCTCCCCCCTTTCGCATTCGCGAAAAAAAGGGTATGAGCGCGCCAAATGCAATTGGCGTGTTACTGAAACACTGCGCCCCAGCCTCAGAGATTAAGACATATGGCACTTCGCAACATCGCGATCATCGCGCACGTTGACCATGGGAAAACCACCCTCGTCGACGAGCTCCTGAAGCAATCCGGCTCGTTCCGCGAGAACCAGCGCGTTGCCGAACGCGTCATGGACTCGAACGATCTGGAAAAGGAGCGCGGCATCACCATTCTTGCCAAGGCGACGTCAGTTGTCTGGAAGGACACGCGCATCAACATCGTCGACACCCCCGGCCACGCCGATTTCGGCGGTGAAGTCGAGCGCATTCTCTCGATGGTGGATGGCGCGATCGTTCTCGTCGATGCTGCCGAAGGCCCGATGCCGCAGACCAAGTTCGTCGTCGGCAAGGCGCTCAAGGTCGGCCTGCGCCCGATCGTTGCGATCAACAAGATCGACCGCCCGGATGCCCGCGCAGACGAAGTCATCAACGAAGTCTTCGATCTCTTCGCCAATCTCGACGCCACCGACGAACAGCTCGATTTCCCGATCCTCTACGGTTCCGGCCGTAACGGCTGGATGAACTATTCGCCTGATGGCCCCAAGGAAGAAGGCCTCGGCCCGCTGCTCGACCTCGTGGTCAAGCACGTTCCCGAGCCGACCGTTGGCGAAGGTCCGTTCCGCATGATCGGCACGATCCTGGAAGCCAACCCCTTCCTCGGTCGCATCATCACCGGCCGCATTCACTCCGGCTCGATCAAGCCGAACCAGGCTGTCAAGGTTCTGGGTGCCGACGGCAACCTCATCGAAACCGGCCGTATCTCGAAGATCCTCGCCTTCCGCGGCATCGAGCGTCAGCCAATCGAAGAAGCGCAGGCAGGCGACATCGTCGCCATCGCCGGCCTTTCCAAGGGCACGGTTGCCGACACCTTCTGCGACCCGCAGGTCAGCGAGCCGCTGGTCGCGCAGCCGATCGACCCGCCGACCGTCACCATGTCCTTCATCGTCAACGATAGCCCCTATGCGGGCACCGAAGGCGACAAGGTCACCTCGCGCGTCATCCGCGATCGCCTTTTCAAGGAAGCAGAAGGCAACGTCGCGCTGAAGATCGAGGAAGCCGAAGGCAAGGATTCATTCTACGTTTCGGGCCGCGGCGAATTGCAGCTCGCAGTTCTGATCGAAACCATGCGCCGCGAAGGCTTCGAGCTTGCCGTGTCGCGCCCGCGCGTCGTCATGCACAAGGATGAGAACGGCCAGCTGCTCGAGCCGATCGAAGAAGTCGTCATCGACGTCGATGAAGAGCATTCCGGCATTGTCGTGCAGAAGATGTCCGAGCGTAAGGCTGAAATGTCCGAGCTGCGGCCTTCTGGCGGCAATCGCGTCCGTCTCGTCTTCCTGGCGCCGACCCGCGGCCTCATCGGCTATCAGTCGGAACTCCTGACCGACACGCGCGGCACGGCCGTCATGAACCGCCTGTTCCACGACTACCAGCCCTACAAGGGTGAGATCGGTGGCCGCGTGAACGGCGTGCTGCTCGCCAATGAAGCCGGCGAAGCCGTCGCCTACGCCCTGTTCAACCTGGAAGACCGCGGCCCGATGATCATCGACGCCGGCGAGAAGGTCTATGCCGGTATGATCATCGGCATCCACTCGCGCGACAACGACCTTGAAGTCAACGTGCTGAAGGGCAAGAAGCTCACCAACATCCGCGCCGCCGGCAAGGACGAAGCCGTGAAGCTGACGCCGCCGATCCGCATGACGCTCGACCGCGCGCTTTCCTGGATCCAGGACGACGAGCTGGTGGAAGTGACGCCGAAGTCGATCCGCCTCCGCAAGATGTATCTCGATCCGAACGAGCGCAAGCGTTACGAGAAGGCGCGTCTGGCCTGATCATCCTAACCGAGCAATGCATTCGACCCCGGCCTTCATGCCGGGGTTTTTATTTGTATGTTCGGTTTTTGAGCCCTTGTCCTAAAGGTTAAAAAACCGTTAATTTTTGTTGACGATCCACGGATAAAGCCTGTGGGCAAGTCTGCCATCTTTATGAATGAGGATGGTTAATTCGCATCGGTAAGACCAGAGTAGACGTTATGAAGACGTTGTCGATTGATGTTCGGCGGGCAGAACCCCATGATGCCCGAGCCATTTCAGAGGTGCACCGCCAGTCGTGGCAGTACACCTATGCCGGCATCATTCCGCATCGCGCCCTTGGCCAGATGATCGAGCGTCGTGGCGAAGCCTGGTGGCGCAAGGCGACAAGTGGCCCCGCGACGCTGCTGGTTCTGGATGTCGCCGGTGAGATCGCAGGCTATGCCACGCTCGGCCTCAATCGCGCCCGCGCACTGCCCCAGGAAGGCGAGATCTACGAACTCTATCTGCGCCCGCAATATCAGGGCCTCGGCCTCGGGCGCATGCTGTTCGGCGAGGCGCGCAGGCTGTTGAAGTCGCTTGGCTGCAAGGGGCTGGTCGTCTGGTGCCTCGAGGAAAACGAGAACGCCTACCGCTTCTATCGCGGGCAGGGCGGTGCGGATTTCTGTGAGGGCATCGAAACCTTCGATCACAGGCAGCTGCGCAAGATCGGCTTCGTCTGGCCTTGAGCGGCGCTGTAGCGCATCGATTCCGATTTAAGGAATCATGCAGTAAATCCGCCTCTTTCCCGATGCGTTGTTGCGTTGCGGCATGAAACCGATTATTTGGCTGGCGGCAACCATCCTTATCTAGGGGACAAGCATGCGTATCGACGCGATTTCCATTGGCAAGAACCCGCCCGAAGACGTCAACGTCATTGTTGAAGTGCCGGTCGGCGGTCATCCGATCAAGTATGAAATGGACAAGGAGGCCGGCACGCTGGTCGTCGACCGTTTCCTCTACACGCCGATGACCTATCCGGGCAATTACGGCTTCGTTCCGCATACGCTCTCCGACGACGGCGACCCGATCGACGTGCTGATCGCCAACACCCGCCCGCTGGTTCCGGGCTGCGTCATCAACGTTCGCCCGATCGGCGTGCTGATGATGGAAGACAATTCCGGCAAGGACGAGAAGATTATCGCCGTTCCCGCGCCGAAGCTGACCATGCGCTATGACAAGGTTAAGGAATATACCGACCTACCCGAGATCACTCTGAAGCAGATCGAGCACTTCTTCGAGCACTACAAGGATCTGGAGCCCGGCAAATGGGTCAAGATCTTCGGCTGGAAGGGTTCGAAGGAAGCTGGCGAACTCATCGTCGAAGCCATCGAGCGTGCCAAGAACACCAAGGCTTGATCTAATCAACCACCTTCAGTGGCGGCGCAAAGCCTCTTTATCAAATCCTCCGGTTCGCCCTCGATCCGGAGGATTTTTTTGCGTGCGGTGTCGCGGCCGATAAGGGCAAGCGTGGATTTGGGAATGCCGAGGCTCTTTGAAAGCAGGGCGATCAGCGCCTTGTTGGCCTTGCCTTTTTCGGGTGCTGCCGAAACGCGCGCCTTCAAATAGCATTCGCCGTCGGCGCCCGTTTCCAACCCATCGAGCGCATCACGCCCGCCATTGGGCGTGAGCCGCACGGAAAGCCTGACGTGATCCGGAAAGGTCTGCCAGGCTTTGCTCACCGCAGGAACATGGGGACGATCGAATTCCACATCAGCGAGCGGATGAAGAAGATGATGAGCAGCAGGATGACCGGCGAGATATCGATGCCGCCGAGGTCAGGCAGAATGCGGCGGATCGGGCGTAGGGCCGGCTCGGTAACCGCATAAAGGAAGTTGCCGACGGAGTTGACGAATTGATTGCTCGAATTGATGACGTTGAACGCATAGAGCCAGGAAAAGATGGCGCTGGCGATCAAGATCCAGGTATAAAGATTCAAAGCCAGATCAATGGTTTGAAATAAGGCGAGCATATCCGTCTCCAATTCGCGGTTGACAGACATGTAGACATTGGCGACTAAACGGGCAAGTCCCATGCTCCGAAGCATGTTGAATCATGTTTAAAAGGCCGGCATTTGCGCTAGCGGCCAGGTCGGAAAGTCTCGTTCCATGTCGTTCGCTGTCAGCGGAGACCGGTTTGCCGCCTTCAGGCACGTTGCCTATATTTATTTTTTCTTCGCGCGGTTTTTGACGGCCTTTGCCACGCAGGTCGTCAGCGTCTCCGTCGGCTGGCAGATGTATGAGCACACCGGCCAACCGATCTATCTCGGTCTCATCGGTCTCGTGCAGTTCCTGCCGTCGCTGTTGCTGATCCTGGTGACGGGCACGGTTGCGGACCGCTACAACAGGCGGCGGATTTCCGCGATCTGCATTTTCGTCGGCACCCTTTGTGCGGCTGCCCTGCTGTTCCTGACCGTATCTGGCACCTTCGCGCCGCTGCCGGTATTTCTGATCCTCACGGTCTTCGGCATAGAACGCGCCTTCATGACGCCGGCCATGCAGTCGCTTGCGCCCAATCTGATCCCGCCCGAAGACCTGACGAACGCGATCACCTGGAACTCGATGTCGTGGGATGCGGCCGCCATCCTCGGTCCTGTTGCCGGCGGCCTGCTTTACGGCGTCGGTGCCAATGTCGCCTATACTGTTGCCGTGCTTTTCTTTGCGGCCGGCTCGGTGCTGACCTTTCTGATCCCGAAACCGCAGCAGCGGGTTGCGCATGAGCGGCGAAGCCTGAGCGAGATGCTCGCCGGCTTCCGTTTCATCTGGTCGGAAAAAGTGGTGCTCGGTGCCGTCTCGCTCGATCTTTTCGCCGTGCTGTTCGGCGGCGCGGTCGCGCTGATGCCCATCTATGCGCGCGATATCCTGACGCTCAGGCCCTGGGGTCTCGGCATGCTGCGCGCGGCGCCAAGCTTCGGCGCGATCGCCATGGGCCTTTTCCTGGCAACCTATCCTATCCGCAATCGCGCTGGTATCTGCATGTTTGCCGGTGTTGCCATGTTCGGCCTGGGAACCCTGATCTTCGGCATCTCGCATACGCCGTGGCTGTCGATAACAGCTCTGGCCATCATGGGCGCATCCGACCTGATCTCCGTCTATGTCCGCGAAACGCTGATTACGCTCTGGACGCCGGATCACGTGCGCGGCCGCGTCAATGCCGTCAACATGGTCTTCGTCGGTGCGTCGAACGAGCTCGGCGAATTCCGCGCCGGTACCATGGCGCATTATTTCGGTGCGATTCCCGCCGTTGTCATCGGAGGACTTGGCACGCTGACCGTCGCCATCCTTTGGGCCACAGGTTTCCCGCAGCTGCGCCGCATCGACAGCCTGAACGCGCCTGATCGTGACGGCGAGCCGCAGCCGGCTTGAGGATTGCGCGATGACAAGGAAGCCGGATCGATACAATTCGTTTTCGGCGCTTCGCGAGCATGAAATCGAGGGCTTCGGCTATCGTATCCATCTCGAGGATCGATCATCGCATGTCGCCGTCATCGCTCCCCATGGCGGTTTCATTGAGCCCGCCACATCCGAAATCGCTCTGGCGATCGCCGATGAGAGGTACTCACTTTATCGTTTCGAAGGGCTCGATGCGGCGAGGCTTCATCATGAGATGCACATCACCTCCGAAAATTTCGATGAACCGATAGCAAACGGCTTGGTGGCCAGTTCGTCGATCGTCGTCGCCGTTCATGGGCGAACGGATCGAGATGATCCGCTGACGAGCTGGATAGGCGGTCTCGACACATCGCTTCGCGACCGGATCATCGAAGCATTGCGGCTCAATGGTTTTGCTGCGGCCGCGAGAGTGAAAGGGGAGGCGCTTGCCGGCGCTTCCACCGGCAATATCTGCAATCGCGGCAAGCGGCAGGCCGGCGTCCAGCTCGAAATTCCGAGAGGCGTCAGGGATATTCTCATGAAAGACGCACAAAAGATGGAGCGATATGCGTCTGCGATCCGTAGCGCGATCGATGAATTCGATCGCGTGCTTTCGTCAGGCGAGGGCTTTTAGGCGGCCATCGCCTGCTTGCCCTCGAAGACGAGATCGAGGAATTCCGATAGCCAGGCCTTGAGAGCTGCGTCAAAGATCATGCGGCCTTCGAGATGCTCGCGGCCCTGCTGGGCGTTCGGCATGCAGAAGCGATGCTCGCCATGCACGACCCAGCGCTGCATCATGGCGCGCGTGAGCTCGGCATGAAACTGCAGACCCCAGGCATTGGCGCCATAGCGATAGGCCTGGTTGGGATAGGTCTCCGCTGTCGCGAGCAGATCGGCGCCGTGCGGCAGTTCGAAGCCTTCGCGGTGGAAGTGATAGACCATCTGCGGCCAGCGCATCAGCAGCCGGCCCTTTTCCGTCGGCTGCAGCGCATACCAGCCGATCTCGGTCTTGCCGTCGTCTCGCGCCTTCACCTTGGCGCCGAGGTGGCGGGCGAGCAGCTGCGCGCCAAGGCAGATGCCGAGATAGGGGCGGTTTTCCTTAAGCGGTACTTTCAGCCAGTCCGTCTCGGCCCTGATGAAGTCATCCGGGTCGTTGGCGCTCATCGGACCGCCGAAGATCACGGCGCCGGCATGTGCTTCGAGCGTCGAGGGCAGGGGATCGCCGAGGACCGGATGGCGGATATCGAGATCGTAGCCTTTCTCCAGCAGCATCTGGCCGACGCGGCCGGGGCTGGAGCGCTCCTGATGCAGGACGATCAATATAGGGCGGCCGGCGCTCTTCGGCGCTTCAATCATCATTGCCTGTCTCCACCCTCGGGCCGGGTGCGCGTGCGGCTGCTTCCTGGCGCTTCATGATGCGCTCGCGATCGGAAATGCCCATGAGGTCGGCGATCCGCCAGATTGCATGATCTTCCATCTCGCTGCGCTCGCCGTCGGCATAGACGATGTCCCAGAGGATGCCGAGCAGTTCGAGCCGCTGGGTGCTGTCGAGATGACGCTTCAGATCCGAGGTAAAACGATAATAATCGACCGCCTCGCTTTCCGCTTCCTCGCCGGCAGCGATCAGCTGGTCGAGCTGGCGCCCATCGAGACCATATTGGTCCTTCAGGAGCTTGCGCAGCCGTTTCTTTTCGCTGTTCTCGATCTTGCCGTCCGCCTCCATGACCTGGATGCACAGGGCCGCCACCGCGACACGCGGGTCGTCGGGTGCGAAGCCGGATCTGGGGTGGTCCTGGGTCAGGTTATGAAGGAATTCCTGAAAGCGTTCGAACATCCGTTTCCATTCTTAAAGCAGGCAGAGCAAGGTTCTTGGGGCACCATGCTCAATTCTTTTTGTCTTCCCGCAATTCCGGACGCAAAACCGCCGCGCAGTTTTGCCGGAATTGCTCTAAAACAACTTGAGCCGTGTCTTGGGCTCCGGTTCAAGCTTATGATCCTTCACGCCCGGATCATCCGGCGCGCCGCCGAAAAAGGGCCGGGGTTCCTCACCCTGCTGCGCCGGCTTTGGCGTGGCCTCCGAGGGGCTTGAAGCGGGTTTCGTCACGGCAGGTTCCAATTCCATGACATAGGTATCGGTGGCCGGCGATGCAACTTTCGGTGAACTTGGCTTTGCCGCCGCGGTTGCGGGGACGGCCTCGCGCACCGGCGGCAGCGATTTCAGCGCCGCATCGACCGACACCGTGGAGCCTTCTTCCACCGGCCCATCGATCTGGCCGAAAGGCGCCTTCCATTCGAAGGCATCGAGACGGCCCGTGATCGGCGACAGCGGCAGCCATTTTTCCGAGACGAAGCCATCGGCAACCCAGGCCGGATCGCGCGGCGCGCGCAGCGCCTGCGCCATCCAGTGGCGGATGCGGCCCTGATCGCCGGTTTCGGCCTCTTCGATGTCGGCGAGAAGCAGGAAAGCGCCTTCGCGCGCATCGATCCTTGCGGCTGCTTCTGCCTTGGCCCGAGCCTTGGCAAAATCGCCGGCATCCATCGCCGCCTTTGCGGTCAACAGCAGAGCTTCGACATTGTTCGGGCGGATCGCCTCCAGCCGCTCGGCGCGCTTCAAACGGTCAAGAACGGAATCGCCACTGCGAGCTCGCACATATGCCCTGCCGACTTCGGGATGCGGCTGCGCCTTCCAGACCTGCTCGAGGATGGAGGCAGCCTTGCGTACCTTGTCTTCACGGAACAAGGCCTTGGCCGCGATCAGCGCTGCGGGCACGAAATCGTCCACAAGCTTCAACGCCGCCAAAGCATCGTCGCGCGCGCCTGTCGGATCGCTCTCCAGCTTGTCGTTGGCGCGGGCCGTCAGCAGCACGGCGCGTTGACGGTTGGCCGTGGCCTTGTCGACGACATGAGCGACCTTCTGCTGGTCCAGCAGCTTGATGGCATCATCCCAGCGGCCGGCCTGGCTGCGATATTCCAACGTCGCCTGCGCCGCCCATGGCAGGTAGGGCGCCTGGTCGGCGGCCTTTTCGGCATATTGCCGCGCCGCTTCATGCGCGCCGAGGCGCTTGGCTTCGAGATAGAGGCCGCGCAGGCCAAGCTCGCGCGTTTCCGGATCATTGGCCATCTGTTCGAACTTCTGACGGGCCTCGTCATGCTTGCCTTCGATCAGGGCAGCCTGGGCTTCAAGCAGGTTGATGAGCGGCTCCTGATCGGCGCGGATGAGGCCACGGCTGCGGGCCGCCATCTTGCGGGCGAGCAGCGAATTGCCGGCACCGGCGGCGATCAGGCCCGTCGACAACGCTTGATAGCCGCGATCGCGCTTGCGGGCGCGGAAATAGCGAGTAACGGAATAGGGCGAAGTCCAGATCAACCGCACGAACCACCAGACGATCATGACGGCGGCCACGATCGCAATCAGGATCGCGGCGGCCACGATCAGTTTCGTCTGGTAAAGCTGCCCTTCCCAAACCAGCGAGAGATCGCCGGGGCGATCCGCGAGCCACGAAAAGCCATAGCCGAGAGCCAGAACGAGAATGGCGAAGATAAGCAGTCTGATCATTGCTACACTCCGTCCTTAGTTCTGTTTCCCGGTATTGGCGATCGCCTTCGACAGGGCATCGCTTACCAGGTCCTCAACGCGGATGCGGGCTTCCAGAGATTGCTTGAAGGCGGCCGATGCGGATTTTCCGGCATCGGGCAGGCTGTTCCACTCGGTCACCGCGCCCGGCAGATCGCCGTTCCTGACCTTATCCTCGAAACGCGCGGCGATGGCATCGATGCTGTCGCCGGGCACATTGCCGACGGGGCGGACCTGCACCAGCGATTTCGCTCCCGACATCAGCCGGCTGCTCCAGCTCTGGTTCGGATCGTCGGTCTGCGCGGTGGCGACGATTGCGGTCGCGACATCGGAAACCTGGCGGATCAGGTCGGCACGGGAGGGCACGCCGGTCTGGGCGAAATTCTTGAGATCTGCAACGGCTGGATCGTCCGGCGCAACATTGGCAAAGGTGTCGAGCTCAGGCTGGAAGGGGCCGCCGCGGTCGATTGCCGCCTTCAACGCTGCAGCTGCGATGGCGCGGGCAACCGCGCTTTCCTGGCTCGGTCCGCTCAACTTCTTTTCAGCGTCGTCAAGACGCTTGCTGACTTCGGCATCTGAGGTTGCCTGGCTCTGCGTTGCCTTGCTGAGATCCGATTTCAGCTGCTCCACCTCGCTGGTGAGCGAAGCGATCTTCTGGTCGGAGGCGGGATTAGGGATGCCAGCCGAGCCATTTGCCGAAGCGCCGTTGGCAGCGCTCGCCTCAAGTGCTGCGACGCGGGCCGTCAGTGCTTCGTCCGGCTTTGCGGTTGGTGCGGCGGCGAGATTGGCGATGCTCTGCTTGAGACCGTCGATCTCCGCATTCAGTGCGGCGATCTCGGTTGCGCTGTCCTTGCCTGTGCGGCCGCCAGGCAGGAAGCCCGCATATTGCAAGGCGCCGGCGCAAATGAGGGCGATCAAGCCGCCGGTGATGCCGGCCGCGATAAGGCCTGATGTCGAACCCTCGCGCGACGGCGGACGCTCGGTATGAGGCGGATGGTCGGCATGGGACGGTGGAGGATCGGCCTGCTGCGCAGCGGCCGTTTGCGGCTCTTGCGGTGCGGCGCCGAAGATCGACTCCTGAGCTTCTTCGCGAAATGGCTCCTTCTCCGCTTCCAGCGGCATTTCCACTTCATCAGCCGAGGAGCCGCCAAGCTCGCCATGGCTGCGCTCAGTCAAATCTTCGGGAGCTGCGTCCTGCGCAGTTTTTTCGGCTTCCAGATCAATCGTGACCGGTTCGTCGTTGGGCTTCGAATGGTTAGGCGTTTTTCGCGATACCATGAGGTCCTCTTTATCATGCGCTGCAACGAAGTTAGACAGACAAGGCGATTATGGAAAGGCCTTACATCAAAATTGCGACCTTAGGCGTGGATCAGAAGCGCCATAAGCCGGTCTTCATTCGGCATGTCGGCAATATCGACATGGGATCGCATCGGCTCCGGAACTGCGCTGGCGATGGTTTCGCTCAGGCAGAGAAATCGTGTTTCAGCAAGGATGCCGGGGTTGTGCCGAACGAATGGCAGGCTGAAAAAGCGTTTCGCCGTCTCCTGGGAATAGAGCAGTACGGCGTCCGCACGGGTGTCGGCGAAAAGCCGGCGAAGAATGTTGTCGTCTGGGACGATATTCTGCATCCGGTAGCATTCGATGGTCAGGAAAGGCAGGTGTCGCTCAGCCAGTCCGGCTTCGAAGCCAGCCGCTCGCGGAGACCCCGCAAGATAGAGAAGGGGGCCGTCGTTCAGGCCTGAAGGATGGCCGGAGATCATGGCAGCAAGCTCTGTGCCGCCGCCTTCGGATATGGCGATATTGCTGAATCCGAGATCAGCCGCTTCTTTGGCTGTCGCCTTTCCCACGGCAAAGAGGCGACGACCAAGATGAGGCGCAAGATCGGAATCCAACAGCGAAAGCGCCCGGATCGCCTCGGCGCTGGTGACGGCGACGGCGCCCTGCGTGGCAAGAAGCGCTCGTCTCGCCTCCTCGGCATCGTGGACAGGTTCGGCCAGCGGCAGCAGCAGGGGTTCATGTCCCATCTGCGCCAGCCGCCGCATGGTGCGCTCACCCGAATGCTGAGGGCGGGTGACGACGACGCGCATCCTTTGTCAGGTCCAGTCTTCGAAGAAGGTGCTGCCGGCTTCGGCGCGGATCGCCTGGCCGGCATTGATTCCGAGCGCCTCGGCATCGCGGCGGTGGCCCTCGATCGTGGTCGTGTGTACCTGCTTGCCATCCGGGGTGAGGATCATGCCGAAGAAGCGCAGATGATCGCCTTCGCAAATTGCGTAGCCGGCTATCGGTGTGCGGCAGGAGCCGTCGAGAGCGGCCAGGAAGGCGCGTTCGCAGGATACGGCATCGAAGGTCGGCGCGTCATTGACGGCGGCGAGCAGATCATTCATCCGCGCGTCGTCGATGCGGCTTTCGATTGTGATCGCGCCTTGCGCGGGCGCTGGAGGGAATTCGTCCGGGTCGAGAATATCGGTGATGACCTCGACCATGCCGAGCCGCTTCAGGCCGGCCAGCGCCAGCAAGGTCGCGTCGGCCTGCCCCTCTTCCAGCTTGCGCAGGCGCGTCTGGACGGAGCCGCGGAAGGTGATGACATTGATATCAGGGCGCAGACGGCGGATCAGTGCTTGGCGGCGCAGCGACGCAGAGCCGACGGTGGCGCCGTGCGGTAGCTCGATTAGTTTCGGCGCGGTGCGGCCGATGACAGAATCGCGGATATCTTCGCGCGGCAGATAGGCGGTGAGCGCCAAGCCTTGGGGCAGTTTCGTCGCCATATCCTTGGCCGAGTGCACGGCGAAGTCGAGTTCGCCCGACATCAGCTTTTCTTCCAGTTCCTCGGTGAACAGGCCTTTGCCGCCGATTGCCGCCAGCGACCGGTCGGTGATGCGGTCGCCCTTGGTGGTGAGAACGACGATTTCGAACATCTCCTCCGGAAGGCCATGGGCCGCCATCAGGCGGTCGCGCGCTTCTCGCGCTTGGGCGAGCGCCAGCGGGCTGCCCCGCGTGCCGATCCGGAAAGGTTTTGTTTGCATCCGCTTTGATCCGTTGTTACCGACAGTTCCCGTAACCATATTTCCGCTTTATCGCAATCGACCTGTAGGCAACGAACTTTCTCCATGGCATCCGTTCTTCGTATTCTCGGCATCGAAACAAGCTGCGACGAAACCGCCGCGGCCATTGTCGAGCGTCGGGATGACGGCACGCCCAATGTCTGTTCCGATGTCGTCCTCAGCCAATTGGACGAGCATAGCGCCTATGGCGGCGTCGTGCCGGAAATTGCCGCGCGTGCGCATGTCGAGGCGCTCGATACGCTGATCGACGAAGCATTGAAACGCGCCAATGTGTCGCTCTTAGACGTCGATGCCATTGCCGCCACATCCGGTCCCGGCCTCATCGGCGGTCTGCTCGTCGGCCTGATGACCGGCAAGGCGATCTCACGTGCGACAGGCAAACCATTATACGCCATCAACCATCTGGAAGGCCATGCCTTGACCGCGCGGCTGACGGACGGACTTGCCTTTCCCTATCTCATGCTGCTCGTTTCCGGCGGCCATACCCAGCTGATCCTGGTGCGCGGTGTCGGCCAATACGAGCGCTGGGGCACGACCATCGACGATGCGCTCGGCGAAGCCTTCGACAAAACGGCGAAGCTTCTGGGACTGCCCTATCCCGGTGGCCCGGCCGTAGAGGCAGCCGCCAAGAATGGCAATCCGGACCGTTTCGATCTTCCGCGGCCGCTGGTCGGCGAGACGCGCCTCGATTTTTCCTTTTCCGGCCTGAAGACGGCGGTGCGGCAGGCGGCGACGGCGATCGCGCCTGTCACAGAGCAGGATATCGCCGATATCTGCGCCTCCTTCCAGAAGGCGATCTCGCGCACGCTGAAGGACCGGATCGGCCGCGGCCTGCAGCGCTTCAAGGCGGAGTTTCCGAAGACGGCGGAACAGCCGTCGCTTGTCGTGGCCGGCGGTGTCGCCGCCAATCTCGAGCTGCGCCGCACGCTGCAGGAGCTTTGCGATGCCAATGGCTTCCGTTTCATCGCGCCGCCATTGAGGTTGTGTACGGACAATGCCGTCATGATCGCCTGGGCTGGATTGGAGCGGATGGCGACGGGTGCGGCGCCTGATGATCTCGATGTGCAGCCGCGCTCGCGCTGGCCACTGGATCAGAAGGCGGAAACTCTGCTCGGGCGCGGCAAACGGGGAGCAAAGGCATGAGCAGCAACGAGCGGATCGCAGTCATCGGCGCCGGCGCTTTCGGCACGGCGCTCGCAGCCGTCATTGCACTGACCGGCCGCAGCGACGTCACCCTCGTCGGGCGAAAAGCCGGCCTGATGGCGGATCTTGCAGCCGATCGCATGCATGATGCCGTCCTGCCGGGGATTGCGCTTCCGGATTCTTTGAAGTTCTCGGCCGAGGCGGATGCCGTTTCCGATGCGGACATCGTCCTCTTTGCCATGCCTTCGCAGGCGCAGGCCGATGCTGCCAAACATTATGGGCCTTATCTTGCCAAGGATGCCGTCGTCGTCACCTGCGCCAAGGGTATCGACAAGGTTTCCGGCGATCTGTTGACCGACATGCTGGAGCGCGAACTGCCGGAGCATGTCATCGCCGTTCTCTCCGGGCCGGGCTTTGCCTCCGACATCGCCAAGGGCCTGCCGACTGCCATGGCAATCGCCGCGGCAGACATGGCGGTGGCGGAACGGCTTGCCCAGGCGATTTCCGGCCCGACCTTCCGCCTCTACGCCTCGGATGACCGCATCGGCGTGCAGCTCGGGGGGGCGCTGAAGAATGTCCTCGCGATTGCCTGCGGTATCGTCGAGGGTCGGGGTATCGGCGATTCCGCCCGTGCGGCGCTGATCAGCCGCGGCCTTGCCGAGATGTCGCGCTTCGTCGCGGCCAAGGGCGGCAAGGCTGAAACCGTGCGCGGCCTATCGGGTCTTGGCGACCTCGTGCTGACGGCGACCAGCCATCAATCCCGCAATCTGCGTTTCGGCATTGCTCTTGGTAAAGGAGAAACGGTTGACCCAACGCGTGGCACGCTGGTCGAAGGCGCCTACGCCGCCTCCATTGCCGCGCGGCTCGCCCACGAACTTGGCGTCGACATGCCGATCACCGACGCGGTGTCCGCCATCATCGACGGCAAGCTCGACATAGCCACAGCCATCGGGCAATTGATGACGCGGCCGATCACCACGGAATAGTTTCTGGGGAATATTTTCTGAATATCTGAAGGAGCCAAGCAATGCTGTTTGCCTTTGTCTGCAAGGACAAGCCCGGTCACCTGAATGTCCGCATGGAGACGCGCCCGGCGCATTTGGAACATCTGAATAAGCTCAATGCCGAGGGCACGCTGAAGATGGCGGGTCCGTTCCTCGACGCGGAAGGCAAGCCGAATGGCAGCCTCGTGATCGTCGAGGCGGAAAGCGTCGAAGCGGCCAAGGCGCTTGCCGATGCCGATCCCTATACGAAGGCCGGCTTGTTCGAGAGCGTCGAGATCAAGCCGTTCAACTGGGTCTTCAACAATCCGGAGGCATGAGAGATGGCGCATTGGCTTTATAAATCCGAGCCGTCCTCCTGGTCCTGGCAGCAGCAGAAGGATGCCGGCGACAAGGGAACGGAATGGACCGGCGTGCGCAACTATCTCGCCCGCAACAACATGCGGGCCATGCAGATCGGCGACAAGGGCTTCTTCTATCACTCCAATGACGGGCTGGAGGTCGTCGGTATCGTCGAGGTCTGCGCGCTGGCGCATCCGGATTCGACCGCGAAGGATGATCCGCGCTGGGAATGCGTCGACATCCGCGCCGTCCGCGACATGCCGAAACCCGTGACTCTCAAAGACATCAAGGCCAATCCGAAGCTTGCGCAGATGGCGCTCGTCACCTCCATGCGGCTTTCGGTGCAGCCGGTGACGGATGATGAATGGTTGGAAGTCTGCCGCATGGGCGGGCTGGACAACCCGCCGGCCTGATTCCGCCTTGTTGGGCAGGTGGGAGATTCATTGAAAACCGATCCGGAAAGCTTCATCCGCGCAAATACCAGCCTGATGGCGCCGCCGCATGTGCCGGAAGTCCGGCTGCATCTGGCAAGCGAGGCGCATGAGCTGTGGCTGAAGACGGAAGAGGAGCTGGAAGAGATCGGCCTGCCGCCGCCCTTCTGGGCCTTTGCCTGGGCAGGCGGCCAGGGTCTCGCGCGCTATATACTCGATCATCCGGAGATCGTTGCCGGCAAAAAGGTGCTGGATTTTGCCAGCGGCTCCGGACTTGTCGCGATTGCCGCCAAGCGAGCGGGTGCGGCCCATGTGCTGGCCGTCGATATCGATCCGTGGGCGGGCACGGCGATCCGGCTCAATGCTGCTGAAAACGGTGTAGCCCTGGACTTTTCCGGCGACAATATGATCGGGCAGGCCGTGGATGAGGGCGTCATTCTCGCCGGCGATGTCTTCTATGATCGCGATTTTGCCGCGCGCCTCGTTCCTTGGCTAAGACGTTTGGCGGGCGACGGGAAGAGGGTTCTGGTCGGCGATCCCGGCAGGGCCTATCTTCCCAAGGATCGTCTGCAAGAGCAGGCGACCTATCAAGTGCCGGTGACGCGCGCGCTTGAGGACAGCGAAGTCAAGAAAACGACGGTCTGGCGATTTCTCGCCGATTGAGAATCATCAATGCCGGATGACGCAGACGCCCGCTTCGTATGAGCAGGGATTGTCGGCATAGCGGACATCGATGACCTTCGCCTTCGGTCGCAGCTGCGCCGCAGCGGTCCGGGCATAGGGATTGTAGCCGCCATAGCCGATAACATAGGTGCCGCCATCAGCCCGATAGACGTCGGCCGAACCGGCATAGCTGCCGGCGCTTGCCGCATCGCGTCGTTCCATGATCACGATCCGGGCGGGTTGCTGCCCTGAACCCTGCGGTTGGGATATCTGGTTGAGGCGCACGATGCGGGAGCGGTTGTGATGGTGCCAGTGGCGATAGTCGCCGGCTGAAGTCGGCGTCGAGGAAAGAGCGGCTGCCGCTAAAACGAGCGCTGCTGCCTTGAAAAGATGCGGGGCCATGATTCGATCCGCTTCGGTTCGTTAATGAAATCTTAACGGCAGATTGCCCGAAGACCGCAGCGAAGTCCATGTCAGGCTTGCCGAAATGGTAAATGGGCCGGAATGGGAGGCTCTTCTCTGCATGCTCGCTAAAGTGCAGAGCGATCCGAATCGATTAAATTCGATGCAGGCATCAATTGTGCTTGTCGATGGCCGTCTGTGTGATTAATGGTCGCAATGATGCAACGCACACTGCGCATCCCCGCGCGCGCGTTGCCCCCGATATCCGGGTTCTAAGCGTATCGTAACGCCGCGAGGTTCTGATGGCGAACGTCACACAAAACCGGCCTCTGTCGCCGCATCTGCAAATCTACAAACCTATCCCCACCATGGTCATGTCGATCGTCCACCGCATCACCGGTGGCGCGCTCTACTTCGGCACGGTGCTGGTCGCCTGGTGGCTGATCGCCGCGGCGACGGGTCAGGGCTATTTCGATCTGGTCAATTGGATCATGGGTACGATCATCGGCCGCATCATCCTGCTCGGCTACACCTGGGCGCTGCTGCACCATATGCTGGGTGGCTTTCGTCATTTCATCTGGGATCTCGGGCATGGTTTCGATCCCGCCGTCTCGACGAAGATGGCCAAGTTCACGCTCATCGGCTCGATCTGTCTGACCGCGCTGGTCTGGATCATCGGCATCGTCATCCGGCTGGGTTGATTGGCATGATCGCTCCCGGAAGCGCCTGGGCACATTTCGGGATCATGCTTTAAAGGATATTTCTCATGGATATGCGCACTCCTCTGGGCAAAGTCCGCGGTCTCGGTTCCGCCAAGGAAGGTACCGATCATTTCTGGCGCCAGCGCCTGACCGCCGTTGCCAATGTTCCACTTTTCCTCTTCTTCGTCATCTTCCTGATGATCTATGCCGGCGCGCCCTACGCTGAAGTCGTGCATGCGATCTCGAATCCGATCGTCGCCGTCATCTTCGCCCTGATGGTGATCTCCGCCCTCATTCATATGAAGATCGGCATGCAGGTCATCATCGAGGACTATGTTCATGGCGAATTCGCCAAGATCGTCCTTCTCATGCTCAACACGTTCTTCGCGATCGTCGTGGCGGGGCTCTGTCTTTTCGCCATTCTGAAGATCGCGTTCGTAGGATAATTGCATCATGGCACCGAACTCATCCGCTCAGAATGGGCCCGCCCAGAACGGGAAAGCCTACAAGTATATCGACCACTCCTATGACGTGATCGTCGTCGGCGCCGGCGGCGCCGGCCTGCGCGCCACGCTCGGCATGGCCGAACAGGGCTTCCGCACCGCCTGCATCACCAAGGTCTTCCCCACCCGTTCGCACACCGTCGCAGCCCAGGGCGGCATTGCCGCCTCGCTGCAGAACATGACGCCGGACAGCTGGCAGTGGCATCTATACGACACCGTCAAGGGCTCCGACTGGCTCGGCGACGTCGACGCCATGCAGTACATGGTCATGGAAGCGCCGAAGGCCGTCTACGAACTCGAGCATTACGGCGTGCCCTTCTCGCGCAACGAAGAAGGCAAGATCTATCAGCGCCCGTTCGGCGGCCACATGCAGAATTTCGGCGAGGGACCGCCGGTGCAGCGCACCTGTGCCGCCGCCGACCGTACGGGCCACGCCATCCTGCACACGCTCTACGGCCAGTCGCTGCGCAACAATGCGGAATTCTTCATCGAGTATTTTGCACTCGACCTCATCATGTCCGATGACGGCAGCCGTTGCACCGGCGTCGTCGCCTGGTGCCTCGATGACGGCACGATCCATCGCTTCGCCGCCAAGATGGTGGTGCTGGCGACCGGCGGCTATGGCCGCGCCTATTTCTCGGCGACCTCCGCCCATACCTGCACCGGCGACGGTGGCGGCATGGTGGCCCGCGCCGGCCTGCCGCTGCAGGATATGGAATTCGTTCAGTTCCATCCGACCGGTATCTACGGTTCGGGCTGCCTGATCACCGAAGGCGCACGCGGCGAAGGCGGTTATCTCGTCAATTCCGAGGGCGAGCGCTTCATGGAACGCTATGCGCCGTCGGCGAAGGACCTTGCCTCGCGTGACGTCGTTTCGCGCTGCATGACGCTTGAGATCCGCGAGGGCCGCGGCGTCGGCAAGAACAAGGATCACATCTTCCTGCATCTCGACCATCTCGATCCGGCCGTGCTGCACGAGCGCCTGCCGGGCATCTCCGAGAGCGCGCGCATCTTCGCTGGCGTCGATGTGACCCGCGATCCGATCCCGGTCCTGCCGACCGTTCACTACAATATGGGCGGCATTCCCACGAACTATTGGGGCGAAGTGCTGAATGCCGACAGCAGCAATCCCGAGCGCGTGCTGCCGGGCCTGATGGCCGTCGGCGAAGCCGGCTGCGCATCGGTGCACGGCGCCAATCGCCTCGGCTCCAACTCGCTGATCGACCTCGTGGTCTTCGGCCGTGCCGCCGCCATCCGCGCCGGCCAGGTCATCGACCGCAACAGCCCAGTTCCGCCTGTGAATGTCGCCGCCTGCGACAAGATCATGGAGCGCTTCGACCGCCTGCGCCATGCCAGCGGCTCGACGCCGACGGCGGCACTGCGCGAGAAGATGCAGCGCGCCATGCAGGAAGATGCCGCCGTGTTCCGCACCCAGGAATCGCTGGAATCCGGCTGCCGCCGCCTGTCGGAGATCTGGAAGGAATTGCCCGATATCAAGGTCACCGACCGCTCGCTGATCTGGAATTCCGACCTTGTCGAGACGCTGGAGCTGCACAATCTGATGGCCAATGCCATCACGACCATCTATGGCGCCGAGGCTCGCAAGGAAAGCCGCGGCTCGCATGCCCGCGAGGACTATACCGAGGGCAAGTTTGCCGGCCGCGACGACGAGAACTGGCGCAAGCATACGCTTGCCTGGGTCAACGAGGCAGGCGACGTGAAGCTCGACTATCGTCCGGTTCACACCGACCTGATCGCCGAAGGCATCGATCCGCACAAGATCGAGCCGAAGGCACGCGTGTATTGATCTGAGAGGAACTGACCATGGTTGAACTCGCTCTCCCCAAGAACTCTCAGATGCGCGAAGGCAAGGTCTGGCCGAAGCCGGTCGGCGCCAAGAACACGCGCGAATTCCGCGTCTATCGCTGGAGCCCGGATGACGGCCAGAACCCGAGCATCGATACCTATTACATCGATGTCGACGATTGCGGCCCGATGGTGCTCGACGGTCTGCTTTACATCAAGAACAAGATCGACCCGACGCTGACGCTGCGCCGCTCCTGTCGCGAAGGTATTTGCGGCTCCTGCGCGATGAACATCGACGGCACCAACACGCTCGCCTGCACCAAGGGTCTGGATGAGATCAAGGGCACCGTGAAGATCTATCCGCTGCCGCATATGCCCGTCGTCAAGGACCTCGTGCCTGACCTGACGAACTTCTATGCCCAGCATCGCTCGATCGAGCCCTGGCTGAAGACGGTCTCGCCACCGCCGGCCAAGGAATGGAAGCAGAGCCATGAGGACCGCCTCAAACTCGACGGCCTCTACGAATGCATTCTCTGCGCCTGCTGCTCCACCTCCTGTCCGAGCTACTGGTGGAACGGCGACCGCTACCTCGGCCCGGCCGTGCTGCTGCAGGCCTATCGCTGGCTGATCGACTCCAGAGACGAAGCCAAGGGCGAGCGCCTCGACAACCTCGAGGATCCCTTCCGTCTCTATCGCTGCCATACGATCATGAACTGCGCCCAGACCTGCCCGAAGGGTCTGAATCCGGCCAAGGCGATCGCCGAAATCAAGAAGATGATGGTCGAGCGGCGGGTCTGATCCGCCGTTTCATTCCCATCAGAATGCCTGCGGTTTTGATCGAAAATGGGGAATATCGCTTCGACAGGTTTGCCGAAGCGGCGGAATGATCGTCCAGGTGACATCAGACATCACCCGGCTCCGGATGGGTATTCGATTGCGCTGTGAATCACAGAGGATGCCGAAATTTGCCGTTCGGGGCGTCTTTGGGTGGGGTTCAGCAGGTTAGCCTTGAAACCACCCGATTCTTGTCCAGCTATGGCCTTCGGCAATTTGTGGCGGTATCGACTTGATTAACCAAAGTGAAATACGATAATTCGGACATCATTAAATATCACTTTGTGATGTCAGCGGTGGACAATCATTTAGGAGTGTGATGATGCAGTTTAGATATGCAGTGACGGCTGCGGCGATTGGCCTGTCGCTTGCCGGTTGCCAGCGCACGGCATACAATAACGACAGTTATTCGTCTCCGGCACCACTGCAGGCTCAGCCTGTTCCTTCCGTCCAGTCCAGCCAGCTTCCGCCTCCCGGCGCCGGTAACGGCTCCCAATTCCCGGCGGCGCCGGCGAGCGCACCGAATGCAGCCAATCCGGCGCAGCAGCAGGCGATGGCGGCTTCGGCCATGGATGTCACGAAGGAATCGATGGTTGGCAGCTGGAAGGTGAGCAATGGCGGATCGAGCTGCGATATGTTCCTGACATTGACCAACCTCGGCAGCGGCTCGCGCGGCGGTACGCGCGGTTGCGCGGGCGAACTGACCTCGATGGGCTCGTGGGAAGTCTCCGGCAAGCAGGTTCTCCTGAAGAATCGTGACGGCTCGACGATCGGTACGGTCTACAAGACGGCCGATTCGCGTTTTGACGGTTCGACCGCCTCCGGCCAGCCGCTCAGCCTCAGCCGATAAGCTTATTTGAAAAGGGGCTGCATCCTTTGGATGCGCCCCCATTTGCACAGGCGGATATTTCCCCATGCAGCCCATGCCAGATTATTCGCTCAGCGTCTGCGAACAGCTGAAGGCGCTGACGGCGTCCGGATCCCTCCAGGTGGATTCGGCGCAGATGGATGTGGCGAAGATGTTGGACCGGGTGCTTGCCGATCTCAAGCGCAAGCGGCCCGCCGCAAAATCCAGCGCGCTCGGCTGGATGTTTGCTGCCCGCAAGAAGTCGGTCGAGACGATCAAGGGCCTCTATATTCACGGCAGCGTCGGGCGCGGCAAGACCATGTTGATGGACATGTTCTTCTCGATGGCGCCCTGCCAGAAGAAACGCCGGGCGCATTTCTTCGAGTTCATGACCGATGTGCACAATCGCATCGCGGCGCAGCGGCTGAAATTCAAGAATGGCGAGACCAAGCAGGCCGATCCCATACTACCTGTCGCCGCCGATCTCTATGCCGAAGCCGAACTGCTTTGCTTCGACGAATTCACGGTGACCGACATTGCCGACGCGATGATCCTATCGCGGCTGTTTTCCGAACTGTTCTCGCTCGGCTGCGTGCTGATCGCCACCTCGAATGTCGAACCCGATAATCTCTATCGCGACGGGCTCAATCGCGGCCTCTTTCTGCCCTTCATCGATCTCCTCAAGAAGCATGTCGATGTGGTGACGCTGGACTCGCCGACCGACTATCGCATGGAGAAGCTGAACAGCCAGCCCGTCTATCTGACGCCACTGGACCAGCGCACCGACATGGCGATGGATGCCTCCTGGATGCAGGCGCTGCATGGGCGCAAGGCGCAGCCGATGGAGATCCCGATGAAGGGGCGCTCCATCCATGTGCCTCTGGCCGTCGACCGCATGGCGCGCTTTTCCTTCGCCGATCTCTGCGACGCGCCGCTCGGGCCTGCCGATTTCCTCGCCATCGCCGAACGGTTCGATACGATCTTCCTCGATCGCGTGCCGAAGCTCAGGCCGGACAAGCGCAACCAGACGAAGCGTTTTATCATTCTGATCGACACGCTCTACGATCATAATATCCGTCTCTACATCTCCGCGGCTACCATGCCGGAAGATCTACTCGAGGAGCGGCGGGGGACGGAAGGCTTCGAATTTGACCGCACGGCATCGCGGCTTTTCGAGATGCGGAGCGCCGAATATCTGGCTCAGCCTCCGGCCAGGCGTGCCGCCGAGTAACAATTCGGTGACAGAGCATCTTACGTTTACGTAAGAATTTTTCGATCTAACCGATTGAAATTCCTGATCTCAAAATAATCAATTGCCAATTTCGACCTTTGGGTCTATGCGATTGGCGGCTATTGTGGATGCCTGTCACGGTGTCCCGCCACGGATTTTGATCGCAAAGGATACACCGAAATGGCGCGCAACAAGATCGCACTTATTGGTTCTGGCATGATTGGTGGCACGCTGGCGCATCTCGCCGGCCTGAAGGAACTGGGCGACATCGTCCTGTTCGACATCGCGGACGGCATTCCTCAGGGCAAGGGTCTCGACATTGCCCAGTCTTCTCCGGTCGAAGGCTTCGACGCCAATCTCACGGGCGCCAGCGACTATTCCGCGATCGAAGGCGCTGACGTCTGCATCGTCACGGCAGGCGTTCCCCGCAAGCCGGGCATGAGCCGTGACGATCTTCTCGGCATCAACCTCAAGGTCATGGAACAGGTCGGCGCCGGCATCAAGAAGTATGCCCCGAATGCTTTCGTGATCTGCATCACCAATCCGCTCGACGCCATGGTCTGGGCGCTGCAGAAATTCTCGGGCCTGCCGACCAACAAGGTCGTGGGCATGGCTGGCGTGCTCGATAGCTCGCGCTTCCGCCTCTTCCTCGCCAAGGAATTCAACGTATCGGTCGAAGACGTCACGGCTTTCGTTCTCGGCGGCCACGGCGACTCGATGGTTCCGCTCGCCCGCTACTCCACCGTTGCCGGCATCCCGCTGACGGATCTCGTCAACATGGGCTGGCTGACCGCCGAGCGCCTCGAAGAAATCATCCAGCGCACCCGTGACGGCGGCGCCGAGATTGTCGGCCTGCTCAAGACCGGTTCTGCCTATTACGCTCCGGCCGCGTCCGCCATCGCCATGGCCGAGTCCTACCTCAAGGACAAGAAGCGCGTCCTGCCCTGCGCCGCGCACCTCGATGGCCAGTACGGCGTCAAGGACATGTATGTCGGCGTTCCCACCGTCATCGGTGCCGGCGGCATCGAGCGCGTCATCGAAATCGACCTGAACAAGGCTGAAAAGGAAGCCTTCGACAAGTCGGTCGCAGCCGTTGCGGGTCTTTGCGAAGCCTGCGCCACGATCGCGCCGTCGCTGAAGTAATTTCCGCGTTCCAACAGGGATAGACCCATGAACATTCATGAATACCAGGCCAAGGCGCTGCTGAAGAGCTATGGCGCACCCGTCGCGGACGGCGTTGCCATCTTCTCCGCCGATGAAGCCGCTGCTGCTGCCAAACAGCTTCCAGGCCCGCTTTACGTCGTCAAGAGCCAGATTCACGCTGGCGGCCGCGGCAAGGGCAAGTTCAAGGAACTCGGTCCGGACGCCAAGGGCGGCGTTCGTCTCGCCAAGTCGGTTGACGATGTCGTCGCCAACGCCAAGGAAATGCTCGGCCACACGCTGGTCACCAAGCAGACCGGCCCGGCCGGCAAGCAGGTCAACCGCCTCTACATCGAAGACGGCGCCGACATCGACCGCGAACTTTACCTCTCGATCCTGGTCGACCGTTCCGTCGGTCAGGTTGCCTTCGTCGTTTCGACCGAAGGAGGCATGGACATCGAGACCGTTGCGCATGACACGCCGGAAAAGATCATCACCGTCGCTATCGACCCGTCGACGGGTGTGACGGCTGCCAACACGGCTGCTCTTTCCGACGCGCTGAAGCTTGAGGGCGCTGCCCGCGAAGATGCCGCCAAGCTCTTCCCGATCCTCTACAAGGCTTTCGTCGAGAAGGACATGGCGCTCCTCGAAGTCAACCCGCTGATCGTCATGACCAACGGCCGCCTTCGCGTTCTCGACGCCAAGGTTTCCTTCGACGGCAACGCGCTCTTCCGTCATGAAGACATCCGCGCGCTGCGCGATACGACCGAAGAAGACGAGAAGGAAATCCAAGCCCACGAATACGATCTCGCCTATGTCGCCCTCGACGGCAACATCGGCTGCATGGTCAACGGCGCCGGTCTCGCCATGGCAACCATGGACATCATCAAGCTCTACGGCGCTGAGCCGGCGAACTTCCTCGATGTCGGCGGTGGCGCTTCCAAGGAAAAGGTCACGGCCGCCTTCAAGATCATCACTGCCGATCCGGCTGTCCAGGGCATTCTGGTCAACATCTTCGGCGGCATCATGAAGTGCGACGTCATTGCCGAAGGCGTGCTTGCAGCCGTCAAGGAAGTCGGTCTGAAGGTTCCGCTCGTCGTTCGCCTCGAAGGCACCAATGTCGAGCTCGGCAAGAAGATCATCAACGAATCCGGTCTCAACGTCATCTCCGCAGATGACCTGGACGATGCCGCCCAGAAGATCGTGAAGGCAGTCAAGGGCTGATCGGGATGGCTGCTTCCTTCGCTCCAACGGCTGCTCATCTCCGCCTCGGTGCCTTTGCCGGCACCTGGGAAGGGGAAGAGCATATCGCGGCCTCGGCCTGGACGAAGGAAGGCACGGCAACCGCGCGGCTCACGGCCGAGTGTCTGTTCGGCGGATTTTTCGTCGAACAGCGCTACGTGCAGACGCGCGATGGCGAAACCTCGTTCGAAGCCCGGAATATTCTCGGCTTCGACGGAGCGGATCAGGCCTATAAGCTCTATCAGTTCGATACGGTGGGCTTTGTGCCCGCCGCGCCGGCTTCCGGCGAGTGGATCGACGATAAGCTTGTCCTGACCCGAGTTTCGCCGCGCGGTGCGCAACGCACTCTCTTCCAGTTCGAAAATGAAGACTGCTACCGCATGGGCGTCACGTTCTCGCCCGCCGGCAGCGATACATGGCAGGAGGTCGTCAGCGGCTTGTACCGTCGCGTTGCCTCCGCGTCTTCCAACCTCTCGTAACAAAGGCCTCGCATGTCTATTCTCATCAACAAAGACACCAAGGTTCTGGTTCAGGGCCTGACCGGCAAGACCGGCACTTTCCACACTGAACAGGCGCTCGCCTATCACGGCACGAAGATGGTCGGCGGTATCCACCCTTCCAAGGGCGGTGAAACCTGGACCGGCAAGGACGGCGAAAAGCTGCCGATCTTCAAATCCGTCGCCGAAGGCAAGGATGCGACCGGCGCTAACGCCTCGGTCATCTACGTGCCGCCGGCAGGCGCCGCAGCCGCGATCCTCGAAGCGATCGACGCCGAGATCCCGCTTATCGTCTGCATCACGGAAGGCATCCCGGTTGCCGACATGGTCAAGGTCAAGGATCGTCTGATCAAGTCGAAGTCGCGCCTGATCGGTCCGAACTGCCCGGGCGTGCTCACCCCGAACGAATGCAAGATCGGCATCATGCCGGGCTCCATCTTCAAGAAAGGCTCCGTCGGCGTTCTCTCGCGTTCCGGCACTCTGACCTATGAAGCCGTGTTCCAGACCACCAATGAAGGTCTCGGCCAGACGACGGCTGTCGGCATCGGCGGCGACCCGGTCAAGGGCACCGAATTCATCGACGTCCTTGAAATGTTCCTCGCCGACGACGAAACCAAGTCGATCATCATGATCGGCGAAATCGGCGGTTCGGCTGAAGAAGACGCCGCACAGTTCCTCAAGGACGAAGCCAAGAAGGGCCGCAAGAAGCCGATGGTCGGCTTCATCGCCGGCCGCACGGCACCTCCCGGCCGCACGATGGGCCATGCCGGCGCCGTCATTTCCGGCGGCAAGGGTGGCGCGGAAGACAAGATCGCAGCGATGGAATCGGCAGGCATCCGCGTGTCGCCGTCGCCGGCGCGTCTCGGCAAGACGCTGGTGGAAGTCCTGAAGGGCTGAGCCTACCTATAGCAAGGCCGGACGGGGCGGCAGTCGCCTTGTCCCGTCCGGTTTCAGAATTCACAAGTGCATACCGACGGCCTTGATGGCCTCAGACGAAATACGGTCGCCGGGAACCCGAAAACCGGCAATGCAAACAAGTTGGGAGACGGGCGAGAGCGCCCGCAGATTCACCATGGCAAGGCAAGAAGCCAACGAGCAATTTCAGATCACCTCGTTCCTGGATGGCGCCAATGCTGCCTATATCGAGCAGCTCTACGCGCGCTACGAGGACGATCCTTCATCGGTCTCCGACGAGTGGCGGTCGTTCTTCAAGGCGCTCGAGGATAGTCCCGACGATGTGAAGAAGGCGGCCAAGGGCGCTTCCTGGCAGCGCAAGAACTGGCCGATCCCGGCAAAGGGCGATCTCGTCTCCGCGCTCGATGGCGACTGGGGCGTTGTCGAAAAGGTCATCGAAACCAAGCTGAAGGCCAAGGCCGAAACCGCCGGAGCGCCGGCGAGCGCGACCGACGTCCTGCAGGCGACGCGCGATTCCGTCCGCGCCATCATGATGATCCGCGCCTATCGCATGCGCGGTCATCTGCATGCCAAGCTCGATCCGCTCGGCATTGCGGCCCCGGTCGAAGACTACAAGGAACTGTCGCCGGAAGCTTACGGCTTCACCGAGGCCGACCTCGACCGTAAGATCTTCATCGACAACGTGCTCGGCCTCGAATTCGCGACCATTCGCGAGATGATCGAGATCCTTGAGCGCACCTACTGCTCCACCCTCGGCGTCGAATTCATGCACATCTCCAATCCGGAGGAAAAGGCCTGGATTCAGGAGCGCATCGAAGGTCCGGACAAGGGCATCGCCTTCAATCCCGAGCGCAAGAAGGCCATCCTTCAGAAGATTATCGAAGCAGAGGGCTATGAGCAGTTCCTCGACGTCAAATTCAAGGGTACCAAGCGCTTCGGCCTCGACGGCGGTGAGTCGCTGATCCCGGCGCTAGAACAGATCCTCAAGAGCGGCAGCCAGCTCGGTCTTCGCGAAGCCGTGTTCGGCATGGCCCATCGCGGCCGTTTGAACGTGCTCTCCCAGGTCATGGGCAAGCCGCATCGCGCCATCTTCCACGAGTTCAAGGGCGGCTCCTACGCGCCGGACGAAGTCGAAGGCTCGGGCGACGTGAAGTACCATCTCGGGGCCTCCTCGGACCGTGATTTCGACGGCGCCAAGGTGCACGTGTCGCTAACGGCAAACCCGTCGCACCTCGAAATCGTCAACCCGGTGGTCATGGGCAAGGCCCGCGCCAAGCAGGATATGGGCGCCACCCAATGGGACGGCGATATCATACCGCTGTCCGAACGCGCCAAGGTCGTGCCGCTGCTCATCCATGGTGACGCGGCTTTCGCCGGCCAGGGCGTCGTTGCCGAAATCCTCGGCCTCTCCGGTCTGCGCGGCCACCGCGTTGCCGGCACGATGCACGTCATCATCAACAATCAGATCGGTTTCACCACCAATCCGGCCTTCTCGCGCTCGTCGCCCTATCCGTCCGACGTCGCCAAGATGATCGAGGCGCCGATCTTCCACGTCAACGGCGACGATCCGGAAGCGGTTGTTTATGCCGCGAAGATCGCGACCGAATTCCGCATGAAGTTCCACAAGCCGGTCGTGGTCGACCTCTTCTGCTACCGCCGTTACGGCCACAATGAAGGCGATGAGCCGTCCTTCACGCAGCCGAACATGTACAAGGTCATCCGCGCCCACAAGACGGTACTGCAGATCTATTCGCAGCGGCTGATCAGCGAAGGCGTGCTGACCGAAGGCGAAGTCGAGAAGATGAAGGCCGACTGGCGCGCTCATCTCGAGCAGGAATTCGAGGCCGGCCAGTCCTACAAGCCGAACAAGGCCGACTGGCTTGACGGTGAGTGGTCCGGCCTGCACACGGCCGACAATGCCGACGAGCAGCGCCGCGGCAAGACCGCCGTGCCGATGAAGTCGCTGAAGGAAATCGGCCGCAAGCTGTCGGAAATCCCGGCCGGCTTCCATGCGCACCGCACCATCCAGCGCTTCATGGAAAACCGCGCTAACATGGTGCAGACCGGCGAGGGCATCGATTGGGCGATGGCGGAGGCCCTGGCTTTCGGTTCTCTCGTGGTCGAAGGCCACAAGATCCGCCTGTCCGGTCAGGACTGCGAACGCGGCACCTTCTCGCAGCGCCACTCGGTTCTCTACGATCAGGAGACCGAAGAGCGCTACATTCCGCTCGCCAATCTCTCGCCGACCCAGGCCCGTTACGAAGTCATCAACTCGATGCTCTCGGAAGAGGCGGTTCTCGGCTTCGAATACGGTTACTCGCTTGCCCGTCCGAACGCGCTGACCCTCTGGGAAGCCCAGTTCGGCGACTTCGCCAATGGTGCGCAGGTCGTGTTCGACCAGTTCATCTCGTCGGGTGAACGCAAGTGGCTGCGCATGTCGGGTCTGGTCTGCCTGCTGCCGCATGGCTATGAAGGCCAGGGTCCGGAACACTCCTCGGCTCGCCTGGAACGCTATCTGCAGCTCTGCGCCGAAGACAACATGCAGGTCGCCAACGTCACAACGCCGGCGAACTACTTCCACATTCTGCGCCGTCAGCTGAAGCGCGACTTCCGCAAGCCGCTGATCCTGATGACGCCGAAGTCGCTGCTGCGCCACAAGCGCGCCGTATCGACCCTTGCGGAGATGGCCGGCGAAAGCTCCTTCCATCGCCTGCTCTGGGATGATGCGGAGCTGATCAAGGACAGCCCGATCAAGCTGCAGAAGGACAACAAGATCCGTCGCGTCGTCATCTGCTCGGGCAAGGTCTATTACGATCTGCTGGAAGAGCGTGAGAAGCGCGGCATCGACGATATCTACCTGCTGCGCATCGAACAGCTCTATCCGTTCCCGGCCAAGGCGCTCATCAACGAGCTCAGCCGCTTCCGCAATGCGGAAATGGTCTGGTGCCAGGAAGAGCCGAAGAACATGGGCGCATGGTCCTTCATCGATCCGTATCTGGAATGGGTGCTTGCCCATATCGATGCGAAGTACCAGCGCGTTCGCTACACCGGCCGTCCGGCCGCCGCCTCTCCGGCGACGGGCCTGATGTCCAAGCATCTGTCGCAGCTTGCGGCGTTCCTTGAGGACGCGCTTGGCGGTTGAGGGGTTGCGCGATGGCCTATTTTCATCTGAAACTTGTGCCGCCGCGCCCCAGCTTCCCGCATGACGCCACGGAGGAGGAGATGGCCGCCATGCAGCAACACGCCGGCTATTGGCGAGAACATGCGAATGCCGGGACGGCAATTGTCGTCGGCCCGGTCTTCGCGGCCGATGGTGCTTTCGGCGTGGCTGTCGTCGACGTCGAGAATGCCGATGCGGCCAATTCGCTTGGCGATGCCGATCCCGTCCTACTCGCCGGGCTCGGTTTCCGTATCGAAATCTCGCCGATGCCCTCACTCATTCTCCGGTCCTCTGTCGCCGGAATTCCATCCAACTCATAAAGACGAAAAATCAGGATTTGAACAATGGCCACTGAAATCCGCGTTCCTACCCTCGGCGAATCCGTCAGCGAAGCGACCGTCGGTACCTGGTTCAAGAAGGTCGGCGATGCCATCAAGGCCGATGAGCCGCTTCTCGAACTTGAAACCGACAAGGTGACGATCGAAGTTCCGGCGCCTGCTGCCGGCACGCTTTCCGAAATCGTTGCCCAGGCCGGCGAAACCGTGGGTCTCGGTGCGCTGCTCGGCCAGATCTCCGCCGGCAACGGCGCTGCTGCCGCTCCGGCACAGGCTGCCGCACCCGCTGCCGCTGCTGCTGCTCCGGCACCCGCCGCCGCTGCACCGGTTGCCGCTCCCGCCGTTTCCGCTCCGGCTTCCTCCATGCCGCCGGCTCCGGCTGCCGGCAAGCTGCTTGCTGAAAACAACCTCTCCGCCGATCAGGTCGAAGGCAGCGGCAAGCGCGGCCAGGTCTTGAAGGGCGATGTGATCGCTGCCGTTGCCAAGGCTGCATCGGCGCCGGCCGCCGCACCGGCAGCACCGGTTGCTGCCCGCGCGCCGACCGCTGTCGAGGACGTCAACCGCGAAGAGCGCGTCAAGATGACGCGCCTGCGTCAGACGATCGCCAAGCGCCTCAAGGATGCGCAGAATACCGCTGCCATGCTTACCACCTACAACGAGGTGGACATGAAGGCCGTCATGGACCTGCGCAACAAGTACAAGGACATCTTCGAGAAGAAGCATGGCGTGAAGCTCGGCTTCATGGGCTTCTTCACCAAGGCCGTCACCCATGCGCTGAAGGAACTGCCCGCTGTCAACGCCGAGATCGACGGCACCGACATCATCTACAAGAACTACTGCCACGTCGGCATGGCTGTCGGCACCGACAAGGGTCTTGTCGTTCCCGTCATCCGCGACGCCGACCAGATGTCGATCGCGGAAGTCGAGAAGGAACTCGGCCGTCTGGCGAAGGCGGCTCGCGACGGTACGCTGGCGATGGCCGACATGCAGGGGGGCACCTTCACCATTACCAATGGCGGCGTCTACGGTTCGCTGATGTCCTCGCCGATCCTGAATGCGCCGCAGTCGGGCATTCTCGGCATGCACAAGATCCAGGAGCGTCCTGTCGCCATCGGCGGCCAGGTCGTCATCCGTCCGATGATGTATCTGGCGCTCTCCTACGATCACCGCATCGTCGACGGCAAGGAAGCGGTAACCTTCCTCGTGCGTGTCAAGGAAAGCCTGGAAGATCCGGAACGTCTCGTTCTCGATCTCTAAGGGGAGCGTTGGATCATGTCGACATGGCCCATGCGGACGCTGCGCGGATTGCTATGCGCCGTCGCCGCATGGGTGCCATCCTCCGCCGGCGCGGCGGAGCTCGACATTTCCAAACTCAGCAGCAATCTCGATCTGGCGTCGCTTGGCGACGCCGATCTTGCCGCCCGCTCGATCAATGTCCTGCACATCGGTAAGGTGGAACTGATCTCCGGGCGCATCGTCGCCAGCGACCCGCTCGTCGGGCCTGACCGCGCCGCATTTACTCGCACCGTTTCTCCCGGCGATTATCCCGTTACCTTGTATCAAGCCTTCGGCCGCATCGCTGCCGCCAGCATGCGTTTTGCCGAGGGCAAGCCGGTGCGCTGGGAATTGGCCGTGGTCCCCGGCCAGGATATCAACTCGTTGAAGAATGATGAGTTCTTCGGTTATCCGGTCGATGCTGGTCTTGGCTGCTACATGGATGCCGACACCTTCGCGCTGATCCAGGAGCGCGAAAAGCAGGTCCAGGCAGGGAAGTCATCGTCGGATATCAACTACTATGATGACGTTCTGGCCTCCGAGCTGCAGCCGAATAACGACGACTACGTCTTACATCGGCCGATATCGGACAAGCGCGGCAACGTCGCCATCTTCTCGAGCGGCTGGGGTGATGGCTTCTATCCGGTTTTTTGGGGGCTGGATGCCGCCGGCAGGCCGCTGGTTCTGTTCACCGATTTCGGCGTCATGGAAAATGCCGACGGCCGGCGCGAGCCGGGAGGGCAATGACGATGCCGATCGCAACCGCGATGATCCGACTGGCCTCGATGCCTTGGATAATGGTGGCCTGCGCGGTCAATCCCGTGCCTGCCTATGCGGAAGAATGCGTGCAGGAAAAGGCTGTCTATGTCGATATGGACAATGCCTATGAGCTGCGCTTCGAGCCCATGGGCTCGGAATCATCCGTCAGCAACAGATTCAAGCTCGCAGTGCGCAACACCAATATCGTGGCCGATGGGATCGTGATGCGCACGGACGACCATCTGCGCGCCGATGGGCGGATCATGTTCGAATGTCCTGAAGGGGATGTAACGGGAGCCGACCTCAGGGCCTGCACCGTGTGGCAGGGCATGGTCTATGCCTCGGATCTGAAAGGCCATATCCGTGCATTGCCGGGAGAAGGCGAGAGCGCGGCGGATCGGCTGTTCCTGCCGGCGCTCGGCCCCTCGATCCAGAAGTCGTCCCTCTGGGGCAAGGGCAAGGCAACTGTCGCACCCTGGGATGTCCTTAGTCTGAAAGGATGCAATCAATGACCGACGACACACCTGTTCTTCTCGTGACCGGCGGCAGCCGCGGCATCGGTGCCGCGGTTTGTCTGGCAGCCGCTCAGCATGGCTGGGCAGTTGCGGTCAATTATGCGTCCAACAAGGATGCGGCCGAGGCTGTGGTGGGGACGATCGTTGACGCCGGCGGCCAGGCGATCGCAGTTGCCGGCGATGTCGGCAAGCCCAAGGATATCAAAGCCATCTTCGCCAAGGTCGACGCGCATTTCGGCCGCATCGACGGGCTCGTCAACAATGCCGGCATCGTCGATGTCATCCAGCGCCTGGATGAAATGACGCCGGAGCGGATCGACCGCATGTTTCGCATCAATGTCACCGGTTCGATGCTGGCGGCGGCCGAAGCCGTGCGCCGCATGTCGACCCGGCATGGCGGCAAGGGCGGAGTGATCGTCAACGTCTCCTCCATGGCGGCGACGCTTGGCGGTGGCGGGCAATATGTCGACTATGCCGCTTCCAAGGGCGCGATCGATACGTTCACTGTCGGGCTTGCACGCGAGGTGGCGGCGGAAGGCATTCGGGTGAATGCGGTGCGGCCCGGCATCATCGATACCGATATCCACGCGGCCGCCGGACTGCCGGATCGGGCGCGCGATATCGCGCCGCAATTGCCGATGAAGCGCTCGGGAACGGCTGATGAGGTCGCGGATGCCATCCTCTACCTGCTGAGCCCGCATGCATCCTATATAACCGGTGCCGTGCTCGACGTGAGCGGCGGTCGCTGATCGGAAAGGGACGATAGATGCCATATATTCTCGAATTCCTCGGCCTGATGGCGGTGTTCTCGATCTTCATCGTCATTCCGGGCGCCGATTTTGCCGTGATCCTGCGCCAGAGCATCGTGCATGGCCGCCGCGCCGCCATGATGACAGGCCTTGGTATGGGCTTCTCGCTGCTCTTCCACATCAGCTACACCATTCTCGGCCTTGGCTTGATCGTGTCGCAGTCGCTTGTCCTGTTCAGCCTGATCAAATGGGCAGGCGTGGCCTATCTCGTCTATCTCGGCTTCAAGTCCTTCCGCCAATCCGGCTTTCAGGTGAAGGATGTCGAGATCACCGAGGAAGATTGCAAGCCGGTTTCCGTCTGGCGCTGCCTGGCGACGGGCTTCATCACCAATGCGCTGAACCCGAAGCCGGTGCTGTTCTTCCTGTCGCTGTTTTCGACGCTCGTCCATCACGATACGCCGGCGCTCATCCAGTTCAGCTACGGCATCGGCATGGCAACGGCGCTTGTCGCCTGGTTTGCCGGCGTTTCCACCTTCTTCACCGTCAAGCCGGTGCGCGATCGTTTCATAGCATCGGGTAAATGGTTCAACCGCGTCACCGGAGCGGCGCTTGTCGGCTTCGGCATCCGCCTCGCCTTGGCACGGGCGACTGACTAACAAAGATACAAAACAAGGAAATTAAAACATGTCCTACGATGTGATCATTATCGGAACCGGCCCCGGCGGCTATGTCTGCGCAGTCAAAGCAGCGCAGCTCGGCCTGAAGGTCGCGGTCGTCGAAAAGCGCGCGACGTATGGCGGCACCTGCCTCAATGTCGGCTGCATTCCGTCCAAGGCGCTGCTTCACGCTTCCGAAGTGTTCCATCATGCCGGCCATGGCATGGATGCGCTCGGCGTCGAAGTCGGCGCACCGAAGCTCAATCTTGAAAAGATGCTGGCGCACAAGGATGCGACCGTGAAGTCGAACGTCGATGGCGTCGCCTTCCTCTTCAAGAAAAACAAGATCGATGCCTTCCAGGGCACCGGCAAGATCGTTTCGGCCGGCAAGGTTTCCGTCACGGCCGAAGATGGCAAGGTGACCGAGATCGAAGGCAAGAATATCGTCATCGCCACCGGCTCCGACGTTGCCGGCATTCCGGGCGTTCCGCTTGAGATCGACGAGAAGGTCATCATCTCCTCGACCGGTGGCATCGCGCTCGACAAGGTGCCGGGCAAGATGATCGTGGTCGGCGGCGGCGTCATCGGCCTCGAGCTCGGCTCGGTCTGGTCGCGCCTCGGCGCCAAGGTCACCGTCGTCGAATATCTCGACACCATCCTCGGCGGCATGGACGGTGAAGTCTCCAAGCAGTTCCAGCGCATGCTTGCCAAGCAGGGTCTTGAGTTCCATCTCGGCGCCAAGGTCGTCGGCGTGGAAAAAACCGGCAACGGCGCGAAGGTCACCTTCGAGCCGGTCAAGGGCGGCGACAAGGTCGTGCTTGACGCCGATGTCGTTCTCGTTGCCACCGGCCGCAAGCCCTACACGGCCGGCCTCGGCCTCGAAGAAGCCGGCGTTGCTCTCGACAATCGCGGCCGCGTCGAGATCGACGGTCACTTCAAGACCAACGTCGCCGGCATCTATGCTATCGGCGACGTCGTAAAGGGTCCGATGCTCGCCCACAAGGCGGAAGATGAGGGCGTGGCGCTTGCGGAAATCCTCGCTGGCCAGGCCGGCCATGTGAACTACGACGTCATCCCGAGCGTCGTCTATACGCAGCCGGAAGTCGCCTCCGTCGGCAAGACCGAGGAAGAGCTGAAGGCTGCAGGCATCGCCTACAAGGTCGGCAAGTTCCCGTTCTCCGCCAACGGCCGCGCCCGCGCCATGCTGGCGACGGACGGTTTCGTCAAGATCCTCGCCGACAAGGAAACCGATCGCGTGCTCGGCGGCCATATCGTCGGCTTCGGCGCCGGCGAGATGATCCACGAGATCGTCGTGCTGATGGAATTCGGCGGCTCGTCGGAGGATCTCGGTCGCACCTGCCACGCGCATCCCACAATGTCGGAAGCTGTCAAGGAAGCCACGCTCGCGACCTTCTTCAAGCCGATCCATATGTAAGATCGGACCGTCCCGGGGTAACAAGCGCCGGGATTGCAATGCTTGCCTGATGATGCGATGTACGGGCTCCCGTGCATCGCATCATCCAATCGTTCTCACCAACAAAGCAAGCATGTCACGTCAAAACCCAGCCGGCCGCCTATCCCTGAAACTTTTCGTTGCGACAGCGCTCGCACTCCTCGTTACCGTTGCGGCTCCCGCCTATGCGGAAACGCCTGTCGCCAGCTGGCCTCAGGCGGCAAGCGATCTGCCGGTGGAGCAGGGAATTCGCTTTGGGACTTTGCCGAACGGCATGCGCTATGCCGTCATGCACAATGCAACACCGGCCGGTCAGGTGGCGATCCGCTTCCGTATCGGCGCTGGCTCCTTGCAGGAGCGCGACGACCAACAGGGCTTGGCGCATTTCCTCGAGCATATGGCCTTCAAGGGCTCGACCCATGTGCCGGAAGGCGAGATGGTGCGCACCCTTCAGCGTCTCGGTCTTGCCTTCGGCGCGGATACCAATGCGTCGACGAGCTATGGCGAAACTGTTTATGCGCTGGATCTGCCGGAAGCCAATCCGGAGACGGTTTCGACCGGCCTGATGCTGATGCGCGAGACGGCGAGCGAACTGACGCTCGATGCCGGCGCCTTCGACCGCGAACGCGGCGTCATCCTTTCGGAAGAGAAGCTGCGCGACGCGCCGCAATATCGCGGCGGGACCGGTTTGCTTGCTCAGCTGCTGCCAGGGCAGCGTGTGCCGCAGCGTCCGCCCATCGGCAAGACCGATATTATCAGCAACGCTCCGGTCGATCTGCTGCGGGATTTCTACCGCAGCTATTATCGCCCCGATCGCGCCACTCTGATTGTCGTCGGCGATATCGATGCGGCCGCCATCGAAGCCGATATCCGCAACCGCTTCGGCAATTGGGTCACCGCCGCAGCTGCACCCGCAGACCCTGATCTCGGCACTCTCCAAAGCCATGGAGAGCGCGTCGGGACGGTCATCGTGCCGGGTGGCGCGACCCGCGTGCAGCTTGCCTGGACACGGGCCTACGACGCATCGCCGGATACGGCTGCCAAGCGCCGCTCGCAGCTGGTGGAGGATATCGGCCTCGCCGTTCTCAACCGGCGCCTGTCAGTTTTGGCACAGCAGCCCAATCCGCCCTTCGTCAGCGCGCAGGCCGGTGCGCAGGATCTGCTGAAATCGGCCCATGTGGCGATGGTTTCCGCCGATAGCGATCCCGCGAAGTGGCAGGCTGCCCTGGCCGCTATCGATCAGGAGCAGCGCCGCCTAGCGCAGTTCGGTGCCGACCAGAGCGAGATCGACAGGGAAATCGCCGAATATCGCTCCACCCTCCAGGCAGCCGCGAGCGGTGCCGCGACGCGCACGAGCCCGGATATTGCCGGTTCGCTCAACTGGAGCGTCGGCGAAAACATGGTTTTCACCTCGCCTGCGGAAGATCTGGCGCTGTTTGATGCCGCGATGAAAGACCTGCGGGCGGAAGAGGTCAACCAGGTTCTTCAGCGCGTCTTTACCGGCAATGGCCCGCAGCTGGTCCTGCAAATCCCGCAAACGCCCGAAGGCGGCGATGCCGCTGTCGAGAAAGCCTATGCCGAATCGCGCGCCGTGGCGGTAAAGGCACCGGAACAGGCGGCTTCGGTCGCGTGGCCCTACACCGATTTCGGCAAGCCCGGCGATATCGTCGAACGCCGTACGGTCGATGATCTCGGCGTTACGATGGTGCGTTTCGCCAATGGCGTCCGCCTGACCGTTAAGCCGACGAAATATCGCGCTGACGAGATTTTGGTGCGCGCAGAAGTCGGCCGTGGCCGGCTGGACCTGCCGAACGATCGCCCGCTGCCGATTTGGGCGGCGCCGGCTCTGCCGCTATCCGGCCTGAAAGCCATCAGCTACGACGACATTCAGAAGGCTTTTGCCGCGAAGGTCGTGAGCATTGATTTCGCCATTCAGGATGCCGCTTTCAAATTCGAAGGTACGACGCAGCCGCGCGATCTGCAAACGCAATTGCAGCTGTTGACGGCGTACGTCTCCGATGCGGCCTATCGTCCGGATGTCTTCAAACGGGTCCAGCAAGCCTATCTGAACATGCTTCCCCAGCTTCAGGCGACGCCAGGCAGCGTGGTCGGCCGCGACCTTTCGGGCCTCTTGCATTCCGGCGATCCGCGCTGGGCATTTCCGGACCGGACGCAGTTGATGGATGCGAAGCTGGAAGATTTCGAGGGCCTCCTGCAGCCCGCTCTTTCGAAGGGACCGATCGAGGTCATCATCGCCGGCGATGTCGAGGCCGATGACGTCATTCGCTTGACCGCGCAGACCTTTGGCGCCTTGCCGGTTCGCGGCGACGAAGGGAAACAGAGTGACGGTTCCGGCGTGCATTTTCCGGCACCGACGGCCGATCCGGTCGTGCGCCTTCACGATGGGCGCAGCGACAGCGCCGGTGCAGCCGTCGCCATGCCGATCGGCGATTTCCTTTCGGATCTGCCGCGCGCCGCAGCTGCCAATGTCGCCGGGGCGATCCTGCAGAACCGCCTAATCGACCAGTTCCGTATCGCCGAGGGCGCCACCTACAGCCCTCAGGGCGAGGTCGATCTGTCGAGGTCGATCCCCGGCTATGGTTTTGCCTATCTCTATGTCGAAACCACACCCGCCAAGGTGGATCACTTCTTTGAGCTGGTGAATAAGATCGCCGCCGATCTCGGTCAGGGAGATGTTTCGCCTGATGAGCTGACGCGGGCCAAGGTTCCGATCATCGAAGCGGTGAAGCGTTCGCAGCAGACCAACGGCTATTGGGTTCAGAATCTTCGCGATGCTCAGAGAGATCCTCGGCGTCTCGACCGTATCCGCAGGAGCATCAGCGGCTACGAAGCCGTGACCGCCGAGGATGTCCGCGCCATCGCAACAACCTATCTGAAGCCTGATGCCTCCTGGCGGCTGAAGATATTGCCGGCGGATGGATCGGCCGTGCGTTAGGCCATTATCTGCCGGCCAAATTGCCGCAGCCGGCTTTTGTTGGTCGGGTAGCATTGCAATGTGTGGTAGTCTGCAGCCGTCGAATAAAGGCGGATGAAATCATGTCTGCAAGGCCTTTGATGGTGAAGCCCCTAATGCCGCATCCAGCGCTGCCGGATGCCGATTGGGCTGACTGCTACGAACTGAGTATCCCGAACTCGGATCTGACGGCCATCGCCGCCGCCCGATCGATGCTGAGCCGCTTTCCGATTTGGGCGCGGCTGCTGATACGAGTGCGCGATGCGATAACCAGTTTGTTCGGCTTAAAATCCAGCAGCGACCTTCGGGCACAGGAGCTGGAAAAGATCGGCTTCTTTCCCGTCGTCAGCAAGTCCGACAATCAGGTCGTGCTCGGCTTCGATGATCGGCATCTCGATTTTCGGGTCGTTATCGACGTGCGTGATGACGATCAGGGGCGCCGGCTGGTCGATGCCACGACGCTCGTCCGGCGGAACATATTGCTGGGTCGGATCTATCTCGCCATCATCACGCCATTCCACCGCCTGATCGTCGCGACGATGCTTGCCGATCTCGGCAAGCGGTTGCGAGCGGTCAGTTTACCGCCGTGACAGTAAAGCCCTGCTTGCGTAGCAGCGCCACGAGGCCCTGATCGCCGACGAGGTGAAGCGCGCCAACGGCGATGAAGGCATTGCCCTTGTCGAGAACCGGCGCGGCGCGCTCGGCCATGACCTTGTTGCGGTCGAGGATGATGCGCTGCTCGAAGGCGGCGGTATCGGCATCGGTGATCTTCTGGTCCGGTTCGATCACCTTCAGCATCGGGATCATCGCGCCGATATTGCCGGCGAGATAGAGGCCTGTCATCGTTTCGTTGACGTCGTTGATCTTGTCGCCCAGTTCGAGCGTCTGCATCAGCGATTTCAGATGAAGCGCGATCGGCAGATCGCTCATGGCCTTGGCCTGCTCTGCCAGCGTTTCGAGGCCAACGACCTTCTTGCCCTCGGCCGCGGCATCGCCCGCCAGCTTCTGGTCGAGGAATTTCGCACCGGCCGTCTTGCGGCGAACCTCGCAGCCCGTCATCTCGAAGGAGCTCGAGATCAGCCAGGGCTGCATGCGGGAAACCGCAGCGAGCGCAATGCCGCGCGCTTTCAGGCCCGCTTCCAGCCGGGCATTGTCTTCGGGCGACAGATGCTGGCTGATGGTCGAGCCGTCGGTGAGCATGGTGAGCGAAGGATTGGCGAAAAGGGCAGCGGCGGCTTTCTTGTCGTCAAGGATCTCATCCGATTCGACAACGATCGTATCGGCTGATGCAACGGCGTCTGCAGCGCCCCTCGGCATGGTGAGCACGCGCGAATCCGAAACATGCATGGAGCCCAGCAGCCAGGACGGCTTCAAGCCGGGCTTCTCGATCTTCCAGAAGATGCCCTTGCCATTCTCCACCTTGTCGCCGGCGGCGATGATGGAGGCGTATTTCGCCGGATCGTTCTTTTGAAGTTCGGCCATCAGATCCTTGCCGCCGCAGCTGTCGGACACTGCACCTTCTGCATGAGCCGGCTGCAGCGTCAGCATAGTCGCGACCAACAGCACTGCGAGCATCAGCGGAAGGGCGGTTACAAGCCAGAGCAGCATATCGCCAAGCGTCGGCTTCATCGACCGCATCGTCTTGGATCCGAGGGCAGAAATCATCAGAATCTTCCATTCGCAGAGAGCATGACCGCTAATGCCGGAAAGCGGCTTTCGGAGGGCATGCCGGGACATGGTTCTGCTTTACGCGAGGGAGGCGGAAATTCCCTTAACGCGAGAGGTTAATCTTTTCTTATGCGCGCGAACGGCCTTACGCGCGGGGATGGGCGCGGTCGTAGACTTCGAGCAGGCGCGAGGAGTCGACACCGGTATAGACCTGCGTCGTCGAGAGGCTGGCGTGGCCGAGCAGTTCCTGGATGGTTCTGAGATCGCCGCCGCCAGCCAGGAGGTGAGTGGCAAAGGAATGACGGAGCGCGTGCGGTGTTGCTGTATCCGGCAGCCCGAAGGCGCCGCGCAGTTTCTGCATGCCGTGCTGGATGATGCCCGGCTGCAGCTTGCCGCCACGCGCGCCACGAAAGAGGGCGCCATCAGTTTCGAGATGATAAGGGCAGAGCTTGCGATATTGATCGATCGCTTCGATAACGATCGGAAGCAACGGCACCAGTCGCGTCTTGTTGCCCTTGCCGGTGATGCGCAGCGATGTCGCTCCTGATGGAAAGTCCTGCGGTTTCAGATCCAGCGCTTCGGAAATGCGCAGACCGCAGCCATAGAGCAGGGTCAGCACGGCGGCATCGCGCGCAGCGATCCATGGTTCTTCGTGCAGCTGCGCCTCGTCACTGACGACGGTGATCGCCTGCTTGTCGGAAAGGGGCTTCGGCAGCGATTTCGGCTGTTTCGGCGAGCGGACCGCAGCGGCACCCGCGGCATTCACAAGGCCCTTCTTCTCAAGATAGCGCAACAGCGAGCGAAGCCCGGCAAGATTGCGGCCGAGCGAACGTGCGCCCGCGCCGTCCTTGCGGCGGGCGGCAAGGAATGCACGAAAGTCGGCGGGACGGAGCGCATGAATATCCTCGATCGTTGCCGGACCGCCGAGATGGCCGGTGAGGAAGGTCAAGAATTGCCGCGTATCTCGTTCATAGGCATTCAGCGTGTGGGCGGCGAGCCGCCGCTCCTGACCAAGCGCATCTAGCCAGCGGTTGCGTTCTGCCATCAACCTGGAGTCGGCGATGATCAATAATTCGTTCAGTGGAAAACCCCTTGAAATTCGGATTCCTTCTGCCACTTTGAAGGAAGGAAGGTTATGGAATCGCTAATTTTCCCGCTGCTTCCGGCGCGTTTTCCCTTCGTGCTGCGGGGAGTAGCTGGACTTCAATGAAACTGCATATGGGTCGATTCCGGATCTCGGATGGTTCGCCTTCCATATGCGAGGCGCTTGTCATGCTTCGATCATATTCGATTGCGATAGAATATCTCCCAACCATTCAGGACACTTCATGGCGCGCCGCGGCTCGATAACTGCACTGGGACAACTTGCAGAAGCGATCGCTTTGGTGTCTCAGGGCCAGCCCGGACATATTGTCGATACTCTCATCGCCGAGCGCGGGCAAAAGATCGTGCGTAATCCGCTCTGGCCGCTCATGCGCCCATTTCTCTACACGCTGCTGCGCTACAACAAGGCGATCGAATTCGCCGACGATGTCGCCAAGCTCTCCGGCTTTCAGTGCTTCGAATATATGAGCGATCTGCTGCGGCTCGACATCGGCGTCACCCATGCCGATCGTATCCCGGCTAAGGGCGGCTTCATTCTCGTCAGCAATCATCCCACAGGCATCGCCGATGGCGTTGCGGTCTTCGATCTTCTGAAGTCGCGCCGGCCCGACATGATGATCTTTGCCAATCGCGATGCGGTACGCGTCAACCCGCGCTTTGCCGAGATGATCATCCCTGTGGAGTGGCGCGAGGAATATAAGAGCAAGCCGAAGACGCGCGAGACGCTTCAGTTGACCAACCGCGCCGTGGCGGAGGGCAAGGTGACTGTGCTCTTCCCGTCCGGCCGCATCGCCTACTGGGCGAACGGCAGGCTGAACGAACGCCCGTGGAAGACCTCGGCCGTGGGCTTGGCACGTAAATACAATCTGCCGATCCTGCCCGTGCATCTGACGGCACGCAATTCCGGCCTGTTCTACTGGTTCGCCAAATGGTCGACCGAGCTGCGCGACATGACGGTCTTTCACGAGTTGCTCAACAAGCGCGGCGACCGGTTCGATTTCCTTGTCGGCAATCTCATCCCGGTTGAGCATCTGGACGGCGATGTCAACGAAGTGACGAAGGTGCTGGAGAGGCACACCGTCTTCGATCTTGCGGCGGATGGAAACGCAACCTTCTCGCCGCTCGTCCCTCCGAACCAGGACGAGCCTCTGGTTTCGCATTCTCTTTAATATCGGAATCGGCTAAACCCTCCGCATGCAGCTTCGCTCCATGTTTGCCCGCAATTATCGCTCCTTGCGCTCGATCCGCATGGATCTTTCGGATGTCAATCTGTTCATCGGCGAGAACGGTGTCGGCAAGTCCAATCTCTATCGCTCCCTGCAGCTGGTGCAGGCTGCTGTTCGTGGGCGGCTGGCGCACGAGATATCGAGCGAAGGCGGGATGTTCTCTGCCATGTGGTCGGGCAAGCGGCGTTCGCATGAGTCCCCCCGCATCCGCTTCGATGTCGAGCTGCTCGACATGGAGCGGGCGGCGACCTTTCGCTACTGGATCGAAGCGGGCATGCGGCCGCCTTGTGCCTCCGCCGGATTTCCATTGGAGCCGCAGGTCAAGGCCGAGGAACTTTCCGTCGAGACCGGGCGGCGGCCGGTGACGATGATGAAGCGCGAGGGGCCAGGCATTTCCGTGCGCGGCGAGAGCGGCCGCATGCAGGCGCATCCCGAGAACGCCCTGACCTCCGAAACCGCGGTCGCATTACTCGGTGATGCCGGTCATTTTCCGGAGGTTGGCACGTTCCGGCGCGCCGTCGACGCCTGGCGATTCTACCATGGCTTCCGCACAGATCGCGGCTCGCCGCTGCGTGCGCCTTGTCTTGCTGTGACCTCTCCCATGCTGGATGAGGATGGCGCCAATATCGCCGCCGTTTTCGCAACCCTCGTCCATACGCGCGAAGACACCGTGGAGCTGGACCGGGTTCTTGCCGCAGCGCTTGGCGGCGCCAGGCTCGTCGTGCCGGAGCCACAGGAAACGGCGGATTTCGGCCTGATGCTGCCCGAGTTTCCGAACCGCGTCTTCCAGCCGCGTGAGCTTTCCGATGGCCAGATCCGTTTTCTCGGCCTTGCCGCCGCCTTGATGTCCTACCGCCTACCGCCGCTGATCGCGCTCAACGAGCCGGAGGCGAGCCTGCATCCAGATATGTTGGTGCCGCTTGCCGACATGATCGCTGAGGCTGCAAAGACGAGCCAGATCTGGATCGTTACCCATTCAGAACGTCTGGCCGAAGCCGTGCGCGAGCGCTGCGGCGCGAAGCCGCGCCGGGTGATCCGTGAGGACGGCTCCACCTGGATCGACGGCATGCGGCTGACTGGTGAGATTGATGAGGGCGATGAGTAGCGGCAATCCGGCAATCCGGGTTTTCTTTTGCGTCCGTCCGGGGCATGGTCTGGCGTAATGAGCAAAGATTCTTCCGATCTGTTCGGTGCGCTTTTCGAGGCGGCGCCTGCAAAGCCTGTGATGAGCCGTACCGTGCCCGTTCTCGTGCCGATGCCGGCGCCGCGGGCCTATTCCTATGCGGTGCCCGAGGGCATGGCGGTCGAGCCTGGTTCTGTCGTGCAGGTGCCTCTCGGGCCGCGGCAGGTGATCGGCGTGGTCTGGGATGGCGAGGATGATGGTGGTGTCGATCCGAAAAAGCTTCGGCCGATCAGCCATGTGTTCGATTGCCCGCCGCTCGGCAAGCATATGCGCGATTTCATCGATTGGGTTGCCGCTTATACGCTGTCGCCGCCGGGGTTGGTGGCGCGCATGGCGCTGAGAGCGCCGGCCGCCTTCGATCCCGAACCGATGGTCGAGGGACTGCGATTCATCGGCAGGCAGCCGGAACGGATGACGCCGGCGCGCGCCAAGGTAATGGAGATTGCCGCCGACGGGCTTTCGTGGACGCGGCTCGGCTTGGCGCATGCGGCCGGTGTCTCCACCAGCGTCGTCGACGGGCTAATTGCGCAGGGCATTTTCGAGACGATCTTTCTGCCGCCGCCACCCGTCGTCGCCAAGCCCGATCCGGAATTCACCGCGTCACGGTTGCAAGGGCCGCAGAAGGATGCTGCCGATGAGATCCTGGCCGATGTGCGCAAGGGCGAGTTCGCGGTTTCCCTGATCGACGGCGTCACCGGTTCCGGCAAGACGGAGGTCTATTTCGAGGCCATCGCCGAAACGCTGAGACGTGGCAAGCAGGTGCTGATCCTGCTGCCGGAAATCGCGTTGACGGCAAGTTTTCTGGAGCGCTTTCAGGATCGCTTCGGCGCCAAGCCGGCTGAATGGCATTCCGATCTTGCGCCGAAGATGCGAGAAAAGGTCTGGCGCCAGGCCGTTACCGGCGAAGTCAGGGTCGTGGCCGGGGCGCGTTCAGCGCTGTTCCTGCCTTTCGAGGATCTAGGGCTCATCATCGTCGATGAAGAACATGACCCGGCCTACAAGCAGGAGGATCGCGTCTATTATAATGCACGGGATATGGCTGTGGTGCGCGGCCGCATCGGCGATTTCCCGGTCGTGCTGGTGTCGGCGACGCCTTCGGTCGAGAGCCAGGTCAATGGCCAGAGCGGGCGCTACACGACAATCCACTTGCCGACGCGCTATGGCGATGCGGCCCTTCCAGATCTGCATCTGATCGACATGCGCCGGCATGCGCCGGAGCGCGGCGGTTTTCTTTCGCCCGTGATGATCCGCGCGATCGGCAAGACGGTTGCCAAGGGCGAGCAGGCGCTGCTGTTCCTCAACAGGCGCGGCTATGCGCCGTTGACGCTCTGCCGCGTCTGCGGCCATCGCTTCCAGTGCCCGCAATGTTCGAGCTGGCTGGTGGAGCACCGCTTCCGCAATCAGATCCAGTGCCATCAATGCGGCTATGCCGAGCGCACGCCGGAGGCCTGTCCCGAATGCGGCACGCTCGACCATCTCGTTGCTTGCGGGCCGGGCGTCGAGCGCATTGCCGAAGAGGTGGAGCGGCATTTCCCCGAGGCGCGGACGATCGTGCTCTCTTCCGACATCATGGGCGGCGTCAAGCGGCTGCGGCTGGAGCTCGACGCCATCGCCAAGGGCGAGGCCGATATCGTCATCGGCACGCAGCTCGTCGCCAAGGGGCACAATTTTCCGCTGATGACGCTGGTCGGCATCGTCGATGCCGATCTCGGCCTGGCGAATGGCGATCCGCGCGCCGCTGAGCGGACGTTCCAGCTCCTGTCGCAGGTGACGGGACGCGCCGGGCGAACCGGCCTCAAGAGCCATGGCTTGCTGCAGACCTACCAGCCGCAGCATCCCGTCATGCAGGCGATCGTATCCGGCGATGCCACCGCCTTTTACGAGCGCGAGATTTCGGAGCGGGAGAGGGCCATCTTGCCACCCTTCGGCCGGCTTGCCTCGATCATCGTTTCGGCCGACAGTAGGCAGGATGCCGAGACCCATGCGCGCGGCATGCGCAATGCGGCGCCGCAGGTTTCGGGTATTTCGGTGCTCGGTCCTGCCGAAGCGCCGATCGCGCTGGTACGCGGCCGCCATCGCTTCCGACTGCTGGTGCATGGCAGGCGCAATTCCGACATGCAGGGCTTTCTGCGCGCGATGCTGGCGCAATCACCGAAAGAGCGCGGCTCCGTGCAAGTGCAGCTCGATATCGATCCGCAAAGCTTCTTATGAAGTTACCAATTCGGTTCGATTTTATCGTCTGGCGACTTCGACGCTGTGTGTTCCAACTCATGGGACAGCTTTCGCAGGCCCTTCGGGATAGCGCCGAGTACGGGGTCGTCAAATCGAAGGTGCGGCAGATAACGGCCTATCATGTTTGCGACCGCATGAGCCTGCGCTTCATCGCGGAGTTTCTTCAAGGGGTCGCGATCTTCCCGGCGTGAAAGCCAAAGCTTGTGCAAGGCAAAACTTCTAGGATCGGGGCAGGTATATTGTACGGGGTAGCCGCGTTCATCAAGGACAATAGCTGCCACCTTAGGGCTATTAACCAGCCATTGCAGGCCCTCTATCTCGACGGCGGCCAGATCATCCTCATTCTGACCAATACTGGCGGGCCTTGAATTGCTGATGGGATGCGATGGCATGGGGCCGATCAAGTCGACAAGATATCCATCCTTATTTGCGGCGCGGAAACTCCGCTTACCAAGTGAATGAAACGATTTGTCGGCAGTGCGTAGGATACCCATCAACCCTTCCGCGCCGATATTCCTTCGCAAAAGATTGAGGTTTGTTCGCGCGTCGAAAAGCAGATCGATGTCGCCGGTTGCGAGAAGGCCACTGTCGATCCTGATGCCGCCAAGTCTCTCATAGAGAAAAAGCGCATTCGTGCCGACAATATCCAGAGCGCTACCGATAAGATCGGCCCTATTGAGCGCCCGCAGAATGCGCGAGGTTGTTAATGGCATTCTGCCAAGTCGCATAGCCCGATTGATGGCCGCCATTTCGTCGAGCTTGGTTGATAATGCGGCCAGGCGCTGTCGACGTTCGTTTCTGCCCTCATGAAATTGGTGGTAAGTTTGCTCAGTGTCGAAAGAGCGCGGGCCAAGTGATTTCCATGCAGTCTTTGCCTTGCGATAAAGGTAGTCGCGTCCGGAAACCGTTTTCCATGCCATGGCGCCTGCAAATCGATGAGACAGCTCGGCATTTACGGCGAGCCAGGTTTCGAATACCTGCTCCGTATCGATGGTCTGTCTTATTTGATCGCTCTTTAATTCACTGAAATGAAACAATTTATCCCTTTCAAAAAATTTTTCTCTTGAAAAGGGATAAGCTCATTTCCAGCAAAGAAATTGGCAACGATGCCGGATTATCCCTTTTCAGCCAAAAATAATATAAAATAGGGATAATGTAAATATTTTCATATAATTGCGATATTTATACATGTTCATCCCGCGCATTTCGTACCGTATTCCCTCTCGCCGCGCTTCATGTCATATGTCGATTTCTCCTTGTGATTGATTTGATTTGACTGACTTGAGGAAAACCGATGGAGCTTTATTTTCCGACAGAATTCGGCGAGCGGCTTGCCTATTGTTCGGCTGCCGTTACTGCACTGATCGGCCTTTTCCTCATGTTCGCACCAGGCTACACCTACCGCTTCCTCAAGCTGCAGGTGAAGGAGGGCCGGTCGGAGGCCCATGCGGAAGCGCGCTCGGCCGGTGGCTTCATGGTCGGTTTCGGGCTGGTGGCGATCCTCCTAGCGCAGCCGATGATCTATCTCGCGCTCGGCGCCTCCTTCAGTGTCGCGGCGTTCGGTCGCATCCTGTCGCTCATGTCCGATCGGGGCAGTGTATTTTTGAGCCTTCTCCTTCTGGTTGTGCAGGCGATTCTTGCGGCGCTACCTTTTCTCTATGGTCTTGGCTATATTTGAGCCGAAAACGGCTCCGGCGCGGCCATTTTTGCCTGTGCTATCCCCATGCTTTTTAAATTTTGCCATCATAAATTCGCCCGAATGGCGTATTCGTCGAATACGCGTGTTGCGAGTCTCAATATCCTATGTTAGACGAACCCCGAATTTCGGATGAGGCAGGAGCGCGCTCCTGCTGATTTCTGGGGGAAATCAAAACGAATTCAAGGGCATATCGCTTCCGTCACCCGGAAGTTTGGTTCTTGGGTTGAAATCAGGGAATTTTGTGCCCGTGGCAGACACATCCCAGCATGTTTCTGGCGTTGCAGAACGATATGCCTCGTCGCTGTTCGAATTGGCTCTTGAAGAGGGTGCCGTGCCGGCAGTGGCAGCCGATCTCGATCGGTTCCAAGCCATGCTCGACGAAAGCGACGATCTGAAGCGCTTCGTCCTCAGCCCGGTTTTTTCGGCTGAAGAGCAGGTCGGCGCGATCGAAGTGCTGGCGAAGAAGGCCGGCTTCGGCGCCTATGTCACCAATTTTCTGAAGCTTGTGGCCAGCAACCGGCGCCTGTTTGCGCTGCCGGGCATGATCAAGGCTTTCCGCATCATCGCCGCCCAGCATCGCGGCGAGATTTCCGCCGAGGTCACCTCGGCCCATGCGCTCACTCCTGCGCAGGAAGATGAATTGAAGGCGGCGCTGAAGGGCGTCACCGGCAAGGACGTGACGATTGCCGTCACCGTCGATCCGTCGATCCTTGGTGGCCTGATCGTCAAGGTCGGTTCGCGTCAGATCGATACGTCCCTTCGCACCAAACTCTCCACCCTTAAGCTTGCATTGAAAGAGGTCGGCTGATGGATATCCGCGCCGCGGAAATTTCCGCAATTCTGAAAGATCAGATCAAAAACTTTGGCAAGGAAGCTGAAGTCTCCGAAGTCGGCCAGGTTCTCTCCGTCGGTGACGGTATCGCCCGCGTCTACGGTCTGGACAATGTTCAGGCCGGCGAAATGGTCGAATTCCCCGGCGGCATCCGCGGCATGGCGCTGAACCTCGAAGCCGATAATGTCGGTGTCGTTATCTTCGGCTCCGACCGTGACATCAAGGAAGGCGACACCGTCAAGCGCACCGGCGCGATCGTTGACGTTCCGGTCGGTCCGGAACTTCTCGGCCGCGTTGTCGACGCGCTCGGCAACCCGATCGACGGCAAGGGCCCGATCAATGCGACCCGCCGTTCGCGCGTCGACGTCAAGGCTCCGGGCATCATTCCGCGCAAGTCGGTTCATGAGCCGATGTCGACCGGCCTCAAGGCCATCGACGCTCTGATCCCGGTTGGCCGCGGCCAGCGCGAGCTTGTCATCGGCGACCGCCAGACCGGCAAGACTGCGATCATCCTCGACACGATCCTGAACCAGAAGTCCATTCAGGATAACGGTCCGGATAGCGAAAAGCTCTTCTGCGTCTACGTCGCTGTCGGCCAGAAGCGCTCCACCGTTGCCCAGTTCGTCAAGGTGCTCGAAGAGCGCGGCGCCCTGAAGTACTCGATCATCGTTGCGGCGACCGCTTCCGATCCGGCTCCGATGCAGTTCCTGGCTCCGTTTGCCGGCTGCGCCATGGGTGAATACTTCCGTGACAATGCTCAGCATGCCCTGATCGGCTATGACGACCTCTCCAAGCAGGCCGTTGCTTACCGTCAGATGTCGCTGCTGCTGCGCCGCCCGCCGGGCCGCGAAGCTTATCCGGGCGACGTTTTCTATCTGCACTCGCGCCTCCTCGAGCGCGCTGCAAAGATGAACGACGAGAAGGGCGCTGGTTCGCTCACCGCTCTCCCGGTCATCGAAACGCAGGGTAACGACGTTTCGGCCTTCATTCCGACCAACGTGATCTCGATCACCGACGGCCAGATCTTCCTCGAAACCGACCTGTTCTATCAGGGTATCCGTCCTGCCGTTAACGTCGGTCTTTCGGTTTCGCGCGTCGGCTCGTCGGCTCAGATCAAGGCGATGAAGCAGGTTGCAGGCTCGATCAAGGGTGAACTCGCCCAGTATCGCGAAATGGCCGCCTTCGCCCAGTTCGGTTCCGACCTCGATGCCGCAACGCAGCGCCTGCTGAACCGTGGCGCTCGCCTGACCGAACTCCTGAAGCAGCCGCAGTTCTCGCCGCTGAAGACGGAAGAGCAGGTTGCGGTGATCTTCGCTGGCGTCAACGGCTATCTCGATAAGCTGCCTGTTGCTCAGGTCGGCAAGTTCGAACAGGGCCTGCTGTCGTACCTCCGCTCGGAAGGCAAGGACATCCTCGATACCATCCGTACCGAAAAGGCCATCAGCGACGCGACGAAGGGTAAGCTCACTGCTGCTCTCGACAGCTTCGCCAAGTCTTTCGCGTAATCGGGCCCAAGCTCTAGGACGGACCAAGGATGCCTTCACTCAAGGATCTGAAAAACCGGATCGCCTCCGTCAAGGCGACGCAGAAGATCACCAAGGCGATGAAAATGGTCGCCGCGGCGAAGCTTCGGCGTGCGCAGGAGGCGGCCGAGGCCGCCCGGCCTTATTCGCAGCGCATGGCCGCTGTTCTGGCCAACATCTCGGCTGCCGTCAGCGATGCTGACGGCGCGCCGCTGCTGATGACCGGAACCGGCAAGAGCGATGTGCATCTGCTCGTCGTCTGCACGGCCGAGCGTGGTCTGTGCGGCGGTTTCAATTCGCAGATTTCGCGTTTTGCCCGTGACCATGCCCGCAAGCTTCTGGCGGAAGGCAAGACGGTAAAGATCTTCACCGTCGGCAAGAAGGGTTATGACGTCCTTCGCCGCGAATACGCATCGCTGATCGTCGAGCGCAAGGAATTGCGTGACGTCAAGCGCATCGGTTTCGACAATGCCGACGCCATCGGCAAGCGCATCATCGAGATGTTCGAAGCCGGCGAATTCGATGTCTGCACGCTGTTCTATTCCGAATTCAAGTCGGTGATCAGCCAGATCCCGACGGCACAGCAGCTCATTCCGGCTTCGGCTCCCGCCGTCGTCGAAGAAGATGCAGCCCACAAGGGCGCCGTCTACGAATACGAGCCGGATGCGGCTTCGATCCTCGCGGACCTGATCCCGCGCAACATCTCCGTCCAGATCTTCCGCGCGTTGCTCGAAAACGTCGCCGGCGAGATGGGCGCCAAGATGAGCGCGATGGACAATGCGACGCGCAACGCTGGTGAGATGATCAACAAGCTGACGCTGAACTACAACCGTCAGCGCCAGGCACAGATCACCAAGGAATTGATTGAAATCATTTCGGGCGCGGAAGCGCTCTGAGGTTAGGGAAAAGAGGGTAAGAATATGGCTGACGCAGCTACCCCCGCAGGTTCTGTCGGTAAGGTTACTCAGGTTATCGGCGCCGTTGTGGACGTTGCTTTCGACGGCGAGCTCCCGGCGATCCTGAACGCGCTTGAAACCGACAATAACGGCAATCGTCTGGTTCTCGAAGTCGCACAGCACCTCGGCGAAAATTCCGTCCGCACCATTGCCATGGACTCGACCGAAGGTCTGGTTCGCGGTCAGCCGGTCAAGGACACGGGCGCACCGATTTCGGTTCCGGTCGGACACGAGACGCTCGGCCGCATCATGAACGTCATCGGCGAGCCGGTCGACGAAGCAGGTCCGCTGAACACCTCCAAGAAGCGCGCCATCCACCAGGAAGCTCCGTCCTACGTCGAGCAGTCCACGGAAGCGCAGATCCTAGTCACCGGCATCAAGGTCGTCGACCTGCTCGCCCCTTATGCAAAGGGCGGCAAGATCGGCCTGTTCGGCGGCGCCGGCGTCGGCAAGACCGTTCTCATCATGGAACTGATCAACAACGTCGCCAAGGCGCACGGTGGTTACTCGGTGTTCGCAGGCGTGGGTGAGCGTACCCGCGAAGGCAACGACCTTTACCACGAAATGATCGAATCGGGCGTCAACAAGCACGGCGGTGGCGAAGGTTCCAAGGCTGCGCTCGTTTACGGCCAGATGAACGAACCGCCGGGCGCCCGCGCTCGCGTCGCTCTGACCGGTCTGACCGTTGCTGAAAACTTCCGCGATGAAGGTCAGGACGTTCTGTTCTTCGTCGACAACATCTTCCGCTTCACGCAGGCTGGTTCGGAAGTGTCGGCTCTGCTCGGCCGTATTCCTTCGGCCGTGGGCTATCAGCCGACGCTCGCAACCGACATGGGCCAGATGCAGGAACGCATTACCACGACGACGACGGGCTCGATCACCTCGGTTCAGGCCATTTACGTTCCGGCCGACGACTTGACCGACCCGGCACCGGCAACCTCGTTCGCCCACCTGGACGCAACGACCGTTCTGTCGCGCTCGATCGCTGAAAAGGGCATCTACCCGGCCGTCGACCCGCTCGACTCCACCTCGCGCATGCTCGACCCGATGGTCGTCGGCGAAGAGCACTACGAAGTTGCCCGTAAGGTTCAGTCGACGCTGCAGCGCTACAAGGCCCTGCAGGACATCATCGCCATCCTGGGCATGGACGAGCTGTCCGAAGACGACAAGCTGGCTGTTGCCCGCGCCCGCAAGATCGAGCGCTTCCTGTCGCAGCCGTTCTTCGTCGCCGAAGTCTTCACCGGTTCGCCGGGCAAGCTCGTCGCTCTCGAAGACACGATCAAAGGCTTCAAGGGCCTGGTCAATGGCGAATACGACCACCTGCCGGAAGCTGCTTTCTACATGGTCGGCTCGATCGACGAAGCGATCGAAAAGGCCAAGAAGCTGGCCGCCTAATCAGGCCAATCCATCGGCGCGCGGCATTGTCCGCGCGCCCTTGCCTTGCGAATAAGACAATCGAGAAGTGACGGGCCATGGCTGACAATTTCAATTTCGAACTGGTTTCTCCGGAGCGTCTGCTGCTGTCGGAACAGGTCATCGATGTCGTCATCCCCGCCAGCGAAGGCGAGATGACCGTCATGGCGAACCATGCGCCGACCATGACCACGATCAAGCCTGGTGTCGTCAAGGTGCATTCGGCTTCGGGCAAGAAGCAGGACTACGTGGTTTTCGGCGGCTTCGCTGACATTCTGCCGACCGGCTGCACGCTGCTCGCCGAATCCGCCGTTCCGGTCGAAGACATGAGTCGCGACGAGCTGGACCGCCGCATCAATGCCGCCAAGGCCGAGCTTGAAGATGCCGAGCATCATGAGCACAAGTCGCGCCTGGAGCACTTCATCATGGAACTCTCGCATCTGCGCGGCTCGATCCCGCAGGATTGATGAGATCCGAATAGTGATGATTGAGATGAAAGCGGTCCTATGGGCCGCTTTTTTGTTGGAGGGCAGGGCCACCTCGTGTTCGAGGCATCACCGTTTTCGCTCCGCTTAACGGCGCTGCACCTCACCATGAGGTGGAGCAAGCACGCAGCGAGCCACGCCAGAGCCCCGTGGAGAGCCACGCAAGATCAGTCCTCATGGTGAGTGAGGTGCGAAAGCCCCCATGAGCTTGTCGAATGAGCTGCAGCCTCGAACCAAGAGGACGGATGGTGTGCGACCACATCTGTCATTTCTCGACGCGAAGGCATTGAGGCGATTCCCCCGAAGCCGCATCAGACCTACTGCCCTTCCAGCAGATATCGGTGCAGCTGCGCCGCCTCGGGAGACAACGAACGGAAGCGCGGTGCGCCGAGATAATACCCAAAGCCGCTCTCGACACGGTCGTTGCCGACGGTGACGAGGGTGCCTGCTTGTAGATATTCCTCTATGAGACCGAGGCTGCCGAGCGCGATACCTTCGCCCCTGAGTGCTGCTTCCACCGCCATGATGTAGGTCGAGAAGGACAGGCGCGGTCGCGGCAGCTTGCCCTTCAAGGGGTCACCGACGCGGCCGAACCATTGACGGAAACTGATCCAATGGGCATTGGCGCGTTCGTAGTCGATGAGATCGAGCCCGGCAATGTCGACCGCCGTCAGTGCCTGCGGGTCGAGACCGCGGGCCGCCAGGTAATCCGGCGAGGCGACCGGCACCAGCACTTCCTTCAAGAGCGGCGTCAGGTTCCAGCGCGGGTGTTCGCCGGTGGAATAGATGATGATGAGATCGTTGTTCTCCGAGGCGAGTTCGGAGTGCACATCCGTCGTCAGCAGGCGGACCGAGATGCCGGGGCTCTCCTTGCCGAAATCCCGTAGCCGCTGCCCGAGCCAGAGATGGGAGATCGAGCCGCTGGCCGCGATCGAGATGATTTCGCCTGTTCCTGTGCGAAAGGGCTCCAGGCTTTCTTCCAGATATTCCAGCGTGGCGCGGACGCGCTGGAATAGCCGCTCGCCGTCCGGTGTCAGCGCCAGATTTCGGCCGCGCCGGGTAAAGAGCGTCGCGCCGAGATGATCTTCCAATCCCTTGATGCGGCGGCTGACGGCGGCCTGGGTGATGTTGAGCTCGCGGCCGGCGCGGGAAAAATTCATGGCGCGCGCGGCCGCATCGAACACGCGGAAGGCCTCAAGCGGGATTTTTTCTAGCATCGGCTCTCCATAACTTCAGATCATCAATATTCCCGATAATTGCCCGGATTTGAAGATCTGAAATTGTGATGCAGGATTATGACATCAAATCAGCCGCTTCTCCAAGGTGATCCTGCGTGTCCTTTTCCATTTCCGCCATCCCAGACATTCATTTCGGCGAGGGGGCGCTCTCCGGCCTTCCCGCTGCGGTCAAATCCTTCGATGGCGTCAGCACCGTTCTCCTGGTGGTCGATGCCTTCCTGGCGCAGTCGGGCCTTGCTGCCAAGGTCAGCGCCGAGCTTGCCGAAGCGCGCGTGAAGACGCAGGTCTTTTCGGATTTTGCTGGTGAGCCGAAGCTTGCGCATCTGCATGCGGCGATCGCTGCAGGGCAGGGCGCCGACATGGTGATCGGCATCGGCGGCGGCTCGGCGCTCGATATCGGCAAGATCGTTGCCTGCTGCATCGCCTCCGGCGAGGATCCCATGCACTACGCGCTTGCCGCCAATCCGTTACCAAAGAACCCGCTGAAGAAGATCATGATCCCGACCACTGCGGGGACAGGTTCGGAAACATCGGCGACGAATATCTTTGCCGGGCTGGAGGGCAAGAAACTCTGGATCTGGGGACCGGAAACGAAGGCCGATCTCGTCATCCTCGACCCCACGCTGACGAAGACCCTGCCCGCCAGCCTGACGGCATGGTGCGGCCTCGATGCCTTCATCCATGCTTTTGAAGCAGCCACGAACCGCAACACGCATCTCGGCGCACAATTCTACGCGCATCAGGCGCTGCGGCTGCTGGCCAATGCGCTGGAGACGGCCGTCAAGCAGCCCGACGATATGGCAGCTCGCGGTGACGTGCTGCTTGGCTCCTGCTTCGGCGGCATTGCGATCGACAATTGCGGCACGGCGATCGCGCACAATATCAGCCATGCGCTGGCAGGCCTCGGCCCTGTCCATCACGGGCTTGCGACGGCGCTCGGCTTCGAAGTGACGCTGCCATGGCTCGTCGAAGCGGATACCGCAGATCTGAATGCAGCGGCCAATGCTTGCGGCCTCGAGAGCGCCGCCGATCTGCCCGCTTTCGTCTCGGACTGGATGGATCGCTGCGGCATCGTGCGCGCGCTGCCGGCTGCGTTCAAACCGTTCGACGAAACCGATCTCGCCCGCGAGATGCGCGCAACCGAAAACCAGCCCATGCGGGGCTCGACGATCCGTGACGTGACGGATGCCGATATCGACCGCTTTGCCGCCGCCGTCATGGCGCTGCCGAAAGGAATTTGAGATGACCAAGAATTACACGCGCGATTATTGGGAAAGCGTTCTGTCCGACCTCAAGCCAGAAGGTCGTCACTTCATCAATGGCTCACATCGTGCCGCCGCTTCAGGCGAAACTTTCATTCGCATCCGGCCGATGGATGGTAAGCCCGGTGCCGAGCTGGCGCGCGGCAATGCCGCTGACGTCGATGCTGCCGTTGCCTCAGCCCGCGCTGCCTTCGAAAGCGGCGTCTGGCGCAAAAAGGAGCCGCTCGAAAAGAAGAAGATCATGCTGAAATGGGCGGAGCTCATCCGCGCCCATGGCGATGAACTCGCCATGCTCGAGACGATCGATGTCGGCAAGCCGGTCATGGCGTCGCTTGGTGTCGATGTGCGGCTCTGCGCCGACGGCATCCAGTTCTACGGCGAAATGATCGACAAGATGTATGACGAGATTGCGCCGACCGGCCCGAATGCGCGGGCTTTGGTGCGCAAGGTGCCGCTCGGCGTCGTCGGGGCGATCACGCCCTGGAACTATCCGATGATCATCGATGCCTGGAAGCTGGGACCGGCTATCGCTGCCGGCAATTCCGTCGTGCTAAAGCCGGCCGAACAATCCTCGCTTTCGGCGATCCGTCTTGCCGAGCTTGGGATCGAAGCCGGCCTGCCGGCTGGCGTCTTCAACGTCGTCACGGGTTATGGCGAAGAGACCGGCAAGCCACTGGCGCTGCACATGGATGTCGACATGATCGCCTTTACCGGCTCCACTGAAGTCGGCAAGCTGATTATGGGCTATGCGGCGCAATCGAACGTCAAACGCGTGGCGCTGGAGCTTGGCGGCAAGTCACCGCTGGTCGTCTTCGAAGATGCCGATCTCGATGCGGCTGCCGTCGCCGCTGCCTGGGGCTGCTTCTATAATTCCGGCGAGACCTGTCATGCCTCGACCCGTCTGATCGTGCAGCGCTCGGTGCAGGACAAGTTGATCGCGAAGATCGAGGCTGTCACCCGCTCGGACATCTCGCTCAAGCATCCGCTCGATCCTTCGGCACAGATTGGTGCGCTGATCGAGGAAGAGCATATGAACAAGGTGCTGGCGATGATCGCGGCCGGCGAGAAGGAGGGGGCGCGGCGTGCCTTCGGCGCCGAGCGTGTCCTGAGCGAGACCGGCGGTTATTATGTCTCGCCGGGCGTCTTCGTCGACATGACCAACGACATGAGCCTCGCGCGGCAGGAAATCTTCGGCCCCGTGCTCGCCGCCATCCCCTTCGATACAGAGGAGGAGGCACTGAAGATCGCCAATGACACGATCTATGGGCTTGCCGGCGCCGTCTTCACCAAGGACATGGATCGTGCCCACCGCTTTTCCGAAGAGATCCATGCGGGTACGGTGTGGATCAACACCTATGACATGTCGAATTTCGCGACGCCGTTCGGCGGCTTCAAGCAGTCCGGTTTCGGCCGGGACCGTTCGGTGCATGCGATCGACAAATATTGCGATTACAAGACGATCTGGCAGCAGTTCGGTTGAGGTTCGCGGGGAGGCATGACCATGAGCAAGATCGTTTCCATCGAGATCACCCATCACCGCCTGCCGCTCGATCCGGCGTTCAAGGCGAGCTGGGATGGCCGTCCGCGCCGGCATTTCGATGCGACCATTGTGCGCGTCAGGGATGATGAGGGTCGCGAAGGCATCGGCTCCGGCGACCTGATGAAGGGTTTCGAGGGGCATGAGGATCTGTTCATCGGGCAGGATCCCCGGCATGTCGAACGGCATTATGAAGTCCTGTCGCACATCAATTTCCATTATGGCCGCTGCTGGCCAATGGATCTGGCGCTATGGGACCTCTCCGGCAAGATCACCGGCGAGCCTGTCTGGCGGATGCTCGGTGGCCGCGCCAGCCGCGTGCGGCTCTATGCCTCCTCCGGCGTGTTGCGCGAGCCATCTGCCATGGCCGATCAGGCCGAGCGTTATATCGACGAGGGCTTCCCGGCCATGAAGGTGCGCTTCTCCTCGTCCTCGGGCGGTCGCGGCGGCTGGCGCGAGGACGTCAAGGCGCTGGAAGCGACCCGCGCCCGCGTCGGCGACCGGCTGGAGCTGATGGTCGACTGCAATCAGGGTTGGCGCATGCCCTGGGATACAACCTTGCCATGGACCTTCAAGGATGCGCTTGCTGTTGCGAAAGAGCTGGAGCGGCTCGGCGTCTACTGGATGGAAGAGCCGCTTCACCGCTCCGACCGCAAGGGTATGAAAGAGTTGAAACAGGCAACGTCGGTCAGGATCGTCGGCGGCGAAATGACGCGCGAGCTCTACGAGTTTCGCGATATTATCGAGGAGCGTGCCTTCGATGTCATTCAGCCCGATGTCGCGCTTGTCGGCGGTATTACCGGTTGCCGGCGTTTGGCTTATCAGGCGCGCGAGGCGGGCGTGCAATTCACGCCGCATTCCTGGACGAACGGCATCGGGGTTCTCGCCAATGCGCATCTGACCGCCGGCGTTGCCGATGCAGCCTGGCTCGAATATCCCTACGATAATCCGGAATGGAGCGAAGCTCGTCGCGACTATCCGATGGCGTCGCCGCTCAAGCACGAGGCCGGCTGGCTGGATCTCGGCGTCGCACCAGGCCTCGGCATCGTTCTCGATGAGGAGCGGCTGAAGGCGACGCGCATCTGAAGGCGCCTACGGAATTAGGCGGCAAGGCCTGGCTTGTGAGGTGCATGGGCTCCGCGCCCCCCTTCTCCCCTCGGGGAGAAGGTGCCGTCAGGCGGATGAGGGGGTGTTGCCAAGAGCACGAAAATCCCCGCATCCAAATCGGTCGCCCCCCTCATCCGACCCTTCGGGCCACCTTCTCCCCGAGGGGAGAAGGAGTTTGTGGTGTCTACGCACCTCACATGCGATTGCCCTATATCACGCAGCTACGGGCTGCATTTGTTTGTTTTCCCGTGTCCGTGCCCAATGGATGACGGGGCGTTCGAGCAGGACATAGCTCAGCGTGCCGATGGCGAAGATGACGGTGGTTGCAACCAGGCTTGAGACGATCCAGCCGCCCAGCACGTCATCCGAGCCTGCGCCGAAGGATGAGGGAAAGAGCTGCGGCATCAAGGTCAACACGATATCCTGCCAGATGTAGACGCCGAAGGAGACGGTGGCGACATAACGGCTGACAGGATTGTCGAGCAGCTTTGCCAGCAGCAGCGATTGGGGAAGCGTGCAAAGCGCAATCGCGACCGCCAGGGGAAGCAGCGGGAATTGATAGGGAATGCCGAGCCAGGCGTAGCCCTCCGCAGCACCGCCGATCGACTGCGGCAACTGCCACGCGCCCATGATGATCGCGAGTGCGCCGATGATGTCATAGATCGCTGAGCGTCGGGCTGGGAGGAGTGTCTGAATGCCGGCGGCGAGCGCGCCGATCGCGAATATCGCAAAGAAGCCGATCGGGTTGTAGCGCGGCATCCATTCCTTGGCGCCGCCCTGGAAGCCATATTGCCATCCGCGCCCGACATTGTCGGTTGGAAGATAGGTGACCACGAGCCAATGGCCGACCAGAGATATTGCGATAATGCCGATCCAGAGCGCACGGCTGACAAGAATGGAACGGGTTCTCAGTTTCGGATGAAACAACAGCAGGAAGCCGATCGGCATGAGAACATAGCAGGTCGTCTCGAAGGGGATCGACCATAGCGGCCCATCGCCTTGCACCGGGAAAAAGGTGCGCCAGTGCCATTGGCTCATCAGGAAGAAACCGGCGATATAGCGGCCGACCAGTTCTGCATCGAGCGGAAAGCCGTAGATGGTGAAGCTGATCACGAAGCCGAACGTCAGGGCAAACCAGAAACCCGGCAGGATGCGTGCGGCGCGGCGCATGGCATAGATCTTCAGCGAAGGTAGGGGTTGAGCTCTATCCAGTGCCAGCCAGAAGGGACGTGCAAGAAGGAAACCGCTGAGGACGAAGAAGACCGAGACGCCGTGATTGCCGAAGCGCGCGATTATGAAGGTCATGTCCAGATCCGGCGGGATTTTGTAGAAATTCATTCGGAGCACGAGATGGTGAACAAGCACCATCAGACATGCGACAGCGCGCACGAAATCCGCTCCTCCCAGCCGCTTGGCGTTCTCCATTCGCGTATCCGCCCGAGATCTCCTTCTATTGGGTTAGGTCATTGCGACGGTTTCGGCAAGCGTGATCCTTGAAGGCAGGACGCCCGGACCCGTGGTGCCGGGTCCGGGCGTCGGACCGATCTCCCGCACCTGCCAGAAACGAGAGATCGGATTACTGGGATAAGGATCAGGCGGCGGCGGAGCGATAGGGGCGCGTGGCGCGCGCCGGTTTCAGGGCGTTGCTCCACCAAGTCAGCCGCGCGATCATGACAACGAGCGATTTTCTGGCATCGAGCGGGTTTTCCAATGTGCCATCCTCGGCAAATCTGCCCCACGGATTGGCGAAGCTGATAGTATCGCGCACGGTGACGGTATGGAGTTCGGCAAAGACGAGCCGCAACTGTTCGACCGCGCGCAGGCCGCCGGAAACTCCGCCATAGGAAACGAAGGCGACAGGTTTGCCATGCCAGGGCTCATAGACGAGATCGAGGACGAATTTCAGCGAGGCCGTGAAGCTGTGATTGTATTCCGGCGTGACCACGATGAAGGCATCGGCATCGGAAAGCCGCTCCGATAGGGCCGCGACGCCCGGATGCTCGCGATTGTGTGCGAAAGGCAGATCGAATTCGAGGGGATCGACCAGATCGATGTCTATAAGCGGATAGTGTGCCAATTCGCGGGCAACCCAATTGACCACCCGGTCGCACAGCCGGCCGGGACGCGTGCTGCCGTAGATGATCGCCAGCCGGGTTCTTTCTGTCATGTCTTGCTCCTGCTTTACGCGGTTCGGAGCCAGGGTTATAAAACCTCAAGTAAAGTTGAGGTCAATAGCGAAAATGGGAAAAATCGATCCGGCTCAATTTCCGAAGCTGCTGACTGTTGGCGAGGTGGCGGCGCGCAGCGGCGTGGCCGTATCGGCGCTGCATTTCTATGAGGCGAAAGGCTTGATCGAGAGCCATCGCAGCCGCGGCAACCAACGGCGCTATCCGCGCGAAGTGCTGCGGCGAGTCTCCATCATCAAGGTGGCCCAACGCGTCGGTATTCCGCTTGCCGAGGTTCAGGCGGCTCTTCAATCGCTGCCGCAGGGGCGCACGCCGACCGCGTCCGACTGGAAGGCGCTTTCGGAGCGGTGGAAGGACGATCTCGACGCTCGCATCAAGCGCCTGCAGGGACTTCGCGATCAGCTGGACAGCTGTATCGGTTGCGGCTGCCTTTCGCTCGATAGCTGTCCCTTGCGCAATCCGTGGGATGTGCTTTCCGAAGAAGGCGCAGGCCCGCGGCTGCTCGATCCCGGAGAGTGAATTGGCGACTCAGGCGTGGACGTGGCTCTCTGCCATATAGCCGTCGAGAGCTGCGGCTTCTTCCTTCGATAGATAAAGACCCTTTTTGGAGCGCCGCCACAAGATGTCTGCGGCGTTATACGCCCATTCCTGTTCCATCAGGTAGCGCACTTCCGCCTCGTAGAGATCGCTTCCGAAATAGCGGCCGAGATCGGCGACCGTCTTTGCGTTGCCAAGGATCATGGCGGCGCGTGTGCCGTAGCGGCGGATGAGGCGGCGGGCATGCGGATCGGCAAGGAAAGAATAGCGCGACTTGAGCTTGGAGACTTCGGCCTCATAGCCGCGAACCGGAAAGTCGCCGCCGGGCAGCGAACTGCCGGCAGTCCAGGGCGTACCCTTCAGGCCGATGGCCTCGCCGATCTTCTCCAGCGCATGTTCGCCGAGGCGGCGATAAGTGGTGAGCTTGCCGCCAAAGACATTGAGCAGCGGTGCCTGGCCTTCTTCGCCTTCGACCTTCAGCACGTAATCGCGCGTGGCTTCCTGCGCCTTCGATGCGCCATCGTCATAGAGCGGGCGGACGGCCGAGTAGGTCCAGACGATATCCTCGGGCTTTACCGGCTCCTTGAAATATTCGCTGGCGGCGTTGCAGAGATAGGACGTCTCCTCTGCCGTGATCTTCACATCCTTCGGATCGTCCTTGTAGTCGCGATCCGTGGTGCCGATCAGCGTGAAGTCCTGCTCGTAGGGGATGGCGAAGATGATGCGGTTGTCCGGGTTCTGGAAGAAATAGGCGCGGGGATCATCGAACTTCTTGCGCACGACGATATGGCTGCCCTGGACGAGGCGGACATTGTGTACCTGGTTCTTGCCGAAGGCACCGGCGAGCACCTGATCGACCCAGGGACCCGCGGCATTGACCAGCATGCGCGAACGAAACTGGCGCTTCTCGCCGCTGATCGTATTCTCCGTTTCGATCGCCCAAACCGCGCCTTCGCGGCGCGCGGAGATCACTTTCGTCCGCGGCATGATCGTTGCGCCGCGATCGGCCGCATCGCGCGCATTCAGCACCACCATGCGGGCATCGTCGACCCAGCCGTCGGAATATTCAAAAGCCTTGGTGAAGAGCGCCTTCAGCGGCTTGCCCGCGGGATCCTTCTTCATGTCCAGCGTCGCGGTCGGTGGCAGCAGCTTTCGTCCGCCAAGGTGGTCGTAGAGGAAAAGGCCGAGGCGGATCAGCCAGGCCGGGCGGATGCCACCCTTGTGATAGGGCAGGACGAAGCGCATCGGCCAGATGATATGGGGCGCCATCGCCCAGAGCACTTCGCGCTCCATCAGCGATTCGCGCACGAGACGGAATTCGTAATGTTCGAGATAGCGCAACCCGCCATGGATGAGCTTGGTGGCGCCCGACGACGTGCCGGAGGCGAAGTCGTTCATCTCGGCGAGCGCGACCTTATAGCCGCGCCCAACGGCATCGCGGGCAATGCCGCAGCCATTGATGCCGCCGCCGATAACGAAAATATCGTAGACCTGCTCGCTCACCCGCCCCTCCGCAAAGGTCAGCCATCCCCTGAAGATGGAAAATCGAAACTAATCCATCTAAAGCGAAACAGATACGAATGTCAAACGAACGTTTCTTGACGGAAAGCGCGCCGATCAAGCTGGTCTGCGAGAGGTTTCAACAAGATGCACGTCATGTTCCGCGGCGATGGAGCGCACGGATTCGATGCTGCATTCGTCCGTTACGAAGGTATGAACCTGCGATAGATGGCCGATGCGAACCGGAGCGGTTCGTTCGAATTTGGTGCTGTCGGCGACGAGAATGACGTGCCGCGCATTGGCGATGATGGCCTGCGCGACTTTCACTTCGCGAAAATCGAAATCCAGAAGCGCGCCGTCGGGGTCAATCGCGGAGGCGCCGATGACAGCGTAATCCACCTTGAACTGCTTGATGAAGTCGACGGCGGCTTCACCGACGATACCGCCATCCGAGCCGCGCACGACGCCGCCGGAAATCACGACTTCGATGGATGGGAAAATACGTAACTTATTGGCAACGTTGATATTATTGGTGATGACCATCAGTTCGTGGTGGCCAAGGAGTGCCTCGCCGACGGCTTCCGTCGTTGTGCCGATATTAATGAAAAGCGAGCTGTTGTTGGGGATCAGGCTTGCTGCGGCGCGGCCGATCGCCTGTTTTTCGGGCGCGGCGATGGAGCGTCTCGCCTCATATTTCACGTTCTCGGTTCCGCCGGGAAAGATCGCGCCGCCATGCACGCGCGATAGCACGCGGCCGTCGCAGAGGTCGTTCAGGTCCTTGCGAATGGTCTGCGGCGTGACCGAGAAGCGCATCGCCAGCTCTTCCACCAGCACGCGGCCCTCCGCCTTGGCGATTTCGAGGATCTCTGTCTGACGCCCGGACAGGAACATGGTTTTCGCTCCCTTTCTTTCGTTTTTTCGTCATCATATGATAAAGTGAAAATTCCGCAATTACCGGCGCGCGAATAGTGCGGTTTGGGAGGTCATCGTGTTTCATCCGAAGCTATTCGAAAATCGCAACGTCGTGGTCACCGGCGCCGGCCGTGGCATCGGGCTGGAGGTCGCGCGCCAGTTTCTCGATTGCGGAGCCCATGTCCTTGTTCATGTTGGCCGCGATGGCAGTCGCGATTTGCCTGATTTTCTGATGGAAGCGGAAGCCGAGCGCCGCGCCTTTCTCATTGCCGGCGATTTCGCCGCCCGCAATGGCACGCGCGATTTCGTCAGCGCTGCCGGCGAGCGTTTCGACCGCATCGACGTGCTTGTCAACAATGCCGGCACCATGGTCGGGCGATTCCCAGCCGGCGAGCTTACGGACGAACAATACGAGCAGATCGTTCATCTCAATCAGACTTCCGTGATGGAGGTGACGAGAGGACTGTTGCCGCTGCTGCGGGCAGCCGGGCAGGCGGCGATCGTCAATACGGTTTCGATTTCGGCACTGACCGGCGGCAGCCCGGGATCGGCGATCTATTCCGCCTCGAAGGCCTTTGTCGCAACCTACTCGAAAGCACTGGCGCGCGAACTGGCACCTGATGGCATACGGGTCAATTGCGTCTCTCCCGGCACGATATCAACCGATTTTCATGAGCGCTATTCCTCGAGAGAGAAGCTGGAGCAGACGCGCAAATCGATCCCACTCCAGCGCCTGGGAACGCCCGAAGATTGCGCGCCCGCCTATCTCTTTCTCGCAGCGCCCCTGCTTTCCGGCTACATCACCGGGCAGGTGCTCGAGATCAATGGCGGGCAGCTTATCTGCTGATAAAACGGACCTTTTTTGGTTTTCCGTGTCTTTTTGAATCAGCTTCTGATTTGATAATATTATAAGCATACCTCTGGGGGATTTCTTACTAGAGGCTGTCATATGTCGTCGTCTCTACCGCAGGGCGGTGCAGCGGAACGTGATGTTGAGGAAATGACTGACACGGCGCGAAAGGCGAGCGCCCTGCTGAAAGCACTATCGCATGAGACCCGCCTGGCAATTCTCTTCACGCTTGCCAAGCACGAGAAAACGGTGATGGAGCTCGAGGCTCTTCTTGATCTGCCGCAGGCCGTCGTGTCGCAGCATTTGGCACGCCTTCGCCTGGACAAGCTGGTCGATACGCGCCGCGAAGGGCGACTCATCCATTATGCCGTCGCGCGGTCGGAAATCTGCGCCGTCGTTGAGTCGCTGCAGAAGGCGTTTTGTCAGACCGATCGCTGAACCCTGAGGCCGCTTTGTATGTTGCGCTCGCCATGCTGTCGGTCTAACTCTTTCGTCGCGGGAGAGCGGGATGATCGACAAGCTGGAATTCTTCATAGCATTGGCGAATCAGAAGCATTTTGGCCGCGCCGCGGAAGAATGTGGCGTGACGCAGCCCACCCTGTCTGCGGCCATCCGCCAGCTGGAGGACCAGCTTGGCGTGATGCTTGTTAGCCGCGGTTCGCGCTTTCAGGGACTGACGCCCGAGGGACAGCGCGTGCTGGAATGGGCCCGTCGCATCGTCGGCGACAGCCGCACGATGCGCGAGGAGATGCGCGCGGCGCGCAAGGGCCTTGCCGGCCATATCCGGATCGCCGCCATTCCGACGGCGCTTGCCATGGTGCAGAAAATCACTACGCCTTTCCAGGAAAGGCATCCCGATGTCACCTTCTCCATCTTGTCGCGCAATTCGCTGCAGGTTCTGAGCCTGCTGGAAAATCTTGAGATCGATGCCGGCATCACCTATCTGGAGAACGAGCCGCTCGGCCGCGTCACCAGCGTGCCGCTCTATGCCGAGCGCTATCACCTGATCACCGCGGCGGGCAGCCCGTTTTCCGAGCGCAAGACCGTCACCTGGAAGGAAGTCGGCGATCTTCGGCTTTGTCTATTGACTGCTGACATGCAGAATCGCCGCATAATCAATCGGCATCTTGCCGAGGCAGGCGCAACGGCGAGGCCGACGCTGGAATCCAATTCGATGATCGTGCTGTTTTCGCATGTGCAGACCGGGCGCTGGGCGAGCATCATGCCGAAGAATATCGCTGATTCCTTCGGTTTTCCGGCGGATATTCATAAGATCCCAATCACTGAACCTGACGCCGAGCACCTTGTCGGCCTTGTCGCCACGCATCGCGAGCCCTTTACGCCGCTCGTCTCTGCCTTGCTGCATGAGGCGAGACTGCTCGCGGAAGAGGACGAGAATCGATAGAAATTTTCTATCGAGCAACGAGACTGCCTTATTGATCCCCAGCCTTCTCCCTGCGACCTTAACGGCATGGCGTGTCGATCGCGCGCCAGGAGGAAATGCCGCATAGGCCTTTTCCGAAGATTCGCCTTCGATCTTCGGAGCTATGCGCGGGAGGCTGCTAATGAGCTTGAATCAGGCCGCGGGCGATGTCGCAACCCGGGCCGGCACCATCATCGATAGCATGAAATCGATGGAGGGGCCGCTTTTGCCGATCCTGCATGGGATCCAGGAAGAATTCGGTTATGTGCCGCAGGATGCGTTGCCGCTGATCGCCAAGGCACTGAACCTTTCCCGCGCTGAAGTGCACGGCGTCATGACCTTCTATCATGACTATCGCGATCATCCGGCAGGCCGCCATGTTCTGAAGCTCTGTCGCGCCGAGGCCTGTCAGTCGATGGGCGGCGATGCGCTGGCGGAGCGCGTCAAGCAGTTGCTGGGCGTCGATTTCCATCAGACCACGCTCGATGGCAGTGTCACGCTGGAACCGGTCTACTGTCTCGGGCTTTGCGCCTGCGCTCCGGCTGCGATGCTCGACGGCGAGCTGCATGGCCGGCTCGACGACGAAAGCGCCGAAGACCTTGTCAAGGAGGCGCGCCAATGACGATCACCATCTATATTCCCCGCGATGCCGCCGCCCTTTCGCTGGGTGCGGAAAAGGTGGCGCAAGCCGTCACGCAGGAGATTGCCAAGCGCGGGCTCGATGCGCGCATCGTGCGCAACGGCTCGCGCGGCATGTTCTGGCTCGAGCCCCTGGTCGAAGTCGAGATCGACGGCAAGCGCATCGGCTATGGACCGGTGAAGGCCAAGGATGTTCCCGCACTATTCGATGCCGGGCTCGCCGAAGGCGGCGAGCATCCGCTCTGTCTTGGGGAGGTCGAAAGCCTCCCATTCCTCAAGGAACAGACCCGCCTGACTTTTGCCCGCTGCGGCATCACCGACCCGCTTTCGCTTCAGGATTACGAAGCGCACGGCGGCCTGAAAGGTCTGCGCCGCGCCACCGGCATGGCTGCTGGCGATATCGTCAAGGAAGTGACCGATTCCGGCCTTCGCGGCCGCGGTGGCGCGGGTTTCCCGACCGGCATCAAGTGGAAGACGGTGCTCGATGCGCCGGGGACACGCAAATATATCGTCTGCAACGCGGACGAGGGCGATAGCGGTACCTTCGCCGACCGGATGATCATGGAAGGCGACCCCTTCGTGCTGATCGAGGGCATGGCGATTGCAGGCCTCGCGACGGGCGCGACCAAGGGCTTCGTCTATACGCGTTCGGAATATCCGCATGCGATCGCCGCGATGACGGAAGCCGTGGAAATCGCGCGCAAGGCCGGTATTCTCGGCGCATCCGTGCTCGGCTCAGGCAAAACCTTCGACATGGAAATCCGCACCGGCGCCGGCGCCTATGTCTGCGGCGAGGAAACGGCGCTCTTGAACAGCCTCGAGGGCAAGCGTGGCATCGTGCGTGCCAAGCCGCCGCTGCCGGCGCATAAGGGCCTGTTCAACTGTCCCACCGTCATCAACAATGTGATCTCGCTCGCCTCGGTCCCCGTCATCATGGACAAGGGTGCTGCCTTCTATCGCGATTTCGGCATGGGCCGGTCGCGCGGCACGATCCCGCTGCAGATCGCCGGCAACGTCAAGCATGGCGGCCTCTACGAGACGGCCTTCGGTCTTTCGCTCGGCGATATCGTCGACCGGATCGGCGGCGGCACAGCGACAGGGCGGCCGGTCAAGGCCGTGCAGGTGGGTGGTCCGCTGGGAGCCTATTTCCCGCGCGCCCTGTTCGACACACCGTTCGACTATGAAGCGTTCGCGGCCAAGGACGGTCTCATCGGCCATGCCGGCATCGTCGTCTTCGACGATACCGCCGACATGCTGAAGCAGGCGCGGTTCGCCATGGAATTCTGCGCGGTCGAAAGCTGCGGCAAGTGCACGCCCTGCCGCATCGGCTCGACGCGCGGCGTCGAGACGGCCGACAAGATCGCGCGAGGGATCGAGCCGGAGAAAAACCGGGTGCTGCTTGCCGATCTCTGCAACACCATGAAGTTCGGTTCGCTCTGCGCGCTCGGCGGCTTCACGCCCTATCCCGTCATGAGCGCGATGACCCATTTTCCGGAGGATTTTTCTCCGGCTCCCTTGATTGAAGCGGCGGAGTAAGACCCATGTCCCTCGTTCCAGAAATCGATTACGGCACGCCGGCCTCCACATCCGAAACCATGGTGACGCTCACCATCGACGGTCGCCAGATCACGGTGCCCGAGGGTACGTCGATCATGCGCGCCTCGATGGAAGCAGGCATTCAGGTGCCGAAGCTCTGCGCCACCGATATGGTCGATGCCTTCGGCTCCTGCCGCCTCTGTCTCGTCGAGATCGAAGGCCGCAACGGCACGCCGGCCTCGTGCACGACGCCTGTGGCACCCGGCCTCGTCGTTCACACGCAGACCGGCCGGCTGAAGGACATCCGCCGCGGCGTGATGGAACTCTATATCTCCGACCACCCGCTCGACTGCCTGACCTGCGCCGCCAATGGTGATTGCGAGCTACAGGACATGGCTGGCGCCGTCGGCCTGCGCGATGTGCGCTACGGCTATGAGGGCGACAACCACGTCAAGGCGCGCAACAACGGCGACATCAATCTGAAATGGATGCCGAAGGACGAGTCGAACCCCTATTTCACTTATGATCCTTCGAAGTGCATTGTCTGCTCGCGCTGCGTGCGCGCCTGCGAGGAAGTGCAGGGCACGTTTGCGCTGACGATCGAGGGCCGCGGCTTCGGCTCGCGGGTCTCGCCCGGCATGCATGAGAGTTTCATCGACAGCGAGTGCGTTTCCTGCGGCGCCTGCGTGCAGGCCTGCCCGACGGCGACACTGACCGAGAAATCTGTGATCTCGATCGGCCAGCCGGAGCATTCGGTCGTCACCACCTGCGCCTATTGCGGTGTCGGCTGCTCCTTCAAGGCGGAGATGCGCGGCGAGGAGCTGGTGCGTATGGTGCCCTGGAAGGACGGCCAGGCCAATCGCGGCCATTCCTGCGTCAAGGGCCGCTTCGCCTATGGCTATTCGACCCACAAGGATCGCATCCTTAACCCGATGATCCGCGAGAAGGTGAGCGATCCCTGGCGTGAAGTGACATGGGATGAGGCCTTTGCCCATATCGCCACCGAGTTCAAGCGGCTGCAATATCAGTATGGCCGCGATTCCATCGGCGGCATTACCTCCTCGCGCTGCACCAATGAAGAGACTTTTCTGGTGCAGAAGCTGGTGCGCGCAGGCTTCGGCAACAACAATGTCGATACCTGCGCCCGCGTCTGCCATTCTCCCACAGGCTACGGCCTCGGCCAGGCGTTCGGCACCTCCGCCGGCACGCAGAATTTCGACAGCGTCGAGCATTCCGACGTCGTCATCGTCATCGGCGCCAACCCGACGGATGGCCATCCGGTCTTCGGCTCGCGCCTGAAGAAGCGGCTGCGCCAAGGCGCCAAGCTCATCGTTATCGATCCGCGCCGCATCGATCTTGTGCGCACGCCGCATGTCGAAGCCAGCTATCATCTGCCGCTGAAGCCAGGCACTAATGTCGCCATTCTGACGGCACTGGCGCATGTGATCGTGACGGAAGGCCTGTTCGACGAGAAATTCATCCGCGAGCGCTGCGACTGGTCCGAATTCGAGGATTGGGCTGCCTTCGTTTCCGAACCGCAGCACAGCCCGGAGGAAACGGAAAAATACACCGGCGTTTCTCCGGAACTCGTACGCGGTGCTGCTCGTCTGTTTGCCAAGGGCGGCAATGGCGCGATCTATTACGGTCTCGGCGTCACCGAGCACAGCCAGGGCTCGACCACCGTCATGGCGATCGCCAACCTTGCCATGGTGACGGGCAATATCGGCCGTCCGGGCGTCGGCGTAAATCCGCTGCGCGGACAGAACAACGTGCAGGGCTCCTGCGACATGGGCTCCTTCCCGCACGAGCTGCCGGGCTATCGCCACATCTCTGACGATGCGACCCGCGATATCTTCGAAAAGCTCTGGGGTGTGAAGCTCAACAACGAGCCGGGCCTGCGTATTCCGAACATGCTCGATGCCGCCGTCGAAGGCACGTTCAAGGGCATCTACATCCAGGGTGAGGACATTCTCCAGTCCGATCCGGACACCAAGCATGTTGCGGCCGGCCTTGCTGCGATGGAATGCGTCGTCGTCCACGACCTCTTCCTGAACGAGACCGCCAACTACGCCCACGTCTTCCTGCCCGGTTCGACCTTCCTGGAAAAGGACGGCACCTTCACCAATGCCGAGCGCCGCATCAACCGCGTGCGCAAGGTCATGACCCCGCGCAACGGCTATGCCGATTGGGAAGTGACACAGAAGATGGCGCAGGCCATGGGTCTCGGCTGGAACTATACGCATCCGTCCGAAATCATGGACGAGATCGCCGCGACGACGCCGAGCTTCGCGCTCGTCTCCTATGACTATCTGGAAAAGATGGGCTCGGTGCAGTGGCCCTGCAACGAGAAGACGCCGCTCGGCTCGCCGATCATGCATGTCGATGGCTTCGTGCGCGGCAAGGGCAAGTTCATCCGCACGGAATATGTCCCGACCGACGAGCGCACCGGCCCGCGCTTCCCGCTGCTACTGACGACCGGGCGTATCCTCAGCCAGTACAATGTCGGTGCCCAGACGCGGCGCACGGAGAATGTCGTCTGGCACGCGGAGGATCGCCTGGAAATCCACCCACACGATGCCGAGCAGCGCGGCATCCGCGAGGGCGATTGGGTGCGGCTCAGCAGCCGATCCGGCGACACGACGCTTCGGGCGTTGATTACCGACCGCGTCGCGCCCGGTGTGGTCTATACGACGTTCCATCATCCGGACACGCAGGCGAACGTCATTACCACGGATTATTCCGACTGGGCGACGAACTGCCCGGAATACAAGGTGACGGCCGTGCAGGTCTCGCCCTCGAATGGTCCATCGCAGTGGCAGGTCGAGTATGATGAACAGGCCCGGCAGTCCCGGCGCATCGTTGGGAAGATGGAGGCTGCGGAGTGAGTTTGAGGATGCTTTCTCCTTCTCCCCTTGGGGAGAAGGTGCCCGCAGGGCGGATGAGGGGGTCTTTTCGCGCGGGAAGAATGGGCCTTCGCTCGCGCTCAGGACGCTCGGAGCCGTCGCTCCTCGCTCCCCTCATCCGACGCTTCGCGCCACCTTCTCCCCGAGGGGGAGAAGGGGAGACCGGATAATGACCAAATTCACGCCCACCACCCTCGTCCCCGAGACCGCCCGCCGCAACGGGTTGGTGCGGTCCGGCTCCCGAATTGTCCCCGAGGAAGTACCGATCGCTTTTTCCTATGGCGGCACCTCGCACGCGGTCATGATGGGTACGCCCGCCGATATCGAGGATTTCGCTGTCGGCTTCAGCCTCACCGAGGGCATCATCACCGATATGAGTGAGATTGCTGCGATCGAGCCGATCGAGGACGGGCAGGGGATCGATGTGCAGATCACGCTCGTCGATGATGCTGCGGATGCCCTGCGGCTGCGTCGCCGCCATATGGCGGGCCCCGTCGGCTGCGGCCTTTGCGGCATCGAATCGATCGAGCAGGCAGTTCGCAAGGTGCCGGATGTCTCGAAAGTTGCTTTGAAGCCGACGCAGAGGGATATCGTCCGCGCCATCGCTCTCCTCAATGATGCCCAGCTGCTGCATCGCGAGACGCATGCCGTGCATGGCGCGGGCTTCTATATTCCGTCCGAGGGTCTGCTTGCCGTGCGCGAGGATGTCGGCCGGCACAATGCGCTCGACAAGCTATGCGGCGCGGTCATTCGGTCCGGTCATAAGGGCGCGGATGGCGTGGTCGCCGTCACCAGTCGCCTTTCCGTCGAGATGGTGCAGAAGGCAGCGATATTAGGCAGTTCCGTCCTTGTAGCGATTTCCGCGCCGACGGCGCTTGCGATCCGTACGGCCGAGGAGGCCGGCATGACGCTGGTGGCGCTGGTGCGCGACGACGATTTCGAGATTTTCACCCATCCGCATCGCATCATCACGGGGAGCATCGCCGATGTCGCCTGACGAAACACCTCATGGCAAGACCGAGACCAAGCTTATCTATATGGCGAATCAGATCGCCACCTTCTTCAAGACACAGCCGGCGGGCGAGGCGGTGCAGGGTGTGGCTACGCATATCAACAAATTCTGGGAGCCGCGCATGCGGAGACAGCTGTTCGCGATCATCGATCATGGCGACAGTGGGCTGAATCCTTTGGTCCTGGAGGCGGCCTCGCTGATCCACAGGCCGGCGCCGGCCGAGGAAATTAAGTCGGCTTAATACTAACACAGATGGCGCATTGGGATGGAGAGTGGAGGCTCTATCGTCGAATGCGGTTCCTTTGAGGAAGGGTGCCGGTCTTTGAAGCAAGGAGGAGTTGTTCATGACGGCTGCGGATACGAATATTTCCCGAGGGACGGCGACGGCGGGTCTGCTCGACCGTGAGCGAATTATCGCCAAGCCGGGCTTCAACCGGTGGCTGGTGCCGCCGGCGGCATTGGCGATCCATCTCTGCATCGGCATGGCCTATGGATTCAGCGTTTTCTGGCTGCTGCTCTCCAAGGCGCTCGGTACGCCGACTCCAGCCCCTGCAGAATGCGCCAGCCTCAATCTTCTGACCGCCCTGTTCACGACGAGCTGCGACTGGCGCGTAAGCGATCTCGGCTGGATCTATACGCTGTTCTTCGTGTTGCTCGGCTCCTCCGCCGCCATCTGGGGCGGGTGGCTCGAGAAAGTCGGGCCGCGCAAGGCCGGCGTAGTCGCTGCCTGCTGCTGGTGCGGCGGTATCCTAATCGCGGCCGTTGGCGTCATTTTCCATCAGCTCTGGATCATGTGGATCGGCGCCGGCGTCATCGGCGGTATTGGGCTTGGTCTCGGCTATATTTCACCCGTGTCAACGCTGATCAAATGGTTTCCGGATCGGCGCGGCATGGCGACCGGCATGGCGATCATGGGTTTCGGCGGCGGCGCGATGATCGGGGCGCCGCTTGCGAGCCTGCTGATGAACCACTTCCGCACTGATGGATCGGTGGGCGTCTGGCAGACCTTCATCGTCATGGCGGCGATCTATTTCGTCTTCATGATGGGCGGCGCCTTCGGCTATCGCCTGCCGCCGGCCGGCTGGCGTCCTGAGGGCTGGACGGCGCCCGCGGCCAAGAGCTCGATGATCACCACCAAGCATGTGCATCTCCGCGATGCCCACAAAACCCCGCAGTTCTGGCTGATCTGGGCAGTATTGTGCCTGAATGTCTCGGCCGGCATCGGCGTCATCGGCATGGCCTCGCCCATGCTGCAGGAGATTTTCGGCGGAGCCCTCATCGGCCTGCCGGATCTGAAATTTGCCGACCTCAGCAAGGATCAGATCGCCACCATCGCTGCCATTGCCGCCGGCTTTGCCGGGTTGCTGTCGCTCTTCAACATCGGCGGCCGCTTTTTCTGGGCGTCACTCTCCGACAAGATCGGCCGCAAGAACACCTACTATTGCTTCTTCGTCATCGGCATTGCGCTCTATGTCCTGGCTCCCTGGGCGGCCGGTATCCATAGCAAAGTGCTGTTCGTCGGCGCTCTCTGCATCATCCTATCGATGTATGGCGGCGGCTTCGCTACCGTTCCCGCCTATCTTGCCGATATCTTCGGCACGCAGTTCGTAGGTGCGATCCATGGCCGGCTGCTGACGGCATGGGCGACGGCCGGGATCATCGGGCCTGTCGTCGTCAACTATATCCGCGAGGCGCAGAAGGCGGCAGGCGTGGAAGGCGCCCAGCTTTACACCTTCACCATGTATATTCTTGCGGGCATGCTGGCTCTGGGCTTGATCGCCAATTCGCTGGTCAAGCCGCTCTCGGATAAATGGTTCATGTCGGACGAGGAGGTGGCGGCGCTGCAGGCAAAGACCGCCGCCGCCAATGCCGGCCCCACCGGCTCTTTCGGCATCGGCACGGGCGGTTTCGATGGAAAGGCGCTGATCGCCTGGGCACTCGTCGGCATTCCGCTCCTCTGGGGCGTATGGGTGACGATCAAGAGCACTTACGCATTGTTTGGCTAAACGATCCTCCGTAAGACGACGAGGCCGCCCCGAATTTCGGGGCGGCCTCGTGCTTTTCAGCAAGTTTGGCGGTCAAGCTGCGCGCCGCATCACCATATCGCGGATCATCGAGTCGGCGAGGCGGAATTGCGCAAGCAGCGTATGTAGCGCGTCCGCTTCGTTTGCGAGCCGGAGGCTTGCGGCCGTGCTTTCCTCGACCATGGCAGCGTTCTGCTGAGTGGTCTGATCCAGCGAATTGATCGCCGAATTGATTTCCCGAAGGCCGATCGTCTGTTCCTTCGAAGCCTTGACGATGGCGGCGACGTTGGTGTTGATATCGGCGACTTGAGTAACGATATGCTCCAGCGCCCTGCCTGTCTGACCGACCAGGCCGACACCATTCTTGACGTGCTGGCTCGATGTCGTGATCAGCGCCTTGATCTCCTTGGCGGCACTGGCCGAACGCTGAGCAAGCTCGCGCACTTCCTGCGCCACGACGGCGAAGCCTTTGCCCGCCTCGCCGGCACGGGCGGCTTCGACACCGGCATTCAATGCGAGAAGATTGGTCTGGAAAGCGATATCATCGATGACGCCGATGATGTTGGTGATCTCGCGCGAGGATTTCTCGATCTGATCCATGGCGGCGACGGCATTGCGGACCACTGTGCCGGATTCTTCGGCGCCGCGTTTGGTTTCGGCAACGAGACGCCCTGCTTCTTCCGCACGCTGGCTGGAATCGGTGACCGTCGTGGTGATTTCCTCCAGAGCCGCCGCCGTCTCTTCCACCGATGCAGCCTGCTGTTCGGTACGCCTTGAGAAGGCTTCTGCTGAGTGGCCGAGCTCGCGCGAGCCGGCGGCAATGGCGCTAGCATTGTGGCCGACGGTGGTCAGCGTTTCGGAAAGCTTCTCGATCGTTGCGTTGAAATCGTGGCGAAGCTGCTCCATGGATGGCACGAAGGACCGCTGGAGCGTCTTCGTCAGGTCGCCTTCCGACAGGCTGCGAAGGGCGCCGGCGATTTCGTTGATGGCGCTCATGCGCGAGGTAACGTCCGTGGCGAATTTCACGACCTTGTAGACCTTGCCGTCGGCGTCGACGATGGGGTTATAGGCCGCCTGGATCCAGATTTCCTTGCCGCCCTTGCCGTAGCGGACGAATTCGTTGGCGATGAACTCGCCCTGCGCTAGGCGCTGCCAGAAGCGCTTGTATTCCTCGGTGCGGGCATAGGAAGGATCACAGAAGATGCTGTGATGCTTGCCTGTGATCTCGCCGAGCGCATAGCCCATTGCGCTGCAGAAGTTTTCGTTCGCGGTCAGAATTTCGCCGGTCGGCAGGAATTCGATGACGGCCTGCGAGCGCGAGAGCGCCTCTAGCTTGCCCGCATCGTCGATTGCCTTCTTCTTGGCTTCGGTGACATCGACAGCGAATTTTACGACCTTGATCGGCTTACCGTTGCGGAAGACAGGATTGTAGGAGGCTTGTATCCAGATCTCGCGATTGCCCTTGGCATGACGCTTGTAGGTGCCGGCATCATGTTCGCCGCGGCCGAGACGCGCCCAGAAATCTTGATAGGCAGGGGTTGTGACATAGGAGGGATCACAGAACATCCGGTGATGATTGCCGACGATTTCCTTCAGCTCATAGCCCAGCGTGCGGCAGAAATTCTCGTTTGCGGTCAGAACCTTACCTTGAATGTCGAATTCGATGATGGCCTGCGATTTGGAAACGGCGGAAAGAATGCGGCTGGCATCGGATGATAGACTGAACATTCCCATTCCCTCTTAGAAAGCTCGCCTTTGTCGGGCGTCGATTAATGGCTTCGAAGCGGGCGGCCGCGCTCGTCGGCACGCCGAAGGACGACGTTCCGCAAGGGATGGTCGGAATGTATAGATTGTATTTTCTTTCCTCGCTTCACAATCGATGATGGAGTTTCCTCCTTTAATTTTAGGTAAAAATTAGCTCATTAGAAATTATAATTTAAATAAAATATAACTGGCTAAAATTAGGAGATAATAAAAAACCGCCGCAAGAGAGCGGCGGTTTCTTAAAAAGGACTATGCGGCGAAGTTAAGCGGCGAGCTCGTCTGTTTCGTTTTCCTTGAACATCTTGGCGAGGTTCAGGAAGCAGATCATGCCATTCTCCGTGGCGATGATGCCTTCGCAATAGGCGCGATCGAAGGAGGCGGTCACTTCCGGCACCGGTTGCACCTGGCTGGAGGCGATCGTCAGGATGTCGGAGACGCGGTCGACCAGCATGCCGATGACCATGTTATGCACTTCGGCGACGACAATGGCGCTGCGTTCGTTGGCGACCGTGCTCTGCATGCCGAGCTTGTAGGCAAGGTCGATGATCGGGATGACCGAACCGCGCAGGTTCATGACGCCGATGACATCGGCCGGCGCGTGCGGGATCGGCGTCGAGGGTGCCCAGCCGCGTATTTCGCGGATCGTGGTGGTCTTGACGCAGAATTCCTGATCATGCAGCCGGAAGGCAATGATCTCCAGAGTATCGCCGCTGAAGCTGGTGGAATTGATCGTGGCCATGAACGTTCTTCCCATTGAACCCGTGACGCCGATGCGGCGCGTTATTGGCACGATAGCGAAAGAAGATTGCTTAAACCTAAACCTATGCAAGCGGTTTCGATAGTATTGGCTGGCAAAGCCAGATGCTGGAAGTATGGAGGTTGTAAAGGGAGAGCGGCCACCCGCCCCGTGGTTCGAGGGCGCTCACGCGCCACCTCATCATGACGGCTGATCGTCTCCCTTTGCTGCCAAAGAACGTACCTCTATCAGCGAAGGGCTCACTCCACCCTCATCCTGAGCTTGTCGAAGGACGAGGGTGGCCCCAGTGAGGACTGGTTCGCTCATTGGCGAAGCGTGTTCGATTTCTCTGCCGGCCGGACAGCGCCTCAGGCGGCCCGGGTCGGTCGATCGAAGATGCGCCGGCCAAAGAGGCTTGCGGCCATTTCCACCAGCACGCGGGCGCTCTTGCCGCGATCATCGAGGAACGGGTTGAGCTCGACCAGATCGAGCGACGAAACGAGATTGCTGTCGGAGAGCATCTCCATGATGAGATGCGCTTCGCGATAGGTCGCGCCGCCCGGCACGGTGGTTCCGACGCCCGGCGCGATATCCGGATCGAGGAAATCGACATCGAAGCTGACATGCAGCAGGCCGTTGGCTTCGCTGACGGTATCGAGCACCTTGCGCATGATGGCGGCGACACCCTGCTCGTCGAGCGAACGCATGTCGAAGACGTTGACGCCGTGTTCGCGGATTTCCTCGCGCTCGCGGGGGTCGACGGAGCGGATGCCGACCTGGAAGACCTTCGTCGGGTCGACCAGCGGCCGCCCGGCCGGCAGAACACCCTCGATCTCGGCTTCGCCGCAGAAGAATGCAACGGGCATGCCGTGAATATTGCCCGAGGGGGAGGTGGCGGGCGAATTGAAATCGGAGTGGGCGTCGAGCCAGAGCACGAAGAGCGGGCGGCCGACCTCCGCCGCATGGCGGGCCATGCCGGAGACGCTGCCCATGGAGAGACTGTGGTCGCCGCCGAGGATCAGCGGGAAGCCGCCAGACGATGCGACATCATAGACCTTCGCTTCCAGCGCACGCGTGAAGGCGCCGACAATCTTCAGATTGTGAGCGTGGGGATGGTCCGGAAGATCCGCTGCCGGAACAGGATGCAGGTCGCCGCTATCCGTGACGCGATGGCCAAGTTCGGTCAGTGTGGTTTCGATACCTGCGATGCGAAGCGCCGTCGGACCCATGCCGGCGCCGTGGCGGCCGGACCCTTCTTCCAGGGGGACGCCGATCAGGGTAACGGGAGTGGATTGCGTATTCATCGGCATTGCTCCGAGGGTTAGAGCGCTTCCGGAAGAGCCAGTAGCGGCTTTGCCCGGGACGGCATGAAAATGAGATAGACCAGTTCGGAGAATCCATGAAGAGCCGAACCGGTCTGAATTATGTTGGCGCGCATTATCGATTGTCTGGATGACAGCAAAAAGATGAAAAATTGTCCAAAATCGACTGGGTTTCGACAGATTGATCAATCCGATTGCGCAGAATGACAAGCGCATGGACGATCTTAATGCAATCTCGCCTTGTTCGACGAGATGCTTCGTGTTTCGAGGCTACAGCCCTTGGACGGACTCAGGAGCCTACGCACCTCAGCATGGGCTGATCTTCTATGCGTGGCGGCAAAACTCTCCCCGTCTCACCCTGAGGTGCTTTGACGATTGAGCGTCGGCGAAAGCGGCAAAGCCTCGAAGGGCGAGGTGGCCGCGCATTGGCCTGAGCAGAAAAGCGCGAGATCTTCTCAATATTCATGCTCATAGACGACGCCGGCTTCCCCGGCGCCGTCCGATCCCGCCGCACCGCGCAGCTTCACGCCGCGACCGACGTTAAAATTGATGATGGCCTTGGTGTTGTTTGAAGCGCCCTGCTGCAGTTCGATATAGGTGCGCTTGTTGATATACTTGCCGGCGCCAACCTGTGCCTGGCCGTTCGCATCCGTCGAGATGTCGAGATCGTCGACGCCAAGATGGCTGCGCAGGCCTTCGAAGAGCGAGGTGGAGCGTCCGCCGGCCAGCTGGCTTGCCGCATCGGCGAGCTGGGCGATCTGCATGGCCGATAGTTTCGACATGGATTGGCCGAAGATCAGCTGTGCCAGCACCTCGTCCTGCGGTAGGGCCGGTGATGAGGAGAAGCCGATCTGCGGGTCGGTCGCCAGCCCGGTGACGTCGACCGTAATGGTGGTGGAGCCTGCCGTCGACGTCGCTTCCATATTGAGCGCCGGCGTCAGATCGCCCCCGAAGGTGATTTTGCTGGTATCGGTGAAGTCAAGCCGACGGCTCAAGATGGTCAGGCGCCCGCGCCGCATGGTGAATCCACCGGACACGATTGGTTCTGCTGCCGTGCCGCGCACCGTGATGTTGCCGCCGAGTTCGGCATCGATGCCGCGGCCGCGCACGAAAATCTGCGAGGGTGCCTCGAGTTGCAGATCGATACCGAGGGTGGTCGATTTGCTGCGCGGCGCCTCCGGTTTCTGATCCTTGAACTGGGCATTGACCGCAGCCGGCGCATTCTTGTGCTTGATGTTGATCTCAGACAGCGAGGCCGGCAGCTTCTGCGGCACGGTGATCGATGCCTTGTTGATCCTAAGATTGCCCGTCAGCATCGGCGCGGTCATCAGCGGTCCTTTGATGCCGAGCGTGCCGTTGACCGTCGCGGTGACCAGGGTCCCGTCGACATAGGTCGCATTGTTGAACTTCATCTGGATATCGGCAGGGAAGCCGCTATCCGGGGTAATGCCGACCGTGCCGCTGCCGGAAACGCTGCCGCCGCTCGTGAGGTTGCCGCTCAGCCGCGAGATGACGGCCTGCCTGCCGTCGAGTGTTACGGTGACGGCGAGGCCGTTGAGGGTCAGATTTCGCCGTACATCGACCAGCTTGGCGCCGTCGGTGGTGATCGAGCCGGTAATGGCGGGTGCTGCCGTCGTGCCGCCGATCTGCATGTCGATTTTCGCCGTACCCGTCATGACCAGGCCTTGGGCGGCCAGCTGGCCTGCCAAGGCGTCGAACGGCAGACTACCGGTAAACCTCAGCGCCATCGCCTTGTTGCCGGCAATGGCGACGGTGCCGCCGCCATTCAACGCCAGGCCGCTCTGGCCGGTCAGGTTGGTGTTGATGGTGATGACATTATCGGCGAACTTGCCGTCGGCCTTGATGCCGAGCGCGGCGAGGCCGGCGGATTTCGTCTGGCTTGTTGCTGCTCCCGACCAGTTGGTCTGGAAGACAACGGCCGGCGAGGCTGCCTTGCCGGTGACCGCGATCGTGCCCGAGATGACGCCTTCTGCCGCAAGCGTCGGCGCAAAGACATTGGCCAGGCTCGCGGGCAGGTTGGCTATCTTCGCATTGATGTTCAGGACCTGCCCGGCGGTGCCATCAACGGTCACTGAACCGCCACCGGTCTGAAGGGTCAGGCCGTTCAGAGAGGCGATGCCGTCCTTGATGACGATCTTCGTCGGCGATGCGAGCTTCACCGGTATCGTGCGCGGCGCGCCTGCAAACGAGTCGAGGCTCACCGTCGTCTGGCCGCCAGCCGTTTCGACGCTGCCGTGTGTCGTCAGCGGCGCGTTGTCGTATGTGGATTTCAGATCGAAATCCGTGCGGCTGCCCTGCTGGGTGAAGGTCAGGTTAAGATCGGCGATGCGGTTGGCGCCGGAGGCGATCGTATCGGCGCGGATGGTGCCATTTGCGGAGAGGGCCTTGAGATCATCGACGGCAAGTGCGACGGCCGGCTTGCTAATGACGAGATCGTCGCGGCGGATGCCGCTGCCGTTTGCATTGACTTTCAGGCCGATCTTGCCGCCGGTGCTGGCGATGTCGAGCGAGCCCTTGAGGTCGCCCTCGGCCTTCTGCCCGGCTAGGGCTGCGAGCAGGCTGAGATCCGGCAGGTCGAAGGTCAGCGCGCCTGTCGGCTCGAAGCTCGGTGACAGATCCAGCTTGCCTTGCAGTTTGTTGGTGCCGATTTCGGCTGCCAGCGATGGGATACTGGTGCGGCCATCCTTGGAAACGGCATCGGCGGTGATGCGGATCGGCTTGCCGTCGATTGCCCCATTTGCCTGGATATTTGCCTGTGGTGCCTTGGGATTGGCGGTACCGGTCACGCCGATATCGAGCGTATCGAGCAGCCGTCCCGCCAGCTTGACATTGACGGCCTTGACGGTCGCGTCGATGCCGAGTGCAGAGAGCGGTCCCTTGGCCTTGAGACCGATATCGGCCTGTCCTTGTGCGTTCGGGACGAGCTTGGAAAGGTCGAGTACCTTGCCGGATAGATCTGTGGTCAGCGATTGGTCGTTGAGCGCGACATTGCCATTGATTTCGGCGACATTGGATTTCACCGCAAGATTGGAGAGCGTCATCTTGGTCGGCACCGTGCCGGCGACCTGGCCTTCCAGGGAGATCGTGCCTTCGAACTTGTCCGAGACACCATCCGGCAGAACGCCGGGCAGGGCGAAAAGCTTGAAATTGCCCGTCAGCGCCTTCGACGACAGCGTATATTTGCCGTTGACGGTGCCGCCGATGCTGGCGCTTTCCAATGTCGTATTGTTGAAGCCGATCGTATCGGGCGAGAGCTGCAGCGGCGCAGTCAGCGCAATCGGCGCGCGGATGAGGCGATTGAGGTCGGGGCTCACGAAGGCCGTCTGGCCGACAACCAGGCGAAGCTGCAGCGGGCCGGACATACCGGTGAGATTGAAGGCATCGCTGCGGGCACTGAGATTGATCTGTCCGATATCGCCCTGCGGCGTGCTGGCGCTGTCGAGAGCAGCTTTTGCGTCGATCTTCACCGATTGGGCCGCACCCGTCAGCGCGATGTCAACCCGCGAAATCAGGGCGCGGACCTCGCCGTTTTCCATAGGCCAGCGGAAATCGACGGGGCCGGAGGTGCCGATGAGATTGGCATTGAGGCTGTTGTTGCCGGCGGGATCGAGTGTGCCTGATGCGGCAAGCACGGCGCTGCCGGTGGCGAGATTGCCAGTCTGGATATCGATCTTGCCCTTGCCGTCGAAGGTTGCGGAGAGATCGATGGTGGTCTGGCCGGCAAAGAGCGCGCGCATGGTCGGCGGCAGGAGGGAATCGACATCGCCGCCGCCTTTGACATCGATGTGGTGCAGGCCGTCGTTGGAGAGGCTGTGGTGACCGCTGATGGCGACTGTCGGCTTGCCATCGAGTGACGCCTGCAGCTTGCCGGCCCAGTTGGAGAGAGGGCCATCGCCGGAAAGATCGATATTGACGGCAGGGCCGCCCGGCAGGTGCAGCAGCCCGGCCAGCATGCCGTCGCGCGGCTCGGAGATCTGTGTCTTCAGTTTCAGCTGATTGTCGGCCGGAGCAAAGGCGATATCGGCGGAAAGCTTGGCATCGGGCACGTCATGGCGGCTGGCATTGATCACGAGGCCCATGCTGCTGTTGTTTGCCTTGACGCTGCCGTCGGCGGCGAGAACGAAGTCCTGCCCGGCAACGGCCTGTCCGATGCGAAGATCAGGCAGGGCGATGGCGCCGATATCGATGGCGATGGGCAGGGAGAAACCGCTGGAGCTTGCCGGCTGCGTTGCCGGTGCGGGTGCGACCGTCGAAACCGGCAGCCGTTCGAAGTCGACAACGTCGGCTGCGACGCGATCGGCATGGAAGGTGCCAGTCAGCAAGGACAGGGGAGACCAGTCGATGGCAAGGTTCTGCACCTTGGCATAGGGGCCTTTCGTGTCGGAGACAGTGATCGAACCGACCCTCAGATTGCCGTTCAGCAGTCCTGAGGGCGCGGCGATGGCGATGGTACGATCCGGCGTAGATGCAAGCTTTGCCACCTGATCGACGGCATAACCGGTTGCGGAGGGTACGAGGCCGACGACGAGCACAGCCGCGATCACGAGCAAAAGGATTGCCACGACCGCATAGGCGATCCAGCGCACCAATTTCCCGAGGATTCGAATCAATATGCTCATGAAAGCGACAGTAACCTCAATTTCGTAACCGTGTGCTGAAAGGCCCGCGACAACTCTGCGTTTTATCAGAAGGCCTGACCGATGCCGGCATAGATGCCATAAGATGTGCCATTGTCATATTTCTTCAACGGCACGGCGACATCGAGCCTGATCGGACCGAAGGGCGTAGCGTAGCGCAAGCCGACGCCAGCGCCAATGCGCAGATCGGACGCGTCGGGCAAGACGCTGTCTGTGACGCTACCCATATCGACGAAAGGCACGACGCCGATCGTGTCTGTGATCTTCACCCGCGCTTCGAAGGAGGCGGTCACGTAGGAGCGTCCGCCGGTTTCGTCGCCGTGGGAGTTATAGGGCGAGATTTCCTGATAGCTGTAACCACGCACCGAGCCGCCGCCACCGGCATAGAAACGCCGGGTCGCGGGAATGTCCTCGATGCTGTTTGCCCCCAGCAACGAGCCTGCGGCAAGCTTGCCGGCGAAGACCACGTTGTTGTTGGCGCCTATGCCCTTGTAACCGGTGATCGAACCTTCGAAGGAGCTGAAAACCGTGCCGCCCATTGCTTCATAGCTCGGTTTGGCGCTGATGGAGGCACGATAACCTTCGGTCGGATCCAGCTTGTTGTCGCGCGTGTCCCTGATGTATTCGAGCGGGATCGCGACCGTCAGGTAATTATGTTTTCCGAAAGCATCGGTGGTATCGGATTCATAGGACACCTCGCCGCCGGCAGATACCGTATCCTGATCGTTGATTTCATAGGCAAGGCTGCCGCTTGCCGTCGCAGTGTTGGCGTCGTAGGCGTCCGGATGCAGGCTCTGCATCTTGAGGCCGGCCGTGAAGGTCGCCGAAGGATAGAAAGTCGCAGGTCTGACATAGGTGATGCCGGCCGTGTAATCGAACTGGCCAACATCGGTCGTTTCGCCGATGCGGGAGATGGAGCCCTCGATGCGCAGCGAATCCGCGCGCCCCGTGAGATTGCGGTGTCCCCAATAGCCCTGCAGCCCGAAGCCGTCGATGGTGGAATATTGGGCGCCGACGCCAAAGAAGCGCTGCTTGCCTTCCGATACCTCGATGGTCGTCGGGATGCTGCCATCCGGCGCCAGCTTGTCGGCCTCGCGAATGGTAACGCTTGAAAAGACGCCGAGCTTTCTCAGGCGGTCCGAGGCCTTCTTCAGCTCGTCGGGCGAGTAGGGCTTGCCTTCGTTGATGCGGGCATAGCGCTTAATGAAGTCTGGATCGACCGACTTCTGGCCGGTAACGCCGACATTGCCGAAAGGAGCGACGGGGCCGCTTTCGACCTTCAGCAAGACATCCACGGTATTGGTCGAATGATCGGCAACGACCTGGCGCTCGTCCAGTTTAGCGAGTGGGTGGCCTTCGTTCTTGAAGTCGACGACCATCTTGTCGCCTGCCTTCAGAATGGTCAATGAGCCGGCATCGCCGCCCCGCACGAGGCCATAATTGGCCGGGTCCAGCCTCGCGGCGTCGCCAAGCAGGTTGATCTTGCCGAGTTTGAAGACCGGGCCGGGATCGACGCTGATGGTGACGGCAACGGGCTTGGCGCGGCTGAAGGTCGGCGTCGGCGGTAAGGCGTCGAGAGGCGTGCCGTTGACGGCAATGGTGACCACGCCGCCGTAACGGGCCTTTTCGTAAAGCGCTGCTATCAGCCGGTCGCGATCGTCGCGCGCCTTGACGACGACGCCAAGGTCGCCGGATACCGGCTTCTTTTCGTCGGAGATCAGCATCGAGCTATCGCTCAATGCTTCCTTGAGGTCCTTGTCGAGATTATCGGACTTGAAATCCACCGTGTAGCGGACGGGATCGGAAACCTGATCCGCCGTTTCGTCTTCACCCCAGAGCTTGATGCCGAAAAGTTTGAATGCAAAGGCATTTTTGGCGCACACCGGACCGAGCGCCAGCATTGCCGCAACCGCTGCCACGGTTCCTGCCCGCCGATACGCAATACTCTTTCTCGGTTCAGTTCTTTTATGCATACGCCGCTTTACGGTTACATGAGAACTTACTCAGTTTGACGTTTCCCGGGAGTTAACGCGCGGCCACCATAGAGGCAAAAGTCCCTCAGGTGTACCGTTTTGGAGTCAAAAACGGGGAAAAGATAACCTCTTGCGGGCAAAAAGCCCACGTTTCGCGGCGAAATTCCACCTGTTCAGTCGAGCTAAAAAAAGCGGGTTGGAGCCATTCTTCGACAGCGGGACCGACATCAAAGGTCTTGCAGCCCGAACAAAAAAATCCCGGACTTGTAGCCCGGGATCTCCGAAATTCTATGAAAAACCGATCAATAGCCGCCGTAACCGCCGCCATAACCACCGCGATAGCCGCCGCGCGGGCAATCGTCGATGTAGCGACGGCCGTAGCGGTCGCGGTAGTAGCACTGGCCGGGTTGTTCCTGGACGCTGCCGATGACGGCGCCGGAAACGCCACCGATCGCTGCGCCGACTGCCGCGCCGCGGACGTTGCCGGTGACCGCGCCGCCGATGATCGCGCCGGATGCCGCGCCGATGCCTGCGCCCTGTTCTGTCGGTGTGCAGCTTGCGATAGACAAGCCGACCAATGCGAGCATAAGAACTTTCTTCATTTACTCTCTCCAACGTTAGTTAAGCCGAACCCCGGCCAACGTCGTCCCAATTCTTCAGCTCCACCACGATGGGCTGTCTTTACAGTCCTGCAATGATAGAAAATATCGTGCAAAATATGATTGTCTATTGGCGGACGTCAGTTTTTTTATTGCTGAATAAAGGCGGCCTTGCGCCTGGAGAGTAAAACAGTCCTTTGCGAGCATAAAATCAGCCTCCTCTCTAAAGTAGAGGTTGATTGGATTGCGAAAAAGTCAAATGATGCTCCTTGCCTCTGGAGGAGAGGCGAGGAGGAAAATATGGCAAAAGTGACTTTGACGGTGAATGGCCGTTCGGTCAGCGGCGAGTGCGAGGATCGCACGCTGCTTGTCCATTTCATCAGGGAAAAACTCGGCCTGACCGGAACCCATGTCGGCTGCGACACCAGCCAGTGCGGCGCCTGCGTCGTGCACATGGACGGCAAGTCGGTGAAGAGCTGTTCCATCCTGGCCGTTCAGGCTTCCGGCTCCAAGATCACAACCATCGAGGGTCTCGCCGCCAACGGCGAGCTGCATCCGGTTCAGGCCGCTTTCAAGGCGCATCATGGCCTGCAATGCGGCTTCTGCACGCCGGGCATGGTGATGACATCGGTCGACATGATCAATCGTCATGGCGGCAAGCTGGATGAGAAGACGGTGCGCAGTGAACTCGAAGGCAATATCTGTCGATGCACCGGCTATCACAACATCGTCAAGGCGGTGCTTTCAGCCAATGCCGCGATGAATGCCGCGAGCCAAGCGGCCGAATAAATTCCACCGAGACCGTCTGGCTAAACGCCCGGGCTGTGATCTTGGCGGATTGCCAGGCCCGGAACCCCAATGGAGGATGTGATGGGCGTTGAAGGCATTGGCGCGCGCGTGGCGCGCAAGGAAGACAAGCGATTTCTGACGGGCAAGGGGCGCTACACCGACGACATGGTGACGCCGGGAATGAAATATGCCTATTTCGTTCGCAGCCCGCATGCACATGCGAAGATCAAGGGCATCGATGCATCGGCAGCACTCTCCATGCCGGGCGTGATCGGCGTGCTCGACGGCAAGCAGCTGCTTGATGATGGCATCGGCAACCTGATCTGTGGCTGGATGATCCATTCTAAGGATGGATCGCCGATGAAGATGGGCGCGTGGCGGCCGCTGGCGGTCGATACCGTCCGCTATGCCGGCGATGCCGTCGCCATCGTCGTGGCCGACAGTCTTGGCGAGGCACGCGATGCGGCGGAAGCCGTGGCAGTCGACTACGAGGAACTGCCTGCCGTTGTCGAGGCGGTGGATGCGCTGAAAGCCGGCGCGCCACAGATCCATCCGGAAGCGCCCGGTAACCTGATCTTCGACTGGGAACTGGGCGATGCGGCGGCGACCGACAAGGCGATTGCCGAGGCCGCGCATGTCACCGAAATCGAGATTCATAACAACAGGCTTTCGCCGAATGCCATGGAGCCGCGCGCTACGCTCGGCATCTACGATGCGGCCGAAGACCATTATACCTGTTACACGACCAGCCAGAACCCGCATGTGGCCCGGCTCGTCATGAGCGCCTTCTATAATGTCGCGCCGGAAAACAAGCTGCGCGTCATCGCGCCCGATGTCGGCGGCGGTTTCGGCTCGAAGATCTATATCTACCCGGAGGAAATCGTCTGCCTCTGGGCATCGAAGAAGACCGGCGTGCCTGTGAAATGGACGGCCGATCGCACGGAAGCCTTCCTCACCGATGCGCATGGTCGCGATCATGTCTCCAAGGTCAAGATGGCCTTCGATGCACAGAACCGCATGACGGCTTTGAAGGTCGACACGATCGCCAATCTCGGCGCCTATATGTCGCTCTTCTCCTCGGCGGTGCCGACCTATCTCTATGCGACGCTGCTGTCGGGCCAATATGATATCCCGGCAATCCATGCCAATGTCCGCACGGTCTATACCAATACCGTGCCCGTCGACGCCTATCGCGGGGCAGGGCGGCCGGAGGCGACCTATCTGCTAGAACGCACGGTGGAAACGGCTGCGCGCGAACTCGGCGTTTCGCCGGCGGAGCTAAGAAGGATCAACTTCATCCGTTCCTTCCCCCATCAGACGCCCGTCATCATGAACTACGATGCCGGCGACTACGAAGCTTCACTCAACGCCGCCATGCAGCAGGCGGATTGGGCAGGTTTCCCTTCCCGCAAGGCAGCAGCCGCCGCCCGCGGCATGAAGCGCGGCATCGGCATGAGCTGCTACATCGAGGCCTGCGGTATCGCGCCATCGCAAGCGGTAGGATCGCTCGGGGCCGGCGTCGGCCTCTGGGAATCGGCCGAAGTGCGGGTGAATGCGGTCGGAACCATCGAAGTGCTTACCGGTTCGCACAGCCACGGACAGGGGCATGAAACGACCTTCGCGCAATTGGTCGCCGATCGCCTCGGCGTGCCGATCGACAGCGTCTCCATCGTCCACGGCGATACCGACAAGGTGCAGATGGGCATGGGCACTTATGGTTCCCGCTCCGGCGCCGTCGGCATGTCCGCGGTCGTCAAGGCGCTCGACAAGGTGGAGGCGAAGGCAAAAAAGATCGCCGCACATCTGATGGAGGCCGATGAGAGCGATATCGTCATCGAGAACGGCGAAGTGAAAGTGGCAGGCACCGACAAGGCGCTGCCATGGTTCCAGGTGGCGCTCGCCTCCTATACCGCCCACAATCTGCCTGCCGGCATGGAGCCGGGCCTGAAGGAAACCGCCTTCTACGATCCGGCGAACTTCACCTTCCCGGCCGGCTGCTACATCTGCGAGGTCGAAGTGGATCCGGAGACGGGCAAGACCGAGATCGTGCAGTTCGTCGCGGCCGACGACTTCGGCAACATCATCAATCCGATGATCGTCGAGGGACAGGTGCATGGCGGCATCGCGCAGGGTATCGGTCAGGCGCTGCTGGAAGGCGTACATTACGACGAGAGCGGCCAGCTTCTGACGGCGAGCTTCATGGACTACACCATGCCGCGCGCCGATGATCTGCCGTCCTTCCAGCTTTCGCATCAGAATACGCCATGCCCGAACAATCCCCTGGGGATCAAGGGATGTGGCGAGGCGGGTGCGATCGGCTCGCCGCCGGCGTTGATGAACGCCATCACCGATGCGATCGGCAACAACAGGCTGACCATGCCGGCAACCCCGCTCAAGGTGTGGGAAGCGGCGCGGGCGGCTGGCTGAGAGGAGGATAGGACAATGTACGCAACGAATTACCATCGCGCCTCCTCGGTCGACGAAGCCGTGAAGCTTCTGTCTGATGCCGACGAAGGCAAATATGTCTCCGGCGGCATGACGCTGATCGCCACCATGAAGCAGCGTCTGGCATCGCCGAGCGATCTCGTCGATCTCCGGCATATCCCTTCGATCAAGGGAATTCGCGTCGATGGCCGCAGGGTCACGATCGGCGCGGCGACCACCCATGCGGAGGTTGCCTCTTCGGCAGCGATCCGTGCGGTCTGCCCGGCGCTTTGCGACCTTGCCGGCATGATCGGCGATCCGCATGTCCGGCACATGGGGACGATCGGCGGCTCCATCGCCAATAATGACCCGGCGGCGGATTATCCCTCGGCAATGCTGGCGCTGAATGCCACCATCGTCACCGACCGGCGCCAGCTCGCGGCTGACGACTTCTTCCGGGGTCTGTTCGAAACGGCACTGGAAGGGGCGGAGCTCATCACCTCCATCGCCTTCGACGCACCGGAAAGGGCAGCTTACGCAAAATTCCCCAATCCGGCTTCACGCTATGCGATGACGGGTGTCTTCGTCGCCAAGGGGGCGGGGGGCGTGCGCGTTGCCATTACCGGTGCCGGTGCGGACGGCGTGTTCCGCCATACCGAACTGGAGCAGGCGCTTGCGGCGAACTTTCTGCCGGACGCGGTTACCGGCGTGACGGTGGACCCATCCGCGCTGCTGTCCGACCTGCACGCCACGGCCGAATATCGCGCCAATCTGATCAAGGTTATGGCCAAGCGCGCTGTGGCTGCCGCCTAGATTCGCCATGAACAAGCCCGGAGCGGCAGGGTTTACCCTCCGCTCCGGAGAGAGTGTTTCCAGCATGGTTTCGATTGTCAATTTGACGTGAATGGTTATTCTTGTCTGGAATTGTTCAAAATTAGGGGCCATTTGCCGCAGTGGGCGCGAAAGCAATGCGGAGGGGTTGACGTGTGAACCGGCATTCTCGAAAACGGTCGCACGGTACTGGAGCATATGATGGATTTCGAAGCATTTTTTAAAGGCGAGCTGGAAGGCCTGCACAATGAGGGCCGTTATCGGGTTTTCGCAGATCTCGAACGCCGCCGTGGCAATTTCCCCCGCGCTGTCAGACATACCCCGAATGGCCCGCAGGAAGTGACTGTCTGGTGCTCCAACGACTATCTCGGCATGGGCCAGCATCCGAAAGTGATCGAGGCGATGAAGCAGGCGATCGATCACTGTGGCGCGGGTGCGGGAGGCACCCGGAATATTTCTGGCACCAACCACTACCATGTTCTGCTCGAGCAGGAACTCGCCGATCTCCACGGCAAGGAATCCGCCCTGATCTTCACCTCGGGCTACATCTCCAATTGGGCGACGCTCGGCACGCTCGGCGCGCGCATTCCCGGCCTGATCATCTTCTCGGATGCGCTCAACCATGCCTCGATGATCGAAGGCATCCGTTATGCGAAGTGTGACAAGGTCATCTGGAAGCATAACGACCTGCACGATCTCGAAGCCAAGCTGAAGGCTGCCGATCCCAAGGCGCCGAAGCTGATCGCTTTCGAATCCGTTTATTCCATGGATGGCGATATCGCGCCCATCAAGGAAATCTGCGATCTCGCCGACAAATATGGCGCGATGACCTATCTCGACGAAGTGCATGCCGTCGGCATGTACGGCCCGCGCGGCGGCGGTATTGCCGAGCGCGAGGGATTGATGGATCGTCTGACCGTCATCGAAGGCACACTCGGCAAGGCATTCGGCGTCATGGGCGGCTATATCGCCGCTTCGACCGCGCTCTGTGATTTCATCCGCTCGTTTGCGTCGGGCTTCATTTTCACGACGTCGCTGCCGCCGGCTCTGGCTGCGGGTGCCGTCGCCTCGATCCAACACCTCAAGGTCAGCCAGTTCGAACGCATGCGCCATCAGGATCGCGTGCGCAAGCTGCGCGCCCAGCTCGATGCGGCTGGCATTCCACACATGCCGAACCCGAGCCATGTGGTTCCGGTCATGGTCGGCGATGCTGCCAAGTGCAAGTGGATTTCCGATCTGCTGCTGGACGCCGGCGTCTATGTGCAGCCGATCAACTATCCGACTGTGCCGAAGAAGACCGAGCGCCTGCGTATCACGCCGACGCCGCTGCATTCCGATGGCGATATCGAGCAGCTGGTCGGCGCGCTGCACGCGCTTTGGTCGCGCTGTGCGCTTGCCCGGGCCGTTGCGTAAGAGACGGCTTCCGCCTCAAAAATCAAAATGCGCTTCATTGCGGAATATCGGTGCGGTGCCGATTTCCGCAATGATTGTTTGTGCCGTCGTTAGCCGCGGCTTCCCAAAGCCAGGCGGCAGGCGAGGCCGGCAAATACCGTCGCCAGCAGATATTGCGGCAGCTTCGGAAGGCGCTTGATCGCCGAGAACCGGCCGCGGATGTGGCTGCCAAGCAGGATGACGGAGCCGTTCACCAGGAAGCCGATCCCGTTGAGAATGGTGGCGAGCAAGGCCATTTGCAGGATCATCGGGCCGCTGGGATCGACGAATTGCGGGAAGAGCGCAAGCACGAACAGGGCCATCTTCGGGTTAAGAATATTGGTTGCCAGGCCCTCGACGAAGATGCGCTTACCTGAAAGGCGCTTGAGCCCGGCCGACGGTGTGAACGCAGAACCCTGGGAGCGGAGCGTCTTGACGGCCAGATAGAGCAGGTAGGCGCAGCCTGCCCAGCGGACGATCTCATAAGCGACCGGCACGGTGAGAAAGAGCCGCGACAGTCCGAGGGCTGCCGCCATGGCGTGGCAATAGGTTCCGAGCGCAATGCCGGCATAGGTGAGAAAGCCGGCGGAGCGGCCCTGGCTGACGCTGCGCGAGGCGATGAGAAGCATGTCGGGACCGGGCGTGGCGGTGAGCACCAGCGCGGCGGCGACAAAAAGAATGATCGTGGAAAAGTCCGGCATCGTGATTCCCTTGAAAGTGAAGCCGGAATTCCTCTCTAGCATCATCGCCAGGAATGGCAACCGCCGTATATGTGGTTGCGTAGCGAATGCGGAACGTTGCGATCTATTGTAAGATTATGCTTACGCAGCCTTTTCCCGCTGGTCGACGAGTGCGGCGGCGCGGCCGCGTGCTTCCTCATCGGCGGCAAAGACCGCATCCATGGTGTCGGCGCTGCCGATCGCAATCATCTCCTCCATGACGGCCTCGGCGATATCGGCCATTTCGAGGAAGCCGATGCGGCCGTCGACGAAGGCGTGGAAGGCGATCTCCTCTGCCGCATTCATGATTGCGCCCTGCAGGCCGCCGCGCTCCAGTGCTGTGCGGGCAAGGCGCAGTGCCGGGAAGCGCACTTCGTCCGGCGCCTCGAAATCGAGCCGGGCGAGCTTGGTGAAATCCAGCCGGTCGACATTGAGCCTGGTGCGGGCGGGATAGGTCAGCGCATAACCGATGGCGGTGCGCATGTCGGGACAGCCGAGCTGCGCCAGCACCGAGCCATCCGTATAGCCGACCATGGAATGGATGACGGATTGCGGATGCACCACCACTTCGATCTGATCGGGGCGGACATTGAACAAGTGCTTGGCCTCGATCATCTCCAGCGCCTTGTTGAACATGGAGGCGCTGCCGATCGAAATCTTTAAGCCCATCGACCAGTTGGGATGGGCACGCGCGATCGCCGGCGTGACATTGGCCATCTGCTCCCGCGTCCAGGTGCGGAAGGGGCCGCCCGATGCAGTGATGATGATGCGCTCCACCGCATGCTGCTGATCGTCCTCCAGTGCCTGGAAAATCGCGCTGTGCTCGCTATCGACCGGGATAAGGCGGCCGCCGCCTTCGGCAACGGCGCGCACGAAGAGATCGCCCGCGGAGACAAGACATTCCTTGTTGGCAAGCGCGATATCGGCGCCGCGGCGGGCGGCTGCCAGCGTCGGCGCCAGGCCGGCTGTGCCGACGATCGCCGCCATCGCCCAGTCCGAGGGCATGGAGGCGGCCTCTATCAAGGCATTCTTGCCCGCGCCGACGGCAATGCCCGATCCAGCCAGCGCATCCTTCAGATCCTGATAGCGCTCCTCATTGGCTGTCACGGCAAAAGCGGCACCGCAGGCCTTTGCCTGTGCGGCCAGCAGGCCGATATTGTCATGTCCGGTGATGGCGGCGATATCGAAGGCATCGCGCCCGCCCAGCTGGGCAATGACGTCGAGCGTATTCTGGCCGATGGAGCCGGTCGAACCCAATATCGTCAGGCGACGACGCGCCGTGCTGGCGGTGTTCATTCAGGTATCCGCATTTGCTGCTGCTCCCATGGCTCTACAGGGGATTGGGCGGAGCGGCAAGTCCGGAGCCATGCAACCGCTCCTCTACCGGCACACGCGGAAGGCGAATGCGCAATTAGTCATATTTTTTTCGATCTGCATTGAACCAAATGCAAACTGCTGCGTTTTCCGACCACTTGAATGCGGAGGTAACGAATGGTTTTCAAGGCGGCAACGTTTCACGGCATGGAGCTCTATCTGGAAAACGACCAGGCCAGGCGCTCGGCGCTGGAATCCGCGGTTGCCAATGCGCTGGCCGTTGCTGGCGGAATCGATGCTTCCGATGTCACCGTGATTGCGGCAGGCCAGGAAATCCGCCTGCACGGTTCGGTCGCGACCTATCAGGAGGTGACGCGGGCAACCGCGGTTGCAGAATCCATTCCTGGTGTGCGGCTGGTGAGGAACAGGATCGCGGTGGGGTGATATCCGCCTTTTAAGTTCGCGTTTACGCGGCGCCCGATGGGGCTCACGGCAGAGTGATCGCATATGGGCGAAAGTTCCTTCTCCCCTCGGGGAGAAGGTGGCCCGAAGGGTCGGATGAGGGGGCTGACCGATTTGAATGTGGGTTTTCGCACCCTTGGCAACACCCCCCTCATCCGCCTGTCGGCACCTTCTCCCCGAGGGGAGAAGGAGGACGCGGCAACGGCGTCGTTTCATGTACGCTTGCCTTGGGGCTCACGGGATACTCCGTTCTCGAGGCGAAACGCATGAAAAGATCGTGATCGCCGCAACCTTCGCCAGCTCGAAACGCGGACTAAGAGCGATACTGAGTGCTTGAGTATAATGGTGATCTCGACGCGATTCGAACGCGTGACCCTCAGATTAGGAATCTGATGCTCTATCCTGCTGAGCTACGAGACCACTCGGCATGATCCATACAAAAGCCAAGGCCCGAAGCCAAGCCTTTTTGCGTCGTGGAGACAATCTGTCTTGAGCAGGCTCCGCGTGGCCTCAAAGACCACGCGGAGGTATCGAGGCAGGCCTCAGGCGTTGAGGCGCTGTTCGGCGAGGCGTACCCAGTAGGAAATGCCGTGGGCGATGGCTTCGTCGTTGAAGTCGTAGGCCGGGTTATGCAGGCCGGCGCTGTCGCCGTTGCCGACGAAGATGAAGGCGCCGGGGCGGGCGAGCAGCATGTAGGAGAAATCTTCGCCGCCCATCATCGGGTCGATGTTCGGGATGACATTGCCTGCACCGGCGATTTCCTCGGCCACCGCAATCGCGTAATCGGTCTCGTCGGCGTGGTTGAAGGTGACCGGATAGTTGCGGTGGAATTCGATCTCGGCTTCCCCACCATGGCTTGCGGCAATGCCTGTCACGATCTGCTTGAAGCGCTGCTCAGCAAGGTCGCGCATTTCGGGATCGAGCGTGCGCACTGTGCCGGTGAAGCTCGCATCCTTGGGGATGACGTTGTGGGCATTGCCGGCGTTGAATGTCGTGACGGAGACAACAACCGATTTCAGCGGATCGGCGCTGCGCGAGGCGATGAGCTGCAAATTGGAGACGATCTGCGCGCCGATGGCGATCGGATCGATCGTTCTGTGTGGCATGGCGGCGTGGCCGCCGACGCCTTTGATGGAGACCGTGAATTCATCCGTCGCCGCCATGATCGCACCCTTGCGGATGGCGAAGTGGCCGACCGGCAGCCCCGGCATATTGTGCATGCCATAGACCTCGGCGATCTGGAAGCGCTCCATCATGCCGTCCTTGACCATGGCGTCGCCGCCGGCGCCGCCTTCTTCGGCCGGCTGGAAGATGACGGCGATGTTGCCGTTGAAATTGCGGTTCTCGGCGAGGTATTTCGCAGCCCCCAGCAGCATGGCGGTGTGGCCGTCATGGCCACAGGCATGCATCTTGCCGGGAGTCCGGGAGGCATAGGGCTTGCCGGTGATTTCGGTGAGGGGCAGGGCATCCATGTCGGCGCGCAAGCCGATCGTGCGGCCCTCGCCCTTGCCGCGGATCAGGCCGACGACGCCGGTGCGGCCGATGCCGGTCACCACCTCGTCGACGCCGAAGGCGCGCAGTTTCTCGGCCACGAAGGCGGCCGTATTCTCGACCGCATAGAGGAGTTCGGGATGCGCATGGATATGGCGGCGCCACTCGGTCACTTCGCCCTGGAGTTCTGCGGCTCTGTTCAAGATCGGCATATGCTGATTTTCCTGCTGCTCAATATCGATTCTGGTTCAACCTGCGGGTCCTTGGCACAGCCTTGGCTAGCTTATCGCGGCGTTGGCGGCGTGCCATCGGGAAATAAAGTCGTCAATCGCCTTTGCCTTCTCCTAGCCATATAGGTTAAATAGACGAAGCTTTCGAGAAAATTCCGGACTTCTGAAGGATAGATCGTGCCGACGAAGCAGAATCGTTTGTATGCCGCCCTGCGGCTCGTTCCTATGGCCGCAGCAGCATCCATGCTTTTCCTGTCGACCGCGCAAACGGCCGGAGCCAATCCGCATATTCTCGTCGATGTCAGCACCGGACGTGTTCTCGACCAGCAGGAGGCGTTTCGCCGCTGGTATCCGGCCTCGCTCACGAAGCTGATGACGACCTATGTGACCTTCCGGGCCATCCAGTCCGGTCAGATCCGGCTCGATACACCCGTCGTCATGTCGAAGCTTGCTGCCGCACAGCCGCCGGCGAAGATGTACTTCAAGCCGGGCCAGAAGATGACGCTCGACAACGCCTTGAAGATGATGCTGGTCAAATCGGCAAACGATCTTGCCATGGCTGTGGCCGAGACGGTCGGCGGTTCGCAGCAGGGCTTCGTGGCGCGGATGAATGCGGAAGCCGCGCGCCTCGGCATGCGCGACTCGCATTTCATCAATCCTAACGGTCTGCCCGGCAAGGGACAGTATACGACGGCGCGCGATCTTGCCATTCTCAGCGTGGCGCTGCGCCGCGAGTTCCCGCAATATGCCGGCTATTTCTCGCTCGAGGGCTTCACCAACGGCGTTAAGCAGGTGCCGAACATCAACATGCTCATCGGCCGTTTCGACGGCGCCGACGGCATGAAGACCGGCTTCATCTGCGCTGCCGGCTTCAACCAGATCGCCTCGGCAACCCGCAACGGCCGTACGCTGATCTCGGTCGTTCTCGGCACCGACAGCCTGGCGGCACGCGCCGACGATTCCGCCAATCTCCTGGAAAAAGGCTTCCAGAACCAGCTTTCCACCCGCGACACGCTCGCAACCTTGAGACCCGACGCGCCGCTTGCGGCCGATGTCGCCGATGTCACGGCCGACATCTGCAGCACCAAGGGCGCGCAGGCGCGCAGCGAAACCCGCGATCCGTTCGGCCGTACCAAGGTACAGTCGCCCTATATCCACGAAATGGATCACGAGCCCAATTTCGTCTATGCCGGTCTGATCGGCGGCCAGGATATCGCGACGGCCGCCAAGAGCGACAAGGACGATGTCACGGCCAGAGGCGACAAGGCGACCAGGGACAACAAGATCGCGATCTCCGGCAGCGCGTCCAATGTGCCGGTCCCGATGCCGCGGCCCACTTTCTAATATCGGACAGGAATCATGAGCGTTTCGCAGCAAAGAGTGCCGGTTGCCATCCTGACCGGCTTCCTCGGTGCGGGTAAATCGACCCTGCTCAACCGCATCCTCAAGGATGAGGCCATGCGCGATGCGGCCGTCATCATCAACGAGTTCGGCGATGTCGGTATCGATCATCTGCTGGTGGAAAGCTCCGGCGATTCCATCATCGAGCTTTCCGATGGCTGCCTGTGCTGCACGGTGCGCGGCGAGTTGGTGGATACGCTGGCGAACCTGATGGACGCGATGCAGACCGGCCGCATCCGGCCGCTGAAGCGCGTCGTCATCGAAACGACCGGCCTTGCCGATCCTGCTCCCGTCATGCAGTCGATCATGGGCAATCCGGTCATCGCCAACAATTTCGACCTCGATGGCGTCATTACCGTCGTCGATGCGGTCAACGGGCTGCAGACGCTCGACAATCACGAAGAAGCGCGCAAGCAGGTGGCGGTCGCCGACCGGCTGATCGTGTCCAAGACGGGGATTGCCGGCGCCGTGCCGGAAGCGCAGCTGGAGAGCAGGCTGAGGGCGCTCAATCCGCGCGCGCAGATCCTGAATGCCGATAGCGACGAGGCCGGCCGCGCCGCCATTCTGGTCAACGGCCTTTACGACCCGGCTTCAAAGATCGCCGATGTCGGCCGCTGGCTGCAGGACGAGCTGGAAGCGGACGACGATCATCATCACCATGATGAGCACGATCACCACGACCATGATCATGACCATCATCATGGCGATCATGGACACCACCATCACCATCATGGGCACCACCACGGCCACCGGCATCAGCACGCCCATGACGTCACGCGGCATGACAGCTCGATCCGGTCGTTCTCGATCGTCGAGACTCAGCCTATCGATCCGATGGCGCTCGAAATGTTCATCGATCTGCTGCGTTCGGCGCATGGCGAAAAGCTCCTGCGCATGAAGGCGATCGTTGCAGTGTCGGATCGGCCGGAACGCCCTGTCGTGCTGCATGGCGTGCAGAATATCTTTCATGCGCCGGTGCGCCTGCCGGCATGGCCCGATCCCGAAGACCGCCGCACGCGCATGGTCATCATCACGAAGGATTTGCCGGAAGATTTCGTGAAGGGCCTGTTCGACGCCTTCCTCAGCAAGCCGCGCGTCGATACGCCTGACAGAGCGGCGCTGGAGGACAATCCGTTGGCCGTGCCGGGGATGCGGTTCTAGTTTCAGCCTTTGAGATTTGGCAACCCGCCGCTCCCTTCGACGGGCTCAGGGTGAAGGCCAAGCTAATCGGATATGAGATGGTCGCCACGCAACCCCTTCTCCCCAGCGGGGAGAAGGTGCCGCCAGGCGGATGAGGGGGTGCCTGCCAAGACCACCAAAATCCATGAATTCAAATCGATAACCCCCTCATCCGACCCTTCGGGCCACCTTCTCCCCAAGGGGAGAAGGAGCTTACGGCGCTCGTCCGCCTCCATATGCGATAGCCCTGCTCCCCGAGGGGAGAAGGAATCCGTGGCACTCGCATGCCATATGCAAGCGGCCTGTCTTGAGGCGGGAGCGCAGCGACCCTCGAATCATGTGGATGGCTCTGGCTGTGCAAATGGTCAGCCCTTGCGAATCACGAAGCGATGGCCGCCATCCGTCTTCTCGTTCACGAGAAGCGTGTGGCCCTTCTCGTTGCAGAGATGCGGGATGTCGATGACGGCGAGCGGATCCGTGGTTTCCACGGTCAAGGTCGCGCCGCTTGCCATGCCGCGCAGACGCTTCTCCGTCTTGATCGCCGGATAGGGGCATTTCAGGCCGCGCAGATCGTAGATCTCGGTATCCGGACTATTCACTCTTGGCCCAGAACTTCCAGAAAGGCGGTTTCTTGGCCTCGGTCTGCGCGGTCTCGACAGGAGGCGCAGGCGCGTAGGCGAGCGCGTTGAGGCTGGGGTTCATGGGGTTTGCCGTCGGGATCGGCACATTTGCCGGAACATTGGCCGCAATGACGGGGCCGACCGCGGGCTGCTGCGCAGGTGCCATCGGAGCACCTGTCGCAGGACTTGCCGTAGCCACGCGAATGCTTGCCGTCGTCGGGTTGCCCGTCGGGCTTACTGCCGTGCCACCGCGCGCGATCTGCTGGGCCGACTGGTTCGCCATCATCGATTCGAGATCGGCGACCTTCATCATCTTGCCGGCGGCAAGGGCGGTGCCTGTGGGAGCATAGGCGATATCGTGGCCCTTGCGCTGCTTGGCGACGACGGCCTTGCGCTCGGCTTCGGTCGGGTCGTACCAGGCCATGCCGTCGAACTTCTTCGAGGCAGCGGCATAGTCGGCCTGATACTGCTTATCATAGGTCGCAAGCGCCATCTGCAAGGCAGGCGGCGTGGTCATGACGGGGCATTTGCCGCTGGCGTTGAACGGGCCGCTGGCCTGCTGGTTGAAGACGTATTTCTTCTCGCAGACCTCGACCTCGGGCGGGCGCTTGGTGACTTCGAAATTGTCGTAGCCAACCTTCAGCATCTTCCAGAATTCGATATTGGGGCTGAGGCGATGCTTCCACATGTTTTCCGCCGTCATGCGGAAGGGGAAGGCTTCGAGCTGAACGGCCTTCTGGCCGCCCTTGAAGGCGTCGCGCGCGAAGGCATAGATCTCCAGCACCTGCTGGTCGGTCATGGAATAGCAGCCGGACGACGAGCAGGCGCCGTGGATCATCAGATTGTTGCCGGTGCGGCCATTGGCTGCATCGTAGCGGTTCGGGAAGCCAGTGTTGATGGCGAGATAGTATTTCGAATTCGGGTTCAGGTTGGCCGGCGTCAGCATGTAGAAGCCTTCCGGCGCCTGCCGGTCGCCTTCCTTCACCTTCGGGCCTAGACGGCCGGACCAGGCGCAGATCTTGTAATCCGCGATGACTTCGAAACGGTTGTTCTGGTTCGCCTTCAGGATCTCCATCACGCCTTCTTCCTTGAAGATGCGGATCATGATCGGCGAGTTGCGGTCCATGCCCTTCTTGGCCATGTCGGCGAGGATATGGCTTGGAAGCGGCTGTTCGACCTTGTTCTTCACCTTCGACAGGTCGATCGACGCGGTATCCAGCGCGTCGTTGCAGCCGGCGAGTGCCAGCGCCATCAGGGAAACATAGGCAAGGTGACGAATGCGCATTCTGACCTGGTCCATAAATGCGAAGAGTGGCAGCTCGATCTGTTTCGCCACTCCCCTCGAAGCATGAAACGGAATCATAGATGGCTTATACTTGAAAATTCCTTACCAGCCTATGACGTGCCTGCAGCGCGTCGGCAAGCTTTTCTTTGCCATAAAAGCTTCGATAACGGAAATGTGGCCAAGGTTTGGCCTCATTCCCGCTTTCAGCGATCACTTTTTCCGAATGCTGCTTAGAGATTGCGACCGATGTTGAGGAATTTCTGGCGGCGGTCGCTGCGCAATTGTTCGCCCGAACGGCTGGAAAGCTCTGCAAGTGCGGTCGCAATCGTCTCGCCGGCCGAGCTTATCACCGCGTTCGGATCGCGATGCGCGCCGCCGACGGGCTCGGAGATGATGCCGTCGATCACGCCGAGGCTTTTCAGATCATCGGCCGTTATCTTCATGTTGGTTGCTGCTTCCTTGGCGCGCGTTGAATCGCGCCACAAGATTGATGCCGCACCTTCGGGCGAAATCACGCTGTAGATCGAGTGTTCGAGCATATAGACGCGGTTGCCGACGGCAATCGCGATGGCGCCGCCGGAACCGCCTTCGCCGATAACGATGGAGATGATCGGCACCTTCACGCCGAGACACATCTCGGTCGAGCGGGCGATCGCTTCGGCCTGACCGCGTTCTTCGGCGCCAACGCCCGGATAGGCACCGGCGGTGTCGACCAGCGTGATGACGGGCAACTGGAAGCGGTCGGCCATTTCGAGGATACGGATCGCCTTGCGATAGCCTTCCGGCCGGGCGCTGCCGAAATTGTGCTTCAGGCGGCTCTTGGTGTCGTTGCCTTTTTCCTGGCCGATGAGGGCGACCGGCTGGCCGCGGAAGCGGGCAAAACCTGCCTGGATCGCGGCATCCTCGGAGAATTGGCGATCGCCGGCCAGCGGTGTGAATTCCGTAAACAGCGTACTGGCATAATCGACGAAATGCGGGCGCTGCGGGTGGCGGGCGACCTGCGTCTTCTGCCAGGCGTTGAGTTTGGAATAGATGTCAGCCATCGCCTCGCGGACGCGGATTTCAAGCCGCCCGACTTCCTCGGACGTGTCGATGCTTTCGTCTTCGCTCGCCAGTTTCTTGAGCTCGTGAATCTTGCCTTCGAGATCCGAGATGGGTTTTTCGAAGTCCAGATAATTGTGCATGAGGTGCGTTTCCGATCCTTTTGCCCGTGACGAGAGATGGCGGCTTCAGCCTGTGTGCCGGTCCTAATCCTGTTTTTTTGCCTGTTTGGCAAGGGGGTGATGCATTTGGACCAGCTGATGAAGGCGTTCTTCCAGCACATGTGTGTAGATTTGCGTCGTCGAAATGTCCGAATGGCCGAGAAGTTCCTGCACGACGCGCAGGTCCGCGCCGTTGGCGAGAAGATGGCTCGCGAAGGCATGGCGCATCACATGCGGTGAAATCATCGAAGGCGTCAGGCCCGCCCGAATGGCAAGGTCCTTGAGATCGCGCGCAAAAACCTGACGCGGCAGATAGCCCTGCCTGGACGCGGCGGGGAAAAGCCACGGACTTTCGGTGGCAGGGTTCTTGGCGTTTGCCGCAATCTCGGCCTGCAGCCGCCCATAGCTTTTCAGCGCCGAAATGGCCGACTGCGACAGCGGTACCAGCCGCTCCTTGTTGCCTTTGCCGCGGATCATCAGGAAGCGGCCTTCCTGATCCAGCACCTTCGCCGGCAGAGAGATGAGCTCGCTTACACGCATGCCGGTGGCATAGAGCATTTCCAGGAGCACCAGCATGCGCAGGCGCTGCAGCCGGTCCGGTCCGTCGGCCGCGGCCTCCTCCTCAGCCTGGCTCAGAAGCCTCGTCACTTCGTCGACGCCCATCGTCTTCGGAAGGGCGCGGCCCTTCTTGGGAGCATCGAGGATCCCCGTCGGGTCGTCTGTGCGCAGACCTTCAGCATAGAGGAACTTATAGAATTGCCGCATGGCAGAGAGCCGGCGTGCCTGCGAGGACGGTTTGAAGCCCTGGCTCGACAGACTGGAAAGATAGGCTCCCAGGTCGCTGGAGCTGGCCTCCGTCAGACGAACTCCTTGCCCGGATAGGAATGAATGGAGATCGTCGAGATCGCGCTCGTAGGATTGCAGCGTGTTGACGGCAGCACCCCGCTCGGCGCTCATCATTTCCAGAAAGGCTTCCAGATGCACTCGCCCCAGATCTCTCTTGCCCGCTCGTATATTTTCGGCTTGCGCGCTCATGGTTTCAGCGAGCCTGTCGTCGGAGGATTGAGGCGTTCGGGGGCAATGCGGATCGTCACATCACGTGGCTGGGGATCGACGAAGAGCACCAGAGCCCACATCGCTCCATATATCGATCCGGCGATGACCGCGCAGATGACAAGGAAGCGAAATAGGGTTGGCATTCGAGAACTCTCCTTCGCCGTTCATTGGCGCGGCGATGCGCAATAATTATGTCCTTCAAGGGTTAGCTGAAGGATATTGCAGACATGTTTACGATAGCGGCGTCTTGACGCTACCGGTGCATTTGACGATACCGTTTCCAAAGAAATTGTGAATGGGCCGATGAGTGAACAAGTCCTGACCCTTGCCGAGAGCCTTAAAGACAGGGCGCGTGCTGCGCTCGGTCAGCGCAATCTCGTCTTCGTAGGATTGATGGGAGCAGGAAAATCCTCGATCGGCCGGCCAGTCGCGCAGCAGCTCGGCCTTCCCTTCGTCGATACGGATATCGAGATTGAGCGCGTGTCGCGCATGACGATCGCCGAACTGTTTGCCGCCTATGGCGAGCAGGAGTTCCGGGCGCTGGAAACGCGTGTCATCAAGCGGCTGCTCAAGGGCGGCCCGCGTGTCGTCTCGACCGGCGGCGGCGCATTCATCAACGAAAGCACGCGCCTGCACGTCAAGCGCGGCAGCCTTTCCGTCTGGCTGAAGGCCGACCTCGACGTCTTGTGGGACCGCGTCAACAAGCGCGACACACGGCCGTTGCTGAAGACCGAGAATCCGAAACAGACCCTCGAGAACCTGATGAATGCGCGCTATCCGATCTATGCGGAAGCCGATATCACGGTTCTCTCCCGCGACGTAAGCAAGGATATCATGGTCAGGGAAGTCCTTGCTGCGATTGCCGAGGGAAAGAAAGCAGAAAGCAGAATACCATGAATGCGATCATACCGGCCTCCGCTGAGCGTCTCGTGCGCGTGCCTCTCGGCGAGCGTGCCTATGACATCCTGATCGGCCCCGGCCTGATCGCGCGTGCGGGCCAAGAGATCGCAGCCCGGCTGAAGGGGCGCAAGGCCGCCGTCATCACCGATGAAAATGTCGCGCCGCTTTACCTCGATGCTTTGGTTGCGAGCCTTGAAGCGGCCGGTATCCAGGCTTCCAGCCTCGTTTTGCCCGCCGGTGAAAAGACAAAAAGTTTCGAGCATCTGATTACCGTTTGCGATGCGGTGCTGACGGCGCGTGTGGAGCGCAACGATGCGGTGATCGCACTTGGCGGTGGCGTCATCGGCGATCTCTCCGGCTTTGCTGCCGGCATCGTGCGCCGCGGCGTTCGTTTCGTCCAGGTGCCGACCTCGCTTCTGTCGCAAGTGGATTCGTCCGTCGGCGGTAAGACCGGCATCAATACCCATCATGGCAAGAACCTCGTCGGCGTCTTCCATCAGCCTGATCTCGTGCTCGCCGATACCGATGTGCTGAATACGCTGAGCGAGCGCGAATTTCGCGCCGGCTATGCCGAAGTCGCCAAATATGGCCTGATCGACAAGCCGGATTTCTTCGCCTGGCTGGAAGCCAATTGGAAGGATGTCTTCTCAGGTGGTGCCGCTCGCATCGAGGCGATTGCCGCCAGCTGCCAGGCAAAGTCCGATGTCGTCGTTGCCGACGAACGCGAAAACGGCCCTCGCGCGCTGCTCAATCTCGGCCATACCTTCGGCCACGCGCTGGAAGCCGCCACTGCCTATGACAGCCGCCGGCTGGTGCATGGCGAGGGTGTTGCGATCGGCATGGTGCTGGCGCATGAATTTTCCGCGCGCCTCAATCTGGCAAGCCCGGATGATGCCAAACGTGTCGAGGCGCATTTGAAGGCCGTGGGCCTGCCAACGCGGATGGGCGATATTCCGGGCGAGCTGCCGCCGGCCGAAGCGCTGATGGATGCGATCGCGCAGGACAAGAAGGTCAAGAGCGGCAAGCTCACCTTCATCCTCACGCGTGGCATCGGTCAGTCCTTCGTTGCGGACGATGTACCGTCTTCCGAAGTCCTGAGTTTCCTGAAGGAAAAACATCCCTGATGACCGTCGAGGGCACGCTGGCTGTTTTGTGGGAATATTGGCCCGAGATTATATCGATCGTGGCCTTGGTGCTGCTTTCTGCCTTCTTTGCCGGCTCGGAGACGGCGCTGACGGCGGCTTCGCGCAGCCGTATCCATACATTGGAAGCCAACGGAGACAGACGGGCCGGCATCGTGCGGCTCTTGATAGAGCGTCGCGACCGATTGATCGGCGCGCTGCTGATCGGCAACAATCTCGCCAATATTCTGTCGTCCTCGCTTGCGACCAGCGTGTTCCTGGGTCTGTTCGGCAATTCCGGCGTGGCGATCGCCACTGCCGCCATGACCGTCATTCTCGTCATTTTCGCGGAGGTTCTGCCGAAGAGCTGGGCCATTGCGACGCCGGATCGCTTCGCGCTGAATGTCGCCAGTGCGATACGCCTTTTCGTCATCGTCGTTGGGCCTGTGTCGAGCGTCGTCAATGCCATCGTGCGCCAGATCCTGGGCATTTTCGGCGTCAATCTCTCGCGGGAAGTGTCGATGCTGTCGGCGCACGAGGAGTTGCGCGGCGCCGTGGATCTGCTCCACCGCGAGGGTTCCGTGGTCAAGGCCGACCGCGACCGTTTGGGCGGCGTTCTCGATCTCGGCGAGCTGGAACTGTCAGACATCATGGTTCACCGCACGGCAATGCGCGCCATCAATGCCGATGATCCGCCAGAAGTGGTCGTGCGTGCGATCCTCGACAGTCCGTATACGCGCATGCCGCTCTGGCGCGGCACCATCGACAACATCATCGGCGTCGTGCATGCCAAGGATCTGCTGCGGGCGCTGGCGGAACGCAATGTCGAGCCGGAAAATCTCGATATCGTCAAGATCGCGCAAAAGCCCTGGTTCGTGCCCGACAGCACCAATCTTGAGGACCAGCTCAACGCCTTCCTGCGTCGCAAGCAGCATTTCGCCGTCGTCGTCGACGAATATGGCGAGGTGCAGGGCATCGTCACGCTGGAGGATATTCTGGAAGAGATCGTTGGCGACATCGCCGATGAGCACGATCTGGATATCCAGGGCGTGCGGCAGGAGGCCGACGGCTCGATCGTGGTCGACGGCGTCGTGCCGATTCGCGACCTGAACCGCGCGCTCGACTGGGATTTGCCCGACGAAGAGGCGACGACGATTGCCGGCCTCGTCATCCACGAATCGATGACCATCCCCGAAGAGCGGCAGGCCTTCACGTTCTACGGCAAGCGCTTCATCGTCATGAAGCGCGAAAAGAACCGCATCACCAAGCTGCGCATCCGTCCCGCGGAGTCGGAAGAGGCGAAGCCGGCTTAAGGCGTCCCCAGCGCCCTACCAGCGCACCGTCTCTCCCGGAGCTGCCGGCTCTACCGCCAGCGCGTGCAGCCCCGCCTCCAGTTCCGGCTTCAATAACTCGTTGATCGCCCTGTGGCGCGCGAGGCGGGGCATGCCGGAAAACTTGGCGGACACGATGCGAACTCTTATATGAGTTTCGCCGGTCCCGGTCATGTCGGGTTGATGACCCGCATGCAGGTGGCTCTCGTTGATGACGGCAAGGCGCTCGGGCGCGAAGGCGTCGGTGAGCTTCCGCTCAATGCGGGATTGCAGTGTCGTTTCCATATTCCCGCGTCGACCTCGCTTGCGAAAAAAGGCTCCCACAAAGCCTATAACATTCCTGTTTGTCAATTCTTGTTGTGGGGTATCCAAGGCCCCATAATTAGGACGCCATGAGACTTGATTCAAAATATTTCGATCGCATCCGCACCCGCCGCAAGCGCGCGCAGGAGCCCGAACAGGGTCCGCCGACGTGCCAGTGGGACGGCTGCGACAAGCACGGTACGCATCGCGCCCCGGTGGGGCGCAATGCTGAAGGGCAGTTCTTTTTGTTCTGCTTCGAGCACGTCAAGGAATACAATAAGGGCTACAATTATTTCTCCGGCCTCTCGGACGGGGAAATCGCGCGCTATCAGAAGGAAGCCATCACCGGCCACCGTCCGACCTGGACCGTGGGCGTGAACAAGGCTGCCAGGAACAGCCCGCTTCATTCCGATATCCGCTCGGGCGCTTATTCCCGCGTTCGCGATCCCTTCGGCTTCGTTAGGGAAGGCGAGGGCCAAGGTCGCGGCCCGCGTTTTCCGCAGCAGCGCAAGCTGAAAACGCTGGAGGCGAAAGCCTTCGACACCATGGGTCTCGGCGCCAATGCCTCGGCTCCGGAAATCAAGCGCCGCTACAAGGAATTGGTGAAAATGCACCATCCCGACGCCAATGGCGGCGACCGCGGCTCGGAAGAGCGCTTCCGCGCAGTGATTCAGGCCTATCAATTATTGAAGCAGAACGGTTTTTGTTAATTCCCGTCCTTGCTCTCCGCCTTCAATCAGGTATGGTCCAAATCGGCTGAAGCTGCGGGCAACCGCGGCAGGGTGCGCATTTGGCTGGCTGCACCTCGGTCAACTTTCCGGACGCGGCGTTTCTTGTCCGGGGACTCTGTTCAAGGATGCTCGCAAGCGATCATATTATCGCGCCGAGATTTTGCTTTAGTCCCGGAGAAGTATCGCCGCTGTTCCGACCGGACGGATGCGGGCAACAAGCTGCGGCGTTTCGGATAAATCGGCTGAGTTTGATATGGCAGGGTGAGAGCCACCCGCCCTGGAGACATGATGAGCAAGATTGACCTTGATATTTCCGAGATCCCCGACACCACCGTTTCGGTCCGCGAAGTCTTCGGCATTGATTCCGACATCCGCGTCCCTGCTTACAGCCAGGGCAGTGCCTACGTGCCCGATCTCGACACGGACTATCTCTTCGACCGCGAGACCACGCTCGCCATTCTCGCCGGCTTCGCTCATAACCGCCGCGTGATGATCTCGGGCTATCACGGCACCGGCAAGTCCTCCCATATCGAGCAGGTCGCCGCCCGCCTCAACTGGCCTTGCGTGCGCATCAACCTCGACAGCCACGTCAGCCGTATCGATCTCGTTGGCAAGGATGCGATCGTCGTCAAGGATGGCCTGCAGGTCACCGAATTCAAGGACGGCATCCTGCCCTGGGCCTATCAGCACAATGTCGCGCTCGTCTTCGACGAATATGACGCCGGCCGCCCGGACGTGATGTTCGTCATCCAGCGCGTGCTGGAATCGTCGGGCCGTCTGACCTTGCTCGACCAGAGCCGCGTCATCCGTCCTCACCCGGCCTTCCGCCTGTTCGCAACCGCCAACACCATCGGTCTTGGCGACACGACCGGCCTCTATCACGGTACGCAGCAGATCAACCAGGCGCAGATGGACCGCTGGTCGATCGTGACGACGCTGAACTACCTGCCGCACAACAATGAAGTCGATATCGTGCTGGCGAAGGTGAAGTCCTTCCGCAACGACAAGGGCCGCGATACCGTCTCCAAGATGGTCCGCGTTGCCGACCTGACGCGCGCCGCCTTCATGAATGGCGATCTGTCGACCGTCATGAGCCCGCGTACCGTCATCACCTGGGCCGAAAATGCGGAAATCTTCGGCGATGTCGCCTTTGCCTTCCGCGTCACCTTCCTCAACAAGTGTGATGAGCTGGAACGACCGCTGGTCGCCGAGCACTATCAGCGCGCCTTCGGCGTCGAGCTGAAGGAAAGTGCCGCCAACATCGTGCTCGAAGCCTAGAACATTTCCGCTTTTCTTCGAATTGCGAAAACGTTCTATCTTTTTGTTTTGACGCAATTCCGGATAGAAAAATGCTATGCATTTTTCCTGGAATTGCTTTAGGGAAAAGCCGATACATCATGTCAGGTCGCGGAGATAATTCCAAAGCGAAGCCGGGCGCCCCGGTGGACATGGAGCCGTTGCGCCGGGCGATCACCGGCTGTGTCCGCTCGATCGCCGGCGATGCCGAGGTCGAGGTGGCCTTTGCCAATGAACGCCCGGGCATGACCGGCGAGCGCATCCGCTTGCCGGAGCTTTCGAAGCGGCCGACAGCCCATGAGCTCGCGGTGACGCGCGGCCTTGGCGATTCGATGGCCCTGCGGCTTGCCTGTCACGATGCCCGCGTGCATGCCGTCATGGCGCCGCAAGGCGCGGACGCCCGCTCGATCTTCGATGCCGTGGAGCAGGCGCGTGTCGAATCGATCGGCTCGCTGCGCATGAGCGGTGTTGCCGCCAACCTCAACTCCATGAATACGGAGAAATACGCCAAGGCGAATTTCTCCGGCATCGAACGGCGCGAGGATGCGCCGATCGGTGAAGCCATGGCGATGATCGTGCGCGAGAAGCTGACCGGCCAGAAGCCGCCGGAAACTGCCGGCAAGGTGCTCGATCTCTGGCGCCCCTTCATCGAGGAAAAGACCGGCGGTCAACTCGATAACCTGCTGTCCGCCATCAACGACCAGCAGAGCTTCGCCCGTGTCGTCCGCAACATGCTGACGGCCATGGAAATGGCCGAGGAGTATGGCGACGAGCAGTCGGAACCCGACAGCGAGGATCAGCAGAGCGAAGAGGACAAGCCGAGCGGCGAGGATCAGAACGACGACGACGTCAAGGAAGACGAAGGCGCCGACGCCGCCCCAGCCGAGGATAGCGAAGCTTCCGACGAGCAGATGGAAGACGGTGCGACCGAAGACGGCGGCGAGATCTCCGACGACGATATGAGCGAAGAGGGCGAGGAAGATTCGGAAACGCCGGGCGAAACCCGTCGTCCGAACACGCCTTTCGCCGATTTCAACGAGAAGGTCGACTACCACGTCTATACGGAGGAGTTCGACGAGACCACGACGGCGCAGGAGCTGTGCGACGTGGCCGAACTCGAGCGCCTGCGTGCCTTCCTTGACAAGCAGCTTGCCCATCTGCAGGGTGCCGTGGGCCGGCTCGCCAACCGCCTGCAGCGCCGTCTGATGGCGCAGCAGAATCGCTCCTGGGACTTCGATCTGGAAGAGGGCTATCTCGATCCGGCACGCCTGCCGCGGCTGATCATCGATCCGATGCAGGCGCTGTCCTTCAAGATGGAGCGCGATACGCAGTTCCGCGACACGGTGGTGACGCTGCTGATCGACAATTCCGGCTCGATGCGCGGTCGTCCGATCACGGTTGCCGCCTCTTGTGCCGATATTCTGGCCCGCACGCTCGAGCGCTGCGGTGTGAAGGTCGAGATTCTCGGCTTTACCACCAAGGCGTGGAAGGGCGGCCAAGCGCGCGAGAAGTGGCTCGCCAGCGGCAAGCCGCAAACGCCGGGCCGGTTGAACGACCTGCGCCACATCATCTACAAGTCCGCGGACGAGCCCTATCGACGGTCTCGCAGCAACCTCGGGCTGATGATGCGCGAAGGCCTGCTCAAGGAAAACATCGACGGCGAAGCGCTGATCTGGGCGCATAACCGCCTGCTCGGACGCCGTGAACAACGCCGCATCCTGATGATGATCTCGGATGGTGCGCCGGTCGATGATTCCACGCTGTCGGTCAACCCGGGCAATTATCTGGAACGGCATCTGCGCGCCGTGATCGACCAGATCGAGACGCGCTCGCCGGTGGAATTGCTTGCCATCGGTATTGGCCATGATGTCACGCGCTACTATCGCCGCGCCGTCACCATCGTCGATGCCGACGAACTGGCCGGCGCCATGACAGAGCAGCTTGCCTCGCTTTTCGAGGATCAGACGAGCATGCCGCGCTCGCGCATGCGCCGCGCCAGCTGAGCCCGCTGTGGCGCTTATCGGCATCGGCCTTATGGCCGGTGTCTTTTTCGGACGAGATCGCCGGTTCGCGACGCCGGCCGGTTGCCGCGAAATCCGTGTGTTTCATTGCGATGGTCGCGGGCCTGCTTTCGGGCTGCGGTTCCGGAAATGACACCGACGAGCGTGGCAAGGCGGCAATTCAGGCCAAGGTCATTTCCACCTTCAAACGCGGCTCGGATCAAACGCGCTTCGGCGCATTGGAATTTCTCGGCGGTCTTGAGTTCAGCTCGGATAATGCGCTTCTCGGCGCTGTTTCGGCCATTCGTTTTCATGACGATCAGCGGCGTTTCATTTCGGTGCTGGATACCGGCCACTGGTTCACCGGCACCATCGAACGCGACCAGGAGGGGCGGCTGAAGGGGATCAGCGATGCGCGGATTGCGCCTATGATCGACCGCTTCGGCGAGACGGATGCGGGCGATGGGGTCATGGATGCCGAAGGCTTGGCGCTGCGCGGCAATCACGTCCTCGTCAGCTATGAACAACATCACCGCGTCGATGCCTATCCCGATCCAGGCTTTGAAATTTCGCCGCCCGATGGCAGCATGCCCGTTCCTATCCCGAGATGGGAACTGCGGTCTAATCGCAGCCTCGAGGCGCTGATGATCGCGCCGCAGTCGAGCCCGCTTGCCGGCGGGGCTGTCATCGTCGCCGAAGACAGTCTGGACGATCAGGGTAATCTGTTCGCCGCCGTTCTGGACGGGCCGCTTCAGGGGCGCTTCACCGTGAGGCGCCATGGCGGCTTCAATGTCAGCGACGGCGTCTTTCTGCCTGATGGCGATCTATTGCTGCTGGAGCGGCGCTTCGGGCTGATCCATGGCCTCGGCGTGCGTATCCGCCGCATCGTCGGTGCTCACATCAAGCCGGGCGCTGTCGTGGACGGCAAGGTGATTTTCGCGGCTGGCTCGGGAGATCAGATCGACAATATGGAGGGCCTGGATGTCTTCCACGCTGCCGATGGCTCCCTGCATCTTGTCATGATCTCGGATGACAACCATTCAATTCTGCAGCGCAGCCTGATGCTGGAGTTCAAGCTGCATGATGACAATATCGTCAGCCAGAATTGAGAGCGGGCGAGCGGTCTGGTTCTCGGCCGCTGCCATCCTTCTTTGTCAAAAAATGGTGCCGCTCGCCATACTGCGTCGCGCAGCGGACAATTCGGCTGTCAGGCGGTTGGCGCCTGCGGCATCGGCTTCAGCATGTTCATCAGCGCGCCATAGGGCAGCAGCATCACGAGGCCGACGGTCACCTTGACCGAGAAATCGCCGATCGCCCAGGATACCCAGCGCGGAGCCGAGGTGGAGAAAGCGCCGAGGATCGGAGCCCAATCGATCGCGAAGGGATCGTTCGGTCCGAAGAAGACGAAGAAGGGCGCGAAGGCGAAGGAGAAGAAGATCAGTGTGTCCAGCATCGAGCCGATGAGCGAACCGAACAGCGGCGCGCGCCACCAGGCCATGCGGCGCAGGCGGTTGAAGACCGAGATGTCGAGCAGCTGGCCGGCAAGATAGGCCGAACCGGAGGCGATCGCGATGCGCGGCTGAGCCGTGTAGAACGACAGCGCGACACCGACGACGAAGCCGGCAAAGACGACCTTGCGTGCGGCCTTGGGGCCGAACTGGCGGTTGGTCAGATCGGTGATGAGGAAGGCGACTGGATAGGTGAAGGCACCCCAGGTGAGGATATCCGCGAGATTGATGCCGGCGAAGCTGACCTGCAGCGGATACTGCACGAGGATGTTGGAAGCGACGACGACCAGCGTCATCAGCAGAACGTAGATAAGGGTATGACGTATCGTCAGCATTTTTTTATCCTGGGAGATGCCACCAGTTGAAAGAAACCGGACATGGAAAAAGGCTTGTCCGGATATGATCCGTGCAAGCCTCTTAGCCGGTATGAAATCGCGAAATGCTAGCGCTGCTTAGGCAGCAACGGCAGCTTCAGCGGACTTCTTGACGATCTGGCGACGCAGCAGGCGAGCGCGCATGCTGAGTTCGTTTTCGCTTGCCTTCAAGAGGAAAGCGTCCAGACCACCGCGATGCTCGACCGAACGCAGCGCTGCAGCGGAAACGCGCAGGCGATAGCGCTGGCCGAGAACGTCGGAAATCAGCGTGACCTGGCAGAGGTTCGGCAGGAACCGACGCTTGGTCTTGTTGTTGGCGTGGCTAACGTTGTTGCCCACGAGGACGGCCTTGCCGGTCAATTCGCACATGCGGGACATGGTACACCTACTTTTGTTTTTCTCGGCCATCGGATAGACATACCGGGCAAAACCCGGCGCGCAATCCAACAGGCCATAATTGGAAAGTTGCGGTTCTATAGTCAGAGAGGCTGGCCCCGTCAAGCCAAACCTTGTGTTTTCCCGCAATTCCGTCAAAAAGCTGCTGTTGTCTGACGCTCGCAGCAGGCGAGCAAAGCAACTATATAACTTGCCTGATCCTCGTTGAAGGCCCTGATCATGGTTCAAATTCGGAAGTGGCTTCTTATTTCAGCGATCGTCGCGTCAATGCCGTCGATGGCACTGGCCGACGTGCTGCGGCATGAAACGCGCTATCGCGTTTCGCTGGCCGGCCTGCCGATCGCCAGGGCGGATTTCAAGACCGAGGTCACCGGCAAACAGTTCACCATTCGCGGTGACATCACCTCGGCAGGCCTTGCGGATCTCGTTACCTCGATCGATGCGAAGACCGACGTAACCGGCGTCGTCAACGACAGTAAGCTGCAGGCGACCCACTACACGCTCTTCTACAAGAGCGGGAAGAAAGAGCGCACCTATGATGTCGCCTATACCAACGGCAATGTGACGTCGAATACGATCACGCCCGAGCCGAAGCGTCCGGACACCTGGGTCCCCATCACGGAAAGCGACTTGAAGTCCGTGCTCGATCCGATATCGGGCATGATCTTCCCGATCACGCCCAGCCTGAACCTCTGCAACCAGACGCTGGCCGTCTTCGATGGCGAGATGCGCATGGATCTGAAGCTGTCGCCAAAGGGATCGCATCCTTTCTCGACCGATGGCTTCAAGGGCAAGACCATTGCCTGTGGCGTGCGCTTCACGCCGAAGAGCGGCTACAAGAGCACCCGCAAGGATTATCTTTACCTCGCCAAGAGCGACAATATGGAGATCTGGTTCGCCAAGGCGGATACGATGAATGTCTATGCCCCGGTCTACGTCCGCATCCCGACGCAATACGGAACGGTGACGATTACGGCCGTAAAATACGGCAGCTAGACCGGCTGCTGTTTTCACGGAAACGCTTGACGATTCTCGCCATTGTTTCTACGCAATTCCACGAAAATTGCTGTGCATTTTCGTGGAATTGCTTTGGCGGGCTGGGGACGTCCGCGGCGACAAGCTGGGGGCAGGGATGAAATTTCGCGCGACGTTGACAGGCTTTTCAGCCATTCTGATGTGGTCGTTTCTGGCGCTTTTGACCGTTGCCTCCGGCAAGATGCCACCCTTCCAGCTGCTCGCCGTCTGCTTTGCGATCGGCAGCATTCCGGGCATCATCGTTCTTCTGTTGAGGCCCGAGCGGTTGCAGCTGCTGCGCGAGCCGGCCAAGGTCTGGATCACAGGTATTGCCGGCTTGTTCGGCTACCACTTTCTCTATTTCACGGCATTGCGTCACGCGCCGGCGGTGGAGGCGGGCCTGATTGCCTATCTCTGGCCATTGCTGATCGTCGTCGGCTCCGCATTGCTGCCAGGTGAGCGGCTGCGCTGGTATCATATTGTCGGCGCACTGATGGGGCTTGCGGGCACGGTTCTGATCGTCGGCCGCAACGGCTTTCATTTCGAAGGCGCCTATGCCGTCGGCTATGGCGCGGCGTTTCTCTGTGCCTTCACCTGGTCGGGCTATTCCTTGATAACGCGCCGCTTCGAGGCCGTTTCCACAGATGTCGTCACCATCTTCTGTCTGGTCACGTCGATTCTCTCCTTTTTCTGCCACCTTGGCCTGGAGGAGACGATCTGGCCGGAGAGCATCTCCCAGTGGATCGCCGTTCTCGGCCTTGGCCTTTTTCCGGTCGGAGCCGCCTTCTATGCCTGGGATTATGGCGTCAAGAACGGCGATATCCAGATCCTCGGCGCGGCAAGCTATGCCGCACCGCTGCTCTCGACGCTGATCCTGACGCTGTTCGGTTTTGCCGAGCCGAGCTGGGGCATTGCGCTTGCCTGCCTGCTCGTGACGGGAGGTGCGGTGCTGGCCGCCCATCGCATGATCCTGCGCCGGGATGATGTCGTGCGGACGCAGGCGGAAGCGGCGGAATAGCTCCGCCGCCCTCGCTGCCGTTTATTTCTTGAAGACTTTTTCCAGGAAGGCCGCGAGCGACGGCCGCCAGACATCCATCTCATGCTGGAGGTCGGGGTATTCATGGTATTCGTGCTTGATCTTCTTGGCGTCGAGCGTCGCCTTCAAGCCGGCTACGTCCTTGCCGACGATCTGATCCTTGCTGCCGACGGTCACTGTGAAATTATGCAGCGCCTTGTTGATCTTTTCCGGTTCGTTCAGCACGGCATCGACTGTCTTGTTCGGGACGGTCGTCGTGCTGACGCCGCTGAAGGTTGCGACCCAGCCGAAGGTATCCAGATGTGAAAGGCCGGATACGAGAGCCTGATAGCCGCCCTGCGACAAGCCGGCAACGGCGCGGCCGCTCGCCTCGTTTCGCACCCGATAATGCTTCTTCATGTAGGGGATAAGGTCTTCCGTCAGCTCGCGATCGGCTGCCTCGGCATTGGCCGGATAGAAATTCGCGCGACGATCGGCGGCGGGGAAGTTTTCGGCGATCGCATTCGGCACGTCGGTTTCCGTATCCGGAATGACGACGATCATCGGCTCGATCTTCTTTTCGGCAAGGAGATTGTCGAGGATCTGCGGCGCGCGGCCCTGGAGCACCCAGGACCCCACGGTATCGCCGAAGCCGTGATAGAGGTAGAGCACCGGCAGCGGCTTGGAGGAATCGGTGTAGCCGGGCGGCGTGTAGACATACATCTGCCGTTCCGAATCGAGCGCCTTGGAATGCAGGGTCACCAGCCGCAGGTCGCCATGCGGCACGTTGCGGATATCAAGAATGCTGCCGGGCACTAGGATCAGGCTGGTATTGACCTGCCGTTGCGGCTTCGGCGCATTGGTGCCGGTGTCGATGCTGCGGAAGCCGTCGACGTTGAAGTAATATTCGTAGAGGTTCGGCTTCAGCACCTCCGTCTTCGCGCTCCATGTGCCATCGTCGCTGCGTTGCATGGCGAGGGGATCGCGCGAGCCCAAAGTGACCGAAACCGCTTTTGCCGCCGGCGCATAGAGGCGGAAGGTGATAGACCCATCCTTCTCTACCGCGGTCACGAAGTTCTTCAGTGGCTTGTCGGCCGGCGGCGAGGCCGGAGCATCAAGGGCAAAGACAGGGGCGCTCATGACGCAGCCTGCTGCGACGAGCAAAGGAAACAACAAACGCACGAAAAAACCTCCTCCGGATGAATCAATTTTCACTTTCCCCGTGTAAAGCTGACACAGCGCGTCGCTTTTTCAAGACCGTCGCTGCGCGCTGTCTGGCCGCATCCTGCGTGATGTCAATGAAAGGTAGAAAAGGGTCAGTCTGAGGCCGGCTTCCAGTCAGGTGGCGCCATCTCGAAGCTCGAAAATTCGAAGCCGGGTGCGACCGTACAGCCGACGAGCGTGAATTGCCCGAGGCTTTCGGCCGACTGCCACCAGTTGGCCGGAATGATCGCCTGCGGGCGCTCGCCCTTTGCCAGATCCATGCCGAGAACGAGTTTTTCACTCGCCTTGCCGTCGGCCGAGCGATGCAAAGCGAGGGGGGCGCCGGCATAGTAGTGCCAGACCTCGGCGGCGTCGTGCACCCGATGCCAGTGCGAGCGCTCGCCCGCCTCCAGCAGATAGTAGATGGCGGTGGAGTGGCCTCTCGTGCCGCCGTTCTCGTCGCGAAACGTCTGCACGTACCAGCCGCCTTCCGGATGCCGCTGCATGGAAAGCGTTTCGATGATCTCTTTTGCCTGCATCAGAAATTGTCCTTGCGCTTGCGGATCTCGGCGAAGACTTCTTCGTTGCTGCGGCTTTCCATCAGCAGATGGCGGCGGATTGCCGGATCGGCGGCGCGCAGGAACGGGTTCGTTTCCTTCTCAAGCGCCAATGTCGTCGGGATGGTGAACTTGCCTTCCGCCCTCAAGGCTTCGATATCCGCGGCGCGCGCCTTCAGCCGCTCATTGTCAGGATCGATGGTCAGTGCGAAGCGGGCGTTGGAGAGCGTATATTCATGGCCGAAATAGACGGCTGTTTCATCCGGCAGCACGGCGAGCTTCTGCAGCGAGGCCCACATATCCGCTGCCGGCCGTTCGAACAGGCGGCCGCAGCCGAGCGCAAACAGCGTATCGGCAGCAAAGAGCAGCTTGTCGTCGGCAAAATGATAGCAGACATGGCCGGCGGTATGCCCGGGCGTTTCGATGACATTGACCGTATGGCCGGCGAACTCGAACGTATCCCCATCAGCGACGGCGCGATCGAGGCCCGGAATGGCGACGGCCTCGTTGATCGGGCCGATGATCTCGCAGCCGAACTGCTCCTTCAGCGCCAGGTTGCCCTCGACGTGATCGGTATGGTGATGCGTGGTCAGGATATGGCTGATGGTCCAGCCACGACGATCAGCGGCCTTCAGGATCGCATCTGCTTCCGGAGCGTCGATCGATGCCGTCAATCCGGTTTCGGGATCATGGACCAAGACGCCGTAATTGTCGGAACGGCAGATAAAAATCTCTAATTCCAATGGTTTCATGATCGAAATCGTCCTCATCTTTTCCGTGAGTAGAGAATGTAAGCCGTTCGGCCTTGAAGTCCAACGTTCGGCTGATAACATTTGTTTCGATGCATACCGATATTGTCGATCTCCGCCAGTTTTATCATTCCGAGCTTGGTCGCTTGGCGGAGCAGTCGATTGCCATGGCGCTTTCTTCCATCTGGGCACGCATGCCGGAGGAGCGGCTCGTCGGCCTTGGCTATGCGGTTCCTTATCTCGACCGTTTTCGTGCCGATACCGAACGCACTTTCGCCTTCATGCCGGCGGGGCAGGGCGCGGTGAACTGGCCTATGGGGTCGGCCTCGGCGACAGCGCTGATCTTCGATGAGGAATTGCCGCTGCCCGACAGTTCGATCGACCGCGTGCTGATGGTGCATTCTCTGGAGTTCGCTGAAAGCCCGCGCGAGACGCTGAAAGAGCTTTGGCGCGTTCTGGCACCCGGCGGTCGGCTTGTTATTGTCGTGCCCAACCGAACCGGCGTGTGGGCGCGCATGGAGCATACGCCGTTCGGCTCGGGTCGGCCCTATTCGCGCGGCCAGCTGACGTCGCTGCTGCGCGAGACCAATTTCACGCCAGGCGCGACCGCCGAAGCGCTGTTTTTTCCGCCCTCGAAGCTGCGCACCGTGCTGCGGCTGCGCCGCGCCTTCGAGCGCGTTGGCCGCACCCTATGGCCGGCGTTTTCCGGCGTCATCATTGTCGAGGCGCAGAAACGGCTTTATCAGGGCCTGCCCGTTGCCGTTCGCGCCTCGCGCCGTGTCTTCGTGCCGGTGCTGGCGCCGCGTGGCATACCGACGACGCGTGATGGCGCGTGACGCTTTCGTCGTAGCGCCGACACTCGACAAATTTGTCAATCCGCATTAATGCGACGGGGTGTCATAAACCGGAATTTTCCGGTCTTTCCCAAGGTCGATCCCATGAGCATGGAAATGAGCAAGCCCGTCCCGCGTCCCGGCATCCTCGATATCGCGGCCTATGTGCCGGGCAAGGAGCATGCGCCGGGCGTTGCGCGCGTGTTCAAGCTTTCCTCGAACGAGACGCCGCTTGGCGCCAGCCCCAAGGCCATCGAAGCCTTCCGGGGCGCTGCCGGCAATCTCGAGCGCTATCCGGATGGACAGGCCAAGGAATTGCGGCAGGCGATCGCCGATGTGCATGGGCTGAATGTGGCCAATATCCTTTGCGGCGCCGGCTCGGACGAACTGCTTGGGCTGCTCTGCCACACCTATCTCGGCACCGGTGACGAAGGCATCATCACCGAACACGGCTTCCTGGTTTACAAGATCCAGATCATGGCCGCCGGCGCGACGCCGGTCACCGTCAAGGAGAAGGATTGCACCGTCGATGTCGACGCGATCCTCGCGGCAGTCACGGAGAAGACCAAGATGGTCTTCATCGCCAATCCCGGCAATCCGACTGGAACCTATGTGCCGGTCAGCGAGATCCGTCGCCTGCAGGCGAGCCTCCCGAAGCATGTCATTCTCGTGCTCGACGCGGCCTATGCCGAATATGTCCGCCGCAACGATTACGAAGCCGGCCTTGAGCTCGTTTCGGCGAACCAGAATGTCGTCATGACCCGTACCTTCTCCAAGGTCTATGGCCTGGCAGCCCTTCGTATCGGCTGGATGTACGGGCCTGTCGATATCGTCGATGCGATCAACCGCGTGCGCGCTCCGTTCAACCTGAACAGCGCTGCCATTGCTGCCGGAGCGGCTGCCATTCGCGATCAGGCTTTCACGGAAAAGGCGGTCGCGCATAACACGCTCTGGATCGAGAAGATGACGGCTGCGCTCGAGGCTCTCGGCCTCAAGGTGACGCCGTCGGTTGCGAATTTCGTCCTGTTCCACTTCCCCGACAGCGACGGCAAGCGCGCCGTGGACGCCGATGATTTCCTGACGAGCCGTGGCTATATCCTGCGCGCTGTGCGCGCTTACGGCTTCCCGAATTCGCTGCGCCTGAGCATCGGTACCGAAGAGGCCAATCTCGGCGTCATCGACGCTCTGACCGAGTTTATGGGACGCAAGGCATGAGCAACATCCAGTTCGATCGCATTGCGCTGATCGGCATCGGCCTGATCGGCTCCTCCATCGCCCACGACATCAAGCGCCTCGGTATCGCAAAGGAAGTGGTGATCTCGACACGCAGCGCCGAGACGCTGAAGCGTGCCGAGGAGCTGAAGCTCGGCGACCGCTATACGCCGTCGTCGGCCGAAGCAGTGAAAGGCGCCGATCTCGTCATCGTTTCCGTGCCTGTAGGCGCCTCCGAGAGCGTCGCCAAAGAAATCGCGGCGCATCTGAAGCCGGGCGCTATCGTCACCGATGTCGGTTCGACCAAGGCGTCGGTTATTGCGCAGATGCAGCCGCATATGCCGTCCAATGTGCATTTCATTCCGGGCCATCCGCTCGCAGGTACGGAAAAGTCCGGCCCAGATGCGGGTTTCCCGGGGCTGTTCAAGGGGCGCTGGTGCATCTTCACCCCAGTTCCGGGCACTAACGAGGCGGCGATCAAGACGCTTCGCAATTTCTGGGAGACTCTCGGCTCACGCGTCGACGAGATGGATCCGGAGCATCACGACAAGGTGCTGGCGATCGTCTCGCATCTGCCGCATCTGATAGCCTATAACATCGTCGGGACCGCCGACGATCTGGAGACGGTGACCGAATCGGAAGTCATCAAATATTCCGCCTCCGGCTTCCGTGACTTCACGCGCCTCGCCGCGTCCGATCCGACCATGTGGCGCGACGTCTGTCTGCACAATCGGGATGCCATATTGGAGATGCTGTCGCGCTTCTCCGAGGATCTGGCATCGCTGCAGCGTGCCATCCGCTGGGGCGACGGCGACAAGATCTTCGAACTTTTCACCCGCACCCGCGCCATTCGCCGTTCGATCGTCGAAGCCGGCCAGGATGTCGACGTGCCTGACTTCGGCCGTCATGCGCTGGATGTGAAGGAATAGGCATCCCTATACGACGGAGGGGCGCTTATGATCGTCAGGCGCGCGCGTTCCGAAGATTTGTCCTGGCTCCTTGAGCATGATGACGCCAGTGAAGACTGGATTGGGCGCTGCATTGCGTTCGGTGAATATTTTGTGGCCGAGCGGGATGGCAAACTCCTCGGCTTCCTGCGCTTCAGCCGCTTTTGGGGCAAGATACCCTATATGGATATGATCCGCGTGCTGCCGCTACACCGGCGCGAGGGTCTCGGAACTGCTCTGTTCCACGCCTGGGAAAGCGCCATGATCGACGAGGGCGCCAAGCATCTGATGACATCGAGCGAATGGGCGCAAGCCGAGCCACAGGCCTGGCACCGCCGCAACGGCTTCAAGCCAGCTGGCAGCATCGACCTCCGTATCGTCCAGCCGAGCCCGGAGATATTCTTTGTGAAGGATATCTCCGACGCCCGCAGAGGATAGGCTTCAGATCGGCGGGATCTTTCCGAGCGGGATGAAGCCGCTGAGTGAGAGGCGACCTCGATCGGCGGTGAGATCGACGGAGACCTTATCCGCGCCATTGGCCAGCGCCTTCAGCATCTTCGTCGCCGTCTTGATGATGTTCTTGGCGGCGGGAAGCGTCGTGGTCAGGCTATCGCCCCAGGGCCCGATCTGATTGATCTCCAGCTTGAACTGCCCGGACAGAAAACCCTCATCGTCAAAGTTGAAAGGTCCGGAAAGCGTCATGATGCGGCCATCGCCGATATCGATGACGGCCTGATGCAGCATGCCTGCCGAGCCGCGAAGCCCCTCCCGGTCGCTGCCATCGAGCAGGCCGGCCTTGCCGGACAGCGTCACCTTGGCGCTGGTCGATGCGGTCGGCAATGTCTGCGGGAAGTCTTTGATGACGGCATTGGCATTTTCGACGCCGATCGCGAAATCCAGATCGCTGCCATTCTGACTGGCGTGCATCTCCGTGTGGGCAGCGGTGACATTAAGGCTCTGGCCGGTGACGGAGGAGACGATGCCGGCCTTCAGCCCATTGATGACAGTCTGGGTTTGCGCGACGCCGCGGCCCTTGGCGATAAGGTTCGATTGCAGATCGGCCCATTCGGCCGATACGGTCAGGCCTTCCGTCGTGCGCAATTCGGCGGGGGATTTCAGGCTCCAGCTCACATGGTTGGGTTGGAAGACCGGTGCGGAGGCGCTGAGCCTGTCGAAATTGGTGGAGACGCCGCGCGTCGGGTTGTCGACCGTCACCGTGTCGCAGGTCAGGCCTATGGAAAAGGGGAAGCCGTTGAAGGCCATGTTCTCGCATTTGCCGGCAATGCCGGCGCTGTTCTGCTGGCCGAGCGCCTTCAGGACATTGGTCCTGACGAAACTGGTCGCATAGTACCAACCGCCGGTGTAAAGACCGGCTAGAACCACCACCAGCCCAAAAAGGATGAGCCACAGACGCTTGCCTCGACCGGTCGTTACGCTCTGGCTTGACGCTGCCATGTTGTTCTCCAATGGTTGGACTGAAGCTTCACAGTGATTTGGCGTTGGATATGGACGAATTTTGGGTGTTTGGCTACGGATCCCTCATGTGGAATCCGGGCTTTGGTTATGACGAGCGGGCCGAGGCCCTGATTTTTGGCTATCGTCGCTCGCTCTGCGTCCGTTCCTGGGTCCATCGCGGCACGGAAGAAAACCCCGGCCTCGTCCTCGGGCTCGATCGCGGCGGCTCCTGCCGGGGCATGGCCTTCCGGGTTCCGGCCTCCGATTGGGAAGAGGTGCTGACCTATCTGCGCGAGCGCGAACTCGTCACCAACGTCTATCTGGAAAAGACCCTGCCGATCCGGCTCGCCGACGGGCGGCGCGTGATCGCCGTCGCCTATGTCGTCGATCGCAACCACCGGCAATATGCCGGCTCGCTGGATGCAATCGAGGCCGCGCATGTGGTGGAAGCTGCCAATGGGCGTTCCGGCCCGAACGATGCCTATGTCTTCAATACGCTGACGCATCTGCGCGACATGGGCATCCGCGATCATTGGCTCGAACAGGTTGCCGGCGAAGTGGAGCGGATGCGAAAGGCATCCTGAACCTGTCGCCTGGCGTTGAGAGCTCGCTCAGACTGCGGCGGTAACGGGTTTTGCCTTGGCGATTTCCGCCAGACGCTGCGCCGCCGTCGGCGGAACCGGCAAGTTCGGGTTGTTGGCGATCGTTTCGACCAGCAGCTCGTCGCTTGCTCTTTCCGTCTCCTCGATCAGGCGCGCGAAAAAGGCATCCGGGTCCATGCCGGGCTCGATCGGCGGCAGGATGCGGACCTTGATATGGCCGGGATATTTGCGGAAGGTGCGGCGCGGCCAGAAAAGGCCCGGATGCATGGCAACGGCGACGACGGGGATGCCTAGGTCGCGATACATGCGGGCGATGCCGTATTTGTAGACCGGCTCGGCGCCCGGCGGCCGTCGCGTGCCCTCGGGGTAGATGATGAGCTGGCGACCCGTGGCGAGCTCTTCGCGCGTGCGCTTCAGGACATCGAACATGACCTTGCCGCGGGCGCCGCGATCGACTGGGATCATGCGCTGTTTCCCGGCATACCAGCCGAACAATGGGATCCACATCAGCTCGCGCTTCAGAATATAGACCGGATCGTCGAGATAGGGCAGCAGCGCAAATGTATCCCAGAAGGATTGATGCTTGGGCGCGAAGATGAAGCTGCCTTTGGGGATATTTTCCAAGCCCTCGATCTCGAAGGTGGTGCCGACGATCTTCTCCATCAGCCAGGTGCTGGATTTCGCCCATGCCTTGGGGATCGCATAGGCCGCCTTGCGCGGCATCAGGAAGTAAATCGGCGCCAGCACGATCATGCGAATGATCAGATTGGCATAGAAGGCCGTGTTGAACAGGATCGAACGCAGGATAATCATCGAGGCTTTTCCAATGCACCGGCTTGCACCGGCATCCAAAGGTTTGCCTACACGATTACGACGTCAATAAAAAGTCGGTGCTTGCACGGTTTTGCGCGACAGGCCTTAGTCGTCGTCCTCGATCGGCTGACGCGAACGCAGGCCGGTCGGACGTCCAAGTCCCGTGATGTTGCGGGCGCCGGCAAGGAGCACCTTGGCATATTCCGCGATCATCGTGCGCAGCGCATTCGGGTCCGTGAACCAGTTCTTGGTCTTCAGATCGGAGTTGACGACCGGATAGGGAATGAAATCGGTCGAGGGATCGACGTATTTCAATTCTGCGAGGCTGCGGGGCATATGGTAGTTGTTCGTGACAACGAGAACGCTCTTGTAGCCCCTGGCGTGAATCCACTTTGCCGCTTCGCGGGCATTGCCGATCGTATCGAGCGCGTCATAGCCGATGTCGACACAGCAGCTGAACAGGCTGGCGGAACTCTGCGTCAGTTTCCGGATCTGCGTCGGCGTGGTTGTCGGATGCGCGCCCGAGATCAGCAGGCGGTTGCCGGCACCGGTGCGCAGCAGCTCCACCGCCTGATCGATCCGCTGATAGCCGCCCGTCAGCACGACGATGGCATCGGCCTTCGGCTCGAGCGGCGGCTTCAAGGTGGTGATCGAATCGGCGAAATGCAGGAAACCGCCGAAAACGATGGCGACCAAAAAAATGAAAGCGAAGCCGCCCCAGCGCAGGAGACGGCGGAACAGGCTGCGGCGCACGGGTCTATCGCCGCCGGGTCGTGCCCGCAGCGACTGCAAACTCACGGACTTGCGAGTCGTCAGATCCATGCTCATGATTCGCTATTATACGCCAATTGCGGCAAGGAACGGGCTGGCAAATGGTAAAAAAACATCGCTGAAGCGTCAATTCGGTACGCTATCCGTCCGCCCGGGATCGGAACGGACCAGATCGATCTCGTAGATCGTGCGCATGACGGTGAATCGCGCCGTCAGCGTCGTCAGCAGCGCGATGATGATCATGGTGGCGAGAATGCCGACATAGCCGAGCGCGCCGACGGAGAAAGTCCCGAACAATGCCGTTGCCTGGTCGGTCTGCGGCGTGGCGATCGTATGGCTCTGCAGAAGGCCAGCTGTTGCGAAAAACAAGGCGGCGAGCGCGCTGCCGGCTCCCGAGCCTTTGAGGCTGATCTTCAGGAAATGCTTCTGGAATTCATTGGCGACGAAGGTGCTTTCGGCGCCGACGAAATGCAGGACTTCGACGATATGGCGATTGCCCGACAATGCGCCGCGCGTGGCGAAGACCACCGTCAGGACCATGGCGGTGAAGACGAGCAGCAGGACGCCGGTGCCGATGAGAACGGTGGTGTGCGCCATGGATACCAGCCGGTCGACCCAGGTGCGATGGTCGTCCAGGGTCGCCTGCGGGATCTGTGCCTTGAGCAGGCTGCGCATCGCCTCGAAATCAGGCGGATGCGTCTCGTCGATGGTGATGATGACGAGGCGCGGGACGGGCAGTTCCTTGATGTCGAGGCCGGCGCCGAGCCACGGCTCGAGCAGGCGTGCAGTCGCTGCCTCGTCGACGATCTGGCCTGATTTGGTGCCGACGAAGCTCAATGCGATGTCGCGGGCGCTCGCGAGCGACTTTTCCATGTCGAGATTGTCGTCCGGCTTGATCTGGATGGTGATCTCGCGGGAAATTTGGCTCTCCCAGCTTGCCGCCGTCGAGCGCACCATGCTGACCGCACCGAGCGTCAGGCAGGCAAGAAAGGCCATGATGGCGATGACGACAATCAGCGCATTGCCCTGAATGTTGGAGGACGGCACGATCGGTCCCGTCGGGCGCACGCGCATTTCCGGGCGCTTGCGTTCTGCGGGTGCTGCAGGCGCCTGCCGTGCTTGCGGAGCTCCGGTGTTCGGGGCTGTCCTGCGGGGGCGGGGATCAGTCATAGATATCGAGATGCCCCCCCGATAGGATCATGCGCCTCGCCTCGATCTGGTCCATCAAAGCGAGATCGTGCGTGGCAATGACGACGGCGGTGCCGAGACGGTTGAGTTCCAGAAAGAGATTGAGCAGGCGGCGTGCCATCGGCGGGTCGACATTGCCCGTCGGTTCGTCGGCAAGCAGGATTTCCGGGCGGTCGATGAGGGCGCGGGCGATCGCGGCGCGCTGCTTTTCCCCACCGGAGAGAACCGGCGGCAGCACATTGATGCGCTCGCCGAGGCCTACCCATTTCAGCAGTTCCAGGACGTCGGTGCGGTAGGAGCTTTCGTCCTTGCCGCGCACGCGGAGCGGCAGGGCGACATTTTCATAGGTCGTCAAATGCTCGAGCAGCCGGAAATCCTGAAAGACGATGCCGACACGGCGGCGCAGCAGCGGCAGCTCATTGCGCGGGATCGAGGAAATCTCCCGGTCGAACATGCGGATCAGCCCACGCGTCGGCTGCAGCGACATGAAGAGCAGCCGCAGCAGTGTCGTCTTGCCGGCGCCGGAAGGGCCGGTCAGGAACTGGAACGATTTCCTCGGTATGTCGAAGCTCAGGTCGCGGAGGATCTCCGGACCCATGCCGTAGCGCAAACCGACGTTCTCAAAATGAATCAACGGGCAGTCCAGTCTTCCGCAGGGTTCAATCAGGCGACTTGTTAACCAATGGCATTAACAGCCGGTAAATTTTTCTGGAAAGGCGCCCTATTCATGGCGATCTTTGCGAAGCATTAACCAATAAAATTTACGACTGGGCAGGATTCGTTTCAATGCCCAGATTGGCAATGGGCGTCGAAACCATGTGGATCACCGCAACGGGAGGCCATCATGGGCGCTTTTCGCCACCGTCAACAACAGACGGGGCTTATTTATGACCTCATTCCGCCCGAACGCGGAGCGGGGTCGAGCCCGGTGCATTACGTCATGCCGAAACCCGATATCGTCGACGCCGAATTCGTGACTGTTTCCGCCGCACGCGGGCGGCCAGCATCGGGCGTCAATATGCGTTATGGCGGGCGCACCCAATCAAACCGGCAGCCAGTGACGCGCAAGACTACCTTCTCGCGCATTCTCACCGTTCTGCGCGTAACCGAGGAAGTCTTGCAGCAGGCATCGCGGCGCAGCTTCGTGGCGCTCATCATCTGCCTTGCAATCTTGATCTTCGGCCTTTCGGGCGGTTTTTCCGGTCTCTCCGGCGCATCCGCCGAGGCGACATCCGATCCGCTGCAGTTCTCGCATGTGACACTGACGCCGAGGGATGAGAACGGGCTACCGGTCCTGAGATTGAACGGCATCATCGAGAATGTCAGCGGTGCCACGCTTTCGGTTCCGCAGGTGCGTGCCGATCTCTTTGCCGGCGATCAGCTGGTCAGAAGTATCGTTGTTGACACGCCGGTCGATCGTCTCGGACCGCATGAAAGCCGCGGATTCTCTACAAGATTGCAGCATCCTGGTGGAAAAACGCCGGATGTCCGGCTTTCCTTCATGCCATAGGGGGTGTGTCCAAGCCGCTGAGTGTGCTACGGGCTACTGCTTTAGAGTGCTACAGCGACCTTGGCGCGTCGTATACGACGTGCGGCGCTGTAGAGCTTGATCGGCGGCCAGGGGCCGCGCAGCCATGGAGCATGCCAATCAATGCCTGTCGTACGCGGGAAGAATATCGAGCCGCTTTTCACTGCCGAGCAGATCGCCGAGCGCAATCATGCCCTGGCCAAGGAAATCGCCAGTGGGCCGACAAAGGACCTCCTTGTCATCGCCATTCTCAAGGGTTCGTTCATCTTCGCAGCCGATTTGCTGCGGGCGCTGCATGACACCGGGCTTGCCCCGGAGGTCGAGTTCATCACGCTTTCGAGCTATGGCGCCGGCACGACATCGCAGGGCGTGCGCATCGTCAAGGACATCGACAGCGACGTTCGGGATCGCGACGTGCTGCTGATCGACGACATTCTGGAATCGGGCCGCACGCTGCGTTTCGCCAAGGAGCTGCTCTACGAGCGTGGCGCCCGCAATGTCACGCTGGCCGTCCTGCTCGACAAGAGCGTCAAGCGCCAGGAAGAGCTGGAAGCCGATTATGTCGGCTTCGAATGCCCCGATTATTTCGTTGTCGGCTACGGCATGGATGTCGCCTACGCCTTCCGCGAATTGCCCTTCGTCGGTGTCGTCACGGGCGACGCCGAGGCTTGATCTTAAGTTAATGCAGGCGGCCTGTCCGCCTGTCCCATTCTGCTCCGGCGATGACGATCCGTTAACCACGGAGCTTGATCGCCTGTCCGCCGTTTACCTATCGCAAACGGAATTCTGGTGATTTCGGTCGCGGAACATGACGGACCAGGAGCACGGACCATGGCAAAAATTCTGATCACGGAAGACGAAGATTCACTTCGCACCTTCGTCGCCCGCGCGCTGCGCTTGGACGGTCACGAGACCGAAGAGGCGGCCGACGGAGCGGAAGGCTTAGAAAAGCTGAAAGAGGGCGGCTACGATCTCCTGTTGTCGGATATCCGCATGCCCGTGATGGATGGCATCGAGCTTGCCCATCAGGCCCATTCGACCTGCCCGGGCATGAAAATCCTGCTGATGACCGGCTATGCGGAACAGCGCGAGCGCGCCGACGACCTCATGGAAAAGATCGTCGACGTCGTTGCGAAGCCCTTCGCGCTGCCAGACATCCGCAAGGCTGTTGCCCGGGCCTTGGCTGCCTGAAGCTCCCGACTATCGGCGCAGTCGTTTCCTGTGCCGACGTCATCATCATTTGCGGATAGGGCCGAAATCGTCATCCGGATAGTAGATGGTTTCTTCTGCCGGCTTTCTTGAGCCGACAACGATCATCGTCACCGCGGCGGCGGAATGGTTGAGCAGATGATGCGCATTCGGTTGTCCCGCCGGGAATCCCACGACATCGCCGGGCCCGAGAATATGGTGACCGTTTTCGTCGACCAGCGTCGGGGTGCCCGTCAGAATATAGAGAAACTCGTCCTCCGCCATATGCCAGTGGCGCGATGAAGACATTCCTCCGGGATCGAGGGTGACGAGGTTCACGCCAAATTGCGTGATGCCCACAGCTTTGGCCAGCCGAATCTCGTGCTTGCCGCTCAGCCTCGCATCCGCGTCGGCAACGCCGGGCAGACCTGTCGTGACAGGCAGATCCGAAATATGGGCAAGCTTGGTCTCCATCTCATCCCCCTTTGCGAAGCATGAAAACAGGCAACTTCTTTGATGGTAGGCTGCCTTACTGACCCAAATTCAGCAAACGTTCCAGATAGCGCCGTTCTTCGCTGAGCGATGGATTGTTGCTCAGCCGCTCGCGAATGGCGTCGAGAATTTGACGGGCGCGCTCTGCTTTAAAAATCTCTGGCACCATGTTGTCGTTGGGATTGTCGGAGAAACCACCGTCATTGCGTGACCGGCCGAGCGGGTCGCGGCCGTTTTGACCGCCTTGGCCCATCTGTCCCGGCATCTGGCCTTGACCTTGTCCCTGACCTTGACCCTGCTGCATCTGGGCCATGAGCTGGTTCATCATCTCGCGCGTCCCCTTGCGCAGGGCATCCAGCGCGCGTCCCTGGCCCTGAACGGCGCCTTCGCCATTGCCCTCGGCAAGCTGACCGGATGCGCCCTTCATTTCCTGCTGCGCCTTGCCGTAATTCTGGTTCGGCTTCATGCCGAGCGAGCCGAGGTCTTTCTGCAGCTCGCCGAGCTGCTTGCCGAGATCCTCCTGTTGCTGTCGCAGCTGCTTCAGCGCGTCGCGCAGCTGATCGGCCGTCATGCCATCGGTGGGGTCCTTGCCTTTCTGACCCTGCTGGTTCTGGCCTTGCTGCTGATCCTGCTGGCCCTGATTGCGCTGGCCCATATCCGGACGCATCGGGTCGTTGAGGCCGGGCATGGGCTGATCCATCAGGCCGTCGCCGTCCTCGTTGGAATCGCCGCGCTGCATGCGGTCGCGCATGGCCTGATCGAGCTTGAAGGTCTGATCCATCAGCTTCTGCTGGTCGCGCATGATGCGGCCGAGCTTGTCCATCTGCTCGCGCATCTTGTCGTTGGCCTGGTTCTGCTGCTGCCCCGGCTGCGGCTTGCCGGCCTGCAGGCTGTTCATCAGCTGCTGCAGTTCGGAAAGCATCTGCTGTGCGGCCTGGCGATTGCCGGAGCGGGCGAGATTCTCGATCTGATCCATCATGCGCTGCAGGTCCTGCTGGCGCAGGATATTGGCGGAGCGCTGGTTCGGCTGGGCCGGCATGTTGCGCATGCGCTCGGCCAGCTCCTTCATGTAGGCGTCCATCGCCTTGCGCAGCTCGTCGGTCAGCTTCTTGATTTCGGCGTCGGGGGCGTTGCGCTGCAGGGCGTCGGAAAGCTTCTGCTGGGCGTCGCGCAAGGCCTTTTCCGCATCGGTCAGCTGCGCGTCCTCCATGCCGAGCGCGATCTGCCAGAGATAGTCGGCGGTATCCTTCAGCGAGGCCTCGTTGCTCGCGAGCCTCATGCGCGTCAGTGCGGATTTGATGGCGAGATAATTGCCGAGATCGGGGATTGTCTCTTCGGGCCGTATGGTCAGCGATTTGTTGAGCTCGATCGCTTCCGGCATCTTCCGCGTGTCAAGCGCAAACACCTGGCGTTCTTCCGCAACGGCTGCGGCAAGCGGCTGGCTGAAATTGCGTGACGGTAATACCATCTCGTAGGGTGAGCTGCGGCCCGTCTGGCCGGCACCGTCCTTGGCGACGAGGGTGATGCGGACGCGCTTGCCGGCAAGCGGATCCTGCGTCAGATCGTGGCTCGCCAGACCCTTGCCATTGCGGCGGTCGCGACGCGGAAGTTCCAGCTTGTATTCGGGCAAGCCGTATAGGGGTTTGGCAGCCGGATCGGATTCCACCGGCACGATCTCGGCATGGGCTTCCTCGACGCCGTAGTCATCCTTGACCTTGAAGCCGAGTTCCAATGCGCCGCTCGCCGTCGCGTGCGGAATGCCGTCGAAGGTGATCTCCGGCGGCTTGTCGACGACCACATTGAAGGACCAGGACTTGCCGTTGACGGTCAGCTCGCCGCCCTTTTCAAGCTTGAGAACATGGGTGCGGGCAACCATTCCGTCCGCGGCCGGAATATTGCCGGTGCCGTTCGCTGCCGGTGGTACGGCAGGAGGCGTTGCAGGCTTTGCGCCAGCGGGGCCTTGCTTGTCAGCGTCAGCGGCTTGCTCGGGGATTTCGACGCCCTTTTCGGCGCCAGTCGTCTGGAACAGCACTTTCTCATCCGTCGCAGCACCCGAAACACGCACAGTGAGTTCGGAGAATTGCGGCACGTTCAGGCTATTGCCGGCATTGTCGACATTGCCCGTCAGATAGACGGGCGCTTCGCCGGTGTAATAGGGCGGGGTAACCCAGGCATCGACGCGGACATCCGGGTTGCTCGATGTCGAGCTCGATGCCGTGAAGGCATCACCGAGCGAGCCGCCGCTATTGGACATGGAAAAGCTGAAGGCTGTTACCAGCAGCAAAGCCGGGACTGCGCGCAATGCGAAGCGGTCGTAGCGGGTGATATCCGGCCGTGGCAGGCCGGCATCCAAGGCGGCGATGCGCTCAGCCATACGCGTCTGGTGCTCGCGCCAGAGCGCGCGGGCAAAGGGGGTGTCGAGCGCCGGCTCTTCTTCCTGCACCGTGACAGGCTGGTGGGCGAGACCGTTGCGCTCCTCCAGCAGCCGGTCCGCCTCGACGGTGTTCGGCCAGCGCAGGCGGCGCAGCGGATAGAGGGAGATGGCGAAGCCGACCGCGAAAACGGCAAGCAGCAGAAAGCGCAGGACATCCGGCGCAATGCGGAAAATGCCGAACCAGGCGACGGACAGGAAAAGAGCCAGAATGGATGCCGGCAACAGCAGCCGTGGCAGAAGCTGCTCGCTGACGAGCACCAGCTGCGCAAAGAGACGCTTGACCGCAACCATGCGCGCCAGCGCCGGACGGGTGGCGAAAGCGCCCTTCTTAGGGTTGCTGGGGCTGGTCATCGGTCCGGTCTTCTCCCGATCTGACGTTGATGGCCAGAGCATGATGCCGAAAAGTGTAAGCGGTTTTCGGACGGCGTCATGCTCTACTTCCCTGATTCTAGAGCGAATTCAGAGTTTCGATCGATTCGATCCAAAATCATCCGCTCTAGTGGCCCGTTGGGGATGGCGCGGCGTCCCACACGCTCGCGCACGCGGCGCCCGGCGAGACGCCATTCAATCAAAGATAACATTCTTTGTGGCGAAGACGAGGGCAACGGGCGCAAAAGGCTGTTTTTTCACCGGACTTCGCCGAAACGTGATCGGGCAAAGCAGCTTTTGCGGTCCTGCCCGAAATTGCCGATAAAGCCGATTAACCTTCGAGCCAGGCCGGGATGGAATCCAGGCCAATCAAATCCTCGTAAGTCGCGCGCGGGCGGATGACGTGGAATTCATTGCCCTTGACCAGCACTTCGGGAACCAGAAGCCGACTGTTATAGGTGCCGGCCTGCACGGCGCCATAGGCACCGGCTGAGCCGACGGCCAGCAGATCGCCGGGCTTCGGCAGCGCCATCTCGCGGTCGAGTGCCAGATAGTCGCCCGTCTCGCAGACCGGGCCGACGACATCAGCCTTGATGCGCTTGATATCGGCAGCATTCGTTACGACCGGGCGGATCTCGTGATAGGCCTCATAGAGCGTCGGACGGATGAGGTCGTTCATGGCGCCATCGACGATGACGAAACTCTTGTCGCCGCCATCCTTCACATAGATGACTTCGGTCACGAGAATGCCCGCATTGCCGACGATCAGGCGACCGGGCTCGGTGACGATCCGGCAGTTGAGGCCGCGCAGCTGGTTCTTGACGATTTCGGCATAGGCATCCGGCAAAGGCGGCGGATTGTTGTCGTCGCGATAGGGAATGCCGAGACCGCCGCCGATGTCGACGTGATAGATGTCGTGACCGTCACCACGCAGGGTCTCCACGAGATCGCGCAGCAGCTTGAAGGCGTCGTCGAATGGCTGCAGCTCGGTAATCTGGCTGCCGATATGCATGTCAATGCCAGTGACCTTGATCCCAGGCAGGCTGGCGGCGCGGCCATAGACGGCGCGGGCGCGCTGCCAGGATATGCCGAACTTATTTTCCTTCTTGCCCGTCGAAATCTTCGCATGGGTGCGGGCGTCAACGTCCGGATTGATGCGGAAGGAAACGGGAGCGACCTTGCCGGCGCGGACGGCGCGCTGGTTCAGCACTTCCAGTTCCGGCTCGGATTCGACATTGAAGCAGTAGATGCCGGCTTCGAGCGCCACATCCATTTCCTGCGCGGTCTTGCCGACACCTGAGAACATGATACGGCTCGCCGGAATGCCTGCGGCCAGCGCGCGGCGCAGCTCACCGACGGAGACGACATCGACGCCAGCGCCCAGGCGGCCGAGCGTCTTCAGCACCGCCTGGTTGGAATTGGCCTTCATGGCGTAGCAGACCATGGCATCGACATCGCCGAAGGCTTCGGCGAAGACGCGGTAGTGGCGCTCCAGCGTTGCCGTCGAATAGACGTAAAAGGGGGTACCGACCGCCTTGGCGATCTCCGGAACCGGTACATCCTCGGCGTAGAGGATGCCGTCGCGATACTCAAAATGGTTCACGGTCGTTGCCTAATTAGAGAAGCGGGTCGAGGAAGAACTTCTTGTCCTCCGTACCCGGCTCCTTCGTCGGCTTGGAGACATCACCACCTTTGGTAGCATGGGCACTCGGCGGATCGAGAGGGCCCTTGCGGCCACATCCGACCACGGCAAGGCCGACGACCGAAAGCACGACGGTCAGGCGGATGATGTGCGGCATGTTGATCTGCATCGAAATCCTCTTGGGCGGCAAACGCGGAAGTCACTCTTCTTAGCGAAGTTTCCAGGCCTTGTGCACCCTGATTGTTGGTTGTGACTTTCGGCGATTTTCTCAGTTGCGAGCGCGCCAGAAGGCGATCTGTTTACGCACTTCCGAGGGCGCCGTGCCGCCAAAACTCTTGCGGCTGGCAACGGAGGCTTCGACCGTCAGGACATCGAAGATCTTGTCGGTGATATCCGGATGGATCGCCTGCAGGTCCGCAAGCGAGAGCTCCGCCAGATCGCAGGATTTGCTTTCTGCAAGCGCCACGGCCCGGCCCGTCACGTGATGGGCATCGCGGAAGGGCAGGCCGGCTTCGCGCACCAGCCAATCCGCGAGATCGGTGGCGGTGGAATAGCCGGAGCCGGCGGCTGCTTTCATGCGGGCTGTGTTGATCGTCATGTCGCGCACCATGCCGGTCATGGCGGCGATCGCCAGTTCCAAGCTCTCGGCAGCGTCGAAGACCTGTTCCTTGTCCTCTTGCATATCTTTGGAATAGGCGAGCGGTAGGCCCTTCATGATCGTCAGCAGCGCCACTAGCGAGCCGTTGATGCGGCCGGTCTTGGCACGCACGAGTTCGGCGGCATCCGGGTTCTTCTTCTGTGGCATGATGGAGGAGCCAGTGGAGAAGGCATCGGAGAGGCGCACGAAACCGAATTGCGGCGTCGACCAGATGACGATCTCTTCGGCAAGGCGCGACAGGTGCATGCCGGCGATGGCGGCGATCGACAGGAATTCGAGGGCAAAATCGCGGTCGGAGACGGTATCGATCGAGTTGCGGGTCGGCTCGCGGAAGCCGAGCGCCTTGGCCGTCATGTGGCGGTCGATCGGGAAGCCGGTGCCGGCAAGGGCAGCGGCGCCGATCGGCGATTCGTCCATATGCTCGATGGCATGGCGCACGCGCGAGCGGTCGCGGCCGAACATTTCGACATAGGCCATGCAGTGATGGCCGAAGGTGACGGGCTGGGCCGTCTGCAGATGGGTGAAACCAGGCATGACGGTTTCGGCATGTTCCTCGGCGCGATCGAGGAAGGCGGCGATCAGATCGGTCAGCGCCTGTTCGCACTTCTGCAGCTCTTCCTTCACCCACAGACGGAAATCAAGCGCCACCTGGTCGTTGCGCGAGCGGGCGGTGTGCAGGCGGCCGGCGGCCGGGCCGATCAAGGCCGCAAGCCGCGCCTCGACGTTCATATGGATGTCTTCGAGGCGGCGCGAAAACTCGAAATTGCCGCTTTCAATCTCTGACAGGATCGTGTTCAACCCGTGAACGATCTTGTCTTTATCCTCGGTTGAAATGATGCCTTGATTGGCGAGCATGCTCGCATGCGCGATTGAGCCGCGGATATCCTGGGCAAACAGCTTCTTGTCGAAATCGATCGAGGCATTTATCTCCTCCATGATTGCCGCGGGGCCGGAAGCGAAACGCCCGCCCCACATCTGGTTGGAGGATTTGGTGTCCGTGCCGTCAGTCATGAGATGCCCACCTGGAGAATGAAATGACAGCAAAGAAGCCGTTCGGTCTGCCGTCCATGAAACTCGTTATGCTCGCTGCCGTCGCCGGGGTTATTGCCGGTGCGGCAGCGGTATACGTGAAGGAGGCGGGGTATGGCAATGGCATTGGTGAAACGGCTTCGGCCGATCAATGCGGGACCGCCAGGGATCGCGCCGCTGCCCTGACGCCCTTTACCAAGGGCCAGGTCGCCGCCATGAGCGTGCCGCCGGCGCCGATCTCGCTTCAGGGTGTTTCTTTCAAGGGGGCTGACGGCCAGCTGCTGTCGATCAGCAGTTTCGCCGGCAAGACTGTGCTGCTCAATGTCTGGGCGACCTGGTGCGTGCCGTGCCGCGAGGAAATGCCGGCCCTGAACGCGCTCGAAAAGAGCGCCGGCAGCGACAAGTTCGAAGTGGTTGCCGTCAATATCGATACGGGCGACGACGAAAAGACCAAGGCCTTTCGTGCCGAATATGCGATCGACAAGCTCGGCTACTATCGCGACAATACGATGGGCGTGTTCAATGTATTGAAGAAACAGGGCCTCGCTTTTGGGCTGCCGGTGACGCTTCTCATCGACGACAAGGGCTGCCTGCTGTCGGCCATGAACGGACCCGCTGCCTGGGACAGCGAGGATGCCAAGAACTTGGTGAAGGCTGCGGCGGGTATTTGATTTTCTCCTTCTCCCCTGGGGGAGAAGGTGCCCGGCAGGGCGGATGAGGGGGTGTGTCATAGCAAGCGCGTTGCTGGGTAAACAGTACCGTTTGCCGGTAACGCCCCCTCACCCCGCGCTGTCGCGCGATCCTCTCCCCAATGGGGCGAGGGTATCTTACCGCGTCGGAACCGGCGTTTCCCCGCGATAGTCGTAGAAGCCGCGGCCCGATTTGCGGCCGAGCCAGCCGGCTTCGACATATTTCACCAGCAGCGGGCAGGGACGATACTTGGAATCGGCGAGCCCGTCATGCAGCACCTGCATGATCGAGAGGCAGGTGTCGAGGCCGATGAAATCGGCAAGCTGCAGAGGCCCCATCGGGTGGTTCGCACCGAGCCGCATGGCGGTGTCGATGGCATCGACGGTGCCCACACCTTCATAGAGCGTGTAGATCGCCTCGTTGATCATCGGCAGCAGGATGCGGTTGACGATGAAGGCGGGGAAGTCTTCGGCGACGGTGATCGTCTTTTCCAGCGAGGAGACGTAGTCCTTGGCAGCGGAGAAAGTCGATTCTTCGGTCGCGATGCCGCGTACCAGCTCCACGAGCTTCATCACCGGAACCGGGTTCATGAAGTGGATGCCCATGAAGCGTTCGGGACGGTCGGTTGCGGAGGCAAGGCGGGTGATGGAGAGCGACGAGGTGTTCGTTGCGAGCAGCGCTTCGGGTTTCAGCACCGGACATACCTGCGCATAGATCTTGCGCTTGACGCTTTCGTCTTCCGTCGCCGCCTCGATGGCGAGATCGACCTGGGCGAGATCGTTGAGATCGGCCGAGCCGGTGATGCGGGAGAGCGCTGCCTTGCGCTCTTCGTCGGTTGTCTTGCCGGATGCGACCTGGCGGGCGAGATTGCCGTTGATGGTGGCAAGGCCGCTTTCGATGCGATCCTGCGAGAGATCGTAGATATGGACCTTGTAGCCGGCCATGGCGGACACATGGGCAATGCCGCAGCCCATCTGGCCCGCGCCGATAATACCGATCGTCTTCAGCGAACTCATTGCCAACTCCCCGGCGCGCTCCTGGCGATGCGCTATGCTTTTAATTCAAATTTGCCGGGCCATTTCTAGCCCGGCAAAGATTGATAGACCTATAAAAGACGATTTTCCAGTCTCTCGCAACTGCGAGAAACTCTATCGGCGCGATCAGAGCGCCTTTTGCAATTCCGGCAGCGCTTCGAAGAGGTCGGCGACGAGGCCGTAGTCGGCGATCTGGAAGATCGGGGCTTCCTCATCCTTGTTGATGGCGACGATGACCTTCGAATCCTTCATGCCGGCCAGATGCTGGATGGCGCCGGAAATGCCGCAGGCGATATAGAGCTGCGGTGCGACCACCTTGCCCGTCTGGCCGACCTGCCAGTCGTTCGGCGCATAGCCGGCATCGACGGCCGCGCGAGAGGCGCCGACGGCGGCACCGAGCTTGTCGGCAACCGGCAGGATGACTTCCCTGAACTTCTCCGCCGAGCCGAGTGCACGGCCACCCGAGATGATGATCTTGGCAGAGGTCAGTTCCGGACGATCAGACGTCGACAAGGCATCGCCGACGAAGGTGGAAAGGCCGGGATTGGCAGCTGCAGACACCGTCTCGATCGCGGCCGAGCCGCCTTCAGAGGCGGAGGCGAACGAGGCCGTGCGCACGGTGATGACTTTCTTGGCGTCGGTCGACTGCACCGTCTGAATGGCGTTGCCGGCATAGATCGGCCGCTTGAAGGTGTCGGCGGAAACCACTTCGATGATTTCCGAGACCTGGGCGACATCGAGCAGGGCGGCAACGCGCGGCAGCACGTTCTTGCCGACCGAAGTGGCCGCGCCGATGATCACGTCATAGGAGCCGGAAAGCGATACGATCAGGGCCGCCAGCGGTTCCGCCAGATTGTTGGCAAGGCTTGCATCTTCGGCAACCAGCACCTTCGAGACACCGGCAAGCTTTGCCGCCTGTTCCGCTGCAGCCTTGGCGCCTGCGCCGGCGACCAGCACGTGAATGTCGCCGCCGATCTTTGTGGCAGCCGTCAGCGCCTTGGCGGTCTGGTCGGAGAGGTGGGCATTGTCGTGATCAGCCAGAAGAAGAATGGCCATGGGTCTTATCCTTTCCTATCCTCAGAGCACGCCGGCTTCGGTCTTGAGTTTTTCGACCAGCTCGGCAACCGAGCCAACCTTGACGCCCGCCTTGCGGCCCGACGGCTCTTCGGTCTTCAGCACCTTCAGGCGCGGCTCGGTCGAGACGCCGAAATCGGCCGGGCTCTTCTTGTCGAGCGGCTTCTTCTTGGCCTTCATGATGTTCGGCAGCGAGGCGTAGCGCGGCTCGTTCAGGCGCAGGTCGGTGGTGACGACGGCCGGTAGCTTGACCTCGATGGTCTGCAGGCCGCCATCGACTTCGCGCGTCACCTGAGCCTTGCCATCCCCGATCTCGATCTTCGAGGCGAAGGTTGCCTGGGCCGTGCCGAGGAGGGCCGCCAGCATCTGGCCGGTCTGGTTGGAGTCGTCATCGATCGCCTGCTTGCCGACGATGATGAGGCCCGGCTGTTCGGCTTCAGCGACGCCCTTCAGGATCTTGGCGACGGCGAGCGGCTCGACGGCATCGTCGGTCTCGACGAGGATGGCACGATCCGCACCCATGGCAAGCGCCGTTCTCAGAGTTTCCTCAGCCTTGGCAGGTCCGATCGAAACGACCACCACTTCCTCGGCCTTGCCGGCCTCCTTCAGACGCAGCGCCTCTTCGACTGAAATCTCGTCGAACGGGTTCATCGACATCTTCACGTTCGCAAGCTCAACGCCAGAACCATCCGGCTTCACGCGGATCTTTACGTTGTAGTCAACGACCCGCTTAACGGGAACCAGTATCTTCATGGAATCCTTCCTTCAACATGACCGCCCGAGAACATGCGCTGCTTAGCGCCATTCCATTTGTCGAATGGCGACATGGATACGCGTTTTTTCCCCAATTACAACGCTTCCAGGCCGCCGAGAGACGAATTGCTTGAAAGGCATAAATAACGTTTACGTTAACGTCAATATATCTGCCTTCGGTGATCGAATTCGCGCCGCTATCGATTCTTGCCGGGAACCCAGAGAACATCGGCCTGGCCGCGATCATTGGCGTGCCGTGCCGCGACGAAGAGAAAATCGGAAAGGCGGTTGATATATTTCAGCGCCGCTGGGCTCACCCGTTCGCCTCGCTCCCGCGACAGCGCCACCATGAGGCGCTCGGCGCGACGCGCTATCGTGCGGGCAAGGTGAAGATGGGCGGAAGCGGGGCTGCCGGCGGGCAGGACGAAGGATCGCAACGGCTCGAGATCGGTGTTCAGCCGGTCGATATCCTGCTCGAGGCGCTCGACCTGGTGATCGATGATGCGCAAGGGTTCATAGGCGGGCGGCTCGTCTGTTTCGGGGGTCGAAAGATCGGCGCCGAGATCGAACAGATCGTTCTGGATGCGCATCAGCATCGCGTCGATCTCGGGCATGTCCGACGTGTGCAGCCGGGCGACGCCGATTGCGGAATTGGTCTCGTCGACCGTGCCGTAGCTTTCGACGCGCAGGTCGTGCTTCAGCCGCCTCGGGCCGGCGGCAAGGCCTGTCGTGCCGTCGTCGCCGGTCTTGGTGTAGATCTTGTTGAGCTTGACCATCGGGTTCCTGTGGTTAGAGCCTTTCGCCTTTTTTGAATCGCGAAATGCCCTAACCCTTTATTTTAAGCAATTTCGGACGGAAAACCGCTTCGCGCTTTTCCTGGAATTGCTTTAGGCCGGGCGGCCGCCGCCCGTCAGCCAGAGCGTCAGCATGATCAGGATCACTGCGACTGCCTGCAGCAGCACGCGCAGCTGCATCAGCCGGTTCGAAAGGTTCGGGTTGTCGCCTTTCATCATGTTCAGCAGGCCGCGAATGAGAACGATCGCGACAAGTCCCATGACAATGATGGCGGCAACATAGGTAACGGTAGACATGGCTCCTCCATCCTTGTCTTCAGAGTGGCTCAGCGCTCCGTCGAAGCTTCAAGTCACTCAAGGTCATCATTTCAAGCAATCCCAAGCGGAAAACACGCTTCGCGCCTTTCGTAGGATTGTTCTAGTCCAGCCGGCGCATCAGACGATAGAAAAGGTTAGCCGGCAATAGCCTTTTCAAGAAGGCGCCCTGCTTGGCGGGTGTCGTTACCAGATAATGCGGGCGCGGGTTTTTCACGTTCAAAGCGGATTTTAGCACATCATAGACCGCTTCCGGACCCAATTTATGTTTATTGATCGGGCCTGATCCATCAAGCCGTTTCAGCTGCCTGCGATATTCCACCGCATGGGGCGAGCCTTCGAGGTCGATATGCTCGTTGATCTTGGCGAGCGCATTGGCCGTAAAACGCGTCGCGATCGGGCCGGGCTCGATGAGGCTCACATGGATGCCGCTATCCTGCAGCTCCATTCTGAGTGTGATCGTCAGCCCTTCGAGTGCAAATTTCGAGGCCGTGTAGGCGCCGCGGAAACGGTAGGGAACCAGTCCGAGAATGGACGAGCAGTTGACGATGCGGCCATGCCCCTGCTTTCGCATCACCGGCAGGATTTGGCGCGTCAGCTCGTGCCAGCCGAAGAAATTCGTCTCGAACTGCTCGCGCAGCACGTCGGTCGTCAGATCCTCGACGGCGCCCGGCTGCCCGTAGGCGCCATTGTTGAAGAGGGCGTCGATGCGGTCGCCCGTGCGCTCGCGCACTGTCGCTACGGCGGCGGAGATGGTCTCGGGCTTTGTGTAGTCGAGGAGCAGCGCTTCGATGCCGTCTGCCTCGAGCGAGGCGAGATCTTCCTGCTTGCGCACGGTTGCAAAGACGCGCCATCCATCGCCCTTCAGTGCCCGTGCGCAGTAAGCGCCGATGCCGGAGGAGCAACCAGTGATGAGGATCGTGCGTTGTTCCGTCATGGAAGATGATTCCTGTACAAACCGGGACTCGTTTCCCATATTCAGGAACCCGATACAATCGACAACCGGCAGGTGAGCGCCGACGTCAAGCGGAGATGGGATGCCGACAGCCCTGCGGACGACTTACAAGGTGATCTACGACGCAGTGTTCCATTTCGTCGAAGATGACGGGTTTGCCATGGCCAGTCATGTGGCGCTGTCGACGCTGCTCGCGGTTTTCCCTTTCCTGATCTTCGGCACGGCACTCGCAAGCTTTCTCGGCGCCAGCCAGTTCTCGTCGACGGCTGTGCATCTGATCTTCGACACCTGGCCGGAGGCGATCGCCAAGCCGCTTGCAGATCAGGTGGTGCAGGTGCTGACCATTCCGCGCGGCGGCCTTTTGACGATCTCCGTGCTTGCGGCCGCCTATTTCGCCTCGAACGGCGTCGAGGCGCTGCGCATATCGCTGAACCGCGCCTATCGCGTGCCCGAAACCCGGCCCTGGTATTTCAATCGCCTCGCCAGCCTCGGTTACGTGCTGATCGCGGTGCTGATCTTCGCCATCCTCAGTATCCTGCTCGTCGCAGTGCCGCTCGCCCTCAATTACACCAGGCAATGGCTGCCGAAGCTTGCCGATATCCTCGACATCGTCTTCAGCTGGCGGATCTACGGCACGATTTTTCTGCTCCTGGCCGGCCTGCTGATCCTGCATCTGTGGCTGGCGGCCGGACGCAGGCGGTTGTTCGACGTCATTCCCGGCGTGATACTGACGCTGGTGTTCTGGTCGATCGGCGCGGTGCTCTTCGCCTATTATCTCTCCACCTTCGCCAATTACACCGCCACCTATGCCGGCCTGGCGTCGGTGATGATCGTGCTGATCTTCCTCTATATGCTCGCCGTCATCTTCATCATGGGGGCGGAGATCAATGCGGCGCTGATGAAATTCCGCGTGCGCCGCCTGCTGTTCGGCAAGGCGGCAGGCCGCCCGGCTGAGGTGCCGACGGAAAAGGCATCGACGGAGCCAAGGGACGCATCAGAGGCCGATGCGGCGGCGAAGCTCCGCCGGTGAGAGGCCCTGCCGGCGCCATTCGGCTATGCCGGTATCGCCCATGCTCTTGGAAAGCTTCTTGCCGTCCTCTCCGAGGACGAGCCGGTGGTGGTGATAAAGCGGCTCCGGCAGGCCGAGCAGTGTCTGCAGCAGGCGATGGATCGAGCTGGCGTGGAAAAGATCGAGCCCGCGCACGACATGGGTAATGCCCTGCACGGCGTCGTCGACGACAACAGAAAGATGATAGCTGGAGGGCGCATCCGAGCGTGACAGCACGACATCGCCCCAAGTGGCGGGATCGGCCGGAATAATGCCCGTCTCGCCATCGCCGCTTTCCCGCCAATGCAATGGTTCGTCCGCTGCCGCCAGCGCCTTTTCCATATCGAGACGCCAGGCATGCTTCATGCCCGAAGCAAGCAGGCGCTGCCGCTCGGCATCGCTGCGCTCGCGGTCATCGGGCGGATAGAGCGGCGTGCCGTCAGGATCGCGTGGCCAGGATTTACCATCCGCTTCGAAAGCGGCGACGCGCGATTTGACCTCGCCGCGCGTCAGGAATGCGGGATAGACGAGGCCGCGCTCGACAAGCGTCTGCAGCGCTGTCTGATAGGCCGGAAAATGCTCGGACTGCCGGCGCACCGGCTCCCGCCAGCGAAGGCCGAGCCAGGAGAGATCGGTATAGATGCCTTTTTCGAAATCGGGTGTGCAGCGCGCCTGATCTATGTCTTCGATGCGCAGCAGGAAATCGCCGCCTGCCTTTGCCGCCATGTCGTGATTGAGGATCGCCGACAGCGCATGGCCAAGATGCAGCGGGCCGTTCGGGCTCGGGGCAAAACGGAACTTCGGCTTTTGACGGGGAATCTCGATCATGCTTTCTTCTGCCACGAATTTGAACCGGGGACCACGAGGCGTCATGCAGATCATTCGCAACGAGCGCGATATCGAACAGGGACTGGCCGCGCTGCTGAAGATCGATCCTCGCCTGCGGCCCGTTGCCGCAGAGGCCGGCACCTTGCCGCTGCGCCTGCGCGAACCGGGCTTCGAAGGGCTTGCCCATATCATCGTGTCGCAGGTCGTTTCCCGCGCCAGTGCCGACGCGATCTGGGGGAAAATGATCGCCGGCATGGGGCAGGTGACGGCTGAAGGCTATGTAGCGCTGGAGCCGGAGGCTTGGCGGACCTTCGGCCTGTCGCGAATCAAGCACGAGACATTGGCGCGCGTGGCCGAAGCCGTTGCCGGAGGCAGCCTCGATCTCCATGCGCTCAGTGCCGAATCACCTGACAAGGCGCTCGCCGAGCTGACCTCGATCAAGGGAATCGGGCCCTGGACGGCCGAGGTCTACCTGATGTTTTGCGGCGGTCACGCAGATGTGTTTCCGGCCGGCGACGTGGCGCTTCAGGCGGCCGTCGGCATGGCTTTCGGCCATGAAGTCAGGCCCTTTGCCAAGGAAATCACCCGGGAAGCCGCGGTTTGGGCGCCCTGGCGCTCGGTCGCGGCCCGGCTTTTCTGGGCTTATTATGCCGTGAAAACGCGCCGGGATGCGCTGCCGATCGTTTAATCGGCTATGTCCCGAAATCGCCTTTATGCACTGAATTTATTGGACTTCACAATCCTGTAACAACCGGCCTAATATACAGGTGCAGATGCCGAATCGATCAGGAGGGTTCCTTGACGATTGCAGTCTCCCCGCAGTCCTTGCCGGCGCTCGTGCTGAACGCTGACTACAGACCGCTGAGTTACTATCCCTTGTCGCTCTGGTCCTGGCAGGACGCGATCAAGGCGGTTTTTCTTGACCGTGTGAACATCATCGCAGAATACGATCAGTGCGTGTCCTCACCGAGCTTCTCGATGCGGCTGCCGAGCGTCGTATGCCTGAAGACATATGTGCAGCCGTCCCGCAATCCCGCCTTCACCCGCTTCAACGTCTTCCTGCGCGACAAGTTCGAATGCCAGTATTGCGGCTCCCATGACGACCTGACCTTCGACCACGTCATCCCGCGCGCCCATGGCGGCGAGACGACCTGGGAGAACGTGGTCGCCGCCTGTTCGCCGTGCAATCTCCGCAAGGGCAGCAAGCTGCCGAAGCAGGCCGGCATGTTCCCGGCGCAGAAGCCATACCAGCCGACCGTGCAGGACCTGCACAATAACGGCCGCCTCTTCCCGCCGAACTATCTGCACGACAGCTGGCTCGACTATCTCTACTGGGATTCGGAACTGCAGCCGTAAGGACGTGCTTCTTTAGGTCCGAGTTTGAGGTGAGTGCGGCACCCCCCTCTGTCCCTTTCGGGACATCTCCCCCACAAGGGGGAGATCGGTAACTTGCGGTACCTTCCCGACCTAAATCGACATCGTATCTGCTGTCGTTGAGCTTACTTTGCTTTGCAGGTGCGACACACTCCCACCAATCTCCCCCCTTGTGGGGGAGATGTCACGAAGTGACAGAGGGGGGTATCAGAGCCGCGACATGCGAGAGATCACGGCTACTCGCCCAATGATTCACGCAGCCTTCTTTGCCCCCACAAAAGCAATCGCAGCCAGGATCACGCTGGCGATCACATTCCAGCCAGCCATCGAAAGGCCGGCGACACGAAGGGCTGCTTCCGTGCAGGACGGCCCCTTGATGGTGTTCAGCTGGCCGAGCAGGTCGCCGGCATTCTGCGTGACACTGCTGGCCGTTGTCGAGCAGGTGGTCGGGCCTTCCCAGAAGTGCCATTCGACGCCGGCGTGATAGACGCCGATGCCGCCGCCGACAACCATCATCAGGCCGGCGATGATCAGCAGCCCGCGGGTGATCCAGGAGGGCAGACCGGCAACCGCCGTCAGTACGGCGATGATGGCGACGGGGATGCCGTAATAATAGGGCTGGCGCTGATCGAGGCAGAGCGCGCAGGGGATATAGCCGCCAATATACTGGAAGCCGAGTGCCGAGCCGATGACGACGATCATGCCGATCGTCAGCAGGACGCCATAGCTGAGGCCGGCGCGGGGGGAAGGCGAAGTCATGGACATGCTGAGGGCTCCTTGTCAGCTCGCCAAAGCAAAATGGAAGACGGCATAGAGGGCGATGAGAACGGCGGCGACGGCCATGGCGATCTGGCCCAGGCGCTTCTCGATGAAATGGCGGATGGATTCGCCATAGCGGCGAAGCAGGAAGGCGAGGAGGAAGAAGCGCCCACCGCGCGCGACGATGGCGGAGATGATGAACAGGCCGAGATTGATATGGGCGACGCCGGAGAGGATAGTCACCACCTTGATCGGCGGCAGATGCGCCAGGCCCGATGTGACCAGCAGCAGGAGCACCCATTCATAGGTAATGCCGGCGCTCATCTGGTTGAACGCATCGAGCTTGCCGTAGAATTCGAGGATCGGCTTGGCAATAGTCTCGAAGGCGTAATAGCCGAGCGCCCAGCCGGCAATGCCGCCAAGCACGGAGGCAACCGTCGCCGTCAGCGCATAGCGCCAGGCGCGCTCGGGCTTCGCCAGCGACATCGGCAGGAAAAGCACATCAGCCGGCACGAGAAAGATGGAGCTCTCGACGAAGGCAATCACGGCCAACCAGATTTCCGCCGATTTGCGGCCGGCGAGCGACATGGTCCAGTCGTACAGTCTACGAAGCATAGGGCCCCCTTTTTGCTGCGTTGCAAACCTTTAGGGGGCAGGATTATGGCTGTAAATGGTCGAGGGCTGATGGAAATGGCGGAAAGGCAAAATTTTTCGTGATGGTGGGGGGCTAAGGCGGCGACGTCGAAGCCGTCACCAGACCTTCTCAGTAATATTCAACTCGCGTTTCGTTTAGGACGACGCGGAGCACACGATAGGCATAGAGAAAGCTGGCAAGGCCAAGGGTCACGATAATCAGAAGGACCCAGAGAATCACATGTCCTATCGAGTGACCGACATTGAAAGTGCAGTTAAGTCGGCCGATGGGGCGACCGGAGCCATCCAGCAGCTCGGTTTTGTTCAACACGGCTCGGTTGAGGTAATAGGGAAAGACGATCAGCGCGAGGCCGAGCGTGACGATCGTCAATATGATCCAGAGAACGACGCTGCCGATTGATTCGACGATGCTGAATGAGCATTTGAGTCGGCCGATGCGGGTGGAAGTGGTAGAAATCTCGGACAATTTTTCGCCTTTAAATTTTACGATGACAAATACTTTGGAAAGTCAGCAGCACAGGACGTTGCTGCCGCTGAGGTTTCATTTTTGCTCAAAGAACAATTCGAATAGGATGTATCATTATTAATGATCGCGCAAAAGTAGCAATCAAGAGAAAACATTGATTAATGTATGAAAAACAATTGTCATAGATTTTGATGGTGCCCCATGCCGGAGTCGAACCAGCACTTCTTTCGAAACTCGATTTTGAGTCGAGCGCGTCTACCAATTCCGCCAATGGGGCAACGGATCATGACGAGGCGGCTGTCTAGCATGTGATCGGCGGGCCGCGCAAGTCGGGTCGGCAGATATTGCGAGTGTTTCCGCAGGGTTGCGGCCCATGGCGTGGGTGGACGCCATGGGCTTTTGCCGTTTGAGGCTCAGTGCGCCATGGCCGGGCTCTTGCTGGCGGAGCCGGACTTTTGCAGGGTGACCGCTAGGAGCGCGGCGAGCAGGCAGAAGGCGCCGGCGACGAAGAAGGCGGGAAGATAGGTGTTGAGCTCCGTGCGGGTGAGGCCGGCGCCATAAGCGGCGGTGGCGGCGCCCAGCTGGTGGCCGGCGAAGACCCAGCCGAAGACGAGGCCGGCCTTTTCGCGGCCGAAGCGGTCGGCGGCGATCTTGACGGTCGGGGGCACGGTGGCGATCCAGTCGAGGCCGTAGAAGACGGCGAAGATCGACAGGCCGTAGAAGGTGAAGTCGCTGAAGGGCAGGTAGACCAGCGACAGGCCGCGCAGGCCGTAATACCAGAAGAGCAGCCAGCGATTGTCGAAGCGGTCGGAGAGCCAGCCGGAGCCGATCGTGCCGAAGAAATCGAAGATGCCCATGACGGCAAGCACGCTGGCGGCTGCGACCGGCACGATGCCGAAATCGCCGCAGAGCGTGACGAAATGCGTCTGGATCAGCCCGTTGGTCGACAGGCCGCAGATGAAGAAGGTGGCAAAGAGGATCCAGAAGGTGGATGTGGTGGAAACCTCCCGCAGTATGGCGATCGGCGAGGCGAGGGCTGCCTTCAGGTCCTTGGTGGCGGCCGGCGGCGGGGTGATGTGGATCTCGCCGACCAGCGGCAGGTTGACGTCCGAGGGGCGGTCGCGCATCAGGAGCAGCACGACGAGGGCGGCAACGACGATCATGCCGCAGACGAAGAGCACCGTCGCGCGCCAGCCATAGCGCGTCGTCAACTCCGCCATCAGCGGTAGGAAGACCAGCTGTCCCGTCGCCGAGCTTGCCGAGAGCATGCCGATGACGAGGCCGCGATGCTTGGTGAACCAGCGGGTCGAGACGGTTGCCGCCAGCACCATGGCGGTGAGGCCGGTGCCGAAGCCGATGATGATGCCCCAGCAGAGCAGCAGCTGCCAGACCTGCGTCATATAGAGCGAGCCGATGAAGCCGACGCCGATCGTGCCCAGCGCGAAGACGATGACCTTGCGAACGCCGAAATGGTTCATGAAGGCGGCGGCGAAAGGCCCCATGAGGCCGAACAGCACGAGGCGGACGGCGAGCGCGGACGAGATGGAGGAGGTGCTCCAGCCGAACTCGTCCTCCAGCGGCTTGATGAGCACGCCGGGCGCGCCCATGGCGCCGGCCGTGACCAGCATGGTGAGGAAAGTGGCGGCGACGACGACCCATCCGTAGTGGATGTTGCGCCGGGCGAGCGTCGAGGCAAGGGCAGTGGAAACCATGAGGTGCGTTCCAATCAGGTTGCGTGTCTTGGCGGCTGGACCGGGAGGCTTGCGAGCGCTCGATCGCGGACGGCCTGGGGACCACATCCGCTTATAGCGTCCCGCCATTCTCCCGGCTTGAACGTTTGTGTAAAGGTATTTACATGATTGCTATCATATTTGTTGCGTATTGATGATGGCCATCATATAAATTGTCAATACAGTTTTCTTGATGCTCTGATGGAGTTTTTTGATGAGAGTGAGCCGGGAGAAATTCGCCGAGAATCGCGAGAAGATCCTTGCCGTGGCGGGGGAACTCTTCCGCGAGAAGGGTTTTGACGGCATCGGCGTCGCCGAGATCATGAAGGCGGCGGGGCTGACGCATGGCGGCTTCTATGGCCATTTCGATTCGAAGGACGAGCTTGCCTGCGAGGCGAGCAAAGCGCTGGTGGCTCGCTCGCTGGAGCGCTGGAAGGAAGTAGCGTCAAGCTCACCGGACCAGCCGCTGGAAGCGCTGCTTGCCCATTATCTCTCACATCGCAATGTCGTGGAGCATGCGACAGGCTGCGTCTTCGCGGCGCTGACGCAGGAGGTCAGCCGCCATGGCCCCGAGATGCAGTCCACCTTCACCGGCGGGCTGATGGGGCTGGTCGAGGTGCTGGAAGAGATCGTTCCCGGGGAGACCCCGGAGGAGCGCCGGCGCAAGGCCTTTGCCAGCCTCTCGGCCATGGTCGGCGCTGTCATCCTGGCCCGCGCCATGGACAATCCCGAATTGTCGCAGGAATTCCTGTCGGCGACCCGGCAGGAGCTGTCGCCGCCGCCGGGTGAAAGCAACGGCTGAGCTTGCCTAGTCGCGGAAGGCGAGCAGCCCGTTCGCCTCGACGACCTCCCTGAATTTGCCATCGGGTGCGGCCGCCAGCAGCTCCGCGCGAAGTGCGGCTTCGAAATCGGCGGCCTTGTCGCCGAGCGCCTGCGGCGAGGTCGACGACATCGAGAAGATGCGGCCGACGATCTCTTCGATATCCCTGGTATATTCCGAGACGATGCCGATCCGTTCCAGATTGCGGAAGGGGGAGGCGAGCAGCATGGCTTCATGCGGCGCCCATTCCTTGCTCCGGCGCATCTGCCGCTCCGCGCTGCGCTCGGGCGAATAGGTTTCCATCAGCGGTTCAAGGATGCCACGCCAGTTCGGCTCCGCCAGAATGCCTTTATCGTGGAAAAGCACGACGGCGCCGCCCGGCTCGATCAGCCTGTCCAGTGCTTCCAGCGTTGCGGGCCTGTCCATCCAGTGGAAGGAGCGGCCCATGACGCAGAGATGCAGCCTGCCGATGTCAGGTCCGAGATCGTAGGAAGACCCTTGGCGGATGCTGATATCGACGCCGGCTTGCTTCGCGCCGATCTCGGCTTCGGCAAGCATTTCCGGTTCCGGATCCATGGCGGTGACGGCGGCACCCTGCAGCCGCGCGAAGGCGATGCCAAGCTGGCCGGGGCCGCAGCCGAGGTCAAGCACGTGATCGCCTGATTTCAGGCCGCTGCGTTCGGCGACGCGGGTAATCAGCTTGTCAGGATAGGGAATGCGATAGCGCAGGTAATAGGCCGCGGTCGATTGAAATCGCCGCGCTTCGAAGGGAACAGTGATCATTGGATATCATCCTCGGGGGGAAGGAACCTCGATCTGTTAAGCCCCAACTATGACCGGTTCGTGAAGTCACTTTTGCGCGATTTGCCGTGGCGTCAATAGGCTTCAGAGGGTGGGAATGCCCCTCACCTAACCCTCTCCCCGCGCGCGGGGAGAGGGGACGACAGAGCAAAAATGCTCGCGTTCACCGTGTGGAAAGGCGTGGATTGGGCAGGAAAAGCTCCCTCTCCCCGCATGTGCGGGGAGAGGGCTGGGGTGAGGGGCCAGGCAGCCAGTCGCAATATCACCAGCCCAACCTGGGCAGCTCCAAAATCCCGGTTCACTTGAACCCAGCAACCCCATGCGGGACATAGGGTGATTCCAGCGTTTCGATTTCTTCCGACGTCAATTTGACTTCCAGAGAGGCGACGGCATCCGTGATGTGGCTGGGCTTGGAGGCGCCGATGATCGGGGCGGTGACGGCGCTTTTCTGAAGGATCCAGGCGGTTGCGACCTGCGCGCGCTGGATGCCGCGTGCCTTGGCGACCACGCCGACGGCATCGACGATCTTACGGTCGGCTTCGAGTGCCTGGGTGTAAAGCGTTTTACCGAATTCGTCGGATTCCGTGCGGGCTGTCGCCTCGTCCCAGTCGCGCGTCAGGCGGCCGCGAGCAAGTGGGCTCCAGGGGATGACGGCGATCTTCTGGTCCTCGCAGAAGGGCAGCATCTCGCGCTCTTCTTCGCGGTAGAGCAAGTTCAGGTGGTCCTGCATGCTGACGAACTCCGTCCAGCCGTTAAGACGGGAGGTGTAGATCGCCTTGGCGAACTGCCAGGCATACATGGAGGAGGCGCCGATATAGCGGGCCTTACCGGCCTTGACGACATCGTGCAGCGCTTCCAACGTTTCCTCGATCGGCGTCGTATAGTCCCAGCGGTGGATCTGGTAGAGATCGACATAATCGGTGCCGAGGCGGCGCAGGCTGTTGTCGATCTCGTCGAAGATCGCCTTGCGCGACAGTCCCGCGCCGTTCGGGCCGGGACGCATGCGGTTGAAGACTTTGGTGGCGAGCACGATATCGTCGCGGCGGGCGAAATCCTTGATGGCACGGCCGACGATCTCTTCCGACGAGCCGTTGGAATAGGTATTGGCCGTATCGAGGAAGTTGATGCCAGCCTCGATCGCCTGACGCAGCAGCGGGCGGCTGTCCTCCTCCTTCAATGACCAGGCGTGCGTGCCCTTGTTGGGATCGCCATAGGTCATGCAACCCAGGCAGATGCGTGAGACTTCAAGGCCGGTCCTGCCGAGCTTTACGTATTCCATCGATATTCTCCGTCCATTCGATCATTCGCTACAAGGAGGCCCATCGTCAGAAGGGCGATGGGATGGGTGCGTCGCGAAAAGCAAATCGACGGGCAAAGTCGCCGTCGGTCGACGCATGAATTCGTGAAGAGCTTCGAAGTATTCCTCAATAAATAAGGCGATTCGCGCCCGGGGGAAGACGGTGATTTCAAATGTTTCCTTGAACCCCAGAGGCGACAGGTGTTAGCTGCATCGCACCATTTTCTGGAACTGCGCATGAAATTGCCCCCGCGTGATACTTATGAAGCCCTCTATCGCGACTTTCGTTGGGAGATTCCGGCGAAATTCAACATGGGGCACGCTGTTTGCGATGCCTGGGCCGGGCACGAGCCCGATCGGATCTGCCTTCAGCATTTCAATCCCAACGGCAATCACTTTTCCATGAGCTACGGCGAGTTGCGGGATCGCTCCGCCTCTTTCGCCAATGCGCTTGTCGCGCTCGGAGTGCGGGCGGGAGATCGGGTGGCGCTGCTGCTGCCCCAGAGTTTTGAGACAGTCGTCGCGCATGTGGCGATCTACAAGATGGGCGCGATCGCGTTGCCGCTGGCCTTGCTGTTCGGCGCCGAGGCGCTGGAATACCGGCTGAGGGCAGCCGGGGCATCGGCCATCGTCACCAACCGGTTCGGCCTCGAACGGCTGCGACCGATCCGGGACCGATTGCCGGAGCTGGCGCAGGTGATCAGCATCGATGGCGCCGAAGAGGGTGTTGCCGGCTTTGCCGATCTGGTGGCAGCCCATCCGCCTTTGTTTGACGTGGCGGAGACCAGCCCGGATGATCCGGCCTTGATGATCTTTACCTCGGGCACGACCGGGCCGCCTAAGGGCGCGCTGCATGGGCATCGCGTGCTGCCGGGTCACATCCCGGGCATGCAGTTCGCCCATGAGGGCTTTCCCAAAGCCGGCGACCGGCTCTGGACGCCATCGGACTGGGCCTGGGCCGGCGGTCTCCTGAATGCTCTGCTGCCGAGCCTGATGCTTGGCGTTCCCGTCGTTTCCTCTCCCGCGCAGAAGTTCGATCCAAACATGGCCTTCCGCATCATGGCTGAGATGGAGGTGCGCAATGCCTTCATTCCGCCAACGGCGCTGCGTTTGCTGAAGGCCGTCGACAATCCGCGGGCGCATTATGATCTCAAGCTGCGCACCATCGGTTCGGCGGGCGAAGCGCTTGGCCGCGAAACCTTCGAATGGGCGCGGTCCGCGCTTGGTGTCAGCGTCAACGAATTCTTCGGCCAGACGGAGTGCAATTTCGTGCTCTCCTCCAGCGAGGCGTTCGGCGTCAGCCGCGGCGGGGCGACGGGCAAGCCTGCCCCCGGCCATCGTGTCGCGATCGTCGATGCTGATGGCCATGAGGTCGCAGCAGGGGAGACGGGACAGATCGCGATCAGGCGGCCCGACCCGGTGATGTTCCTCGGCTACTGGCAGAACGAGGCGGCGACGGAGGCGAAATTTGCCAATGACTGGCTGCTGACGGGCGATATCGGCCGGCAGGATGCAGATGGCTATATTTCCTTCGTCGGCCGCGACGACGATGTCATCACCTCGTCCGGCTATCGCATCGGCCCGAGCGAGATCGAGGATTGCCTCGGCGGCCATCCGGCCGTACAGCTTGCGGCAGCCGTCGGCAAGCCGGACGCGGTCAGAACAGAAATCGTCAAGGCTTATGTTGTCCTCGTGCCCGGTTGCGAGCCGAGCGACAAACTGGCGGCCGAAATCCGAGAATGGGTGAAGACGCGGCTTTCCATGCATGAATATCCGCGCGAGATAGAATTCGTCGATGCCCTGCCGCTGACGACCTCGGGCAAGGTGATCCGCCGCCTGCTGCGTGAGCGGGCGATCGCCGAGGTCAGCGCTTCGTAAGCGACAGGATCTTTTCGCGCAGCAGCTTCGCCATGTTGCGGGTGCTGCGATACATATGGAGCTGCGTGGTAACCTGGCGGACGTCGCGGTCGCCGTTCGGTGTCAGGCCGATGATGAGCGTGCCCATCTCTTCACGCTCGTGCCAGAAGCGGCTCATGATTGGATGATCCGGCACGGCACAGGAATCGGAGCGGACGACGTTGGCATCGTCCAGATGCCATTCCGTCAGCTCGCCCATCAGCAGCTTGCCCGGCGAAAAGCGGGCATAGGCCTCGTCATAGGCAGTTTTCCAGGTATAGGCCTCACCGCCCATAATGAGTACGATCATCGAGGCGATAGCCTTGCCGTCGAGATCGATGGTATGGATGCGCACCGCGTCGATGGCTGCGAGGTTGGAAATTGCCTCGCGGGCGAAGGCGGCATGGTGACGATCCGTGACCAGCGCCGAGCGCTTCTTTCCCTTCCAGCCGCTTGCTTCCAGCGCCAGGAATTCTTCCATGCGCCCATGAATATCGCGGGGTTGGCGCGCGACGCTGTAGGTGACTTCGCCCAGGCTTTCCAGCAGCCGCCACTGCCGGCGCATTTCCCGCAAGTGCGCGTTGGAAATCGTCCGCTTGAGATAGGTAAGCGCGTCGTCATTGCTCTGGAGCATCGGACGCTGGAATGGGTTGGCGACGGCGATCGGCAGGTTCCGGCCGATGGCGATGACCTTGGCCATCTGGACGAAATGACCGTTGAGACGAACATCCGGCAATACGAGCGTGCTCGGCAGATGCAGTTCCGGCCGGGAGAGCGCCTCGAGGAGGTTGTCGAGCGTTTCGCCGGCATCCTCGGCGTCGAGCAAGGGTGTGCCGAGTGGGCCAAACGAGTTCGACCAGACCCGGATAATGGACGGCCCTATTGCAAAGCCCGGCTTGTCGATGGTGAAGGGCATCAGCAGACGGATGCGGCTGCGCGTGCTGCTGTTGTCGCGCATCAGTGCCAGCCGCACCTGCCGATCTTCAAGACGGGGCATGGCGGGCGCGAGGAAGCGGCCGGAGAAGAAGACGTTCGGCTCCATGGCACGGTTGGACAGGAAGTCCAGCTCATCCTGCAGCTCGTAGCCGAGCTTGCCGGGATAGAGGCAGAATTCGCGGCCGGCGCGGCCGACCTCGACGCGAGCCTCGGCCTTCGGTGCTTCGAAATGCAGCGCTGCAAGCGTATGCGTCAGGGCGTTCACTTGGCTGTCGGTGGTTTCGGTATAGGGTGGACGTGCCATGATCAGAGGGCCCTCGTTGCCGGTGGCGCTGCAGGACGCCGGATAAGGGCGAATAGGGTGATGCCGAGCGCACGGCGCACGGCGACGTGCAGGAGCAGGGCTTCGATCGCCATGGCGACCGCTCCGGCAATCGCCGCTCCTTCGATGCCGAGATGCGGGATGAGCGCAACGTTCAGGCCGACATTGGCAATGAGCGCCACAGCATAGAGATAGACGCAAAGCATCTGCTTGTCCGCCATGGTCAGGAGCACTTCAGCAGGGCCGACGAGCGCTCTTGCAAGAATGCCGGCAAGCAGGATCGCCATCACGATCTGGCCCTCGGTGAAGGCCGCGCCGAACAGTGAAAGCAGGAGTTGCCCTGCCGCCAGCACCACGAGGCCAAGGGCAAGTGCCGGAAAGAAGGACCAGCGCGTCGCTTCGGTCGCGAAGGCTGCGAGCTTGCCGCGATCGCCCTCAGCCAGGATGGCGGCAAAACGCGGCCCGATGGCTGCCCTGACGGCGAAGGAGACAAAGAGCACCAGGGCCATCGTTTTTGCCGCCGCGAAATAGACGGCGACTTCATCCGGATCGAGGAAAATGCCGACGACGATGACGTCCGAATTGGTGAGCAGGTAGCCCACGCCTTCGACTAGGAAAATCGGCAGGGCGACGGCTGTCCAAGCGCTGAATTCAGTCGTTCTCAGGCCGCTTGGATAATGGCGGCGCAGACGGAGCGTCACCGCAAGATATTGCAGCAGGACGCTGGTGAAGGCGCCAGAAAGCGCCGCCGCCATGGCGGTAACGGCATCGCGTGGCGCGCCGGCGAGGATGGCGGTCACCATGAAGAGCAAGATCAACGTCGGACGAATGAGGAAGGTCGGGCTGAGAGCCATGATTGGCCAGTGTTTGGCGCGGGCCGTACCGTCCAGAACGTCTCCAAGCGCGATCATCGGCACGGCAATCAGACCGAGGAAAACCGGCATGACGTAATAATGTTCGACCATGCCGCGGAAGGCGAAGAGCAGCAGCGCGCCGATCAGTGCCAGACTGCCCGAAACGGCGACCACGAACAGGCGTGCCGTGGCATTCAAGCCACGAATGGCATCATGATTGCCGTTGGCATCGTATTGGGGCAGGAAGCGGATGATGGCGGTCGGGAAGCCGAGGCAGGCGAGATTGCCGAACAGGATCATCAGCACCCAGACGAAGACGAAGATGCCGTATTCGAACCGCCCCATCAGGCGGGCCAGGATGATCTGCGAGAGAAAGGCGAGGGCGGCGCCTGCAACGCGGATCGTGAAGGCGATCAGCGCCATGCGCTGTGAAACTGCCTTTTCGTCCCGGCCGGTAAGCATAGCGGCGACTTTGCGCAGATACGGCGATAGCGCGGCCCGCAATGCGGACGGCAACATTCTTTCCGCTGTTTGAAAGACCGCCATGATCGATACGCAATACTTTAAGTATGATCCCAAACTCGCGTTAGTCTTGGCAGAGGAGAGTTAAGAATCGGTTCTTTCGATAGTTAAATGTCAGGGGTCATGCATGCGGTCGGTTGTCTGTCGGGTGAGTGCAGAAGCAACCGTTGGCTGCGAGGAGTTCTTGCCCGCTCCACTCGGAGAGCCGTCGCAGGAAACGGGTGGCGGAGGTTTGGTCGGCATGTAGAATCCAGGGTCTATTGGAGGAGGATTTCATGCTCACACTTCACGATTATTTGCCGTCGCAGAATGGCTGGAAGGCCAGGGTTCTGTTCGGATTGCTCGATATTCCCTATCAGACCCGCCTGGTATCCATTTTCGAGGGGGAGGGGCGCACGGACGCCTTTTTCGATCTCAATCCGGCAGGAGGCATCCCCGTTCTCGAACTGGAGGATGGGCGAACGATTGCGGAATCGAACGCTATTCTCACCTATGTTGCTGAAGGCACGCGGTTTCTTCCGGCGGATCGCTATCGACATGCCAAGGTCATGCAATGGCTGTTTTTCGAGCAGTATCATGTCGAACCGGTCATCGGTACGCTGCGCTTCTGGACGCTCACGGGACGGCTCGAGCTCAATGCCGTTTTGGCGGAAGCCAAGCGCGCCGGCAGCCTTCGTACGCTTGCAGCGCTCGAGCGCGGGTTGAAGAACACGCCGTTCCTCGTTGGTGAGGAGTTCTCGATCGCGGATATCGCGGTTTACGCCTATGCCCATAGGTCGGCGGATTGCGGCTTGGATCTTGCCGACTACCCCGCGCTTAGGGCCTGGTTCGATCGGGTGCTTGACGTCATTGGACCGGGCTACCCGGTGCATCTCTACAATGAGGATCCGCATTCCGCTGTCTGAACGCGGTGGGCGTGCTGAAATGGTTGTCGGCGGCGCCTATCGGCGAATTGTTGTAGTCCCTGATCGTTGCAAACAAAAATGCCGCCCGAAGGCGGCATTTTTGCTCATTGCTGTCGGTTTGCGAGGCTCAGACCACTTCGCTGCTTTCGAAGGCGCCGTGGCAGTGCTTGTACTTCTTGCCGGAGCCGCAGGGGCAGGCCTCGTTGCGGCCGACGCGGCCCCAGGTTGCCGGGTTGCGCGGATCGCGATTTTCCGGTGCCACAGCGCTCTCACTTGCAAGCGTGAATGGTGAGAATTCGTCTTCGCCCGTTGTCGCGTCGATATGACGGGCCTGCATCGGCGGCGTCTCCGGCTCGGCCGGCTGCTGCACCAGTTCGACGCGCGAAAGCTGCGCGGTCACGGCCTGGCGCAGATTGTTCAACAGTGCTTGGAACAGCTCGAAAGCTTCGGCCTTGTATTCCTGCAGCGGATCGCGCTGGGCGTAGCCGCGGAAGCCGATGACCGAGCGCAGATGATCGAGGTTGACGATGTGCTCGCGCCACAGATTGTCCAGCGTCTGCAGCACGATGGAGCGCTCGACATAGGTCATGATCTCAGGGCCGAAGCGTTCAGCCTTTTCGGCCGCAGCCTTTTCAGCCGCTTCCGTCAGGCGCGCACGGATGTCGTCTTCGCCGATGCCTTCTTCCTTGACCCAGTCATGAATGGGCAGGTCGAGATCGAAGAAGTTGGCTACAGCCGTCTTCAGGCCGTCGGCATCCCACTGTTCGGCATAGGCGCGCTCTGGAATATGTCTGGCGACGAGATCTTCGATGACATCGTGGCGCATGTCGCCGACGAATTCGGAGAGGTCCTTGGATTCCATCAGCTCGACACGCTGGTCGAAGATGACCTTGCGCTGATCGTTCAATACGTCGTCGTACTTCAGAACGTTCTTGCGGATGTCGAAGTTGCGGGCCTCGACCTTCTTCTGGGCGCGTTCAACCGCCTTGTTGATCCAGGGGTGGACGATCGCTTCGCCTTCCTTGAGGCCGAGCTTCTGCAGCATGCCATCCATGCGGTCGGAACCGAAGATGCGCATCAGGTCGTCCTGGAGCGACAGGTAGAATTTCGAGCGGCCCGGGTCGCCCTGGCGGCCGGAACGGCCACGCAGCTGGTTGTCGATACGGCGGCTTTCATGGCGCTCGGAGGCGATGACGTAGAGGCCGCCGGCAGCGATCGATTTCTGCTTGAGTTCCTTGATCTCTTCGGCAATGCGGGCAATGGCCGCGTCGCGCTCCGGACCGGCTTCCATTTCGTGCAGGTCGCGCTCGACTCGCATTTCGAGGTTGCCGCCGAGCTGGATGTCGGTGCCGCGGCCGGCCATGTTGGTGGCGATCGTCACTGCGCCCGGAACGCCGGCCTGGGCGACGATGTAGGCTTCCTGCTCGTGGTAGCGCGCGTTCAGAACCTGGAAATTGGAGAAGCCGCGCTTGCGCATAAGGTCGGCGAGAAGTTCGGACTTCTCAATCGACGTCGTGCCGACCAGCACCGGCTGGCCGCGCTTGTGAGCGTCGAGGATCTCATTGATGATGGCGTTATACTTCTCGGCGTGCGTGCGATAGACCTCGTCGTCCTCGTCGATACGCTGGATCGGCAGGTTGGTCGGCACTTCGATCACGTCGAGACCGTAGATGTTGCCGAATTCCTCTGCTTCCGTCGATGCCGTACCGGTCATGCCGGCGAGCTTTTCGTACATGCGGAAGTAGTTCTGGAAGGTGATCTGCGCCAGGGTCTGGTTTTCCGGCTGGATCTGCACATGCTCCTTGGCTTCCAGCGCCTGATGCTGGCCGTCCGAATAACGGCGGCCTGGCATCATGCGGCCGGTGAATTCGTCGATGATGACGACTTCACCGTTGCGCACGATATAGTCCTTGTCGCGCTGGAACAGCTTGTGCGCCTTGAGCGCGTTGTTGATGTGGTGGACGATCGCGACATTCTCGACGTCGTAGAGCGATTCACCCTTCAAGAGGCCGGCTTCGCGCAGCATGTTTTCCAGCTTCTCGGTGCCTTCTTCGGAGAAGTTGGCCGAGCGCTGCTTTTCATCGATTTCATAGTCTTCCTTCGCCAGGCGGGGAATGAAGGCGTCGATGGTGATATAGAGATCGGAGCGGTCGTCGAGCGGACCGGAGATGATCAGCGGCGTGCGCGCTTCGTCGACCAGGATCGAGTCCACTTCGTCGACGATCGCGAAGCTATGGCCGCGCTGAACCATCTGAGCGCGCTCATATTTCATATTGTCGCGCAGATAGTCGAAGCCGAGCTCGTTGTTGGTGGCGTAGGTGATGTCGCAGGCATAGGCGTCATGGCGCTGTTCATCCGACAGGCCGTGGACGATGACGCCCGTCGTCAGGCCGAGGAAGCTGTACAGGCGGCCCATGGTGCCGCTGTCGCGCTGCGCCAGGTAATCGTTGACGGTAACGACATGGACGCCCTTGCCGGCCAGCGCGTTCAGATAGACCGGGAGGGTGGCAACCAGAGTTTTACCTTCACCGGTCTTCATCTCAGCGATGGCATTGGAATGAAGGATCATGCCGCCGATGAGCTGCACGTCAAAGGGTCGCATGCCAAGAACACGGCGCGACGCTTCACGAGCGACCGCGAAGGCCGGCACGAGGATATCGTCCAGCGTCTTGCCGTCCGCGAGCTGCTGGCGGAACTCAACCGTCTTGGCGGCCAGAGCTTCATCGGACAGCGCACGCATCTCCGGCTCGAGCGCGTTGATTGCGGCTACTTTCGGCTGGAACGATTTAACCCGACGGTCGTTGGACGAGCCGAACAACTTGCGGGCAATTCCACCTAGGCTGACCATGTGACTGGTCCTTTCTGAGATTTCATCCTGCCGTTTCCTGCTTGATCCATTCCCGAAAAAAACGGGAGTATAGCACAAAACGGCCGGAAACTGTTCTGGACGCGAGGTTGCGTGACAGATAAGAGGGGGGTCGATTGATGTCAACGGGATTTGGCCGATACAGAAAGGCCACATTCTCCTGCTGAAGGCTTTTTCACGCCGGATTCACATCTGTCGAGCCGGTCGAGATCACCGAAGGGTTATTTTATGTTGAAGTATAACAAGCTTGCTGCGGTTGCTTTCGCAACAATCGTTACCTTCCAGGCTCCGGTCTTCGCGGCCGATGCCAAGGACCCCGTTGTCGCCAAGGTCGGCGATGTCGAAATCCATCAATCCGAACTCGATCTGGCAATCGCCAATCTCGATCCGCAGCTCGGCCAGCTTCCGGATGACCAGAAGAAGGTCGCAGCACTCTCGGCTTCGGTCGATGTGAAGCTTTTGTCGCAGAAGGCCGCTGCCGAGAAGCTCGATCAGACGCCGGACTTCCAGGCTCACATGGCCTATCTGCGCGACCGCGAGCTGCACAATGCCTATTTCAAGGCTCACGTCGCCGACGCCATCAAGGATGATGAAGTCAAGGCTCGTTACGACAAGGAAGTCGCAGCCCTGCCGAAGCAGGAAGAGGTTCATGCCCGCCACATTCTCGTGAAGACCGAGGATGAAGCCAAGGCGATCATCAAGGAACTCGATGCCGGCAAGGATTTCGCCGCACTTGCCAAGGAAAAGTCGACGGATCCAAACAAGGCTGACGGCGGCGATCTCGGCTATTTCGGCCATGGCCGCATGGTCAAGGAATTCGAGGACGCGGCTTTCGCGCTTCCGGTCGGAACCTACACGAAGACCCCGGTTAAGACCGATTTCGGCTGGCACATCATCAAGGTTGAAGACAAGCGCAATGCTCCTCCTCCGCCGTTCGACCAGGTCAAGGACCAGGTTCGTCAGCTCGTCATGCGCGACAAGTATCTTGAACTCCTGAACAAGGCCAAGCAGGATACCAAGGTCGTCATCAACGATCCGGCGCTCAGCAAGGCTTATGACGACGCGCAGAAGCAGCAGGATGCAGCACCGGCCGACGATGCAGTTGCGCCTGCCGACGGTGCGGCAGCGCCCGACGCTCAGCCGCAGCAGTAATTGACAGCAGTCAAACAATCAGGGCCCGGATTTTCCGGGCCCTTCACTGGAGCCGGATGATTTTAGGTCGATACGACCTAAAATCTGAATCCGCTCCAGAATTAAAAAGCAGAGCATGATGTAATCCGAAAACCGCCTACACTTTTCGGCATCATGCTCGTCCAGGTGGGTCTCATGTCCGGTTCCGTTTCTCCGCTCGCTCCCAAAACCTTTGTATCCATGCCCGCCCTTCGCGGTGTGCGCATGACCACGGCCTCCGCCGGCATCAAGTACAAGAACCGGACCGACGTCCTGCTGATGGTCTTCGACAAGCCGGCCGCCGTAGCGGGCGTCTTCACCCGCTCGAAGTGCCCTTCGGCTCCGGTCGATTTCTGCCGGAAGAACCTGGCGCACGGCAGCGCGCGCGCCGTCGTCGTCAATTCCGGCAATGCCAATGCCTTCACCGGCCTCAAGGGACGCCAGGCGACGGAACTGACCGCCAAGTCCGCGGCGGCTGCCGTCGGTTGCGGTGAAAACGAAGTTTATCTCGCCTCCACCGGTGTCATCGGTGAGCCGCTTGACGCCAGCAAGTTCGCCGGTGTGCTCGATACGATGGCGAAGGATGCGACAAGCGATTTCTGGTTCGAGGCCGCCAAGGCGATCATGACCACGGATACCTATCCGAAGGTCGCGACCCGCACCGCCGAGATCGGCGGCGTCAAGGTCACGATCAACGGTATTGCCAAGGGCGCCGGCATGATCGCACCCGATATGGCGACGATGCTCTCTTTCGTCGTCACCGATGCCGATATTTCTTCTGCCGTGCTGCAGACGCTGCTGTCCGAAGGCGTCGGCCCGAGCTTCAATTCGATGACGGTCGATAGCGATACCTCGACCTCCGATACTTTGATGCTGTTCGCCACCGGCACTGCCGCGGCTGATGGTCAGGCGCATATCGATCGCGCCGACGATCCGAAGCTTATCGGTTTCCGGGCGGCACTTAACGAGCTGCTGAAGGATCTTGCCATCCAGGTCGTTCGCGACGGCGAAGGCGCGACCAAGATGCTCGAAATTACGGTGACGGGCGCCGAAAACGACGCGGCTGCCAAGCGCATCGCGCTTTCGATCGCCAATTCGCCGTTGGTCAAGACCGCCGCCGCCGGCGAAGACGCCAATTGGGGCCGCGTCGTCATGGCTGTCGGCAAGGCGGGCGAAATGGCGGATCGCGACAAGCTCGCCATCTGGTTCGGCGATGTCCGCGTCGCAGTCAACGGTGAGCGTGACGCTTCCTATTCGGAAGAAGCCGCCTCTAATGTCATGAAGCAGCAGGATATTCCCGTGAAGGTCGATCTTGGCCTCGGCAATGGCCGCGCAACGGTCTGGACCTGCGACCTTACCAAGGAATATGTTGCCATCAATGGCGACTACCGGAGCTGATACCTAGCTGATGCATGCGCAGTCCACGATAAACAAGCTGCCCTTGGTGCGCAGGCTGGAAGCCGTCGGTTTCCGGGCCTGGCCCGCCTCGTCGGTGCAATATGATGGCAGCTGGCAAATCCGGCTGACGGCGGGTCATCCGTCGAAGCGGCTGAATTCTGTCGTGCCGCTCGATCCCTCCGATCATCGCGATCTCGAGATCCGGCTGGCAAAAGCGCAGCGCAAGTTCGAAGCCTATGGCAGGCCTATGGTCGTGCGCGAGACGCCGCTCGCCTCGCCGAAGCTCATCGATCTCCTACGGGAGCGCGGCTGGACGTGTTTCGACGAGACGATCGTCATGACCGCCAATCTCGTCGATCTCGAATTGCCTGATATGCTGGATCATCTGCCGAGCCACGATGTCGGCCGCTTTGTCGATGCGAGCCTCATCGTTGATGAGGCTGATCCGGCTCTGAAGCCGGCATTGGCCGAGGTGGTGAGCGGCATCAAGCCGCCATCGGGCCTCTTTGTCATCGAAAATGATGATGCCGGACCGGTGGCGACAACGCTTTGCGTGCAGGACAACGATCTTGCCGGCGTCATGTCGGTTGCCGTCTCGCAGCAGCATCGGCGCAAGGGCCTCGGAGCCGAGATCCTGACTTCGGCGCTTCGCTGGGCCCGGATGCGCAGCGCCAAGACCGCCTGGTTGCAGGTCAGCGCCGACAATGCTCCGGCTTTGGCGCTCTACGTTCGTTTCGGTTTCCGCGAAGCCTATCGTTATTGCTATTGGCGACCGCCGGAGGCTGCATGAACGAGGCTGGCCGAAAGATCGTTCTCGTGGCCGCCTGCGCGCTCATCGACGCTGACGGCCGTATCCTTCTGGCGCAGCGCCCCGAGGGAAAATCGCTCGCCGGCCTCTGGGAGTTTCCCGGCGGCAAGGTCGAGTCTGGCGAGACGCCGGAGGAGACCTTGGTGCGCGAGCTTCAGGAAGAGCTTGGCATCCAGACGAAAATCGCCTGTCTCGCGCCGCTGACCTTCGCCAGCCATACTTACGAAACCTTCCATCTGCTGATGCCGCTTTATATCTGCCGGCGTTACGAAGGAATCCCGCATGGCCGGGAAGGGCAGGCGATCAAATGGGTGCGACCGCAGGCCCTGCGCGACTATCCGATGCCGCCGGCCGATGAGCCGCTGATCCCGTTCCTGCAGGATCTGCTTTAGCTTTTTACGGCAAGGGCTGAGGCAGCGCCGGTATCGGGCGGTGTCGCGCCCCCCGTGTCTAGATATCTCTGAATTTGAAACTTGATTTTGCAAGCTGATCAAGTTGGGAGACGCCGGGCTCTCGAGGGGACGCATCCGTCTTCGGCATTTTGCGGAGCAAATCCGTCAGCATGTCAGATTGCCTGTCACATTCGCGGCGAATTGCCTCCAAATGTTCGAGCATCAGTCCAAGGGCAAAAATCACGGCGCCGTTAAAAGCGTAGGAAAGGGCGCCTATCAGCCCCGCCGCTACGCCGGCTGCACTTCCACTAAACAACGTCGCAATCCCGAACAGGATCGCAATACCAATCACCAAACCGCCAACCGCCTTGAGCAAACCTGCCATGTGTAAATTCACGCAACCCAGGATAACAAAGTATAGCTTGGCGATATATCATGGCGCGCAAGTGTCAATCTCTATTATTTGATGTATCGATGAAATTTTCGTCCAGTGCGTGCCTCTCTGGACCGAATTTGATGTCCCGTCGTGGGGCGGATCTCTTTCGGGTTCACGCAGTGACGGTTTGAAATGCGTTAAGGCAATACGTCGCAAATATGGTTAACGAGAATTAGCCATTTAATATCAGTCTGATAATGCGAATCACGCACTGTCCCGGAATTTTACGTCTCATTAATTTGCATGTGGATATTAAGGGATCGTTTATGACCTTCTGGCATTGAATTCTCTCAATCAAGCGGTTGTTGGGTGCGTTAGAGAAGGCTTGACATAATGGACGACGATTTCTGGAAAGCTGTTCAGGAAAAAGAGCAGTCCTATTCCACGTCGCGCAGGACGGGCGCGTTGAATATCGCTTTGCTGTTCGGTACGGCGGCGGTCGCGCTTTCGCTTATTCTGACCCCGATGCTATCAGACAAATCCAAGTCACGCGTGCTTGCAAGCGCGCCGGATATTGACAATATTACCACGGGTTCGATCCCGCAGACGGAAAACGGCAAGCGGTATACGATTCGCCGTAGTGTTCTGCAGCAGGAGCCGGGTTCGGTTTGTATCGTCCAGGGTTATGGTGCCGACAGCGGCTGCCAATAGAGCAATTCCAGGAAAAGTGCGTAGCGGTTTCCCATCGGAATTGCGTAGAAACAAAAAGATAGAGCGTTTTTGCGACTTAAAGAAGCACAAACGCTCTGGCGCGTGAGCATAGCCTGCCGGATGCCATGACGAGCATCGGATTCATCAGTTGTCCAATGCTGGGAGCTTCGAGCTTATGCGTTCCGTTCGGCGTATTTTCACCGATAAGACCGGTGCCACGGTCATTGAATATGGCCTCATCGCAGCCTTGATGTCGGCTGCGATCATCAGCGGTGTCGGCGCCTTCGGAGGCAGCCTCTCAAGCACATTCAACCTCCTGTCCAATACGATACAGAATTCGGCGGCGTCCCAGAACTGACGCGACCGCCTATTGCTTGAGCTTGTGTTCCTCGACCTTGAGCGCATCGGCCAACCGCGCCTTGGCCGAACCAGGCCGCAGCGGCTTCTGCTGGCTTTCGTGCGGCGTCCAGCCTGAGACGTAGATGATGGAGAATGTCGCCCTGATCCGCCCGTCCGGATCGGAATAGCGTTCGGCGTAAAGCTCGGCCGCACGCAGGAAGAAGGCACGCGTCAGCGGTTTGCGGCTGCGGTCGACCAGCGGATTGGTCATGCCCATGGCCCGCAGATCGCGCATCAGGGCAAAGAGATTGTCGTAGCGCACCGTATAGGTTTCGGCGTCGATGACGGGCAGGGTAAAGCCGGCACGCTGCAGGAGGCCACCGACATCGCGGACATCGGCAAAGGGGATGACGCGCGGGCTTGCACCCCCCGTCAGTTCGATTTCGGTCGCGAGCAGCACGTCGCGCAATTCCTGCAGGGTTCCAGAGCCGGGGATCGCCGCCAGGAAAAGACCATCCGCCTTCAGCGCGCGGCGGATCTGGATGAAGACGCCGGGCGTGTCGTTTGTGACATGCAGGCTAAGCGGCGAAAGCACGAGATTGACCGATTCCGGCTCCAGCGGCAGTTCTTCCGGCGGCGCTTCGATAAGGGTCTCGCCGGGAGCGGCAAAACCCATTTCGCTTTCGATCCTTTTCAAATGGCTGATCTTGCCGGTTGCCAGAGCCAGGTGCGCAGCTACGCCGGTCGTGCCATGCAGCTCGACGGCTTCGTCGAAATGGCGTTCGGTGACGCCAAGCCGCTCCGCCAGTTCGCCGGCGGCAATGTCGAGCAGGAATGCCGCTTTCGGGTCGCCTTGTCTCAAGGCCCGGCGCTTGCGGGCTGCAAGCAGCGATTGGTCGAACACGATTTCCATGGTGGTTTCCTGCACTATCATCAATTCGGCGGCGCGTGCCGGGCACGCGCGTTTTCTCTTGCGCAATTCCGGACGGAAAACCGCTATACACTTTTCCCGGAATTGCTAGTGTCAAACATATGGGGATGATGGGACGCGAAATCACCTTGTCTATGCTGGGCGCCGGGCTGAAAAGACCCTGGATGGCTCTTGCCGATCTGGTCTATCCGCCGGCCTGCCCGGGTTGTGGCGTTTCCGTGGGCGCGCATCGCGGTCTTTGTGCGGCATGCTGGTCGGGCGTTCGCTTCATCGAGCGGCCCTATTGCGAGGTGCTCGGCAGTCCGTTTTCCCATGATCTTGGTGCCGGCATCCTCAGCGCAGAGGCGATTGCCGATCCGCCCGTCTTCGACCGCCTGCGCTCCGCCGCCGTTCACGACGGCATCGTCCGGGATCTCGTTCTGAGCCTGAAGTATCGCGATCGCACCGATCTCGCGCCGATGATGGCCGGCTGGATGCTGCGTGCCAGCGACGGCACGATTGCGGATTGCGATGCGATCATTCCGGTGCCACTGCACCGGGCGCGGCTGTTTGCGCGCAAATACAATCAGGCTGCCGAGCTTGCTCGCCACATTGCCCGTCTTTCAGGCAAACCGTTGCTCGCTGCAACGCTCCTGCGCGTCAAACGCACGAGCCAGCAGGTGGGTCTCGGGGCGAAGGCGCGACAGGACAATGTGCGCGGCGCTTTCGCCGTCTCCGAGCATCGGGCGGCCGATATATTCGGGCGGCGCATCGTTCTGGTCGATGATGTCTATACCACGGGCGCCACGGTTGCCGCGGCCACGCGCGCACTGAAGAAAGCAGGTGCGGCCGATGTCACGGTTTTGACCTTTGCAAGGGTCGTCCGCCATCTTATATGACAATCGATATAGGCTTTTCCGGAGTGGATCATGGCATCCGTCGTCATCTATACGCGTGAATTCTGCGGCTATTGCGCCCGTGCGAAATCTCTGCTCGAATCCAAAGGCGTCGATTATGTCGAGCACAACGCCACCTATTCGCCCGAACTGCGGCAGGAGATGATCGCGAAGTCGAACGGCGCCGCGACCTTCCCGCAGATCTTCATCAATGGTGAGCATGTCGGCGGCTGCGACGACATCCATGCGCTGGACCGGGCCGGCAAGCTCGATCCGATGCTGGCTGCCTGACTGTCTTTACGAGGGAGAAACCGATGAGCTTCAAGGCTGCCGCCATCCAGATGTGTTCCGGTGTCGATCCGGTGAAGAACGCGGCTGATATGGCGCGCCTGGTGCGCGACGCCGCTTCGCAGGGTGCTGTCTATGTGCAAACGCCGGAGATGACCGGCGCGGTGCAGAAGGATCGTCCGGGCCTGCGCGCTGTGCTGCGTGACGAGCCGAACGATATCATCGTCAAGACGGCGTCCGGACTGGCAGAAGAGCTCGGCATATACCTGCATATCGGTTCGACCGCCATTGCGCTCGATGACGGCAAGATCGCCAATCGTGGCTTCCTCTTCGGTCCCGACGGCAAGCTCATCAATCGCTACGACAAGATCCATATGTTCGACGTCGATCTTGACAATGGCGAGAGCTGGCGCGAAAGCGCCGTCTATCGGCCGGGGTCGGAGGCGCGCATCGCATCGCTGCCGTTCGCCGAACTCGGCTTTTCCATCTGCTACGATGTGCGCTTTCCGCAGCTCTTCCGCGCCCAGGCCGTTGCTGGCGCCGAGGTGATGACGGTACCTGCCGCCTTCACAAAGCAGACCGGTGAAGCGCATTGGGAAATTCTGCTGCGCGCCCGCGCCATCGAAAACGGCATGTTCGTCATTGCCGCCGCGCAGGCCGGCAAGCATGAGGACGGCCGTGAGACTTTCGGCCATTCGATGATCATCGATCCCTGGGGCAAGGTGCTGGCATCCGCCGGTGGCACGGGCGAGGCCGTGGTCATCGCCGAGATCGATATCGCTGCCGTCAAATCAGCCCATGACAAGATACCGAACCTGAAGAATGCGCGCGAATTTTCGCTGGAGAAGATCGCGACGCCGGCGGCTGGAGGCGTCGCTGCTTGATCCGTTATTCGCTTACCTGTGACAATGCCCATGAGTTCGAGGGCTGGTTTTCCGAAAGTGCCGATTTCGACCGCCAGGTCGCAAGCGGTTTTCTCACCTGTCCGGTCTGCAATTCGGCTGCGATCTCCAAGCAGCTGATGGCGCCGTCGGTTTCGACCGCGCGCAAGAAGGACGAGATGCAGACGCTTGCCATGGATGCCGCCCGCAAGGAGGCGATGGCCAAGCTCAAGGAAGCCGTTGACGCCATCAAGGCCAATGCCGAGGATGTCGGGGCGAAATTCCCTGAGGAGGCCCGCAAGATTCATTACGGCGAAGCGGATGCGCGTGGGATCATCGGCAAGGCGACGCCTGATGAGGCGCAGGCCCTCGTCGAGGAGGGTATCGAGATCGCAGCCATTCCCGTGTTGCCAGACGATATCAACTGATGCCGGCGACCGGCAGCAAACATCTCGCCATGTATAATTTCGGGCTGCATGTCGCGGCCTACGAGAGTCCTGAGGTTGAGGGATTTCGGCTGCGCGAGGCGGCGAATTTCGAGGCTGCTGCCCGGGCTGATGGCTTTATCGGTCGATCCGGTTATTCCGGCGAGCCGGGCGTTCCCTGTTGGGGTCAACAGGTCTTTCCGCGTTTCATCAAGGGCAGCGGCTTTCAGACGGCGCCATCGTCACTGTCGCTCTGGGCCGATATCGAATCGCTGATGGCATTCACCTACAGCGGCGTGCATGCCGACGCCCTGAAAGGCGCGCGACACTGGAACCTCAGGCAGAGCTGGCCGCCGCTTGTCCTTTGGTGGGTGGATCACGGGACCATTCCGGAATGGAGGGATGGCGTCGAGCGCCTGGAACATTTGCACGATCATGGTGCCGGCCCGGCTGCCTTCTCGTTCAAGCAGCCCTATGGGCCTGCTGGCCGGCCTCAGGAGATCAATCGCCTTCGCATTAAAGAGATCGTTGCTCGCAACGCCGTGGGCCAGAGCGAGTTGCTGGCACACGTGCTGACATTGAAGGTCTGAGGCGGATTCGCGGATGCACGATCAGCCCAAGTTCGCTCGCTTCGCGAGAAGCATGTAGTTGACGTCCATATCCTTCGAGAGGTTCCAGCGGTCCTGCAGCGGCGAATAGAAGACGCCCGTGCGGGCGATGATGTCGAGACCACTTGCGGCAAGCGGCTTTTCGATTTCCTCCGGGCGGACCAGCTTTTCATACTGGTGCGTGCCGCGGGGCAGCCAGCGAAGCACGTTTTCGGCGGCGAAGATGGCGAGGGCTGCTGCCTTCATGGTGCGGTTGATGGTCGCAACGAACATCAGGCCGCCGGGACGCACCATTTTTGCGCAGGTCGACAGGAAGAATTCGACGTCGGCGACATGCTCGACCACTTCCATGTTCAGCACGATATCGAAGGTTTCGCCGGCTTCGGCCAGCTGCTCGGCGGTGACGGCTCGGTAGTCGACGGGAACGCCGGAGGCTTTCGCGTGCGTCGAGGCGATGCCGACGTTCTTTTCCGAGGGATCGGCGCCGATGACGGTGGCGCCCATGCGCGCTACCGGCTCCGACAGCAGGCCGCCGCCACAGCCGATGTCGAGCACGCGAAGGCCCTCAAGCGGTCGGCTGCTCTTCGGATCGCGGTCGAAATTCTCGCAGGCGCGGTCGCGGATATAGGCCAGACGGACCGGATTGAACTTGTGAAGCGGTTTGAACTTGCCGGTCGGGCTCCACCACTCAGCCGCCATGGCGGAAAAACGGTCCACTTCGCTCTGGTCGATCGTGCTCTTTGCCGTTTCGCTCATGGCTCACTCCATCATTTGCGTCGTTCTGCGGTTCGCACGACTGCAAGCAATAATTCTACCTGAAGGGTGAAGTCGGACGATCGATGCGCGATGTCAAGGGCCTGCGGCCTTCGATCAGCTGTGGGGTATCTCGATTGCGCGATGCGAATTGCGGTGCGGAGGTTGACATGGCGGTATCTTATGGCCGATCAATCGCCGGGTTGTGAAATGGACTTTCGGAACCGGGATCGATTGCGATCGACTGGCCTGTAGAGGAGCTCCTCATGAGACCACTCCGTCTCGCGACGGTCGTCGCCATGTGCTGGTTTGCGGCCAGCCATGCATGGGCCGGGGACGGCAAGGGGTTTCGCCTGACGATCGACGGAGTCAGCGTCGGCATCAATCCCGGCGATACGCTTGAAGTCACCATGAAGGATGGCCGCAAGGTCCCGGTGGAGCTGCAGCGCAGCGAGACGGTGACCTTCACCGGCGGCAAATTCTCCTTCGATCATGATGGCAAGTTCACGGTTGCAAAGACGGATCTCGGCGACGGCGTGCAGCAATATGCGCTGATGACGCCGATCGGCACGGGCATCATCGTGCAGGTCTATAAGGGGCTCAACCCTTCCAGCTATACCGATGTCGTACTCCAGCAGATGGTGCAGGAGAGCATCAATGGCGGCGCGAAGATCAGCAAGCGAGCGACCCAGCGCACATTGCCGAGCGGTACCGTGCTGAAGGGCGTGAAGGCCGAGACGACCACGGACGACGACGTCATGGAATATGAGATCGTCGCGACCGGCCGGCCGGAAGGCGGCGTGCTTGTCGCCACCTTCCTCAACAAAGAAAATATCCCCAAGGAAGGGAGCATTCTCGACAAGCTCTGGTCGACCTTAAAAGTGGATTTTTAGAGTAAACTTTTCGTCGCCTCCGGCGTCCGATGCTATTGCGCCTGCCCGACAAACTCGCTAAGAGACGGCCCCATTGAGATCACGCTTTTCCGGCTACCGAACCGGAAGGGCGATTTTGCATGTCGGGCTTTCCGCATTCGGCCGCCCGGCGCAGGGTACTGGTAGAGGCACATGGCACGCATCGTGATGAAATTCGGCGGGACCTCCGTCGCGGATCTGGACCGTATCAAGAACGTCGCACGCCATGTGAAACGCGAGGTCGATGCCGGTCACGAAGTGGCAGTCGTCGTTTCCGCCATGTCCGGCAAGACCAACGAACTGGTCGGCTGGGTCCAGAACATGCCGAAGGTCTCCGGCGCCAATCACTCGATCTATGATGCGCGCGAATATGACGCCGTCGTGGCTTCGGGCGAGCAGGTCACCTCCGGCCTGCTGGCGATTGCGCTGCAGGCCATGGGCATCAACGCCCGTTCGTGGCAGGGTTGGCAGATTCCAATCCGTACCGATAATGCGCATGGTGCGGCCCGCATTCTCGACATCGACGGCGAAGACATGATCCGCCGCATGAAGGAAGGGCAGGTCGCCGTCGTCGCCGGGTTCCAGGGTCTCGGTCCCGACAATCGCGTCGCGACGCTTGGCCGCGGCGGTTCCGACACGTCGGCCGTTGCGATCGCCGCCGCCGTGAAAGCGGATCGCTGCGATATCTACACGGATGTCGATGGCGTCTACACGACCGACCCGCGCATCGAGCCGAAGGCGCGCCGCCTCAAGAAGATCGCCTTCGAGGAAATGCTCGAAATGGCGTCTCTCGGTGCAAAGGTGCTGCAGGTGCGCTCGGTCGAGCTCGCCATGGTGTTCAAGGTCCGCACTTTCGTGCGCTCTTCTTTCGAGGATCCCGATGCTCCGGGCATGGGCGATCTGCTTAACCCGCCCGGAACGCTGATTTGTGACGAGGAAGAAATCGTGGAACAGGAAGTAGTCACCGGCATTGCCTATGCCAAGGATGAGGCTCAGATCTCGCTGCGTCGTCTTGCCGACCGGCCGGGTGTTTCCGCCGCGATCTTCGGGCCGCTGGCCGAAAACCACATCAATGTCGACATGATCGTCCAGAACATTTCCGAAGACGGCTCCAAGACCGATATGACCTTCACGGTTCCCTCGGGCGACGTCGAGAAGGCGCTGCGCGTTCTTGGCGAAAACAAGGAAAAGATCGGCTACGACGTCGTCCAGAGCGAATCAGGTCTGGTCAAGGTTTCGGTCATCGGCATCGGCATGCGCTCGCATGCAGGCGTAGCTGCGACCGCTTTCAGGGCACTTGCCGAAAAAGGCATCAACATCAAGGCCATTACGACGTCAGAAATCAAGATTTCCATCCTGATCGACGGTCCTTATGCAGAACTCGCAGTCAGGACTTTGCATTCCTGCTACGGTCTGGATAAGAGTTGAGTCACGACTGCTGACGACGGACCGTGACGGAGGCGAGTTTCGGCCGGCCCTGACGTGGGCAAGACGGGCATGACATCTTGATTCGGGAGCTAGTGGCGCAATGAGAGACCTATCCGGCGGTCCACGCGTTCTGCTCAAGCGGCTACGCGAATTGATGGCGGAGCCGCTGGAGCCGCAGGAGCGCCTTGACCGGATCGTCCGCCAGATTGCCAGCAATATGGTTGCCGAGGTTTGCTCGGTCTATGTGCTGCGCGCCGACGGCGTCCTTGAACTTTATGCCACCGAGGGTCTGAATAAAGAGGCCGTCCACCTTTCGCAATTGAAGATGGGGCAAGGCCTGGTCGGCACGATTGCTGCATCCGCCCAGCCGCTCAATCTTTCCGATGCACAATCGCATCCGGCCTTCCGCTACCTGCCGGAAACCGGTGAAGAGATCTATCACTCCTTCCTCGGCGTGCCGATCCTGCGCACTGGCCGTTCGCTCGGCGTTCTCGTCGTCCAGAACAAGGCGAGCCGCAATTATCGCGAGGAAGAGTTGGAGGCGCTCGAAACGACGGCCATGGTGCTGGCCGAGATGATCGCGACTGGCGAGCTGAAGAAGATCACCAAGCCTGGCCTGGAACTCGATCTCACTCGCTCCGTTACGATCGATGGCGACAGCTACAATGAAGGCATCGGCCTCGGTTATGTCGTGCTGCACGAGCCGCGCATCGTCGTCACCAATCTCTTGAACGAGGATGCCGACAAGGAAATCGGCCGCCTCGCCGAGGCACTCGGTTCGCTGCGCATTTCGATCGACGACATGCTGTCGCGCCGTGACGTGTCCATGGAAGGCGAGCATCGCGAGGTGCTTGAGACCTACCGCATGTTCGCGCACGACCAGGGCTGGGTGCGCAAGCTCGAGGAAGCCGTCCGCAACGGCCTGACCGCTGAAGCCGCCGTCGAAAAGGTGCAGAGCGACACAAAGGCGCGCATGATGCGCCTGACCGATCCCTATCTGCGCGAACGCATGCACGATTTCGAGGATCTGGCAAACCGGCTTTTGCGGCAGCTCATCGGACATTCAGGCCGTACCAGCGCCGAAGGCTTCCCGAACGATGCGGTCATTTTCGCGCGTGCGATGGGCGCGGCTGAACTGCTCGATTATCCCCGCGCCAATATTCGCGGCCTGGTGCTGGAAGAGGGCGCTGTCACAAGCCACGTCGTCATCGTGGCACGCGCCATGGGCATTCCGGTCGTCGGACAGGCGGTAGGTGTCGTTGCGCTGGCCGAAAACGGCGATCCGGTCATCATCGACGGCGACGGTGGTCATGTACACCTGCGGCCGATGGCTGATCATCAGCGCTCCTATGAAGAGAAGGTCCGGTTCCGTGCCCGTAGGCAGGAGCAGTTCCGGGCTCTGCGTTCCGTCGAGCCGATCACAAAGGACGGGCAGCGCATTTCGCTGCTGATGAATGCCGGTCTGCTGGTAGACCTGCCGCAACTTGCGGAATCCGGAGCCGAGGGCATCGGTCTGTTCCGCACCGAACTGCAGTTCATGATCGCCTCGACCATGCCGAAGGCGGATGAACAGGAAGCCTTCTATCGCAACGTCATGAAGCAGGCGGGTGGCCGTATCGTCACCTTCCGCACGCTCGATATCGGCGGCGACAAGGTCGTTCCCTATTTCCGAGCGCATGAGGAAGAAAACCCCGCGCTCGGCTGGCGCGCCATCCGCCTCTCGCTCGATCGTCCAGGCCTGTTGCGCACGCAGCTCAGGGCTATGCTCAGGGCGGCAGCCGACAGCGAATTGAAGATGATGGTGCCGATGGTCACGGAAGTCTCCGAGATCCGAGCCGTGCGTGAACTCCTGCAAAAGGAAGTGCAGCACCTCTCGCGCTTCGGGCACGGCCTGCCGCGCAAGCTGCAGTTCGGCGCAATGCTCGAGGTGCCCGCGCTGCTGTGGCAGCTGGACGAACTGATGGCGGAGGTCGATTTCGTCTCGGTCGGCTCCAACGACCTGTTCCAGTTCTCGATGGCGGTCGATCGCGGCAATGCCCGCGTTTCGGATCGCTTCGATCCGCTCGAGCGGCCGTTTCTGCGTATCCTGCGCGATATTGTGCGGGCTGGCGAACGCAACAAGACGCCGGTAACGCTTTGCGGCGAACTGGCGGGCAAGACGATTTCGGCCATGGCCCTGCTCGGCATCGGTTTCCGCTCGGTTTCGATGTCACCGGCCTCGATCGGGCCGGTCAAAGCAATGCTGCTCGGGCTTGACCTCAAGGCCTTGTCCGAAGTCATGGAAGCCGCACTCGATGACAAGCAGCCGACGAATTCCATGCGGGATATCCTTGTGCACTTTGCCGAGAGCCACAATATTCCGCTTTAGCGCGCGATCCTGAAAAGCACGAAGCGGTTTGCAGGCGGGATCATGCGCATCACAACATCAAAGCAGAGATAATAAGAAGAATTGGAGTAGAGGGTGGCGAAGCTCCCTGTTGAAAAAATGCGCGAATTGGAACGCCGTTTCGGCGAGATCGAGGCGCGCATGTCCGCCGGCCCGGCCGCAGATGTCTATGTGAAGCTTGCTTCCGAATATTCCGAGCTGCAGCCGGTCGTGACCAAAATCCGCGATTACGAGCGCGCCCTTGCCGAGGCTGCCGATCTCGAAACCATGCTCTCCGACAAGTCCGTCGATCGCGATATGCGCGATCTTGCCGAAATGGAGCTGCCCGAGGTTAAGGAGCGGATCGAGACGCTGGAAAAGGCGATCCAGATCGAGCTTCTGCCGAAGGATGCCGCTGACGAGAAGAGCGCGATCCTGGAAATCCGCGCCGGCACTGGCGGCTCGGAAGCGGCCCTTTTCGCTGGCGATCTGTTCCGCATGTATGAGCGTTTTGCCGCCAGCAATGGCTGGAAGGTGGAAGTGCTTTCGGCGAGCGAGGGCGAAGCGGGCGGTTTCAAGGAAATCATCGCCACCATCAGCGGCAAGGGCGTGTTTTCGCGGCTGAAGTTCGAATCCGGCGTTCACCGCGTGCAGCGAGTGCCGGAAACGGAGGCGAGCGGGCGTATTCATACTTCTGCGGCGACGGTCGCCGTGCTGCCGGAAGCCGAAGAAATCGATATCGAGATCCGGCCTGAGGATATCCGTATCGACACCATGCGCTCTTCCGGCGCCGGTGGCCAGCACGTCAACACGACCGACTCGGCCGTGCGCATCACCCATCTTCCCTCGGGTATCGTTGTCACGAGCTCGGAAAAGTCGCAGCATCAGAACCGCGCCAAAGCTATGCAGGTCCTGCGGTCTCGCCTGTTCGACATGGAGCGCCAGCGGGCCGACAGCGAGCGTTCCGCCGACCGCAAGAGCCAGGTCGGCTCCGGCGATCGGTCCGAGCGCATCCGCACCTATAATTTCCCGCAGGGGCGCGTCACCGATCACCGCATCAACCTGACGCTCTACAAGCTCGACCGGATGATGGTGGGCGAGATTGACGAGGTGGTCGATGCGCTGCTGGCGGATTATCAGGCGAGCCAGCTCGCCCAGCTCGGCGAACAGGCATGAGTGGCGGGCAGGGGCCGACCGCATCCGAGCTCCTGCAGGAGGCGCGCGCCCGATTTGCCGGGTCCGATCTCGACGATCCCGCCACGGAAGCACGCATTCTTGTCGGCGGCCTTCTGCATCTTTCTGCGACCGGCCTCGTGACGCACGGTTCCGAGCCCGTATCTGAGGATGATGTGGTGATGATACGCGCGGCGATCGCTCGCCGGCTTAATCATGAGCCGGTCTATCGCATTCTCGGCGAACGGGAGTTCTATGGTCTCTCGCTGCGGCTTTCGGCTGCGACGCTCGAACCGCGGCCCGATACGGAAATTCTCGTCGATACGATGCTGCCACATCTCAGGAGGCTTGAATCCCAGATCGGCAATATCCATATACTGGACATCGGGACGGGGACCGGGGCCATTTGTTTGGCCCTGCTTCATGAATGCCCTAAAGCAATGGGCGTTGGTTCCGATATTTCCAGCGAAGCGCTGGAAACCGCTCGCGGGAACGCGGAGCGAAATGGCCTGGCGGCGCGTTTCAGAACTGTGCAAGGGAGCTGGTTTGAAGCCATCCACGAACGTTTTCACGTGATTGTCTCAAATCCGCCCTATATTGCGTCTAGTGTCATTTCCACTCTCGCTCCAGAAGTAAAGGATTTCGATCCTCCCACGGCCCTTGATGGGGGCCTTGATGGGCTGGATGCATACAGGGCGATCGCAAAGGATGCGGCTCGATTTCTATATCAGAACGGTATGATTGGTGTGGAGATCGGCTACGATCAGCGTGAAACGGTGACTTCGGTTTTTGAAGGAGCAGGATTTTCCCTTGTCGAGGCGGTTCGGGACTACGGCCAGAACGACCGGGTTCTTGTGTTTGAATTTCAACATTAACGTGACATTTTGCAGCGGATTTGTGGAACCCCGTTGTTATCGCAAAGAAAAAGCTTGGATTTCCTGAGGAAGCAATATAGGTTGCGCTCACGCGTTGGGCGGCTGGGAATGAACGAGACGATTCGCTCATCTTGGACAGCCTCGGGGATCCGCTCTCTGATAAGAGTGTCAAAGGTTGAAGATAACCCAATGCGTGATCAGTTAATCTGACGTAGTCGAGCGGCAGACGAGCGCTAAAGCGCAGTTTGCTTGCGGCACGCAGGCCCCGGTTCGGAAGTATTCGACCCGCGGCGGCAGGTGCCGTGTATGATTTTATCCCAACGAAGAGAATTCAGGTGAAGGATCTATGAGGCCAGGACAGCAAAACAAGCGCGGTCGGGGGCGTGGTAATAACAACAACGGCGGCGGCGGAAATAACAACAACAATTTCAACCGCAAGGGCTCGAACCCGCTGACCAGGACTTACGACAGCTCCGGTCCCGATGTGAAAATCCGCGGAACCGCACAGCACATCGCCGAGAAGTACGCGGCCTTGGCTCGCGATGCTCAAAGCTCCGGCGACCGCGTCATGGCGGAAAACTACCTGCAGCATGCCGAGCACTACAATCGGATCATTGCCAGCGCCCAGGCGCAGATGCAGGAGCGCTACCAGCGCGACGATCATCACAATTACAATGACCGCGATAATGCCGAGCGCGATATCGACGATATCGATGCGCAGGAGATTGACGATCAGCCGCAGATGGCTCAGCCCCACGGTCGCCAGCAGCAGGCTGCTCCAGCGGTTGCTGCCGCTCCGGCCAGCGAGCCCGAGGTCATCAATGGCACCGGTCCGCAGCCGGTGATCGAAGGGATTCCGGCCGAAGTGGCGATCGAAGAGGAAACTCCGGCCGTGGCCGCCACCGAGCGCCAGCCGCGCCGCCGCAGTGCCGGCGGTAACCGCCCGCGCCGCCAGCCGCGCCGCAGCGCTGCCGGTGGCGACGGTGAGGGCGAAGCCGCTTCGGGCGAAGCTCCGGCCTTGGCGGACGCAACCTCGGAATAAGGCCCATACGCTTTCGGGCGCAGTCGGCAGAAATTGAAACGGCAACGGCAGTGCGAGATGCGCTGCCGTTGCCGTTTTGCTATGGGCGAATGGAAAGGGCTGAATGGTCATCAGGTAGCGAGAGAGAAAGATTCGCTACCATCGACCGTCGAAGCTGGGTTTAGCTGAGGGAACCGGCCAATAAGTCGGCGCGATTTGCCAACCAAACCCCGCGCTTTTTTCGCGTTTTGCACCCTTTAAACTCTTCAAATAGCCTCCCATATCTCCTCCAGTTGTCTTGCTGCAAATCTCAATGGCGGTAAGGCGGGGCTCGCCTCTAGAGGGGGCTCAATCTCAATCATCGGTCTGTGCCGGGTCCGGGCAGAGCGATTCATGGAGGTCTCATATGAATATTGAAAAATACTCCGAGCGGGTACGCGGTTTTCTGCAATCCGCCCAAACCAATGCGCTTGCACAGGGTAATCAGCAGTTCACGCCCGAGCACGTTCTCAAGGTGCTTCTGGACGACGACCAGGGCATGGCCGCCTCGTTGATTGAACGTGCCGGTGGCGACGCCAAGGCTGCCCGCATTGCCAATGATGCCGCACTTGCAAAGCTGCCGAAGGTTTCCGGCGGTGACGGCCAGGTCTATCTCTCACAGCCGCTCGCCAAGGTTTTCACGACCGCAGAAGATGCGGCCAAGAAGGCGGGCGATAGTTTCGTCACTGTCGAGCGTCTTTTGCAGGCGCTGGCGATCGAGCCCACGGCGTCGACCTCGGCAACCCTGAAAAATGCAGGCGTCACGCCCGTCGCCCTCAATCAGGTCATCAATGATATCCGCAAGGGCCGCACGGCTGACTCCGCCAATGCGGAGCAGGGCTTCGATTCGCTGAAGAAATATGCTCGCGATCTCACCGCCGAGGCCCGCGAAGGCAAGCTCGACCCGGTGATCGGCCGTGACGACGAAATTCGTCGCACCATCCAGGTCCTGTCTCGCCGCACCAAGAACAATCCTGTGCTCATTGGTGAGCCCGGCGTCGGCAAGACGGCGATCGTCGAAGGCTTGGCGCTGCGTATCGTCAATGGCGACGTACCGGAATCGCTGAAGGACAAGAAGCTGATGGCGCTCGACATGGGCGCGCTGATTGCCGGTGCGAAATTCCGCGGCGAGTTCGAAGAGCGGCTGAAGGCCGTGCTCAACGAAGTGCAGTCGGAAAACGGCGAGATCATCCTCTTCATCGATGAAATGCACACCCTTGTCGGTGCCGGCAAGGCCGATGGCGCGATGGATGCATCCAACCTGCTGAAACCGGCCCTTGCGCGCGGCGAACTTCACTGCGTCGGCGCGACCACGCTCGATGAATACCGCAAGCATGTCGAGAAGGATCCGGCCCTTGCCCGCCGCTTCCAGCCTGTCATGGTTGAGGAACCGACGGTCGAAGACACGATCTCGATCCTGCGTGGCTTGAAGGAAAAATATGAGCAGCATCACAAGGTGCGCATCGCCGATGCCGCTCTGGTGGCTGCTGCAACCCTGTCGAACCGCTACATCACCGATCGCTTCCTGCCGGACAAGGCCATCGACCTGATGGACGAGGCAGCGGCGCGTCTGCGTATGCAGGTGGATTCCAAGCCGGAAGAGCTCGATGAACTCGATCGCCGCATCATCCAGCTGAAGATCGAGCGTGAGGCGCTGAAGAAGGAAACCGACCAGTCTTCCGCCGACCGGCTGAAGCGGCTGGAGGGCGATCTTGCTTCGCTGGAAGAGGAAGCCGATGCGCTGACCGCGCGCTGGCAGGCGGAAAAGCAGAAGCTCGGTCTTGCCGCCGATCTCAAGAAGCAGCTCGACGATGCCCGCAACGAACTCGCCATTGCCCAGCGCAAGGGTGAATTCCAGCGTGCAGGCGAGCTTGCCTATGGCGTGATCCCCAATCTTGAGAAGGAATTGCACGCCGCGGAAGAGCAGGATAGTGCCCGCGATTCCATGGTGCAGGAGGTCGTTACCGCCGACAATATCGCCCAGGTCGTTTCCCGCTGGACCGGGATTCCCGTGGACAAGATGCTGGAAGGCGAGCGCGACAAGCTGCTGCGGATGGAAGACGAGCTGGCAAAATGGGTCGTCGGCCAGGGTGACGCCGTTCAGGCTGTGTCGCGTGCCGTTCGCCGCTCGCGTGCCGGCCTGCAGGATCCGAACCGGCCGATCGGCTCGTTCATCTTCCTCGGTCCGACGGGTGTCGGCAAGACGGAGTTGACGAAGGCGCTTGCCCGCTTCCTTTTCGACGACGAGACGGCAATGGTGCGTATCGACATGTCCGAGTACATGGAGAAGCATTCCGTGGCGCGGTTGATCGGTGCCCCTCCCGGCTATGTCGGCTATGAGGAAGGCGGCGCATTGACCGAAGCCGTCCGCCGCCGGCCCTATCAGGTCGTGCTGTTCGACGAGATCGAAAAGGCGCACCCCGATGTCTTCAACATCCTGCTCCAGGTTCTGGATGACGGACGTTTGACGGACGGACAGGGCCGCACGGTCGATTTCCGCAACACAATGATCATCATGACCTCCAATCTGGGTGCCGAATATCTCACCCAGCTGAAGGACGGCGATGACAGCGATCTGGTGCGCGAGCAGGTGATGGAAGTCGTCCGGTCGCATTTCCGGCCGGAATTCCTGAACCGTATCGACGAGATCATCCTGTTCCATCGCCTGAAGCGCGATGAGATGGGCGCGATCGTGGACATTCAGCTCGAACGTCTGCTGAAGCTGTTGTCGGAACGCAAGATCACGCTCGAACTCGACGACGATGCCCGCCATTGGCTGGCCAACAAGGGCTACGATCCGGTCTACGGTGCGCGGCCGCTGAAGCGGGTGATTCAGAAATATGTCCAGGATCCGCTAGCCGAACAGATCCTGTCCGGGCAGATTCCGGATGGCTCGCTCGTCAAGGTAACCAGTGGTTCGGACCGGCTGTTGTTCCGCCCGCGTCAGGCGGTAAACGAAGCGGCATAAGCTGGCCGACCGAGTCAACGCAGATGGCGGTCTTCGGGCCGCCATTTTGCTATCGGCCGTAGCGTAGTGTTGATAGCTCAGCATGAAATAGGCCGAGCGGCCGAGGCTACTTGCTGGCGATTTGCTTCGTCTTCTCGTCGGTGAGCAGCGTATCGATGCGCTTGCGTTCTTCCTGGAACTTGGCGAGTGCGTCGCCTTCCAGCGATTTGCCGCCGGGAAGGCGGATGCGTAGCGGATCGACTTTCGTGCCGTTGACGATCAGCTCGTAGTGCAGGTGGGGGCCGGTCGCCAGGCCCGTCGAGCCGATAAAGCCGATCACCTGTCCCTGCACCACCTTTGCGCCCGGCACGACGCCTTTGGCGATCGCGCTCTGGTGATTGTAGGAGGAGACGTAGCCATTGGCATGGCGGATCAGTGTCTGATTGCCGAAACCACCTGAATCCCAACCGGCTTTTTCGACGATGCCGTTGCCGGCAGCGATGATCGGCGTGCCGCGCGGGGCTGACCAGTCAACACCGGTATGCATGCGCGCAAAGCCGAGGATCGGGTGGCGGCGCATGCCGAAGCCGGATTTGAAGACGCCGGTGGGAACAGGATTGCGCAGCAGGAACTGCCGGATGCTCTTGCCATTCTCGTCGAAGTAATCGATCGAGTGATCTGTCGGATCCTCGAAGCGATAGAAGCGGGTGACGTTGTCGCCGAATCTGGCGTTGACGTAGAGCAGTTCGGAATCGGCCGTCGCCTGTCCCTTGTCGTCGGTGACCGAGAAGAAAGCTTCCAGCGAATCCGTCGGTTTCAGCTGCGCCTGGAAATCGACATTGCTCGCAAGCAGCTTGACGATCTGCGCCACCATCTCCTTGGTCATGCCGTAGGAAAGGGCGGCGCGATAGATGCCGTCGTAGACGCTCGGCAGGTCGCGGCCGGCCGCAACAGCTGGCAAGTCGTTGTCGAAGGCCGTGGCGATGGCATCGAGCATCGGCGGTGCACTGCCGGCGACGAATTCGCCGCGGTCGTTCTGCGCGATGGTGAGCAGATGTTTCGTGCCGCGATAGATGCTGGCGCGGATGATTTTTGCCTGCTCACCCTTCTGAAGGATGCCGATGCGCAACACGTCGCCGGCGGAGACATCGGACGAACCGAAGAGTGGCTGGATCTTGGCTGCGACATCGTCCGCGTCAGCCTTCAGATAACCGGATCCGGTCAGCGCCGCGGCAATCGACATGTTTTCGCGGACGGGAATGATGTCGTCGGCAAATTCTTCCGTCTGTGCGGTCACGGCTTCCGGAGCGGAGACCGACATGTTCTCTTCAACGATGCGAGCTGCCAGCCCCGCCGTCAGATCGACGTCGGGATCGTCATTGGCGAAACGGCGCGGGTCGACATAATAGAGCGCTGAAAGCTGGGTATTGCCGTCCGCCAGCACCGAACCGTTGGAACGGACATTCTCTTCGACCTCATCGAGTGACATTGAGCCGGCGAGCTGGAAGGGAATATCCTTGGCGGGAAAGGCGATCGTCTTCAGGCTAACTTCGGATTCGACGTCCGATCCGTAGATGGCGCCGGTCTTGTTGGCGGGCTGCGGTATGTTTTCGTCGGCGGAAAAGATCGCCAGCGGATCGAAGGGGGGGTAGCTTTCGCTGGCGATGCGATTGGTGGCGAGCGCGATCTTCACATGAGCGAAGGGCTGGCGGCGCACCACCTCCTTGTCGCCATCGCGCACAACGGTCGAAACTTCGAGAATATTGTGGTCGGACGGCTTCGAGGCGATCGCGGTGGAAATCAGCCGGCCGCCGCGGGTGACCTGGTCGTCGGTGGCATTATGATTGTCCGATGTGGCATAGGCTTCCGCGGGGATCGCCAGCTGCTGGCGGCCGTCAAGTGCGGCAAACAAGGCCACGCCCATCAGGATACTCGACGTCAGGCCTGTCAGGAAGGTGCCGGAAAGCCAACGGAGAGACACTTCGCGCCGATCCGGCGCCCGCCGGCCATCGGCCAGGATAGGCGGCTCGTTGCCGAGCGATCGGAGCATCATATTGTCCGTCATCATGCCGATCGTGATCCGCTTCCTTCATGCGAGCCGCAGGCTGGGGGCGAAGATGTGCATATTTATGACAGGGGTGTCAAATCAACCGGGCGTTTTTTGCGGCGATCCATATGCTGTTTCCCATAAAATGGCAGGGTCGCTGATGAAGATGGGGACGCAGAAAAGCGGTTTTGCGGCTTGTTCCGTCATCGTGCAGGCGGCCCGACGCTTCATCCAGGATATCTGTGGGTGTTTTTGCAGCTTATTTTCGATGATCATAGGGGATGTTCACAAAACTCACAAAAGAATCAATCAGTTACTTGTTTTTTGATTTTTTTCAAAATAGGCCTGTTGACTATATCGGGTTGGGGGGTCTATAAGCCCGATCACTGACGAGGGCGGCGGCGCTGCTGGCGACGAAGTCTCTCGCTCTGGTGTTTCCTG